>NZ_JBGUBB010000003.1:0-412954 GCF_041821125.1 Natronorubrum sp. A-ect3 | reverse complement strand
TAGAAACTCGAACTCAAGGTGCTTGAACAGCGGTACTGTCTCGGTAGCCGCGACATTCAAGAAGTCGTCTACCGAAGCTACGTCTTGCAGGGTTGCGCTGGTGCTGGACACACTTTCCGCACCCTGCTGCTTCGTACGTGACGCTTTCTATGACACGCTCTATAATGGAACTCTACCTGCAGTACAGTTACTGTTTTAGTTATGGTTATTTAAAACTTTCTTCTTTGTTAGATTTTCGTTGAAAAGAGGGGAGACCCGTTCAAACAAAAGCTCCGGAAACAGTGGAGTGAGGGTGTATTATAAAAACGAAAGCTTAGGAAGTGGTGGTGTGGTGTAGATTTATAAGTCACTGAGCTTAGGACGCTCCGGAAGCTAAGGAAGGGGTGGTTTTATCATGTCAGGCTGTATTATCGTCTCTCATGGGGATGTTCCAGCGGGATCGTCAAGTGTTCGCGGATGCCCAACCGCTTGACGACTCGTATGAGCCTGAGGATATTCGTGAACGAGACGAGGAACTCGAGAAATACCAACGAGCTCTCCAACCGGTCATCGATAATCGCCCAACATCGAACATCTTCCTATACGGGAAGACGGGGACGGGAAAAACCGTTGCGACGAAATTCATGCTGTCGCACTTGGAGAACGATGCTGCCGAGTACGACGACGTTGATCTCTCAACTGTCTGGGTTAGCTGTGAGAACCTTTCCTCGTCTTATCAGGTCGCAGTCGCGCTCGTAAACGAAATTCGTAAAAGCCAGAACAGAGACCGCATCAGTACTACCGGTTATTCCCAGCAACGTGTATTTGATATCCTCTACGAAGAGCTCGATGCACTCGGTGGTACCGTTGTGATTGTCCTCGACGAGATCGACAACATTGGAAACTCCGATGACATTCTCTATGGACTCCCTCGAGCGCGGTCGAACGGTTATGTCGGCGATGTTCGCCCTGTAATAATCGGTATCAGTAATGACTTCCAGTTCCGGGATAATCTCTCTCCGAAGGTCAAAGACACACTCGCTGAAAAAGAAATTCTCTTTCCGCCATACGACGCAAACCAACTGCGCCCGATTCTTGAACCACGCGCTGAAAAAGCGTTCTACGATGGTATCCTCGACGGAGACGTGGTTCCACTTTGTGCGGCCTTTGCCGCTCAGGACACTGGATCGGCCCGACAGGCGATCCGTCTGCTTCGTGAAGCTGGAGAACTGGCTCAGGCCGAAGATGTCGATACCGTGACTGAGGAGCACGTCCGAGATGCTCAAGACGAACTCGAGAAGAACCAACTGTATGAAGGGATGCAGGAACTCACGACACAGGGCCACGCAGTCCTCTGTGCACTCTCTTATCACCAGGCGCTCAACAAAGTACCTGTCCGATCTCGAGATCTTTACGAACGATACGTGAAGATCTGTGACAGACTTGATGCTGATAATGTGAGCGAACGGCGTGTTCGCGATCACCTTTCAGATATGAATATGCTTGGGCTCATCAGCGTCTATGAACGGAACGAAGGGCTCTCAGCTGGTCGTTATCACGAGTACGAACTTGATGTTCCGTTAAACGCAGTTCTTGAGGTTCTTCTCTCGACGAACCGGTTTGAAGAGGTGGCAAACATCATTCGATCAACGGCTGATGACAATAATCTCCTTCAGTCCGATATCTCTGACTATTGAGTCTGGTGCTTCGATGATTGGAACAGTTCGATGGTCACTGAAAGCTCCGGAAACGACGGAGGGTCCGGACTCGCTCAAAAGCTCTGGTAATTTCGGAGAGAGGTCTGTTACCAATTGTGTGGTTCACAAAAACTGCTCACGTATATCTGTGCCGTACCTAAGCGTGCTACTATCAACAACTCTGGTAGTATTTCTGCTCGGGAAATATTGTCCAGCATACCCTCCCTCCACCGTTTCCGAAGCTATGGACGGAGAAGTTTCAGCCTTGTTATAAGCTCCAAAACTTGCCCGTGGTTGTCGGCAGCCCTTTGCAGTGGTGTGATGAGCACCGATCTGGTTGATTGATAGTTTGTCCAGAGTGCATCGAGACACTGTGAGAGTAACTAGTGGAATCTGGTAGCACAAGGGGAAAGGGGGTAACCGACGGGGTCCGACTTATACCAACTGATCGGTCGTCTCGGTTCCCAAGGCGACGATTGCCAGTCGCATCAAGAACAGCGTCTCCGACCAGCAAGGCGAGCGCGAGGTCGACGCCGTCAGGCACCAACTCAAGGGCAGCAAGTTCGAGGTGCGCGACATCGACGAAGCGTACATCCTCCTTGATTCCCCGGCACAAATCTACTACATCAATATCGAGATCTACTTCGGAGAGTCGGTGCTGGCGGAGGTGGATCTCGAGTAAGAATCATTCGTGCTGTACGAAGACGGCACCGTCGAACCAGACAGCATCGACTACACTACTGGCCCGTTCGATTACACGTTGACAGGCACCAACACCGACCTCGACGTCTTCTACATCGCTCGCAATCGCCTTGGTCGCATTTCAAGCAGGTGCAGCATGTCGGCTTACTACGCTCGAAAAAGATATCGTGGATTTGGCCGGACGATCTTCGATAAGCTCCCGTACCAACTACCGCCAAGTCCCGACGAAGAACAGGCGCTTTGTGAAGAGGCAGAGAAAGTCAAAGAAGATACCACAGACAAGTCTTAGGCGTGATTTGTGGTTGATAAAATTCTAGACATGTTGGTTCAGTGTTTGAAGATTTTCCTCCAGGCGTTCGGTATCTATAGGCCAACTCCCGTGACGCGTCGTTAGAACCCAAATGCCTTGCTCTTGGAATTGATACAGACCGCCTCGAGCACCACCCTGATCGTATTTGCTGAAGCTGTCCGTTACAATAGATTCGTTGTACGCTTCAATCTCTTCTTGGGGATTGTCCACAGATTCGTACATGGCTCTCCAGGCAATCGCCCCAGTACAAACTACCACCTTTGGGTCAGTCACCTTCTTAAGCTCAGTTTGGAAAGTTTGCTTTCCAAATTCCTTGTCTCTTTTAGTAAGAGCAGTCTCGTTATAGCTCGGGAGTTTGTAGACTCGCGTATAGTATATTTCATCGTGGAGGCTCGGCGACAAACCAGATTCATCCACTCTTATATACTCTTCAAAAGGAACCTCATCAGGGCTCGTAAGCAAGTCAAGCGAAGATTGTAATTTAGGAATTATTTGACTGAATCCTTTAGAATTAGACAGATATCCATGAAGATTCTGAGCAAGAACTTCCGCAGAACGAGCGACATTGTCTCCTGCCTCACTGTGACGCCCGTGATGTCTTGAGGGGCGGAATGTATCTGGAGAAAGACTATTTGGTAATCCGGGATTGCTGGATACTAAGACGACTTCTTGACCTGTTGCCGGTGCCACTTGGTAAAGAAGTTCGAGAGGATCGTCGTTGGATTGTAAATAATCTTTCAACGATTGGGGTGCATCAGAGTTTTCGTATGCGTTCACATGTTCAAAATACTCAGCGACAGATGTGATTTCGTATTCTTCTTTTAGATACTGTATGTATTGGTCTTGAAGATCGTACAGGAATTTCTCTGCCTCGGGAGTGAATACACTCATGTGATAGACATTGAAATATAAATATATTAATAATTTTCGAAAAGAATGTATACGAGTCTGATCATACTGCTATCAACCAGTGATCGGCATTTCACGAGAAGACAGGGCAACGAATATTAAAGAATTTTACGCGATTGCCTCCTCACTATGCCAAATAAAGCACTACAAGTCATCTTACCCGTTGAGAGATCTCGCTATACGACTTCGCGGAAAATCATCCCTTCCAACTCGGAGGTCTAGAGAATCGCGATCTCCCAATCGAATTGCTCCTTGAGCGGTACGTGTTTACCCCGAAGTCTCAACAGCCGGTTCAGTGTGAGCCCGTGAGATCATCTCATTGTTGTTGACGACTCGGCGAAGTTCTTCGTAGGGATTGCGTCCCTGCTGGCGCCATGTCGCCAGCAGGGACAAGATCGTCTCGTGAACGAACATACCTCGATCGTTACGGAGTGTCCCGATGATTTTCCGGAGAACGACTGGTTCACGAAGTGCGTTCTCAGCTGCGTTGTTCGTCGGGGAGACCGCTGGCTCACCGACGAAGGTGAGCCAGTGGTCGATCCCTCCTTCGATTTTCCCGAGTAGTGTTGCCACTGGTTCGTCGGTTACTGACCGCTCCACGAGTGATCTAAGCCCGTTCTGACATGAGCGATGCATCTGTGCTCTCTCACGAAGACTCGGGTCGGTCTCCAGCCACGACTGGAGACCGACGAACATCTGCTTGAGGTACCGGTAAACGGGCTCTGCCTCCTCGTGGTCACTAGCAGCGTCTTCAGCTTCTCGGAGAAGATGTGCCCAGCACCGCTGAAGGTTACTGCTGAACGCTGGATACGCCGTCCACCCATCGCAGATGACCGTTCCCGGGAAGTCCTCGCCGAGGACTTCCGCGGGAACATCACTTCCACGACTCTCCCTTACGGCGTATAGCGTGTGCTCGCTCGTCCGAAACGTCCAAATCCACGCCTGCTCACCCTCGCGTTTGATACCGGTTTCGTCAACGTGAACGATCTCTGCTTGCTGAATCTGTCTTCGAATCTGTTCGTATTCGCAGCGACCGGCGCGCGCAGCGCGCTCGGTCGCGTGCCACGCGGACGCGCCCGAGAGTTCTAATCCATGCAGTTGCTCGAACCGGTCAGCGATTTTCCGGTAGGGGAGGCGGTGATCGTACCGAGAAAGTGCTGCTTGAGAGATGACGTTCACCCCGAACTGCCCCTCATCGGGGCAGTCGGGGTGTGTAGCAACGGTTTCTGTTCCACAAGAGCTGCACTGGTAGTAGCGACGGTTGTACCGGGTAATTTGTGGTGGCTGTGGATCGGGAACCTCCTCGACGAGTCGGTGGGCGTCAGCCCCCGACTCGTCGAAGTGTTCGCCACACTCGGGACAACAGTCACAGGTGACATCGATCTCTTTGTCGGGATCTGCTGTTGCACGCCACTCAGGGTCGTGACCGTCCTTCCGTCCGGGAGTACCGCCATCGGTTCGAACATTCTCGTCTTCGTCGTCCTGCGAGGTCGGGGACTCGTCAGTCCCCGACCGTCGCTTACTGGGCGGTGTATGCGGATTTTCGTATTTGCGAAGGCGTGTTTCGAGTTCTTCTATCCGCTCGTCCTTCTGATCGATTTTCTTGTCCTTTCGCTTGTTCTCCCGTTCGAGTTCTTCGACTCGTTGCTCAAGTTGGAGAAGCCGAGAAAGGAGCTCTTCTTTGGTGAAATCGTCTGCGTTCACAGACTCCACCAACCAGTAGTGACAGCAGAAGTAACGGAATGGGCTCCGCTGCGGAGCCCATCCCTGAGAATCGTATCCGATGTCTGCTGCCTGTTCATATTGCGTCCGTTGAACGCTTCCTACGAGAGAGTACCGAAATCAGCCCGGGCTAAACACATACCCTTTTGTTATTTTATCAGCCAACACGTCTGTTTCTTCGCCACTGAACCAGTCCCGAGATTTATATTCGATTGTGCTTCCTTCCTCAGGCGTGACGACACCCCGCGCATCCAAGTTTTCAGCGCACTTCTCCATCAATTGGTGGAAGAAGTGTGTTATAGGGCCGCTGAACCATTCAGAAGCCATCTGGAATATGATGCAGGAAACGATATTCGCCATCGTATCTCCAGTATTGAAGTGAAGTGATCCACACTCCCAACGAGTGAAGCCTCCCTGAGAAGGGGTTGACGAGGACGAGTGAGACCGTGCAGAACTACGCGGGTTCAACAACTGCCGTTTCGGTGTCGGAATCTGTCTCGGTTTCGACGACGACCGGGAACTCTTCGGTATTTGCTGGTTCGCTCGAGGTGAACGAGAGGCGCACATCGGTCGATTCGCCGGGTTCTAACGTCACCGTTTCCGAATCTTCCCTCGATGGATCGTGCCCGACGATGAAGACGGCTTCTGTGGTTCCGTGCAACCCGCCCGTGTTCTCAATCGTGGCATCAACACCGAGTTCTTCACCACCGGTTACGGGCGAGTCCGTGTCCGTAATCTCTACTTCGAAGGTGGCTGGTACCCCAGCATCTGAATCCTCATCGTCCTCGTTATCGTTCTCCTCATCTCCGAACTGGTCAAGGTGATCTTCAGCGTGTGGGTTCTCGTGAGTGGTTCCTGCAACCATGTAATCGTCTTCTGTCGTGGCGAGGCCAGTTATCGCCGTACTGTCGTTCCCCCCGTAGTCGTTGACATGGATATGGACTTCGTCGTCGTTCTCCACAACCCCGTCACCCTCTCCAACTTCGATGACGACTTCACCTTCGAATGGCGCAGCAACATCATCTCCAAATGTAATTCCGTCTTCGTTGATCGTATTCCCATACAGTTCTTGTCCGTCGTAGAACCCGGTGCTGGCGTACACAACATCGCCGTCTTCAAATTCACCTTCGACAACGGCACGGTCATGGGAGGTAAACTCAATACCTTCTTCCACCTCGTTGTCTTCATCGCCGTTATCGTTATCAACCGCATCGGGATCTGTCTCCTCGCCCTCGTATGAGGAGCGAACTGTCGTCTCATCGGTGAATAGGAACGTCTCTACGTCGCCGTAGTAGGTTTCATGGCTAATCTCATCTTCGTAGCTGAAGCGAACGACGGGTCGATACTCCCACTCTTCGCCCACATCTGGACGACTGTTCGATGCCGAAATCTCACGAGGCTCCTCGGCACCTGAGAAAGCAACGGTAAGCATCCGCCATTCATTCTCACCAGCCCTGCGGAACTGGAAGTCGAAACTACTCACCTCATCGTATCGACCGAATTCAACGATTTCGGCGTGAAGGGTGGCCATCGGTGGGAAGGAGGTGTTTTCGTCCGAACCGGCGTGCAACGTTCTGATAATGGGATCACTCTCGTCGCTTTCCTCCGAGTCATCTGGTCGGTCGTCGGCTTCCTCGTCTTCGTCCGGTTCCTGATCCCCGTCGTCCGATCCGTCCCCGCCTGAATTCTGTTGATGATCATCTGAAGATTCGTTTTCATATTCATCATAATCTACTTCGGCTGGTTCTTCTTGCTCCCAGACTTTCCATTCCCCTTCCTCCTGACGTAATTCAACCGCTGCTTCTAATGTCTCTTCACCTTCTCTGATAGAATCTCTTGTATAGATTACATTTGTTTCTGCATAATCGTCCTCCTCTTGCACTAATTCGACCTCATGCGTTTCAAAATCGACTCTCCGAAGTTCTGCCTCTAATTGTCCCCGGCCAATGTCCCTAATGAATTCTTCTTCGGGACCATCCGAATGCGTAGTAGCTACTATCGCGTCGTAGTCATCTTCGTCCCACGCGTCTAAATAATCTCTAGTCGCCTCCAGAGGATCGCCAGTGGCCGGTTCATCATCGTTCAAGTCTTCATCGGAATCGTTATCTGGGTTATCAGCTTCATCCGAGTCAGCGCAACCGGCAATGAGCGCAGTTGTCCCCCCAATCGCTGTAATGATTGTTCGACGATTAGGATATACTCGGCTATTTTTCTCTTCCGGATGATTATCTGAATTCGAATTGTTCCGGCTATTTGACATACCACCTCATATCCCACCCAAAGACAAAAATCCAACATTATATTACAGATATTTAATGGTGGTGTTGTAACACATAAATTGTTTTCTTAATAATGGGGGCGAGACAAACGCGAGAGGCATCAGGATTTGGTTGGCACCTCCGCAGATCACTGGTCACGTACGAAGATGGACGAGCCTATACCCCCGATTTAATCACACAGCGTTATGTCACCGAAGTGAAAGGACAAGTGAGTCGCCATGGGATTCGTCGGGCAGAAGTTGCCCTGTCCGCGTTAGATGACCGCAAGTATGTGATCGTCGGGTCAGCGAAAGCAGTTAGTTCGGTACCAGCCGACCGCCACTACGAGTGGAATAATCGCCACGAGATTTCGGAGTTGTTTCAATGAAGGTGAATAGCTTCAGTGCGATCACGGGTGGGCTGACTGCGCCCCGTATTCAGCACGACCGTTAGAATCTATTATCGGACAAGGGTTTCAACAGAGCCACATAGATATAAGTTAGAATGGATCAACCATCAATCATGAGTGACAGAATTATCGATGGGGATTTGAGGAGGGATATTAACTATAGTTTCCACCCAAAGGAAGTGGATAGCCCCGACTCAATCCTCGGTGATTTAAAACTCGGGATCTCGTTAGAGACTGCAGAAATTACTTCTCCGGCCTTTGTTGAGATACACGATGAAAAATTGGAGAAGGGAGAGATAACCCTTGAATTGAAGGGAGCTGACAATACACAGGGCCAAATACAGATCGATACTTTAGGAGAATATTTTCGTGTTCCCCTATTATCTGGGCCGGTCTATTTTGCTGTTACAAAAGCGAATCAAGGCGAGATCGAGGTAGCCCACGATCTGATCCAAAGCGTCTACGATACGACCAAAGTCGAATGGGAATTCCGCGAAGATTGTCGAGATACAATTTCATTTGATGTTTTCCTTAACGTTATGGACCAACTCGCGGGCCACTCTCATCATTACGAACGTATTCTGTATCGATCTGCAACTGGTTATTTTGCCAAACGTATAGATGATCGAGGCCCCCAACAAATCAGATTATTTGATGTGCTATCGGAGCGGGTGAAAAAATGGAACCAATCTGATCAGACCGAATCAATCGGTGTTGACGACGTGCTTGCAGAGTATCTTGGGCGCAATTACGTTCATGACTATCTCTCAAATGAGAGGGATTCGTTACAGGGCCTTGGGTTTGATCCCATTGAATACGATCCATCATGGGATTCAATTGTTACTGCGGGTTGGATAGCACATCTCCTATTAACAGATAGCGAGGAGACCGTCAGAGAGTTTATCAGAAATCGTCCGATTCCCAAAACGGGATCCTATACAGATGTAAAAAATGACGCAAAGAACTCAAACTGGAATCGCTGGAGAGCGTGGGGCAACGTTCTTCCACTTACTGTGACTGAAGCTGAGGAAGAGTTCCACTATGACATCTACCAATATCTTCGGTTTGCTGGTAAAGATTATCGCGGAAACGGGAAAATATGCACTCTCCTGTATGCCGCTGCTGCTCAATTAACCGGACCGCTTCCAGCATTCTTCCATCAGCGAATAAGATTTCAGGAGTTGGTGTCTCTGGGGCACGATTATCGCCGAGACAAAAACTGGGAAGATGCGAGATCTGCTTTCCAGAATGCAGTAACGATAGCGTCTGGAAAGAACGTATCCAGTTATGATTGCGACGCTAGAAAGGTTGCACAAGCCACGAAGAGTCTAAGGCATACAGAGGCGACGATGTTAGCTATCCAAGGTAAAGAAAGTGAAGCGATAGAGCATTATCGTTCTGCAGTCACCGAATTACAGCAGCTTGGCGACGATCACAATATCGACGTGGAAGACCACACTCAGTTTCTTGAAGGCGAGATGAAGAAAGAGTTGAACGGATAGTACGCAAAGAACGCCTGTGAAGTCGATATTTGAGTGATCGGGTTATCAGACGTCTTCTTCGCTGAAGACTAATTTCGCGCTGTTCTCCTCGAGCCATTCAGCCTTCTCTTTGTAGTCAGAGATGTATTCGCCGACCCTTTGCCAGAACTCACGTCCGTGGTGCTGTTCGGTCAAGTGGGCGAGTTCGTGGACGACGAGGTAATCAATGACATTGGGTGGGGCCATGATGAGCCGCCAGTTGAGGCTAATCGTTCCACCAGTCGAACAACTCCCCCACCGAGTCCGCTGGTTCCGCAGTTCGAGGTTCTCGTACTCAACGTCCATTCGATCAGCGTAGGCGTCGAGGCTCACATTCGCTATCATCGAGACTATGCGAAACAGACAGTCCGGGAACTTGAACAGAACGCAAGACTTCTCGGTAACGAAAACGCGAACGCAAAGCAGTACAAAGAAGTTGAAACTGGTGGGTGTACTCACTTCGGATTCACGACGCCCCGGATGGACTTCCTTGGTTTCGATACAAGTGATCTCAATGACTCGCCCAAAAAAATCAAACTAAAAACATACGCGGACTCGCGTCATAAGCAACGAAGCGAGAGTGACCCGCTTCGGCATTGGAAACTTGAGGCGGCAATTTACGGCGCATACCACTGGGATCGGTGGGAAAAGATCCTCCACCATGCACAGCGGATTGTCTGTAGCCACGCGATCTGGGCTGGTATTCGCGAAGACGAACTCATCCCAGATGAGTGGTTTCTTGCTGGCCAACAGTCACAAAACTCTCTGACTTTCAAGCACCCTGCTGATCGTCG
The DNA here is from genome assembly GCF_041821125.1 of Natronorubrum sp. A-ect3. Taxonomy (NCBI): domain Archaea; kingdom Methanobacteriati; phylum Methanobacteriota; class Halobacteria; order Halobacteriales; family Natrialbaceae; genus Natronorubrum; species Natronorubrum sp. A-ect3. The sequence continues at coordinate 402,654 of NZ_JBGUBB010000003.1, read as the reverse complement.
CGAACAACTCACCGAATTCTGGCATTCCGAAGAATTCGAACGTACGGTCGCTGGACGGCTATTCCACAGTCGCACGAAGTCGTACTACGACGTCCTCTGCGTTCTGCTGAACCGACCGAACGACCAAATAACATATCAGGAGATAGCCGATGAGATCGGACTAACAAAAGACTCTATCGGACGAATTGCTGGTAAACTCGAAGAAGATGGAATCGTTATCCGATGCTTCAGTGCAGTTGGATTCGTTCGCTGGCAGTCCCAGCAAGCAAAGGAGACAGTTCGTTCCTTGCTTGACCGTGATATGACCGAAGCGGAACGCCGTGAAAACATCGAAGAACGGGCTGCCGAGCGACGGCGAAACCGTGATGCACAGCGAGAAAGTGAATCCGAATCAAATGAGGGCGACAAGGATGACACTGACGATGGTTCCCATGATACGGTTGATGCAGAAAAGCTAGCTGAGCGCCTTTTAAGCGGCGATATCGATCCAGAAGAGGTGGTTCTTCAGTCGCCCGAGTAGTAATTCCCCTTTCGTGGTTGCCCTCTATTATAGTAGCCACTGAAAGTCAATGCACACCTGATCGCACGACGGCTGTGCGATCAGTGTGTGAATCGTTTCAGTTGTTACTATAGCTGCAGCACTATTTTTCACTAACTTAACTCCCCCATTTCATGATGTCCCGTTATCAATTACTGTATGTAGGTACACTCTCATGCTTCCTTGGTAACCACACACAGTTCGAATAAGGATGGACCATCACGATATTCCGATATTATATTTCACCTGATTAGCCAGAATTAACCGCTTCCAGAGTGCGTTCCGTACTAAACCAACTGATGAGAATTTCTCCTCGGTTCGATAGGTACCCAATCCATCTTAGGGGTATGTCCCTAAGGGTTCAGGAATTGCTTCGAAATGGGATTCGATAGGGACAACTCGAGCGTCCAGTGGGCCAGAGTGGTACTCAGGTATACTTGTTGTCGACTTCGCCTTAGGGAGTGTAGTCCTCTATGAGTTCCCTTTTCCGCTCCGCGTACATCTCCGCCAACTCATCACCATCATCAGCTTCCTCAATCATCTCCTCAATCTCTTCTTCGGGAACTTCCGTTTGATCCGCGAGATCCGTCAACCGCTGTATATCTGAATCATCAAGGTCATGATCCAGCGCCTTTGCGACCATATGCGCTATCTCCTCATTATCAGGCGTATCATCCGACATGACATACCACGGGTCACCGAGCGAAGTGATAAAACTCCGGGAGAAACTCAAATAACGACACCAGCGAGCCAACCGAGTGCGCATATCCCAACCACAGCAGGCTTGATGCACTACCTCACTGTATTAAAACAGCAATTGATGACACGCTCACAACGTTTGACGAAAGTCACAATATGAGAATTGCCAATACACTTTCACAACGATGACCACTTTGTCGTCAGCTTTCCGATCCCTGAACTCGGCATTGATATTAACGATGACAATAATTTGTCCATTTGGTGCAAGTTGTTAGTTATTTGTATTGATGGCTGGGAGAGGGGGTGTGTGACATTACCAGACCGCATTTCCCGAAGAACACTGTTAGCATCACTTAGCAGTGGAACCGTGGCAGGTACGGTAATCGGCCAGTCCGAATCCACAGAAGAAGAGGAGACGAACAATAACGATACGCCCGAATGGCTGACTGTGAGAGCAGGGGAAGACGTCTCCCGCAATGGGCGGGTTATATCTGGAGCCGAGGGCGAGGCAGTCACTGCCTCGGTAGGCATGTCCGACGAAATACTTCCGATTGAATTCTCGGTTGACTACACCGTGCCGGGGACAAATAGGGAATTCCCACTCAAATTCATTTACCACGGAGGTTGTGAATTGGAAGCGCAAGTAGACACTGCTACAACCGCGTCCATCGGAATAACTGAAGAGTGCCAAGAAGAATACGCATTTGGGATAGATGTCGTCTCGTTTTCTGGCGAGTTACGACTGGACCCCGAACGGGAACGCATAGCCCCGGGGACATACATAATAACGGGCCTCGACTATGAACTAGAATTTTGCGCTGAGCTTCAAGACGAATGTGGGGACATTAACGATTTAATTGACCTCGATGCCCTTGATGGGTTCAACGATTATAGGAATAACATTGAGAATTACGAGATATGGGATGGCGATGAGTTCTACGAGCAGTGGGAAACAGGAGAATATCGTACACGGTGGGAATCAGGTTATAGGTATACGGACCCAGACATGGAGATTCGGGAGGTAGATACTCCAGAAGAAAGCAATCACGCACTCTCGGTTGAGCATGATGCCACAAGTCACCAGTTCCTCGAGACTCGTTATGAATTCCCATGGTCAGGTGAGTGGACGGTAGAAACAGTGTATCGAATTAACACGGAAGAATTATACTCCAGTCAGAAGCTACGGCTTTGGATTGCTGCTTCTACTGATAGTGAGGTTGAGGGTGGTGTTGTCTGCAATCTCGGATACAATGATCCGGGAGGGATTGGTGCCCCACGTCGCTTTGGGCCGAAATTCAACAGATCATGGAGTACACTGTTAGATGACACCGGATATGAAGAAACAATGGACTGGAACATCGGTCGGTGGTACAAGGCAAAGTGCTACCACGATGGGAACGGTGAGTACGCGATCAAGGTTTGGGAAGCTGAAGAAGAAGAACCGTCTGATTATCAAGTGACTGTATCTGGGGACGTACCCGATTCCGAGCGGTCGTCATTAATGATTCACACCTACTATAATAGCGCTGCGCCAGAGACAGCGTTTGACATTGCTTCTCTTTCAATTACAGAGGGTGACAGTGATGAGTTAGAAGATTTGGAAGATGAGCATGAAGACTCAGAAGAAGAGGAAGACGAAGAGGAAGAAGAGGAAGAAGAGGCAGATATCACAGCTGCGCCTGACACGGAATTGTTATTCGAAACAGAATTGCCGTCCGGCGTCGAATCGCATGAAATCGAGTGGAGTGACGGCGATAATGAAGACAGTTCTGGTCTATTTTTAATGGGGTATCAGGACCATATCGGAAATGCTGCGTACTCAACGGCATTTGAGGGGACTGGTACTTATGAGGTCACGGCCGAACACCCCGATGGAAGCGAACTCGAAGCGTGGATTGTCAGTATCGAAGATGAAGCTCTGAGTGAACCAACCATCACCGAGATGGAAGCTGAGCCAAGCACCGACGACGTTATTCATGCAGACGAGTCGGTTGATATCACCGTAACAGCGAATGATCCAGCAGGTAACCTTGATCGTGTCCTATGGCAGGAGGGCCAAAACCAAGTTGATATTTGGGAAGAGACATCCGTAAGCGGAGGAGAGGACACGGCTACGATCACTGTGACTGGGCCCGAAGGTGACCAACCAGCACATTGGCTTCTAGCAGGATACTCGACTCTCGCAGTCGCGATTACAGAAGACAACCGTATTAGCGCAGTCGAATCCGATGACGGTCCGGAGATCATGCCACCACTTATGATCGATATTGAGGAGACGGTCGTCAATGAAGAAGTCGAGATAACTGTTACCGTCCAAAACGAAGGGAGTATGCAGAACGTGCGGATGGACGAGGAACAAGAAATCACGCTTGCACTCGATGGTGAGCAAATCGATTCCGAATCAGTAAGCGTAGACACAGTTGAGTCGGAAACCGTCACGCTAAGCGGTGATCCAGCAACTGATACGGATGGCGAGGTTGATGTAATGGTTGAGAGTCCTGTCGACGAGGCCTCTACAACCGTCGAATTAGATGCTGATAATGATGTTAACCTCGAGGTAAACATCACCAATACAAACACACCGGTTGATGCTGGCGAATTCCTTGAGGTAACTACCGAACTCGAGAACACGGGGTCTTCTGAGGTCACAGAAACAGTTGAACTCGTTGTCGGCCATGACTCGGAAGTTGTTGAGAGAGAGACTGTCTCGGCCGCTGGTGGCGAACAGATGGAATTGTCACTCGGGTATGAGACACCAATGGTTGACAACGACCAAGAATTCCCAGTCCACTTTGAAACCGAAAATGACGATGATGAGCAAATTGTGACAGTGTACGGAACGGCTGAGTCTGACAACGAACCAGATGACGAATTTGATGAGTTCGAACCAGACGATGGGGACGACGAGACTGAACCAGACGATGAATTCGACGGGTTCGAACCAGATGACGGGGACAACGGGACTGAACCAGACGATGAATTCGACGAATTTGAACCAGATAATAGTGGGGATGAAACCGAACCAGACGATGGTTTTGAGTCCACAGAAAATGATGATGATGTTGGACAATCATAGTGTCCACTGATAAAGCTACTAACGTATGTCGGTCTAGACATACTCGCGACCAGCAGCGACACATCCTATACCCGAAATTGCAAAATCCAAGTCCTCGATAATATCTATGTTGTCTGTACCATTATGTTCGGTAGCGGGCTATCCGACGGACCATTCTACATATTGATCACAGGGGAGAGACAGACGCGTGACAACGGGGGTAACGGTCATACAGTAGGTGTATCTAATATCAGACGAGCGCGTATATCCTGACCTCATTGCGTCTGATGCACTATACTACTGTATTAATAAAAAGTCAAGCCCCCAATATTCTATTTACCCGTAGACATTATCATGACAAGCAAACTCTACGCAATCCGACTCGAGGATACGAACGAGTTCAAAAGAGAAATTAGTAAATTGGAAATCGAACATGACGAATCTCATGGGGCGTACTCTCATGAAATCCATACGGCCATGTTCCGACTGGCAGTAGGCACTCCAGACCAGTTCCTCACAAAATTACGCAATGTGGAGGGGGACTAACCGCTATGGGCGACTGAAGTCCTATACTATCCTGTATGGGTTGGTATTATTAGATTGAAAGCGTAATTGACAGGATACAAGCTCGGTAACTCCACTCAATTGTAATCTCAGTGAGTATACACTGTCTCTAGTTCTGTACCTGCAGCGCCCATCCTGCCGCGTAACGCCTAGGAGTTACACGACGGCGCCGACTTTCTTATAAAGAATCCGCACGCAACGCGGGAGAGTCCATCACGTCGCAACACGCGGGTCGCCTCCGTCATGGGATTCGCCGGATCAAACCACTCGGCGCTGCAACATAACGTCAGTGCAATGCTCAGCCAGGGATAAAAATCTCGATTCCATGAATTATTTTCCCTAATCATGAATTGGTTCACTATTCATTTAGTGAACAGTGGACCGGCGGGTACGGTCATGACGACCCATACGGAGTTTGGCATTCGAAACTACACACGGGTACCCTTGGCAGCACCACGCACCTTTCCCGTGTTCTACGAACTAATATAGGGTATAAAAACGAACATGAGGGAGTGACACGACGGGTCTCGAATGAGGATCTCCTCGATGAACTGCGACGTCTAAGTCGAGAACTCGATTGCGTCCCTACGGCAGCGGATATGACCGATGATGGAAAATATGGGGTTAACACCTACTCTCGCCGATTTGGATCGTGGACAAAGGCAATTGAATCCGCCGGACTCGAGCCTTCGCAAAGACGTGACATTCCTACTAACGAACTTATAGAAGAGATTGATCACCTCTGCGACCGACTTGGCCGGGTGCCGACCGCTGACGAGATGAATGAGAAGGGGAAGTTCTCGGAAGCAGTGTACGCAGATCGATTTGGGTCCTGGAACAGTGCGCTTGAAGCGGCAGGTTGCGAAGTGAACTACATTTATGATAACACCGACGAGGAGCTTTTGGCAGAACTTTGTCGAGTGCGCGACCACGCTGACAGAACACCCCGAAAAAAGGATATGGATGAAATTGGCGAATTCCACAGCACGACCTATATCAACCGGTTCGAATCGTGGAATACCGCTCTGAAAAAGATCGGTTGCGAACTAAACCAACAGATCGAAATAGGGCCAGAAGCCGCTCTCGAAGAGGTGAAGCGAGTGGCTGATTTGGTGGACGGGTCCCCAACGCAGGAGGATTTCACCGAATACGCGGATTTTTCGCTCGCTGTTATCCGCCGTCATCTTGGAGGATGGAACGCCGCTCTCGAGGCTGCTGGATTGGAACTCAACCGTCGAAACGACGTTACACGAGAAGAACTACTTGAGGAGATCGAACGGTTGTACGAGAGGACAGGAGAAACCCCGACCTTGTCCGTTCTTGACGATCACAGCAAATACACACGCTACACTTACTACAACGAGTTTGGGTCATGGACTGCCGCGCTCGAAGAGTGCGACTTTAAACCGGAGACCGGCGGGATCGAGTACACTAAGGAGGAACTTCTAACCGAACTTCACCGCTTGGCAGAGGAGTTGGACAGAACGCCTACCACCGAGCAGATGACGCGGTTGAGTAAGTACGGCGTCGGTTCCTATCAGCGCCACTTTGGATCATGGAATGACGCGCTCATTGAGGCGGGCCTCGCTCCCAACGTGCGGATCGACATTCCACGCGAGGAACTTCTAGAAGAATTGGAAGGTGCCGCCAACCGTCTCGGACGCAGTCCGACCCGAGAAGAGATTCCCGAGATGTCGAAATTTTCGGCAGAGCCGTACAAACGGGAGTTTGGCTCTTGGAACGAGGCCCTCCGCGCTTCCGAACTGCCGGTCGTAAAGCGCGAAAAGATTGCTGACGAAGAACTTCTTGATGACCTGCAACGGGTCGCTGGCGAACTCGGGGGGACGCCATCACGTGCACAGATGGAGAGGCACGGAACGTACTTCCCATCTATCTATCCGAAGCGGTTCGGAACGTGGAACGCGGCCGTTGAGGAGGCTGGTTTAGAACCCACACCACAGGTTGAATACACGAGAGAGAAATTGCTCGCGAATTTGGAGGACATCATCGACTGCCTTGGCCATGTCCCGACCCAGGAGGAACTGAATGAACATGGAGACATTTCGGAGGGACCATACCACAGCACCTTTGGATCGTGGAGCGACGCGATTCAAGTTGCTGGCTTTGAACCGCGCTTTCCCCGCGACGGGGAGTATGACTACACGTACTACGGCGCGAATTGGCAAAGACAGCGCGAAAAGCGGATTTCGGTCGATGGGTATCAGTGCCGCAGATGCGGGATGGGACGCGGTGAGCACTACAAGGAGTACGACCGGGATCTATCAGTTCACCACATCCGTAAATTCAACAAATTTAGTATATATAAGACAGCCAATGTACTTGCAAATCTGATTACAGTCTGCGAGAAGTGTCACAGGATTATAGAGGGAAAACCTAAGTCGTACTTCAACAAACTCATGCCGGACGACATCGTCACGGATGATAAGGAACACTACCGGCTAGATATGTTTAAATAGAGTAATTATTTTCCATTACGGTAATGTACCACCTTCCATTCAAAAGGTATTGAGCATGTGCTGTCGTAGAGAAAGGAAGGGTCTAGGATCAGATTCGTTCGGGCGACGTGTAGACTTCAGGGCAGCGAGAGCCTTTCCACAAAGATGCATTCCTGTTCGTCGTCGAGTGTCAACCACCACTTGAACTGATTGCCGGTCCACTGCGCCGACATGATCGAGCGTCTGAACGCCTTCGAATGCTTCGAGGTCAATCCCGCCAGAATTCCGGACAGCCCGTTACTCCCACCGACTGTTTCACCGTGATCGGCCTCCATTCGGCGAACGAGTTCGTCAGTGGTTATTGGACCCTCCGCTTCGTACAACACGCGGAACATCGCCTCTTGCTTCGTGGTCAGGCGATCGAAGAAATCCGACGGGAAGTAGCCCTCGAACTCCTCCGGAACATTTGAATTCGATTGGTCGATCTCGGGCGGATCGATCGCCCACTCCTCGAGGGCAAACTCAACGAGGGTCTCCTCTCGCGAATCGATCTCCGATTTACCGAATTCGTCGAATTCGGCCAACTCCCGCTGGACGCGCAGTGTAGAGGACTCATAGTCCTTCTCGCGGCTGCCGGTGGACCGCTTCTTCTCGGCAAACGGCAGATTGCCGTACGAGCTGTTCCAGTATCGACTGGCAATCGTCAGGTTGCCGAGCCGGTGGACGTGCTCGTCAAAGTCTTCGGCCACGCTCTCCGGAATCGCCTCCTCCGGGAGCTTCCGCGCGAGGACGTGCTCGACCTGAAACTCGCTCGAGAGGATGTGCGACAGATCCTTGAGAACCTCCTCGCCGGCGTCCGAGTCGATCTGCTGGCCGTACCTGTAGAACAGGTACTTCGCGTCGCGGCTGGTGTTGCTTTCGTAGAAGTCGGGATCTCGAAGCTTGCGTTCGAACCGCTCATCGGACGTGTAACGATCAGTGATGGCATCGATGCTCATCACGATTTCCTGGGCCTTGAGCGATCGATCGGTGTGGACCTCGTGGGCCAGACGGACCAATCGCCCTCGCCCGGTATCTGCGCGCCGACCATCAATCGCGTACATCCTGAACGCGAGCGTCTCGCAGGCATCGACGATCGCGGCGAACGCGTCCGGCTCGTCCGTGCCGAATCTGAGATACGACGCCATGAGGAGGGGCAGGACGTTCGCCATCCGCCCGAGTTCCAGCAGCCGCACCAGCGGCGTCCGCACTTCGTCCAGCCGGTTTTGCGGCTCGAAGATCGCCGCAAACGCCGAGGCCGCCTCGCGGAGATCCTGCACGTAGTGATCGATCTCCTTCTGAACGGCCTCGAGGTCGCCCGCGCGGTAGCGCTCCCGCAACCGTGTCTTCAGCGTCTCGAAGCCCTGGAAGTACTCATCGGAGTCGTAGCCGTCGTATATCCCCCAGTGAAAGCGGAGAAAGCTGTCCTCGTCGAAATCGGAGACTCGCTCGTGTCCGGTGCTGAGGACGAAGAGTTCGCGGTAGATGCTTCCAAATCGGTCCTTGATCTTCTCTTCCAACGCTCCCCCGTTGCTGGAGCGATCATCCATGTACATCAGGAAGCTCTTCGTCTTATCTAGCGTCGAGAGCGGCCGTCCGCGATCGTTCAGGCTCTCGAAGATCGAGGCAGCCTCCGATCCATCATCTATCTCGACGACGTTCACTCGACAGTCGTACCGGAGTTTCTCGGCCAGTTCTCGGATCATCCCCTTGCCGTCCAGTTGCTCGAACTCGCGCTCGAAGAATTCGGAGGCTCGTTTGAGTCGCTCCTGGGACGGCGTCTGGGTGTCGATCGCAGCGGAACCGAGCAAGCAATCGCGGAAGTACTCCTTGTCCTGATCCTGCGGAAGCAAGCGCGGTCGTTCTGCGATCGGCGAAACGAGGTTGTCTTCGTCCAGGGTCTCGGCCACCGTCTCGTCGAACTGCGCGGCCACGTGGAGGAAGATGACGGCGGAGGTCAGCCGCTGTTGCCCGTCGACGACGTCGTACTTGTCGAATCGCCTGCCACGATCCGTTCGAAATTGCTCGCCTTGCTTGTCCAGGATGATGTTCCCGAAGAAGTGTGACTTGCCGTCCGGGAGGTACAACAGATCCTCCAGTAGCTCTTGAAGCTGTAACTCTTCCCACGAGTAACTCCGCTGGTAGCCAGGGATATCAAACAACCCATCGGTTAACAGAGAGTCTAGGTGGACCGTTCGGGTCTCCATGAACGCGTTGACCAGTCACTCGGATATAATTTCTTCTCCTCCATCACTGGTTTTCATTGCTTAAGCATCCTCGAATATCACCGAAATTTGGTACTGCTGATGAGCATACTTGGCGTAGGTGTCACACTCGCCTCGATCGAGGTGGGCCGATGACGAGAGACGAAAAGAGACAGCCAGATCACCCGTTCGTTGGTCGCGACCGATGGGAGTGAACTTGCGAATCAAGAAAGCAACGTTGAGCGAGCACTTTCTCACGCGAATCATTGCGCGCAGAAATTCGAAAACGCAATAAAAAAGTGGGAACCGTTACCTACCGATTACGGTCGAATTCCACTTGGAACCGCGTCGCCAAGACGGCCTCCGTCTCGGTGATTCCCCAGTAGACGAATCTGCACTCGCCCGAAAGGAGCGGCCGACAGCGAGAGGTCTGGTCCTCGATTTTGAAGCCTTGCGGATGGGTCGTGAGTTTCCACGTCACCACGCTGTCAGGGTTGAGGACGGATCGGTTGGAAGGGGCAAAGGCATCGGGATTTCCGAAGGGCGTCACCCACTCGCGCTTGCCAACTCGATGCTGGAGGGCGATCGGTTTCCATTCCCGAATCGCGACGGGCGTCGGCCCGTCGTTTCGCAGTGTGATCCGGCGGTCAGTGCGCAGTCCGTCCGGGTAGGTTGTCGTCTCGACCGTAAAACGAAGCGTCAAGTCGTCGGTCACCAACTCGTCTTCTTCGACCTGTTCGAGGTCGAAGCCGGACCCCAGTCGATCAAACGCCACGTTGCACGCGTAGCAGTAGTACTCGGAGTAGTCGTCAAGCGGGTTTCGCGTCACGTCGGCGTCGTCATTACACCACGGACACGGCCAAGCGGATGGATTGAACGGACGCTGACACCGAGAGCAGTAGTGAAGTTCGGGCCAGTTTGTCGTGTTCGATTCGATGGAGTCCGTCGCGCAGCAATTCGGGAACGGTTCTTCTGCCACGTTTCAGTAATCAGTGAGTTACGTGCGGCACTTGAACTGCTCGTCCCAGGGGGTGGTCCCGGAAGGGCCGAGCGTTGTCGGTCGGATCCTGCTACTCATCACGCCGCGACAGAGCGCGTGCTCAGCAGACCCGCTGTACTAATGACTGAACGAAGAATTCACACTTGCTTACTTATTCTGGCGAGTTCATCGTGACTCCATGCCAGTGAATGCAGGATGGGGAGAATTGCTTGTCGGCGCGTATCACAAACGATTGAACGGCTGCGAGGTTGTTAGCTACAACAATCGCTCGGAGAAACCGGGTAACCAGATGGAAGCGGATGTCGTTGCAATAGACAACGACCGGGAAACAGGTGATCAGAACGTCTACGTCTGCGAAGTTGTCACCCACATGAGCGGGGATCTGTATTCGGGATCGCCGGATGAAGGCTGGTGGACCGAATATTCCAACACCAAGGCGTACCATTACTCACTGCAGAAACTTTGGGAGAAATTTCAGTCAGACTATCAGTACGTCAATGATACCTTCCCGGAAGCAGACGGGTATTCGTATCAATTCTGGGCTCCGGTGGTGTCCGGTTGGCAAAACGGAGGTGCACTAATCGAGGGCCTCGAGGCACTCGCAGAGAAGTTCGAGGAAGAAACGGACGAAGAACTGGACCTCGTAATCAATCAAGACTACACCGCGAGGATTCGTGACCTTCAGGATGCGGCAAAGGGCGACATCAGCGATCACGGGGCGCCGGCGTTTCGCTTCCTCCAGATTCTGGAAAACTTGAAATAGAAACCGGTTACCATCCCTAAGAGAGCGCTTAGACAACCAGAGGTTGACCACGCTCAGGACGCGATTCTTGACGCAATCCACATAGTGTATATTAGTAGATGAAAGACACGTATTTGGACTGTTGTAATACCCTTCCTATGATATTATTCTGAAGAGACATTCCACCGACGATCTCCAGCACACGGCTTTTGACGGCCGAATCATTGGCCGCATGCACATGCTGCTCCATGACGACCGCCTCACCGTTTCTGTTCGTAATCTCTCCTGCGTCACGAAGCAGGTCGATTGCCCGTCGCGCGTCACCTTCGTTTTTCGCTCCGTATGCAGCAACAAGTTCAATAACACCTCCATCAAGGGACCCGTCTTTGAACGCATCACGGCGACGATTGATAATTTCAATGAGTTCGTTAGCATCATAATCAGAGAAGTTCAGACCATTATCGAAATGAAAACGGAAAAACGAAAACAGAGATGTGCGAGAGGTCCCAAGTCTTAGGAAAAAATAATGGCGTGATTTCTTTGTCAAGATTTGCTAAATAGCAGTATCAGTTCTATCGGAATCCTCTCTTACTCACATCAAACAAACTGCTGCTCACTACAGTTGCTAATCTATTAATCCTGAATGTTCAGCGTCTCCCCTGAGTGGATAGCTGTCAGAGCTTCATCTCTGTCTTACATTCTTTAAAATAGTGCTAAAGTAATAAATATCTCTGCTGAGCGAAAGTAAAGATTGTTTATTCGATCAAAATAAGGATCAAGCACATCGGTCCCGTCCTTCGCTTTCACCTCTATGTCTGTGTGTTTATATATGCTGGAGAACATCATCTGAAATGTGTCACGAACCCGTTTACTCCATATCAGCGACACTCATCTCGGAAATCGACAGTACGGATCGGACATTCGTCGCGAAGACTTTGCGGATGCTTTCGAACGAGCGATCGATGTCGCCGTCGAACGCGACGCCGATGCCGTGATCCATACCGGCGACCTATTTGATGATCCTGTACCATCGCTCGAGACGATTGTACGTGCTGCTGACGTCATCAAATCGCTTGAGGAAAACGACATTCCATTCTATGGGATCGTTGGCAACCACGAACGAAAAAATGACGAGCAGTGGTTAGATCTCTTGCGGCGGACGAGCACCGCTAGTCGGCTGGGGAAGCAGCCAACGCTCGTCGGAAACGTTGCACTCTACGGGATAGACGCAGTTCGGCCGAGCATCTGGGATAGCGTCGACTTCGGACTCGAAGAGCCACCGGAGGAGGCGGCATGGACGATCCTCTGTATGCACGAACTCCTTTCCCCGATGGTCTCCGGTAAGGGCCGAGTGTACCCGACCTCGGAAGTGCTCGACCGTGTCGACATCGACGTTGATGGTCTAGCACTCGGCGACCTTCATCAGCCGGAGAGCACGAAAGTCAACGGGACAGACGTCTGGTACGCGAGCGCCACCGAACGCGGCGGAAAAGACCAAGAGGAAACTGGCGTCGTCCAGCTCATCGACGTCGATAATGGCGGCATCACCCGTCGACAGATCGAGATCGACACGCGCCCATTCGCTGTGCTGACCATCAACTTCGGGGAGCACGATGGCGCTCCGCACGCTCGCAACGTAATCGACCGCCATGACCTTGACGGGGCCGTTGCAAAGATCGAACTCACGGGCGATCGGAGCTCGGTAACCGCGATGGAGGTGACGCAGATGGCTCGTGACGCTGGCGCCGAGGTCGTGAGCGTCGACGATAATCGCGGCCGCGTTGACCTCGATGTCGAGTCGATCGAGGCGATGTCGCTGCAGGGACTCGATACCGCCATCGAAGAGAAACTCGCGGATGAGAATTTGACGGAGGTAGCCCTCGAAATCGACAGGCGTGTCCGGGAGGGTGACGCGGAAGATACGAACGTGAATCGAGTCGCTGACGAACTGGATGAACCGCTTCGCGAAGCACAGCAGCGGGCGTTCGGGGATGCCGATATCCCAGAGTCAGAGGAGAACGCGACGGCGGAGGTTCACGAATGAAGGTCACAAACCTACGGCTTCAAAACATCCGCAGTTACAGCGAGGAAAGAGTTGAATTTCCAGAAGGAACGTTACTGATCCATGGCGATAACGGGTCAGGAAAGACGACGCTCCTGATGTCGATTTTCGGCGGATTGTTCCTCTCGAAGATTCGAAACGTTGGATCGAACGATTTCAACCTCGACGATATCGTGCGACGTGGGGAGCGTGAGGGAGAGATTGAACTCACATTCGAGGTCGAGGGGACGCCATACACCGCAACATGGAATATCGATACCGAGGGGCAGAACTCAGCCACACTCGAGTCTCCCGCGCTTGAGGGTCCGGTCTCTGGTATTCGAGACGTCCGGTCAGAGGTCATCAACATTGTGGGCATGGACGAGGACAGTTTCTCGAGTTCCGTGTACGTGCAGCAAGGGGAGGTAGACCGGCTCTTCGATGACGATGCTCGGGCAGAACTCATCGATGACCTCCTCGGCCTCGACCGGATCGACCGGTACCGCGTCCGAATGAAGGGAGCGCGCCGTGCGGCAAATCGTCTTATAACCGAGAATGAGCAAGCAGCAGAGAACCATCTCCAGACGATCGACGAAGAGTTCGACTATGACGTCGGGGGATATGAGTCGGAAATTGTTGACGTCGAGGACGACATCAGCGACAAGGAGTCCAAACTGACGGAGGTCGAAGACTTCCTCGAGCAATTGGAGGACGCGAAAGACGACCTTGAGTCGACGATCGACAAATACGACGAACTGGTTGAGAAGTTAGAAGAGGCTGAATCGAAACGTGATGGCCTCCTCGACGATCGCGCCGACGAGCATCTCGCTATCGAGGAGGCAGAGGGAGCCATCGAGGAGGCCGAGTCGAAGATCACCTCCCTCGAGTGTGATATCGACGAAATGGCCGCAGCGATTGATGAACTTAACACTCCCGCTACGGCAGACTCGGTCGATGTCGATATATCTGGAAAGGATAGGGCGAAAAAGACACTCAACGCCGCGCAGGACGTCGTCGAGACAACAAAGGTCGCAAGGAGTGACGCTAAGAGTACTCTGGAGCAAGCCGAGGATGAACGTGACCGGCTGGTCGACGAGCGTGACGAGCTGGCGGACGAGAAGAAAGAAGTGAGCGAGACGCTGGACGATCTCGAAGGGAAAGTCGAAGACGTACAGTCCAAAGTGAGCGCCGCTGAGGACGAACTCGCTGACGCAAAGAAAGAGCGCGACGAGGCGACAGAAACGTTCCTTCCAGCGGACCTGTGTCCAAAATCTGTCGGCGATGCGACCAGAGACGTCGTAGAGTCGCAGGTGGACGACCTCACGACCGAGAAGAACGATCTTGAGCAGGAGAAGGCTAGGCAGGAGGCTTCATTGGATGCAGCAGAGCAGCGCGTTAGCGAGGCCAGTGATGACGTTGACGAGGCCGAAAGCAAGAGCGACGACCTCAAAGAACGGATCGATGAAGTGGAAACCAACCTCGAAAGTTCGCGCAACGAACTAGAGGAAGCTCAGACCGAACTTGAGGATGACGTCGACGTCCTCCAAAACGATCTCGAGGAGTTTGACCTGTCGGTTTCGGTCAACGAACTCCAGAGCCTGATTGACGACCAAATCCCGGATACGAAAGCCGAGATACAGGTAGCTATCGAGGAAGCCAACAACCGGGTTACCGAACTGGCAATGCGGGAGTCCACGCTCGAGAACGATCGGGAAGAGATGGCAGTCCTCGATGGCGTCGCAACGTGTCCAAAATGTGGTCAAGACGTCGAACCTGAACACGTCGAAAACGAACTTCGGAACATCGACACAGAACTGGACGAACTCGAGGAGCAACTTGAGGAAGCCAAGGCGGAACGCGACGACCTCATCGACCACCGCGACGAGTTGGAGGCCCTCCGAAAGCGGGCCCTCGATCTACGATCCTTTAGCGAGGGAACTGTCGACGCCGAAACCGAACGTGTCGATGACCTCTCAGATGAGCTGGAGGAACTTGAGGTCGAACTCGAAGAGGCGAAAGAGGATCTCAAGGAGGCCGAACAAGAGCACAAGGATGCTGAATCTGCTGTCGCCGAGTTCCAAACTGAAATCGACGAACTCGAATCAGAAATCACGGATCTCGAATCAGAAATCGAGGAAGGCGAGAAAGTGCTGGAAACGTTTGACCGCGTCGAGGAACTTCGGGACGATCTGGAGGATCATGAATCCGAACTCGAGGATTTGCAGCGCGAGCAAAACGACATTGAGGAGGAGATTACGGAGGCTGAAACGGAAATCGAGGGACTCAAAGAGCAGATCGAGACACAGCGTGAAACCGTCGACGAGGCCGAATCCGAACTCGAGATTGCCAAGGACGCGGTAGCGACAGCAGAAGAGCAGCGGGAACTGGTTTCGAAGGCGGTTGACGCGTATGACGAGATTGACGACCTCGAGACGGATATCGAAAGCCACAGGCAAGATATTGACCACGCACAGGACACTATAGAGAACCTCAACGGACAGATCGACGATCTCGAGGATGATATCGAGGAGTTTGAATCAGAGAGCGGTGAGATGGATATCGAGGCGTCGCGCGAAAAACTGGACGACGTCGAGGAACGGATCGCCGAGCGTGAAGAGACCGTCGCTGAACTTGAAGAGGAGGTTCAGTCGCTTAGAGAAGACCGGCGCGTTCTTGAGAACGAACTCCGGAGTCTCGAGCGGTTCCACGATCGGCTCGAACTCGCGGAAGAGAAGCGTGAGTGGGCACAAGGCCGACACGACGAGTTCGATCGGATGATTGGCGTCTATCAGAGCACCAAGTCTGATCTCCGAGAACAGTACCTTGCGTACGTAAACGAGTACACAAACGACATTTTCAACGACATCTACAAAAATAGTAGCTACCAGCAAGTCCGCATCCTCGAGGAGGGGCCGGATGGCACACCGTACGCGATCCAGCTCTTGCGCGACGACGGGACGCTCGAACACCCGAGCAACGCCAGTGGCGGTGAGCGGGCAATTGTCAATCTCGCGCTCCGCGCCGGGGTCTACAAGCTCATCGCGGAGATGCGCGAGGGGAACGCCGGGCGTCTCCCGCCGTTCATCCTCGACGAGCCAACAACCTTCCTCGACATGGGACACGTCGGGCGTCTCGAAGACATGCTCGACAGTATTTCCGAGTGGGACGTCCCGCAGGTGCTCGTTGTCTCACACGACGAACGCCTCATTCAGGGGGCAGAACACGAGATGGCTGTCTCAATCGACGAGGAGACGAACGCCAGTCGGGTTGACCTCCGGCGCGGCGGCCGCACTACGGGTGACGACTAGATGGACGAGCGCGCGTTCGACGTTGTCCGCCAACTCGCCGAGCGCGTCGACGCCGGCATTCCACGAAAAGTGGACGATCAGGCGACGTACGCTCGCAGCCTGTTTGATCTCCTCACTTACGACGGGGGAACGGTCGACCCACTCGGCGACCCGGAGTACTTCAAAACCCGGAAAGCCGAGCTCGGAACGTGGACGGACGACCCGTGGGACGGTCCCACGTACGGTGTCGATGCCAGCACGACCCGTCCTCTCGAGTACAATAACGGGCTCGTCGTCGACACGGCCCACGCGAAACTCGGTGTGAGCGGTGCCGACGCTGACCGGATACCCGAACAGCGCGGGACCCTTGTGACGGGGGTCTACCTCGAAGACGACGACGTCAAACTCCAGCAGGAACGTGTTGAACGCGGTGATGTCGAGGGAGAAATCATTCGTATTCCGGAGATGCGCCAGCGGACAAACGTTACCTCGATTCTCACGTCGACGGTACAGCGGCTCGCAGAGGGTCGTCACGCGCGTCGTTGTCTGGAAGATGTGGACGGTCCGTTGTTCCTCGACGGTTCCGTGTACCCGCTTAGCGTCATCTACTGGACGCTCCTCGAGCGTTCGGGGCAAGGCGCACCTGTTGGAAACTGGGACCTGCCCAAGGAAGTGATCCAGAACTACGTCGCAGTCGTCGACGCCTGCTACGAGCAAGACATCCCCGTGCTCGGCGTTGTCAAGACGTCCTCGATGGGTGAACTGACGGAGTCGCTTCGCGAGAAAATCGCTCAGAACAATCTGCGCGGTCCACGCGGAACACTTCGAGACATCCCATGGCTCCGCGACCACCAGTTCGTCGGCGAGGTACTTCGCGACTCGAGTCTGGACCACCTCACATACACCTCGTGGTTCGTCCAACAGCGCGTAGAGCTACGTGGTGACTCGTTCTCCCTACTCGAGGCGGTCGAGAACGAACTTGAACACGGCCGGCCGGCAGACTATCGACGCGCATTCGCGTATGTGCGGACACCGAAGACGGGCAACGTCTTCCGTATCGAGGCGCCCGCGCTATTTCTCACTGACAATGAGCGCCGTGAACAGGTACTACTGAAGGCACTCAAAGAAATCGCGCGTCAAGGTGACGTTCCGGGCGCCGTCGCGCGCGCCGACCGTATCGCCCGCATCAGTCCCGACAACCGCGAAACGATCCGCGACGCGCTTCAGACGGTTGAACCTGCGTTCGACTACAATCGCGACGGTCGCTGGAGCCACCTCGAAGATTCCCGAACCTATGAGTGACAATATCGACAACATCCTCGACAGCGATCCAGTTACAGACGAAAAGAATGACCAGAACCCTGACCAAAACGAGGTATCAACTAACGACAAGGCCAACGATACACAGGTGCCAGAGCGATCCGTCCCCAATGGCGCATCCGCTCCTGCTGACGACGAGCTTGGTCATGTCGTCGCGAGCGAAGAGATCCACGTCAGCCGACGTGACTACCAGATCAATGCCTTCATCAGGACTGCAGCTCGCGATGATATCCGGCTCGGCGACTACGTGCAGATACCGTATCCCGACGCCGGAACGGAGTTGTTCGCGGCAACAGACGCGCTCCGCTACGAACCGTATACAGATCTCGACGACAAGTCCGACGCACACAATCAAATAAGCGCGTACGTCGATCTTGACGAATCCGAGTACGTCCAAGTTGCAGAGTTGGAGCCGCTTGCGATCCTGAAGAACGTGGGAACAGACGATATCGAAAGCGGAATCGTCAACCGAATCCCGAAGCCGAACTCCCCAGCTCGCCTCGCTCGTGACGAGGACTGCCTGCGGACGGGGCTCAATATCCCGGGTGACGGTATTTTCGCTGGATGGCTCTCTGTCGGTGGTGAGGCAATGACCGTTGGCGACGACGACTTCCCCTACTACCTTCACAACCCGGGTATCGACCCCGGAACGGGGGAAGTAGAGGACGGCGAACCCGCCGTTTTCCGTCACGCTCTCGTCGCCGGCTCGACGGGGAAAGGGAAGACGCACTTCACGAAGAACGTACTTCGCCAATTCGTTTCTGAGAAGCGATATCCAATTCGTCACCACGACACCGGAGAAGAGCAACAGCGCCGACTCAACCTGGTCATTTTCGACCCAGAGAACGAGTATTGGGAGATGCGCGAGGACAATGAGGCCGTCGTGAACGACGAAGCGATCCAACGCAAACTCCGAAAGCATGGAATCAAACACGGTGGTGTTGATGATCTCGAAGTGTTCGTCCCGCAAGTTCGGGGGACGAACGCGCCATCGACAATGGAGAGTCGCGAATTGACGATCCCCTTTGAGGTCGTGCGCGGGCGGCCGGAGATGCTGATGCCGTACAAGCCGACCGAGGTCACTCGAGGAGCGATCGAGGACTGTCTTAGCGCGTACTTTTCCTGCTTTGAGCAGGGAGGGTATCCTTCACGCGACATTGCCCGGCCGACGTACGTGGATTTCCTCGCGTTCCTTGACGAAAACGATAATGAAGAAAGCCGACTTCGCGCCGAGAACGATATCGGCGGTGGGACGTGGAGCGCGATCAACCGCCGTGTCGACCGCGACACGTTCCGCGCAGTGTTTGATCAAGGGACCGACTTCTTGCCCGAGATCTCTGACGAGGTGTTCCGAGAGGGGCAGGTCACCATCATCCCAACGAGCCACCTCAACAGCGGGAAAGACAGCCTGACCGTTCTGTCGCTCCTCTCGTACATTATTGAGAACAAGATAGACGACTATCAGGTCGACGGAGCGGTCCGAAACACGCCGATGCTCGTCGCTGTCGACGAGGCGCATAACTACTTTGCGAGTGCCGACAGCCTCCGCGAGAAGTACATCCTCCGTCGTGCACGAGTTGCGGTCAAGCAGGGCCGGAAGTACAAGCTTGGGCTCTGTCTCATCACGCAGAACCCAGATGACATTGATGACGACGTCATCAAGCAAATTAACACCAATATCTTCCTCGGACTCAAGGCAGAGGTCGTTGACGACGTTCCCTCTATTCCAAACGAGTTCAAGAAGGACCTCCCGAACTTCGGCAAGGGGCAGGCGGTTGTAAAGGCGCCCGACGTCGAAGCTGTCGAGGTTGTCGGTCTCCCATACTGTTTGACTCAGCACGGGAACTGACTCTTTGTC
This sequence comes from Natronorubrum sp. A-ect3, assembly GCF_041821125.1. Taxonomy (NCBI): domain Archaea; kingdom Methanobacteriati; phylum Methanobacteriota; class Halobacteria; order Halobacteriales; family Natrialbaceae; genus Natronorubrum; species Natronorubrum sp. A-ect3. Next base: position 382,851 of record NZ_JBGUBB010000003.1, on the reverse strand, counting down.
TCCTTTTTGCTCGATAACTCGAGGAAGAGGTGTATTAGGTGGATTTGAACTGCTCGCCGGACACTAGCATCGGCAGCACGGCATCGAATGACGGACCTGCAGTCACCGTGTCGCGATCGCGTTTGATAACGCCGAGTTCGGCGAGTGGATCGAGATGGTAGTCTTGCAGTTTGTGAACCATCTCTGTCACGGACTGACGGTCAACGCCCTCAGAAGCGACCTTGCCAGCCTCGACGACTGCAGTAACTACACAGGAGCATTGGACATCATCTCTGTAGCTTTGGCCAGTATATTAATACGTTATCCCTGCACAGACTATATTATGGATGAAATTTCAGATATTTCTAAAGTTTACAATGAGTACAGTTTAGATATTGGAGAAGATTTATTTGAAGATATTGTAGGTGAAAAACTGGGTTTGGCTGCTGGGATGGGGTATAACGAAGATACTGCAAGAATGGCTGCCAATGAAATTCAGTTATATAACAAATCTGGTTTTGATATCCCATTTGATGCCTTTATTAATGAAGTGAAAGACAAATCAGTTTCAGATATGCTAAAGAAGGATTCAGAAGGAAAATATGATGAAGAAGATGTTTTATCCAATAGACCGATAGTGGCTGAGAATTATAAGTCAATGGAAATGATGATAGCCAATGATCAAGCAACACCAATTAAGTCTGCTCGTAAAAGGAACGACCTCTTGGTGGTCTGCGGAGAGGTTGTTGAGTACAAATCATCGAGTTCTCCATCCGATGAGTGGGATAATTGGGTCAGTGCTGAGATAGAGGATGAAAGCGGTTCTATTGATTTGATGTTGCATGATTGGACCGGGGAGAAGTTCTTAGAAGACGTGGATATCGGAACAACAGTTAGAGTTTGTGGTAAAACTCATATTAGTGAGCAGGTAGGGAATATGAGAGTGAATTACTTTAAAATAGATGAGGAAACAAATATTGATACTGAACTTTCGAAGCGAATTTTAATTGAATACCTAGAAACTGATTACACAGCCGTTCCGGTTGCTGGAGAGATCATTTCTATTGGTGAAGAACAATCAATTTCAACAGATATTAGAAACGATGTAATGACATCTAATATTCTTATTGGCGATGAATCAGGCTTCATTGAGGTTGTCTTTTGGGATAATAAATCGGATGTGATAAATAGATTAGAGGTCGGGAATGAGATTAGACTAACCGATGCTTCTGTCAAATCGACAGAGGATGGCATGAGGCTGGATGTTAGCCCTGGGTGTCAAGTTACGACGATATATGATGAAGTGGAGTTTAGGACTGATATCGAATCAGTTGATCAATCACTTGCAAAAGAGAATATGACTTTCTATGATATAAATGGATAGTCACTTTATCCCATAATAATTTGAAAGAACGATTGTGGAGTTTTCGAGTTCTTGTTTATTCAACTCAGCCATTAGATCGGCCTGACCTCGGTCAGTAATCCTGTAATAAACACGACTGTCGCTACCTTCTCTGGAAGTTCATGATCAACCTATTGTGGCAGGCGCTCTTTTCGTTAAAAAAGACTGGAGAGAAATGAACTAGAAACGAGCCAACAGACGTGTCTACTCAGAACTGTTCGAACCGGAATCGCGAGCCCGACGCTTGCCTTTCGAGACTCGTTGACCGCCAAAGATCGGTGATCCACTATCGCCCGAGTCACTCGAGCCCTTGTCACCGCTGCCATCATCGCTCATAATATGATGGATACGACGAATCAATGAATAGATCGGGGCCGCTTCTAGGAGGATCATCCGCGTAGCCACAAATCTAATGCCTGAATTTGTTCACGGAGTTCGTGTACATCATCGCCGTCTTCGTCATTCATCATTGCTGTCGGTTTTCAATCCAAATTTGCTCGGAGCGTCGCCTGTCGAGACTGCTGGCAAGAGTCGCCGGCCAATCAAAACGAGCTGACCCTCGAGCAGTGGTTCTTCGCTTAGGACTTGGTCGTCACTCATAAGTCAGCCTCGTTACAGACGAACCCTTGTGGGGTTGAAGCATTGTTTGTGGTCGCCAACGTTGTAAGTTGATGGATACGTGGGTCCAAGTGATGGATCTAGTAAACGCAAAACTTGACCATCCCGTCTCTATGCTCCGGATCAATAGCATCGTCTTGCAAGCTGGGAATCATCTCAGACAATGGCGATTGTCGTGCCGAAAGTAGAAGCACTCTCGAGGCGTACTTCGAAGACGAAGTGGGACTTGCCACGATGGACAGCAAACGACTAGCACGAGAACTGACTGTTGCCCTCGAGTAGTGCATGATCCAGAAGGGAGACAGCACACCAGTCATACAATATGAGCCTCACAGACTTTATTAAGCAAGAGGACGTCCGGGATCGCCTAACTGCAGAGTTTCCAAATAAAGGAACTCGAGCGAGTGAGCCAGTGAAGGCCAGCTGGCAGACGAAGAATTACATGCTCGTCGGCACGGCGTTTGATTACCTCCTTCGGTGGTGGATGCGCCGAAAGGTCAATGAATTCCAAGCCCGTCCGTGGGTTGCTGAGACGTCGCTAAAACTAGCCGATGAAATCTGTCCAGAGCTGAAACCGGATATTGAAGAGACCATAGACGACGCGAAAGGGAATCGTGACGAGTACGTCGACACAGGGACTGTGACACGACCGTTGGTCGAATCCGCTATCGATCTCGCTCGTATCGACGGGATCTATAGGGGCGGAGCACCTCCAACTGATCTTGGGAAATACGACGATGGAGATATCGTTGACTGCATTCGCCTTCTCGAAATTCTCGAGACCACAGAGTCTCTCGATGGTCAGAATGCTCACCTGAATTCCGCCTTCGGACTTGGCTCTTCTCTCGTCAGTGGAGCCGATGCTGATGTAATTCTTGATGGCATGCTCGTCGACGTAAAGGTGACAGGGAGAGCAACGTTCAAGGCCGACTATTGGCGGCAACTCGTTGGCTACCTTGTCTTAGCGGACATACACAACGTATTCCTCGAAAGTGGAACATACGATCAGCTGGGAATACGTGATGAGCCCGATTTCCAGCCACTTCCTCAAATCGAGACTTTCGGTGTATACTTTGCCCGCCATGGTGATCTCTCGACGATACCTGCTAGTGTAGTGTACGAGGCAGAGGATTACACAGAATTCAGATCTTGGTTCGTTGAGTCTGCGTTGGACTACAATTCGCAATTTGGCACGGAGTTCAGGAACGTATTCAGGACTATTTTCAGCCCGACTCAACACGGAACATCCAGTTGAACGACTACGAGAGGACGAATCAGAGCAGAACGACTGGCTCTGAGACCCACCTACAGCGGTTCGGTTGTGATGCGTGCCCGAGAAATGGTTGGGGCCTCTGGCTGAACGGGAGAAACTCGCACAGCTCGCAACGAACTCTTTAGTCTCAAACACTTCTTAACCCTGAGATTGGCTGACGGTTTGTGGTTGGATTCCCCATGATTCGACCGTCCGGTGACAACCGAGACAGAGCGTAACCAGATTGTCGACCGAATTCATGGATTCCCAATTTGGTCTTTCACTCTCCTCGTAGAAACTTCTCACCGGCGTCCTGTGATGTACACTGAGACCTCGGTTGAGGTCGTTGAGGGATTCTTCCCGTGTCAGGCTGCAGCGTTGGCACTGAAATCCGTCGATTTGCAGTCTCTTTCGACGTTGGCGCTGCCAGTTCGGTCCGTAGTATACATCCCCGCCACCTTTCCATCGAGGATGGTTTTCACCGGTTCGTTCGAACGAGCACCATTCACTGTAGCACTCAGAGTCGCAGAAGTGGTGCTCACGATCGGTGACGATGGAGGGTCGCCGAATCTTTATCTTCCCGCACACATCGCATTCAACTTCTACCCGATGGTAAAGCGGATGGTCCTCTCCACAGAAATGTTCGCTTCGCCAGTCATTCAAACAATCCGGTGAGCAGAACACTCGGTCTTGGTTTTGAATACTACTGGCGAGCCGCTCCTCTTCTGATTCACAATACTGACAGGATGCTTCGACGGTTTCTGGATCTGTGGGCCTGTTAGGCTCATACCCTAATTCGCGCAATGCGGCGTTCCAACTGTCAAATTCGTTCCGGTATGCCCCCTCTGAGTATTTGCCGTACTCTTCCATTTGGTCTCTGGTCGGCGTTCCACCAACGTTGTCGGCCAGTTCGTGCAACGCATCAACCAACTCCGATCGCAGAATTTTGTTCTGACCACCCCGCATGTCAATTTCAGGAAGCCCCGCCTTTTCTCTCCCGGCAGTATACTTCCCGAATTCTCTCCTAACAGCGGATGATGAATAGTCTCCGTGTTCGTCGTAGTCATTCTCAGAGGGCGTTTTTCCTAATTTGTGGTGAACGCGCCGTATGTCCTGGAGCAGTTCGTCTTCAGAGACTGGTGCTGGCATATTCAGGATAGTAGACCTGTGTGACATTAAAAATAACATTTATGAACATTATCCTGGTGCTTTATCCGAGAGGTCGGTGGGAATTAGTGCAACTACTCCCGAACCCGCTCGAGTCGCCACGCTAAACAGCGAATAGCCGTTCGTTGCCGATACCTTCAAGTCTAATGTGAAAGAATACTAACTCGTGGTCAATATCAAATTTGATTTTGACGACGATATGATTGCGATCGACGACCACGACCGCAAACGCCGACTCGTCGCCGCCCAAGACGGCGGTGTCTGGCGTGTACTCGAGGGGCCGATCGGCGGCCCGAACACGCTCTCACAGCGGACGACTGTCGAGACAGCGAATCAGGTCCTCGTCGATACGTTGCAGTGGCTTGCTGAGTCTGACGAATAGCGAGTACTACGGCCTACTTCTCACTGAACTCGCTCGAGTGCGACGTTTTCGGAAACGAACAGTCGCTATTCGGTTACGAATCGAACTCTAACCCGGCCCGAACCCCCCTCTGATACCCTATCTCCTAGATTTCTAACTCGTCGTCGGTCAGCCCCTTGAGAATACTCGACCCATTCTCATCATTGATGCACTCGACGCCGCTGTACTCTGTTGAGTCGAGATTGCCACGGTCGCGGCGGTCGAGATAGGTAGGAGTTCTGCCTGACCACAATCTTGTCATCGTCCCGATCGGGGCTCTGGTCGGCAACGGCGGTGTTGAGCATCACCCAGCTGTTGTAGATCAGCGTGGACATCACCCAGAGATAGCGGCGGAAGCCGAGGTCTCGAGACCGCTTCTTGATCTGGAACCGCTCTTTTTGATCTCGGAAGGCGGTCTCGACGCCCCAGCGATCCCGATAGTGTCGACCGTTCCCCCACGCGGTTCCTTCGGGATAATGACCAACAGGGTTCCCGTTCGAGTCGATCCCGATGCCTGGGATTTCCCTGTTTGTAATCATGCAGAAGTAATCAATCTCCTTATCGTCTTCCTGTGACTCGTCGATAGCCTGCCGATCGTCAGCTGCTGCTCGCCGGTCTGGACTTCTTCCTCGTCACCAGTGAAGTCCGAGAGCGTTGTCTCTTCGGTCTCCTCGTCTTCCCCATCTTCATTATCATCGGACGAGCCCTGAATCCTCTTGAAGTTCTTTTTCATGGCGACCAGCGTTGTGCCGATCTCGTCGAAGCGACCTTTGCTGATCATCGTCTAGTCAGCTTTGCCCTCGACCTCTTCCTCGATGGTGACTTTGACCGAGTCCGTAGCGTCTTTCCGAAAGATGAAGTCACAGCCGCGATGGGTGATTTACCGAGCAATATCGACGGTCACAGACTCAGCGTCGGTCATAATCGTGTCGATGTTCACGAGGTCCTGTGATCGCTCGATTGGGTACTGGACGTACTGGAACTGGTTGTTCGTCGGTAGATAGTTGACGACACGATTACGAACGCTCGTCTGTTGATTTTGATGCTCGTTTGGAGTTCCTTCCAAGCGTAGCTGGTACCAAGGTGGCTCTGCTTGTGGACACTAATCGGCGGTCGGCTGTCGGTCGAAGAGTGCCGCGAGTAGTTGTGAGACGTATAGTCGATCCGAAAATTAAACGATTCATCTTCGTCAATTACATCTTCTCTTTTGAGTCACTAAATCTGGCGCTCGACGCCTTCTTCGGTCTGCCGGTGCCAGACAGACGTTTTGCCCCGTGGCTATGAGAATTGATTGTCCAGTCCCGTTCGAGAAATTCAGGGGCGACAAACCGGTTGGTCGGTCGCAAAGATAGTAAGACACTACGACTCAGTATGCGATTCACCAGAGAACTATCAAATCAGATTCTATTAGAATATGGAAACGCCGATTTAAATATATCCCCACCGTTCTGGTAATGCAAGCGTCATCTCTGGGATAAACATAATAAGCAATAGGACCGCCGCGTTAGTAACAAAGAATGGTAAGATCTTCTTAGAGATATCCCACACAGGGACCTCACCAACACTCGATGCGGCAAAGAGACAGATTCCAACTGGTGGCGTTATAAGGCCAAAATTTAACGTTAGTATGAATATGATACCAAATTGTAAATCTGGGATTCCTACATCTGCAGCTAAATCTGCGAGAATTGGTCCAAGGAGAATAGTAGCAGCACCAATCTCTAACCATGTTCCAACAAATAGCAGAATGACAGCGATGAGCAGCAGGAACAAGATTGGACCGAGTCCGAGATCTGCAACATATGCTGCTAAGTCTCGAGTCACGCCTTCACGACCAAGAATCCAAATCATCAACCCTGAAAATCCAATTATTGCGTATAACTGCGTGGTTCTCTCGACAGTTACATAGAAGGCAGATTTTATTTTACTGAGATTTAACGACCGATATACAACAGTACCAAGTATGAACGCATAAGCTGATGCGATGGCTGCTGCCTCTGTCGGCGTCATATAACCTTGTGTAATTCCGATGAGAATGACGGCCGGCACGGATAGCGCAACGATAGTGTGGAAGAGAAGGCTCGGAAGTTCACTAGTATCCACATCGGGTTCATGCTTGGGAAGGTCGCTGGTTTTTGCTATGATAGCGACAGTAGTCATTAATCCAAGCCCAAGGAGTACCCCTGGTATGAGAGCGGCTGTGAACAAGGCACCAATTGATACGCCTGTTACTGCCCCATAGACGACAATGATGATACTAGGTGGAATAATAGGCCCAACAAGCGAAGAGGCTGCTGTCACAGCAGCACTGAAATCCCTGTCATAACCGTTATCAGCCATTGAAGGGATAAAAATTCGTCCCAGAGCAGCAACATCAGCAACTGCAGCGCCTGATAATCCAGAGAATAACAGGCTAGCACCAACATTGGACTGTGCGAGCCCTCCTCGAAAACGTCCAACAGTGAAATTTGCAGCGTCAACTAGACGACTCGTAACACCGCTCTTGTTCATTAACTCTCCCGCCAATAAGAAAAACGGTATAGCTAGTAGGACAAAGCGGTCCAGACCGCTGAATATCCTAGTCACACCAATAGTACCAGATTGACCTGAAATTGCTAACCATACAATTGAGATCAATCCTATTGCAAAAGCAATTTCCAGTCTAAGGAATATAAGAATAAGCAGCAAAGCAAATAATCCTATAACTATGAACCCATCAGTCATCGTTGTCCCTCGTTTTCCATTTCTACGTTCCCATATCTCATCTGATGATCACTTTCTAGTTGATTTGGATTTAGGTTTATTTGTATCAGCTTTGATAGTGAAAACACGACTATGGACAGGCCAGAAACTGGAATTGAAAGGTAAAACCAAATCATCTGGACTCCAATTGTTGATGAAACAGACGCTGTTCCGAGATTAAGAGCATATTCCAAACCGTATGTTATCAATTCAACACCAATGAAAACTATTAGCAGTAGCTGTATGGACCGGATGCGTCTTTTACTACTGTCTGATAGCCGTTTAAATATGAATTCAACCTGAAGATGCTGATCTCGCCAAACTAAGGGTCCAATGAGTAGCAACGCCACCCATATAGCAATATATGTAGATAAGGTGCTTCCCCAAACAGGCGTCCAGCCAATGAGATAGCGCGTAAACACCTGCAAAGTGATTAAAACCACCATTCCTGCTGTCAGCAGGAGACTGATTTTCCATATAAGTTCAGATATTGAATCTAGAATTTCAAACCATTTATTGAACAGATTTTCGTACTCCCTCAACTGCGCTTTTGATTTAATCGACATGATGGAAAAGGCGAATGTATTTAGACGTACTGGCTGGTTCCTAGTTCTTCTTCAGCTGTCTCAATAGCATCAAACAACTCATCAATTAAACCAGGATTGTCCATTTCGTCCTCCAGAAGGTCGATAACGGGCTCCTGAGTTGCTTCACGGAATTCATCTATTTCTTCTTCTGTCGGAGTATAGACCTCTACACCGTGCTCATTCTGAATATATTCGAAGCCGTATTCCCTGTGTGTCCTATTCACTCGCTGTGAGTCAAATGACGCTCTTGCCAAGCCTTCACTTACTAGCCGTTGGTAAGTTGGATGTAGACCACTATACCAATCTTCATTCGCAAGCAAAAAGTTCATAGAAAACACGTGTCCGTCCCTGATGTAGTAGTCCTGAACTTCTTCAAGAGATGCCGCCATCATGGTTGGTAGAGCGTTTTCTTGTCCATCAACTACACCCGTATCGAGTGCTTCGTACAGCTCTGCCCAGTCAACTACCTCGGGATTTGCACCCAATTGACGGGTTATCTCCATATGTGCTGCACTATCTTGATTCCTAATTGTTAGTCCCTCAAAATCGTCAGGGGATTGTAAAGGCTCATTAGCTGTAAAGTCTCGGAAGCCACCATTATCGTGGTGACCAAGGGCTAAAAGTCCGGTCTCATCTGCCAACATAGATTTCAATTGTTCACCAAATTCATTCTCCATTACATAATTGCCAACGTCAACACTGGGGAAGGCGTATGGAACTCCAAGGACATCAATATCTGGGAAGAAAGGAGCAAGGTGTCCTTCAGTTGGACCGGCCGCAATCTCGATCGCACCCTCCATACATTGTTCGACTGATTCTACGGCTCCCGCCAGCTCATTGTTGGGAGCAATATCAACAGTAAAACGTTGGTTGGTTGCATCTTCCATGAATCGTTTGAACGTGGTTGCTGCTCGGTGATTGTCTTCCCAAATGTCTGCAGGGGACATATGATGATAGAGTATCTCTTCCTCTGGCAGTTCATCTAATTCATCGTCACTAATACTCCCCTCATCATCGCTTTGGAGAAGTGAGGTACACCCAGCAATTGCTATTGTACTACCAACTGCAGTTATCCCACCCGCAGTCCTTAGCATCTCACGGCGACTTTGCTTACTGTTACCAGACATGACAAACTTGTCTTCTCAGAGGAAACTCATATAACTTTCCCTGAAGTACAAATATTTCACTATGTAGTGCGGCTTCAAAAGGAATGTAAACCGTATTGTTACTAAATACGTTCTATGTAAAGTTCTAAGGTTTACACGTTGGGGTGTGTAACACATATTTCCAAAAACGACCACAAGAAGCGGTCTCATGATGTATTCTCGTAATCAACGAAACAGCGGATCAGCCTCAGTACCTCACAAAGCATCCTCGGCTAACTGTTTCTGAAGCCTGAGTTCTGTGTCGAAGCGGTTGCATTGACGATTCTAACGAGCACATCGTAACCGAATCGACGGAAAGTTTAGCTGTCGGCGTCGGTCTGCCGCTGACGCGACAGCGTTGCGACTCCTCGCCGTCGTGTTCTCTGGCTGTGAAACGACGTGCGCATATGATCCCGACTGAGTATGGTCTGGGTGGCAACGCAAACAAGAACATTGCGTTGAACATCGGAAAACGAATGTTTTGGCAGGATCTCGAAACCGCTGTCCGAGGTGAGTACATGGCGGCATGGTCCGAACCGCAGGTCATCGTTCAGCACGACGATGAACCTATGATCCCCCGTTTCCGCGGGATCTACTCTCAATCGGGGAACCTGCGATTTTGGTCATTAAAGTAACATCAGAAACTCAAACACCCAGAATGAGATATACCTATGATCTACTGGGAGAATGTTAAATAATTCAAACCGGCCAGAAGGCGCTATGTGCGTCTTTTATTTCTGGAAGTTCCTCATCGATTACTGCTGAGCTTGGTTCTACCCAATCGAATGGGTCTTCAGTACCGTAATGTTCTAGGTCAATTTCAACATCGAACAACCCCTCAAACACACCAAGGGTTGCAAAAGATAAGTGAGAAGGTTGATAACCTCCTTCTTGAACGAGTGCTAAATTACCACTCGCAAATTCATCTGCGATTTCATCGGTTATTTTTCCTAGTTCCCTAAACCCGTCTCGTGTAACTAGATTCCGTGCATTCGGATCCATAATGCTGGCGTCTTGTCCAGCACTAATAATAATGGCATCAGGAAGATACTCTTTGATAATCGGACGGACGATTTCCTGGAAGATTTTAATGTAGGCAGAGTCTCCAATTCCGGGTGAGAGTGGAATATTTATATTGTAACCTTCTCCCTCATCTTCACCGTTCTCTTCGAGAGACCCCTCCTGTGGGTGGTTCTCTGAATCCCAAGACCCGTGATCATGATGTATACTGATGAATAGGACATCATCACGGTCATAGAAGATCTCCTGTGTCCCATTACCGTGGTGAACATCCCAGTCGATAATTACAACCTTCTCCGCGCCGTCCAAAATTGCTTTTTCAGCTGCTAACGCAACATTGTTAAAGAAACAAAATCCGTCTGCACAATCTGATTGTGCATGATGGCCGCTTGGCCGGCATAACGCATATTGATAGTTGCTATCAGAACTAATAACATTAGCCCCAGCAGAGATAGCTGCTCCTGCGGCCATAGACGCAGAATCAAACGTGTGCTCGTTCATACCAGTAGTTGTGGTACCAATACGGCCACCACCGTTCCTCGAGAATTCTTTCACCCATTCAATATACTCTGACTCATGCACTAACTCAAGATCCGATTTTTCAGCCGGATCGGGAGAGGCGATAGTAGTTCTATCATCGAAAGAGTGCTGAATCATTGCAAGAATGTTTTGAACCCTCGACGGTTGGTCAGGATGCTCTTCGTTTATTTTTACGATAGGTGTAGATGGCAGTTTGAAAGCTCCTTGCGGGGCTCGATGATCAAGCATCTTTTCGTCCCAGTGAACTGTCAATTTTGACTGCATTGTTACGCCTAAACATCACAGTATCAGTCATTAAAACTTTTCGTTGGTAGATAATATGCGTCTATGGTGTCGAGTCCTCAAATATGAGACACCATACTATCGCTCTAACAATTTTGAATTTTACCGTTCCAATTTAAAGAATATCTTGTTCGAGATTCGCTCAATTTATATAATTCTGGATCGGTCCACAAATTACATCCGTACCACCCCTGTCTGTTTATATGTAATCACCAGTGGAGCCATTAATCTGAATACATTCTTCTCAACCAGCGTACCAAACCAGCATGCCTTTTTGGAAACATCTAATTTGGACCTCTTCAACAAGATTGACTGCCGAATCACCCTCTTCTCTAAATCCGACACCAATAAACAGACCTTTGCCTCGAACATCAACTATTTGATCAATATCTTCAACGAGTTTTCAAAACGAGTCCAGACTAATTGACCTACAGTTACAGCATGTGACAGCAGATTATGTTCTTAGTCGGATCTAGTAATCGCTAGACGTGGCGACTTATCCTTAGAGATCATGTTGCTCGAGGCGTCACGCTGAAACGGTCGTGACTGTAATCTTGAAGAATCCGTCGGTGACGAACCAATTGGTCGATCTCAAGAAGATAGCGAGATATTGCAACTCGACGCAGTCTATCGATTCACCAGATCCGAAAGTTCATAGACTAGGCGACCGCTTGAGAAACAGTCCGCAGCGACCTCGGTTTGGTGCAGAATCGTAATAGAGGTTCTAATAACAAAAACAACCTAAATTTATGTAGCCAAAATAAGGTTAAAAACACCGTAAGATTTAGTTATATGATCGAAGATATGGAAGCATGGTCTCAATTGACAAAGATAGACTCAAGAATACTTTTGAAACATACTCAGAGATCGGCCGTACTGACAAAAATGGGCTTCACAGACTTAGCTTATCGAAAACCGACAAAAAAGTTCGGGACCAATTTGTTCAAGATCTTGAAGAGCTTGGCTTGGAAGTCCGCATTGACGAAGTTGGAAATATTTTTGGACGCCAAGAAGGGGCCGATCCGGATGCAGCGCCAGTACTGATCGGTTCCCATCTTGATTCTCAGCCCTATGGTGGTAGATTCGACGGCCAACTTGGTGTTTTAACTGCATTAGAAACGCTCCGTTCATTCGCAGACGAGGGAATCGACCACCGGCGGCCGATCGAGATCGTGAATTGGACAAACGAAGAGGGTTCTCGGTTCAAGCCTGCGCTAATGGGTAGCGGTACGTTCGCCGATGAGTTTGATGTTGACGAGACACTCTCTCAGACGGATTCTGAAGGAACGACTGTCGAAGAGGCACTCGAAGAAATCGGATACCGTGGGGATTCGCCTTGCAAACCGCGTGAGCCGATCCACGCGTATTTTGAACTCCATATCGAACAGGGGCCTGTCCTTGAAGAACGTGATCGGGCAGTTGGTATTGTTGAGGGAATTTACGGAATGTCTTGGCTCGAGGTTACAATTACTGGTGATGCAGACCACGCCGGCCCATCGCCAATGCATTCCCGACGTGATGCGTTAGTCGCAGCAACAGACGTCGTACAGGCGGTTCGGCGACTCTCGAACCGTGTTTCCGATGATGTTGTCACGACTGTGGGAGAATTTGAAGTGGAACCCAATTCGATCAATGTGATTCCATCTGAGGTCACGTTTACTGTTGATGTTCGAAGCTACGACGACAAGGTTGTTGCAGACCTCGTAGAACGGGTCGAAACAGAAGTAGAAGCAGCGTGCAGTCGTGAAGGGACAACATATGAAATTGAGGAAATTTGGCGGATTCCTCACACTGAATACGCAGAAAAAGTGCGAACAACTGCAATTGAGGGAGCAGAAGCAGCAGATATTTCTTATCAGAGCATAGTCGGCGGTGCGGGGCACGACGCCAATTATCTCTCAGAGATTACTAATTCAGGTATGCTATTTGCGCCTAGTGTCGACGGCAAAACACACAATGAAGCCGAATATACCGAATGGTCGGATATTGTTGATGCCGCATTCGCATACGCAGAGACAGTTGAGCGATTGGCTGAGTAGCATCGTCGGTTGGATTTTACGGTAACTCAGTACCTCATAAAGCATCCTCAGCTAACTGCTTCTGAAGCCTAAGTTTTAGTCGGAGCGGTTGCACTAACGATCCTAACGAGAAAATCATAGCGGAATCAACAGAAAGTCGTCGCTGTCGGCGGCGGTCTGCCGCCAACGGGACTTCAGTCTCGACACTCTGCGAGAAGAGCGAAGACTCACCTCACCAGAATCCGGTTCTGTACCACCTCTGAGAGAGGTTCGACGTAGAGTCGGTCAAACGAATCGGCAACACGCAGCTTCAGAAAGATGTCCTCGACATTCTTTTCGAGCAGGTGGAGATCGTGGCTGACCTCCACCTACGACTCTACTACGGTGACAAAGACGAGACAGACGGCCTATATCATTCAGAAGAAAGCGTGGAACCACTGCCTTCCACGCCTATGTCACGCTCTACACGCGTGTGAAGAACAAAGCGATTCACGCTGGCAGTGTCGCCGTCTTCGAGACGGCGCACAACCACGCGTACGTGATGTCGATCTTTCTATTCGTAGTACAGTCTTCCCGGTGCTGTCTATAAAAACTCATACAACTTCTATCAATCCCAATCCAATGTAGGCGCGTGTCATTATATTATACGTGATCGCTACCGCGGGCGCTCGACACTCGACACCTGGCCAAAAACCGCACGACATGGTGGGGTTTCAACTGTCGACTGTCGTTCGACATGTACAATCACTCGAGTTCGTCCCACGGCACTTCGAGCGCATTTTTCCCTGTCTTCGAGAGCGAATACACACCGTCGGTTTTCTCGAGGCCGCAGGTTTCACAGTAGACGCCGAACCTAATTCACGACACTGCTGGTGAGGTTGTCTATGGTCAAGACAACCGAAGCAAAACAAGTCTGTCGTGCCGCATCAACCCTTGTCTACCCAGAACTCGACTTTGACATCAAGTCGTGTGGAAAGTACACGAGAGAGGACTTCGAGAAAGTCCTCTCTCGGATCGCTTTTGAGCAAGAGTTCGCCAATACCAGTAGTTGCCGAACCAGATTTTTGGCAGATCAAAAATGCTGGACTGAGACCGGAATCACGGATACTGTTAAGCGGATAACTGCCGAAATGACCAGACAGAACTGCAATGGCTGGCATCACAGATCCACGACCACCACTTCCAGAGTGGATTCTCAAGTGCTACGACCTCCTGTGCTCTCATGCAGACCGGCTAGACAATGGAAAAGCTGCTGTTCGAGTGATCGAGCACGACGATGCCGCCGACGTGCTGCTCTCTGATTCAGAGTTAGCACTCGAGCAACGGGACGTCGAGTACGCGCTTACACGGCTCCTCGAGCGAGGCTACTTCTACGAAGTTGAAGACGAACTTCGGGTCACCTCCCCAGAAGGGCAGTGTTAACGACTCTTCAAAGAGCTGTCCCTGTATATCGACAGATCAACGCACTATGCCTATCTCGAGCCACTGCACTCTCCTCGATCCAGTCCGACATCTCACCTCCCGATTACCGAACGTGGCCAAAAGCGATGACTACGTTCTGCTAGAATCCCACCCCGTACGCTTCAAATACGGACTCGAACCCCTCATCGACGACCTGCTGGACAAGCTCCGCGAACGAACGCCGATTTCCTGGATCCTCAACAAGCGACCGAAACGTGCTCTCGAAGTGATGCCCATGCGAGGGCCGATCCCGACTCGAGGTCTCGTGGGCTGCCTCATGCAACATCACGAGATACAGATCGTGCATCCAGACGGCACGCTGACGACTTGTCACAGCCGAGTCGGTGATTACGATGTACGTCCTGCCATCGGTCCAAGCATCGGCACTCGCCTCGCCGTAGTACACATCTCGGTCAATTCCAAGCTCCGCTGCCAGCACTCGAGCGAAGCGAAGATACCGCTGCTGGTCAGCGTTCAACTGTGATTCGTCCTCAATCCGATGATAGCCCGTCCACACACCTTCTGATTCGGCTCGCTCGCCAACGTTGAACGTTTCCGGCACCGCTATCGATATGTTCTCATCGGTGGCGAGATCACGGAGCCGCTGCGTCGCTGAATCAGTTGTATCGAGGACAACGTAGCCACGCTCGACGAGTTTGTCCGCACCTTTCTGGGGACCGTCGACCCACCCGATTTTCGGTGCTGCCTGGATCTCCTCGAGACTGATACGGGACTCCGTTGCTAACTGGAACAGCTTGCGATCGGCCCACTGATCATCCGATTCTGATTCGGATGCCATCGCTTCGGCCATTACTTCCCGACTCTCGGCAGTCAGCCGGTCGTCCGAGACGTCCGTATATAGATCGTCACGTGCCTGCTCGAGTGCGTTGTTGATCCGCTGCCAGCGCTCACAGCCGGACTGGATGTCATTGCGCGCAAAATTCAACGTTAAATTCCCTTTCGAGACGATTACGCCACCAATGCCGTACTCGCGCTTTGTCGTCACATACAGTCCGTTGCTATATATGTCGAGCCCGTCGTGGGGTGTGTACTCGAGTGCGAGAATCGCATCTTCAGTTTCGCGAGTAAGCGACGGGTGTGGTGAGTCTGCCACTGCTTCGAGTGGGTCGCCCCTATCGACCGGCTCACCATTGATCACGACCGAGACGCCCGTTCGGGACTGCACGTACGCGAAGCGCTTGCGAAGGTCGCGAACGTAGCGCCGCCAGCGGTAGCTGTCTGGATCGGGAACCTCGTCTTCGTAGTGATCAATCTCGACCAGCATCCCCTCGAGATGATGCTCAGCGTCCACAAGCTGGCCATCACGACCGCTGACGTCTGCCCACGATCCTGAGTCGCGTCGATTGCGATAGTCAAAACACAGTGCAGTGTCGTGACTCCAGATGCGAACTGCACCCTTCGCGATGATCGCACCCTTGCCGATGCCCCACTCACCGATCGTCTCGTCGTCCGACCGTTGCTTGCTTCCCGCACCCAGCACTGAGAGGTTACGTCGCCCTTCGGTCGACTCGAGATCGACACCAGCACCATCGTCAAGGATGATCGATCGCTCAGGGGAGATGCTGACCAGCACACGGGATGAACCCGGACTGTCGATGCCGTTTTGGACGGCTTCACGGATCGCGTCTGTGAGATCCGCCATCTGATCTTCGATAAGATACGTTGCGACTCGCTCGTCAGCGGTCATTGTCACGGTCTCGTCAGTCGATGGTTGATTGGCCGGCCTCGAGTCAGTCGTTTCGTTCGTGGCGAACTCTGCTAACGTCGGATGTTCTGTCATGGTGTCCACCCCTGTGGCACCACACAAACCGAACAGAGCAACTCAGGCGCTTTCGTCTAGTCGCGGTTGCTGCTGGAATTGGTGACTCGATTCGGACAATGCAATCTTGCTTCGTTCTGTCAGTCTTTCCTGAAAGGGCTTATTGCGATCTGCGTGCAATTCGCTACTAAGATGTCACAAAAGAAGCAGATTGGAATACGCCTCTCGATACTGGAGGTGAGGCATTTGAACTCCTTAGGAACGCCCGGAAAGCGTGGATATATACCTATATCCGTCACAACGCGGAAACTACGACCGACGACGTTGTCGATTCCCTTGAGATCCCACAACGGACTGCCTACGACTATATTAACGACCTCGAGTCTGCAGGATTCATTGAACAGTCGAACGAGGGACGGCCCGCACGATATACTGCCCATGAGATCGATCTCCAACTGGTACAGGATGATGTCCAGCGGCAGATCACGCCAGCATTGATTGAGGCGATTGCACGCCGAGAAAAGGATGAGGATATCGATACGTACATCGAACGCCACGGTGTAAACAGCCTCGGGCGCGGTGGCCCGAGGCTTTTGTAATTCCCTCAGCCCTGCGCTAGCACTCCCTGCTCGGCAAGCGAGCGGGATGAGGTTGGGCGGCTTACGCGCCCCGACCCGGACAGACGCACCAACCGAACCTGTGGTTGGGTTTTGTGAGTCCGGTAATTCGTCGTATTACCGTCGAATTTCACCTTCTCGCGCCACGCGATGTTCACCGACGCATTCCGGTCAGCGTGGTCTTGCACCACGTCACACTCGTCGTTCGTACACCGGAACCGCCGTCCCTGCCGACTTCCACGCTCACCACAGCACGAACACGTCTTCGAGTTGTAATAGGCGTCCACCGTGTCCGTGGGAATCTCTCGCCACGTCGCCTTGTACGAGACGAACTTTTCGAACTTGTGGAACGGTAGTTTGTGCAACCGGCGGTTCATATACGTCCCGTACTTGATTTCGTCGCGGATACCGCTCATATCCTCAAACACGATGACCGGGTTCGAGAACTGCTCCGCAAACTCCACGACAGCACGGGAAAGCCGATGCAGTACCCACTCTGTGAATTGTTCTTCTTTGTCATCGAGTTTCCGGTGGATGCTCGTCTTGCCGTGTTCCTGACAGCGTGTGGTGATAGTGTGGTAGCGTTGGCGTTCCTGTTTGACTCGTCCGTAGTCGAGGACGAGTGTGCCCTTTGTCCGCATCGTGTCGCGGTCAAGGGCGGTGAGAGCGACGTTACGCTCGTTGATGTCTACGCCGACCACAGTCTCGGCGGTGTGGAGTTCGGGCACGTCGAACTCGCGTGTGACCGTAACGTGTAGGTAGTACACGCCATCGCGGTACAGGAGTTCGGCCTGCCCCACATCCACCTCATCCGCTGTGATAGCGTCTCGAAGTTCGTCCATCGCGTCCGGCTCGCCGCGTAGGTGTCCTTTCACCTTCTTGTAGGGCTTCGGGCTGATGCGGAACTGGACACGATCGGTGTCGTCGTCCACGGTGAGGCGGTAGCCTTCCGTGTGTGCCATCACGAGCGGGTACGCACCTGGTTTGTCCGTACTCGGCGGCGTCGGCTTCCCTCCGTCAGGGTCGTCTTGATTCTCCCACCACTCTTTGAGCGATTGGTAGGAGTCCCACGTTTGGAGGGCTTTGCCGACGACCGCGCACTTGTTGTTCCGCAAGAAGTCGTCGCGGTCAACCTCTCGTTGTATCTCGGTGCGATTGTACCCTTGCTGTTTGAGGCGGATGGTTTGGTTGAATATTTCGCGTGAGGCGAGTCGGGCGTCGTGAAGCCACGACCGCTCACCAGACGCTATGTGAAGGCGCGTCTGAATCGTCTTCGTGGCTTCCTCACCCATACTTTGACGGTTGTTCCGATTGATCATAAAAGTGAGGATTCGGGATGAACGAGTACCGCAGTCACGCACATTCGGTTAGTTCCTGCAAGTATCACTTCGTGTGGTGTCCCAAGTACCGCCACCCGGTTCTTGGTGTAGTGGAGGACGATGTGCGGGAGTTGTTTGGTGAGACTGCTGATCACTTTGGGCACGAGATTCTGGCGTTGGAGATTGCGGACGACCACGTACACTTGTTCGTGCAAACAGACCCAAAGCACAGTCCGGCAGACATTGCTCGGCAATTCAAGTCGTACTCAGGTAAGCACTTGCTGGAGCGGTATCCCGAAATTCGGGAGTCGTATTTTTGGGGTGGCGGATTCTGGAAGGTCGGGTACTACGTGGGAACGACGGGAGCGGTGTCTGAGGAAGTGGTTGAACGGTATATCGAAGAGACGGAACACGCGCCAGAGTGACGCGCTTCACCCCCGCCCACGGTGGGGCGGGGAACTCGCGCTGTTTTCGTTTAGAGGCAGCTATCATTCTGGATGCACTTTCCCCGATTGTTGAGGAGTGAGTCGGACGGACACCGACAGTGAAATCTTTTTTCTTGACTCGTTAATATTCATTTATCGGTGTCGGTGAGGGTGACAAGCCCCCGTCCTCAAGGAGCGACCGGAGGGAGCGAGTAGGGCGGGATAGTTCACTTAGGCATGTAACGTCTGGACACGATCTTCGATCCACTCCAGCATGGCGAAGAGGACATCCAAATGATGTTCACTCTTGAGTGAGGACTGCTCTGCATTTGCGGACGCGTCTGGTGGCGGATGGAAATGCTCTCGAGGTGCCTCTGGTTTTGGGTGTCGATCCCATCGACATTGCCAGGTCTCATCTTCATGACTCTCGAGATAGTGAACCGTGTAGTCGCCTCCGACAAACCACCGGATGTCGATCCGAATCTCACGCACTTCCGAGGGATACTGTGTTCTGTCCAACTGTAGCTCGAGAACACGCGGAGAAATTGCATCAGGCCGGAACTCCCACGTTGAAACAAGTGGATGCGTTGCCGCACGCTGTGCGAGTACTTTAAGCGTCGGAACATCAAGGGGACCGCTTGGCGTTTCGTCTCGCCCCGTCACGTATTTGATTGGGCTCGACCATTATTTGACGACTCGGCCCGCTGAACGGCGCGTTTCAAGATTATAATATCTTGACGAATCGTCCGCCATTTTGTGAGGTCGTCCCATCGGTCATGAAGCGCTTCGTGACCTTCGGTAGGATCATCAGAGATGACGACAGCATCCGGATCTGGGACCCCATACGTTTCCTGAAGGTTCTGGTCTGCGTCAATGAGTTCTGACAAACGTGAGCGAAGCTCACCTGCACTGTGCTCGCGTGCAAGCGTTTCGACACGCTTCCACTGAAAGTACGATGGATTACGTTGATACTGAGCGGGGCGGTTTCCCGTTCGTTCTGCAATCCCCATCTCAACAAGTTGCTCGAGTGCCTGACGAGCACCGGTCTCAGAACAGCGAGCCCACTCTGCGAACTGTTGTGCAGAAACAGGATCGGTAGTGCCGACGAGAATGTCGTAGACACGCTGGAACGTCGTTCGATCCGAATCCCACTGTCTTGACGGATCGTTTGGTGGGTCTGGTCGTTTTGTCATAATTCCTTCTTCGAGGACACTGCCAATATATCTTTTCTAAAGCACAGATATATGATCTCAATATCCGGGTTCTCATCAGGTTGTTTCGGCTATCTCCTCAGCGACGTCGACGATCCCTTGGGCGGTCGAACTAATTCGCCCAAGTCGATCGAGGATCGCCTCCGGCTCATCCCTCTCCCACGCAGCGAGGTAAAACGCCGACCCACTCGTGTCCAGCCCGAAATACCGACCAACGATGTAGGCAATGGCTTCGGCCTCGAGTTCGCGTTTCGACCGTTCGTCTTCGGTATCGATGCCACCGTGCAGCAGTGCGTGCGCGTACTCGTGAACGAGTGTGACGGCGAGATCAGCCTCGTTTTCGCGATCACGAACTTCTACAAGGGGCTGCTTCTCCAGGCGATACTGACAGACGCCCTTGGCGCTGCCGTGAGACCATTTTCGAGGAGACACGACCTCGACAGCTACCTCGAGTGCGGACGCTGCCTCGAGGAGTGCTGGGACCAATTCGCCGGCGTTACCGTTCGCCTCGGTTACTCCTCGCTCTCACCTTCGAGTTCCAATCGCTGTTTCAGGTTCTCCAAGGCGGTACGGAGCTCCCGTTCGTTGTACTTGACGGCGAACGGTTTGACCACCTTACTCATAACGCGGCCGGGGATCTCGTACTCGGCGGTATATGTCACCTCAGTGCCGTCGTTCACCTCTGCAAACCGAAGCTCCAGTTTACCGTCGATGCCACTGTGCATATCAAAGACCATCCGCCTGTTCGGCTCATGAACCGTCTGTTCGAGCTCCGTGTTCAAGCCGACACCCGCCATCGTGTATGTGCAGTCCAACCGCTTGCCGCCGTTGTTGAGCCGTTCGACGTTCTGGACGTTCGTCACGCTAGGGGTGACTTCGGCGTGATTGTACGGATCGTCGAGGTACTCAAAGACCGTTTCGACTGGGGAATCGATCCGGATCGACTCGCTGACGGAGGTCATTGCCGGTGACTACGCGGTTCAGTCATATTTGTATTCTCCCCATATATTATCGGACGTTCCCTTTGGTCACGCTCAGTAGGGGTCACGACGGGACGAAGGAAAAACCACTCCTCAACAGTAGTCGTTGAATCTCGTCTGCATTCGAATCGGATGGCCGACCTCGGTGCGAGAACCTTGCCGGACATGCACTCCGGTAGGCGGTCGAGAGCGCGGACGTTCCGAACGTCTCCAACGGTGTGAGGATTCAGCGGTACGCGTGTTGTCTCCGCGTCCTCAAAAAGCGACACGTTTCGGTTGTGGCTCGAGACGTTACCCGTCTCGTCATCCCAAAAGACGGACGTCTTTCGGACGACAGCAAGAGCTTTGCTCACGCCATGCCCGCGAACGGCGAGGCTTTGCGCCTGCTCAGCGTATAAACAGTCACAACAGACACGGTCAGTCGCTGGTCGCTCGTCCGTAGACGTCGTCGATCCGGAGTTCGTACCACTCGAACTCGAGTTCCTTGAGCGGTTGCTGGAAGATCTCTCGCGAGGCGATCTTCGAGTAGGCCGCGAACAGTCCCGGCGCCCAGGGCTCATCGACCGATGAGAGCTCGTGGAGCGTTCCCCGGATGACGACGCTTCGCCAGTCGTCGACAGCGTTCCACTCGTACGTCGAGAGCGAGACCTGGTTTCCTGATCCGATGTAGGTTGCCTTCTCGCTGTCCTCGCCGAACGAGAGTTGGAGGATACAGCGCTCTCGGGTCCGGTCGTAGCCGAACGACATCGGAATGCCGTAGCCGCCGCGTTCGTCACCCATCGAGAGCGTCCCGATACCCTGTTCCTCGAGGAACGTCGCTACCTCCTCGTCGTCCATCACGACGCCGTATTCTCCGCTGGACATACGGCGGTTCCCACAAGCCGGGTAATAAATTTGTGTTGACACGAGATATAAAGTCACGACTGTTGACATCGCCGAGGATGAGCAGACAATGCAGTGTATCACCTGTAACTGAACGTCGGTTCGGGTTTGATTCCACTCATGTGTCTACACGATCGGCCTGCTCGAACGCGGGGTCAAAATCGACTCAAGGCGGCTGTGTTGAGCGAGGGCTACAGGTCCGGTGGATACTCGCCAGTCTTCTGATATTCGGTGACGATCTTGACGAACGCGGCGACCTGGAGTACGACAACGAGAACGAGCGTGATTAGGTATAGCCAGTGGATCGGGTCTCCGGATGGAAACTCAGGTCGGAGGTAGGCCCTGTCGTAGATGTGGACGGAGAGGAGCCAAAAGATTGCGTACGTCCCGACGGTCTGATGCCACTTCCACGCCTTCCCGCCCATGTAATCGTAGGCTTTGTTGTTCGAGGTGGCCGCGAGCGCAACCGCGATGATCACGGCTACGAACGAACCGAACGCCCACGGGCTCATGTCGGCCAGGTAGCCGATGACGTCCCAGTCTCTCGCCTGGAACACGAAAAGCAGGTGAACGACACTCCAGATAGCGAACCAGATCCCCAGTTCCGACCGCCAGTTCACCGGAAAGTTCCCGGTGAACCGGCGCCTGATTCCGGGCCAGAGTCTCACCGTCGGCCCGATGACCAGCACGAGGATCAGAAGGAACCACGGAACTGCTCCTACAACCCGCTGCACGTGATACCCAGCTACCCACAGCAACGCGGCGAAGACAACACTACCGAGGCCCACCGCCAGATGGTGAGTGAGTTCGTTGTTCGTGTTTACCGACATATCTGTTACAACGATAATGTTTGCTGCTCTCCAGTATAGTTCTACTTGTCAACAGCCTCGGGGTCAAGTGGTTCGAGACGCGAAGCGTCTCGTCACTAAGCGGGATCGAAGATCCCGCGAGGTCGGCGAATCCTTTTAGATTCGCTTGATCACGGAAATCTTCGATTTCCGTACGACCCCGTGGCATCCGCCTTGCTGGTCTGTGAATCAAGTCGATAGAATGAGATGTCTCCGTGCACTCACTGCGTGGTGAGCCGAACGAATCGGCTTCCGGCTCTGTTGAAATCATTGACTGATGATAAGTTCCAACGGTTGTGCTGAATACAGAGGATGAGTTTAGCACGCCAACGTTGTTTGTTTCGAGACGAAGGTATTGAATGCCTCTCCGCTGCACGTGAAATTTCCCGGTCAACATATATCATTGTCATATATTGTTACTCCGCCACCAGAATGTAGACGAACACCCCAACTACCCCCAACTTCCTCTTCTGTGTCTTCTGCGGTGCAGTCCGCTGTAACTGTCTTTGAATTAATTTCCCTACCAAAATCACTATCAATAACTTCAATAGAAAACCGATACTCCTCGTTCACGTAGAACGTATCCGCAATAATTAGCTCTGGACGCCACGATTCACCGTCACGTCCTCGGGAAACAGGATTCACTTCAAGAGTGTGGTCGAATATTAGCATCTCATTGTCGTTTCTCACCTCCAATTCCACTTTCTCAGCCTCATATCGGTTGTTAATGATTGTAAATTCAACCGGTGTCGTTGATGAGAAGTAGCTTAGACAACCAGAGACTGCCATTGCCGATCCCAAGCCAAGCGAGGTGAGGTATGTGCGGCGGGAGACCATCTGTCCGTTTATTTCCATTACCGATATGAGTGTCTTTTGAACTTAAAACGGCCACTACTTGTCCTGTATTGACCGGTCGCTACTTTTCGTAAATTGAGTCAAATGACGTGCCACATTCGCGCTGTGTATTCAGCAGGCATATCTTGTCATTGTTGAAGGGTTTCAACAGAGCCCGGCTTCCCAATTTGTATCTGAAATGAGGGCACGTTCAGTCCAGACGTTATCGTATACGTCCCGGGTGAAGACAACATCGTGTCAGTCCCGATCGAGTTCGCGTCCTGTCCCGACGAAGTCACGTCCCTCTCGAACCTGGATCGGCTATCGTTGATTCAAAAAGCAGTGTGCCACGCCAACGCTGACGGAAAAACAAGTAGATGGCTATCTTTCGGCTGCAAAAACGGGTGGGTTTGATGTGGTACAGAGACTGTAGTTCTGTGTATGTACAACGAGATTCTCGTCCCAACGGACGGAAGCGAAGTGGCGGAGCGAGCCGGAACTGTTGCCGTCCGAATGGCCGAACTATTCGGCGCCGATCTGACTGTTGTCTCCGTTCGAGAGCCGAGCAACAAAGAGCAAGCGGAACGTGCCGTGGGAGATATCGAGGAGGCCGCGATCGAGGCCGGGCTCACCCCGAAGACTGAGATCATTGACGACGAGGAAACGGCGATCCATCGGGTGATTCTCGACTACGCCGAGGAGCACGATATCAACGCCATCGTGATGGGGACGCATGGCCGGACGGGGATCAGTCGGTTCTTGATCGGCAGCGTGGCCGAACAGACCCTTCAGGAGTCACCGATTCCTGTCGTGACCGTTCACGAGGACACCGCGGTCGACTTCGAGATAGATAACGTCCTCGTCCCGACCGACGGGAGTGAGGGGGCCGAGGCCGCCACGGAGCACGCAATCGACCTCGTGACTGAAGCCGGCGGGACGCTCCACGCACTCCACGTCACCTCGCGCGGACGCGAAACGGAGTCGTCGCCGATCGACGACGTACGCGATCAGGGTGAAGCCGCCGGCGTAGACATCGTCACGGCCACGCGGAGCGGTCGGCCACATGAGGCGATCGCCGGGTACACAGCGGAAGCGGAGATCGATGTCGTCGTGATGGGGACGCACGGTCGCAGCGGCCTTAGGCGATACCTGCTCGGGAGCGTCACCGAACGCACGGTTCGGTTCTCGCCGGTTCCGGTCGTCTCCGTGAAACCGGAGTCGGTCGGCGCCACCGTCGAGTTTCTCAACCACGAGGCCATGGAGGACAAGGACTGGTCGCTCGAGGACGACGACCTCTTTGAAAAGGCGGCTGAAGCCAACCTGTCGGCGGAGGCCTACGGGACGATGACCGTCGAAAAGGGAGAGTACATCCTCGAAGCGGCCGAGGCTGAAGGCTACAACTGGCCGTTCTACTGCCGAGGTGGTGGCTGTATCAACTGTGCGGCGGTACTGGTTGATGGTGAGGTTGAGATGGAGGTCAACCGTAGCCTCTCTGACGAGGAGGTGGACGAAATGAATCTGCGGTTGACCTGCATCGCTACGCCGACGACCGACGAGGTGAAACTGGTCTACAACGCCAAGCAGCTCGACCAGCTCCGAGACCGGATCATATAGGCGCTCTGTCCAACACAAGAGGCCGGGCATCGTGTTCGAAGATATGAGCGGTATCCGCAGATAGTAGCACGGGCCGAACCGAACACGCGACACTCGAACTCCGAAAATCGGAACGATGGACGTTGACTACCATCGTCCCATTCCTGAAGACGGAATCATCAAAGAAGTTCGTCTCAAGGAAGTGGTACTCTCGAACAAGCGCAAGGATTTCATCGAGAAACTCGCTCGTTCGTACACGACACAGTACGACGCGGTGTTCGTGGAGAAACTGAACGTTCGAGGGATGCTTGAACAGGACTCGAATGGGCGGAACATCGCGTCGATGGCGTGGAGTGACGCCATCAAGACGTTCGAGCGCCACGGTGACAAAAACGGTTGCCGCGTCATGACTGTCCCTCCCGAGGGGACGACGAAGCGATGTGCTTGATGTGATGTGGAATCCGATAAGCCACTCTGGGTTCGTGAGCCTTCATGTCCGTCGTGCGGATCCGAGGCTGACCGGGATGAGAACGCTTCGTACAACGTTTTGAAACTCGGGTTGGAGGAGTTAGGTGTGGAGTACGATGTGGATGCGGTAGTAGGTCTGGGAAAGGCCAAATCAACGTCCTCAGAATCTTTCAATTCTGATGGGCTGCGAAAATCGGCAGACGATTTTCGAGCGCCTGCGGAGACCGCGCTCCCTACGGGTGCGAGTGTGAACGACGATTCGTCGTTCCGTGTCGTGCCTGCAAAGCGCGTTTGTCGAGGGAACCTCGACAGGCTGTCAGACTCTGTCTGACAACGTCGTTGAAACAGGAAGCCACGAGTCACCCGACCCGTGGTAATTCACGCGGACGATCCCGGCAACCGCCGAATTTCTGCCCCCGTAGGAGTTCTGTCGTGCCCGGGGCCGATTTGGGGGACGGCTTATATATGCCTATTTGTCGTACGTCCACGCATGTCGATGCCCGAGAATATCGAAGAACTCGCGTCGGAACTGGTCAGCGTTTGTCGAACCGCTATTGGCGACGAACTCCGCAGTATCACGTACTTCACCGCCGACGACTATGAGCAGCTGTACCTCCGGGACGATCTGAAACAGGACGCCGACCTCGATCGGTTCGTCGCGAACGAGCGACTCGGGTTCACCTCCCAACAGACCTACGGCGGCTCCGAACTCGGCGATTACGGGTTCACGATTCGAGTTTTCGAGCACGGATACGTCACCCGGGTCATCGCTGGCGAACGTGGGGTGTTCGTGACGACTGATCCGCTCAATATGAACGGATTCCACGAGGTGGAGACAGCGGTCAGATCGGTTCTCGAGGAGACAGACACCTGAACTGTCCCTTTCGAATCGTCAAATCCCGAAAATCGATGTAGTTGTGGATCGATTCGATCCAATCGGCCGGTTGGACGTTCAGTTCGTCACAGATGGCCTCGCTCATCAACTCGCGGTTCCATCGGGCGTACTGCTGAGCGAAGAACATATCGACGTAGTAGCCGTGGGCTTCCCTGCCCTCGAGCCAGTCGAGTTCCTCGTTGCGCTCTTCGACCGCGTCCTGTGGTCGCGAAAGCACGTCGAACGCTTCCTCGAGGTCATCGCCTCCGAAACCCGCCCGGAGACGCTCCTTGTCGAGGTGGAGTTCGCCTTTCCCGCCAGTGATCCACTCGTAGAGGTCGTGATCGCTCACCGTCTCACGGTCGAACTCGAGATTGTCTCCGCCGTGTACAAAATCATGAAGACCTAACTTTCACCGTCATCAATAAGTAGTCTCGATGAGTTTCCTACCTATGGCAACAAGTTCTCAATCTGGTAAATTCGGCTTCTTCGACCGGATAAAGACCGGTTGGACGCTGACGAAAGACAGCACCGGCGTGATCCGGGACCACCCGAAGCTGTTGGTGTTTCCGCTGCTGGCGGGGATCTCCAGCGTTTTCTTCCTCGTACTCTTTTTCCTCCCGCTGGTGATTGCGGACGTCATCGGCGGTGGTCTCGAGTACGTCGTGCTCTTTGGACTCTATTTCGTCACGACGTTTTTCAGTACCTACTTCTCGGCCGCACTGGTCTATGCGGCCAACGAGGCGTTCCACGGCCGCGAGCCTGGAATCCGCGACAGTATGTATACGATCAACGACCGACTCGGGCCGATCATCGTGTGGTCGCTGATCTCTGCGACCGTAAGTATCGTCTTCAGGATGCTCGAGGACTCCGACAATCCGGTCGCTGCGATCATGCGATCACTGTTCGCCGTCGGCTGGTCGATCATGACCTTCTTTATCGTACCTGTCCTCGTCTTTGAAGATGTCACAGCGACGTCAATGTTCAAAAAGAGTGGGACGACGTTCAAGGAGACTTGGGGCGAGACGCTGGGTGCCGGATTCGGGATCACTGGTATCGTCGTGGGTCTCGGAATCGTTTTCGTCTTGGGAGCAATCGCCGTCTCTGCCCCGGTAGCTGCGGTGTTCCCTGGACCAGGAATCCTACTCGCTGTCGTCCTCGTTGCTCTCGCGTTGGTGTTCACGTATCTGCTCAGCCAAACTATTTGGGGCATCGCGAAGACTGCGCTGTACGTGTACGCTGAGGAGGGGATCACGCCCGAGCAATTCGATAACTTCGATTTCGAGACGCTCGGCGGTCGAACCGAACAGAAGGCGACACCAGGGACAATCTCGGATCGGCGTCCAGGTACGTCGGTCGACGACTAAGCCGTTGACCAGCATTGACATCCTCCCCGCCCTAAACAGTAGACACCGAACCTAATTTGTGCCGTTGCTGGTAGGGCTGCTATGGTCGAAACGACCGAAGCAAAACAGGTCTGTCGCGCCGCATCCACCATCGTGTATCCAGCGCTCGACTTTGGCATCAAATCCTGTGGGAGCTATACGAGAGAGGACTTCGAGAAGCTCCTCTCTCGTGTCGCCTTCGAACAGGAGTTTGCCAACACAGCTGGGAAAACGTGCCAACTCGATGACGGCGAGCCCGTCGACGTGACGTCGACGGCTCGCAACGGACTCGCAAAGTCGCTTCTCTACCACCTTCGGAACATGGAGGCGGACGCCATCGACGGCCAGTTCGATGGCGTCAGCGACGACCTCTTCGAGATCCTCCGGAAACGACGGCTGTTACCCGAGTGTGTCGATGTTGCAATCGATCTCCACGAGTGGCGGTTTTACGGCGATGCAGACACTGACTATGTCCTGATTACCTATCCCGACCAGGGGACCAATCGAACGTACTGTTTTGCGACCATCTGTATCGTCACACCGGGAACACGATTTACACTCGACGTGCTGGCGCTGGAGGCGAACGGCTTTCGCGAAAAGCGCGAAGCCGTTCGCTCGCTTCTCGAAACCGCACAAGAGTACGTCTCAATCAGACACGTCTACCTCGATAGAGGTTTCTACCAGGTTCACGTCTTGCGGAACTCGAGCAGCACGACGTCGACTATATCGTCCGTGCACGTCCGAGTAAAGGGATGAAAGCCGTCTCAGCGCCGACGCTGAGACGGTCGTCGACGACTATCTCATGCAGCGCAAGCGGGAACCGACCGCATCGGTTCCCGTAACGGTCTTTGCAGTCCCTCATCGCTCAAAAGAGGACGAATCCGTGTGGTTCGTTACAAACCTCGAGATTACACCTGGGTCCGCCCGAGCGTACGCGGCGGCGGAACGCCGCCGCTGGGGAATTGAAACCTCCTATCGCCAAATCGGAGACTCATCCGTCTTTAGTTAGTACCCGCAGTAATACTCAGCAGCATCGTTTTCTGTCCAGATTCAACCCTCTCAAGTCTGCTATGAGGTGAAAATAGCGCTTTCGAGGAGACGTATCGATCGATATCGGCAACACCAGAGTTCAAGCCATGACTCTTCTCGTCCCTATGACTTCTGTACATAATTTAGGATTAAATATTACTACTGGGCTTAGCTAAAGACCAATGTAACAAGGAAGAGGTGCGTGATGATTGGAGAAAGATACTCTCGAGAGACTCCAAGCTCATCGGAAATCGTCTCATCAACTCTTTTGGACATCTCCTGAATAAGATACAATCGACTCTCCCTATATGTGCTACTGGATATAGGGCGCGAATGTGGCATCAAGCCTGCCTCGGCCTGTAAAGAGGTGATCGGTCAGTACAGAGGATAAATGTAACACGACGGCTCTGTTAAGCCCTTATCAAAATTTAGATATTACGCTAGGTGTGCAAACGAATCTTGTTCTTTCCACACGGCATAGAGTGCGTAGAACATCAAGGCTATAAACCCAATTAATAGCAAAATCGCACTAATTAGTCCAATTGGATGGGGAAATGAAACAAGTGTTCCTTGTTCAAGCCCAACCAATACTTGGAAACTGAACCAAAGTACAAACGCCGAAAGGAAGTATCTTCTACCACGATTGGTCTCAGTTATTTTTGAGACGACCAAGAGAATACAAATACCTATCAGTGGAATAAGCATACTGATAACGTTCTGTTCTCCCCCAAGCCATTCTATCATTGAATGAGTGTTTATGTTTCTGAACTTATTTCCTTGGTTTATCATTTAGTTAATAATAAGCTCGTAGCCAGTACTGACTCGTCACTACCTTTCGCAGATCTACTTACCGACCCATTCACCGTCGAAGTTAGTGGATTAAACCAATAGAGGAATTCTCTGCTGTCCATCGAGAACAAGGTTTAGTCGGGATGGCGCGTAACTTCCGTGTATGCCATTCAGCGTCAGTTGGCACACGCTTCTCGAGCATCTGGATGAGCTGCCGGCGGACGCGACACTGATCACACCGTTGTCGCACTCTCGCATCCATATCACAGATGTCCAGGAACACCGCGTTATCATCCAGTTTGACGAGTCCAACGAGAAGCGTCCGCTCCAACGTGAGCAGTTCGAGACACTCTACCATCAGATACAGACCGCCCACGATGGGTTCAATCTCGACCGGCTCCCGCCAGATGCCGACCCGTATCCAGCGGTGTGGAGTGTCCATCCTCGGTTCGAGATTGACGAAGACGCGGGTGTGATCGCCGCGACAGACGGGCCGACGACGACCCAACTGGCCGACACAGCACACGAACCAGACACCGATGACGACCGCACCGAACCAGAGGGACTCGATGTCTACTCGGATGGTTTGCTGCTGATCGATGCACTCGAGCGCCACGACGTAACTGACCTGCCTGAGTTGGAGACGGCCACGCTCGTCAATCTCTATACGCTGCTGTCGGATGTCCAGCGTGACGCTAACGACTTTCGACAGGAGGTCGCCGATGTGCTTCTCTCCCGGCTCCATCACGACCGGCCTGTCGCCGGTCAGTATGGCTCGGTCCAGCGCACGAGTCGCCGCAACCGCTCGCTCAAAGATGATGAGGACGTCCTCTCGATGCTCGAGGCGGAAGGGATCGACCGTGAACGCGTCATGAGCGTTGACCGGCAGAAAGTCGACGAAGCACTCGAGGTGACGACGCTCACCGAGTCCGATGTCTACGAGATCGATGAGAGCGAATACGTTCGTAAGGCAGATGTCGACGATGACGTGAAGGAGTCACGCCTCCAAGGATTGAAGGATCGACTTGCTGCCAGTGAGGAAACAGAAGCCGAGGAACTGCAACAGGAAATAGAAGCACTCGAAGACCGTATTGACGACCTCACAAGCTTCCGTGCGGGGACGGAGATACAATGACGACCATTGAATCCCTCTTGGAGTCCTGCAATTTGTCAGCGAGCGTGCCAGGTCAGTCATCGTCCTGTGTGCGGAGTTCGATGGCTCTCTCCTCGAGTTGGCGGAGAATCGGGACGCGTTGTTGGTGCTGATTTTCGTAGGCAACGCAGGCCCGCAACGTATCCATATCGTATATCGTCTCGATACTGGCGTCGATGAGTCGCGGATTCGGTGGCTCAAGGCGCTGCGCTGGTGAGAGCTCGCTCGAGTCGTTGGATTGCTCTGGAGTGTTACTCATTGGATGGTGCCTCTGCTCCTGTTGAGGCACAACAAACTGTACCGGTGCTCTCGAGATCCGTCGTGAGTGAGAAGACGTCACTCTCTGCGGCAAGTACAGATATGAGGTGAATCAAATGTAAAAATCATAATAGACCAACAAATTCGAGTGACTCAAAAGCTATCAAAACGATAAGTACATAATTCAGAACTGTTGATGAGAGCGCGTACAAAATCGTCTGAAAAATTGAATATGAGGTCATTCCGGCAGGAATCATGATGAAGGACCCGACAAACGGAACGAGATTCGTAACGAAGATCCCTATACCGCTATACCGTTGAAACAGGTTTTCAGCCCGTATTACCTGCTCATTTGAAACAGAGACAGCAGGAAGAGAGTCAACGGCGCTAATTCCATAATTGCTTGATATCCAGTAGATTAGTAACTGACCCGTAACATATCCAAATGAAGCAACGGTAATACCGATAACAACCTGTTCTGAGGACGCTTTGATAGCAAGAAGATAGCCTGGCAAAAAAAGAGATGTTGGGAATACTTTTCCAATTATTGCCCCTTTTAAGAGGAATAGGAGAAATAACGCTGGCTCATCGAAAATCAATAAAAGCGAAAAAGTTTCTTCAATTAACTGTTCAGTTACGGACACGCGTTGTAAGTGATTGTATGAAATCAAACGTATTGTCTTTTACTATCTATGTATCAATCGTTCAGTTCGCATGTGTAGTAGCTGTATATTTCACGCAGATTTGGAATCAAAAAGTCTTTTGAAGGCTATGTCAGTCGAGAAAACAACGGCATTGATCACTGTCAGTAAATCATGTTATTAATATGATTTCACAATAGTATCTACACCTAATTGACAGTGGACGGCCATAATGAAACTCCGACAACCAACAGACTTCTTGATTCTCGAGGCACTCGAGGAAACGGGCCGAAACGTTGCGACGAATCTTAAGGCGAACACGGAGAAGAGTAGGAAGAACATCAACACTCGGCTGCCGATGCTTGCAGACTACGGTCTCGTACGCAAAATCGGACCCAAGGAACAGTCCGGGCTCTACGAAATTACATCAAAGGGGGAAGCGGCACTCGCTCACAGAGACGCGTACGATGAGGTGGTCGATTTCGAACAGTTGATCGAAGACGATACGAGATCTACTGGTTGAGGTGTGTTTTCACCTCGAGACTGGTAGTAGAGGATTATTTTCTTTTGAGTGTTCACTAATCGAATTAGATATTCCAGATGTAAACTCCGTTCTGTGCGAACACCTCTCTTTTTCATGGAAATTAGCGTCGATTCTCATACGTCCCTGTGTGAAAGATCACGAATGTGTTGAAATTGACATGCAAGACTTAGAGCGTGTATGCAGCACAGGTGGTTCGTTGCTTCCAATCGATCAGTGCTGAATCAGCTGCTCACTGAAAACTGCCTACTGTTCACGAGAACGACGCTCCGTGAGAAATGAGTAGAGTTCACCAAACACTACCAGACCGACGATAGCACCGGGGATAGCCCAAAGACCGCCAATACCCGCTACGGACATAACCAACCCTGTAGCGGCCCCAGCTACGATGAATAAGAGACGTGACGGAAGCGAACCGTACGACGAGAACTGAGCCGTCATTGATGTAATGAAGTAATATCCGACGGATAATATATCTGATCATCAGTGGACACTATGTTACCTGTACTGACCGACCACTACTCTTTGAAATCGAGCTTCAGCTCGTGCTGCATTCGCGCTTTGTATTCATCAGTTCCAATATCTCAACTCCTCGAGAGAAATGATATGAAACTGTGAGTTGCGTTGCTATTCCCTATCTGTTCTGCTAGCGTTCTGCGCCGTAGACGATCTGCGAGGGCGCTTCGTAGCCACAGTCAGGACAGTTGAACCATCGCTTAACCTTCGCACCAGTGGCAACTTTCTGGCCGACGATGACATCGTCGTTTGAACACTCTGGACACGAGAGTTCAGGGGCTGGTCGGTCCCGAAGTACATCCCGAAAGCTGGTCGCGTCTTTGGTCTCGAAGCCTCGAGACCAGATGGGATAGCCGTCGACGAGGATCGCTGCCCGCCACTTGTATGCGTAGGAGTCCGGGGTACGATGCAGAACGGCTCGAGCTCCAGTCTCGATGTTTCGATATGCTAGCGTGGGTGTTCGACTCTCTCGCGTCCAGTTGGGTATTCGTGGCATGATTACTCAGAAATGGACGTCTGCCGGCACGATCCAGCACGTCTTGTTCTCACCCTTTTCCTCGAGGAGTCGATCGAGGTGTCCACGGTGACGAATGCCAGTCGCATGTTGATCGTACAAGCAGATCGACGGACCACGGGAGGCACCGACCTGTTTAAAGGCATGACGGGTAAGGCCCGCATCGCGCATGATTTCGTCGTCGCTGCGTTCCTCGAGTGCTTGCTTCACTCGGTTCAGATTGCGCTGGAACTCTTTCTTGGTGGTCTCCCAGGCCCGCTCGAGGAGGTCTTCGCCTTCCTCTGATGTGATGGGCGCAGCCGTCGGCAGGTCACCCCACCGTGCTTTTCCAGCCACTGTCGTATCCTCTTCGTCGAAGGTGACGTAGTAGTCGAACACTGCACAAGAATCCGGCTCTGCACCAACCAGTCGATCGAACACTGTCTTCCCGGTTGACAGTGCCTCTTCTGCTGTCGATGCCTCTACCAGTGCGTAGATGATCATATGCATTTTCTCACCTTAGTTCGCCGACGCCTTGGTCAGTGTTCGTCTGTTTCTGCTCAGTGCGCCGGCACCCATCACCGGCGCACAAAATTACTGTTGGAGCACGCATCTCTCAAGAGAGTAGAGCGATCTGGATCGGTAGTAATATTGATAGTGGTCGTCAAGCCGCTCGACTGGTTGGTAGCATCGAATCAACGTGAATGCCTTCGCCGTGAATAACAGCTTCTCGCTGGTACCAATAGCACCATAGACCGCTTTCTCTACGTCTCCCTCAGGCTCCACATCCATGTCCTCAGAGGCCTCTACGTCCTCTCCTTCGGTAGCCAAATACTGGCGGACGGTCTCCCAAATGTCGTCGGGGAGGATTTGTTGGAGGTCTTGGGAAGTGAGGCGGGAGTCGTCTCCAAACTTCTCCGAGTTGTCGGCCACGCGGGCCTCATCGGCCTTGTGTAGTTCGTCCATGCGCTTGTTGATAAGGGCTTGAGCCTCCTCACGGCTAATCACGCCGTACTCCTTGAGGACTTCCTCCAACGTGCCCACAAGTTCATTCTTAGTGAGTGGGGGGGTCGTCGGACCATCTAAAATCGGATAACGCGGTCGTCAGAGGAGCTGTCCTCGAACGCTGATGACCGAACGTCTCTCGCCTGCCTCGAAAAACGTGGCCGGCTCGGACCGGACGTCGACCACCGGTCGGCTCACTTTCTCGTTTCGTCGTCGTTGTATAACCCGAGAGCCGATAGATCGGGGTCGAGAAACCAGAGGAACGCCGACGCGATGATGAGCAACAGCGCAACCGGGAGCACCACGTCGATCCACGACTCGGCGGCCGTCGTTCGTCTGAGATATTCGCTGAACAAGAACGCGAGCAGTCCGGACATCGCCAGAAGCATCGAAACCGATCGGACAGTGGTTTCCTGTCGAATACCGGTAATGAGAATAGCGGCTGTGCCGATGACGATCACAACTAGGAGCAATAGTTCCATGTTCATGTGGTAATGTGGGTGAAACCCGTATTTAGCACGTGCTCAAATCGGGAAGCGCAATCGGCTGTCGGAGCGGGTTCCACCATCGCGGTTGGTAGAACCGGACGTCGTAAAACCCTTGACACGACGTGTATCGTTCGATCGCGCTTTTCAATGTACAGCCGCCGCCGACGACACCACCACAGACGACGCCACCGAGTTGGGTTCCGGGGATCAGAAATAGCGCGAAACACGTTGCTCCGGCGAAAATACAGATGTCCGCCGAATTAACCGTCGCGACGTGACGGTAGCCAGGAATACTTGGCGGACTATTTCTCGGATAGTCGTCCGGAAACACCTCTGCCGAGAGTTCGACCCTCGACGGGTCAGCATCGAGTGACGCGGTCCAGTAGAGTGCCCCCTCCTCGAGCACAGATTCGACGGCCGTATTGCTAAGGACCATCGCCTCCGGACTGAAGCCATCGTCGAACACCGCCGCAGTGACGGTCCAGCGATCGCCGCTTTCCAGCACACGGAGATCGAGGTTGCGATCGTCGGCGGTAGACCGCGCCGATACGCGGTGAAGTCTTCCCTCCTCGATATCCAGCGAGCCGGCGGGCTCGTTTTCGATCCGGTTTGCATACCCCTCCCGTCGCAACTGCCGAGTTACCGCACGGAACTCGGGCCGTTTCGTGAGAACGATATCGTCCGCCTGTTCAGTCTCGGCAGTGTCCGTCACTGCGGCCCCGGTGCCGCCGAAAACGACGCTACTCACTCCCAGCATACCGGTACTTTTCAGGATCGATCGTCGATTGGACGCGAACTGCTCTCGAGTGTCAGAAGGCGGTCCGTTGTCTCCGCTGGTGTCGCGGCTTTCAGTACACTCGTCTACGTATTCTTTCGATCCGTCAATATCATCACTCATGTTATTCTGCAATACTTGTATTTCCCCTTGTAATACAAACACTTTTGGTGGTATATTTATGTGAATATATCCACTCCATAACAGAGACAACCGAGTCATCCGGGTTACCGATGACTGTCTCGGGACGATCCGGCTACAATGGCTGGTGAACTACCCTACTCGCTCACGGCTGACGCCGTTCGCTCCTTGAGGGTAATTAATGTGGGTATCAGTAGGTTCACGACGCTCTGGTCGAGTGAGAAGACCCACTTCTTCCAAGAGCGCCGTTGCTGTCTCGATCGTCTCTGTCTGCGTCAGTCAGCTGATCACCCTCGAGATTGTTGAGTTGGGTGAGTGCATGATACAGTCTGTATCTGGTGTGTTGCGTGGATCCATTGATTGCGACTCAGCCGATCGCAGCGCAGACAAACAGAACACGATCGCACGGACGACCGCTTCGATTAACCAACATCCACGCGGCTCCATTGCCGTCTGTTGGTTAAGACATGACGCGTGGCAATTTACTCTGGGTTCGGCCCGTAGCGTGGCGCCCCGCAGACCTGGCACTCCCAGATTGCGTGGCCGGTCCAGGTTTCGTCGGGAACCGATTCATGATCGCCGAATCGATGATCGGTTGTACGTCCGCACTGGAGACACTCGAGGCGTTCTTTGGTTGGAATGGTACTGTCTTGGTTCTCAGGTTCACGTTCTTGAGGTGCCTGCTGGAGAGCAATTGCAGGAACTAGCCACGCATCATCGCCGGCGTTGGCGAGCAGCGTCGCAAGTCGTTGCTCGTCGCGAATACCAGTCCCACCTTCGTCGTAGAGATACGTTGTTGGTTCGTAGTTGCCATCCACCGCTGATTGGTCAGTCCACCCTGTTCGATCATGGGCCGCTGCGAAAAGCTGCTCACCATCAGCGGACGAGATCCGTACTGCAGCGGGTAGTACAGGCCACTGATCGGTCAATTGGGCTGCAGGTTCGTCCTCGAGATCATAGATGATCGTGCAGTCGTTGACGGTTGATTCCGCCACACTCGAGGCAAGGAGCGTCGCAGCGGCCCCGCCTTTCGCGACAGCGCCGTAGAACGTCGACGACTCGACCAGCATGTGGACGACGCCGAGGAGTGTCCACTCTGGTGCTGTCGTGTCTGTCTCGGAGGAAGTGTCCTCGAGATGGTTGGTGAGACAGAACAGACATTTCGTCTGGTCAGCTGGGATCGGTGCGCCACAGGACCGACACTCGGTATCCGTTTCCGCTGGTGTGTCTGGATATCCAGTCGTCGCCGTCGCAACCCGCTGTCGATCAGGTTCACCGTCGTTACACTCGCTAAGTGTCTCATCTGGAACATCTGACGCTTCACCGGTCGGGCGAAGCTCCTCAAAGTCAGAATATCGATCAGTCATTGATTGAATAGTGGATCGTGTTATCTTGCGTCTCGATGCAGGTTCCAGTTCGATAGAGAAGAGCTAGCAATAGAATTACTTAGAAGCTACTGGTCGCGGAGTCCTGCTTCTCGAGCGTCACGGTTGGTGGAACAATGGATACACGCTGGCAGCTTCCCATCAACAGCGAAAACCCGGTAGTAGCTCTCAGTGACATGAGAGCCACAGCCATCACATTCTGGCATTGTTAAAAGCATTGTTGTCTCTTCGGTAAATGTCTTGCTTCAATACTTGTGTGAATTTGGATGATAGCATGTTATCTACGCGTAACCAACTCGTCTCTGCACCTGGCTGTGTTGCGTTTCTAGGAGGTTTCCACAGTCTTCACACACGGTTTCGACTACGTTGGTGGTAACCCGTCCGTTGCACTTGGGACACGGATTCGCGCTTGAGTTGGACTGGGCGTCTTCGTCGAATACTGTCTGGTAAACTTCTCTGAAGGTCATGGTGTTCTCGAGGGGCAATGAGTAACTCTGACTGCCCCTCACCCATTGTGGGTCACAGAAACCTACCTTGCAGTGAACCGCCTCGGGGTCAGCCCCGAGGCACTCGCCTTGCTCATCTGTAGACTCGATACTTGACTCAGCGCGTATAGGATACTGTCGGCGAAAGCAGAGTGGAGTGTACGCTTTGACGCTGACTGGATATCTCGCGCTGACGAGCGGATTCTGGAACATCTAGCTGATGCTGGGCCTGATACACCCAAAGAAGGGGATACTAGCTTGACGATCATTGGTTTGATACCGAAACGCAGCGGCGATCGCGGGCTTTCACGAGACGCGTCTCAGTCGCCTTGCTGCGCGTTCAGCTCGCCAAGGAACCAGCCAGCTGTCGTTCCGATTTGAACGCCATCGATGTTGCGCATCTCGAGATCAGACGTGGCGGTACGAAACGGATAGTGGTCGACGAGAACGCGACGGATAACCGTACGGACGGGTTCTGTCCCATATCTGTCCACGACGGTTGCCATCGTCACGTCAAAATGAGCATCTTGGTGATCCTCTCGAGGATTCTGGGCGCGCTCGAACACGAGCTCAACTACCTCGTCAATCGATGCGTGTTCGGGATTTCCGGTACGTTCACGAACGTCGTAGAGGGCGTCGCTATCAGTCATAAGTAGCACCTATTCACCATCGGCATTGTCAGCTGATCCAGATACAGAAGTCTCGAGACGACGCAGATGGCGTACTTCGGCGAGGGCATCTTCGAGCATTGCGAGATTATCTATCGCCGTGGCCTCACTCATGATGTCGTCGAGAAGTGTAGCTCGCTCGATAGTGTGGGCCTCTCCCTCGGTGATCTCGATCGAGTCAATGGATACCGACCGGTCTTCATTCCATCCACACGCCCAGCAATTTCGGGTGACGACGATTTCCTCGTTTTCATCGGCAGCAAGCAGTGCATCGGCCACTGATGCTGTAAGCGGCTGATTCGGCCCTACTTCCATCGTGACGGGTCCGCCACACGCAGGACATTCCATACCGATATCGAGTACTGCTATCATTTTCAAGATACGGGCTCTGAGATTAAATACTATTTAAACCCCTTGTCGGTGAACGAATGCGTTGGGGTTGAAGGGACCCGTCTTTCGACATGTGTCCCGCTTATTTTCACTCCCAAAACGCTTCGACTCGATCGTCTAGATCACCGAGTACGTCCGTAATCACATCTCGCCAATCCTCCTCGTACTCAACATCTTCCCCCGGAGTTGTTGCATCCGGTGGTGGGTGAAAATGTGAACGGGTATTGTGATTGTTCGGATGGCGGTCCCACCGACACTCCCAGTGATCTCCAGCGTCGTATTGTTCAGAGTAGTGGATGTTAAAATCGTCTGTCTTGTACCACCGGATCTGGAGATACGCACGCTCGATAGCAGTTGGAAAGTACCCCATGTCGTATTCTGCGACGACTGAACTTGGTGCGTACTCCGGCTGAAAGATGGTCTCTGCAAAGCGGTTGCTTCGTTCAAGATGCTGCCCAATTTGTTCGAGAATGTCGGTATCGATGCCACCGACCTCTGGGACAGTATCGTCGTCAGCTGGCCGGCGTTCAGGCATCGACTTTGGCACCGCCACTCGAGGGATGGCCGTTCTGACGCGCTGTATCTAACAGCTCTGCACGGTGTTTGAGCGTTTTCCATTCACTCAGTGCTTCCCACACTTCTTCGACCGACGCTTCCTCGGTGCTATCCATGAGAGACACGTCTTCCGGACTGTCGGCATCGAACTGGGCACGATACTCCTCGAGTTGTTTCATTGTTTCTTTGAGTTCTTTGACGATCTCTGCCTCTGAGTATTGGTCTTGGATTTGCTCAACTCTGCGCCACTGGAGATAGGATTCGTTGCGTTCGTATCTCACAGGTCGTCCCGAAATCTTACGTGTCATTCCCATTGAACCGAACCATTCAAGATAGTCTCTTGCAGTCTCCGTATCGCAGTCTGCTTGCTCTGCGATTCTGGACACTTTCGTTGGGGTCCGTAGCTGTAAAATAACACTGAGCAATCGTTCTCGCGTTGGGCCTCCTTTCAGGACCTCTTCAGGAGAGTCCCATTCGGTAAAATCAGGTGGATTCTCAGTCGAATCACGAATGTCGTCGGGAGTATCAGTTAAGTCCATCAGTACTCACCTACATCCAACTAACGATACAATCGGCTATATATCTACCGCACACTGAATTATTTCTGCTTCGTTCAGCGAGTCACGTCGTTCTCTGTTCAGAACTATCGACGTATTTTCTTGCTCAACGGGAATCTCCAGCATGTTCTCACATTCGCATCTAGTACTTACGCAGTCTTCACGACGTGCTCCTCGAGATCACGCGTCCAGTAGGTAGCTGGCCCACCGGGACTACATCGCGCACACAGCTGTAGCGAACCCTCGAGATGGCCGAGTTCAACGCGGAACTGCGTGAGTGCCGCGATCGTGTCGACGACGAGCCCACAGCCGTCACAGGTGCAGTGATCGAACTCGTTAGGGTCCGGCTCCGCCTGGATAGCGCAGTCGACACAGATTGAGTGGGTGACTCGCTCGTCTTGACCCCACGTATGCGCCTCGCCAGACTCGGCGTCGGGCAGGGCGTCGCAGAACGCACAGCCAGTGAGTGTCTGCTGCATTACTCACCCTCCTTGTCAGCGTTGCGGGCTGCTGTCCACCCTCGATGGAAAACAGCAAGCTGAGTGCTCGAGTCAAAGGCAGTTCCACTTGGCTCGTGGACGAACACGCGCTTGCCAGGAACCGGCGTCACCACACCGTTATCGATGAGTTCAGTAGCGAGCTTTCGGGCGGCT
Source organism: Natronorubrum sp. A-ect3 (assembly GCF_041821125.1). Classification (NCBI taxonomy): domain Archaea; kingdom Methanobacteriati; phylum Methanobacteriota; class Halobacteria; order Halobacteriales; family Natrialbaceae; genus Natronorubrum; species Natronorubrum sp. A-ect3. Next base: position 342,500 of record NZ_JBGUBB010000003.1, on the reverse strand, counting down.
GTATCGCCGATATCCGCTGTCACGGCATGAGTTGCATCCCGATCATGGGCAACGAGTCTGGCTTCGAATCGTCTGTAATCGTCTGTAGTGTCGTCAATCGGATTCGGATCAGTCATTGTCAATCAATGGTGGCACACTATTGAGTGCGCCTCGTGCCTCACGGCGCCAATAAACTTACTGCTGGAAGCACGGTCGAGTCGAAGACACTAGGTGATGCGTACTGGAGCCGACAAACGTCCAGAACGGGCAGACTCAGCGAAAGCCCGGCAGTGAAACGGCTTTCAGCCGTGAACTGCCCGGAACGTGGAGGTGGGTGGGGAGGCGGGTAGTGGGTGATCGGGCATCAACAAAAAAGAGCCGTTGTCGCCTACTCCCACCACTGACCGCGTTCTGGGAACACGATTTCCGACCAGTGAGTCAACGCGATCGAGCATCGTCCATTGTACCAGTTCTTCGCCGCCGCCCTGAACCGCACCAGTTCACCTTCCCGCACCTTCGTCTGCCTGCTCTTCGTCCAGATCGTGAACTTCGTTCGACCAGTTTCGTCTTCAAGCAACCCAACCTGTTGGATACTCGGACTCGAGGGCACCCACAGTTCGATCACGCGCCCTTCCACGCTGACCTCGCCTCTCCTAATTGACTCGAGTCTTCCAATCGGCACAATCGTCCCTGCCTCATGCTGCATCTCTTCTTTCGTATCCATCACCGCCTCGAACATCGCTTCACCCTCGAGCACCCGACTGGCGATCCGCTTCGCGATGACCGCTCGCGTGTACCCACCGTTGACGTCTTCGGCCAACCGCTGTGCCTGCCGATTGACCTGGCCCAACGTCGCTCGTCCAAGTTTCTCTCGAGGATCGACTTCCGTGACCGGCCGCTGACTACGACGTGCCTGCTCAACCACCGCTCTCGTTCGTTCTGCTCGTCCCTCCTGTCGTCCGAATGCTGCCTGTACACTGATTCGCTCGAGTTCTTCCTCTCTGGCCCGAATGCGCTCTTCCTGGGCCAGGGTCACGCCGTAGATCCGATCTTTGCTCGTGTCGACGATCCCGTCTGGATGGTTTGCATCCACCTTCGCCTGAATCTCCATCTCCACCGTGGCCCGGAACTCTGGAGTCTCGTCGACGACGTCCTCGTGCTCCGCTCGACCCGCTTCCTGCTCGTATGCTTGTTCATCGACCGAAACGACCTTACTAACTGACTTCTTACTAGACATTGGATTTGTTTCCAAAGGCGCTCACTCGGCGTCTTTCCCGACACCACGACTCTCCAGCCTTGGCTCTCTCGCTGTCCAACTCATCCATCACATGCGTCTCGCTCGCGCCTTCGTAAGCGCCCGTCAGGGCGCGAGCGAGACGCGCCGATGACCGATTCAACCAGTAACGCGCGGCGCTTCAACCGGATCGAGCAGCCAGTTTTAAGCCGTTTACGTGTCTGAGCGGCAGCGAAGACCGAAAGCGCGCTTAATACTGGTATCCGAAGAGCGAGAGTGAGTGGAGGGCGGAAGCGGCGAGCGGGACGTGCCGTCTTTGAGGAGGGAACAACCACCTTCGACAGCCAGCGAGTAGTCCACGTGGGTGGGATTGAAAGGGGCTGACGCACTCGGGGAACCCCGACGATGCAAGCACCGAAACGGAGTGAGGCGCGCAGCGAGTCGCGGGACTCGAGTGCGTCAGGGGTTTTCAACGTCTATATCTCTGCTTTGCCTCATGGAATAGAAAGTGTCATAGAAGGCTTCTCACGGGCTTCAAAAATAATCAGTCCAAAGGGATGAAATGTGTTGATACATAGCACATATACGCAAGTACCTCAATAATAGAGACTATGGACGAGTATTTCAAGGCATTATCGAACATCCACCGTCGTAGACTGCTCATCGCCTTACTCGACCATAATCCACAACGGGATAACGTAGATGTGCCAGAGGACGTTCACGAGGGGGAAAAGTCGTTAGAGGCTCTTCAGATAGATTTCAACCATGTACATCTCCCTTCATTGGAAGAGACGGGGTTCATTCGCTGGAATAGAGACGCTGGTGAAGTGGTGAAGGGGCCGAGGTTCGATGAAATCCGTCCACTCCTTGAGCTGATGCGAAATCACGCCGATGAGCTGCCAGACGACTGGCTGTAAGTGCTCAGTCCGCAACTCTACTGATCGTTGTGAACAATTCTATGACACGCTATCATGGAATACCGAACGATCATGTGTCGGTAACCGAATCACACAGGTAGTGAAGCGACTTCTCTTGGTAGTCCTCGTCGCAGCAATGCTCGTTCTTGCGGGCTGTGCTGATGGGACTGGGACGGATAACGGTGAGCCGACAGTAGAAACAGATGATGACCTCGAAGATATCGATTCGAATAGTGCTGAAGACGATACCACAGCCGATGAGGACGAAACCGATCCAGAAGAGACCGACGAAAGCGAAGCCGATGAACCCGACTCAGGTGATGGTCCCGATGTCGACGGAGACCTCGAGATCCACCACATCGACGTCGGCCAGGCTGATGCCACGCTCTTGATCGAACCCTCCGGTGAGACGATGCTGATCGACTCCGGTGACTGGCCCCAAGCAGGAGCCGGCGTGATCGAGTACCTCGAGGACCAAGACGTCGACCGAATCGACCATCTCGTCGCAACACACGCACATGCAGACCACATCGGCGGCCACGATGCGATTATCGAACACTACGAAACCGAACGTGATGGCATCGGCACAGCCTACGACTCCGGCGTGGCGGCCACAAGCCAGACGTACGAGCGATATCTCGACGCCATCGAAGACCACGACGTCGAACTGCTGATCGTCGAAGACGGCGATCACATCGAGTTCGGCGACGCAAGTGTCGACGTCCTCAACCCGCCTGAAGGAGACTCGGGATCAGACCTTCACTACAACAGTGTAACACTCTCCATCGAGTTCGGTGAATTCTCTTATCTCACGACTGGCGATGCGGAAGCCGACGCTGAAGAGCGGATGGTTGACGAACACGGTGATCGACTCGAGGCAGACGCGTATCAGGCGGGCCATCACGGTTCGACGACGTCCTCGACAACGCCGTTCATGGACCAGGTGACACCGGACGTGGCGATTATCTCGAGTGCGTACGACTCCCAGTACGGCCACCCACACGATGAGGTTCTCGAGGACTTCGCCGATCGGGATATCGAGACGTACTGGACCGCCGTCCACGGCGACGTCATCCTCACGACTGACGGGAACGATGTCGAACTCAAGACGGAACACGAGTTCTCGACTGATGCTGGCGATCTCCTCAAGGAGAAGTCAGCTGATGACGACACTCAAGCGACGTTCAGCCACCCGATTGACGTGCCTACGGCGCCATTGGCAGGCTAATGACCGAAACCCACACTGCGACGCTCGATCGGATCGTCGACGGACAGACAGCGGTGCTCTTGCTCGAAGAGGACGACGAGACCGTCGACCAACTCGACGTCGACGTAACGACGTTGCCACCGGAGGCTCAGCACGAAGGGGCAGTTCTCGAGATTGCTGTCGAAGCAGGCGAACTCTGCGAAGCCGAATACCTTCCTGAAGTCACACAGTCTCGCAAAGAGTCTGCACAGGAGCGCCTCAATCGTCTCTCGACGGAATTGTCCGAGAGAAACTGAGTCGTTGCGATACTCAGATCAATCGCATTGAGTCACTGGAATCGTCTCCAATGATATCTGCTAGACCGTAGACGGAGATTACATCAGTATAGCCCTGTGCGGTGACTGCATTTTCGATTCCTTTTCGAGCTGGCTTATCATCGGTCAGTACGACCACGCCTGCTGTCGAGCGGTCTCTGACGTACTGGATGGCCAGTCCCGCGAGGATTGCATCTGTTTTTTCGACCTCGTGTTCAGGCTTGCCGGTTTCGTTCGCGATCGTTCTCGTGGCGATATCACTTGCTGCAACAGCATCCCCATCTGTCGGCGATGGTGCATCGATGATTTCGGCCCATCCTTCGTCAAGAGCCGCCTGGACGCGATCCGTCTTCGACCCGCCGAGCTCCCCAATAACACGCTGCGGGAGCTTGCACACAACACCAGCGTTCCGGACAGCACTCCGAAACCGTGCGTATTTCGGATTCGAGGGGGGACCGATCGCAAAGAAGACGTTTGCGTCGACGAGGACGTCTTGTTCGGAAGAGAGTAGATTGTCTCGACTCATCCAACGTCCTCACTCGTGGGAATCTGACTCTTCGGGGGAACCATCTACCTCGTCAAGAGAAGGAAGGTCCATTTGGTCGTGGACATCCGGAAACAGATGCTCGAAGAACGGATCGTGGGTTCGGCCCACAGTCAGCGCTGGCTCGAGCGCGTAGATGATCATCATTGCTTCGGTCTCGCGAACGTCGATATCGGTGGCGACCATCCGTTGGGTCGTCTTCCCTGCGAAGTGTAATCCTGCACCTCGCAGCGCAGCGATGAGTTTGCCAGCACCGTAGCGATCCATGAAGTACTCGACATCCTCGTCAACTTCCTGCATCGCAAGTGCGTGCAAGACCGTCGGCGTGATAACAATGGGGACGTACTGCTCGACAATGATGATCGGGTCTGCTGTCAATTGCTGCGGACGTGTCGAGTCATCTCGATCAACGAGACCGAGGTCGACGAGCTGATCGATATACTCGTAGGTCGTCGATTTCGATAGCTCGAGGTTGTCCATGATCTCCGGCGGCGAAACCGGGCCCCAGTAGCAGACGTAGACGTATACACGTGCCAACGCCGGCTGATTGAGGAGTTGAACGACTGTTTCGAGTCTGGGCGCGTTCTGAGCAAGCCTCGCTGGCTCGAGCGTCTCTTCGTCCATGATGTCCGTCGGTGGTGGATCTAAGACGTCGATCCCACCGTCAGGACGAATGCGATTCGTATCATCCATACCTGTTTGTTCGAAGTCCATGTACTTCAGACTACTGCCGACTCTTCTTGAGTTTTTTCTACTCTTGGATATCAATTCGAACTCTGCTGTTAGCGAAGTTATCTGATCGGTTTGAGCACGAAACGGTCACATCGACACGTTGCATCGAGATCCGGATCTGATGTCTCTGGACGAGACCGTGCCAACCTGTTCACGAGCTCTGTTCGAAGTTCCTCCCGACCGAGTGTCTCGGTATGCCACCCAACTCGAGCATCGTAGTGATGCTTTGAGAAGACCTCTCCTCGAGGGTTCTCTGCGGTATACTGTGTGCGTCTGGTGCCCCAGAGATGTGACGACCGGTACTCGGCAGCGAGGTTTTCATGTGTGAGTTCGATGAGAACCCACTCCACATACGAGACGATCGAGACTCTGCTACGGTCGTTTGGAACAGAAAGGTGTTGGCGAGTCTCCCGTGACGTGGTCGTTATCTCTCGAGGTGTCTTGTAGCCGACTCCCGGTTTCGGTGTTGGTGGTTCAGAACTCATAGTCAATGAGGAGAGTCTATGATTCCCCTCACCCCTTTGGGGATGAGAAACCGTTCTGGTGAGCAGCGAAATTATTCGAGCAATTGTTCACTGACGGTGTCATAGAACGCTTCCCAGGACATTAATTACAACCCATACTTCGGTGAACTAGCCGATGAGTAGGTATGCGAACTGATCGACGAAGAAATTGCCAGATAAGAGTAGTATTCGTACTGGTATGCAAGATGGAATGCGCGAGTGTTGCATAGCTTTTTAGACTGTATGACAACTACCATAGATAATGACCTCCAAAACAGTATCCGACTCGAAATGGATTACCAACATCTTTGAGAAGCCAAAAGGATGGCCATATAATGCCATCCTCGTAGTTGCGGCGGGCCTTTCTTTCTTCTTAATGTATACTAGAGAAACAGGAGCTTGGGAGACTCTTGGAGTTATTTTTATTGTTCTTGCTATCGGTGAATCAGTTCCGTCGGAGCGGACATCGCTCGCAAATGCCATTCGGATCGGTGGAGTTGGACTTGTCCTCCTTGCTGCTGTTATAATTGACTTTGGACTCATTGGGTGGTAGTACCGTTACACCCAATCCGTATCCCCACAGAACAGTTTGTTCACTAGCTTCGTCGTGAAACAAATAGGATCGTCATGCTGCGTAGATCCTCTGAATGTTGCAAGCCGCTTCTGACAACAGTTTGGTAGCTCGTTGAACCTCTGCAAGATACAGGGTTCGAATGTTGCACGCTCAATCTGCGAGGGTTGGAGATTGCTCGGCGCAGTCGAACAATATACTGCATTCACCAACAGAGACAAGGGCCAGATTTTTCGCTGCTATGTCATCTACGTATCAGATCGTTTATTACATTCTAGAGTGCTATTCTCACCATGCAATTCAGTCTGGGCGACGCAATCACTGAGGCGTTTGAGCGATTAACCACCTCTGCTGGGGCGATCTTCGTCGTTGTGCTAACCGTAATCGGAATTATCCAGACCGCAGCCATTCAGGATCTCATTCGTGCGATGCTCGAAGGGTTTCTTGCAGTCCTAAATGATCCCGAGTTCAGAGAGCAGGTCGCCGCTGAGGACCTCCAAGAGCTTGAAGCAGCAGAGCAAGAAATCAATACTGTTATTGGCGAGTTATCGCTTTCGGTCGGATTGAGTCCCGGTTTAGCCGCTCTTGTTTTATTGCTGGCGTTCATCTTATCCATCGTCATCGTTGTAGTCGCCATTGACACCTTCACAAATAGACGGGACTCACTCGGAGGGATCCAGACACCACGGATTGGCTGGAAGACACTCAATCTATTTGTTGGGTGGATTGCGTTCGGTATCCTGTTCGTGATTGGACTGATTCTCCTGGTCATCCCCGGGATTCTGGTTGGAATATTCCTCGTATTTTTTGCAGCAGCCATTGTCATTGATGACGAGTCATTTATCTCAGCATTTGCTTCCTCCTTCCAGGTAGTTCGCAGCAATATTGCTGGAACCCTTGGCCTTGTGTTGCTGTTGCTGGGCACGTTCATTGGTTTAGGATTCGTTGGGAGTGCGTTTGGGGTGATTCTCCCGGAGATTCTCTCGGTTCTGGTGAGCAACTTGCTTACCGGCATCGGCCAGGTGTTTGCAATCGCACTTGTCGCTCTTGCGTATGCAGACGCGACGACCGAAGACCCGCAACCAGTTGACACTGATCCAACGGGTTTCACTGAGTCATAGCGTCGATAGCCAGAACAACTACGGGGTTCAATACGCCCACAATTCTCTCCAACGTACGTCTCTTGATCAACGAATACTGAGGTGAAATGCGTAGATTGATTATCTGTTTGATATAATTAACAAATCAGATGTCTGTACTTGGTTCCCTGTCAACCGCTATCGGGCGGCTCAAACGCAACCCAATACTGTTCGTCGGGGCGTTTATGTTAACGTCCCTTAGCGGATTAATGGTCCTCCCGAGTTTCATCGACCCGGTTCTTGGGAACGTAATTTGGCTTCCCTGGATGGCTATATGGCCGTTCCTTATCGCTGGGTTTCTCGGGATGGTCGTCGAAACTCGGACTGGGAGCACGACCCTCTCTACGTTCCTCAAACGGGGCAAGACGCACTACGTTAGTATGCTCGGTGCGACGGTTTTATTTGGGATAGTAATAATTGGAATCATGATTGTTTCGTTTATCATCTCGTTCGCCCTGATGATCGGATTGTTTGGAGCGGTTGCCTTGGGTTCGGTGATCGAAGAAGCAGCTCTTGTACTGCTTATCGCACTCGGGCTATTGTTCCTTCTCGTGTTCTTCGTTCCATACTTACTCGTCTACATGGTGTTCCAGTTCTATGATGTAGGAGTTGTAAATGGAGAACAGGCCGTCTCATCACTTCAACATAGTTACGACCTCGTTCGAAACAATCTGTTGAGCGTGGTGGGATACACGTTCGTTTTCTTCATCATATCTGTTGTCGGGTACGGCCCTGGGTATGGAATACTCTTCATTGGCGGACTGGAGATCACTGAAGCGGGTCAGTATGTAATCGCCTCCGAAACGATGTTCATCAGTGGGGGGATTCTTACACTAATTCTCGGGACGATTACGATGGCGCTGGCGTTTACGTATCACGTCTCGTTCTACGAATCGATTCTTCCTGAATCCGATCTCCATAAGAAATGACATTCTTTACTATTGAAATTCATTTAGTACGATACTCCGGGTACTGGTATAGCCGATTAGTGGACATGCGAACTGAACAACTTTATTACCAAGATGGACATGTCCGTATTCATGCCTAAAAGGAGCGAGTTTGAGGAGTGGCAGGCGGGGGTTTTGATGACTATTGGTGCCATCCTCGTGGGTGCGATTTTTGCAATGATTTTTGTCCGCGTGTTTGGAACGTTTGGTGTCTATCTCGGCTTCGCAGGCGGTGTTGTAGCAACGTTTCTGTTTCTCTCTTTCGTGCTCTATGGCCGGTAATTAGAACATCTGTACTTACCGTTCACCGGGATGCAAAGAGAATCTGTGAGGTATTCCATGACAGCCACGTTCTCCTTTGGAGTTACCCCACGAGTCAACTATCGATTTCACTTGTGGGGTAACTACCTGGCAGATCAGCTTCGACGCCACAATCGCTGCATCCGTGTTCGGAGTGATGATGGCCCCTCATCTTTCTCGGAAGGTGACTCAGTGGTACCCTCGAGGTCGCTCTCCTGCTGTTCAACGATCGATCGCAACTGCTGACGCTCTGCTGTGAGTTGTTCGATTTGGTCACGTTGATCTGCAACGATCTGCTCCAACTCGTCGATACGGGCCTCGAGAAGGCCGTTCTTTTCCTCGAGGTACACTTGATCTCCTCCTACAGAGCCCGGTTCCGCGGTACCACCCTCGGGAGTAGAAGCAGTATCGGAGTCAGTAACAGCAGCATCCACTGACGTCTCCACAGTAGATGTTGTCGGCTCGTAGAAGTCATCTGTCGTAGCAATCGCGCGCTCGAGGGTCTTCTCTCCGTATGTCGATCCATCGGCGTGGTGAACGTCGTCCCATTTCCCTCGGATAAGCCCTGACTGTCGAAACAGACGATCCATCTGCAGCCGGTTTCCACCGGTCCAGAACGCCAGCAGACAGCACAGTGCCATATCGGCTTCTGACTGACTGTCGTATCCACTGGTGTTCCCCCGCCACAGCCGGTCGAATTTTTCCCCGTTGCCCGCCGAGCGAGCTTTCTCGAGCAGTTCCTCGTCCTCGAGGCCGAGGGTCTGGTTCTGACCCGAGTCATCACGTCGACCGCCAGTAGTAGCGTCGATACCGTCGTCGGTATCGTCTTCAGCGACGAACTCCTCGTGAACTGCCTTGAGGGCGTCCTGGCGTTCGTTGATCGACATCGGTGTCCCGTCGACGTGGTCTGCAGTCACAGTGAAAAAGCGAGACTGATCGTACATCTCGACACCGCCACGCCGGTTTCGCCCGCCGGGGAAGTCGCCATGAATGATGACGTGATAGCCCGTACCAGATGGAGAGACTTCCGTATAGGACTCGAGTTGCTGGACGATCCTCTTTGCTTCCGGATCTGGTCTCCCAGTCTCTGGATCTCGGCACTTATCCAGGTCGATGCCGACGAGTGGATCCGTCCGCGTGAACACGAATCCGATTCCATCTGCTCTACCAGTAGATGCATACTCGAGAGCCGTCTCGAGATCACTCCACGTACGGTCATCCGTCGACGATGCAAAGTCGCCGGTCTCCGGATCAACTGGAATCTTCGTCGGGTCACCGTTTCGGTTCTCTTCTCGCCAGCAGATCCACTGCTCGCGAACGCACATCTCTGTCGGTAACATTGTCTGCTCAATCATAGGTACAATAGCCAGCATCCCTCGCTACCGCTCGTTCTATTACAGTGGATGACTGGCGCTGTTTTCCAGTCCAACAAACCGTTCTCGAGATGATTGTAGTAGAGAAGGAGAGGCACTCGAGGTGTCACACAGCGGCGCGGGTCCTCCTCAATCCATCGGCCATCACTGGTTCCAACAGGAGTCTCCTAGTTCTTTTTCACTGAACAGTTTTCCCCAACGGTTTGAGTATTTTGCTAGTCTTGAGTTGTGACTCTGTGATGAAAACAACCAACGAACACCGCCGCAAATCGCATCACAATTCTATGAGTGGATTCTGATATTTTGAGTTCGGATTCTCATCGTTTGATAGCCCATCGGTTAGAGAGAGCCAGCGGCGTTTGCACCGTCGTACCCTAGCCTTTCTTTGGACGATTTTGGAGGTGCAGAACAGGCTAAAACAGGCTCAGATCGACTAATAGCCCCGTCGGGCACTTCTTAGAGCGTACTAAGGAGCTCGACGAAATTTGGATTTGAGTCTAAACCAGGGATTGTACCCGACGGGGCGGTAAGACTCTTAAAATCGAAAGAATAGAGATCAGAACGAGACTGAAACCGGTCACTACAAAATAACCACAAATGACGGCACCTATGCTGTTACTGCTGGGAATCCACTTCATCTACCGATATCGAGCAATACAGTGGCTGGAAAGAGCATGACGGGACCCTAAGCACATCGACTCGTCTCTCTCACCCAATATATAGAAAATATGGTAATAGTACTATGAGAATCAAGGGTTAGAAAATGCCACATGATTGAGAATTGTACAAGTGAAAACGAGATCTATATCCTGGTTAGTGTGTAATATAATGACTTGCATAGGCTTGGGAAAGGGCGGTACAGGGAACTCACATGTCAGTATCACTGCCAAATTTTCTGAAGGTCATCAGAAGTGGCTTGCAACATTCAGAGGATGAGTGCAGCACGACGATCCATTTCTTTCACACCGAAATTAGCGAACTATCCGCACACTACACGTACGAACCTAACAGAGAAATATTGAATAGGTGTTTATACTTTGTCTCAAATAGAAGTCATATGAACCAGTGGACTCTCTATCATCTCTTAATGGGAATTATTGGCCTTAGTGTTGGATTCGTAGGATTTAGCGAGATTCTCTTGCAGGGAATCAGTCTCGGAACTTCACTGATGGCTGTCGGTGCTCTTGCTATTCTTGCTCAGGCTGGATATGCTCTCTTTATAAAAGAGTCCTCGGAACTTACAGAATGGCAGAGTATTGAAATTGCTGCTATTAGTGCGATACTTTGCTCAGTCGGAGCACTACTTCATATTTTCGTATAAGTGTCAGCGGTTTTGTCTCTTTCTCCTGTACCGAGCGTTCGCTCCTTTGCATTGATCGCGCTCTCCCTCGTGCAACATTCGTGCCCCGTATCTTGCACGCCCCTAAAATTCCTCTCCGGTAGCCCCCATCTCGTTCAGTTGGTCGTACATCTCATCTGGGAAGGGGAGACTTCCCCAGATGGAGTATGGACACTGTTCTTGCCCAATGCAGTAGCGCTGTATATCATCGTTGTCGCAGTTCATTGGAAGCGGGGTGTCGCCACCGATCGTATTCGAGAACTCATAGCGAATCTGGTAGTCGGTGACCTGTTCGTCGTACCACGGCCACCGCGAGAAGACGTCCTTGAGATCCGAGACAGTCGTCTCGAGGTCGCTATCCTGGTACTGTGGCAGCCACATTACCATCCGGGCGAAGTTGTACAGGTCCTTCCGGACAGGTTTCTTCTCGTGGAGGCGGTCGGCCATGTTCGCCATACAGGGAAGCTCAAACAGGTCCTCGATTGACTCGACGGTGAGCGGCTGGACGCCACGCGAAGACTCCTGAATCCGATAGTGGTTCGTATTTCCGTGCTGTCGGATAGTGAGGCTCCGGTGGTCGCGCTGGGATGCAAGGAGATTCCCCAGGCTCCGGGGACTCGAGATACGATTACACACATCCCGTTTCCAGTCCGCTTCCGGATCGTACGCCTCCACTGCTTCAAACAGCTCCTTCGCCGAGTGGAACGCTCCCAGCATGGCGACTTCGTCTGGAGCGTCTCGAATTGCGTCCTGAAGCACACGAATAGTTCGCTCACCGGGGTCCCAGTCTCGCCAGATTCGTTCGTGGTGTCCTGTCTGGATGAAGCGGTCGATGCGCTCTGTGATGGCCGATTCATTTGTCGTCAGCCACGTGAGCTGGTCTTCAGAGAAGTTCTCCTCTTGGACTCGCAGGAGCTTCTTGAACGCGCGTCTGGCGTACTCGCGATACTTTGTATCGAAATCACCGGCTGGCACGTAGAGACAGTTGTTCTTGACGCGAGTGAGCAGTTCCCCGGTCTCTCCTGTCTCCTTGTCGGCGTGAACGAGGCAGTTCCTTGACGCCGCAGCCATCGGGATTTCGAGGTACAACCCCTCACCGAACTCGGGCATTTCTTTGATTCCTGTACAAACACGGCCGGGGTGTGGACCATCCTCTCCAGGGGCTTTCGCGTACAGCACCTCTGCGATATCCTGTTGAAGATTCTCATCGCCGAACTCTCGAAGGAGAGAGGCGAGATTGTTGACGTACAGTTCGCGAATATCGTAGAGGACCTGCACCTTTCGCGGTGGAGCGTGCTCGAACTTCGGGTGTGCCTTGACGCAGATCGCGCTCAACGTCGCGAGCACGGCGAGTGTTCCCGGTTCGTCGACGAAGGGCTCTTCTGCGGCATTGGCTCTGATGTCTTCTTTGAATGCGGCCGTCCCGAACCGCTCGAGGTCGTTCAACAGGTCTTCTGGTTGCTCTTCGCCATCGACGATGTAGCGATTGTAGCCCCGCGTGAACAGCTGGTTGATCCGCGTCGTGCCGTATTCGAGCGGGAGCGTCGCAACGCGGTAGGCGGTACGCTCGTCCTTGACAGGGGTCGACCGGCTCATTCCTGGAGCACCTCCGGTGTTGCAGACCGAACGTCGAAGTTCGGGCTTTCGATCGGCGTGACGATACTACAGACGTCAGCATGCAATGAATAGGGTAGCCGGGCGACCCGACGGCGGTCGGCGGTAACCACGGGGTCGATAGGTATCTCATAGGTGTCTTGCAGAAGGTCGTTCAGCACTTCCCGACTCTTGGCATCGTACCGATGAGCGAGATCAGTATCGAGGAGATAGACGTGAACGCCCTGGCCGCTGTACATCACCATCGTCTCCTTGGCGTTGAAGTCGTCCTCGAAGATCTCTCGCACCTCGAAGCCGTACTCGATGGTCCGTCCGATATCCTCGAAGCAATACGGGTAGCCTGCTGGGTCTGCTTCGAGAATACCCGCGGCCTCGAGCAGTTCCTCACCATCCCCCGAAACATCCTCGTCCGATACTGCTTGCGTTGCTCGCTCTCGAGCTATCGTTTTCGCGTCGATATCGACGAGGAGTACCCATGGCCGTTCCCAGTGATCGAGGGCGTAGTAGACCGCATCAGGACATGGGTCTGGTTTGTCGAGCAAGTCGGGATCTGCGAGCGCGAAGTCACTCCGACCGAGTGGATCGTTGCGTGCTGGATGGTGGATGAACTCGAGGACGTCGTCGAAGTTGTGGAACGCCGCCGTGGTCCACTCACCTGAGACGTTCGTCTGCCGCGTATCTCGTCGGATAAAGTCCTTGTCAGGGACCCCATCTTTCCGGACCGGGTGGGGGTCTCGAAACGCAAGCGCGTACTGTTTCGGCCCCTTCGCTGTGATGAACGACGGGAGCTCGTCACAGTACGAGGGGAACTCCTCGGTGTAGTACCTGTAGATCTCTTCGCGAGTTGCTTGGCGCCACGTCATGAATTGAACTCCTGGTCTAGTTTGTTGAAGCTCCGAATCGTCGTCAGCCCAGCTGCATCGAACGATTCAACGGCCTCTCGAATGTCGGAGAACGATCGGGCTGTACGGCCACTCACACTACGTTCTATCCGATCGGCCTCTGCGAGACAGTCTAATACCTCCACGGCTGTCTCGCGTCTGTTGAACGCCCAGACAGCGTTTGCGTCCACCGCACTCTGCTTATCGTAGTCGTCGACTGGCGCGTGTTTGTTGTTACTCTCGAGTTCGGCTTCACCGACCCACACGAGTTCTCCGTCAGCATCGAAACCGGCAACGTCGAATATCGTTCCCCTATTGTACTCGTAGTAAGATTCGACCTGTTCGACGTCTTCGTGGGAGTCTAACCACAGTTCGAGCAGTTTCACACCGACCTTGTGCGGCGTCTTTTCGCCGATATCTCCCTGACCAGGGCCGACCTTGAGCTTCTGGCCGAGCAGTTCACGCCCTGCCGGAAGGACGGTGTAGTACTTCCGACCGCACGCTCGTCTTTCCTCGAGCAGGTCTTGGTCGACGAGCCGTTGCACGTCCAGGTCGTCAAAGTCGTTGTTGAACGCACTCATCGAATCCAAGAGTGTGTAGTCTGATGAGTCGCCATTCATGACGTCGAGGATTCGAGTCAGGAATCTAACGTCGTCATGAGTGAGCCCGCGCCGTCGAAGCTCGTTATCCGGGACGGTTACACCACCAGCCTGTACTGGCGACTGTAATGGCGACGATCCGTTCTCATCGACAGTTGTCTCCTCCGCTTCAGCGGCTGGCACTTCTAACGCAGTTGACTCGGGATCTCCAAACAGTGAGGTGGTAGTGTCCGCTTCTTTCTCTCCGTCTTCGCCGGCTGCTGAACCACTGGTTGCTTGTCCGATGAACGACGACTGCGTCGAGTCCACAGAGCTAGCCGAGTCTGTGAAAGTCGACCGTTCATCGTTCGGTCCACTTCCCCATCCTTCATTGTCGGCTGCCTCTGATTTGCTTGGGGCTTCAGTAAGCCCGTACTGGGTCTGTGTTCGCTCCGACAGTCGAGGGAGGGCCACGGTCTCGAAGTGGTCCTCCTGTTCGACAGAGAGCGGTTCGTCGCTCTCTGGATGGCCGGCTGCTATCGGGAGCGGCTTCACCGAGAAGGGGGCTGGACCTGTCTCCCCGAATGACGGGCTCGGGAGTTGCGCAATCCACTCTCCGCTGGGGAGCGTGTTGATCCGATTTCGAAGGTCAGTCGGGCTCAGGTCTTCGTGGGCCAGCGACTCAGCAAGGTCACGTTCGATGGAGATGTTCCCGATGAGCTTCGTTTTGATGTTGTTGAGGACCTCGTCGTAGGCACGCTCGCTTCGATTCCTGACCTGTCCGGGAAACTGCATCACCAGTCCCATGCTCAGGCCGAACGACCGACCTTGGGGGAGCAGCTGCTCGGAAACGAGTTTCGTTGAAGCGACGGGGGCTGCCTCCTCGATGATCAGGTTGGTGAGATTCTCGTAGTCTGTCTTCCCATCACGTCGACGCACCCGCACCGCGTCCCAGAGGTTACTCAACAGGAGGAGGGTAATTGCTCGCTGAGCCTCCGGCCGGAGATCACCCAAGTCGAACAAGATTGTGGCATCTTCCTCGAGGAACTCGTGGAAGTCGAATCTGTTGTCGACGTATTCGTCGCCATTGCCCTGTTCCGGAACGTGACTGAAGATACGCCGTAGGTGTGCGTCCTCTCTGAGCTTGTCGAGGCGATTCCCAACGGCGTCCATCGACACCTGGAATTGCCGATCATCTTTTTCGAAGTGGCGCGTAAGCGACTCCTCGACATTTTGATTCTCGGCAGCGACAGGAGGGACTGTCCGCTCGCGTTGCATCTGGAGCGCAGCCGCAAAGAGATCATCGAGGCCGAAGGCGTCACTACCGTATTCCTCATCGAAGAGCGCCTTGATGAGGTAGCTGAGGATTTCGTTGGCGACGAACGCCTGTTCGTACTTTTTACGACCCATGACCATCCGCATGATGTCGTGGAAGTGATCGACCTTGTCTTGGATCGCATCCCCGCGCCTCCACCCCGCTTCAAGTGTCGAACGGATATCGAAGAAAGAGAAAGCAGGGAGTGTTTCGGGAACGCAGAACTGATAGGTGTTGTCCAATCCGCTGAACCGTTCGTAGTGACAGCGAAGATAGTTCGCACACATCCCGTCGCCTTTCGGATCGACGATAATAACCGGTCCACCTGTCGTCTCTCTGAGAGACAGCGCATCATTGATGATGGCCTTCGACTTTCCGGCCCCAGTTGATGCAAACCTGCCGTAGTGTCTGGTTAAGAGATTTGGCGGAATCCGTATCGGATCTGGTTGGATAGTACTATTTTCATCAAGTGCATACCCGATCGCCATCCCCTCACGGAACTGGGCCATTAAATCGGGATTCGGTCGGGGCAGTGGATTGCGACTGCGCTGTTCTGAACGCGCTCCACGAGAGCCCTCGACCGTCAAATCGTCACCGCTTGGAACAACGATCAAATTCGCGAGTTCATCTGCATTGAACACAAGATCTAACCGCTTTTTCCGGCCCCCAGTGACGATTTCGGCAGTGAGAACTCGTTCGAGATGGCGCTGCGCTCGCTTGGCTTTCTGCCGATCGAGGAATCCTTTCTCTCGAACGCGCCGACCAAAGAGTTCGTAGAACGGGCCATCAAGCGGATCCAACGAAGCCTTCAACTGGTCGAGTTCTGCCCGAATATCGGTCTCATCCGGTCGAGCCATCGCAACCGCCCGTGCATTGACCGTAAACGTTCGCCGCGGGTGTTTGCTGTCGATCCGCTGAATCCGATCTTCTGTCTCCCGAGACAGTTCCCGATCGGCAGGATCAGCGTCTACAGGCTCAAACCATGAGCCAATGAACTCTTCTGACCACGTATCGCGCCCCTCTTTGAGATTTGACTGGCGGATTTCAGCATCGTCTCGCCAGTCGGGTTTGCGTTGCCAGAGAATTTGATAGACGGTCGGCGCCGTCATCTCATGGAGTACTTCGACAACGGCAGACAGTGGTGGGCGCTCTGACTCGTACTCTTCATCGGGCTCGTCGATCACAAACGGCGTGATCGTCGTCATCCAGTCAGTTTTGCGTCCGGCTTTACCGAGCCATTCGACACCAAACGGTGTGTGCTCTATCCGTTCATCGCCTCCATCATTCTCATCAATCTCTTTCAAGTTGGACTCGGCCAGATCAGCCGAACGTGCGCCGTCCGAAGTCTCCTGCTCCGCTTGTTCGGAGGTATCTTCGTTCGAGACTTCCGTCTGCAATCCGAGCATCGGCTCAAGATCGAGTTCTGTTCGCGCCACGGTGAACGTGGTCGGGTAAATCGACTGGAGGCGCTTTTCAAGTGTTTTGAGGTGTTCTTCCTGGTTGACCCCATAGTAGAACTCTACTGGTGCATCAGGACCTGCAGAGACAGCAAGGAATTCGAACGTCGGTGGAGCTGTGTCCACTCTGGGACTCAGCCGGCTCCAGAAACTCTCTGCCGCTGGGTTCGACAGCTTATGAAGGCTCTCGAGGGTGGCCGGAATATCCGACCGGCGGAGTGACCCCGATGTCGGCGTCACCTTTAGATATTCGTTGTTACTCATGGTCTGACTCACCTCCGTGCTTACCGCCATCGGTCTGTGGTGGAGTTGAGACGTGGTGTGAGGTTGCTGGATCAGTATTCATAGATAGCTCTGTAGGTGTGTCTGCTGAACGGCCTGGCAACTCTGCCTGAGACTGGGCTTTCGGATCGAAGTCGATCACAGCCGTCTCGTCGTCCATTGCTCGAACTTCGATTCCCCGCCACTCACCATCGACGCCGACGAGTGCCTCCGAATAGCCCGTCCGGTCGTTGCCGGGAACGGCCTCCTGGACGAAGCGCATCTGTGCCGAGTTGAGGCCGAACTCGTTGGCCCACTCGCGGTCCATCCCGTCTAGGTGGTGGAACTGCTTGATCGCACACTGGTCGATGATCGCCTCGGACTCTGGATGCTGGAAGAACTCGTCGACGGTTTGGGTCACGAGTCGGATCGAGAGGTTGTGGTGACGATGATGTCGGAAGACGATCTCGAGGTACTCGAGACTCGCTGCGTCCTGCATGATGTACCGAGCCTCGTCGATGACGAAGACGACCTCTTTGTCCGTCTCCTTCGCTCGCTCGTAGACCAGCGAGATCAGCAACTGCATGACGAGACTCGTGCTCCCACCGAGACTTCCTTCCTGCTGGGCGAGGTCGAGATAGATTACCTTCTCGTCGCGGATGTCGAACTCTGTCTCTCGACCCAGGTTTTCGTACCGGCCGTCTTCTGCGAACGGGCGAAGCTGATCGATGAGCCATGTCGCGTCTTCACCGATCTTCGTCGCTTCCTCGTCCGTCCGTACGACGTACTCCGTCGGTGCCTCGACCATCTCCTCGAGGATATCGAGGACGTCCCGCATCGTCGGGCTCTCGTTGTGATGAGTCGCGATATCGTCGGTGATTCCGTTGCGTGAATATGCACGCTCGATCGCGGTCTCCAACGTCGTCCGGCGGTCACCAAGTGTGATCCCCCGAAGTGCGAAATAGTTCGAGAGGAAGCTCATCACGCTATCGAGCTTTTCGCGATATGGGCTGGCGTCCTTCCCCATCGCCCGCTGAACGCGCTCGGGAGTCGGCTTGATCTCGAGTGGGTTCAATCCCATCTCCCCGCCGATTGTGATTCGCTCACCACCGAGGGCTTCAGCGACGCCGGCCCAGTTATTGAGTGGCTCGAGGATGATCCCAATTCGATCCTCGCTTTGTTCGATCGAGCGGATGAAGTTCTGCTTCGAGCCGAACGATTTCCCAGAACCAGGGTCGCCGATCGTGAACATCGCATAACCGTTCTCTCGAGCGAACGGATCGATGACGACCGGGCTCTGGTTCTTCCAGTGCACGCCGAACTCGACGCCGCCATCCTCGAGGATCGTGGCGTTGTGTGGCGACGCGAGCAACGCACCGACCGCACCCCCAAGCGCTGTGGCCTCCCGGCCGAACGGGTTGGGGCCGATCGGGGCTGCAGCCTGGATGGCGAGGTCTTGCTTACAGATGGCTGTCTTCGGCGAGAGTCCAGCGGGTTGTTCACGAAGCCGGCTCCGAACTGTCCGGACAGCGTCACGAAGTTCGTCACGCGACTCTGCTCGAACCGTGATGAACATGCCTTGCTCGAACACCCGACTTCCATTCTCGACGCTCTTGTACGTCGATAGCGCCTCGTTGGCCCGCTCCTGAAGATAGCTCCCTCGAACAGTACTCTCGAGGTCAGCGTCAGCCTGAAGATCGTCGGCAACCCGCTGGAGTTCGTCTCGAGCTTGCTGCTGGCTCTTTGGTGTGATATGGACCGTCAGATCGAACTCGACGTCCGTGAGCTCGAAGAGTTCGGTCAGATACCCGTCTTTCGGATAATCCGGATAATCCGCGATGTAGAGTGTGGAGGTCCACTGATCACCGACTCGAGCGGTACGCGTATCCCACTCGATCGCCGCTGGCGCAATCGCCTGTTGATGCTGTTCAGCGATATCGTCGAGGAATTCCCCCTCCTCGAGACCGTCTTCGACGGTTGTCTCCTCGAGAAGATCGATCAACTCGACTTCTTCGACATCTTCGGCTCGCCAGTAGTCCCATGCGATTTTTACAAGTAGCGTGACCAACGCTGTCACCCCAATGTAGACGGCGAATCCGGACTGAGTTGCTGGGTCAGGAAGTAACCCCTGGACCTGCTCACCAATCGAAAGCGGGAGCATATCGATCATTGATCGACCCTCCGTTGGTGGTCAACCGTTGGATGATCACGGATTGCATCCGAACCGTCATCGTACTCGTGTTCCTCGCCGTTCCAGAAGTCCATCGAGAGGACAAAGAGTTCGACCGTCGTCAGTCGATGAGCTGACCAGCCTGCTGCCTTCTGGATGAACTCCGTCTGGAGACCGTGGCAGCGGTTCTCGAGTTTCTCGAACATCGCGGCTCGAATCTCCGCGTCGGTCATGTCGTTGCGACGGGTCACGAACGGGTTGAACAGGAAGCCAACCACCGGAAACGAGGTGAGTTTTTCCGCAGGTGATTGTTCGTCCTGATACCGGTCGTAGACCTCGAAGGGATCAACTTCGACGCCGATGAAATACCGTACTTGTTGGGTCCCCTCGAGGTCCCGCGGACGTTGCTCGCGATACTCCTCGAGTAGTTCTTTGAAGATTGGATTCTGCTTGACGTCACTATCGGTGAGTCGACCGTCGATCCTGTCGATCAGTTTCCCGACCGGGAACGAGCGAGTTGTTGCGTGGAATTTGAGTGTGAAGTCGAGTTCCTTGTTCGCGAACTCCTCGCCGAGTTGCTGGATCTGTGCCCAGTCGCCGGACATCGCGAAGTCCATGTTCCCGGGATCGATCTCGAGGTAGGCCTCCATCGCGCCATCTGAGCGCTCGATTGCACCGGCACCAGGCCACGCTCGCCTGATGTTCGTGAGATCCTGTGTTCGCTCGTCCGGTTTGAACGGCGTATAGCTCACGAGCCCGCCCTCGGTACTCGCTTCGGTGGGCTCTGTCGTGGCCTCCGTGCTGTAGGTGAACTGAGGCCGCTTGCAGTAGTGGCGGTAGACGTCCCCCAGCCACGTCGACGCCGGGAGATGGTTGGGTGATGCGTAGACGATCGATCCGCCGAGGACAACACCGAGGAGGACGAACGGCAGAATCGCACCATCGAGGCCCGTGAGGCCACCGAAGAGGAGGCCACCGATCGGGAACCCAAGAAGGACATACACGTCACCTTCTTCGATATTCAAGATCGGAATCCGACTCTCTTCACCCAGTTCGTCCATGATTCGACGGCCAGCTGCATCGTGATCTTGCGTCATTCAGTAGTACCCCGGATCGTTCTCGGTGCGACGGTACGCCGGGACGCCTTCCTGGCCGTACGCGTCTGTCGCAACGTTATCGTGGTCGGTTCGTCCTCCGCTGCCGCTGCTCGAGTTTCCAGACTGTTGGGATGAACCACCGCCTTGGCGCATCTTCGACGCAGCCGTATAGCCAGCAGCCGCTTTCGGCCCCCACGCCGCAGTCGTGGCTGCGGCAGCAGGGCCTGCAACAACACCGGCCCCAACGGCTGCGCCAGCCGTCACAGCACCTTTGGTCGTTGCCCCGATGATCTTCGTCGTCATCGGACTGGCATACTTGAACAGCTTCCAGACGATGATGATCGAGAGAAGTGGCAGTGTGACCGCGATAAGATAGCTCAGGAACGAACTATCTGGAACGAGCGCGGAATCAGTTCCCTCACTGAAGAGCAGCTCGTAGCCTTTGAACAGCAGTGCTACTGGGAGCGGCATGATCGCAAGTGGTGCAAACTTCATGCAGACCGTTCTGGCAATATGGGAGACAACAGGAAGGTTTCCGTAGGCCAGAGCGATGCCGATCGGCATCGCGTAAATGAGGATGTACAACATGATTTCCCGGAGGAAGAAGAGGGCCTGAAGGATCCACATCGCGACAGCACCAACCCCCGTAAGAAAGAGCGCAAGAGCTGGGTTAGAAACCGTCAACGAAAGCAGATCAATCATCGTGTCCGTGACTACCGAAACGTCTGGAATAAGTGCAATTGTGAAGCCATCAATCAGATACAGAGCTAGAACAGCGATCCAATACCAAGTTACGATCAGAAACGCGCCCGTCCAAGCACTTCGCTTCGTCTTTCGAGTCTCGTACGCACTACCGATATTGAAGATTCGAATGGTGTGTCGCCCTTGGACACACATTACGAGTAATAATAATGCGACAAGCATCATCTCACCAGCAACGAGGCTACTATGGATCTCTGCCCAGGGAGTGTTCGATGGAACACCGAAGACGAATCCGCCGTCAGTTTCCGGTGTTGGCGTCCCAAAAACTTGGGCTGTGACCGCATTGTAGCCATCTGTCAGTCCCTCTTGGAACCATTCGATAAGTTTGTCAATCGCGTCTTCGAACCATTTAATCCCGATATCTGAGAGAGACCATGCCAGTTTCATGCAGTCTCCTCAATTTCGATTACGCAGTCCTCCGAATCTGAACTGAGGTAGTGTATCAGGTACTCGAGAGTGATGTCCGCTGCATCGTGGATTGCAAAAAGGTGGACAGTGAACTGCCCATTACGACCGACTGAATTACACTTCGAGCGTGTACCAGCTGGTGAGAAGGGCCGTGAATTACTGTAGACCAGAACTGTTTCACCAGCAGGGATTGTTATCGAGTCAGCGTCCGCTCCGAAATCGTTCTCTGGGTCATAGATACCACTCTCATCGTTCTCATCGTAGCTTTCGTGGGTCGGAAACGGGACATCGCCTTCGAATCGAAGAGCGGTAACTGCAGTCGGGCCGGTTCCTTGGTTCGTCACAGAAAGGATCGCTTCGGCATCGATCTGAGAGTCACTCGCTCCATCGTACATCTCCTCGGGATGGTCTCGACCCAGTCGAAGCTCTGTTAGCTTGAGGTCCGGTTCGAGCGAAACTCGTACTGCCTCGACTGACTCCTCATCCGCGAGGCCAATAATTTCGTACTCTCCGGGAGAGTAGTCTGTCCCAACGTCGATCGATACCTGGGACACCCCCGATTCAATCGTTTGCTGTGAGAACAGATCACCAGAGGGGGCGATTACGTTCAGCTGATCAATCTCATCTCGCTCAAGTTCGATCACCAGTTCGAGTCCGTCAACATCGACGCTCTGGATAACATCTCCAGCACTGTCAGCTGACCTGTCGTCACTGCCATCGCCCGAACTGGTGCAGCCGGCAAGTCCGGTACTAATCCCGGCAAGAATACTTCCAAGAGCTGTGCGTCTGTGTATCGTGTTCTGTTGATTTGTCATAACGTATCTCTCATTTGTAGAAAGGTGCCAATTCGCTTGGCAGCGTACAGCGCGACTGCAAACGGGAGTGCATAACGAACAACGTCGACTAAGAGCGTGAACCAGCCTGTCGGCGTCGCCAACGGATGCCACGTCTCTGTAGCAGTATCACCAAGGTATGCTGGGCTGTGTGACCGCCACGAGCCGGGGTGATACTCTGCAGTGTAGATTCCGGGTTGAGTGACGGTCACTTCAGCAGTGCCGGTGATGTCCGTTCGGACCTGCTGATCTCCAATCGTGATGTAGCCTTGGCGTGACTCGTGGCCGATAAGTGAGAATCGTGGGAGATCAAACGGATTCTCGAGCATGATCGGCGTTCCCGTCTCTGCGTCACGAAGTTCGACCTGGAGCGTCACAGCGGTGGCATTCGATTTGATGATCTCAACGGAGAGATCACTCTCACGGATCTCTCGTTCTGAGCCACCGTCGGGTTCGACGATATCTGCGGAGACACCGCGAACGATCCCATCAACAGCGACCGCATCCCGCTCGATGTCCTCGTAGCGAAGGGCAAGTCCGTCCGATCGCGTATAGGCCTCAGAAACCACCTCGATATCGATGTTCTCGTGAATCGCCGACTCGGGCGAGGAACTCTCTGTTCCCCACACCTCGAGGATATTCGGCCCATCTCGGATTGGTTCTGTCCGCGGACCTAATTCGGACGGGTATGCATGCACATACACTGGGAGTGCATCAGAGGTGACCGTCTCTCTACTCGCTCGAGTCGAGTGCGTGAGTTCGTCCCAGCCGGTGTCGCGAGCAGTGTAGTATCGCCACACACCACGGACCTTCGCTTCGCCATCATCCGAAAGCGTGTAGCCATGCCACGGTTGATCCTGGTAGATCGCGACTCCGCTGTCGCCGTTCGGATACGATGCATGATAGACCGTCGCCTGCAGATCGTAGACTTCGATGTCGAGATCCTGAGAGACGATCACTTGGTCGGTGACCAACTCTGTCTCGTTGCCGAGATCTTGCTCAACTCGAGCAGTGATATCCGCCTCGAGGGTGAGCGTTGCTGACCCACCGTGGTCGAACGCATACTCGAAGGTGGGTGTCTGCGTACCTCCGACGGTCTCGATGACGTCATCATCATGCAGAAGTCGAACTTCGTCGATACCGTGGTTTTGGACTGACGAGTTGCTATCGAGACGGACTCGATAATCGACAAATCCTCGCAGCGTGCCTTCTGGGGCGATGTAATGAACCGTCTCGTTGGCGTCGAGATGTGTTCTCGTCGACGGCTGGACCGCGAACGTCGTTGCATGGGCATCGGCGATGAGTACAGAATCTGTGAGTTCGGCATGTGACGGATAGATCGACGTCTCTGTGTCACCGCCCTCGAGTGATTCGTAATCGTATGCTGTCCAACGCTCAGCCGTGTCTGGCGGCTCTTTGAACGTCAGATCCGTGCAGTCTCCGAGTTCCTGCATGGCTGTTCGCGATTCGTCATAGCGCTCTGCGTACTCGGCCTCGCTGAGACATTCGTTCGGAGCCTTCGACCACAGTGTCGCCGTCTCATTGACGTCCAAATCACTCTCGTCGGTTCCTGGTCGCGGTGGATTTTCGGCACTCACAGCCACACTAGCGAACGCAAGCGTAGCGACAGCAAGAACGACGACGGCAACCACGACAGGGGTCTTCTGATGCACGGACTGTGATTATCGCTGCAAGTGTTCTGAAATTACCACGGCACGAGATTGACACACTCCGCGAGTGGAAGCCCCATCGCAGCGCCAGCAACCGTATACAACGGCCCAAGGATTACGAGAATAACCGCGGACTTCAGCGCTGTTCGCTTGTGCTGTTTGAGGCTCTTCTTCTGTTCGATATTCATCGTAAACATCTCAACAAGCGAATCAGCCTGCCACACTACGACCAATCCCATGATACCGAGAGCGGTCGTGATTTGGAAGAACCCAGAGATCATATCTGGTAACCCTTCCGCATCACAGACGACACTGTCCTGTGCAAGAACAGGGTCAACGGCAACGATCGAGAGCATAACGAAGGCTGCAACCCCACTACGCAGAACTCGCTGTCTGCGGGCACTCGAGTCACTCCGCTCGTCTGTACTTTGATTCACCGTCGTCATGGAGAGATGCGCCTGAAGTAATGTCGATCAGAATCGTGGCACGGGTCAGGGAAAACGGCACTATCTCTGGAAGTACTTCCGTGAAGTCGTATTGGAGAGAATAAATTCACTCTATGCAATATGTTTTGCATTTGATTACCGAGAGTTGGTCTATTGAGACCGAGTAAATATCTTCTGTATTTCTTAAATGTGTGGTGAAAATAGTTATCTGGCTGCTTACTTTTATTGACAGTCAGAAAATTAGAAAGAGGGAATGAAATTCAAATTTTTAGATATTTAACGCCAGAATATCTACTCGAGTTATCCCACAGAATGATGTGGTCGGATCCTGTGGGGAAACTATGAGTAACGGCCCAGCAAAGCCACCAGCTCCAGACCTGCCAACATACTCTCTTAACCCACTCGAGGGTCAGTCCCCAAATCGACTCGAGGGAGTCTCGGAATAGGCTACGGACTCGTAGCGTGGAAACAAGCGAAGTGTGATCACGAACTCGAGCAAAATCGCGCTGAAGAAGCGATTGGCCGTGTCTCAAACACGCTAGAGTAGCAGAATCTTTGGTCTCTTGGTTGCCAAGTGTGAGCTCAATCTCCCGGTGAACACGGTGTCTGAAGCGTGTGAACGTATTTCAGCTTTCTCACACACTGTTAATCGGAATGGAACTTTTGTCCGTCCGTCTCGAGAGCAAACTCCTCTGCAAGATCAACAATATCGTAGACGTGAATCCCGGACTTGAACCACAGCACCTCATCACTCACTTTCTCGACATCGGTCGCCGAACACTCGAGTCGGCAAACAGTTCCACACCACGCGCCCCCGTGCCATCAAGCATTACGACGATAGCCCGATCACGAAAGGCAGTCTCCACATCGGTCCGGATGGTTCTCTCGAGAGCCATCTCCACACGCGTGGTGACGTACTCGAGCAACGTCTCGCGGTCTTCTTGAGACCAATACTGACGCTTGCGCTTCCCGTCGTCCTCTGGGAGCGGGTTCATCGCGGTGTTCGTGTTCGCCGGATTTGACTCGAGGTGTTGCTCTCGGACGGACCACGAGAGGAACGCCCGGACGTAGGCGAAGTAGTTGTCGACGTTCGAGGCCTACCTGGAGTGATCCCCCACACCACCACTTCCGCTGTTAGGAGTGAAAACAACTGCATCACTCCCTCTTCGAGGGGATGATTTGGATCCGGTGATAACAGCGTGCAGTTATGGTTATTGTGTAGAATAGTTAAAATTACCTTTAGTATCTAGAAAGGTCGCAACAAGGATTGACCTGCCGCTCTCTCGACTGAGCAACACAAACAGCGGAAGCGATGGTGTGTCTCCCCGCCTAGTATCCCCCGACAACTCGTTGCTAACAGCGGAAGCGGTGGTGTGGGGGTCTTCTCTCCACCACTCGAATCACTGAATAGTTCCAACAGCGGAAGTCATGGTGCTGTATAGGCTTCCCCAACGCCGTCACTTAACAGCGGAGGTGGTGGTGTCTCTGTTCTCTACCGCTCGAGTTTTACGCGGAGTTGGGAGAGATTGACCGATTTGTGCCCTTCGTACCGGATGACGCGCTCGCCTACGTCCTCCAGCTCAGGGCTGACGAAGTCCACCGAGAACTGCTTATCCAGTTCGTGGTGGTAGGGGACCCGAGCGGTTCGACTCACCTGAGAACTCGAGGTGCGAATCAAAAATCGACAAGAAGCATCACGGAAAACGCCAGAAGATGCCGGTTTTTACATCGATGACGGAGGGTATAGGATGATATTTACACTTCGAAGGCGGGGTGTGAGACGCATGGCTTACACATCGATGGTGGGGTGTGGAGAGAATAGTGACAGGGTTATGTCATTCGGGCACACAAGCAATCAAGAGGAGGCTTGATTTACACATCGATGACGGGGGGAGGGGGTGAGCTTTGAGACACCCATCTTGTCATTCACCATCATGAACCAGTTAGCTGAAAGAGAGGGCGCTGTATCTCGCACGACTCACTCAACCTATTCAGCAAGTGTCACAGACGGCGTGTGAGATAGAGTGCAGTAAAATCACCATCACTTCAGACCAGTATCCGACCCCGAATCGCTAGATTGGCCCGATATACAGACTTATTGTCGAATACTGTAATCGGTATACCGTGTCAATCAAGCGGTCGAAACCGATCGATCGGCTATACGAGGAGGTAGCCGAATACGATCTCGTCATCGTCCCCGACGCCCCGTTAGCAAGTGCACTCAATCGACGCCTCGAGCACCCCCACTTCGGCCCGTTCGCGATCACACCACGCCGACTCGCGGCTAGACGTCGAGAGACAGCAGAAGACAGGCTGGCCTTCCTCGAGGTCATCAGTCAAACCGATCTCAACTGGAAGCAGGCGGCCTATGCGATCGGGAACGTACTCCAGTGCTGGGAGTATCAGGGCAGCCCCGATGCAATCCTCGAGTACGATGCGTTCGATACACCGGAAACACGGACTGTCGTCGACTGCATCAAATCACTCGAGACGACGTCGCGAACGCTCACTGAGTATCAGATCGACCGCGAGGAGTACGATTCAGTGGCCGTCATCGGCGAACGGCAGCTGACGAATCTCGAGCGATCAATCCTCCCCACGGAATACGACGCTGTCGACCGGTTCTGCGACGACGGATTCGAGTTGCCTCCCGTTCGAATTTTTGACTCGCCGGCAGCAATCGTCGATGCCGTCCTCGATACGGTCACGCCAGAGAACGCCGAAGATATTGCAGTCGTTCTCGATGCGAGTAGCGAGTATTCGCCGCTCATCGAGGCAGCGTTCGAAGCCACAGAGATCCCATACTACGGTGGGCCATCGTTTACCGACGATCAGGACCATCGAGCCGTCATCCAGCTTCTCCGGAGTACGATTTCGGGATCCGATACTCGTATCGGGACCGTGAAACCGCTCCTAACCCGTCTTGGAACGACTATCGACGTCGAACACAACGAAAAGCGTCTCTTCGAGGTCGATGACCCCGAGCTCAAGTGGCTTCATGATTTCTGCGATCGAGCAGCAACACTCACCATCGGCGACGCACTAGACACCTACGAGAAACGCGCTTCGTGTACGCTCGAGACGTTCCGAGCGGAACTCGAACAGCTTGGACTCCTCAACGAACCGATCACCGAAGATGCCATCGACCGACTCACGTTCTATCTCGAGACCTACGACGTCCCAATTGATCGGGAAAACGACGGTGTCCTGCTAGCCGATGCGAAATCGGCGTCGTTTGTCGATCGACCAGTCGTCTTCTACCTCGGCCTTGACGAGCGTTGGACGCACAAATCACCGCAGCGACCGTGGGTCGATCGTGACGAAGAGTTCGACCGGAATCTCGACCAGTTCCAGTCGCTTCTTCAGAGCGGTGTCGATCAGTACTATCTCGTTCAAGACACCGCTGGTGGGGCGCCCGTAACGCCATGTCTGTATTTTGAAGACCTCCTTGATGTCGAGTTCGAACGCTTCAGCGATTTAGAGTCGATTCGGTATTCGCGGACGTTCCGATCGACGGACGAGGGATTCAACAAGGAGCCAATCGACGTCGACATCGAGCCAGAGACGGCACTCAGCCAATCAAGTCTCAATTCGTACGCCAACTGCCCTCGAGACTACTTTTTCGGACGGCTCGTCGACAACCCTGACAAGGATTATTTCCTCGAGGGGACTCTCTTCCACGACTTCGCAGAGTTCGTCGTCAACCATCCCGAGTTCGTCGATGACGCTGTCATCGAGGAGGTCACCGATGTCATGCTCGAGGAGACACGGCCATTCCACCGTGACGTCGATCTCGCCACGCGACGGACGAAGTATCGCGTTGGCCTCGAGACGATCGTCGACTATCTCGAGGAGAACACGCCGTCGGATACCGACTTCCTCACGCCCACACGTAGCAGTGAGAATTTCTTTGCGACATACTTCGACCGACCAGTTGATTCCCCAGCGACCGAACGGTGGTTCGAGGACGACGACCGTGGAATCAAAGGGAAGATCGATCTCGTGCAGTCGCCGACACAGCTGGTCGACTTCAAAAGCGGCAACAAGAAATCATCGTCGCAGGTACTCAAACGCGCAGCAATTGAGCCACCGAGCGATCAGCCGAACTTCCAGGCGTTGCTCTATCTCACCTACTATCGGAGCCAGCGGCCAGACGAACAACTCGAGTTCACCTTCTTCCACTTCCTCGAGACGCTCGACGACGTCGTCACAGGAGAGGGGACTCTCGATGAGTGTCTGACCACGATTACGTACCATCCAATCCCGTTCGACGAATTCGTTCAGTCACGAGCCGTCTTCGAAGCGCTTCGGGAAGAGGCACCGAACGATTGCAACAAGACGTTCTCGAAGACAAGCTACGAGGAGTATCGGGCAGCATTCGACGCGCATCAACCACCCAGAACACGAGATGCAGATGAGATGGCCGATTCACCGTTCGGGAACGCACTTCTCGAGCGGATGATCGAGGCCGTCGGTGACTACAAGTACGTCACAAATGGCTGCATGCAGGCATTCAGACACCTGTGTGGCTACCGAAAGGAGGGCTACTTCGTCGAGGATCTCGACGAATTCGAGCGGTTCATTGATGCCCAACTCGAGGAACTGAACCGATATCGCCGCGGCGACTCTCGATTCCCCGTCGAAGGACGAGCAGGTGAGCCGAATTACCGATATGTGGACAACCGAGATATGATTCTGACCTCAAAACGTGCGACCGATGACCCGGCCGACGAGACGGAGGTGACCCGATGACGGCACCGAATCCGAAACAGCGGGAACTCATCGAGAGCACAGAGGGGCTGTATCTCGTTGATGCCGGCGCTGGGACCGGCAAGACGTTCACAGTTACCCGCCGCTACGCGAATATCGTCTCCCAGGACGACGTAGAACCGGATGATGTCCTGTTGATCACCTTCACCCGCAACGCAGCGACAGAGATGAAAGACCGCATCGTCGCCAACTGTGACTACGATATGCGGGCGCTGAAGGACGCACCGATCCAGACGTTCCACAGCCTCTGTAACGATATCCTCGATCAACACGGCTTCCACGCGCCCACACATCTGGGGATCGATGATGCAATCACTGGCTCAACACAGGTCCTTGAGAACAAGACGATCGAGCGTGAGTACTTCCAGGAGTTCATCAACCAGTTCACCGACGAGCATTCGGAATACGACGACCTGTTCCGATGTCTTTCGGAACCAACAGAGCTGCTGGATCTCATCAACAACCTCGCAGCCAAAGGCGTCTTCCCGACCGCAGACGGCTGGTATCGTGACAGTGATCGATATCTCGAGGGCGACTTTGGCGCGTTCCAAGAGCTGTTCGACGAACTGAATCAGCCTCGAAACGGCGGCAGTAAACAGTCGACGCTACGGTCGAAACTCGGTCAGTATGGCAAAAACAAGTGCTATCTCCCTGATGCACCCGATCGATCGGAGCTGCGAGGGCCACGTGGCACAAAGGCCGTTCCCGATGAGGTCGCCGAGCGAGCCTTCACTGAAGACCGCGAGCATCTCATCGAATTCGTCCATGATATCTACATCGGGTATCTGGAGTTCGCACTCCGGCGAAACTACCTGAACTTCTCGTTCCTCCAGCTCTTCGCGTTCGTCCTCCTCTGTGAGGATGACGAACTCCGCAAGTCACTGGAGTTCGAGTACGTGATGATCGACGAGTTCCAGGACTCGAGTGAGATCCAGTTCAAGCTCTCGCTGCTACTTGCTGGAACGGACAACGTCTGCGTCGTTGGCGACTGGAAACAGAGCATCTACTCGTTCCAATACGCTGCGATTGAGAATATCACCGAGTTCGACTCACGCCTCGATCGATTCACGACCGACCTGAACGATGACGCCGAGCGCGTTTCGTTCCCACTGGAGCCGATAACTAGGATCGAACTCGAGCAAAACTACCGCTCGACCCAGAAGATCCTCGATTTCTCGGAGCACGCTCTCGTCACCCCAGCGAGTAGCCGCGACGCAATCGATCGAGAAGCGATCCGCGAACAGGTCGTCTCACTGTCCTCAAACACAGAGCACGAACACTCACAGATCGAAGCGTTCCAACACGACGATGAACACGAGGGAATCCTGACAAAGGTTCAGGAGATCGTCGGGAACGACGCCTACGCAGTCGAGGACGATGGTGAGCTCCGTACTCCTGAGTATGGCGACATCGCAGTGTTGACTCGAACACGCGACTTTGGTCGAGACCTACTGTCTGTCGCCGAGGAATACGAACTTCCAACGGCGTATGAGGGTGGAATCGAGCTCTTCCGAACTGATCAGGCCAAACTTCTGCTTGCCTGGTTACGTATCCTCGAGACCGACGCGGACAGAGGCTGGGCGGTCGTCCTCGAGCATGCTGGCTACACACTCGACGAGATCGGCCACATCCTCGAGCACGAGGCCTACCCAGAGAATATGGTGGCGTTCCGCACAGAGCTTGCAGCCCTTGAGACCACGAACGCCATTGCACGACGGATATTCGATCGGTACGGGTACGACGGGTCGACAGCGGACGTGATCCTCACGACGATCCAGTCGGTTCACAGCGCGACGACGATGACGCTCGGTGATCTGATCCGATTCATCGAACAGGGGATCGAATCTGGACACACCGAGGAGGTACACGCTGCAGCAGGGACCAACGCGATCACCGTCCAAACGATCCACTCGGTCAAGGGACTCGAGCATCCAATCGTGATCCTCGGGAACATGAACAGCGGGAAATTCCCGCCTGCTGGCGGACAGGATGGGACGATCACGTACTCCGAACTCACAGGGCTTCGCCAGCGCAAGTGCTATGCTGAGGCCCATGGCGACCCCCACGTCTATGATAATTGGCGGACTGACGTCCTGAGACGGTGTCAGCCAACGGAGGCCGACGAGGAGCGCAGATTGCTCTACGTCGCGATGACGCGAGCAAAAGATCACCTGCTGTTTTCGGCTGGCGACGACCCGAATACGTTCCTCGAGGAGTTGCCTGTCGATATCGACCCACTCGAGCCAGCAGTCGACATCGACAGCGCTCGAGACACGCTGCAGTCACAGTTGACCGTGTCGATCCCACAGCCGGACGGTCCTGACGGATACTCGCCTCACTCGCTAATGGGCGACGAGGTCTACAAAGATGTGGAGGAAGGGAGAGGACGAGAGTTCGGTTCGTCAGTCCACGAGTTCGCCGAACAGTACGCTCTCGGAGGAGACGTCGTCCCTCAAAACGACGACGAACGGAATATCACGGAGCTTCTCGATTCGCTCGAGGGTACTCTCAGGGTCGAAGAACAGGTGTATCTGCCACTCGAGAGTGATGGTGATCAGGTGACGATCTCCGGGGTTGTCGACCTCGTCCATGTGACATCCGACCGGGTTGAGATCATCGACTACAAAACAGATCAGGGGCGTCACGCAGAGTCGGAATATCGAACGCAGCTTAGCGTGTACTATCACGCACTCGATGAGTGGTTCGAGGGTCGAGACGTGAGTGCCGCAATTTACTATTCGGCGATGGACAGCCAGGTCGAGATGGAGCCGCTCTCAAAAGAAGATCTAGCGGAACTCCTTGAAATCCGAGAGTAGCAGCAAGGACGTTTTCTTCGAAACAAGCCGAGAACGCGAACGCACGCTTGATCCGGTCGGGACAACAGTTTGGCGCCACTTCGCCGACGATCACACCGTCTCTGAACTACACATTCTGGAAGAAACGGCCGTGGAAGCCGAAAGGTTCCGCGTGTGGAAGAATGGCCCGTGCCTGGACATCTAGCGTTGCTGCATCAAAGATCATGAGTTCAGTCCGCTCACGTTGGAGGTTCAGCGCCGTCACAAGCACAACTCCATCGTCTTCGGTATCGGCATCAGGATGCTGGACGGGAATTGGTTCCTCAATGTAAACCGATCGCTTCCACCACTCTCTGGCGGTGCCTGTCTCACAATCCACTTTGACAAGTCCGTTTGCCCCTGTGCGGTCGGTCGCCTGCCCGTACGCGTAGCGGTGGCGTCGACCGATGACTGAGCGGGCGACGCGTGGCATCTCCATTGCACCATCGTAGAGTCGCGTCCGGCAGATCGTATTCGAGTCGGGGTTGATACGGTACCGCATTAGGTGGGCATCGGGCACGCTTGGGAATCCGTCGTCAAGTTCGGACAGCGACATGGTGTCGACGATGTCGCCGTTCGGGAACTCCACGAGGTCAAGGACGATCGTCCCACCGTCGACGTAGGCATTGACATGATGGAAGGTGAAGGCCGACTCGAACGTCGGATCGGCCACAATGTCGCCGGTATTCCGGTCGACCACGAGCACGCGTGTGTCGCGTTCTGGCTGCCAATCAAGCATGTCGATCGCACCCTCAGCAAACGGATTCAATGCCCGAAACACCGACAGGATGAGCGGCGACTCCACGATAATGACGTGGTTGGCGGTGACGCTACAGTCGTGGATATACGCCGGGCCATTCGCGTCGATGGAGGCGATTCCCTCTCGCGTGCGACTCCCAGCCGGGAGACGGTAGAGGTGATACTGTGGTGTCCGACCGAACTGCGTGGCGAAGCCGACCAGTTCGTTCTGGTGAGGGTCGTCGACGAAATGTGCAGTCGTGATGTGTTCGGGCAGGTCGTCGTGGAATCGAAAGTGTCCGCGTGTCTCGAGCGTCTCAGGATCGAAGGCGATCCGGCGCGGAGCCTCGGTGAGTGCGACGTATTCACCGTCGATACGGGCGACGTGAACGTTTGCGTTGTCGGTCGGATCGGGGATCCCCAGTGAGGTTACGGTCTCGAGAAGACGACGCCAGCCACGCGTGTCAGTGCCGAACTGGCCGGTCAACCGACCGTCCATTGCCTCTGCGTAGGCATCGGTACGGAGAAACCGGTTCGAGTAGCGGAGCGAGCCGTCGTCGAAGGCGTAACGGCGGAGCATCGCTAGACCGTCGAACCAGTGGTTGACGCGGCGATCACCGACCTCGAAGCAGGCGGGACCGTTGCGAATCAGCGTTCCAGAGAGCCAGTCGGGGATGGAGCCCTCGACCGTCGGGCGATGGTCGTGGACTTCCGTGGTCAGCGAGTGAAAGCCGGCGCCGGATACTGTCACAGCCATAGATTCGGGCGAAACAGCAATCAATCCTTCGTGCATGACAATCCGGATCGCGTGATCCGATCGGTCTCACGAAGTCAGAGACTTGGGCATCGACCGTTGGATTTCGTGAGTTGATCGTCGATCAAATATCCTCCCCGGATGTTCTTTTCTCCGTTAGGGAGATCCACAAACTCGAGTGCGCGAAAGCGGTCGCTGGATCAGCTGGTGCAACTCCTGTGTGGCCACGCGCAGAAGTCTCAACTCAGTCTGCGACTGAGTGTTCCACCTGTGGTGGAAGCCCCGTCGTTTACCGCGGACGAGGGTGTCACTGTAGTCCCGGAGCGTTTCCTTGTCAAGGTCAATATCAAGTTGAGAAGCGAGATGTTTGAGATTGTGCTTGTGAGTTATAGTGCGGTATGTTACTGCATATCTCGAACTACGTCGCTTTATATTCTGGTGCAGTTACCACCGTATTCGCTAATCACTCATCCTCGTTCTAGCAATAGCGAGAAAGCTCAACTCGTTCTGAGTACCACCAGGTGCTGAAGCGAGCTGACTTCTTGACTGTCCCGCTGGTGAACCACCTCGAGGTCAAGTGGTTCGAGACGCGGAGCGTCTCGTCACTAAGCGGGATCGAAGATCCCGCGAGGCCGGCGAGTCCTTTTAGATTCGTTTGATCACGGAAGATCTTCGATCTTCCGAACGACCCCGAGGCACTCGTCCTGCTCCGCCTGTAGAGGCCATTCAGGCCGTCCACGTATCGCCCCACTCTGTTTGGGGAATTCTGAGACGTTTCCCCTCCCCTTCGCCATCAATGCGTTCAACAATAACAGCGTTAATTTTCCCAACAGATGATGTTTCTTTCTCGACAACCCGATATTTGCTATTGTTGTCTTGCAAGTCCTCGACGGTGTCCCCGACCTCGACAGTGCTCAGATCTTCCATACTGTGGGGTATGTTTTCAAGTGTGTTATGCTATTCGGTCATCCGTGGTTTTGCAAACCTGTCCGCGAGAAAGATACATATCACACCAGAGATGACTTCGACTCCCGAAATAACCGTGAGTAGCCAAACTCCGTACGTATCTCCTCAAAAAACTCCAAACGAGTACGAAAGATCGAAGGCGACAAAGCTGCCGACAAAGCAGGCAGCGACAACAACTCACGTATAGACACGGAACATGTTCGTTCTCAACAATAGGGAGGGGTGGAGGCTACGATCAGAAGATAGCCAGCGCGTCGTACGGCAAGAAGAACAGCATGATTGCGAGGAATGGAATCAGTGCAAGCAGCATAACGATAGCGTAGCCAAACATTTCACGGGCTTTGATGCGCGTAATGGCGAGAAGCGGGATAGCCCAGAATGGATTAAGCAAGTTCGTGTGTGCGTCACCAACTGCATACGCCATTGCGGCGTGGCCGAATTCGACACCCAGCCCATCTGCGGCCTCCATCAACGGCGGACCCAGAACCAGCCACTGACCACCACCAGACGGAATGAACGCGTTCGTGATTGCAGCAGTGACCCACGCGATTATTGGGAACGTCTGAGCAGTGGATGCATCAATGAGAACTTCTGCAATATACGTCGCAAGACCGGACCCAGCCATTATCCCCTGAATGCCGGCGAAAAATGGGAACAGCAGAATGATTCCCGCAGCGGCAGTCGCCGCTTCGCCAAACTTATCTCGGTATGCAGACGGGTTCGTCCAGACCAACACACCTGCCATAAGGAAGCCGAAGTTGATGACATTGAGGTCCCATGCAGCAAGACCATCCGTTACGAGCATGTAGAAGACGTACACAAACCCGGTCAGTCCGATAATTCCACCGAGAACCAGGCTATTATCAATTCGCTCTGCCGGAGTCTTTTTCTCGTTGTCTGATTGTTCAATTTCTTCACCACCATCTGTTTCCTGGCCAAAGAGTTCGCTTTCTGGAATGTATTCCGTGATGCCACGGGCTTGCTCGCCAGATGGTGTAATTAGATACAAGACGAGAGATGCAAAGATGATTGAAAGGATTGTCAGCGTGATACCATACCCATGAGCGATCGTCTCTGTGATTGGGATACCATCGTCTGGAAGCATATCAAATACAGTCCCTTCACCGACTGACGCTGCATCAGTGAGCAACAGTGGTCCGGACCCTGACAGCCCCCAGTGCCACGTAAGACCCAGACCCATGTAGCCCGACACTGCGAGTAGCGGATAATGGACGTCAATGCCTTTTTCGTAGGCGACTTTCCCCATCTCACGGGCAAAGATAGCGCCCAGAATGAGGCTAAAACCCCAGTGAATCCATGCAATGGCCATCGAAAAGATGGCAACAAACACAACCGCCTGCGGGGGTGTAGACGGAATATCCGCAAGGCGAACGAGTATAGCGTTCGCTCGCGGATGGTAGGCAAGTGCAAAGCCAGTCATAAGAATGACTGTCATCTGCATTGCAAATGCGAGGAAATCCCAAAAGCCGTCAAACCAGTGGTCAACGAGCCCTAGCGGCCCTGCTGTTCCTCCTTCCGCTTGCTCAATGATTCCTAATTCGCCGAGAACCAGTGCGGCGAAAAATACGAGATACGTGAGCAAAATGGCAAAGAGGAACGGACTTGGCATCCACCGTTCAACGGAATTTGCAATACGTATCCCCAGCCGTTCAATTGCTGAGCCCTGAATGTCATTACTTGACATGCACACGCACCAACTCAGCCATCTTATGTAAGATTTGGGGAAATAGTTGTAAAAATACTACCAGTTAAAAAAAGTTGCAGTGACAAAGCTTCACAAGGTGCTCGCGCTGTTCTTTCCTGGAGTTCTGAAGGGTGATGCAACTGACAAACGATTCAGCGATCAACTCGAGTGCGCGAAATCGGTCGCTGGATCAGCTGGTGCAACTCTCGTGTGACCACGCACAGAAGTTGACAGCCAGTAGTGTGTGGAAGTACACCGCGAATGCACGATTCGGTCCAGACAGTGTCGTATTCCGGATACCAATTTGTCAGAGGAACGCCTCGAGTTCCTCAGTCAACTCCTCCGGCGCCCCGAGCGGAACGCCGTGCCCGACGTCCGAAAACCCAACCAGTTCCGAGTCCGGGATCTGATCAGTCATGAATTCGGCTGTCTCCGGTGCGTAGAGATTGCTCTCCTCGCCGTACGTGACAAGCGTCGGCACGTCGATCCCGGGCAACGTTTCCCGGTAATCGTTCGTCACCATGGCCACCCAGAGATTGACCGCCGTGTTGGTCGGCGTCTTCTCGCTCTCTTGGATCACCCACTCGAGTTGCTCGTCGGACAGCTTATCGAGGAGATCACGGAAGATGTCTCCGGCAACGCGGTCCCAGGAGGGTGTGAACAGCCCAATCGTCTCGAGGTTCTCCTCGTGACTGAACTCGCCATAGAGGCCGAGATCCCATTCGTCGTCGGTCAGAAGTTTTGGCGACATGTCGATGAGGACGAGCCGCTCGAGATTGTCGCACCCAAACTGTTCGACGTACTCGAAGATGACGTGAGCGCCCATCGACCACCCAACGAACGACACCGGCGAGAGGCCTAGATAGCTTGTGATTTCGTCGACATCAGTCGCTAGCCGTTCCAACGTGAGTCCCTGCTGCGGATGGCCGGAATCGCCGTGCCCCCGGAGATCCAGTGAGATGACGCGATACTCTTCCCGAAGAGCGCTGATTTGCTCGCTGAAGAAGTGCCTATTGCAAGTCCAGCCATGGAGGAAGACGACTGGGTCCCCGTCCCCTTTGTCCTCGTAGTAGAGCTCGACGTTATCGGTGGTTGAGAAGTAGGGCATACTACGACGGAAGACGAGGAGTGGCAAATAACCACATGGGGCGTCAAGGGAGAAAGTTACCAAGATAGGAATAACGGTCTACAGGCGGAACAGGGCGAGTGCCTCCGGACTTGACCCCGAGGGTGAAGCCCGTCGGGAGATTTATCGAACCACACGACGTAGCAAAGGGTAACGACCGTGACGGACATTAAAGACCTTAATGTGAAGCGGTCGTTCGACGGTTTGGAAATGCGGCTCCTCTCAAAATCCTGTCGTTATGATAGGTGCGACGGGAGTTGTCGGGTCGTGGTGGAGCGACCGACCCTCACGGACACGAACAGCGTGTTCGGGTGTTAATTCCAACCGACCCCGTTCAGGGGAAGGTCGAGGGGAATTACATTCGCCTGCGTCCGACCGTCCGTTTCTGGACGGCACGGACAAAACGGTGAAGCCTCGGGGCTTGCCCCCGAGGTACTTCACAGCAGAGTGTTCGACGCTCAGTAAGCAAATACGATAGCGTCTGAAAAAGATCCAGGCAGCAGGTTCTAAGCAGCGCTTTTGTGCATCAACAGGCGTGAGGCGCAAATCGGCAAGTTCGGCGAGTCGTCTCTCCCACCGCAAGTGTCGTGTGTATTCATTCACACAAGCTCTCTCACGCGAATTACGTCACCCCAGGCGTCGAGTGTAAACCTTCGAAAAAGCCAATCAGAGACTCTAACAAACAAGATGCCCTCACAAGAGAAACGACCTGTTGAACTCAGGGGTAGAGGACACCAGGTGTCGAGTGTAAAATAAAGATACTACTCTAGCGTGAATCTATCATTCTACATCAGAAAAACGCTGATCTGACCCGATAGCGGTCTGTACAACCTCTGGATCCTCGAGCAAGTAATAGAAGTTCGTCATCCCCTTGCCACGTCCACGACCAACACGATCTGTAATCCCCAAAATATCGAGGAATGCCTGTTCATTCAGTCTGTCAGCCATCCGACGCTGAGAGAGTGCATCTATGTCAAGCGTCTTGGTGAGCTGTTCGTACTGCTCGTAGATCTCACGAGTGGAGAACTCCTCTTGCTTCTGTCCGTCTGCAAGCAATGAGAGCGCATAGACCGCTGCTTTTGACTGAGTCGGCTGGTCTTGAAGCAACTTCGAGAATCGATCGATATCCGCCTGCTCACGGGCATCTCTGACGTGCTCTTCAAGAACCAGATCACTACCATCGTCCTTAGCAAGCTCACCTGCGTTTCGAAGAATGTCAAGTGCCTTTCGAGCATCGCCGTGTTCCTGTGCGGCGAACGCGGCCGCCAGTGGGATCACCTCATCACTGATAACGCCCTCGTGGAATGCGTCTTCTCGATGACGCATAATTTCACGCAACTGATTTGCATCGTATGGTGGGAAAATAAACTCACGTTCCTGCAAACTACTGAGGACTCGTTCATCGAGGCTGTCCTTGAAAGAAATCTTGTTACTAATAGCGACTATCCCGACTTTGCACGACTCGAGTTTACCAGCCTCCCCGGCTCGAGAAAGCTGCATTAGCACGTTGTTCTCCTGGAGTTTATCTATTTCGTCGAGGATGATGATGACGACATCGTGCAGAGTATCAAGAACATTCCAGAGCCGATCGTAGTACGCGTTTGTAGATAGCCCAGAGAGTGGCACAGAAATGTCTGTTTTTTCTGAGTCGTTGAACGACCGTGCAAGTTTTATTACGACTTGCGTTTCTGTCGTTGTCTGTGTGCAGTCAATATACGCTCGAGCTAGGTGTGTCCCCTCCTTTTGAGCGAAACGTTCGGCACTCTGAGTAACGTGTTTGGCGACTAAGCTCTTTCCAGTCCCCGTTTTACCGTAAATTATCGTATTCCGCGGCTTGCCCCCTCGAATTGCTGGATGGATACCGTTTGCAAGGTTCGAGATTTCATCGTCGCGACCAATGATCCGCTCCTCGTCCGGAATGTGTTCGATGTCAAGAAGTTCCTTGTTCGTGAAAATCGGATCTTCACTCTGCCAAATCGAATCAAGAGAACTCTGTGCCTCGTCGCTCATCTTGGTAGTCGACCCCCGAAAGTCCACTTCATTGTTACACACGACGGTCGGTGCCATATATAAATCTACGTGCTCTCCCCACACCGGCCGTCGAGTGTATCTGCCCGGAAAAAAGGGATAGAGGTATTCTAGACGAGAATAAAAATGACCGTTGCTATTAAACGAGGAGAGGCGGTCCAGCCCCGGGTGTCGAGTGTATTGTCTGATATGATTTGGTCAATGTCCCACACCGGTCGTCGAGTGCATCAGTTGACATGTGTGTGAGTCACCAAGAGTGGTCTGCATCACTGCTGAATCGTGGCTACGCCGGTACGCTATTCGAATCCGGCGACTCGAGCGAACGCGTCTGAAATGAGTATTCAAACCAAACCCCGATCACTCATGATGACTCAAGATCTGAGGTCACGTACACCTCAATGATCTCGAGAACACACACACCCCGGGTGTCGAGTGTAAACTGACGAAATAGTGGGTAGCTAGTTCTCTCGAGGGCAATCAGGTATGGACTCTTGAGGAGGGAATTCCTACAATAGAGGTGCTAAACAATAACTGTACTCAAGATTTCACGGTACTCTACTACTACTATCTAGAAACTATTTATATATTTTATTGTTTCGGCAGTATTACAGAAGTGAAAATGCTATACGTGAGTCGAGAAGCTGTAATTGAAAATCAAAGCTAGTTGTCTCTTTATATACTCTCGAAAAGTGTAATCAATCCATAAGTTCATGAGATTGTTCGTGGGTTTGCTCACATGATTTCTCCGTTGTTATCTATCTTTAGACTGAGAGCACATCAAATTCCAGCATAATCTCCTTTTCTTAACACCCCAGAGGAAAATTCTACTATTCAATCTCGCAGGTTTACACTCGACACCCGGGGTGTGTGGGCATTGTCAGGATGATTTTACAAAACTCCCGATACGGGAGTTTTTGGACATGAGTCATCTGCTGTTTCCCACTTCGACCCCGTTCTGACGGATCAAGTCGGAGCCATCTTGCGGTTCACCAGAGCCTACTATTCTGAGTTGACCTCTATTCAGGCCCATAATGTCGGCAATAAGATTTAAATAATGTTTGTAGAATTATCTGTTATGGGTTACACTAAAAAGAAAATAGGTGCAGTGTTCTTCGCTGTGCTCATGGCGACATCGATGATCGCCATGCCCGCACTCGCAACTGGGCCGGGTGTGGACGCGGCGAACGACCGACAGAATAGCGCTACAGCCCAGATGCCGGTGGGTCATGGGCAAGCCGATGGACCACCTGGACAGACCGGCGGTGGGCCACCGGGTCACGCTGATGACGGGCCACCAGAACAGGATGAGAGAAACGGTCCACCCGGTCACGATCGCGGCGACGTGAACGTCACGGTACCTGAGCTCGAGGCAAACACGTCGATCGAAGCGGTCCTGAACGCGACCGAGCGGCTTGATGAACTCGATCTCAAAGACGAAGCCGCGTCGACGGCTGCAAACGAGACCGTCGAGTCGCTCAACGCATCGCTCGGTGAGTATCGGCAGTTTGAGTACGTCGACTCCCAGGCAGCATTTGCGCACGTTGACGACGCACAGCGATCGCTTGCGGATCTCCACGATGCTGTCGACGGAGACAACGAGACAATCGTCGAAGAGATCAGCCGGGAGCTGTACGCGGCGAGCGATCGGAGCGCGCGGCTCACCGTCACTGACGCACAGAAGGTTGTCGTCGCGAACGACGACGAGTTCCGTAATCCGGGTCAGCGCCAGTCAGCCGAGAGCGCGCTTGGCAACGCCGTCGACGCGCTCGACCGGGCCGACGAGACCGTCTCGGCTGACTCATCTGGCCAAGGACAGGGCACGGCTCACTCCGGCAGTCCGTCCGATCGCGCGAACGCGTTGACACACCTCGAGAACGCCTGGAAACACGGCGAGCGAGCACTTGATACGGTCGAAGACAACACCGAGCCGACCCTCTCGCTTTCCCAGAGCCAGGCCTTCGAGCGCAACGACACGATCGTCGTTCCGCTCCGTGCGACGCTCTCCGACGTTCGTCCGTACGCCTACGACGAGGCCAACGTGACGATCGACGGCGACGGCGAAGCTGACGACATTTCGTTGATTGCGGGCGAATCTGCTGACTCGACTGCGACCGGCATGACACTTGTCGACGTCAGACCCGAGCCGGAGAACATTACGGCGACGGTAACCGCGACACACGACGCCGATAGCAACCGATCGGTCGAGGCAACTACGGAGATCATCGTCGATTTGGATGACGTCATCCCGGATCTCCCGGCACCCGACGAGTATCAGGAAGTCGAGGTTGCGAACGAGTCATCGGGTGTTAGCGTCAACGCTGCCGGTGATGGCCTCCACGAGACCACTCTCTCAGTGAGCGACGAGACGCCGGAGACAGACGATCCATAC
The DNA here is from genome assembly GCF_041821125.1 of Natronorubrum sp. A-ect3. Classification (NCBI taxonomy): domain Archaea; kingdom Methanobacteriati; phylum Methanobacteriota; class Halobacteria; order Halobacteriales; family Natrialbaceae; genus Natronorubrum; species Natronorubrum sp. A-ect3. The sequence goes on along the minus strand of NZ_JBGUBB010000003.1, from coordinate 300,599 downwards.
CGTGCGGGTCCGATGGTTCGGATCACCAACGAGACGCCGATTGACGAGGCGACCGTCGAGATTCCGATCGACGAGGGAGCCCTTGATCGGGAGGGGAACCTCTCGGTGATGACGTGGGACCCCCACAGTGAGGAGCCCTGGACACCAGTCGAGACCGAGATCGATCGCGACGCCGGCGTTGCGACAGCTGACGTCGATGGTTTTTCGTTCTTTTCGGTGTTCTGGATCGACGACTGGGAGGACGAAACAAGCGATACGATCACGCTCGACGGGAACGAAACCGACGGCGATGTCGGTGACGGTAGTCAGATAGAGAAATCGGACTTCGTGTTCGTGATCGACGTCAGCGGTTCGATGAGCGGCAGTCGGATCGTCAACGCACGCAAGGCCGCCCAGCGGTTCGTCGGCGCGTTCGAGGACGACGAACGGGGTGCGCTCGTCGCGTTCTCGTCGTCGTCAACACTGGTCGAGGGACTGACGACCGATCACGACGCGCTCAATAGCAGTATCGAATCGCTCTCTGCTGGCGGATTGACGAACACCGGTTCCGGACTTCGGGACGGAATCGACGAACTCGAGGCAAACGGCTGGGAGAACCGCTCGCAGACGATTATCCTGCTTGCCGATGGTGGCACCAACCGCGGCCCCAACCCGGTCGGTGTCGCGAGCGACGCCGCCGAAAAAGACATCGACATCAGCACCGTCGGGCTGGGAAGCGGTATCGACGAGGATGAACTCCGTGCGATCGCGGGCTAAGCAAATGGTGATTTCTACAGGCGGTTCAAGGCGAGTGCCTCGGGGCTTGACCCCGAGGGTGAAGCCGGCAACGCCTGACCTATCAACTCTAATCCATACCTTTACAACACCGTAGTCCGTCGAAAACAGTATGGAAAAGTCGCTCACGAAGACACTTGTCTTCCAACTCCAATCCGGTGATGAGCGACTTCTTTCCGAAGCGTACCACGAAGCGCGATGGGTGTTCAACCAGACAATCCAATTAGCGAAAGACGGGGCGGACTGGGACGACATCTCGCCACGTCTTGAAGACGAAGCTGACCTTGTGAAGAACACGACGCAACGTATCGTCGCCAAAGCACTCGAAGCACTTCAGCAGTCTTACGACCGCGACGACTACAACACACCCAGTCACGAAAAGACCGGGCCATACCCGTTGCGAATGAACTTCACCGAAGGATACAACCTCACCCTCAAAGACGACAGGATACACTACCGAATCAGTGCCAAACCGTACAACCCCGTGAAAGGCACACTTCGTGGCGCACCAGACAACCTCGAACTCCTCGAACAAGCCCTCGAAAGTGACGAATGGCAAGTAGGAACCGCCGAAGCGATGAAGCGCAACGGCAACCACGAACTCCACGTCAACGTTACTCACCTCGAAGCCACTGTTCAGGACAAAATGGACGCTCAGACCGTCGTTGGTGTGGACATCAACGAGGACTGCGTAGCACTCGCCGCACTTCGTGAAGACGACTTCGTTGATTCGGTGGTCATCGACTATCCTGAAATCAAGCAAGAGCGTCATCGGTACTTCACGATGCGGAAGCGGATGCAAAACGCTGGCCAGACAGCGTTCGACCGTGTGTTCGAGGACAAGGAGGAACGCTACGTTCACGACAAACTCCACCAAGTCTCCCGACGAATCGTGGAGTGGGTTCAGCAATTCGAGTCGCCGCTCGTTGTGTTTGAAGACCTCAAGCATATGCGAGACTCGATTGATTACGGCACTCGGATGAATCGTCGGTTGCACTCACTACCGTTTCACAAGCTCCGTTCGTTCGTCGCGTACAAAGCGGCTTTCGAAGGGATTCCAAGCGATGACATCGACCCGGCTTACACCAGTCAGATGTGTTCTTTTACTGGGTGTGAGCATACAGCTCGGTCGAATCGTCGGAAGAAACGGTTCAAGTGTAACGCGTGTGGTCGGCAAGACCATGCTGACCGGAACGCGGCAGTAAATATTGCGAAGAAAGGATTGGAATCGTTGAATCGAAATGTGCCTGCTCTCAACACGTTGCCGACTGTTCGGAAACTGCGACGGCAGGCATCGGGCTGTGTGAACCAGCCGACCGTGACCCACCCGACCGTTCGAGGTTATCAGGCCGATGGTCGTGTGGGAGTGTCCGAGTAACCCACGGGAAGCCTCGGGGCTCGACCCCGAGGTGGTTCACCAAGTCGAGGATTCGGAGGATCTACCCGACACGTTTGAACGCGTCGCGGAGAACGAGACCAGTGTTCAGCTGAACGATACGAACGGCGATGGCATTCCCGATCGAGTCGCCGAAATGGACCTCACGATGCCGACCGGTGAACCCGGCATTGTGGGCGAGTCGCTGGAGCTCGATCCGATCGCGCTGGACACCAGCGGTGATGGGATTGCCGACAATGAGACAGTCGACATCAACTACCGTATCCACGAGGAAAACAACGAGACGAAACTCACCGCACAGGTCACCTACGCCGAGCACCACCCAGCACGGGTCGATACGACCGGTGATGGGTTGACCGACGCCGAACAGCTCGGTGGATGGGAAATCGAAGTCGTCGACGATCCGTCGGATGCTCAGGAGTTGATGGAGCCAGATGATTTTGTTTCCAATCGGGACCCGTCTTCGTATTTCGAATCGCGGACCGTGTCTGCGAATCCGCTGGTGTCCGATACTAGTGGTGATGGACTGAGCGACACCGAAGAACGTGCTCTCGGAATTGATCCCGAACAGACGACAACGGTCGCCGATGGCATCTCCGACACCGAGGCACTCGAACGTCCACACGAGGACCCGACGGTGTTCTCCACGGACCCTCCAGACGTGTCGTTAATCGGCTCGGACCGCAGCTGGACGAAAGGGGATATCAGCGTGGACAGCGACGGAGAATTCGATATCGGATTCGAGGACCCCCGCGACTGGGACACACCGGTCGATGCGGATCGACCCGGCTATCTCTACGAATTCGACATCCTGGTCGTCGACTCGCTCGGGATTGATCGTGTCGAACTCCGCCAGTCCGGTGTCACCGAGTTCTCGGAAACCTACGCGTCGGTGTCGCAGGTTCGAGAAGACAACATCTCGTTCTACGGTGAAGGCGAACGGATTCTCACGGAGTTCCGTGGAGCAGAAACCGATGTCACAGCTGAGGACGAGGTCGTCAACACCGGCAGCAAGATTGTCAGCTCCGAGCGATCGATTGCTGGACGGCTCGCTACACAGGCGCCGCTGACCAGTCAGCGCGATCTGGGACGGGTATCGGGGCTCGCTCACGCAGGGGCGGAGCTTCCCGATTTCGTTCGCCTGCTCGTCGGTGATACCGAGCAACTGGGTGAGGCGATCGCCGGGTTCTCCGAGGAGTACATGGCAGCACAAGAAGATCCCGAACCCGGATCCGAAACCGAGTTCTGGATCGACATCGCTCGCAACATGGGTGCGGACACCCATCAGACACAGGCCCGGGACAATCCCGAAGCACAGCCGACCGACACGGCCACTGACGACATCGAACACTGTATCGATCAACACATCGACGGCTCGGTAGCCTCTGAGTACTGCCAGTTCGCGGCCGGCTGGTACGAGGGATACTCCACGTTCGTCATCGTTGAGACAGTGATCGGTTCCAAGGGAGCGCTGCGAGGGGCTTCCAGTGACGACGACCTGCGGCGAGTGCTCGACGATGCTGGCGACAACTTCGACGCCGCACAGGGACTTCGCCAGATCGACAATCCGGAGACAAAAACAGGCAAGATCACCTATCGAATCGTCTCTGACGGCGGGAATCCAAACATCGACGCCCCGGTCGTCACGCGACAGCTTCGGGAGGACCACGGCATTGAAACTGCTGGTGGAGTACAGCGGGCGATTGGCGAGATTGAGGGACTGCGCCACGTCGATGACCTCTCTTCGAGTGAACAGGCGACGCTGGGCGCACGGATCTCGAAGAGTCAAGACGCGAGTGCGACGCGGACATTCGTCAACGAACTCGACACTGTGGAAGATGTGCGCCGGTTGCTTGATCAGGATCAGGCGTCAATAAACCGGCTCGTCGACTGGCATGCGAATCCGGCTTCGCATCGGAATATCGATCCGGATCTCGAGGCGAGTGATTTTGTACATGTCGCCCGGAATGGAGACGTGTCTGAGACGCGACTGATAGCCAGAGGGCCAGACGAGAGTGGCTCGTCACAGGTTCGATGGCTCGAAAATGGGGATCTTGACGAAGGATGGACACATATCGAAGCAAGGCATATTAGAGGAACACAGAAGATTGATGAGAAAGATGCAACTAGCATTTTCCCAACTGGAAAAGAAGTGAAAGGAGAGAGAATGCCGAATACAATCTCACAAAATGAGGTCATAGATATGACGTACAATGCGATCAAAAGGGGTACACCAACCCAGCAGGGACAAAAGACAAGATATTATTTCGAACCGATAGACGCGGGCTATCCAAATAGTGGAATCGACGACATGCAGGTCTTAGTGCTGTCAGATGGAACTGTTGAGACCGCTTATCCGAACTCTGGAAGTGCGGTAAAGAGATGGGTGTCTGACCTAAATGATGGACAAGGAGGTTTTGTCGATACAACATGACTTCCCCTGACCAACATACTAACGTGGAAATAAAATTCCACTACAATCAACAATACCGAGAACATGTTTCCAAGGGTAGTCCCGACCGTTGGATAGATATGTCATTGTCAGCTGCTGGTGAAGACATCTATGGTGGTTCACGTGGTATTGTGACGGGTTCTGCCTGTATCGTCGTGCTTGATTTGTTGGATTCCATAGAATCAATTCGTTCTAATGATAGAGGGATCATCACTTTTGATGATGGACCTTCGTGGTTATCGATCGCTAAATGCGATGAGAGCACTGTCGAAATCGCAGCCTGCCACACATTGAAAGGTGCAAAAAGTCCAAAGAATCGATTAGACATTTCTCGGACTACAGTAGTGACACAACAGGCTTGGGAAGAAGCAGTGGTCGAACTCTCTCGAGAATTTTATCAGAAAATCACCAAGATCAATCCCGATCTCCAGAATCATGAAACGGTCGAGCAAATACGCGAGAAGATCGATACTCTAACCGGGAGTGGAGGATAGTCCCTAGGAGCGTTAATCAAACATCCCGACGATCTGGAAGCGATTGTCGATGACCTCCTGATGACCGAGGCCGGTCAGTTGCTCTCGGATAAGTGGGTCGATGGAGTCAGCGACGACGAGCAGAATCAACTGGCCGAAACGCTCGAAACGGCACGGGAGCGGGGAGCAGTCGAACGAAAGCTCGTGATCCAGCAGGAACAACGAGGGAGCCACCTCTTCGACGAGACGCTGGCCGATCTGGGAATCGATCGGATCGATATCGTTGCAGGAGAGTCGTAACCAAAGCCGCCTGCATAGGAGCCAACCGACGGATACATCGCATCGTCGCCAAGCAGATATCGCTGGTATGCTGTGGTGTCTGCGCCGATACGCATATCCGCGTGGAACGGTAGCGGGGCGGATCAGCTTCCTACTCACGGTTTGGAAAACACTGATTCTGAGGCTGAGATGGTCGAACTTAAGTCCCGGCTGTCGGCACGCTCGCTCAGCGGCACTCGGGTCGAACTCACTGCACCGGCCGAACTGATCTCCAACCTCGATTAACAAGCATCCAAACCCGCTCCAGTGCTGGCCCACTGACTACCCGATCACTGATCATATTGAGGAACTCCCGATATTCGGAATCCACGCGAATGATCTGTAACAAGTGTCTGTTACAGACATCTGTGACAGATATCTACCATACAAGCCAGAATAGATTTCTGGTGTGCAAACGAGAGTGAGAATTTGTATGCGGTGTGGAACTCAATCGATCAAACCGAATCCTTCCTCACGCATGAGTTCGGCGACACCCTCTGGATTTTCAAACGCAAACTTTAGAGCGAACTCTCGAGCGTCAGTCTTTGACACTTCTTCGGTTCCAAGCTCATCGGCGAGTTGGTTGCGGAACGCGGACTCTTGACTATGAACTGATTTGCGAAGATGAACTTCGATTCGGTCATCTCGTTCGTCACCGACGTTGTTTCGACGGACGAAATAGGGGAACTGCTCCTGGTCGCCTCCATTCTCGTTGTCTTCAGCCTCTGCCACACTGCTATCTTCGTCGGGATCATCCGTGCTCGCTGGCTCTGGCTCTGATTCTGCTGGTGGCGATTGGGTCACTGGCCGATCCGGCTCTGAGCCAGTGTCCTGTGTCGATTTGTCTTGATTCTCGGTCTCACTCTCGGCGTCCTCGTCACCACTGGCTTCTCCTGACCCAAAATCCAGGTTTCCAGATCCTCGTTTCATGGGCATTAGGCCGTCACCTCACGTTCGAGGTCTCCCACATCGAACCGCTCTTCGCCGTAGCCGTCGATCTCGAGGACGAGTTCGGTATCGACATCGATGTCGAACGTTTCGGTCGCAATGAACGCGGCGAGGGAGTAGAGATCTCGTGCGGTCTCGAGCTCACGATCGCGAACGCCACGCTGACCCGGTTCGCTGACCATCTCTCCGTCTTGTTCGAAGGTTTTCCAGCGTTCTTCGAGCACTTTGAACGCAGACCCGCGGGCTTCCCACATCGAGTCCATGAGGCTCTCGCGATTAGGGATCGAGACAGGCGTTGGGTAGTACTCGTTGTTTTCGAACTGCTTGGTGTACTGCTGGTGAGCATTCGTCTGTCCAACACCAGAGGGAACGACACACGAGAGGCCGACTTCAATATCCAGACGACGCTCCATATTCGTCACGAGTTCCTCGAGACCCCCGAGACTAAGGTTGCCCTTTCCGGCGGGCTTGACCGGCGCAACCAGTGTTCGCATCGCGTAGATAGCGTTGTATAGCAGGTCCTCAGCACGGGCGTTCGGATCGATCAAGACGGCATCGTACTGCTCGTGGAGTTGCTCTTTGTCCCAGAGCAGGTCATACAGGAGTTCGTACCGCGGGAAGTCCTCCCGGTCCATATTCTTCATGCCCGTCTCGTAGTCGATCTTCTGCTCGAGGTTCGACGTGAAATCGCCGAGCATATCGTGACTTGGAATAACGTCGACGCCTTCCTCAGATGTCTCGACGAGATCTTTGAAGGGCCCATCGGGCATCTCGAGGATATGCTTAACGACGTTGTCTGCATCGGGATCACTTCGGTGCTCACCAACATCGAATAGGCTCGTAAGGTTGCCTTCCTGAGGATCAAGGTCGATCACACAGACGTCGAGACCCATGCGCTCGAGGGCAACTGCAAGGTTTGCAGTGGTGGTGGTCTTGAACGTGCCGCCGGATTCGGAATAGACGACTGCTGTTATCATAGAAGTCAATACAGTCACTACATACATAAATTTGTGGCAGACATAAAGTACAGACATCCGGTACAGATATCTGTTACAGACATCTATTACAGAAATCCGTTACAAGAATCTGTTATAATAATCTGTTCAATTTATCCATGGCGTTTATCTGTTTGATTTATCTGTAACATCTATCTGTGGCTGTCCAGTCTTGTGGTTTTCCGACTAACGACATCCGAAGAATACTGGATTTGATAGATTTCTATACTGGTCGTATGGTCCTTCTATGAGTTGTCTGTAACGAGTATCTGTCACGGCTGTCTGTAACATTGGTCAGTGAGGACTCTCCTGGGTGAGCGATCTCGGTGCAAAATCCCAACAAACATCTGTAACAGATGTCTGTAATAGTTGTCTGTAACTTTCTCCCTGATGCGCACGAAACGAGCGCGGATACTACCCTACCAACGACTTCAAGTGAGATTCCCTTTCGTTATATTCTTCTCAGCGTACAATACCCGGTCGGGATGACCAGAGAGGGGTCAATGACTCGATCGATCGGGGGTCCCAGAACAGTCAACCACGGGCGCTACCGCTTGCAGCATATCCAGTATGAAAACTGCTGTAGACGCATTTTGTGTCGGGAAATGATCGATGAGAAATGCTTCGATATACACTCGTGACCAGGGGTGCCGTCCCGACCGAAAGCGACCGAGCGGGAGTCGTCAGGTCAGCTCCTCGAGTCGACTATCGCGCAGGACGGATTTCAACACGATACCGGTGTCCTGCACCAATCGGTGCTCGAGATAACTCCCCTCACCACGTCCGCCACCGGTTCGCGTGGACTCGACGACACCAAGAAACGCTTGCTCTTTGAGTAGTTCGTAGACGCGATGTTCGCTCAGGATCTTGGTATCAACTTTCGTCGCGGTTTCTTTGTATCGATTATAGATCCGACTTGTCGAGAAGCCATCTTCGTTTGGGTTCTCTTTGGTCAGCAGCGCAAGCGAGTACAGGATGAACTTGACCTGCGTCGTCGAACCACGCAGGAGTTCTTCGAATCGGTCGACTTCCGCCCACTCCTGTGCATCACGGATATGGTTTTCAGTGACCGTGTCAACGTCTTCTCGCTCGGCGAGTTCGCCGGCATGTCGAAGAATCTCGATCGCTTTTCGTGCGTCACCGTGTTCCTGGGCAGCCAACGCTGCAGCCAGTGGGATCACGTCATCAGAAAGAACACCTTCGCAGAACGCGTCACGACGATGTATCATGATCTCTCGGAGCTGGTTTGCGTCGTAGGGCTGGAAGACGAACTCTTCTTCTCGAAGACTCGACTTGACTCGCTCATTGAGTTGGTCGCGATACTCGATCTTGTTGCTCACAGCGATGACGCCGAGATGGCAGTCTGCTTTCCCTGACTCGCGAGCGCGCGAAAGTTGCATGAGAATGTCATCGTCCTCGAGCCGGTCAACCTCGTCAAGGACGATGATCACAGAGTCGTAGGCGATGTTGAGAATGTCCCAGAGATAATCATAGTACTCACCGCTGCCGATCCCAGCTCGCGGGATATCGAAGTCGGTCTTCTCAGTCTCGTTGAGCGACCGGGTAACCGTCCTGGCAACACGCGTCTGCGTGTTGTGTTGAGCGCAGTCCACGTACACCGCTCCGACCGAAACACCGTTCGATGCTGCCGCGCGGCGGGCGCGCTCGGTAACGTGGCGAGCGACGAGAGACTTTCCAGTCCCTGTTTTGCCATAGATCATCACGTTGTTAGGTGGATCTGAGCGAACAATCGGTCTGAGTTCGGCGGCGACGGCTTCGATCTCATCGTCGCGGCCGACAATACGGGCACTCTCCGGAACGTGGCCGACTTTGAGCAGTTCTTTTCGAGCGAAGATATCCGCGTACTCGGCGTCGTCGTCATCGAAATTGAACAGTGGGTCCTCCGCCGGATCCTCAAACCGATCGTTGAAATCTGAAAGTTGGGACGGTTCGTCGGCCATCGATATGATATAGCGCGTACTCCCCGAACTTAATCGTTCCCCCACCTCGACAAGAGTGTAAATCGGTATGAGAACAGATGCTGGCATCCATTTCACAGGAGATTACCAGTAGAGCACGAAAAGGTGGGTCACGAGTGATACGAGGATCAGTTTCGCCACTCCGCCGTACACCCCTGATCCAGAGTGAATGCGCTGTCAGATTCTCTCTCATCTCAAGAGACGAACCGCGGTAGCCGCGAGTGAGTAAGCAGGGATGATTGACATGAATTTCGCACCACCCCTGATCAAGAGTGTATCCAGATAATTTCCGGTCAGTTCCACGGACAGTTCGTCTCAAAATGATGGGTTTGTGAGAGATTGCTCGAGTGTGTTCACCGAAGTTCAAAGGCTGTCTTCGACGGGCTCGAGGGATCTCCAGCCGATGTTCGGAGTGGAACAGAGTGCTGGATAGTCACCAACAGGGAACCCACACACCCCTCGTCCAGAGTGAAAACCTGCGAGAAGGGTGTGGACGTTCCAGATGAAACGGAGGTTTGGAACGAAGATAGAACGGTGGATCAGATAATAAAGAAGCTGTATCGGTGAGAAGGATAGAGAAAGAGTACTCTACATAGCGAAGAACCTGAAGAGCGCTTCACTAGCGGTAGAACGAATTACCAATTCGTTCTTTAATCTAATGAAATTAGCTTAATGGACTTTACTCATTACAGCATCATAAATCCACTAGAGTATAGTTAGAATAGCTACAGCTTTGCGAACAGCTAGCGGAAACATGATCTGTCGAACTTTTTCGATCCACAGAATCACTCACACGTCGCTCAAATCGACGTGTTATAGCCTTATTCTGCACTTTTGGCGGCTTTCCGTCTTGGTGGTACTGCAACTGTTCATGTGCGATGGCAGACACCGAATACTCGTTACACTCTTGATGAGGGGTGTGTGTGGTCAGAGTGTCCTGCTTCCGTACGTCCACGACGAACTCTCTTCGATTGCTCAAGGAATCTGCGATCCACACCGCGGCCACTCTCAAAACGGACCGCTCGTGGTTTTGAATACACTCTTGATGAGGGGTGTACCAAGTTTTTAATATCACTAAACACACACGCTTGCGCTTGTTTCACACTCTGAGTATTTCTGCTTGTTTTCACTCTGGACGAGGGGTGTGTACTGTGTGTTTCAGAGACACTTTTACTGCCATGACTTTTGATCACTTTTTCCATAGATTGTTCAACATATACACTCTTGATGAGGGGTGTAGTAGTCGAGTTTTTGTGGGGCACATAGCTTGGCTACGTAGCACACTATATCTGAGGACTCAACATCACCGACCCATATTACCTAGCAACGAAAAGTTTTAATCACTATACTGTGATGTTAAGGCGTAACAATGCAGCCAGAATTGACAGTTTATTGGGACGAAAAGATGCTTGATCACCGAGCCCCGCAAGGAGCTTTCAAATTACCATCTACACCTATCATAGAGGTCAACGAAGAGCATCCTGACCAACCGTCGAGGGTTCAAAATATTCTTGCGATGATTCAGCACTCTTTCGATGACAGAACTACTATCGTCTCTCCAGATCCTGCTGAAAAATCTGATCTTGAGTTAGTGCATGAGTCAGAGTATATTGAATGGGTGAAGGAATTCTCGAGGAATGGCGGTGGCCGTATTGGTACCACAACTACTGGTATGAACGAGCACACGTTTGATTCTGCGTCTGTGGCCGCAGGAGCAGCTATTTCTGCTGGGGCTAATGTTATTGGTTCTGATAGCAACTATCAATATGCGTTATGTCGGCCAAGTGGCCATCATGCACAATCTGATTGTGCAGACGGATTTTGTTTCTTTAACAATGTTGCGTTGGCAGCTGAAAAAGCAATCTTAGACGGCGCGGAGAAGGTTGCAATTATCGACTGGGATGTTCACCACGGTAACGGGACACAGGAAATCTTTTATGACCGTGATGATGTCCTATTCATCAGCATACATCATGATCACGGATCTTGGGATTCAGAGAACCATCCACAGGAGGGGTCCCTCGAAGAGAACGGTAAAGATGAGGGAGAAGGTTACAATATAAATATTCCACTCTCACCTGGAATTGGAGACTCTGCTTACGTTAAGATCTTTCGAGAACTCGTCCGCCCGATTATTAAAGAGTATCTTCCTGATGCCATTATTGTCAGTGCTGGACAAGATGCTAGTATTGTGGATCCGAACGCACGGAATCTAGTTACACGAGACGGATTTAGGAAACTAGGAAAAATAACCGATGAAATCGCAGACGAATTTGCGAGTGGTAATTTGGCACTTGTTCAAGAAGGTGGTTATCAACCCTCTCACTTATCTTTTGCAACCCTTGGTGTGTTTGAGGGCTTGTTCGATGTTGAAATTGACCTAGAACATTACGGTACTGAAGACCCATTCGACTGGGTAGAACCAAGCTCAGCAGTAGTTGATGAGGAACTTCCAGAAATAAAAGACACGCACAGCGCCTTCTGGCCGGTTTGAATCATCTCACAGTCCCTCAGTAGATCATGAGTGTCCCTCACTCTTCACATTTTATTTCGATATTAGTATTAATTTAACGACTAAAATCGAAGGTCCCCGATTAAGGGTAGATCCCATGGAAACGGGGGGTCGAAGGTTCATAATCGTGCTGAACGATGACCTGCGGTTCTGGCCGACACAGAGTTTGTGACCATCGATATTGCTCGGCATGCCCTCCATCGCGGTTGTGACTTCATTCTTCGCAAAGGCACTACGGACTCGATCAAAGTCACCATCGAGGAAGAGACCGAGGGCAAAGCGGACTGGACGATAATCAGCGAAGGTCGCTTCGACGAGGTCGGCACAACGTTGGTCACCGTCGAGAAGAACTTCAAGAGCATTCGGGACTCATCCGACAAGGATGAAGATGGAAAAACGAGGAGATTAAAGAGATAACGCTCTCGGACCTCACTAGTGACGAATAAGAGGTCTAGACCGACGAGCAGCAGCTGACGACTGGGCAGGCTATCGACGAGCCACAGGAAGACGATGAGGAGATCGACTACTCCTGCATGATTACGAACAGAGATATCCAAGGCACCGGGATCGACTCGGACGAGAACCCTGTTGGGCATGATCCCGAGGGAACCGCGTGGGGGAGCGGTCGGCACTATCGGGATCGCTGGGGAGTCGAGACCGAAAAGAGCGGTTCCAGCCCAAGAAGTGGTCCTGATACTCGACTTTCGCCGCTATCTCTGGATGATATCCATGCTGATCTACAACGGCTGGGTGATGCTCAACACCGTCGTTGCCGATCAGAGCCCGGATCGGGACGATGACGAGATTGTGATCAAGCAGAACTCCTACCCAGACGATCTGGATCAGCGCGTGCTCGGTAGCCTTGATGTTGATTTGCTGTTCCCGGATGTGGGCCACGGGCAGCACCGGGTAGCGTCTTTTTGGGTAGCTCAACTCAGTACCGGCAGCGCTGTTCTACGGTTCCGATGTTTTTGACCCAGTCTTTTGTTTCCAACACATGTGTGTGGTAACTGCCAGTTGATACTGTCAACCTTCTCCGAGAATCTGATCGGCGCTTGACAGCCGAAAATCAGTTCTATATTTTCGCCGTATTTTCAACTACTGCTCGATAGTGTTCGCTTTCTGTCTGCCTACGCTGACCGATATGATAAAAGAAGCAAACTGAATGCGATTAAGATCGCATAGTGATTCGGCTGACGTTCGTCAACAGCACAGCGAGCAAAACCATAAGAATCGCAACAACAAGGAATACAACACTGAGAACGTTCACCTCAGGGGTCACATTGTGCTGGATACGACTCCACAAGTAGATTGGCATCGTCTCCATGCCGGTTCCGCGGACAAAATAGGTGTAAATAAACTCGTTGAACGAGACCGTAAACGCCAGGATCCCGCCCGCAACGATTGCCGGCATGATGTTTGGAAGCGTCACATTCCAGAACGTCTCAAGCTCATCTGCACCGAGGTCCTTCGAGGCTTCTTCGAGACTTCTATCGAACGTCATGAATGTCGGGAGAATGATCAACGCAGCGAACGGAATCGTCCGAACGACGTGTGCAGCCACTACGGACCAGAATCCACCGCTGAGATTAATCACGCCGAAGAACAGTGCCAGTGCGACACCGACGACGATCAGCGGAACGATGATAGGGAGCGTCACGAGCCCCTGAATCGCGCCTTTTCCGCGGAAATCGTACCGCGAGACACCGTAGGACAGCATCGTGGCCAGAGCGACCGTAATCGGCGTCGCCACAAGACTGACTTTCATCGTTGTAAACACAGAGCTAATTGCCGCATCGTTTTCAAGGAAGATGAAGTACCACTCGAGCGTGAAATCATCTGGCGGAAACGAGAGGACACCCTCAGCGGCGAACGACATAACGACGACCAAGACGATCGGTAGCCATAGCGCGAGCAGAACAATTGCAATTGTCGACCGACCGATTTTTGGGCCGTAGTTGTGACAGAACCGCTCGAGCCAGCCAAACGCTGTGCCCAGAGCGGTCACTGTTGGTCACCTCCAACGCCGACGATACTACCACCGATTCTGGTACTGAGCCCTAATACGACGAGGACGATCAGGGAGACGAAAATCCCAATTGCAGCACCGAAGGCCCAGTTGAACGCCTGATTGAACTGTTGGTCGATTACGTTTCCAATCATGATCTGATCAGTCCCTCCGAGGAGAGCGGGCGTGACAAACGCACCGAATGTGGGTATAGCAACCAGGATAATTCCTGCGATTAGCCCATTGTAGGTGAGCGGGAGCGTCACCGAGTAGAACGTTTTGATCGGTCCAGCACCGAGGTCTTTCGAGGCATCGATGAGGTCCGTATCGAGGTTACTCAACGAAGCATAGAACGGTAGGGTTGCAAGCGGAAGCCAGACATATGCCAGGCCGATGAGTACGGCTTCGTGAGTGAACAACATCCCGAAATCTTCGTTGAGAAGGCCGACGGTGTTGAGCACCCAACTCATCGCACCACCAGTCTGGAAGATATTGATGAGCGCATACATCCGAACGATGTAGTTCGTCCAGAACGGGAGAATGACCAGTAGCAACAGGAGAGTCGTTCGGCGGCTAAACTGGACAACGCTGTACGCAAGGGTGTATCCAACGGCCGTCACGAGTACCGTAACCTGAACAGTCATCGTCAGCGTCCGCCAGAGGACGTTCAGGTAGAGGCTGTCGAACAACCGCATGTAGTTCTCGAGTGTATAGGATGCTGGAGGCATCCCGTCGTGAAACGAGAGCCATAGCATAATCATGAGCGGCAAGACGAAGAACAAAAGAAGGACACCGACCGGTATCCCAACTAGCAGGAGAAGTCGGAGCCAGTATCGATCTCGAACCGACATGTACAGACGGTGCAAGTGGTCTTTGACGGGAAGCCGACGAGAGGGTGTAGAGCTTGCCATTTAATCACACGGGGTTTACATTGGTTTTCGTATCGTTCGTTGGGGCGAACAGATAGGTGCCGGCCCGCGACCAGGTGAGATGAATCGGTGTGCCATTCGTGAACTGTTCGTTCGCTGCATCCTCGATAACCAGAAACTCGTCCCACCTGGTTTCGATAATATACGCAATTTCGTTGCCCCGAAACATCCGGCTTTTCACGGTTCCGGTAACCGAGAACTGGCCGTTGTCTGGGGGCTCTGTCTGAAGCGAAATCTCGTGTGGCCGGAGACAGAGATTGACCGGTTCGCCCTCGGTCAGGCTATCACTGTGGATCAGATTTTCATCTCGTCCCCCTGCATCCAACTCAATCTCGATCAGGCCCTCGCTCGTATCGAGCGTGACATGCTCGTCCGACAGATTGGTGATCGTCGACGGTATCGCATTAAGATCACCCAGAAAGTCGGCGACGAACTGTGACGTCGGCGTATTGTACAACTCCTCGACAGTTCCAACCTGTTGGATAATGCCATCGTTCAGGACAATCATCCGATCTGAAATTGAAAGCGCGATATCTTGATCGTGTGTCACGTACAGGAACGTAATTCCAGTTTCCGATTGGATCCGCTGGAGTTCGAACTGCATATGCTGTCGGAGTTTACGATCAAGCGATGCTAGCGGTTCGTCGAACAGGACGACTGCTGGTTCGTTGACGATCGCCCGAGCCAGTGCAACACGCTGTTGTTCACCGCCGCTCAACTCGTCGGGTTGGCGGTCTCCGTATCCTTCGAGTCGGACGGTTTCGAGCATTTCCGAAACCCGCTTCTGACGCGTCTCTTTATCGACGTTGTTCTGTTTGAGACCATACTCGATGTTCTCTGCAACAGTGAGGTGTGGAAACAGCGCTAAGTTCTGAAACACCATGTTACTGTCACGCTCAAACGGCGGAACACCAACGACTTCGTTCCCTTCAATCGTGATCGACCCCGTTGTCGGGGTTTCGAATCCAGCGACCATTCTAAGAATTGTCGATTTACCGGAACCGCTTGGTCCTAAAATTGATACGAACTCGCCGTCTTTGATCTGGAAGTTTGCGTCCTCGACTGCGGTGAGGGACCCAAACTCCTTCGTGACATTTTCAACTTCTATTGTATTCATATTCATTTTCTGTTTGACTTATTATTAATGGATTTGTAACGTCTATATTCTCTCGAATCGGTTTCGACATCACATTGTGCCTTGACAACTCTCATCAAACATATGCACCTCATTCATCCGTAGGTGTAATAAATGTTTTGAACACCGCAACGAGTCGATTGCGGTTCGTCGCTACTTTGTGTCGTCCGACTGCTCTCAACTCCCGGGACTCTGAGTCGGTGCCGTTCAGACTGGAGTTGCAAGTTGGAGTAGCGCGTTCGTCAGAACATTTGCGCCGGCAACAGCGTCTTGCCACTCCGTGTACTCGTCTTCGTTGTGAGTGGTTCCGTCAACACTCGGAACAAACAACAGACCCGCGTCGGTAATACTCTGGAGCGAGACTGCATCGTGGCCCGCTCCACCGATTATATGCTGAGATGAACATCCCGTTTGATCCGCTGCTTTCGACAACGCCATTCTGGTCACCGGCGAAAATTCCGTGTGTGGGATGTGCCAGAGGGTTTCAAAATTATATTCGGTTCCCTCACGGTCGCAAGCCGCTGCTATCTCCGCTTCGATACGACCGACCGCATCAGTCACAGTCTTGTCGTCGTAGCTTCGGACATCAATAGTAAATGTCACTTCGTCGGGAATTACGTTAATCGAGTTCGGGTGGACGGAGAGTTCGCCGACGGTCATCACAGCATCCTGAGAGAGTTTCTGCGGTAATAACCCAATCCGATTGATCGCACTGCCTGCTGTCGCCATTGCATCCGTTCGCTGGTCCATCGGCGTCGGGCCAGCATGATCAGCGGTTCCCTGAATCGTGACCTCAAGCCATGCCATGCCGAAAATTCCGTCAACGATACCGACACTTTTCCCCGCTGTATCAAGCTTCGGTCCCTGTTCGACGTGGAGTTCGAGATAGGCAGCGAGCTCGTCGGCTTCGCAGGTGACCTCACCCCGGTAGCCGATGTCTTCGAGTTCCGACTCTAGGGATGTCCCGTCATCATCGGTTGCGGCCAGTGCGTCTTCAAGTGCATGATCCCCAGCGTACGTGCTGCTTCCCAAAAGCGCGGGTTTGAACCGCGAGCCTTCCTCGTTTGTCCAGTTGACGATCTCTATCGGATGTGCCGTATTGATGTTCAAATCGTCCAGTGTACGGAGTGCCTCGAGCGCAGACAGAACTCCCAGCTGCCCGTCGTATCGACCACCATATGGCTGTGAGTCGAGATGTGAACCGATAAGCACTGGTGCACGGTCGCTACAGGTCCCCTCTCGTCGACCGAATATGTTGCCCAGTTCGTCAATACGAACCGAGACGTCCAGTGCTTCGAGATCGCTGATAAATTGATCACGCACACGACGGTCCGCATCACTCAGTGCCAGCCTATGCAATCCGCCGTTGTCTGTCGCACCAATCGCGGAATATCGTTCGAACGTCTCACTGAATCTCTTGGCATCTATCTCGAGCATTGGTACCTATCATCTCGATGCCCGATTAAATCTTCCGGGGCCTAGATTTAGTATCTTTCACCTGAATGGGGGGAGTAGCCAGTGGAGAATCAACTATGTCCAGGAAAATCACAGAACTCACTGAACCGAGCGAGTGGCAAGCAGCGTTTCCAGTCCTCCAAGAACTCCGGTCGCACTTGACCGAGGAATCGTTTCTCGACCATCTCGACTCGATGTGGTCTGATGGGTATCGACTATTCGCTACGATCGAAGACGACGAACTCGTGGCTGTTGCCGGCGTGATCGTCCATACGAACTTCTATTACCACCAGCACGCGTTCCTTTACGATCTCGTCACGACTGAATCTAGACAGTCAGAAGGAATCGGGGCCGAGTTGCTAGCCCACGTCGAATCCTGGGCACGAGAGCAGGGATGTGAAACGATCGTTCTGGAATCGGGGCTCTGGCGGTCGGATGCGCATCGATTCTATGAAGATCGAATGGATTATGAAAAATACACCTACACCTTCAAAAAATCCCTTACAGCGGACGACCGGTCGACAGAAGACGGGTAACGCATTCCGCGTCGAACGCGATTACAGACTCTTTGCTCTGAGATCAATGTTCTTCGGCAGCTGGTCCCGTGTTTCGGAACAATTAAATACGGTCTCTCCGATGGCCATGTCATGTCTTCCCAAGAGTCACGGGTACGCATAGACAACAAAATCGAATCGCTCGAGGACGACCTCGTAACACTCCTATCGGACCTGGTCTCGAAACAGACTGTAACCGGTCATGAAAAGCCCGGGCAGGATCTAATTCTGGGGGTATTCGAAGAGATGGGGCTCGAAACGGACGTATGGATACCGGACATCGACGCTCTCGAGGACCACGAGGGTTTCTTCCGAACGTCGGCGTACGACGATGTTGGCTTCGAAGACCGGCCGAATGTGGCTGCAACGTTACACGGTAACGGCGATGGTCCAACCCTCAGCATCAACAGCCACATGGACGTCGTCCCGGCAACTCCCGAATCCGAGTGGACGACCAGTCCCTGGGAGCTTCGACGCGAGGGGAATCAGCTCTACGGTCGCGGAAGCGCAGACATGAAAGGTGGACTCGCCGCGACCGTCATCGCCGTGAAAGCTCTCCAGGCCCTCGACATCGAACTCGACGGCGACCTCATCTTGCAGAGCACGATCGAGGAGGAAGCCGGCGGAACAGGCGGCCTTCTCTCGGCGCTCGAACGGGGATACGTTCCAGATGCTGCACTCATTCCGGAGCCGTTCGATCTGCCCAACGTCGGGATCGCGAGCGCCGGCGTAATGTACTTCGAAGTCTCGGTGCCAGGAGAGAGTGCCCACGCCGCCTGGGGACACGAAGGTGTGAGCTCTTTCCTCAAGTCTCGACTCGTCGTCGACAAACTTGAGGCACTCAACAACCGACGACAACGCGAGATCGACTTCGAACCGGCATACGCATCCGATCCGGCCCTCGAGGGGAACGAGACGAATATCAACATCGGGATGGTTGAGGCGGGTGACTGGCCGTCGACGGTCCCCAACGAGACGGTATTCCAGGGACGCGTCGGCTGGCCGCCGGGCGAAAGTCGAGCCGAGATTCGAGAGCAGATCGAAACTGCTGTTTCCGCTGCTGTAGAGCAGGATGAGTGGCTGCGTGAACACCCACCGACCGTGGATTGGTTTGGCTGGAATGCGGCGCCACACGAGGTCTCGACCGATGCGGAGATCGTCCAGTTGGCGAAGGCTCACGCGGAGGAGATAACCGGTGAACCGGGCGAGTTCGTCGGTGGCAACGCGTCGCTCGACGAGCGGTTTTACCAGCGGTACTACGATGTACCGGTCGTTACCGCGGGCCCAACGGGTACGAACCTTCACGGTGTCGACGAATGCGTTACGCTCGATTCGTTGCTCACGACATCGCAGACGATCGCCCGGACGATCGTTGATTATTGCGGTACTGTCGACAGCTAAGACGACCTGGAGCGGCCACTCGGCGTACGTGTGGCACCCGGCACGAACTACTTGGCCCGAACGGCAGTATCGGCACCACCCTCGGACTGCAATCGGATACAACTATGTCGAGCCGACAGGCTGCAATAGCACGTCTATGACCACGTGTCGTCTTTGTCGTTCATGATTCGATGGGACAGGGGTGCGTCGGTTACTCGGATTCCGACCCTGCGGGAGATGAGCGCGTCGGTTCTGGATTCCCACCGTCGTTACTGCGATGGAGAATCACGCTACACAGAAGGGCGATCAGCGCAGCAACCGCGGCGATAGCGAATGCAATCTGGTAACCGACGTCGGTGTAGACGCGAGAACCACCGACAGTCTCACCTGTCCAGTACACGTCGAGTGCAGCCCCCATAAGTGTCGGAAACGTGGCCGCACCTGTAAATCCTGCACAGTTGACGGTTGCCGTCGAGAGTCCGCTCGTCTGAACCGAGAACTGTTCTTTGACGACCGGATAGCCGAGTGTGAAGGCACCCGTAAGCAACCCGATCGAAAAATACGCGACAGCGACGACGGCGAGGGGTTGGCGACCAGGGCTGGCCAACACGAGAAACGCAAGAACGTACGCACCCGCTCCCGCAACGAGCAGTTCCGTTCGGCGACCGAGTCGGTCGGAAAGCCAGCCGATTGCCGGCGGACCCACTAGCAGTCCGACACTCCCGAGCAGTGTATACTGCGAGGCCGTCGTCACCGAAACGTCGTACATCTGAACGACAAACGGAACGCCCCAGAGACCGAGCAGCGTCGTGACCGTCCCGGTTGTACAGAACAAGATAATCCCGACAAGCCACGTCCGCGGGTGAACAAGGACTCGAGCGATGCGTTTTCTGTACGCAATCTGTCGTTTGGCTGTCGATGGACTCGATTTGCCGTCTCCGTCCTCCTCGTTGAGGGTCTCTGGGGGGTCGTCGCGCACAAGTAGGTAGACACCTGCGCTGAGACAGAGCCCGGAAAGACCAAGTCCGAAGATTACGGATCGCCATCCGATCGCATCGGTCGCCAGCGCGAGCGGTGTTGCTGCTAGAATACCTCCTAACCCAGTAATTGCGACGGTAAGTCCACTCATGGTTGCATACTCGTCGGCGCGATACCAGCTCACGCAAAATCGCATAATCGACACGAACACGACACTCCCACCCACGCCGATCAGGGCTCGAGTGAGAAATCCGGTAAAAAACCCAGTACTCCCTGCAAACCCAATCGCACCAAGGCTCAACAACAGACAGCCTGCAGTTACCATTCGCCGGGGACCGATGCGGTCGACGAGAACCCCTGACGGGAGTTGTAACAGTGCATAGACGTAGAAAAACGACGCGTGTAACGTTCCGAGTTGGGACCCACTTACGTCGAATCCCGCCATGAGACGATCGGCCAGAACCGCCGACGAGAGTCGATACACGTTTACCAGCAAGAACACCAGTGCGAGGAGGGCCCAGAGGATCCACCGGCGTTTCCGTGGGTCTATCCACACACTATAGAGCCGTGATTGGGTGATTGTTGTCTCTGTCACTACTCGTCCACTCGGTTACTGATCGGTAGTTCGTTCTCCATCTTCGTTCCACTTCGCTCGCGTTCCACTCTTCGGTTATTATTAAAAAGTCTTCTGACAATTGCTACTAGCATGAGAAATGGCTATCGAAACACGATCAAATCCCGGATCGTGGTTCGCTCGGACAGGTTCCGTTCCTTCTGAGTATTTATGCTGCTTGTACTTCGGTCCAGATCTCGTCGTATCTCTCCTGAACGTCCTGATCAAGTGGACGAGCCCAGTGTAACCTTTCCATCATCTCGTCATCCCACAGAATGTCGTCGACTAATGCGTCCGGGATACCCTCTTTTCCTCGCACTTTCTCCTCAAGATCTTCCAGTGGCGTTTTGTACGCAAAGACACGTACGAACTCTTCGAGTGCTTCGTCACTGAGCATGAAGTTGAGGAAGTTTAGGTTGGCACGTGGGTTCGGTGCGTTCGTCGGCACCGCCAGCAAGTCGGTCGTGTAGACGGCACCCTCCTCAGGAATTGTCCACGAGACGTGATCAGCGTCGTGAAGATAGTTTGCCATGTTGATTCGGCCACTGGTGTGGGTCCCGACATCGATGTCCTCGTTGATGAACATCTGCATGTGTGTCTCGTGTTCGTCACCGTAGGTCAGGTTCAAGGGCTTTTGCTGAATCAGCGCTTCCCTGATGTCTTCGAAGTCATCGGGATCGTTGGGGTCCTGACCAGTGTAAAGTGCCCCAATCTGGCACACTGCCGCCGAATAGTGAGCCATCAGAGCCATTCGGTCCTCATACTCGTCATCCCAGAGGATGTCCCACGACGTTGGTGGACTATCAAAATTATTCTCGTTGTATACAAGCGTTGGGAAGACGCTCATCGAATGTGGCAGCGCGTAAACGCCACCATCATCGTCCGAAAAGTGCTCCAACACCGGCTCCTTGAATCGATCGTCGATATTCTCCCAGTTCGGCATTCGATTAACTGGAAGCGGTTCAAGGAAGTCATTGCTCATCGCTCGATCGACCCACTCTGCGGTCGTGCCGACGCTATCGATCTCGTGATTGCCTGCTTGAAGTTGTGAATACCATTGGGACGGCTGTGAATATGCGTCGACGGTGGTACTCACGTCGGGGTATTCCTCTTCGAACCGCTCAGCACCCCATTCGACCCACTGCACATACCAGTTCCAGATGTGAAGTGAGTCTTCGTACTCATCTGTCGGAATCGATTCGACTTCCATCGGTCGAATTGACGGTTCGTCGTCCCCTCCGAGACAACCAGCCATCCCGGCGAGTGCACCAGCACCCGCCAGTTTGGTGAACGTTCTGCGGTCTACTCTGTCTTGTGACGGCATACCAAATAGGAGTGCAGACTCTACCATCTTAAATATTTTGGTGAATTTAAACTGTACTGCCCATAGGCTGCTTGAAGTTGGCATCAGCAACCGGCTGACCGAGTCACATCGATCAAAACAATTGGCTTGAAAACGCCGGACCGCCACTGGACGCAGATATCTCGATAGAAGGCCTCATCGAGCAGTTCTGAGTTCGAGCAATACTCGGTGGCGACAGGCAAACCTATTTATCCTCTAACTGGGAACGAGGGGTTATGGTTGTTGGACCACCAATTGACGAATTCCAGTACGACGCACCTGATGTTGATACCGTCCCCGGCCCAAAGTCCAAACGTTTGATTGCACGACAGGACGAGATCGACAGTAGCGCAGTTGCCTATCCGAACGACATCCCAATCGCGTTTGAGGAAGGAAAAGGTGCAACCATCCGAGACGTCGACGGAAACACGTACCTCGACTTCTTCGCGGGGATTGGCGTCTTGAATGTCGGCCACTCGAACCCGTACGTCTTGGAGGCTGTACACAAACAGACCGACAAACTGGTCCATACGATTGATTTTCCGACCGATGCACGGCTGGAACTGATCGACAAGCTTGAGACGATCGCTCCAGGAAATCTCGCTGGAAACAGCCGTGTCGTCTTCGGTGGACCCACCGGAAGCGATGCAAACGAAGCCGCAATCAAACTCGCCAAGCACAACACCGGTGGCGACGGACTCATCGCGTTCCGTGGTGGCTACCACGGTGCGACGAGTGGGGCAATGAGTCTCACGTCAAATAAGAGCTTCAAAGGCAATTACACGCCGCTACTTCCTGACGTTATCCACGCGCCGTATCCGTATCCATTCCGTCAGGACAAGGATCCGGAAACAGCTGTCGAAGACGCTCTGACCGAAGTGAGAGCGATAGTCGAAGACCCATACAGTGGACTTGCTAATCCTGCTGGCATCTTCGTCGAACCAATCCAGGGCGAAGGTGGCGTCATCGTCCCACCGAAGGGCTTCCTTGAAGGGCTTCGAGCAATCGCAGATGAGAATGAACTTCCGCTTATCTTCGACGAGATACAGAGTGGTTTCGGCCGAACCGGGAAATGGTGGGCCAGCGAGTGGTACGACGTCACACCGGACGCAATTACCTCGGCGAAAGCGCTCGGAGGCATCGGTTTTCCACTTTCGGCCACGATATATCACGAGGACCTCGACACATGGGAGCCGGGTGGTCACGCTGGGACCTACCGCGGTCACGTCGTCGGTATGCGTGCCGGTTCTCGAGCAATCGAATATATTGAGTCCCATGATTTGTTAGCTCACGCTCGTGAGCTAGGCCACGTCATTCAGTCACGGCTTACTGAAATCGGTGAGAAAAACTCCTCTCTCGCGTCGGTTCGAGGAAAAGGTCTTTTCATCGGTGCCGAATTTGTCGATAAGAATGGCGATCCCGATGGTAACGCCGTCGATGCTATACAACAGTACTGTTACGAACACGGTATCCTTGTCTGGACGGCTGGCCGTCACGGAAATATCCTGCGACTGCTTCCGCCGCTTGTCCTCACGCACGAACAGGCCGATATCGGCCTCGAAATCATTGAAGACGCGATTCGAGCGAGTACTGACAGCACCTCATAACTTCGTTGATACGTTCATGTGATTATATTTTTGCGTGGTTTTGTCGCTGCATTTGCGAACATAACTGGCTTACTTTGCTTGCGAGCTGGTGCAGAAGGCTTCGCAATGAAGTGGTAGGACGAGTTTGATGTGTCCAGCAGCAAAGCCGTCCTACCGGATGGACAATCCCGTGTTCGCTCTCGATTGAGGAAACGAACACAGGTTGATGACCTACTTGAACCTCTGAAAGGCGTCCTCCACTGTTCCTGCGACGTGATTTACGGACCTCGTGCAGTGGCACGAGAGCATCGTAGTGAAGATGTCTGGCGACAGTCCTCCGTTCCGGTGGACGTCGCGGTTCATTGCTGACTTTGAACACGTCGCAGAAGAAGTTTCGTCCGGCTGTTGCACTCGCTGATCACCACCGCGGAAACGATGTCGCTGGCCTGGACATCACACCATGAAATCCATCTTGCCCACTGCCCACGAATGTGCCGTCGCTTCTCGTAAGGTTCAGTAGTTGATTCAGAATTCAGCTCTTCTGAATCTTGTCACAGATTTAAAAAAACACTTATACGACTGTACAGTCCTTCTACAAGTACTATGCCATCACATGACTCAGATAAGCCGATTCAAGCCGTTGAAACTTCGTTCAGGATCATTGAGGAACTCAGGCGGCTCGAAACCGCAGGCGTAACCGATCTCGCGAACAAACTCGAGTTGCCAGCAAGTACGATCCACAATCATCTACACACGCTCTGTGAACTCGGCTACGTCATCAAAGACGGGAACGAGTACCAAGTTGCACTGCGATTCATCCACATTGGTGAGCACGCCAAACACCGACTAGAGATCTACGACAGCGCTCGAGCAAACGTTTGCGAGCTTGCGCAAGAGACCGGTGAGTTTGTGAAGCTACTGGTCGAAGAAAATGGACGAGGAGTGTTCGTAACCGTCTCTCGTGGCGACAAATCAATTTGTCTCGACCCGTACACCTTTGATCGGGAGTATCTCCACTGTACCGCACTCGGCAAGGCGATTCTCGCAAACCTGCCCCGAGAGCGAGTCGAAGAAATTCTTGACCAGCACGGGCTTCCAGCATTAAGTGACGACACGATTACGGACCGCAATGAGCTGTTTGCCGAACTTGACGAGTGTCGATCGCAGGGATATGCGCTGGATGACGAAGAGCGGCTCGCGGGGCTACGGTGTGTTGCGGCGCCGATTAAGCTCTCCGAGGACGAATATGCAGCCGTGAGCGTCTCAGGACCAACAAGTAGAATCGATGATCAGCTGTTCAGAAATGAACTGCCAAAAACCATTGTCAACACGGCCAATGCGATCAGCATCGACGTCAGGTACTCATAGCACGAAAGTTCCGGTTCAGGTAGAGCACAGCTTTGTACGCTGATTATCGCTTTCGATACTACAAATTGTATTCCGAGTGAATACGTATTGCGCTTGCTTCCATAGAGTTGAACCCATTTTCAGTAGAGCTAAATTTCTTTCCTAGTCAGAATATTAGGAGATTACAACTGTACTATTGTAATCACAACACTCTCGAGATCATTTCGGCCGTTTCGTGTGAATATAATCTGTTATTTCGATTTAAAATCTATAGAGTTCGAGACCCCGAAATTGTGTTCTTTATGAGCAGTCACCTGTAGAAGTCAGCCACCAAGGTTTTCTCGAATCAGTTGTCGGTGTTGAGGATGAAACTGAAGAAACTCCAGTATTTCATAAAGCTCGCTAGCAAGAGGAGTCCGCTTGGCAAGTGGTGTCCAAGCCAAGTAAATAATGAATTCTACAAGGATATAATGAAGAGGACTTATAAAATACGGAATCATAATTCGATTATGAAAATAAAAATTCTGTCAATAGGGATTGGAGGCACCGCTGCCGGTCTGTGTAGATGTCTTTCATATTTCGCTCTTGTGAAGGACACCTATGAGAATCCTGCGACCTAGATTATCGGCTAAATCATGATAATGGTTCGGGTCAGAGTTGGCTTACCCGATCGTATGGGCGGAAAGTGATAGAAAGCGTCGGAATCAGCAGGTGAACACGGAGAATAGGCGGGGGATTCCTGTTTGCGGAGCGGTTGCTGTTGCGGCCGCGAACAGATCGAGCCTGAGGGACTGCCCGTCCCTCAGGCACTCACCTCCGGTGGGTCGTACGGTTCTTCACGAGAGAGCATGTAGAAGATTGAGACGAGTAGCTTTCGAGCGGTTGCAACGATCGCTATCTTGTGGTTCTTCCGCTCTTTGAGCCGTGTGTAGAAGTTACCAAGATACTCGTCGTAGCGGATCGCGTTCGTTGCAGCTTGGACGAGGGCCCAGCGCAATACCGCTGGGCCCTCTTTGCTGATACTCCCACGAACTTCTGTCTCACCGGATTGGTGAACAGTTGGATCTAGTCCAGCGTAACTTACGACCTCCTCGTGGCGATCGAACCGCTCTATTTCACCGAGTTCTGCTGCGACGACCGCGCTTGTAAAGCTTCCAACGCCAGGAATGGACAAGAGCAACTCTGTCTCCTGATGTTCGAGGACCCTCATCTCGATGAGGTCCTCGATCTGTTCAATTTGCTCGGTAAGTTCTTCGATGACAGAGAGGTGCGCGTCAATAATCGTTTGATCGGCCGTACTGAGCGAGAGTTCCGCGAGGAACTCTCGCCCAGTCGGCCCGAACAGTTCACTATCGTACGTATTGTTCGTACGAGTGAGAACTGCTCTGACGCGGTTTTTCTCAGCTGTACGCTCTTCGACGAGCGATTTCCGTGTTCGGACGAGATCGCGCAGTTCGCGGATCTCGTCCGGTGGAACATAACTCTCTGCGAGCATATCTGCACGCAGCATGAGCGCCAGACGTTTGGCGTCGACGCGATCGGTCTTGACCGTCGCGTCGGCAATAATCCGCGTCTTTGCTGGGTTCACTAACGTAACGTCGAGATGCTCGACGAGCATCTCGTAAATCGGGCGATACGTTCCCGATGCTTCGATGGCTGCACTACTGCCAGCATACTCTGCGGCGAAAGCACCAAGATCATCGTTTTGCATTTGAATCTCTTCACGCAAGTTGCCGTCGTCATCCACGACGGCAACTTGCGAGTAGTGTTTGTGAGTATCAATACCAAGGTACATGGAATGCCTCCATTGGGGTTGTGCGTGCGTGAATCGAAGAGACACCTATGCGTGCTCTGAGGCACAGTTTTCCTCGTTCTTTCACGACACTTGGACCAGTCATTGGTTGCATGCTCGAAGCATTGCTTCACAGGCGGTCTCGGCCAACCCCTGTTACTTATTCACGCACACAGGGGCTTAATAGCAGGATTCTCACGGAGTCATTGTTGGTGAGTCAGAGAACAGTTCGAATAATCTCTTTCAGGGCGTCTCGCCCGGGTTTGCGTAGGATTTTCCGGCGAAGTTCGAAGAGTCTGAGATACGCAGTGAGATTGTTCTTCGAGATGCCTCGATGGGGCGAGAGCCACCGTCGCGCCAGCGACGCGTGGCTCTCGCACGTATTCACGTGTGCGTCTCCATCAACGTACTCGCCTTCGCCATGAATAACCGATTCTCGCTGGTACGTTTCGTCCTTCTCTAATGGGTCGTAGGCACGAAATCCATCGGTATAGACTGTCAGCGACTCCTCCTCGTGGTTATTGAGGAGGAGTCGCACGGTTGATTCGTCGGCGGATTTCGACGGGATGGCGTATCGCTGATCGCTACCGCGATCAACGAGGACAAACACAGGTGGCTTATCTCCGTCGTAGCTTCCTCGTCCACGTTTTGACAGGCCACGCGAGCGCGACGGTTGGTCGCGCTCGCGGCCTTTCTTCCCGGCGGAGACGTAGAACTCGTCGATCTCGACTGGGCCAACGAGATCGATGCGAGGCGCGTCGAGCGTTCTGGCGAAGCGCTCGACGCGCCGGTGAAGCGACCGATACGAGACATCAAGTTCAGCGTCTAACTGGCGGATACTCGTGTTGAACCGGAGCAACGAGTAGAACGCGAACAACAGCTTCTCGAGGCTGATCTTCGCGTGCGCGAAGATCGTGCCGGTCTTGTCGTTGAACGTGCGTCCACAATTTTTACAGCGATACCGCTGATACTCTCGATAGCTGCCGTACTTGATCACCGATTCAGACTGGCAGCGCGGGCACTGGAGGCCCTCGCGCCAGCGAACCTGCTCCAGCAGGTTCGCGGCGCTCGCCTCCGAACGAAACACTTCAATTGGAAACATAGTCGGTGATGCTGACGCATCACCCTTGCCCGCTACGCTTTCATAGCGCCAGCTCTGTTCGACCAACAATCTGCTTCCGAAGAGCGTTCATATTTTGATTCAAAGGTCCAGTTAGCCGTTCTTGAGGTTCAAAATGAAACCTTGGAGGAACAGTCGATTGACGTTCGTGCTTTAGACGGCGATCAACAAATACAGAGGAATAAAACCACTGTCGATCCTGCAGAACAAATTGGTGAGAATGTTAGAAGGACTAGTGCAACCAACGTTGAGTGTGCATGGGATACCGAACTAAGGGAGTTTCAATTAGCGGTTCGATTGAACGGAGAGTGGGAAACGGTTGATGTGGCTTTAGAGGCGGATACAGACTGTGTTTTTGACGCAGTTCAAATCGCGGAGGAGGACTTCTTTTATTTTCGAGTAGGTTCCTGTGATAAACCTTCTGAAGATGATAATATCTGTTCGGCTTTTGAAAATGAACTTGAACTTTGAGGATATGGTGTATCGGTTGTGACTCTATCACAAAAACGTCGAGTCGTCACAGATCTCATTCTCGTCAAGAAACCAGCCAGCCTTCCCTTCTGAATGAGCGCTCCCCTGCGCAAGGCACGCATTAGAGAACAGATCCTTGATCTGTTCGTCCTCGTAGACCCTGTTGTCGGCTCTATCGGAGTCGAACTCGGCAAAGCCGTGTCGGCGAGCGAGTTCGTCGACCTTACTCCCGTGCTCGCGCATATGTGCGCGAGACACTGTCGACTCAGATTCATCGTCGCTGGCTTTCACTTCATTCACGTTAATCGGAATGAGTGCGTCAGAAATAACGTCGTGATCCTCTCAGATGGTTTTCTGCGAAGCGAGGACCTCCATGAGGAACATCCGATTCAGCAAGGAATGGATGTGATGAACGCTGCTGCATCTGAAGACGACGAATAAGCACCTCCTCACAAACAGCTTCTTCGAGGACAATAGTGACGTATGTCATTGGACTGGCGGTTTGTAGGATTTGTGATCCCGAAGTTGTGAGAGACAGAGGTCAAGTTTTGTATAGCGACATGAGATTTACGTCAATTTCGGCGTATCTGCTTGTATAACTGCTTAGCTTGGTTGTCGAGTACACGACAACCAACTCAGCGGTAGTTTTACGTGAGTGTCATAAGTACTGAAACACGTGAAAATGAGCGATTTAGAAACCACTCAAACCGGAGCGAACGACCTTCTCAGGTCGGTGAGAGCATGACTCAAGAGGAGGCAATCAGCTGGTCCCGCATGTCCTTCGAGGAACTCCAGCACTACTGGAACGCCTACATCGAGATCGACCTCGAGCGAGCGGGCGTCGACCTCTCCTCGCGGCCGACCTACGAGGAGATCACCGACGCTGGCTACTCGGGAATCGCCTACGCGCTTCGTGAACACCACGACATGACGCTCACGGAGTTTCTCGCCACAGTCGGCTACGAGAACGCCGGTTCTGACAGGCCGTACCCCTGGGGCTTCAATGATAAAACCACCATCGACGAACTCGAAACGTTCCTTCGGTCGCTCTCACGACGTCGCGGGCTGGCCGACTCAACGATCGACACCAAACAGGCCCGACTGGCGAAGTACGCTCGCGTCTATGCCGATCTCTACGGACAAGCCGACCTCGTCGACCAGGCGGTAGACCCATCGAACGAGAGCACAGAGTACGAACGCGTCCTCGGTGTGTTCGACGAGTTCGATCGGGAGTTAACCACTGACGCCTCGAAGCTTCGCTACCACAGCGACGTAAGCCAGTTCTATGATCACCTCGAGCGGCGTTCAAAGGTGGCGTTCAACCCAGTCGCCGAGATTCCCAAGGAGTTCCAGTGGGAATCGGGCAACCCGGACAACCCGGCGCTGTCGGCCGACCAAGTGCGACAGATCTACGAGGCCGTAGAGTCCCCGAGCGAAGAACTCCTCGTACTCGCGTTGTGCGCGTGGGGCCTTCGCCGGAGTGAGGTCGCCGCGTTGCACGTCTCCCAGCTCACACTCGAGGGCGATGACCCACACATTGCCTTCGACGAGAGCCGGAAGAACGGCCCGGGAACGGTCGCGTTGATCTACGGCGTTCACGAACTTGCCGTCCGCGCTGACACCCTCGGTTCGCAAGATCGACATTGGAACGGCTATCTGTTCCCCTCGAGCACGTCTTCGAGCGGCCACATCGTCGGCGGGACGGTCCAGCAGCGGTTCCAGCGGATAGCCAAACGAGCGGGCGTCCGAGTAGGTGGTGAGCCGCCGACGTCGAAAATGGGCCGGCGGTTCTGGTACACAACGTACCTTGAGGCCCAAAAGCATCTCCTCGAGAACCTACAGGCGATTGCGGCCGACCAAGGCAGTAGTGATGAGGGCGTGGTTCTGAAAAACTACCTCTCGGAAGGTGAGCGGCGGAAGTATCGGCGGGAGTTCATGCGCGAGCGGCTGGCGGATGCGTTCGAGGTGAACCCATGACGATTTTCGAAAACGAGGAAGACGACATGCACCCGACGTTCGAACGGGTGATGGGCGAACGGCTGAAAGACGATTTCACGACCTACCTGTACCACGAACAGCGAGCAGGCGCTCGCTCCCGGGTTGATTTCGTAGCCGCACATGTCGGTCTCGACCGGGCGTGGGAGCGCGTAGTCACGTACGGAAACGACGAGGGGCTTCCAAGGGAATACCATCGGACGTACGATACGGCGAGACACAACTGTCCACTCCCGGTTGAAGAGCTACTCGAGCGCCCGTACTACGAAGACGAGGAAACGGCTCTGGAAGCCTTCGAGTGGCTCGTCGACAACAACTACCTGCTCGAAGACTCCGACGGGTGGTATCACTTTAATTACCCAGATACGGTTGTCAGTGGAGTAACAGTCTACGAACTGAAAATGCACAAATGGCAGGACGGGCTCGACCAAGCGACGACGTACAAGAAAATGATCGGTACGGAGGCGTACGTGGTCATCGACGCCAATCGGATCGATCCCGCGATAACGAACCTCGACGAGTTCAAACAGAAGAACGTCGGCCTGATGGCACTCACCCGGGACTCGCTCGAGAAGCTCTATGAACCGACGCCGGAACCAGGACGAACGCCGAGGTCGTCTGACGAATTACTTCGACTTTCCGAGCGGACGTTCTGGAAGTTCATTGAGGAAAACCCACCCGGGGACGCGGAACGGCAGGCGGAAGACGAAATAGGTCAGTTTCAGAATCCCTACAAAGCTCGGCGTATAGCGGATAGGATCGACGAGGTGCGAGAGTAACACCTCGAGTCGAACCCAGCGAATACGAACACCGCGATGGACCCGCTGCCAGAGGACGACGGAAAACGCAAGCGTCAGTACTGGAGCGCCGAGGACCGCGAGACGTTGCTCGAGTACGCCACCAGGCGCGTGGACATGGCCCTGGAGGGAACGATTCGAACCGACGCCGAGACGGCCTTCCGTGACCGGGCGATTGTCGTGATGCTCGACGGGACGGGGGCGCGAGGTGCCGAGTTGTTCGCCGACTCGAAAGACGACAAACGCAACGGCCTTCGCTGGAGCGACGTTGACTTCGACGAGCGGTTGATTGAAGTCTACGGCAAATCGCGTGAGTACGAACAGGCTCCGTTTCCTGCCAGTGTCCACGACGTCCTCGAGCGATGGTCTCGAGTCCAAGAGCCACCGACCGAGGCGTGGCCTGTCTTCCCGACCGGCCACTACGGCTCGAAAAAGCGTGCATTCGAGGCCGAACTCGGTGAGGACCGGGTATCGTCGGCGCTCAAAGATAGGGGCGACACCGGTAAGACCGAGGTCCTCGACCGTCTGCATCGCGAGCATGAGGTGCCACCGCCGTCGATCTCGAAAGAGGGCGTCCGTCGATTGATGAAACGGTTCACCGACGAAGCTGGGATCGATCCAGATGGGGAGTACGACTATCTTACCTTGCACGGCGCTCGCCGGGCACTCGGACGCGACCTCTATACCAGCGGGATGTCCGAAAAGGCTCAGGAAGCGTTACGACACAACTCAATTGAGACTACCCACGAGGCCTACGCCGATGTCAATATGAAGGATGTCTCCGATTCGATTGACGACGTTCGTGGCTGAGAACGAACTTGAGTCACTCTTCTATATCCGAAATGATTCTGCGGCGTTCATCAGCGAATTACCCAAACGGTCAACCAAAACAGCCGTCATACTACTGATGTTAGCGAAAAGTGAGGAAGATATTACGCTGGTGCAACATCGGGAGAGTGCTGACCGATGGGTAGGTCGATATCGATCTCATCGTACCACACAACCGGACGCTTTGCGCGACCGTTTTGCTCGAGTTCGACGAGTCCGTAGTCGGCAAGTTCGGTCACGTTCTCAGTGACTTCTGGCGGATGACGGCCGACGATCCGCGCGAGTTCACGAATACTATCTGGCTCATGATTAGCGATTGCCTCGAGGAGTTCGAGATTCGTCGGCCGAAAGATTCGACCGAACGTCTCGAGGTCCTCCACCGAGAGCGTCGATGGCTTGGGGTCGACACTCTCGCCAGCATCGAGAGCAGCAAGCGTGTCTTCGAGATCGTTACGGTCGGACGACGAGTTGATACGGACGTGAAGTGTTTGGGTCATGGGTGTGGGATCGGTGTATTACCGGTCAGTTCGTTTGGCGAACGGGAGTGCCGAACGCCAAGCACGATACAGCGTCTGCAGTCCCGGATAGTCGGTCTCGTAGACCTCCGAACCAAGATGCAGTTCGTGAATTCCGTGGTGGTTATCGAATCGGATGATTGGATCATCAGCGCCGGCGACGCCGTAGTGGAAGGCGTACTTGATGCCGTCTGGAAACTTCTCGGATTCGGGCACCGAAAGCACGCGGACACGGGCGACAGTATCATTGTCAGTGGTGTGGTATAGCTCGGTACGGGATTTTCATAGGAGTTGGATTCTATGACACGCTCTAGTTGTGAGAATCGATGAACGTGAGAGAACCACACCTGAAAATATCCACCCGCCACTTCATCCCGTTATTGAAACAGACCGCCTAGCGATAGTATAAGAGAATGGTCAGAATACACTATCTTGCGACAATTCAAGGATAGGATTTCCATCAGGATCTGATACAATATCCACAACATATTCGGCCTCGTTTTTGTTTACGTTTTCGTACTCAACCCAAAATTCTGCATTATCATCACGATTCCGTTCTAGGTCGAAATATGTATTATACACCCCTGGCGATTCGGGAATATTTTCAACTCCACGAATTCCAGGTGAGTCTCCGTCTGACGAAGGTACTTGTTCAGTATCAGCATATACCTGCTCGTTACCATCTTCAATAGCAACTAATATTATTTGATCCTCACCAGTATAATTATAAATATCTATCTTTGATAGAGAGAAGATTTCATCATTAGTAATTATGCCATCCACACATCCAGATAAAATAGTGCTGCAAAGAATGCCTGATCCCAGAAGATATCTTCTCCGAGAGGAGTCTGATTTTTCCCTCATAGGTGTTTAATGATGTTTCTCTTTACTATTTATATCCACTTATTTCCGAGAAAGCTATTTTTAGTCTTCCCAAATGCCAATCTGTGAGTTCTGATAGATCTTGGCGACGGCTGGAACATCACTGGGTGAGGATTCGGCAAGGCTGATTATAAATATTATTCTATATAGGCTAAATATTGGAGACCATCAATATCGTGCGCATACTAGTTACCAATAGTTGTTCTATACAGACATTTTACCAGAAGTTTTATTATCATATATAGATAATCTATTTATGTATGCCACAAAGAAGGAAATTCATCAAGGCTACAGCGCTAGGCGGACTAT
This sequence comes from Natronorubrum sp. A-ect3, assembly GCF_041821125.1. Classification (NCBI taxonomy): domain Archaea; kingdom Methanobacteriati; phylum Methanobacteriota; class Halobacteria; order Halobacteriales; family Natrialbaceae; genus Natronorubrum; species Natronorubrum sp. A-ect3. The sequence continues at coordinate 266,716 of NZ_JBGUBB010000003.1, read as the reverse complement.
CAACGATCGGCCTGACCAATTCAGTTGGTGCCCGGCTCTGTTGAAATCCTTAGTGAGTTACAGGTTCAGTCGATAGTTTGAGTAGATGCAGACCCTCCCAAAGTCTCGGTTGCTCCGATTTGTCGAGGAAGCATTTCAGTTAGCGCAACGTGCCGTCGCTCGATACTCCTCGAAGTTCTCGAAGCAACGGTATACGCTCCATCAGCACATCGTTCTCCTCTGTCTCAAAGTTCGAAAGGATACGACGTATCGAACACTTCTCGACGAACTCATCGAGATGCCCCGTATCCGGAACGCAATCAATCTCACTGAACTCCCTGCACCGTCTACGCTATGCAAAGCGTTCGATAGACTCGATATGGCCGTCTGGCGAGTGCTTCTCAATCTCTCTGTGTCACTGCTCCCGACCAACGGCGTTGCGGGGATCGACGCTTCGGGATTCGACCGCAGTCACGCCTCCAAACACTACACGAAACGAGCCAAACTCACAATTCAGCAACTCAAAGTAACACTGCTAGTCGATTCCAAAGTGAACGCAGTCCTTGATCTACACGTGACGACGACACGAAAACATGATAGCCAGATCGCTCCGTCGTTGATCAAACGCAACCCCGAGGCTATCGACATCCTGCTCGGGGACAAAGGCTACGACGACCAGAAAATCAGACAGCTTGCCCGTCAACACGAGATTCGTCCACTAATCAAGCATCGTGAGTTCACACCGCTTCACAAGGCATGGAACGCACGCTTAGTGTAGCTTCAACAGTGAACGTCTAACGTATCTTCTCTGACCGCGTCTCTTACTGAATGGGAGGGAAGAAATACATTGTTGAGCTCGGCGACGAAGACCGCAAGACGCTCGAATGGTTCACCTCTACCGGTGAACGGAGAGCCCAAGACAACACACGCGCACGTATCCTTCTGAAAGCTGATGACGGGCTCACTGATGCGACAATCAGTGAGCACGTCGGCTGTCATCCCCAAACCGTCCACAACACACGCAAAGACTACACTGAACGAGGGATTGCGGCGATTCATCGCCGCAAACCCGACCGTGAGTACGAACGCAAGCTTGACGGAAACGCCGAAGCCCACCTCATCAAACTCGCCTGCAGCGAACCGCCAGAAGGACACTCTCGATGGACACTCCACCTCCTTGCCGACGAACTCGTTACCCTCGACGAGATCGACTTCGAGTCGATCTCTCACGAGGCCGTCCGACAGCGATTAAAAAAACGCCCTGAAACCTCATCTCTCCAGCTACTGGGAGATACCTCCAGAACAGGACGCTGACTTCGTCTACTACATGGAAGATGTTCTCAATCTCTACCACGAACCGTACGACGAAACCCGTCCAGTCATCTGTTTTGATGAATCTAGCAAGGCTCTACGAGGACACGAACGCGACCCGCTCCCGGCCCGACCGGGAGCGGTCGCCCGATCCGATCACCGCTACAAACGCAACGGGAAACAGCGAATACACCTCTCGACAGAACCGCTGACTGGCTGGGTGAACGTCGAAATTACTGAGAAGAGGCGGACAACAGAATGGATTGACCGAATGGTCGAACTCGCAGATATTCACTACCCGGATGCGGACTGCATCCGGGTAGTGATGGATCAACTCAACACCCACAAGCCTGCTGCCTTCTACCAGTTCTTTCCACCTGATTATGCTCAGGCGTATCTTGATCGGTTCGAGTTTCACTACACTCCCAAGAGAGGAAGCTGGCTGAATATGGCCGAAATCGAGATAGGCGTCCTCAAACGACAGTGCCTTGATCGCCGGATCTACCACGCAGCGACCCTCCGAGCGGAGGTCGCTGCGTGGCAAAGGCGTCGAAACACGACCAATCGTTCCATCGACTGGCAGTTTACTACTGACGATGCCCGGCTCAAGCTACGCCAGCTCTACCCGATTGAGATTGAAGAGGATCTACAAATTCAGGCTTGAAGCTACACTGAGAAAAACAGGCTCAACAATGCTTATAGATGCACTGTTGTAAATAATGTCCCAGATCGAGTCAGACGAGAATTCTGCGATAGCCTTCCGATGTTCGCTGTCTCGACTATCATCCATCGGCGGTCAATCTGTTTGATTCCGGTCGCGGAAAATTATACGCTGAACAGGCGCAATACCACGGGCTGAAGCCCGTGGATACGCGCCGTCACTTGTGAGTATTCCCATGCATTCCACTTTGTTAGAATTTCTATCGACATGTTCAACTGACACCACGCCGTACTCTGAAACAGGATGAACTCGACACACACTCATCGCGGGCGTCGAGTGTCCTGCCGAGGCGGCCAGCCCGCCGTCAACAATGAGACAGTATCGGAAACCGCACGCGGTGAACGAGATACGCTGACGGCGTCTCTCCCAGTGCCGCGTCTTCGAGTGTTACACACGGTTACCCAACAACGGTCACAAGTAACTCCAAGTCTATCGACTTCACGTGGTAAGCCCCGAGGAAACGAGGGGAATCTAGTGGATGAGGATAGGAGTACCGGGGGTTTGGCGCTCCCAGTTGACCCCACCCGCAAGACCGCGGGCACCATTCAGATTCTACCTGGATTGGTGTCTGGTAGGGTTGCAAACCTGAAATTCCCAACGCAGCGGCGCAGTACCGCGGGATTCCTGCGACTTTAGGCGCAGGAGGACGTCAAACATCCCCGCACGCAAGCAACCGCTTCCGGTCGCCGTTTCAATTTGATTACTCTTTTGTTCATATGATTTGTTAACAACTTGTCCGATATACGTTCGTATTTGTGAACCCAATGGTGGACTGCCTTACGGCTACGTTTGACACCGAACTTCTCTAATTCTCGAACGGTATTTGAAAGTGAGAAGCCGGCAAGATGAAGGCGAATACCGAGGTCCATCAGTTGACGCGGTGTCTGTTCTCTCTCCACAGAGCTCAAACCAATCCAGTCGGTACACCCACTGAGACGGTCGATTTTTGACATAGAGCACCACAAAATTGTACCCCCTCACTTTTTACGCTCAATGGACAGTGCCCCGACGTGTCCCACAAACCGGAAGTCATCCATTCAGTCGCATCGATCGGACCAATGAGACGGGACTAGTCTCCTCCTCTGACAGATACTTGGAATATTATCACGTCTAGATGACTAACGACGCCCTCGCAGAATTCAAAGGCCGCTACGCCAGTGACCAGATCAGCGAGGAGGAATTCGAACGCCGTCCTGAGCGCCTACTCGCGGTCAACGAACTTCTAGACGTGCTGTTCGAGTTCGGGTCCGGACGGGAAGAGGCGGATCAGGAGTTGGATCTCGAGCGGTAGGCAATCTTGTGCCGATCAGTCCTGAGTGGCTTCCTCGGGTTTCTCGAGATCAACCGACGGCGGTTCGTGGGTGCCGAAGTCGGGGTGGGTCTCCTCCATCCAGACCACGACCAGGCCACCGGAGAGGAACATGGCAATCGCGGTGCCGTAGAAGGCGGCTTCGATGAACAGCACGTCGACGGTGAGGCCGATGAGGACAGCGCCGACGGCGTAGCCCAGATCACGCCAGAGGCGGTAGACGCCAAGGCCGGTCGAGCGCCACAACGGGTGGGCGGCGTCACTGGCGACCGCGATCAGGTTGGGGTAGTGCAGTGCCATCCCAACGCCTGACAGCGCCGAGAAGAGAATCCAGAGATAGTATCCCTCGACGAGCACCATCCCGAGGACGCCCGCGCCGGCGAGGAAGAAGCCGACAACGATCGGCGGCTTTCGTCCCACTCGGTCACCGAGTCGGCCGGTGTAGACCTGGAGGAAGTATGCCGCGCTGTGGACACCGACCACGACGCCGACTTGGGCGACGCCGAGACCCTGGGTGACGAGGAAGATGGGGAAGGCGATCCAGACGAGCGTATCGACAAAGTTCTCGACGTGGCCCGCCTGGGCGGCCGTAAAGAGCGTCCGGTCTTTGTACGTCGCACGCTTGACGATCTCCGTAAAGGTGAGATCAGCCTCGTTTTTCCCGCCGTCAGCCTCGACGCCGTCGTCCTCGAGGCCCGCGGCCTCCGCTTTCGCGTAGGGGAGCGTCTCCTCGATCAGAACGATCGCGATGAGCATGGCGACGACGATCACCGCTGCGAGGAAGTAAAACGGCTCTGGCCGGAGGCTGTACTGGGCGGCGATCACACCCGTAAACCACGCGCCGGCGGCGACGCCGGTGTAGCCAAAGGCCTCGTCGAGTCCCGCGGCGAGCCCACGCTCGTCGGGGCCGGCGAGTTCAATCTTCGAGATCATGCTCATGCTCCAGGCGACGCCCTGGTTGACCCCGAGCAAGACGTTCCCGACGGCGATCCAGCTCCAGCTTGGCGCGTAGATCAGGATGAACGGAATAGGAAGGGCGGCGACCCACCCTGCGATCAGGATCGGTTTCCGGCCGTAGGAATCGGCCCACTTGCCCGAATAGAGGTTGAGGACGGCCTTGACGATCCCGAAGCTCACGACGAACGAGCCGATCACCAGCAGGGATTCGACGCCGAAGGTCTCCTCGCCCATGATGGGCACGACGTTGCGCTGTGAACCCATCGTGAGCCCGACGGCGAAGACCGTCATGATCTGCAAGAGGAACTGCCGCCAGTTGCGACGGATGCCCTGTGCGTACTCTCCGCTCATGGATTATTCAGCCGCACAGCGATTCGGACCGAGTTCGAGTTCGTCCGCCTCTTCCTCCGAAATCTCCTCCGTGCCGACGTTTGCGAGCTTGATGCGCTCGAAGTTCGCTGGCTGGTCAGGGATGTCGCCGGCCAGTGCCGCGACCAGGGTCTTCCGGTCCTGGCCGAACGCTTTGTTTTGCTCTTTGACCTCGCTCAGGCGGGCGACCACCGGCGGCTGTGGCGAGCCGGGGTCGTGGGCCGGCAACACGAGCGGGTCACCGCTCCTGTTGCGGAGGCGCTCTAGGCTCTCGTAGAGCGTCTCGGCGTTGTCCTCGACATTCGTCTCCTCGAGTCCGGCGTCGACGCCGAGTTCGACCCGGCCGACGCTGTTGTGAAAGAGCGTGTCACCGGTGAGCAGCGCCTCCTCTTCGAGGGCGTAGGTGACGCTGCCCGGGCTGTGGCCTGGCGTGTGGATCACTTCAATCTCGACTGCACCGACCTCTAAGACCTCTCCATCCTCGACGTGCGTGGCGCCGATCCCGTCGTCGTCGGCAGGGTGCAGGTGGTACGGTGCCTCCTGGCTCTCGGCAAGTTTCTGTCCGCCGGAGACGTGGTCGGCGTGGGCGTGGGTATCGAAGATGCCCGACAGATCGGCGTCGTATTCGGCGAGGATCGCCTCATACTCCTCGGTGTATTGGGAGGGTTCGAAGACGGCGCCTTCGCCTTCGGAGATCAGGACATGAGAGAGACAGCCCGTGCCGGGCCGGGCGACTTGGATCAGTTCGCCCTCAAGGTCGGTCTCGAGTTCGGCGTGGCGGTGGACCCGGGCCCAGCCGTTCATGCCATCCTCGAGGGTTTTAGCGTCGTACCCCTGGTCTCGGAGCAGGTCCGCCGCGTCGGCGGCGAGTACGCCCGCTCCACAGACGGTAACGATCTCGCCGTCTTCCGGCAGGTCGGAAAGCACCTCGGCTGCCGCGTCGGGATCGTCTTTCAGCTCCTCGTAGACGTCGACGTTCTCACTACTCGGGACGTGCCATTCCTCGAAGTCGGTCCCCTGACGAATATCGACGAGCGTGAAGTCGTCATCTCCCCGCTCGAGTCGTTGTGCAACGGTTTCCGGCGCAATCTCTGACATCGATATACCGTAAGGGGAGTAGGGGCATATTCTCGGTGCCAGTTATAACCGGCACTCGTGATATTTCGTTAGGGACCGACGAGGGAAGCATGGGAAACTACAGGCGAACTACGACGATATCGAGACGATCCGGGGAGGCATGCACTTCCTCGGGGGCCCACTCGAGTGTCGGAACGTTGGAATAACGATCGTCAGGTGTGAGCCGGGCTGGCGTAGCGAGCCACACGACCATCGCGAGGACGGCCATGAGGAAGTGTACGTCCTGATTGAAGGCGAGGCGACAGTCGTCGTTGACGACGAGGAAGTCGAGATGGGACTCGGCGACGCGATCTGGATTTCCCCCGAGTCGACTCGACAGATCACGAACAGTGACGAAGAGAGTGTGTTCGTCCTCGTCAGCGCGCCAGTGTCACTCGAGATGGACTCCTCCTTACGATGGGTCACTGACGCCTTCCTCGGCTAATCGAGCCGGTTATAGCCGGCAAAACTATTGAGCTCAAAGGCGTTGTACTATGTATAGGAATGTACGAAGTCTCATTCAAGCTCCGCCACGAGTGTCCCTACCGAGAGGTCTCGGAGCAGTTTCCTGGGATGTCGATCCGGGAGTGGTACCTCCAGGACTGCCAGATCCTCGAGATCACCGCTCTGGACGCCGACGACGACGAGTTACTCGAGGAAATCGACGAACTCGGGACGGTCCTCCACACCTCGATCGATGGCTCGGACCTGAACGCGATCGTCCAGTCGTGTTCCTGTCCCATTGAGGAGTCAATCGTCCGGAAGTTCGAGCGCCACAACTGCGTGCACCTGCCGCCGACGGTGTACCGTAACGGCTGGGAGCACTATTCGGTGATTGGCTTCGACGAGGGCGACGTCACCGCCTTGCTCGCCGAACTCGACGAGAGCCGCGAGATCGACGTCCTCTCGAAGACTTCGATCGAGGAGCGCCACGTCCCCCACAGTTCGCTGTTTTCGGTCGACCGACTGTTTGACGGGCTCACGCAGCGCCAGCTCGAGGCGCTGCGGATCGCCCTCGATGCGGGCTATTATGATCAGCCCAGGGGCGCGTCGATCGCCGAACTCGCCGAGGAGACAACCGTCGCTCGAGCGACCTTCGAGGAACATCTCAGAAAAGCCGAGAACAAGCTCGTCACGAACGCCGGGCAGTTTGTGCGACTGCTGACAGAGACCCAGGGCGACGTGCTTCGGGCGGAGCCTCGAGGAGTCACGCCGGCCGACGACTGATCACTCCTCGTCCTCGAGGTCGTGCCAGGCCGTGGCAGCGGTGTCGGTCACCTCGAGTGCGGCCTCGCTGCCGTTCGCGACGTCTTTCTCAAACTCCTCTTCTCCTTGGCCCATGTCGTTCGTGACGTAGGCGAAACAGACCCGCGGACGAAAGCGGTTCGGCGGGCCGACGACGACGAATTTGGGTCCCTCGTACTATATAAACGAACATATTTACTCTCGACCCATGATACAAGCCTATGATCAAAATAGCGTTCGTCTGTGTCGGGAACGCTGGCCGCAGTCAGATGGCGACCGCGTTCGCCGAACAACTGCAAAGCCAGCGGCAACTTGCGGATAGAGTCTCTATTGTTACTGGCGGAATTGATCCTCATGATCACGTTCACGAGGATGTGATTACGGTGCTCGACGAGGTGGGGATTGACATCACCGATCGGAAACCACGCAAAATCACGGAAGATGACGTTGCTGACGCTGAATACGTTGTCACGATGGGGTGTTCGATCGACGAATTTGCCCCCGATGACTGGGATGGGACAACAGAGACGTGGGAGCTTGACCATCCTGGGAGTGACAATTTGGACGCTATTCGATCTCAACGAGATGAGATTCAGCAGCGTGTCGAAGACTTTTTTGATCGAATAGAGCTGTCGGACACGCAACCATAAACGGACTCACCAATGGCTAAAGAACAAGTCACGGTCGAGGCAGATGAAACGAGCCCATTAGATACGTTTCAGCAGTTCTTTTCGCTTAAACGGGATGTGCTCGTTCTCTCGCTGGCGATGTTCGCGTTCAGCCTCGGGTTCCAGATGACAAACCGGTTCCTCTCGGAGTACCTCGTCTTTCTGGGTGCCTCAGGCCTCGTCGTCGGAATCTGGGGATCATTTGGGAACGTGATCGGTGCGGTGTATCCGTATTATGGTGGCGTAATCTCAGATCGTGTCGGTTCTCGCTATGCCCTGACCGTCTTTGGCTTTCTGTCGGCGATCGGGTTCGGCATCTGGCTGGCAGCCGCCTTCATTGATCCCATCGATCTTGGTATCCTCACCATCGAGCCGTGGGTGTGGGTGTTCGTCGGCCTGTTGCTCGCTCAGTGCTGGAAGTCTTTCGGTATCGGTGGCCACTATGCCATCGTCAAGCAGGCCACGGAACCGGATCGTCTGGCTCGCGGATTCGCTAGCACGGAGACATTTCGGCGGACGGCTTTCCTGCTCGCTCCGCTGATTGTCGCGGTGTTGGTCGCCGACGAGTTCATGCCGGGGTTCCTGTGGGTACTTGTCATCGGGATCGTCTTCGCCCTTCTCGGGACGATCGTCCAGCACGTCATGTACGAGGCCGAAGAAGATTCCGTGGGCTCCGAGTTCGAAGGCTTCGGACAGATCCTTGACGATCTTAGAGCGCTCCCAGAACCGTTGCGGCCACTGCTCGTGGCGGATACGTTCATACGGTTCGCAAATGGGATGGTGTATGTGTTTTTCATTTTGGTGATCACGCAGCTGATGGAGATCGGCTGGCTGGTGAACCTGCCCGTGGTCGGTGCGATCGATCTGGCTCCAGCAGCGTTGTTCGGGGTACTCACGGGGATTGAGATGCTTGTTGCGCTCCTGACGATGGCACCGGCGGCGACGATCGCCGAACGGACCGGTCTCAAACCGGTTGTCGGCTTCGGATTCTTTGTCTACGCCGTGTTTCCGGTCATGCTGATCTTTGCGCCAGAGAACGTCTGGGTTCTGATCGCCCTGTTCGCGTTTTCCGGATTGCGATTTGCTGGTCTCCCTGCACACAAGGCGTTGATCGTCGGTCCAGCAGAACGGGGAGCGGGCGGTCGAGTCACCGGGTCCTATTACTTTGTACGGGGCGCTATCGTGATCCCCAGCGGTTTGCTCGGGGGAGTGCTCTGGGACTACGTAACTCCCGAGACTGCGTTCACGATCGCGTCGATTATCGGGATGGTCGGGGTCATATACTTCGCTCTCTACGGGAAAGAATTTGAGGCGTATCAGTAGACGTCTATCAGTCTCTTCTCCATTCTCCGATATCTCACTTTGTATTCCAATCACTCCGCGTAAACGCACTTCTCGAGGTAGGACTCCACTTCATCCCGAACGTCGGCGATCCAGTCGTCGCTGTCGCTGGTCGACCGTCGCACAAGCGCGCCGTTTGTGACGGTGGTCACCGTCGCCGCGACCCCGACTGGATTACACGCGCGGAAGACGCCTTTTTCGTTACCTTCCTCGATAATGTCGACGATGAACTCCTCAAAGACCTCGTCGCTCCGCGTGAAATGTTCGCGGTAGGCGTCGTTGTGGATCGCCCGCGTTCGCAACTCGAACAGCGTCGCGAGAGACTTGCGCTCTTTGTCGCTGATGGTCTCTTCGAGCGGTTCGGTGATGACTTTCTCGAGTTTTTCCCGGGGGTCTTCGACCTCCATCTCGAGGGACCCGGTGCGATACTCCTCGAGGACGTACTCGAGCGTCTCCAGAACGAGGTCGTCCTTTCCGTCGTAGTGGTGGTAGATCAATGACTGACTCTTCTCGAACTCGTCGCCGATCTTGTCGATCGTGAGATCCGCGTAGCCGTGTTCGCAAAGCGACTCGAGCGTCGCGGCGAGGATTTCCTCGCGTGTCCCCGAGGGGTTTTCAAGAAGATCACGAGACATCGTTACTCACCCGTCGGTGCTCAAGCACTAAACACTCGATGACTCGCGGTGGTGGTGATCCCTGCCAGTCGTGGCTGTCTCGAGGACTGGCAGCCGCCGTTCGCTCCCTGTGACTCATAGTATCGCAGACTACCTGAGGAACCAAAAAGGGGGTTGATTGAATGTTCAATCACAAAGCCTATCAAGGATCCCTCCTGACCTCAACCAATGACAGACATTCATCGAGCCAATGTATTTTCTTTGAGCGCTCGTGAGTACAGCGCACTATCGCATCGCGTGCGTCTCGACAGTCGTGGAGATAACACATGAAGGGGGGACGCCAATCGTTCGTCGCAGTGGTTCTAGCTTTTCTCGTCGCTATCAGCGCGGGTATAATCCCGATGGGTGCCCTTGCTGAGGAAGAAGGGCTCAGTCAGGGAGGAGCGCTGAGCGTTATAGAAGAGTTAGAGGAAGAGGAAGAAATCGAGTTTGGCATCAGCGACGTAAACTTGGACAACCTACATATCGCTCTCGGATTTGGCGACTATGAGGAAGGTGACAATGACGGTGAGTTTGAACAAACGCTCCAGGAAGATGACGGAGTACTCGAAGAATTCCTGACTGCGGAGGAACCGGATGAAGACGCTCCGATGCCAGATACCAGGGGAGGCGGTAGCGACTACGTTCCACCGGATCGGGGCGAGCCTGACCTCTCAGCCGATCTTTCGGACAACGAAGTTGCATCCGGAATAACTGAAGAACTCGAGTTCCAGATCTCGAACGACGGCGAGATTACGACGGGATCCGGTGAAGGGGTCACTGACGCCCAGAGCGTCACCGTCGAGATGGACGACGACGGGCCGTTCGACGCACAGGTGGACAAGGTCTCTATCGGACCTGTCCAGGACGGAGACGTTTCCGGAGCGGTGTTTCCGGTGAACGTTCCCGACGATATCGAACCTGGCGAGTACGACGTCTCCCTCGAAATCGACTACACGTACGCGGAAACGATCGGAACGGACGGCAGCGTCGATCGAACGAGCGACAGTACGACCGAAGACGTGACCATCGAAGTGCCGGACGAACCGCGCTTCGACGTCACCGACCTCTCGACGAATGCAGAACCCGGCGCGAGCGGCAGCGCGAATATCGAGATCAAGAACACCGGAACCGAAGCCGCGAACAACACGCAGGCGACGATCTCTGGCAGCGGCGGCGTCATCATCAACGGAGAAGTCGCGGAAGAACACCTCGGCGACCTCAAGCCGAACGAAACGACGACGACGAACGTGAACGTCGACCTCGACAAATCGACCAGCGACGGAGCGAAGCCGATCGATCTCGAGTTCAGCTACGAGGACGAGAACGGCATTCTCCAGGACGGGATCACCGAATCCGCCAGCCTCGCACCGATGGCCGAACAAGAGTTCTCGATTCAGAACGTCGCGGAGGACCTCGCGGTCGGCTACAACGGAGACATAACCGGGCAGGTCCACAACGACGGGCCGCGGACCATTGATGATGCGGTCCTGGTGGCGGAGCCGATGAGCGAATCGCTGTTCATCGAAGACACCTACTACGCGCTGCCCGAGATCGAACCCGGCGAAACCGCCGACTTCCACTTCCCGACCGACGTGAGCGGGCAGGCCGACGGCGGCGACCGCCAGATGCAGTTCAGCGTTGAGTACACCGGCGGTGACAACTCACCGCTCGAGGACGGCCCGCACTCCGAACGCGTCGTCGTCGACGACTATCAGGACGAGTTCGCCATCGAGGGCGACAACATCTCGGTTCCCCAGGATGGAACTGAGGAGTTCACCCTCGAGATCACCAACGACCGCTCGGAGACGCTCTCGAACATCGACGCGATGTTGTACACGAGCGGCGAGCTCAATACGGACAACGACGAGGCGTTCGTCGACAAACTCGAGCCCGGCGAAACCGCCGAGATCACCTTCGACGTCTCGGCTAGCGACCAGGCGACCACTGAACCCCATCCTATCGAACTGGACTTCCAGTACGACACCGAGCGCGGTGACACGACGGTTTCGGACACCTACCAGCATCCGATCGAGGTCGAGAGCGCCGAAGACGACGGCGGCGGAATCACGGGCACACTCGTCGGCCTTCTGGGTGCGTTCACCGTCGCCGGCGTCGGAATCACTCTCTGGTGGCAACGGGATAACTGAATGACCGACTCCGATCGCCCCGACGACCGCGCCAGCGACGACAGCCTCGCCGATCGTTTCGGTGATGGCGGTCTCTCCGGCAGCGGCGCCGACGGCGGGAGCTCCGATAGCGGCAGTCCCGCCAGCGGTGGCGGGACCGCTCGAAGCGATTCGGGCAACGCCGGTCGGTTTGGCGGCCTGTTCGGCTCGCTCTCGAGTCGCATCGGCTCGTTGGGCGATTCGAGCGGGAGCCCGGACGACGGCCGCGGCAGCGACCCTTTCACCCGGCGAGTGAACCCGCTTATTTCGAAGCGCCCGTGGACGATCGTCGTCGTTTTTCTCCTGCTGACGGGCCTGTTCATGATCGGTGCTGGCATGGGCGGTGGCGAGCAGGAAGCCGGGGCAGACCAGTTCGCCGACGACACCGAGGAGGCCGAAGCCTACGAGGACATCCAGGATAACTTCGGTGAATCAGGCCACGAGGAGGGTGGTACGACCGCCCAGTTATTCGTCGAGGACGAACGCAACGTCCTCTCCGAAACGAACCTCCTGCGGATGCTCGAGTTCCAGGACGAGATAGAGACCAACGACGATCTCCGCGTCGAGTCCTCGACGAGCCCCGCGTCCCTGATCGCAGGACAGCTCGATCCCGAATCGGAAACACCGGAAGAACAGTACCGAGACGTAAACAGTGCGTCGGATCGTCAACTCGAGGAGGCGATCGCCGATGCCGACGAGGTGGCCGGTCTCCCGGTGAGTACCGACTTCACGCCTGAATCAGCACAGGCGAACGTCGCCCAGATCGCGATCACCTACGACACCGCGCCGATGGCCGACACGGACAATTACGCGGGCCTACAGTACGAAACCGAGGATATCGCTAACGAGATCGACGGCTTCGAGAGCGGCGAGAATATCGTCATCTTCGGCGACGCGATCATCGAAGAGGAAACCCTCCAGCTGCTGGGCGACACTTCGATTGTCGTCTTCCCGGCGGCGGTCGTGCTCATCTTGTTCTTCCTGCTGGTGGCCTACCGAGATCCGATCGATCTCAGCCTGGGGCTCGCAGCGCTCATAATGACGATGATTTGGACGTTCGGCTTCATGGGATTCGCGAACATTCCCTTCTCGGACTCCCTGATCGTCGTCTTCCCCTTACTGTTAGCAGTCGGGATCGACTTCGGCATACACATAATCAATCGCTATCGTGAAGAGCGGGCCAAGGGTGTCTCAATCGGCGAGTCGATGACCGTCACGTCGGCACAGCTGACGACCGCGTTCCTCATCGTGACGATCACGACCGTCTTCAGCTTCGCGGCGAACCTCGTCAGTTCAATGGGCGGAATGCAAGACTTCGGGATCGTCGCCGCCTTCGGGATGATCTTCACCTTCCTCATCTTCGGTGTCTTCCTCCCGGCGGGGAAAGTCGGGTTCGACCGACTCCGCGACGGAACACGCTTCCCCGAGTTCGGGACCACCCCGTTGGGTCGCGAAGACTCCTACATGGGGAAGGTTCTGCCCGTCGGCGTCCACATCTCGAAAGTAGCGCCGGTGCTTTTCCTCGTGGCGATTCTCGTCATCGGCGGCGGTGCCGCGGCCTACGGAACCGGCGTTGACACCGAGTTTGACGAAGAGGCGTTCTTCCCCGAGCAAGACCGCGTCGATCAGTACCAGCACTTACCTGGCCCGCTCTCTCCCGGCGAGTACACCTTTATGACCGTCCTCGACTACATGGAAGAAGACTTCGAGGAGGGAATGGAGGAGTCGGTCACCATCTACGTCGAGGACGGGGACTTACGATCGGATACCGCCCTGAGAGACATCAACAGAGCGCTCGAGAACCCGCCCGACGAGTTCGAGAGCAACAGTCGGAAGGCAGAAGCAGAGAGCATCCTCTCAGTCATCGAATCCCACGCCGAGGAGGATCCAGAGTTCAACGCGGTCGTCGCCCAGCACGATTCGACGGGCGACGGAATCCCGGACCGTGACGTCGACGCCGTCTACGACGAACTCTTCGAATCCGAAGCCAGCGGCGAGGCTAGCCAGCGACTCACGACCGATCGCGGCGCGGCTCAGATCGACATCATGGTCGACGTCGATGCAGAGCAAGACGAAGCCGTCGTCGCCACCCAGGAAACAGCCGAGGAGATGCCGATGGACGCGACGGCGACCGGTCAGCTCGTCATCTTCGAGTCCGTGATCGACGAGACCACCGATGCGTCGATCAACAGCCTGCTCATCGCGTTCGTCCTGACGGCGATCTTCCTCGTGCTCACCTACTGGTGGCTCGAGGGGCGAGCGATCTACGGCGTGATCAACCTCGTACCGGTGTTGTTGACCGTCGCGCTCCTCGCGGGGTCGATGCGGTACTTCGACATTCCGCTGAGCCCGATCAACGCGCCGATCCTTTCCGTGTCGATCGGATTGGGGGTTGACTACACGGTCCACTTCATGCACCGTTTCGTCGACGAGTTCGAAGACGGCCACGACGCCCACGAGGCGCTGATGGTGACTGTCCGCGGGACGGGCGGTGCTCTGACCGGGAGTATGCTCACGACCGTCTGCGGTCTCGGCGTCCTGTACGTCGCGTTGATCCCGCTCATCATGGAGTTTGGCTTGCTCCTCGCGCTGGGCGTGTTCTACGCTTGCTTCACGTCGCTCCTCGTGTTGCCCTCGGTGATCGTCGTCTGGGATCGATTCGAGAGCGGTGCTCTCAGTCTGCCCTCCTGGCAGTGAAACCGAAACCGCCAGGTCAACCGACGCCGAGCCGTTCGGGAGGAACCAACTGGGTGCAGACGGCACCCTCGAACCCTGCCACAAAAACGAAGTGATTTTGCTGTACGCGGCGCTGTTGTCCTTGGTTGTGAGTCGCGAATTGCTCAGTCTGTTCATCGAACACGCAGGTAATGGCCTTGTGTTTCCACGGATTGCTGGACGGCGACCTTCCGGTCGCACGCCTAGCTCATTCTCTACAGATGAGCAAGGCGAGTGCCTCGGGGCTTGACCCCGAGGGTGAAGCCGACATTCAAACGTGTTCTGTTCGTTCGATGTAGCGTTCAATCGTCTCTGACGAAACTGTTCCTGCCGTTCCAATGTAGTACGACTGTTCCCAGAATCCACCACCCCACAGATATTCCTCCAAGTATGGTTCGTGCTGTTCCCACATCTTTCGTGCCGTGATGCTCTTGACCGTCCGAACGATCTCGCTCGGTGCATACTTCGGATGCGTGGATAGGAACAGGTGGACGTGATCAGGCGAGATGTGGAGCGACAGTATATCGTATTCGTACTCGTCACACACGGCGCGGAAACACGCTTCCAGCGAATCTTCGATTGGTTCGAGCATCGCGTGCCGGTACTTTGGACACCACACGAAGTGGTAGTTGAGATTAAACACCGTATGATTCGACCGCTTTTCACCCATATTGATAACACGCCATCGACACAGTTAAGTATATCCAAAGGATATACACCTGTATGGTGAATCGCTTTGAAATTGAGGGCGAGGAAATCCTCGACGGTGAGGTCAAGCCGTTCGGGAACAGCGCCCACGTCACCGTTCCCAAACGCTGGCGTGGGGCTGACGTGAAAGTCGTCCGCACCTCAGAACCCACCGAACAAGACGACGAATGACCGACTCACAGTCCCTCGTCAAGACGCTGGACTTCCAACTCGACATCCTGAGTGACAACGAGGGTCTGTTGTACGAGGCCACGCTTGAAGCCCGGTCAGCGTACAACGAGACGATCCGACTGGCAAAAGAAGGCGTAGACTGGAATGCGATCCCTGATCGAGTGGCCGACGAAACCGATCTCGTGAAGAACACGACCCAGCGAGTCGTATCGAAGGCCCTCGGGGCAATGGAGAATTACCACGAGTACGAGGACTTCGGCGTGCCGAGCCACACCAAGGACGGCACGTACCCGCTTCGTGCGAACTACGAGGAAGGGTACAACCTGTCGCTCACTCATGACGGCGACGTGGCGTTCCGCATTAGTGCGAAGCCGTACAAGCACGTCAAAGGCGTTCTCAAAGGGAGCGACACCCACCTCGACATTCTCAAGACCGCACTCGAAAGTGACGAGTGGAACATCGGGACGGCAGAAGCCCTGTTCCACAACGACACCGCCGAGTTGCACGTCAACGTCACCAACACCGAACAGACCGTTCGAGACAAGCAGGACTCACGGACGGTGGTCGGTGTGGACGTGAACGAGGACAACGTGGCTCTCACCGCGCTCTCCGAAGACGGAGTTGAGGACACGCTGGTCATCGACTTCCCCGAAATTAAGTTCGAGCGTCACCGCTACTTCACGATGCGAAAGCGTGTCCAGAACGCGGGGAAGAACAGCATTCACGACACGCTCGAAGGACGGGAGGAACGGTTCGTCTGTGATCGGCTCCACAAGGTGTCTCGGCATATCGTGGAGTGGTGCCGTCAGTTCGAGAAGCCGTGCATCGTCTTTGAAGACCTCAAAGAGATGCGCGAGAGTATCGACTACGGCACGCGAATGAACCGTCGCTTGCACCACCTCCCGTTCCGCGCCCTCCAATATTACACGTCGTACAAGGCGTCGTTCGAGGGCATCCCGACTGGCTGGATTAATCCAGAATATACCAGCCAGCGGTGTCCGATGTGCGAACATACGGAGCGTGCAAACCGCAACAAGAAGCGGTTCAAGTGCCGGGACTGTGGGCATCAAGACCATAGCGACCGTAGTGCAAGCGTCAACATAGCCGTCAAAGGCATCGAGAAGCATCAAGATTGGAATGTGCCTGCTCTCAACAGCCTTCCCACCGTGAGGAAGGTGCGACGGCAGGCATCGGGGGCCGTGGACGCCCCGACCGTGACCCACCCGACTGCCCGAGGCTATCAGGCCGATGGTCAGATGGGAGTGTCCGATTAATCCACGGGAAGCCTCGGGGCTTGACCCCGAGGCGGTTCACAGAGATACGTGTCGTTCAAGACGGCTGGCTTCAAGCAGGATGCACAGTTCACCCGCGTTCGCCTCTCGAAAGGACGCAACCTGAAGGAACACCGCTCGGACTTCGTGCTGTGCGAGTACGAGCTATGTCCCGACGTAGACCTCTCCGAGTGGGACATCCAACAGGTTCGGGCCGTCCACAAGTACGACGAGTGGCGACTCCACTTCGTCTGCCGACAGTCGATTGATCCCGATCCACCGGGAGACGAAACTGCCGGGATCGACCTCGGCATCTCGAACGTTGCCGCGCTTTCGTTCGGCGGTGAATCACTCCTCTTCCCCGGCAACGCGCTGAAAGAGGACGAATACTACTTCGGACGGAAAAAAGCGAAGTGCGACGACAGTCGGTCGAACGAGCGGCTTCGCTTGGACCGGAAGCGCACGGAACGCCGAACCCACTTCTTGCATACCCTCTCAAAACACATCGTTTCGGAGTGCGTCGAGAGGGGTGTCGGGACGATCATCATCGGTGACCTCGGCGGTATCCGAGACGACGATAACGGCGAGTCCCGCAACTGGGGCAAACACGGAAATATCGACCTTCACGGGTGGGCGTTTGACCGCTTGACGTCGATACTCGACTACAAAGCGGAAGCCGAAGGTATTGACCTAACGGTTGAGTCCGAACGCGATACCTCAAAGACGTGTTCCGCCTGCGGAACGAAGGACGGCAACCAGCGTGTTGAACGCGGGTTGTACGTTTGCGAGGAGTGTGAGACGGTGGCGAACGCGGACGTGAACGGTGCGGAGAACATCCGCCGAAAAGTAACTCCGAGTCCTTCTGAGGATAGGAGTAACAGCTGGTTGGCACAGCCTTCAGTCCATCTGTTCGATCGTAACGAGGGTCGTTTCGCCCCGCGAGAACAGGTCGTGGACTGTAAACCGTAATATCCCAACGGCGGTCGGGATTCCACGTCGTTTACGGCGTGGAGGATGTCAATCCCTGTCTAACGGCCGTCGAACTGTCGTTGCGGACCGTTCGCACCGCTCGCGAGCGGTCCGCACCGGCGGGTGCACTCGCCCAAGGAGCTGTCGAACTCGCTTCGTATGTGCTGTTGCTCTCGTCATTACTGACCGTGCTAGCTACCCTGCCATTCCTTCGTTCGGCACTTCCGGATCCACTCTTCGGGTTCTTCATCTTGCTTGGCTTCTTCTACAGATGAGCAAGGCGAGTGCCTCGGGGTCGTACGGAAATCGAAGATTTCCGTGACTGAGCGACGCGGAGCTTCGCGATGTCCGCGAAACCGTCGGTTTCGCTTGATGACGAGACGCTTCGCGTCTCGAACCACGTGACCCCGAGGTGGTTCATGATTCGATGGCTCAGCCAATGCAGGGATGCGAACAATTAACAATGATGGTTAAGACTGTAATAGATACGCATGCCAGAGCCAGTCATCGCGTCGGTCGGCGCCTCGCCGCTCGGCCGCACGGACCTCCCAGGCCGCGACCTGTTCTCGGTCGCCCTCGTGGAGGCGTTCGACGAACTGCCTGACCCTGCCGACCTCGTCGAGGCGGTGTACGTCGGCAACCAGTCAGAGAGCTACGAACACCAGATCATGTACGGGACGCTTTTGGCCGAGTGGGCCGGCCTCCGTCACGTTCCCGCCGAGCGGGTCGAGGGGTGTGCCGCTGCGGGCGCGCTCGCGTTGCGCCATGCGGTCAAGGACGTCCGCAACGGGGAACACGAGGCCGTGCTCGCGTGCGGCGTCGAGAAGATGACGTCCGCGGGCACCAGCGGCGCGACGGACGCGCTGTCGGCGGCGTTTGACCGTGCCATCGAACAGCGCTCCGGCATCACCGCACCCAGCCAGTACGCACTGCTCGCCAAGCGTTACCTCCACGAGACGGACGCCACGGAACACGACCTTGCGGAGATCGCAGTAAAAAACCACGCCAACGCCGCTCGCAATCCTCGGGCACAGTTTCCGAAAGAGATCGACGTGGCGACAGTTCTGGAATCTGACCCCATCGCCCCGCCGCTGAAACTCTTCGACTGTGCGCCGGTCGGTGACGGCGCCGCGGCCGTCCTCGTGACGACCGCTGAGCTGGCGGCCGACCTCGACCGCCCGCAGGTTCGCGTCGCGGGCAGCGGGGCCTCCGCGAATAACATCGCGGTCGCCGAGCGGGACATGACCGACATTGCGGGCGCTCGCATCGCCGCCGAGACGGCCTACGAGGAAGCGGGCATCGACGCCGCGGCCATCGATATCGCGGAAGTCCACGACGCCTTCACCGTCTGCGAGGCGCTGCTCGCGGAGGCCGCCGGCTTCGCCCCCGAGGGAATGGGCTATCAGAGCTACCAGGCGCCAGCCGAGCGGGCAGACGGCTGGACGGACGTGCAGTTGAGTCCGAGCGGCGGGCTGAAGGCCCGCGGCCACCCCATCGGCGCGACCGGGCTCTTGCAGGCGCTCGAGGCCTACGAACAGCTCACGGGGGCCGCAGGCGACCGCGCGGTCGAAGGGGCCGAGACGGCCTTGTTGCTCAACGAGGGAGGCGTCGCGGACGCCGTCACCGTTGGCCACGTGCTCACGACGGCGGAGGCACCATGACTGACGGTGACCTCGATGCGACCGACCCGCGGACACTTCCGGGCTTCTTCGACGCCCTTGCGAACGGTGAACTTCTGGGTGGAGTCTGTGCGGACTGTGGGCAGGTACTGTTGCCGCCGCGGCCGGCCTGCTACGCCTGTGGCAGTCGCGCCGTCGACGTCGAACCGCAGTCGCGTGAGGGCGAGGTCTTCTCGTACACGGAAGTCCACACGCCGCCGCCGGCGTTCGCGGCGGATGCGCCCTACACGGTCGCCGTCGTGGAACTCGCAGACGGTGGCCGCCTCCTTGGGCGCGTGGCCGCCGACTACGCCGATGTCGCCATCGGTGACTCGGTCGAACTCACGGTACACGAGCCGACGGCCGCAGAGCGGGAGATCGCGCTCGACTACGAGACCGACTGGCCGGTCCATGTCTTCGAGCCGCGGTGAGGGTCAGGCCCGACTCCACGCCGGATGTCAGTGGTCGGCTGAGTAACTCAACGACCCGCTGTTTTCTCAAGCTGGCTTTATACCTGATATTGGGCTAAACCGGCGTCGGCGGCTCTGAATCTGGTCGCTCATCACGTACGCTGGGCGGCGTCACAGATTGACGGGTCGCTGACGGTGGCTGATAACGAGCCGACCGGGATACGGGCAACGATCATGTTGCCCTCGCGTGTATACGAGTCGCCGACTCAGCGTGGTGCGCTGGAGCAAGACTGAATCAATCGTCCTGGGGATGATGTCACCGATCGCGGTTCCTCATACGCTGAGCGATGTTGCTGACTACGCGTACTGTCTCGATTGGTCGATCCAACAGGCTCATTTGTGACAACCCTTGGTCCCTTTGTTTTTCTCAACCACATCACTTACTATGTTGTGGACCGTAACAACAACTGATGGCAGACGATGATGAGGGCGCTAACTTACTCATCGAAGTGACGAAGGACTTCGGCGAAACGTATGCTGAAGTGCAGGCGTGGGCAGTTCCGCCATTTGACCGGTATCCCGACGAAATAAAATATTCGATGCAGTATGGTACCACCGACGGCAAAACCATCATCCGATACGACAACTTTCCGGACCATCCCGGGGCAGCACCCCACCACAAACATCTGCCGAACGGTGAAACAAAAGACATCGATTTCAGCGGTCTCGAAGCGCTCTACGAACGATTCAAACAAGAGGTGCGTAATCATGGAGAACACTGGTAACCAAACTGACGACGATCGAACAATGTACATCCGATTCCAGAGCGGTGATGAAGATGGCCTACGAGATGCCCTTCGAGCGCTCGACCGCGGTGAGACACCAGACCCGCATTTCGAGGTGATTTTCGACGATCCAGACGATATCCATCGCGTCACCCGTCCGAAGAACGTGGAATTACTTCGGACGATTGTGCAACGCGAACCAGAGAGTATTCGCGAGGCAGCGCGGCTCGTCGATCGGGATGTCCGTCAGGTCCACACAAACCTCGAGGAACTCGAATCACTCCATCTAATCCACTTCGAGCAGGACGGGCGACGCAAGCGCCCAACTGTCTGGTACGACTCTCTCGAAGTGGATCTCCCGCTGCACGCTCCGGACGTGGCTCGAGACGAAGCGAACGCATGACCGAGTGTCGACCGACTCGTTGCGTCAACAGCCTTGGGGTCACGTGGTTCGAGACGCGAAGCGTCTCGTCATCACGCGAAACCGACGGTTTCGCGGACATCGCGAAGCTCCGCGTCGCTCAGTCACGGAAATCTTCGATATCCGTACGACCCCGTGGCATCCGCCTTGCTGATCTGTGAACATTTCCGGCGAGCGTTCAGTAGTGATCGATGTGGGCGTGAGTAAGCAAACTCGCGTTCAGATTCTCCTCGCCGCCGCCACGAAACTCCCACCCGTCCTCGACCCATGCGCAGGATCCAGTGGATTGTGTGAATGAGACAGTTCGTTCATCCGACCGAGGTCTTCTTCGACAGTCGCTTTCTCCTTCGGTTCGTCGCTGTCGCCGTTGCTATCGGACTCGTTGCCGCTCCCATCGGTTGGGTCGCTCGAGGGCAAGCGGTTCGAGAGAGCGACACTCTCTCGCCAGTACGGACGCCAGCGATCTGTCGATCGACCATACGGTACTCGGCCTGCTCCGGCAATGGCGTACACCACTCCCCAAGAGTGGCAGCCTAGCCGAGCAGTCGCTCCCAGAGTATCAGCGTCGCCGGCAGCACCGCGATCGCCATGAGATACGAGTAGAAGACGCTGATGACCATCAGGACGCCGAACTGGCCGAGCGCAGGCGTGATCGCCAGCACGAGCGACCCGGATCCGCCGAGTGTCGTGAGCATCGATCCAGTGAGTGCGCCGCCCGTTCCCTGAAGCGTAATGACAAGCGACTCGTAGCCGTCCTGGCACTCATTGTACTCGTCGATGAACCGATGCGTAACGTGGACCGAGTAGGCGACACCGACACCGATCGTGATCGAGAGCACCGTCCCCGTCAGTGCGTTTAACGGAATATCGAGCACCGGCATCGTTCCGCCGAGGAGGGCAACGGTGACGACGATGGGAATGAGGTTTGCGATACCTAACGACGCCCGTCCCTCGAGGAGATGGTAGAGGAGCATCAAGAACAACGCCGTGAGTACGAGGGCAATAGCGAGGCTCACCAGTGCAGATTCGAAGATCAACGTCGAAATTTCGTGGAAGACGACGATATCGCCCGTTGGTGTCGTATCGAGGCGATAGTCCGCCGCTAACTCTTCTGCATCCGCGGAGATCTCCGCCTGAGTCGCATCGGACTCGACGGTGTAGATAACGCGCATACTGCGTTTGTCCTCGGTGATGTACTCGAGGGCTGCCTCCCGAGAGTCCGACTCGAGCAATCGATCGAGGACGTAGCCGACGTTGTGGTCCGGGACACCGTTGCCGCTGACGTCGTTCGCTGCAAGCACTCGAGCGAACTCGGGATCGGTCTCGGCGTGGTCGTGCATGACATCAACGATACTCTCGCTCTCTGCAGTCGCGCCGTCGGTGACGACCGTCGACGGCGGATCCGTCCCGGCGCGGTGAACTGACTCCAACGCGTGGTCTTCGGATAATGGCCCTTCCACGTAGATCGTCACTTCGTCGTCTGCGCCGCTCTCGAACGTCTCTTCGAGGAAGTTGAGTGATGCCGTGGTCGTGTACTCAGAGGGAGCCATTGGTCCGGGTGCGGCTTCGACGTAGGCTGGCAACTCCTCGGGCGGGAGGAAATCCTCCTCTTCGAACGTGGTATCGACGGTCGTCGCGTACGCTCCGGCACCCCCAGTTATCAGTAGTGCAGCAAGGAGGATCGCGACCGGGCGACGATCACCCAGCTTGGCACCGGCGACGAGCACCCGGCCAAGTGCCGAATCCTCGGAGCCAAGGGGCTCCGTACTGAACGAGGGGAGGCCGTACGTTTGTCGAAGTCGATCGATTTCGACTTTCGCCGCCGGAAGGAAGATGCTGAAGACAATGAACGTAAAGACGATTCCGACGCTGGCGACGAGCGCGAAGTCCTGAATCGGTTCGAGGTCGTTTGCCATGTTCGCCCCGAACCCGATGACGGTCGTTCCGGTGACGATGAAAAACGCAATGAGCAACTGTGCAGCGGCAACTCTCATCGAATCGGTGATCCCCGCTCCCGTGACGCGTTCCTCTCGATAGCGATTGACAGCGTGAATACCAAAGTCGATCCCGACCGCGAGCAACAACGGCGGGACCGCGATCATCATGAGCGTAAACGGAACGCCAGCATACCCCGTAAAGCCGAACGTCCATATGATCGACATGATGAGCGCAACCAGTCCGAGAACCAGATCGAAAGGGTCGCGATACGCCGTGATCAAAAAGACGAGAATCAACACGATAACGACGGGGACGATGATATCGAGGGAATCTTCGATGACGTTCTGAAACTCCGTATCGAGGACACCGCCGCCGAATACGACGAACTCACCGTGCATCGACGCAGCAGCGTCCTGCATCCGGAACTGAACCTCGGACTCGTCGACAGCGCCGTCATGGACGGCGATCGCAATCGTCGCCGAGGCGGCCGGTTCATTCGCACTGAAGTCATCGCTCAACGAAGCGGCAAACGATGGCTCGTCTCCCAGATCCCGAATCGTCTCCCGCACCGTCGCGTCGGAACTCCCCTCGAGCGTGCGGATCTGTTCGTCCCGAGTCGTCGCGGTTGGATCGATCGATCGGGCGACCGCTTCAGCGATGCTTGACGTTTCTTCCACTCGATACTCCTCGTGTGCCTCGAGATACTGCTGGAACTCGAGCATCCGAACCAGTGCGTCGCCAGTGAGGACGTTCTCGCTGCGCTGGATGACCTGTGTGGTCGGTTCGGTCTCATCGAACGGCGGTTGGAACTCCTCTTCGATCGCTCCCTGGGCCTCGTAGGCTGGAACACCCTGTGCGAAGATATCGACGCCTTCGTCCACCTCGATGCTGGTGAGCCCGCCAGCGAACAACGCAGTCGTCAATAAAAACACGAGAATGACCGTCCGAGACCGGTCGGTAACCCAGCCGTTGATGATCTCGATGGTCCGCTGAATGAACGCCGGTTCCGATCCCATCGGTCAGTGCTCGGTGTCGCGTTTCGATTGCGATTGTGTCGTCTCAGCACCATCGGACCCCTCGTCGAACTCCAGGACACTCTCTCCGTCGTCGGATGGCGGATCGGGAGTGTGCTCGTCGTCGGGGCTCGTCGCCGTTGAACGCTGATCTGGATCTTCCTGTGTCTCGCTCTCGCGGTTCAGCACGGTCGCGAGTGAGGACGGTAGCGGCAGTTTATCCTGGAAGCGCCACGCGACGACGGCGATCACGCTGATCGAGCCGAACAGTATGGCGAGAGCCACTACGGAGATGCTCCTGCTGTCGTCCTGCTCGACATCGATCGGGATCCGGTACGTATCAGTCAGCTGTGAATTCGATCGCTCGTCGTCGTACCGAAAGTCCATTCGGAGCGGGTACGTCTGTGAAGCGGCGTCGTCGTCGACAGAGACGTCGAAGACCATCGACGCAGACTCGCCGGGTTCGAGGACGGGGACGAATCCCTCGTCGTCGCCGCTATCGAGCGGAGCGTTGGTAAACGGCTTCGCTTCGATGTCGGTCAGGGTCTCGTCTTTCTCGTTGGTGATGACGAGCTCGATCTCGTTGTTTTCACCGGGCTCGAACGTTGTCTCGACCGGTTCGATGTCGAACTCGTCGCGCTCGGGTTCGACATCGAGTGTGATGTCAAGCGGGTCCCCGATCATCTGGATATCGCCGTGGGTATTTTGATACCGCACGTCGACTTCCATTATGCGCGGCCCTGGCTCCGCCTCACTGCCGACGCCGATTCGGAACTCGAACGGCGTCGACTCGCCGGGCTTGAGCGTACCAACAGCGTATTGGGTTTCCCTTGGATAGACATTCGAACCGGATCCGATCCCATCACTGACCGTCGGAATGAATTGGTCGTCACCGTCGTCGACGACGAGTACTACTCCGTCGACTGGATGTGGCCCCTCGTTGTAGAGTTCGCCTTTGACAGCGCCGTCCTCGCCGACATAGAGAGAACTCGAGACGTTTTCGAAATTGAACGTCTGTTCGTGAGACGTCGGAACGCCAACGCGGGTCGACCGGGCGGTCCGATCAGTTCCGTTTTCGTCCTGGAACTGGACCTGTACTGACACTGGATACGTCCGTGCGAGGGCATCGTTGTCCACTTCCATCGCCGCTTTGGCAGTCACCGTCTCGTTGATACCCCAGTCACCGACGTACTCCTCGCTGCCCGCCGTCTGGAGCTCCGACTCCTCGACCGTCGGATCGATCGTCTGGACGTTCTGATCGGGCGAAGAGAACTGGACAACCGCATTGCTCGCGTTTTCGACACCGATGTTCGTCAGATCGAATTCGACCACACCCCGCTCGCCGACGACGAGATCGGAGGAGACCGTCTCGGCGTCGAACCGAGCCTGATCCTCGACGACGACTTCGATCGTCTCGGTATCGGTGGTCGATCGTTCGCTCCCACTCGAGCTCGTGTAGGTGTACTCGATTTCCACGTCGACGTCGTAGCTCCCGGCCTGGGCATCCTCGTCGACGGCGACGGTGAACGTCTCCGAAGACATCGACTGCGCCGACATCGTCCGCATCGGCGTCTCGTTTGATTTGACGTTGACCGGTCCATCACCGCCGTCGAGAGTCACAGTCACGTCCCGTGCCTCGGTCGTCGGCGTCTCACCCACATCGTCGCCACCTTCCTCGACCGACGCACCGTTGCGAATCTCGAGTTCGAGCGTCGTTTCTTCGCCCGGTTCGACGATGTTCTCCGGGACATATACGTCAAAATCTGGTGTGCTGGAGGCTGAAACGGCCATTGGAGAGCTCACAAGCACCAATAGCACAATTAAAACCGAAACGAGGTTGTTTCTTCTCATTGAATAGGGATTTCTGTAGTACATATATCAATCTTCCTATTACAAACCACAAGGTTGTTGTTTCATACTTCGGAAGGAACGGTATGGACGATGATCACGCCGAGTTACTCACGGAACTCGGTCTCTCGAGTTACGAAGCCAAGGCCTACGTCGTACTTGCACAGTACGGGTCGATGAGTGCAGACGAAGTTGCTGAAGAATCAGACGTCCCACGTGGCCGTGTCTACGACGTTCTGAACTCGCTTGTCGACCGTGACCTCGCCAGAGCGGACGATGGCAGACCGCGTACCTACGTCTACGTCGAACCCGACGAGGCCGTCGAGCAACTTCTCGACAAACGCATCGACGAACTCGAGACACAGCGGTCGGCGTACGAACAGACGGCAGCGACCGCAACGGATGCGCTGGCGGCGATCACTAACGGCGAACAACCCGGCGGGTTTGCGACGAGTGCAGTTCACGAAGACGCAGCACGAAAACTCCTCCTCGAGCGGTTCGCTGCCACGGACGAAACGATCAGGATCGCTGCAAACACCGTCGACGTGAGTCCGGAGTTCAAAAGCGAGTTCGTGAGTCGGCTTCAGGAGTTACTCGATGCCGGGGTTTCCGTCCGTCTGCTCGGCGTCGATCTCGATCACGCAGCCGATCGAATTAGCCGTCTGATCGACGCCGGAATGACCGTCCGGAAGACGGACCACGTTCCACACCAGCGGTTTATTATCCTCGACGACGACGAAGTCTGCCTCGAAGTTGTGAATCCAATGTCGGGAGAAGAACTCCTCGCGGTCGTCAACTTTCGGGACGACGAAACGGCTCGCACGCTCGCGAAAAGCTTCGATGAACTCTGGGAACAGGGAACGCCCTGGAGCCTCGAGGAGTAGCGTTCTTAGTCTCGCTGTGGACGCTGGCAAAATCGGCTGCCGGCGGCAAATGTGTCGGTCTCAGATTCCGAACGTCGCCTGGAGCATGCCGCGGGTTCCGGGCCGGCCGACGGCGACGACGATGATCATCATCAAGATTTCAAACTGCGGGCTTTCCTCGAAAATCTCCTCGTTAACTATCGCAACGAATCAGTCTCGCTCAGATAATTTCGTCGACAGCCGATCGAGGCGCTCCTGTGCGGACTCCTTGCGAGACTGTGTGACTTCAGAAAGATATTCGGCTTCACAGAGTTCGCTTGCTTCAACAACGATCTCGAGAACTGCCCCTTCGTGCTGCCCCTCTGGTGGTAGTTTCGTTACGTCGACGTCGAACTGTTCGACAGTCTCACCGCCTTCCTCGAGCAAGAGCACCGCTGTTTGTCCGTCGACGATCCGGTCGAGTGTCGCGGTGTAGGTTTCGGTCATTAGCCCACTAGTGGTGCTGTAGGCACGTCAATCGGGTGGGTGATCGACGCTTGTGTGTCGTCATCGTCAGCTGGTTTCTCCTCAAGAAGATCCGCAGCATCAGTCGAGAACTCGTGTTCTGTCTCGAGTTCGACATCGTTCCCGTCAGTCGTGAGCACGACGTCACCGTGGACGGCGGTCCAGTACGTCTCGATATCCCGATCGGCGAAGTCCTCGAGAACCTCGTCGTTTGGATGCCCATACTGGGAGTCGTACGCACTCGAGATGATTGCCACGTCTGGTGTCACCTGGTCCATGAACGGTGTGGTCGAGGACGTCGTCGAACCGTGATGGCCCGCCTGGTAGGCATCTGCCTCGAGTTGCTCTCCGTGTTCGTCGACCATTCGCTGTTCAGCACCAGATTCCGCATCGCCGGTGGTGAGATAGGAGAACTCACCGAACTCGATGGAGAGCGCCACACTGTTATCGTGAATGTCGGAACCCGAGTCTCCTTCGGGCGGGTTGAGCACGTCGACGTTCGCGTCGCCGAACTCGATGTGATCGCCATCTTCGACGACCAGAAGTTCGACGTCGTGGTCTTCGATGGCGTCGAGGTACCGCTCGTACGTCTGGCTTGTTGTTGCTACGCCAGAGTCGTAGGCCGTGCCGATGCCGTTACGTTCGGTTTCGTAGTGCTCGATGACTTCATCGTGACCGCCGATGTGGTCAGCATGCGCGTGTGTTGCGACGAGATGATCGATTCGATCGACATCCTGATCCTCGAGGTACTCGATCACGTCGGATCCTGCTTGGGGCCAGTCACCGGAGTCGATGAGCATCGTCTCACCAGAGGGTTCGATTAGGAGCGTCGCGTCGGCCTGTCCGACGTCGATGTGGTGGATCTCGAGGTCACCGTCGATCTCTCCTTCGACTGTCTGCTCACCGTTATCCGTCCCAGTCCCATCAGCACAGCCCGCAAGAACGAGCATCGCTGCGACGAGAATAATCAAGAGAACTCGTTTCATCGTTTATATGACTCGGTTGCCGCTACATGACCATTCGGAATTCCATGAGGTGAAACCGGCTGTAGACTGCAAACCCCAATATCTCAACTGCGGTCGGGATTCCTCCGCGTTCACGCGGAGGAGGATGTCAATCACTCTGGAATACCTGTTCAACGGCGTTTCGTCAGCCCCTTCGACTACTCTAATTGTAATCTCCCCACTGGGTAAAGCCGAGTGTCGGTATCTGAACAGCCGCGACAACCGACGAACGCACGTAAATCAAGATTGGTCAGGCTAGTAGATTGAGTCTATCGAGGCGTGACGAAATAACATTGAGTGCACGGTCCGCTTCCGCCGGTTCTTTTGCTCCAGTGACGACAACTTTGCCGCTACCGAAGATGAGGGTAACCACATCGGGATCGTCCAGTCGATAGACCAGACCCGGGAATTGCTCGGGTTCGTATTCGATGTTTTCGAGACCGAAGCCAATGGCAGTGGCGTGCAGATTGACTGGACAATCCAAATCGCCAGTCGAAACAATATTTTGGATGACGATCTCAGGATTCGATGGAACGTCGATACCCAGACCACGGAGTTCATCGAACACGATATCAAGACTCTCGTAAACCTCGTCAGTACTTTTTGTGCCCGTACAGACGATCTTGCCTGTTCGGAAGATCAACGAGGCGGATTTCGGGTTCTGTGTCCGATAAACCGCCCCGGGGAACTTCTCTCGGTCGTAGTCCGTTCTGTCGAGGTCTTCGGCGACCGATTCGAGGTTAAGTTCTTGATTGACCCCAGTCGAAGCGACGACATTCTCTACCGTAGGAGAGTGTTTTGAATTGGACATACCTACATAGAAAATTGGGTTTAACTACGAAGTAGCTGGTGATTCTCCATTGAAATACGATGAACCACAACACTAATGGTTGATTTATCTTAACCAAAAAACCTCCACCGCTAGGGAGCGGTATCGTCTGTGTCCTGCGTTTAGATCATACACCATCGCTGTGCAACGTTGAGTCAGTAACTTGGCGCGCTGTATATCTCTCGTCATCCACAGCTCGTTTTTCTCCGGATACAACGAGTGGTCTCCTGTTTCCATGCTGGTGGCAGTCGCTCGCAGTGTTCGAAGACCGGTCGGGGACCACAATCGAGCAATCTGGCTGTTCGCTCATTCCGGCGGCTGTCGACCGATGACCGCATAAAATGGGTCCGTCCCTGGCTGGGCGACGATTCGGTCCGTCTCTCCAAATCCACCAGCGATAAAGTACTCTTCGACGAGCGCCGCTCGTTCGTCCATCGATTGGGTTTGCCAGGCCCGAATCGCTTTTGTCGGGAACATCCGGTTGGTGAAACTCACTATGGCAGAGCCGTCAGACGTGAGGATGCGCCCAAACTCGCTGAACACGTCACCAGGATACTGCAGATACTGCACTGACAGGGCACAACAGACGACGTCGAACGAGTTCTCCTCGAGTGGGAGCGTCCGGTCGCTATTGAAATCCTGCAGGAAATACTCGTCTAGACAGTCGTTTGCTTCGAGTTCGGCCTCGTTGAGTCCGTGGCCAACAACGCACTCTAGTGGGACGTCCGGGAGAAACGAGACCCAGCTACTCATTGCATCGAATACACGATCTCCCGGCCTGATCTCCGATTCGTACAGCGTTGTCAGCCGAGCCGTGAATGCATCGTCCGCGTGAGTGACAAACCGGGGCGACTCGTAGAACTGCGTGTCGTCATTGGTATCGATTTTTTGCCGATCGATGTCCGACAGAACCCTCGACACAGTGGTCTCAGGTAGGGCCTAGAGAGCAAAGTATTCAGTGCCTGCCGACCCGGACGCCGAGCGTTCTCGGGTTGACGACCGGCCAGTACCAGTCGGCTAGCGGTCCTCGACGGCGTTCCGGAAAGCGACGAGTGCCAGTTCGGCACACCTGAGCCGTGATGGCGTCAGGTCCATTCCAACCAGGTCCTCGAGCGTCTCACTGTCCCATTCGACGATGTCGGTGACCGGTGTCCCGATCATTTGCTCGGTGAGTAGTGATGCCGTTGCCTGTGAGAGTGTACAGCCTCGCCCAGTGAACTGGACCGTTTCGACGACCGGTGGTGTCTCGTCGGACAGTTTCACCGTCACCGCTATTTCGTCACCCTCGGGATGTGTCGGGCCGACACACTGGGGGTTGCTAGTTTCGTGCTCGATATCCGGGTCCGTGAGCGTACCGTAGTTCCGGGGATTTTGGGAGTGGTCAGCGAGCAACTCCCTGATGAGCGTCTTGTCCATACATACCACTGGTGTCGAGTAATGAAAAACGGACGGGACACCGCCAGAATGGTGTCAGAATTCCCACGCACCCGAACGTGGGCGAACGGTGGCAGGCCACTAGCAAGAAACCAGAGTGGGTTCTGCTGTACGGAGGGCATCCCAACTGGACTCGGACTCAAAGGTGTCGCCGGTGCAAGCCTGATCACGGGCGGTCCCGGACTATTGATTTCGGCGATGTCCACCGTGCTGATCCGATCAGCGATCAGTGAGTACGGGAAGACTCCGACAGCACTGATCTCAATCGACCGGGCAGCGATCGACCCCGAGCACGCGATACAACAAACATCGCCGCATCACCCCTTCAACGATCAACACGATCGCGATGATTCCAAGCCCGAGTGCCGAGACGACTGGCACGGTCACCACCCCGAATGCGGCAAGTACAGCGAAGGCTGCCAGTGCCACTCCACCCACGACCCGAACAATCGCATCGATGTGTCCGACATTACGTTTCATTCCTGCGTGGTCCCTTCGCCATTCGTCGCGGTGAACTCAAGCGCAACGCCGTTGAGACAGTAGCGCTTCCCGGTCGGTTCTGGCCCATCGCTGAAGACGTGTCCGAGATGTCCTCCACACTCAGCACAGCAGACCTCGATTCGCCTGTCCAGGAGGCCTGTCTCGCGCTGGGTGACAACCGCATCGTCGTCGATCGGATCCCAGAAGCTCGGCCAGCCCGTCCCTGACTTGTATTTCTGGTCAGTGTGAAACAGATCGCTTCTACAGCCAGCGCACTCAAACACACCGTTCTCGTCGATGTGGAGGAGATCAGACGTACCAGCAGGCTCCGTTCCAGCCTCACGAAGCACGTGGTACTCCTCGTCGGAAAGCACTTTTCGCCATTCGGAGTCGGTCTTTGGTTGCTCGTCGTCTGTGAGTCGCTTGCTCATATGTAATTGCGGGTCGTCGACTGCATGAACGTTGTGCGTCCACAAAAGGTGGTTTCTCTCTCCGCAGACAGCACGGCAGCCGGCACGACAGAGTGATCCACTGCGTTCTCGTCGAACACTACCCGTTCCGTACTGCCACGATTGACCTCGAGATACGCCACATCGATGACGTTCGAATCGGAACGACAGTTGGCTAGTTCCTCGAGGCCGAAACCGACGGAAAAGGCGATCAACGACGGAAAGATTGCAACGAGGAGACCGGGATAGAATTGTAATTTCGTTCCTCTGGGTTCGATAGTAGAACGGAGCTACGCTACCAACGAGTCGGTCGTCGTCCTACTCGTTCCCCAACAGGCTCTCTCGAATGTTCTCGACGACCCCAGAGAGGTGGACCTGTCCGAAGGTCGCAACGAGAATTGCACCAACCGTATTGAACATCATATCGCGCACGGTATCGTCGAGACCGTGTTGAGCCAGCGGCATCGTAATTCCCGTGGCGTCTGCGGCGATATCCAGACCGAACTCGAACAGCTCCCAGACGACGCCGAAGGCCATCACGACGATCAAGATGAAGACGAACGCGAATCGGTCGGGGATGTGAATCTCGTCGCTGTGGAGGTCAACGGCGCGGACGGCCGTGTAGCCGATCCCCGCGACGAGCGACGCCGACATCGCGTGGGTGAGATGGTCCCACCAGCCGATCCTGGCGTAGAGCCCAGCCGATCCCATCGTGTGCAAGAAGACAGCAAGCGTGATCCAGAGCCCTAACCACGGATCCAGCGGGATATTGTAGTTTTTCTCCAGTAGTGCCGGGGAGAACGTGATGAGTAACGCGATAGCACCGTTTACGATCGCCTTCGGCTGCGAGAAGAGGAGGCCGTAGCCGACGATCACGACCAGTACCACCTGCATTCCGCGAGTGAGTCGCCGCTGGGTTCGCAGGGAGGGGCGCGGAAGGAGCGTCATCGGCGCACCACCTGACGAAGTCGGCGACGAAGATATCGGCCACGGCGTTTGAAGTACGCCTCAAAGAGTATTCCAGCAACCAGCCCGGCGAGGGTAACCCAAACGAACTCACCCATCAGTGCCGCGTTCGCGCTGTCCTGTGATATCCCCGGTTCGGTCAGGAATGAGGTGCCCAACTGCCGATCCATGTTCCACCGAACGATCGCCCACGCCGCGCCGGACGCCATTGTTGTCATGACGACCAGCACGACCGTAGCCCAGTGTGTCAGTCGAAGGTCGCTGACAGCGAACATATGGAGTTCGGCGATGAGAAGCAATGCTAGCCCAGCAACCGAGAGATAGTACCCGAACGTCCCGAGTTGACCACCGAACAGTCCGCGGACGAGGATTGGGAGTAGTGCCACCACGAGCAGTTCCCACGGTAGCATCATCCGCCAGTCCCAGTAGGCGACCGGCGGGGCGAGAACGATGGTCGCCGTCGCCGCGACGAACAGTATCCACAGCCTGTCGGAATCGAGTACGCTCTCGAGAAATACCAAACAGAGAACCCCGACGAGCACCCAGGAGATGAGTGCGTTGATCCGTCCACTTCGAAACAGCCGTGCGAGCACGTCTTCCGGCTCGTCCGTGACGCTGGTTCTCTCTCCAGTCCCCTCACGTTGCATGGCATGGTCAGTGTTCCTCCCACGTTATAAACCCCACAGACCCATTCGGAATCGTTACTGTTGGCTGACCTGTTCACTTCTCAGCGGGTGAATGTCGATGCCGCGGAGCCGTCGCAAACATCTGCGGTTCGTCATGCCACCGAACGTCGTCACAACCGCGAGAAGACTGGCGCGGACTGTCGGTGCTCAAATAAACGTCACTGTGTGCGGTACCGCTCCGGGACATATTCCTCGAGCCGGTCGGGAACGTGCCCGAAGACGACGGGTGCGACGGTCGCCAGTCGCCGACGAAGGCCGACGTAGACGACACCGACGACCAGTGCGACGGCGACGACAGCGCGAAACGGACCCTCGAGAACGACGAGCAGTGGGAGACCGATGCTCAACAGAAGCATGAGATCTTCGGGGGAGCCGTCGTATCGGACCCACCGCTTCGGCCGCCGCCAGCGCCCCCGGACGTGGTCGTAGACTGCGCGATCAGATGTCCCCTCCCACGGACGAAGCTCGAGTCCGCCGCCGAATCGATCCAGCTGACAGTGAATAGCTGCACCGACGATGGCGGCTGTGACGCCGACGGTCATGGTCGTTGGAACCACTACCGCGACGGCAGCCAGCGGGAGTGCGAGGAGCGCGTAGCCTGTCGGGTAGTGGAGCGTCCGTCGGTGCCCAGCGTACAGATCGAGATCCGGACCGAGACTCCCGACGAGGATACCCGTGAGTGCAGCCGGCGCGAGGTCGGGGTAAAAGACCACGAGCGGCGCCGCTACCGCCAGTCCGATTACAGCGTGTGTTGGCAACATCATCGTCTCCCGTAGCCCTCTCTGGACAAATCCGACGTAACGACGTCATAAGAGTCCTTCTACAACTGTTCTCTGGCCAATCTATGGGTCGTCTCGGCGAGGCGACAAGACGGTTGGTCGGATGCGCCTTCATGGACGCCGACGACATCGT
Source organism: Natronorubrum sp. A-ect3 (assembly GCF_041821125.1). Lineage (NCBI taxonomy): Archaea > Methanobacteriati > Methanobacteriota > Halobacteria > Halobacteriales > Natrialbaceae > Natronorubrum > Natronorubrum sp. A-ect3. Next base: position 232,845 of record NZ_JBGUBB010000003.1, on the reverse strand, counting down.
CGGCCCCGATGGAAGCTGGCTGATCACGATCAACCCACAGGAGCGTCCCGAGCTACCGGGGACGATGGTGGAGATCAACAGTCGACGGAACAAACTCTCGAGAAATCTCTCGCTGAACGCCATCGGCCAGTCATTCCGACAGGTCGTAGACCAGCAACTAGCCCAACCCAGCGGTGCGGTGACGTGGGACGCCTCGCCAGTTACGGCGAGGAGGAAGTCGCACACCGCTCGAGGTAACTTCAAGCATTTTAACCGACGCTAACACGAACCTTCAAGCGTTCAAATGGATCGATCACCGAGAGCTGAGGATAGCTCATCAACTGATCTTATCGTTGCAATCATCGAGACGCTGGAAGCGTGTGGCCTCGACCGTGACGACTACCATCTCTACGACACTGTTGATCCCGAAGCACTTGAACAGTTGCTGGACTCATCGACTCGAGATATTGAAGTTCGATTCACTGTCGAAGGCATTCGGATTGCTGTGACGTCGGATGGTGTCGATGTTTTAGCCGACGAACCAGCCGGTGCGTTGGATTAGTCGCGAAATTACGTGAGTACGAAGCCCGTAACCGGGACGTTTCACACGAGAGAGCAGGTCGTGTCGTAGACCAGCAAATATCCCACCTGCGGTACGGGAAGCCGCGCCGTCGTCGGGCTTTGCCCGACTGCTTGAGGGATCTCCGATCACTCTCCGTTTACGGCGCGGAGGATGTCACTATTTGCGATTTCCCCTCATGAGTATCAACCGGTCGTTACATCGACTGTGACATTCAGGTCTTCGTAGAACGCCAACATTTCCTCCTTGCCATAGGGAGGAAACGGGAGCGATTTGTATCCCTATGCACCACAGTCGCTGATTCCGATCAGGTGTGTGCGTGTTATCGTTTCCAGAACGCCCCTGTAAACAGCACGAGCACCGGAATGATCTCAAGGCGGCCGACCCACATCAAGAAGATCATCAGCAGTTTCGAGGACGTCGGGAACTCGAGGTAACTGCCGAACGGGCCGAGTTTCCCGAATCCCGGCCCGATGTTCCCGATGGTCGCGATGCTCGCGCTGATGGCCTCGAGGATGGACAGTGAGTATCCGACGCGGGCCGAGTCGAGCATGATGAACACCGTCGCGAAGACGAAGAGGAGCAGATACAGGAGCGTAAATCCGAGGACACCGCGGATCACGTCTTCGTCGACGACGTAGCCACCGAGCCGGATTGGCCTGACGGCCTCGGGATGGGCGGCAGTGAACAGTTCTCGGCGGGCGACTTTCAAGATGACCAGCCAGCGGATGACTTTGATCCCGCCGCCGGTCGAACCGGCGCTCCCGCCGATGAACATCGCGAACAGGAGAATAATTTGAGCGCTCGTATCCCACTCGGCGAAGTCGCTCGTCGCGAATCCTGTCGAGTTCATCAGGGAGCCGATTTGGAACGCGGCCTGCCGAAGTGCCGGTTCGGTCGTCCCCTCGGTCGTCCCGCCGAGTTGCCCCAGTGGCGGTGCTGCACCGCTGTAGAGCAGCGCGCCGAGAACGCCGATCAGGGCGGCAATCGCGCCAGCGTAGGCTCGGAATTCGGTGTTTCGGATGAATTTGCGGGGCTCGCCGTGGATGACGTACCAGAAGAGTGCGAAGTTCGTTCCCGCGATGACCATGAAGGGAATAATAACCCACTGGACGACTGCGGCGAAGGCTGCGATACTGTTCGCTTCGGGCGAGAACCCGCCGGTCGGCAGGGTCGTAAAGCCGTGGGCGACCGCATTGTAGAAGTGCATGTTCGGCGCCAGCCCAACGAGGTGGAGTCCGTAGAGGATCCCAATGAGGAGGATCGTGAACCCAAAGTAGACGAGCCAGAGGATGCGGGCCGTCTCGGCGATTTTCGGCGTGAGTTTCTGGAGTTCCGGCCCCGGCGCTTCGGTTCGAATCAGCTGTGCCCCGTTGACCGCTAGTTCCGGGAGGATCGCGATCATCAGGACGATGATCCCCATCCCGCCGAGCCACTGGGTGAGCTGTCGCCACATCATGATCGCGTGAGAGTGGCGATCGGTCGAGATCTCGCCGAGGACGGTCGCGCCCGTGGTCGTAAACCCGGACATCGACTCGAAGAGTGCGTTCACCGGGTGTCGAAGCGTCGATTCGGTGCCGTAGCCTGCGATGAGGTACGGAACTGCGCCGATGACCGCGACGGCAAGCCACACGAGCGCGACCAACAATAGTGCTTCTCGGGGTTGGAGGTCCGGATTCGGATCAAGTCGCTCGAGGAGGTATCCGATGGTGACGGTAATCACGATGGCAGCGACGAAGACGAGGATATCTTCCCGATAGACGACGGCGACGATCAGTGGCACTAGCAGTGCGAGGGCGAGATACTTGCAGACGGTTCCAGTGAGGGAGACGCTTGTTCGCCAATCAACGCGCACACTCATGGGGTCACACCCGACGCCGTCGACGACAGGATCATCCAGAGCTGTCGGTCGTTTATCAGTGTACTGCAATCGAATGCAATCGTGGATGATCGATGGCGAGACGAGGTGAGACGACTCTCCATTGGTGTGTTGACTACGGTCGTTCGTTCATACTGACCCTCCCGCGATCTATATACGTTCGTCTCGTAGAGATGCCCAGTTGAAATGGTCCGACTGCCAAGCGTTCGCCGTCCGGTGACGTTTTTCGACGTCTTTACCGTTACCGTCATGTCGATCGCGCTCGTGGCGGCCGTCCTCGCTATCTGGCACGGTTCGTTCGTCCGTATCGAAATGGGCGCATTCATCGTAATCGTTTTTGGCTGGGTCATCTGGGCTGTCAATCGAATTCTCAAACGCTCGGTACAGCAGTCGCGCACACCATAATGTCCATCGAAACCCACGCGGTCGCGGGATGATAATTACGGGAGCGATCTGGCGTCGGGTTAGCCCTCGAGTCGCTGTATCAGCGCCTGACGGAACGTTCGCGGTGCTCGCTGTTCGCCGCGAGCCATGACGACGGTCCCATCGCTCTCCCGGACGATTTGCTGCGGAATCGATCCGTACAGTGCCTGTGCGACAGTGCTGGTCCCCGTCGCACCGACGACGATGGTGTCGTACTCGGTGACAGAGTCGACCAGCGTCTCGCGGACGTCGTCGTCGACGATGACTCGAGATTCGTACTCGCCGTCCGCGAGTTGGGCTTCCTCGGCGACGTCAGTGATCATCTCGCGACCGACCGCGTTCGGATCGATCGGCACATCGTCCTCGTCGCTGGCCGCCTCCGGTTCAGGCTGTACGTTCAACAGCGTCAGCGTGCTCTCGGAGAAGGCACGTTTGAGTTCGCCCGCTCGTCGCGCTGACGTCGACGCGTGCGGACCGCCGCCGGCGAGCGTCACGATACTGCCCGGCGACTCGCTCGGGTCCTTGACCAGTGTCACGTCACACGGCGCACGCTCGAGTACCGGATCGATCGTCGACCCGAAGAGGACGTCCCGACGACGACGTTCGCCGGCCCATCCGAGCAGCATGTGGTCGGCGCTCTCTTCGTCGATGACCGAGAGAAGCGTTTCCCCGGCGTTTCGCCCGACGATTGCGCGCGTCCGAACCGCGACGTCGAGCCCCTCCGCCGCGTCGCGGACGCTCTCGAGCAGTTCCCGCTGGCGCTCGACGCGCTCCTCTTCGAACTCGATCTGTGCGGGCGAGGTCTGCGGTGGCACTTCGATCACGTTGATCGCGACGAGTTCGGCCTCCCCGTCCCGACTCGCCGCGCTCGCGGCGGCGTATTTCAAGAGCGTCCCCTGTGTCGCGGGGTTTGAGACGGGAACGACGACCCGGTAGGCCTCGTCCTCGAGGCCCTCCTGTTCGGCTGGTGCGACGGCTTCGCCGATCAGGGTCGTTGAGATCGCCTTGTCCTTCGCGTAGAACTGGTACCAGACGATACCGACGACGATGATCCCGAGACCGATCAACTGGACCGGCAGCGCCATCTGAAGCATGACTGCGACGCAGGTGAGAAATCCGAGCGCCGGAACGACCGGGTACAGTACCGATGGAATCCGGAAATCCGGGTTGTACTCGTCCGGTTCAGCGCGCCGCAGAACGACGACGGCGGCGTGGACGAGCGCGTACGTGATCAGGAACATGAAACTAGCTACGTCCGCGAGCGTGTCGATCGGAAGCGGGCTGGCGATGAGAACGAGGATGACGGCACCGGTCGCGAGGATCGCGCGGTACGGCGTTCGATACTCGTTGTGGATCTTGTTGAGCCAGTTCGTGAGGATCTTATCTCGTCCCATCGCGAAGTTGACCCGCGCGGCCGAGAGGATCGACGCGTTCGCCGAGGAGATCGTCGCCAGAATTGCCCCGGTGATCATCACGAGCGAGCCGACGGTGGCTAATTCGAGGGAGTAGTCGCCGAAAACGATCGAGCCGAACTGACCGGCCGCCGCGGCGGCGACGTCGGCGACGGGGACGTCCGAGGTGGCCAGTTCCGGGACCGGGAGCGTCCCGGTACTGACGAGCATCACGAGGACGTAGAGGATCGTCGGTGTGACGACGGCCGCGATCATCGACAGCGGCAGGTTGCGCCCCGGATCTTTGATCTCCTCGGCGCTGGTCGCGATCACTTCGAAGCCGATGAACGTCACGAACACCGTGCCCGCGGTGGCCGCGACGACCGGCCAGCCCTCACCTTCGCGGACGAACGGAGAGAGTAGATCGGTATCGATGCCCGTGAGTCCGACGGCGATGAAGACCGTAATGAGGCCGACGAGCAGAATGACGATAACGTTCTGCAGCGATCCGGTCTCCTTGACGCCCCGGTAGTTGACCCCGACGAGCAGTGCAGCCATCGCCACGCCCGCGAGGATGACGGTGAACGCGTCCGACGGCTGATTCAGCAGGTACTGTCCGAAGCCGAGCATGTAGAACGCCGTCGCGAACATCAACCCGGCCCACATCCCCCAGCCGACGATCGTCCCAAAGAAACTGCCGAGGGCGTGATTCACGTAGTAGTAGCTCCCGCCGGCTTTCGGCATCCCGGTCGCCAGCTCCGAGAGTGATAGCGCCGCGAGCAGGGCGACGATGCCGCCGATCACGAATGAGATCATGCTCGCGGGGCCCGCGCTCTCGGCGACAATTCCCGGCAGGACGAAGATCCCTGCGCCGATCATCGTCCCAAGACCGAGGGTGTAGGCCTCGAGAAAGCCCAGATCTCGCGCGAGTTCCTGATCGGATTCAGACACGCCCGATCACACCTCGTCGACGCCAGCACAGACGGCTCGGATCAGCATCGAGCGGTGTCGATTCCGAAATGGTGCTCATATACTCGCTCCTGATTCGCTCCCACGAAATAAGTGTATTGACTCTTCAGCAAAATATGACCAATATATTCAGGCTTCAAAAATCAGATCCTACCTATTTTCGGATTCGAAAACGTCGAACATACTGTCCGAAAACCCGCCTCGAGAGAGGACCGTCAGGATGTCGCCGGACCGAATCTCGCTCTTTCCTTGCGGCGTCAACACGGTATCGTCGCGCTCGATCGAGACGACGAGTAACCCGTCCTCCAGAAGTCCCTCCGTACCGGCGCGCTCGAGCGTCATACCGGCGATCGGTGCGTCATCGTCGACGGTGAGTTCGACGACCTCGTTACCACCGGCGAGGCTAATATAGTCCGAGAACTGCTGGTGTGTCTCGTCGGGACCGAAGGGGTGGTAGGACTGAAACTGTTCCGTCCGGGCGACCTTTTCGTCCTCGATGGTGGCTCCGAGCGACGTCAGCTCGCGCGCGACGTCGTTTATCGCTTCGACGTCGCTCCCGACGGCGAGCACGTGGAGGTTTTCCTGGCCGGCCACGAACTCTCGCACGTTGGTGACGCCCGTAATCGTACGGGCCTGTTGGGCCAGCCGTGCGCGTTCCTCGATGGGGGCCGTCGCCACGTAGAGCGTCGTGACCATCTCGTCGGCGACGTCGAAATCGACGTTCGCGTGGTAGCCTCTGATGACGCCGGCGTCCTCTAACTGGTTGATCCGGTTCCGAATCGTCGTGGGTGAGACTCCCACCTCTTCAGCGATCATCGGTGCAGACGTGTTCCGCGCGTCACCCATTAGCGCGTGAATGATGCGCTTGTTCACGTCGTCGAGACGAATGCTCATACGCGTGGGTACGGCCACCAGTACTGAAAGAATCGTCCTTTTCGATCGTCTACTGGTGTCTATCGGAGATTCACTCCGTCTACTCGACGAATAGAACTCTATTTAAGTATGCTATTGTTGAATCCGAAGATTAGGTAGGTCTATGTTTTCGGATCCTGAACGGCATCTGTGGAACACGAATATTGGAAAACCAACGCTACGAACAGTCGGTTCCGCTCGTGAGGGATACTCGATGAGCGAATCCATGATGACCCATCCCCTCGTTCCGGTTGCGAACGAGGACGACGCACGGTCCACGTGTGACGCACTCGAGTCGGTTCTCGACGAATCGATCGAGGTCGTCACCGTCGTCCACGTTCGAGAAGACTGAGGGGTACATGGACAAAGCGCCGCTCGAGGCGCCTCAGGAGCAAGCGGAACGGATCTTTACGATCGTCGAGGATCGGTTCGCCGACGGACCGCCGATTCGGCGCGAACTCCGATACGGTACCGACGTCGTCGACCAGATCCTCGCTGCGGCGGGGGACGTCGAGGCAACGGCGATCGGATTCGCTACTCGACCGAGCGGCCGACTCCACCGGCTCCTCTCGGGCAACGATTCGTACAGATTGATCACCGAAAGCGAACAGCCGGTCGTCGTCTTCTCGCGACTCGAGTCGGACGACGACTCGAGCGATCACTAATTTACAATGTATATCGTAATCATCGGCGCAGGCAGCATCGGCTCGAACCTGATCGACCTCGCAGTGAACGACGGCAACGACGTCGTCGTCATCGAGAGCGACGAGAAACGGGCGAACGAGATTGCCTCGCAGTACGACTGTCTCGTGCTCAACGCCGACGCGAACAAAAACGGCACACTCAGAGACGCCGACATCGACCGGGCGGACGCCGTCATCACGACGACGAACATCGACGCGGTCAACATCATGGCGATGTTGCTCGCCCAGGAACACGACGTTCCTAATCTCGTGAGCGTCGTTCACGATCCCGAGAACCTGCCCGTCTTCGAGAAAATCGGCGTCACGCTCATCGAGAACCCGCAGCGACTGATCGCGGACTACCTCTATCACTCGGTTCGGTACCCCGGTGTCAGCGACTTCATTGACCTCGACGACGACACCGAACTCGTCGAGTTGACGGTCGACGAGGACGCTCCGATGAGCGGCCAGCTCCTCCAGGCGGCGAACGAGGCCGGGATCCTTCCGGAGGGCTGTCTCGTCGTTGCACTCAAACGCGGCGCGGAGATTCGCGCACCTAAAGGAAACACGACGATCCAGGCGGGCGATCAGGTGACAGTCTTTACCGACGACGTCGCGCTCGCCGATGCAGTTGCGGCGTTTACGGGCGCCCAGTCATGAACGTCCGGTATCCCGCGGTCGGACGAGATCTCGGCCGAATTCTGCAGGTCGTCTCTCTGATGTTGCTCGTCTCGATACTGGTCGCCGTCATCAACGGCGAGTTCTTTGCGGTGATCTGTCTCGGGATGCTCACCGGGGCGGCGGCCGGGTCGACGGTCGGCGGGCTCAAACTCATCCGCGTCATCACGCTCATCAAGGGGTCGGTCTGGCAGGTGCGAAGCGTTTTCGCGCCGGACGCGGCGGTCCGACGACTTCGACTCGGGAAGCGAACACTCGGTCGCGATCAGATTCAGCGCGAGTACACCGAAGCAGCGGTCGTGTTCATCCTCTGGATCGTCTTCCTCATCGTCGGCGTCGCCGTCCTGCTCTGGACGCTGTCGCCTGACCATCCCCTCGAGTACGTCATCTTCGACGTGATGAGCGCACAGAGTAATGTCGGTCTCGACGCCGGAATCACCGGTCCGGAGATGCCCGACACTGCCAAGATCATGCTCATCTTCAACATGTGGATTGGCCGACTCGAGATCGTTCCGGTCGCCGTGTTGCTCGGTGCACTCCTCCGAAACCTCGATCTCTACCGATGATCATAACACCGCAGAAACGTCGTCGAGTACTGTCGCGTCGACGAACAGCACGACGTGATCGCCCGGTTCCGGGACCGTCGTCCCGCGGGGGGTGACCAGTTCGCCGTCGCGAGAGATCGCCCCGATAACGACGCCGTTCGGTAGGTCGGCCATCGAATCCGCGATCTGCTGGCCTGTCAGCGAGCTGTCGTGGCCCAGTTTGACTTCGATGACTTCTGCGCGGTCGTGCTCTAACATCGCGATCTTCTCGGTCTGATCCGTGCGAGTAAAGCGGACGATCTCCTCGGCCGTTTCCTCGCGGGGGTTGATCGCGACGTTGATGCCGACGGTCTCGAAGAGATCGGTATACTCGGTGTTCTCGATGATCGCGACCGTCCGATCGACGCCGACCCGACGAGCCAGCAGCGAGACGAGCAGATTCTTTTCGTCGCTGTCGAGTGCAGCTATCACGATGTCGGCCTCATCAATGTGCTCGCGGGCGAGAAATTCGGTGTCGGTCGCGTCGCTTTCCATGACGAACGTCTTCGGAAGCGCTTCGGCGACCTCGCGAGCACGTTCGGGATCGCGTTCGATCAGTCTCGGTTCGAAGCCATGGGCCTCGAACTCGCGGGCGGTCTGAAAACCGATCTCGCTGCCGCCGACGATGACCACGTCCTCTGCGCTCGAGGTCGTGTCTGGGACGTTCACCATCGCGAACTCCTTGACGGAACTGGGGCTGCCGATGACGACGATTCGGTCGCCGGTCTGGAAGACGGTGTCACCCTGCGCGACGATCATCTCGTCGTCCCGAAAGACGCCGGCGAACGTCATCGATCCGTACTGGTCCAACTCAGACACGCTCTGCCCGGCAAGTGGGCTCTCCGTTCCGATCTCGAACTCGGCCATCCTGACGAGTCCGCCGGCGAATGTTTCTACGTCCTGAGCCCTCGGGAAGCCGGAGATCCGGAAGATCGTCTGAGCGACCAGCAGGTCGGTACAGACCATGAAGTCGACGCCGAACGCACCGCGTGTTCCCTCCCATGTGTTCAACAGCGTTCGACGACGAACGCGCGCGATCGTAAACACGTCATTCACGCTCTTTACGGTGCCAGAAATCACGATGTTCGTCTCGTCGCTGTCCGTACACGCGACGACTAGATCCGCTTGCTCGAGACCTGCGTCCCGAAGAACTTCCGGTTCCGTTCCGTCGCCTTGCACTGAGAGGACGTCGAACGAATAGGCAATGTCCTCGGCGACCTCCGGGTCACGTTCGACCACGGCAACCTCGTGCGAGCTCGCGAGATTCGACGCGATCATCTGTCCGACCTGACCCGCACCGATAATAAGTACGTACATTCGTATTTCCTCCTTGGAAGTGGTTCTGTTGGTGATCAGCAGCGTTTGGTTCGGTTCTCGACGCGATTAGTTTGCGCACGTGTTGGTCCGGACGATGTCGGGGAAAGGACCGTACAATCGGGAATCGTTGGAATCGAGTTCATATTCGTCCCGCGTTTGCTTCGCCGTCGTTCGCTTCGAGATGGGGAAGGGAAATAACTGGAACCTCAGGGTCAGTAACGAGATTCGTTGTTATGTCGCCGGTCAGCATCCTCATGATTTGACTACCGCCTCGAGCGCGGAACGCTATCGCGTCTGCGCCGGCGTCAGCAGTCGCAGTAAACAACGCGGGGACGATATCGGTCGCGAAAATTGTTCGCGTATCAACGGTGACGGACTCGCTGAGCGTCGAATCCACGATCGCGAGAAAGTCGGATGCATCCTCCCGACGTTTTTCTAACGGAGCTTTGTCGGGTGCCCCACCTGCCTTCTCGATAACGTGAACGGCCGTCACCCGTTCGATATCCTCGAGATACGGTTGCAGCGCGGCACAGGTCGCTCGTGCGTCCTCTTCCTCTGCGACTGGGATGAGGATATGCTGAAATATGGCCATATCACCTATTCGCAAGCGCAATATAAAAGGCCACTCTTGAATCCGCACGTGAACCGCAGGTGGAGCACTCGTCGGTACGCTTGTCGAATTTGTCCCCACAGTCTCGACACTCGTACAGCTCCGTACTATCGGTATCGGAGCCAGAATCCGCAATCGCTATCTCTGATCGGGGTCCCACTCGCCCACTTCTACGACCAATCCCGCCCGACGAAGCCCGTCAGCGAGCGGATCGCCGATAGCTGCCGCCGGGGTGAGGATGCCACCCTCGAGCGGCGAGTCGATCCGATCGCAGACGAGACACATCGCGGCCTCGCCGAGCATCCTCGCAGTCGCGCCGTAACCCGGATCCCAGTCGGCGCTGATTTGACTCTCAACTACGAATGGCCCGTCGGTAGCGGTTCCGCGACCGAGCACGCGAATCGTAAAGTACCCGTTCTCGATCTCTGCTCTCGTCGGTCCCTCGCCTGGATCGGGGAACGCGAAGCGACGGAGGGCTTCCCGTGTCGGGCCAAAGGCCAGTGCTCCAGTCGCCAACCCGAGGCCGGCCGAGACGGCGCTTGCACCCATCATACCGACGGGACCTGATCCGACGGGGACGACCTCCGTACACTCGAACTCGCGACCCCACGGATAATCGAGCAGGGCATTACTCCGTCGAATCACCCGCTCGTTCATGACCGCCATCGGTGACGGGCCTGTCCACTCCCCTCGAAGCGAATCTTTTCTCGGGAGGGATTGTGCGCCCGGATCGACGCCGTCGCGCTCACCCGGCGGCGCCAGCGAATACGGGTTCCGAAGCGTCTGCCGGGCGACCGGGTCGGTGGACGCGGCCCGAAACACTTCGGCGACACTCGACATCGTTCCACCGCTTACCCCGCCGCGACCGTCCTCGAGGTAGATTCGAACCAGATCACAGGCAGTCCCGAACTCGTCGATAGCGAACGACTGCACGAGCTTCGTGCCGAGGTCGGCCGGGATCGAATCGAACCCGCAACTGTGGACGATACGAGCGCCCGCATCGACTGCATCGTCGTGGTACCGGTCGATCATCTCTCGGACCCAGTTCACTTCCCCGGTGAGATCGCAGTAGTCCGTTCCGGCCGATATACACGCCTCGACGAGCGGTGTGCCGTACTTGCTGTACGGGCCGACAGTCGTACAGACGACGCGGGTATCCTCGGCGATAGCGCGCAGGCTCTCCGGCTCCGTTGCATCGCCGATGACGATCGGGAGCTCCTCCCATCCGGAGCGCTGCTCCACGAGTGCAGCTTCCAGTTCGCGAAGCCGCGTCTCGTCGCGACCGCCGAGGGCGAGCGAGAGGTCGTCCGACGTGTACTGTTCGGTGAGGTACTCGGCGACGAGACGGCCGGCGACGCCGGTTGCACCCCAAACGACGAGATCGTATGTCCGGTCGGTGTTCGACACGAGTATCAGTCGTTTAGTGGCCCATCAGCCTCAACCGTTCGGTGGTCTTCACACTGAGCCCACGCCACTACACAAAATAGCCGTTAGCTGGTATGGCAGTGCGGTTTTGTATTCGGCGTGCGAAAATCGATCATGCCAACAGTTACCGTTCGTGGTCGAGAACTCGAGTGTGAACGAGGCGCAGTGCTCCGAGACGTTCTCCTCCGAGCGGACGAGTCACCGCACAACGGCCGGGCGGACGCACTCAACTGTCGCGGGCTGGGTACGTGCGGAACCTGTGCCGTTGCGGTGTCCGGCGAGGTGAGCAACCCCGGACCTCGAGAACGACTTCGACTGGCGACTCCGCCACACGTTGCCGATTCCGGGCTCCGGCTCGCCTGCCAGCTCCGAGTCGAAGACGACCTGGTCGTCGAGAAGCATCCCGGATTCTGGGGCCAGCACACCGGTCGAAAGAGCGAAGACACGGAGAAACCGTGAGCGACGAGATCGAACTTACCGTGATTGACGACGGTGAACGGTCGACGATCACGGTCGAACGCGGAACGACGCTTCGGGACGCCCTCCGTGATCGAGGGTTTTCGGTCTACGGGACGGTCTCGTCGCAGCTCAATTGCGGGGGACGGGGACTGTGTGCGACCTGTACCGTCGAGGTCGACCCAGCACCCGAGCCGGTCCACTGGCACGACACTGCTGCCGTCCGATTTGGCTACCCGCGGCTGTCCTGCTGTATCGAGGTCGACCGACCGATGACGGTCAGACTGCTACAAAAGCACGTCTGGGGGCAGGTCCTCCCTCAGCGATCACATCGGTGAATCGCCTCGAGGCATTCTTCCATACTGCTTGTACACGTGTCTCAGCGGATCGACGTACCATACGCTGAATAGGGACTGAAACGACTTTCAAGTGTGACACTCACACTCGAGGGCGAGTACACAACCGCCCAGATCATGGTCGACGACGAATCGCTCGTCGAAGCGAACTGCCTCGAGCAGATTCGCGAACTCATCGACCATCCGGCGTTCACCGAGCCGGTCAGGGTGATGCCGGATGCCCACTGGGGTGCAGGCGCGCCCGTCGGATTCACGATGGAACTCCCCGACAAAATCGTGCCGAACATCGTCGGTGTCGACGTCGGCTGTGGGATGGCCGCCACCGATATCGGGACCGAACTTCCACTCGAGGGACCGGAACGCGAACGACGCATCCGCGAGCGCGTGCCGATGGGTCGAGGAGTCCACGACTACGACGACGCCTCACATCTCGTCGACGAGTTCCCCTTCGAGCGGGCGAACGACGTCTTCGACCGGTTCGCCGCCGCCTACGAGGAGCGTTTCGGTCGGACGATCGATCCGCTCGAGTTCGACTTCGACGGCTACGACGGCGACTACTTCACACAGCTGTGTCGGCGCGTCCTCGCTCGCCAGCGCCAGGGGATCGGACACGTTATTCGGAGCGCGGGCACCCTCGGCGGTGGCAACCACTTCATCGAGTTTGCGAAGGCACGTGAGACGGGCCACTACTGGCTGGTCGTCCACAGCGGCTCACGCTACCTGGGGAAATCCATCGCCGAGTTCTGGCAACACAGAGCAAGTCAGTATCGTCACGCCGACGCGATCCGCGACGACATCCCCGAACAGTACGATGAGTATCTCGAGTTCGACCTTGAGACGGTGAGCGATCACGACCTCTACGAGTGGGTCACTGGCGGGAAAGGCGAATCCCACCTCGACAAGGAGCGTCTCCGGGCGGATTTCGAGGATGATGACCTCGAGGAAGCGTTCGGCGTGCTTTCGCGACCACAGGACGCGGTCGAAGAGCGCAACGAGGAGCTCGACTGGCTCGAGGGCAGGGAGGCCCACGGCTACTACGTCGATATGCTCTTCGCTCAGCAGTACGCCCGGTGGAACCGCGAGCTGATGAGCGAGGCTATCTGTGACGAACTGGACGTCGACCCAGTCGATCGGATCGAGTCGATCCACAACTACATCGATTTTCGGGACCTGACGATTCGAAAGGGCGCGACACCGGCACGCGAAGGCCAACGGCTGATCATCCCGTTCAACATGGCCGAGGGATCAATCCTGGCCCGCGGAAAGGGCAATCAGGAGTGGAACCGGACGGCACCCCACGGAGCCGGACGCATTATGGGACGAGGAGAGGCCCACGAGAAACTGAGCGTCGAGGCGTTCGAAGCGGCGATGGCAGACGTCTACTCGGAATCGGTCGTCGAGGCCGTCGTCGACGAAGCACCGATGGCGTACAAGCCGACCGAGGCGATCGCAGACGCCATCGAACCGACCGCGGAGATCGTCGACTGGCTCGAGGTCGTGCACAATCTCAAGGCCAAAGAGTGATCGCCGGCCGGCAGTACTGGCCCACTCACAACCCGACGTCCCACCGCGTTTTAATCCGCTGAACCGTCCGGAAGCTGCGTGTACGCGCCGATCATCGCGCCATCGAGGGCAACTCCCTCGAGCGCTGTGCCCTTGTCGACGATCGAACTGCGAACGGTCGCTCTCTCGAGGGTCGCTTCCGGGAAGATCACCGCCTGTTCGACGTCCACGTCGACGAGGCTCGCCCCCGCCATGATGTGCACGTTCGACCCGACCGTCGTCGCCTCGAGGCTCGCGGTCTCGTCGACCAGCGACTCGCCGTCGAGGTGCCAGGCGACGGCGTCGAGGTAACTCTCCAGCGTCCCGACGTCGAACCACTCTTCCTCGAACGCGAATGCGTACGTTGGAACCCTGGAGTGAAGCCACGAGACGAACCAGCCCGGCTCGTCTGGATTGTTCCCCGCTTCTAGGTACTCGGTGAACAGCGACAAGGTTTCCCTGGGAAACACGTAGCAGCCGGTCGAGACGAGTGTCCCCTCGGGGTCGTCGGGCTTCTCTCGGAAGCCGACGACACGATCGTCGTCGAGTTTGACGACCCCGTAGGATACAGCCCGTTCCCGACTGCCGACGTCGTGGACGGCAATCGTCGGCGCGTGCCGCTTATCAAACCGATCGAGAAACGCGCCGAGTTCGAAGTCGATGACGTTGTCGCCGGCGAGCACGAGGAGATCGTCGTCGATTGACTCACGTTCGATCAGCTCTGCGAGCGCGCCGACGACGCCGAACTTCTCGCCCTCCTCGCGCGTCCGCTCGACCGATAGCTGCGGTTTATTCCACGGGCCATCCGCCAGGTGCTCCTCGAACGTGGGGGCGAACCGTTCGTTCGTACTAACGTACGCCGCCCCGATCCGGTCGTCCCGTTCGATGTCGTCGTAGAGCCGGTCAACAATGGCTGTCTCTCCGAGCGGGAGGAACATCTTCGGACGGTGCCTCGTGATCGGCCAGAGGCGGGTCGCGTATCCGCCGGCCAGGACGACCGCCTTCATCGGCTCGCCCCCGCGCCGACGCCGGGTCGCGCCCCAACAACGACGCCACATCGATCGCGTTCGTCCAGACGGCGACTGCCGAGATCCAGGTCCAATTCGAAGCGGATCGCCAGGCCTCGAACCGCGCCGCCGACAGCGGGACGTCGACCGCCCCGGTACCCCGTCATGTCTGGTCCTCCAGCTCCGCGACGGTCAGTATCGTCTCGATCGCGACGTCCGGCGACACCGAGATCGAGTCAATGTCGGCGTCGAGCAGGAAGTCCGCGTAGTCGGGGATCGTCGACGGTGCGTCGCCGCAGATGCCGACCGGCCGATCGTGGCGGTGGGCCGCATCGATCAGCTCGCTGATCAAGCGAGTGACTGCCTCGTTCGTCTCGTCGAAGAGCGGTGCGAGCTTCTCGGAGTTCCGATCGACACCGAGGACGAGCTGCGTAAGATCGTTCGAGCCGATAGAAAACCCGTCGAACATCTCCGAGAACCGATCTGCGAGGACGATGTTTGCCGGGAGTTCGGCCATCACCCAGACGTCCGTCTCCTCGCGTGAGAGTCCGTACTCGGCCATCATTTCGAGCACTCGCGTGCCTTCTTCTGGGGTGCGACAGAACGGGACCATCACGGTTACGTTGTCTAGCCCGACGTCTTCGTGCACCTGCCGGAGGGCCTCACACTCCAGCCGAAACGCCTCGCGGAACTCCTCGTCGTAGTAACGGGAGGCCCCGCGCCAGCCGAGCATTGGGTTGGCCTCCTCGGGTTCGTGCTTCCACCCGCCCTCGAGATTGCGATACTCGTCCGTCTTGAAATCGCTGAGTCGGAAGATGACGTCGTCCGGGTAGAACGCAGCGCCGATCTTTGCGATCCCGGTCCGCAGCGCGTCGACGAAGCGTTCCTCTTCGTTCCGCTCGAGTAACTCCTTCGGGTGATAGCCCACGTGAGCGGTTACGATGAACTCCTCTCGCGCCAGGCCGACGCCGTCGACCGGGAGGCTGGCGAGTGAGAACGCGCGATCGGGGTCGCCAAGGATCAGCTTGATCTCGGTGTCGGTCTCCGGCAGTTCGTCGATCACCTCCTCGGTGACCTCGTACTCAAGCTCGCCCTCGTAGACCCGCCCGGTGTCCGTCGAACAGTCGATGGTCACCGGGTCGCCGTTGGACAGGGTCTCCGTTGCCGTCCCGGTGCGGACGATCGCGGGTATCCCAAGCTCCCGAGAGACGATCGCCGCGTGCGAGGTCTTGCCGCCTCGATCGGTGACGATTGCGCTCGCCCGCTTCATTACGGGCACCCAATCCGGATCAGTCATCTCGGTGACAACTACGTCACCGTCCTCGACGCGGTGCATCTCCCGGTGGTCTGCGAGGACGCGGACTGACCCTGTTGCCACGGCGTTGCCGATCGCGATTCCCTCGAGCAGCTGGTCACCCGATTCGGTGAGTTCGTGTGTGCGGAGCACGTTCTCCTCTACCGCTCCGTGGACTGTCTCCGGCCTCGCCTGGACGATGAACAGTTCGTCGAGTTCGCCGTCGACGAGCCACTCGATGTCCTGAGGGGTCCCGAAGTGGTCCTCGATTCGGCTTGCATACGTGGCGAGCTCCCGGATCCGGTCGTCAGAGAGCACAACCGCCTCGCGCTCTGCGTCCGGGACCGACTCCAGCTTGGTGCCTCCGTTCCGTCGGACCATCCGCTGGGACTTCCCGCCGAGTTCCTTCTCGACGATCCCGTTCGTCGGTTCGAACACGATGTACCTGTCCGGGTCGACAGCGCCCTGAACGATCGGCTCGCCGAAGCCGTAGGCTGCTTCGATCACCACGACGTCGTCGAAGCCGGTGTCCGGATCGAGGGTAAAGAGCACGCCTGAGGACGCCAGATCCGCCCGCCCCATTTTTTGGACGGTGCAGGCGAGTTTCACGTCGAAGTGATCGAAGTCTTTGTTCTCGCGGTAGGCGATCGCGCGGTCGGTAAACAGCGAGGCGAAGCAGTGTTTGATCGACTCGAGCAGTTCAGTCTCGCCGGCGACGTTCAGGAACGTCTCCTGCTGGCCGGCAAAGGAGGCCTCGGGGAGGTCCTCGGCTGTCGCAGAACTCCTAACAGCGACCTCCGGATCGTCGACGCCGAGTTCATCGCCCAGTTCGGCGTACCGCTCACAGACTGCTGACTCGAGTTGTGGCGGCATCGACGCCTCCGAAATCGTCCGTCTGATCCGTTCCCCGCGTCGCTGAAGGTTCACGACATCGTCGGCGTCCAGTCCGTCTAGTTCCGACTCAATTGCTTCGTGTATGCCCGTCTCCCCGACGTAGTAATCGTACGCCGACGCAGTCGTCGTAAACCCGGGCAGGACGGGCACGTCGAGGTCCGCGAGTTCACCGAGGTTCGCGCTCTTTCCGCCGACAGCGTCCGTGTCGTCGCCGCTCAACTCATCCAGCCATCGGACGAACGAATCTCGTGGCATCGGTCCGTCACTCGGACCACGCGGACGACAATAAGTCCGAAGGGGTGTCGGAGGCGACGGCCACCCCAGGATTATCCCGCTGCGTCTGGGAGAGGGTCGTACCATGCAGGACGCCCATGCTCAACTGGAGGCGGATGTCGCCGCACTCGAGGAACGTCCCGTGTTCGTCGCGTACAACGCAAACGTCGATGCGATCGTCCGAGTCGACGAAGAACTGGAATCGTTCCTCGAGCGCCCGTCTGATCCCGGCTCCGAACCGCTTTCGAGCCCGCTGACTTCGAAACGGGAACTCGCGGCGGCGATTGCACACACGATGGCCGCCGGCCGGGGCGACGAGATCGCGATGGTCGACGAGTTCGCGACGACGCTCGAGTCGGAACTGGATCCCGACAGTCAGCAGATGGGCGGCCAGGCGGGAATCATGACGAACCTGCTCACCGCGCTGGGAACCGCACCGATCACGTACACGTATCTGGTCTCCGAGCGACAGCTCTCGATGTTCGAACACCCCGAGAAGGTTCGGTATCCGACCGTCGAAGACGGTCAAGTGAGCTACGCGTCCCTCACCGAGGCCGTCAACACGGATCGCACGAAGATCAACTGGGTGTTCGAGTTCAGGGAGGGAGACGAGTTCTTCGGCGTGACTGCGCCGGAGGACACCCGGTTCATCGCCGCCTCGAGACCGCCGGAGTTCGACCTCTCTGCGGGGGAACTCGACGAGGCGATCGACCAGGTCGGCGAGGTCGTCGACGGCGCACTCCTCGCAGGGTATCACAATCTCACGCCCGATCACGTCGAAGCGGGGTACGAGGAGACACACCGCCACGCACGCGACGTCATCCACCGCCTTCGGTCAGGGGGTGACGTCGACGTCCACGTCGAGTACGCCGTCACCCACGACGACGAGCTCAGGGACAGTATGTACGAGTGGATCCTGCCGGAAGCGAACGTCGTCGGTGCCGATACCCACGAGCTGACGATGCTGCACGACGACGCGGGGATCGACGCCGTCGAGGAGCCGCCGTCGGAGGCGACCCCGTTCGAACCCGAGGAGATTCTCGACCACTACCGGATGCTCGAGGCGGTCCGCGAGGAACTCGGCGTCGACTGTCTGCAGTTACACGCGATGGAGTACCATCTCGCCGTGATGGAGTCGTACCACTCGCCGGAGGCGCTTCGACGGGGACTCGAGTTTTCCGCCGTCAACGCCGCCACCAAGGCCGCGCTGGGACACATCTCCGACCCCGAGGACCTCGAGACGGGCCTCGAGTACGAGCCGTCGTCGAAGGGGCAGGAAGCGATCGAACTGCTGGCGGAGCACCTCGGTGAGACCGCCGAAGACGGCGTCCTCGAGACCCCCACGGTCGCCGCCTGTCCGAACCGGGTCGTCGACGACCCTGCGGGGACGGTTGGCATCGGCGATATCGTCTCCTCCTCGAGTTTCGTCCTGGAACTCGCCGTGGCCAATGATCAATAAGGGAGAAAGACGGTTTCGGTGAGTTCCATCACGGATGCTCGGCGCTGACCGGCACGCAAAACACCGGCACATCGGCTTGGCGGACGACGTTTTCGGTGACGCTTCCGAGGAACCACTGACCGATCCCCGTCCGGCCGTGGGTCCCCATGACGATCAGGTCGACGTCGTTCTCGGTCGCATAGGAGGGTATCTCCCTCACCGGAGCGCCGGTCACGATCGACCCTGTGACGCTCACTCCGGCATCCTCGCCGTGTTCTCGGACCCCATCGATCGCTTTCTCACCTCTCTGTTCCATGAACTCGAGGAGGGCGTCGCTCGCTCGCTCGTCGTCGATCGGACTCGTATCAATCGAGTAGAGCGCGTGTATCGACGACTCGAGACGACTCGCAAGTTCGATCCCCCACTCGGTCGCGATCGCCGCACCGTCACTCCCGTCCGTGGGCAAGAGGAACTGATCGAACGCCACGTCGGCGACCGAGGAGTCGTCGGCGTTCGGCGGGACCGCAAGTACTGGGATCCGTGCCGTCCGGAGGACGTTCTCGGTCACGCTGCCGAGGAGAACCCTGTCGAGCCCCGTTCGGCCTTTCGTCCCCATGACGATGACGTCGATCTCGCGTCGACTGGCGTACTCTCTAATCGACTGGAACGGAGTCCCCGTCTTGACCGTGGTCGTGACGTCGAGCTCCTCGTCGTGGTCCGTGGCCAGTCGTGTGATTTCTTCGACTGCTTTCTCGGCGTTCTCTTCGAACGATGGGAGGTCCAGTTCGTCGAGATCTGACGCCTGGAGTCGGGATTCGACGATCGACAGTACGTGGACGTCCGCGTCGATTCGCGACGCGAGCGCGATCCCACGTCTGGCACCTGCGAGTGCCCCGTCGCTGCCGTCGGTCGGTATCAGTATCGATTCGATGAACCGGCTCATGGGCTAGTCTTCGATTGCTTCACCTCCTCGATGGATAACTGTGTGGGGGTCGTCGGATCGGTGCCGTCGCGAATTCCCGTACCGATTCCTGACCGTTTCAGGAATCGAGTTCTAGGGAGTCGACGAAGATCTCGAAAAGGTCCACGAGCTGTCGAGGAAGCAAGAACTGCTCCCGGACGTGTTCCCGGGCGTTGTCGCCAAACGCTCGTCGACGCTCGTCGTCCTCGAGCAGGTCGGCGATCCGATCGCCGGCGCCAACGGCGTCGTCGGGCTCGACGAGGTAGCCGTTCTGGCCGTCTTCGATCTGCAGCGGGATCCCGCCGGCGGTCGAACCCACGACCGGTGTGCGCTTCCAGAGCGCCTCTGCGACCACGAGCCCGAACCCCTCGCGCAGGGACTTCTGGACGACGACGTCCGACAGCCGTTGGAGGGCGTTTATTGTCGCGTCCGGGAGGTCTGTCAGAGTATGGACGTCCGGATCGTCGACCGCTTCTGCGGCGACCTGCTCGTACAGCTCTAGCCCCTCCGGATCGTCGCCGGCCATCCCGCCAGCCAGCGCCAGCTGGAGCTCCGGGACCTCTTCTGTGGCGGTTCGATACGCCTCGAGAGTCCCGAACTGATCCTTCCACGGATCGAAACGGGATACCTGTGTCACCACCGGCGCGTCGAACGAGAGCGGATCCAGTCGATCGCGTTCGGCCGCCAGTTCGTCGTCCTCGAGCGATCGGTTCTTCTCCGTCACTGGATCTATCGAGGGATAGACGATGCTCGTTGTCGGGGCGTCGATCACCGCGTACGCCGAGCGGCTGAAGATCGCATGATCGATCGGATCGGTGTACGCCGAGACGAACGCGAGATACTCCTCGATCGGGTCGGTGAGATCGACGTGACACCGCCAGAGGATGGGTGCGTTTGGCATTCGTTCGTCGAGTCGCTCGAGCATGCCAAGCGTCTGGGGATCGTGAGCCAGCACGAGATCGTACTCGTCTTCGATCTCGGCCGCGTTGGCCGCGGTTACCTCGCGATAGGTGGCTTTCATCTCATCGGTCAACGGCTCGCCACTTCCCTGGAGGCCGTTGTGGACCGCCTTCGTGACCTCGAAAAAGTCGTCGTCGGCGTCCATGACGAGCCAGTCGGTGTCGATACCGAGGTCGTTACAGAGCGGAACGATCGATCGGAGTAGTTCCGCGACGCCACCCCCCGTCGCGGTCGAGTTGACGTGAAGGATCCGGACGCCGGAAAGCGTCTCGGCCAGCGTGCGGAGTCGCTCGAGGCGGTCGCGCTCTGTCACGGTGGCGTACGCCTCGATTGATCGATCCGGGAGTGAGGGAGGATGCATTGTCGATACTCCTCACGACGACGACGACGCTAGTATCAGTTGGGGGCGGTCACCTGAAGAAACTGGTTAGAAGGCGCTTATGTACCGATATCTAACGATTCGGGCCAAGGAATTTACCGTCCGAAGGTGGATCTCCAGCTATGGAAACAGAGCCAACAGCGACGGACGACAGCGGTGGAACCGGTGCGAACCTTCGAATCGGAATCAACGGCTTCGGACGGGTCGGCCGATGTCTCCTCCGTGCGTCGCTGACCCACGACGACATCGATATCGTTGCGATCAACGACGTGATGGACGACGACGACATGGAGTATCTGCTTCAGTACGACTCGGTTCACGGCCGTCTCGACAGCGTCTCCCGTCGCGACGACACCCTCTTCGTTGACGATCAGGAGTTCCAGTTGCTGTCCGAATCCGAGCCGTCGGAACTCCCGTGGGACGATCTCGAGGTCGACGTCGCTTTCGAGGCGACGGGGCTGTTCAGGACTCACGACGAGACCGCTCAGCATCTCGAGGCCGGCGCGGACAAGGTGATCATCTCGGCGCCGCCGAAGGGCGAAAAATCGGTGCCGATGTTTGTCTACGGCGTCAACCACGGGGAGTACGACGGCGAAGACGTCGTCTCGAACGCCTCCTGTACGACGAACTCCGTCGCGCCGGTTCTGCAGGTGCTCAACAAAGAGTTCGACGTGGTCTCCGGGTTCCTGACGACAGTCCACGCCTACACCGGTAGCCAGGGGCTCGTGGACGGCCCCATGGACAAGCGACGGCGCGGCCGCGCCGCTGCCGAGAACATCGTCCCGACGACGACCGGTGCGGCCGGCGCGACCAGCAAAGTGCTCCCCGAGTTCGAGGGGAAACT
Source organism: Natronorubrum sp. A-ect3 (assembly GCF_041821125.1). Lineage (NCBI taxonomy): Archaea > Methanobacteriati > Methanobacteriota > Halobacteria > Halobacteriales > Natrialbaceae > Natronorubrum > Natronorubrum sp. A-ect3. The sequence goes on along the minus strand of NZ_JBGUBB010000003.1, from coordinate 211,011 downwards.
CGAGGGGATGGCGATGCGGGTCCCGGTCCCAAACGGGTCGGTCACCGACATCACTGTCAATATCAAGGAGGACATCGAGCGGGACGAAGTGATGGACGCGATCCGGACTGCAGCCGACGATGAAATGTCCGGCATCCTCGGCTACACCGACGACAAGATCGTTTCGCGGGACATCGTCGGACTGCCCTTTGCTTCGTACGTCGACCTCGAGTCCCTGATGGTTGCGGCCAACGACACGGTGAAAGTGTTGGCCTGGTACGACAACGAGTACGGCTTCTCGAATCAGATGATCAAACTCGCGAAATACGTCGCGAGCCAGTCGGAGAGCATCAACGCCGAACGAACCGCCGTCCCCTGATACGGAATGTTGTACCGATTTGCCGGCATGGCCTCCTTCCGTTGGCTGATGTGCCGAAAACGACGTCCAGCGGTCCGTCTGATCACAAAACGACCCCCAGCGGTCGGTAAGCGGAGATGCACACGTACGAGCGCCCACCAATGACTACATTTCGAACCATCGACGACATAGCGCCCGATCAACGACTGCTCGTCCGGATCGACGTCAACGCTGCCGTCGAGGACGGCACCGTCCAGGACAGTCGCCGGTTCGCCCGTCACGCCGAGACGATCCAGGAACTGCTCGCGGACGACCACGCCATCGCCTTACTGGCCCACCAGGGCCGGCCGGGCCGGGACACGTTCGTCTCGCTCGAGCAACACGCCGAGATTCTCACCGGCCACCTCGACCACCCCGTCGAGTTCGTTCCCGACACCGACGGCGATGACGCACTCGTGGCCATCGGCGGCCTCGACTCGGGAGATGTGCTCTTGCTCGAGAACACCCGGATGTGCGATGGAGAGTTACCCGAGGAAGACCCCGATACGAAGGCCGAAACGGATCTGGTCCAGACGCTCGCTCCCGAGTTCGACGCCTACGTCGGAGATGCGTACTCGGCCGCCCACCGATCGCACGCCTCGATCGTTGGCTTTCCGCGCGTCATGGACGCATACGCGGGCCGCGTGATGGAGACAGAGTACGAGGCGAACACGGCGCTTCGGGACCGCGAGTTCGACGGCACGGTCACGATGATACTCGGCGGGACGAAGGCCGAGGACGCGATCCCCATCGTCGAGCAGCTCGACGACGCCGTCGACCGGTTCTGTCTCGGTGGCGTCGTCGGCGAACTCTTCTTGCGCGCGGACGACCGCGATGTCGGCTACGACGTGGACGAGTCGGCGCTCTTCGACCACCAGTGGGACGAGCACCAGGAGACGCTCGAGCGCGTGCTCGAGGCCTACCGCGACCGACTCCATCTCCCGACCGACCTCGCCTTCGAGGACGACCGCGGCGAGCGGGGAGAGACGACCCTCGAAGGCGTGTCGAAAGAGCGCCCCTTCCTAGACGTCGGGTCGAAGACGGCTGCGCGGTATGCCGACCTCGTCGCCGGATCCGAAGCCGTCTTCGTCAAGGGCGCGCTCGGCGTCTTCGAGGACGAGCGGTTCGCGCGCGGTACCGTTGAGGTCCTCTCGGCTATCGCGGAGGCCGACTGCTTCTCGGTCATCGGCGGGGGAGACACCGCTCGCGCGTTCATGCTCTACGACCTCGACGAGGAGGACTTCACGCGCGTCTCCATCGCCGGCGGAGCGTACGTCCGCGCGCTCACCGGCGAGCCGCTGGTCGGGGTAGAGGTGCTCGAGGACGACGGCTGAGGATCCACCAGCAGTTCGGCGGGGCCCGACACCACCTCGTTGGCGTCGCCGGTCGCCCGAGGACGTCACTCGCTCACACCACCCCCACAGTTTGGACTGTTCACGGCCAGTAGTCGTTTGCTGCCAGACCCTCGCCAACAATATTACCAGTCAAGAAAGTCTATGTTCCATATAATTAACCCCGTTGCTGCCATAGGCCAGTGTATGCACGATTTGACTGGCTTTCAACGCGACTTGCTCTATGCAATCGCCGGCCACGACGAGCCACACGGACTCGCGATCAAAGACGAACTCGAGAACTACTACGAGAAAGAGATTCTCGCCGGACGACTCTATCCAAACCTCGACACACTCGTCGACAAAGGACTCGTCGAAAAAGGAACGATTGATCGGCGAACGAACTACTACTCACTAACACGTCGTGGTCAACGTGAGACCGAAGCGCGACGCGAATGGGAACAGCAGTATGTTGGTGAGCTGCTCGTAGACTCGTAGCTCAAATACCGTCAAGCAAATTTTCGAAGCGGGCACTCGAACTCGAGAGTCGTCTCTGTACTCTCTTTCCAGATATTTTCACGACTAGTGAGTGTCTTAAGACCGAGTTGTCACTGTACAGCTTGCTGCAATTGTGTAAGTGATTACCACGGGTCGGGTGACCCGTGGCTTCCTGTTTAAATCTCTCCAGGCCTCTATTCGCCATTCAAGCCGCCGGTCGGCAGTTGAAACAGTATCACGGTCCCTCGAGGCTCGTTGTCAGTAATTTTCAACTCCCCACCAAGCGTTGTTGTGAGCCACTCCATTATCCACAGGTCAATGCTGAGACCGTGATTCAGCGGCGTTTCTTTACCCGACTCAATCGCCTGCCGTTCAAGTTCTGGAATCCCCGGACCATTATCAGCGATGGATATCTGCAACTGGTCAGAATCCGGCTTTCGCTGCACCGTGATCGTCACTTCTGGCGGGGTCTGATCGTTATGGCTGATTGCGTTCTCGACGGCCTCGTCCATAGCTTTCGTAAACAGCTTTCGGTTCCGAACGTGAATGTCCACCATCCCGTCTTCGATGGTGCTGGTAATGTCTGCGTCTGGATACTGTCGCTGATACGTTTCGACGAGAGACGCGATATTAAGACGGTCCCACGACTGGTTATCTTCGGTCGGATCCCAGATTGCACGAATCTCTGCGGTCTTTTCGGCGATCTTTTGCATCGATGCAGTCTGTTCTCGAATCGCCGCAACCGACGCTTGGCGAGCCTCGGGATTCAACTCTCCGGCTTCTAACAGCTCTGCGTGCCCATCAATTACGTTAAGCGAGTTTCGCAAGTTATGTCGCAACACTCGATTCATCACATCGAGCGTCTGGGTTGTGAGTACCTTTTCGGTAATATCTTGCTCGATGGCTACGAAATGTGTCATGTCGCCGTCCGAATCCGTTATGGGAATGATCTTTTGTTTGACTTCGAAGAGTTCTCCGTGTTTGGTCCGATTCGTCAGTTCTGCTTCCCAGACCTCTTCAGCCGTGATTGTTTTCCACAACTCCCGATAGAACTGTTCGTCTTGCTGACCGGATTTGAGAATTCTGGGGTTGCGTCCCCTCGCCTCCGCGGCCGTATACCCGGTCAACTGCTCGAAGGCAGGATTAACGTATTCGATCGTTCCCTCGGGATCGGTGATCAGAATGGCTCTCTCTGCTTCTTCGGCCTGTTCTCTGAACAGCGAGAGATCCTTTTCATATCGCTTCTCAGCGGTGATGTCCTGCTGATAGCCGAGGTAGTGCGTTACCGTTCCGGATTCAGACTGGATTGGGATGAGCGTAACACGATTCCAGAACATCGAGCCGTCTTTCCGATAGTTCCGCAACTCGACAGTGACAGGCTTTTCTGCCTCAATCGCAGCCCGCATCTTCACTACTGGCTCCTCGCGTGTGTTCTCTCCTTGAAGAAATCGACAGTTCCGTCCGAGAATCTCGTCTCGAGGATAGCCGGTGAGTTCACAAAAGCCATCATTGACATAAATAAGTGGATCGTCGAGTTTGGCCGGGTCTGCGATCGTGATACCGATCGGTGCTTCATCCATCGCTTGATAGTCAAGCTGCCGACGGCCCTCGGAGTCCGAATCAGCAATCGGAAACACCGACGTTTGTACCTGCTCAGTGCCGTCCCATTCGATCAACACACTCACAACGATAGCATGCTGTGGCTGATCAGTATTCGTTTGCAGCTCAACGGCCAGTCCGAGGACAGGTACATCTTCATTTTCGATGCGGGCCACTTGCTCCCGAAGTGGTGAGTGATAGTCCGGTTCGACGAGTCCTGTAAGTGATGTACCGACGAGCTGCTCTTGAGAGTCTGCCCCTACGAGTGTACAAAATGTAGAATTCGCGTAGACTATCTCTATGCCTGAATGGATGAGAAATGAATCCGGCATCGTCTCTGAGGACATAATCAAATAGACCTATTCAAAATATGTGGTATTTTCGGAGTTCCTCTATCGAATTATAACACGAGAGGGCTCTCTCGATAATGAGTTTAAAGAGTACATATCGTTTAGTGTCCACACGATCAACTAAATTCAATTTGCTGGATGAAACGCATGTTGAATACGGATGACAAAATCTTTCTCATTCTGAGCTGAATGCGGCGAAAAAACGATGCCGGTACAAGGGTTTAATTGCTTTCGGGGGTACTGACTTGCATATGACAACAGGGGACATGAACGGAGCTGCATTTTGGGGGAATGTGGATGCCGATCAAGCCCTCCAAAATTATCAAACCCTTGTTGAGGCGGCTGATGCAGGGGTCTATCAACTCGACTCAGATGGACGATTTGTCGGGGTCAACGATGCAATTACTGAGATAACCGGCTACAGCCGTGAGGAACTTGTCGACTCGCACGTTTCGCTTCTCCTCGAGGAGGCCGCGATCGAACGCGTTGAAGAGAATCTTCGGAACCGGCTCAAAAGCGGTGAAACCCCGGACAACCAGCGAACGTTCGATCTATTGATTGAAACTGCCGATGGCGAATCGAAATCCTGTGAGATCCGACCGAGCCTTCTCACCGACGGTGGTGAGTTCTACGGTACGTTCGGTATCGTTCACGAAACCTCCGAGCAGAACAAGACGGAGCGGACACTTACCTTTCGTGAGCAACCAGAACAACGACTCGAAGAACAAGAGGCAACGTTACGCGAAATCCACGAAGTCATCTCTGACGGAGAGCGATCGTTTGAGGAGAAAGTCAATAGTTTGTTAGGTATCGCGCAGGATGTGATCGGAACGGACTTCGCTTCTCTGTCGCACGTCAACGGAGATGAGTATCGCTTCCAGGTCGTACGAGCTCCAGACGATACGATACAGGCGGGAGATGTCGTTCCGCGCTCGGCGACGGTGTGCGAACGAGTAATCCGCACAGGAGAGTCGCTCGTCCTCGAAGACGTCGCCGCCGAAGCACCGGCACTCGCTGACCGAGCAGAGAACGCTGCGTGGGGAATCGCGTGCTACCTCGCCGCGCCTGTTTTTAAAGACGGAGACCTGTACGGTACGTTCTGCTTTTACGACGAAGACGTCCGCGAAGAACCGTTTTCTGACTGGGAGATCACGCTGGTAGACCTGCTAAGTCGGCTGATCGCCTCCGAACTCGAACGGAAAGAACGGGAGGAGGAACTCCGCAAGAGCGAGGAGAAATTCCGTCAGCTCGCCGACCATCTCAAAGAAGTCGTCTACATCGAATCAGCCGAGAGAGACCAGGTGCATTACGTTAACCCATCCTACGAAACCATCTGGGGCCAAAACCGTGAGCACCTTTACGAGAATCCAACAGCGTTCGTCGATGCCATCCATTCGGATGACCGAGAACGTGTCCGGAAACTGGTCAACGAACAGATCGAGTACGAAACGGAATACCGAATCGTCCGTCCCGACGGCAGTGAACGGTGGATCCACGATCGGACAAACGCTGTTCACGACGAAGACGGAACGGTAGCTCGAATCGTTGGGATCGCTTCCGACATCACGGAGCGCAAGAAGTATCAGCGCGAACTCAAGAAGTCCAACGAACGTCTCGAACAGTTCGCGTACGCCGCCTCACACGACCTTCAGGAGCCGTTACGGATGGTCTCGAGCTACCTCCAGCTGATCGACAATCGGTACGGTGACGAACTCAACGAAGATGGACAGGAATTCCTCGAATTCGCCGTCGACGGTGCCGAACGAATGCGTGAGATGACCGACGGTCTGCTCGAATACTCCCGCGTCGAAACGAGAGTCGAACCGTTCAGATCAGTTTCTCTCGAAGAGGTGCTTAAAGACGTTCGAATAGATCTTCAACTCCAAATCGAGCAATTAGACGCGGAGATCACGGCGGAGTCGCTTCCGCGCGTTCACGGAGATGGCAGTCAACTTCGGCAGGTGTTTCAGAATCTGTTGAGCAATGCCATTGAGTACAGTGGCGAGGAGCCGCCCCGTGTTCACATTTCGGCAGCATTCGAAGGGTCGAAGTGCCGTATCTCGGTTCGCGATGAAGGAATCGGCATCGATCCCACTGATACCGACCGGGTGTTCGAGGTGTTCCAACGCCTCCATAGCCACGAGGAACACGATGGAACGGGGATTGGTCTCGCACTCTGTAAGCGCATCGTTGAGCGACACGGCGGTGAGATTTGGGTCGAGTCCGAACCGGGCGAGTGGACGACGGTTTCGTTTACGTTACCAACTGCAGACGAGCCACGTGAATGACAACCTCTCCCGATCACCCACACCCCCATTGTGGCGGTACCTTCACTGCGTTTTAGCGATTCGAACCCGTCATAAAAATAGCATCCTGGAGTATCTGAACCGTATTTGAGCGTGACCGCTGTCACAGCGGCGGTGTTGTCTCAGGTGGTTCTCGAGTGTCTACTGCTTGCTCGTAGGCGTAGGCCATCTCAATGAGTCGGTGCTCGTTGTACGGGATCCCAAGTATCTCGACGCCGACCGGGAGTCCATTTTCGGTTAACCCGCCAGGGACGGATATTGCCGGACACTGTGACTGTGCACCGATCGGTGTGTTGGTTGGATAGTTTGCGGTTGTATATCGGTCTCCAAGCTCGGAGATTTTCGGCGGCACGACCTGAACATCTGGGAAGACAATCCCATTGAGTTCGTTCGCGGTGAAGGTTTCCAAGATGTCACGCCGAAACGATTCCTGGCCGACCGTTTTCCGCCAGAAATCCAGTTCTTCCTCCGGAACGACGTCCATGTGTGCGATGCTTTCGATCAGGTCGAGGTCCTCATGGTACTCACCGGCTTCGTATATTTCTCTGACACTGTCGTATGGGAGTTCTCGTTCCGCAAGGAAGTCATTGAGAGCCAGCTTAGCATAGTATTCATAGACAACAGTGTCCCCGATTTGCTCTTCCATATCAGGAATAGAGACTGGATCCACAAGTTCAGCACCCGCATCCACCATTTTCTCGAGAGCGGATTCGACAATGTCGTTCACCGACGCCGCACGTGGGTTGTCATCGTCACCGAAAGCCTCACGCAAAACGCCGATTCGAGTACCCTCGAGACCATCCTCGTTCAGGTAGTCCGTGTATGACTCGACATCGATCTGTGCTATGGCACCCGTCCACTCGTCTTTCGGGTCATAGCCAACAAGGACGTCAAGGAGTTTCGTCATATCAGTCATCGTCCGGGCCATCGGTCCGGGGGTATCTTGACGCGGGACGATTGGTGAATGTCCGTCGCAACTGATTAGCCCAGTTGTAACGCGAATGCCGTATAGGTTACAATTTGCCGAGGGAACCCGAACAGATCCACCGGTATCCTCACCGATTCCGACTGTGCCGAGATTAGCAGCGACGGCTGATCCAGTTCCGGAACTCGACCCGCCTGGGTCTCGGCTGGTGTCGTATGGATTTTTAGTTTGCCCAGCGGCCGAAGAGTGACCGAAGAAAGCTGAGGCGAAATCTGGGAGATTAGTCTTGGCTAAGACGATCCCGCCAGCTTCCTTAACATTTGAAACAAGCGTTGCATCCTCGTCAGGCACGTAGTCAAGGCAGGTTTCGGATCCGAAGGTAGTCCGTATATCGGCTGTTTCCGCTTGGTCCTTGACGAGAACTGGAATACCGTGAAGTGGGCCGACAAATCCGTTCTCGTTGAGTTCTTTGTCAAGTTCAGCGGCGCGGTCAACCGCCTCTTCGTTGATTGTTATGATGGAATTCAGTTCGGGTCCATCTTGATCATAGGCTTTGATCCGGTCCAAATATCGGTTAGTGAGCGCTTCGCTGGAAAGTTCTCCAGCTTTCATTGCATCGTGTATTTCGTCGATTGTTGCTTCCACTATCTCAAAATCATTTGACATTGGTACGAGTCGTATTACCATACCAATGCTACAAGTATGTTACCACAGATCAGAATAGGTAAAATTCTCGTACCAATGTACCAAGTTGCAATAATTAAAAGAGCACCAGAGTTCAGAGGGTGTATCAATCGAAGGGCGGCCGAGAATAGCCTCACTCCGTTAGATTTCTCAACAGCAATCATATCGAAGGGAACTCGTTTTATTCCTGATAATCGTTCTACAATAACCGATACGAAGCCGTTCTCACTATGTTAGATTCCTCACGCTGAATAGAGTTCAGAATGATTTATAAGATAGGTATTTGTGTAGTGGTAGCAAATAACACAATGTGTAGTTACAATGGACGGCATTCACGATCTCGGTGGGACCGATGGCATAGGGCAAATAGAGAGAGACCCTGCCGAACCCTACTTCCACGAAGAGTGGGAGGAAGCGGTATTCGGGCTGCTCCCGATAACGATGGGGCAGGGGTTTTTCAATATTGATGAGTTCAGGCATGCAATCGAGCGGATGGATCCAGCCCACTACTTGGACTCGCCGTACTATGAACACTGGCTGAGCGCGTATGAAACGCTCCTGATTGAGAAGGGAGTCCTCTCGGAAGAGGAACTACAGAGCCGACTCAAACAGGTTCGTTCAGCAGACAATCCTGAAGAGCTTGTCCCGCAACGAGAAGATCCCGAGTTCACTGAAGGGATGCTGGAACTCGTCGAGTCGGGAGCCTCAACAATGCGCGAAGAGGTCGAACCAGCGTTCGGGGAAGGCGACCAGGTACGGGTGAAGAACATGCACCCCGAAGGACATACTCGATGTCCGGAGTACGTCCGTCAAGCCCATGGCGAGATTTCGGAGCACTTGGGGACATTTGTCCTTCCTGATGCACATGCCCACGAGCAGGGTGAGAGTCCGGAGCCGTTGTACACCGTCCGCTTCGACAGCACCGAGTTGTGGGGCGAAGAGTACGCTGAGCCGAACGAATCCGTCTACATCGACCTCTGGGAGGGATACCTGAACCCAGTTTGACCGAGCCATGACATCCGAACACACCCACTCGCATGCTCACCCACATAGGGACGAGGTCGAAGTCGAACTCTCCGATGAACCCCAGTTCGAGTCTGGCACGCGAGTACAACTTGTCCAAGCAGCTTTGGAGAAGTATAAACGGCGGCCAGAGTACGCAGAAGGGGCAGAAGGTGTAATTGAACGGGTTCATGGCGCCTATCTTCCACCAACAGCAGTCGGCGAACCCAAGGGCGAATACCTCTACTCCGTACGCTTCCGGCCACAGGAGATTTGGGGGCCTGACCATCCTGAACGGAACGGGAGCGTTTACATCGATATCTGGGAAGACGCCATCGAGACCATATGACCAATCCATGCAACTACCGTACAGTGAGCTCGACCGCCACCAAACGAGAGTGACCACAACCTATGAGTGAACCACATCCCGTAGAAACAACCGACCCAGAAGACCGCGCACGAGCAATCCAGTCGCTACTTATTGAGAAGGGGTTGGCGTCCACCGACGCAATCGACGAAATTGTCAGCAAGTACGAAGAGGACATCGGCTCGATGAACGGAGCCAGAGCCGTCGCAAAGGCCTGGACTGATCCCGAGTACAAGGAGTGGTTGTTATCCGATGCCTCCACAGCCCTCGATGAGCTCGGCTACACTGGGCTGGAGGGCGTGGACCTCGGTGTCTACGAGAATACGCCTGAAGTCCACAATGTGATTGTCTGCACACTCTGTTCATGTTTCCCGTGGCCGACGCTTGGCCTGCCACCAACATGGTACAAGGCGCCGCCCTACCGGGCAAAGATGGTCAAATATCCACGACGGACACTCCGGGAGGAGTTTGACCTTGATCTCGACGACGACATCGAGATCAAAGTCCGTGACACGAGCGCCGAAGTGCGGTATATGGTACTGCCGCAACGTCCAGCGGGGACAGAGGGGATGAGCGAGGAGGAACTTGCCGAGCTCATTACCCGGGACTCGATGATTGGCGTCGAACGGTTGGGTGAGAAACACGCAGACGAATTGCGATGAGCGACGATATTAACCGTACGATCACCGAGATCAAAGACGCAGCCGATCCACCCCAAAAGAGCGGCGAACTCGTATTTAATGCCCCGTGGCAAGCACGCGCCTTCAGCTTGGTCGTCACGCTCCACCGACAGGGGCTGTTCGAGTGGAACGAGTTCCAGAGCCGCCTCATCGAACAGGTGAACGCTGGTGCGTTCGAGGAAGAGGAGGATGACCCCGAGGCCGTCTACTACCGTCAGTGGATCGCGGCGTTCGAACGCCTTCTGGCGGACAAAGAGCTGTTCGACAATGATATCATCGAAGAACGAGCCCAAGAGTTCGCACAAGGCGAACGAGATGCCTCAGAGTTTGTCATCGGCGAAACTGGTGGTCACTGATCGCATCCCACCTCTCCGCCGATCCGTTCTGCCTGCAGAGAACTTGATTCAGCGGACTCGTTGAGCAGCGAACTCTCGCTGGCACTTGTCGGAGAGGACGAACGCAAACAGCACTGGATTGAATCGCTCTTCAAGCCTGACTTACTGTGTGTTAATTGATCGGAGGAAGTACACTCGGTATACGTTTCTTGGCCGGCCATACCCATATAAGGAAATAAGTAATAGTTACTGGAATTACAAACATAGTGTTTGTGAATAGACTCATAACTAATCCAAGTGGATAAAGAAAAATTCCAGGTGGAAGAGTCCCACCAAACTTATTGAGTATATCGAAAATGATGGCGGGAATTGAAAGAAGAGTGGTAGGAAGAACCGCCAAAACGGCGAATGCCTGAATTGCTTCATCCGCCTGTGGTGTAGTAAGAAGTGTTACAAGAGTTAAGAATAGAGAACTGGCGCCGGCTAGTACTGGGAGATACCACCATTTATTGGTGCGAGAGGCAATAGGTGCAAGAGATTGAACGATCGGTCCCGGAGAGTAGTTTTCAGAGCCCATGATCCATGTCATCAGTTAATTTTCAAATACTTTTCTGTTGACTTGATCCGGAGGTAGGGTGATCTCATCCACTATTCTCGCACATTATTTTTTGCCAAAATTCAGATAGACTTGTACTTTCGCCGGTACGTACCCTGTACTGACCGATCACTCCCCTCACACATCATCTTCCAATTTGTGCCATATTCGCTCTCTGAATTCAGCACCTACAGTGGTGAATCGGTCGACAAGGGCGATCCACTCGAGGCGGTGGCCGACTCACCACACCCGTCGCTTACTCGCGAAACTGGGGATGCGATTTTCGCACTCGAGTACACACCCCACGGTGGGCTCGACATCTACAGCAATGGGCTGTATGTGACGACAAAACGCGAGTATGGCATTGGTGGGGTGATCGTCTCGAAGGGAAATCTGACGCTGAATTTTGCGCGTAACGACAACCAGTCCAGCTGTGAGCGCTGGCAGCGGATCGACAGCGCACTCGAGCAGGCGCGAGACGATCTGTATGCAGACGTCTCAGACGACCGGCTAACTGCTGAGAGTCGGGAAGCGATGGCATCCGACGGCGATGACGAATCGGGCGAGCAGTGGGCCGATCGCAAGCTGTTCCAGTTGGCAACCGAGTCTCGCATCAGTCTCGAGGAGATCCAGGCAGTCCCAAGGATTGGATGGGTTGACGGTCCCCAGAAAGGTGCGGACAAACTCGTCGAGCGTGGCTACGTCGTCCTCGATACGAGCGATGCGGCTACCCAACGGCTTCGCGACCCCGCCGGCGACGAGAATATATCGATAGCGGTGCCAGAAGCATTCGGTGTTGGCGAGCAAGCAGAGTCAGAAGGTGTCTGGACGGGCTATCATCGGATTGAGGACGAATCGCAGTTGAACGCTGACCAGCAGCGGTATCTTCGCTTCGCTCGAGTATTGGCAGCAGAGCTTGGAATTGACCGAGATGTATACTACGGCGAGGCGAGCGCCGATGCCTGGACTGATGGTAGGACATACATCGTGATCACCGACTCGGCTGTGACGAGTCGGCAACGTGCCGTCTGGATGTACGATCTATATTTGATGATGTTGCATGAGGCGGCGCACGACACCTCGAGTCGCGATCGGCCCTCTCATGGACATCACTTCGAGAGCACGTTTCGGTCGCTTGTGGAGGGTCCAGGGAATCAACGTTCGTTCGCGGAGCTTGTCCAGCAGGTCGTCGATGAAGGATTCGAGTCCGTGTTCGAAGAGTACGGGGTGGGGTGCTAGCAGAACGTAGTCATCGCTTCTGGCCAAGTTCGGTAACGGTGCGGCGAGATGGAGGACCGACTCGAGCAACTCGGGACATCGATCTATCGGTGTATAGCAGTGAACTGCTTCGAGTCAAGTGGTTCGAGGCACTCTGTCTTGAACGCCTGTAGACAGTCGTGTGATTTCTTTATATCCTAAAATAAACAATAACTACACATGCTTATTGGCCGCTGAACATTCTACCAGTTACAATAGATCTTCTCGCTGCCATGCAACATACATAGCGCGTATCGCTCACCGGCTACACTTTTTTCAGCCCGTGCAGATTCGGCAGTAGATGATGTTATGTGAGGAACTCACATAGTTGGATACGGGTGAACTGACCTGTATCGATCCAATACAGCCGGACAAAGGGACGGACATGGAAATCGTCACGTCCACGGATGGAGCTGAGATAGCGTTTGCACGGACGGGAAGCGGATCACCGCTCATGCTCGTTCACGAGAGTGAAACCGATCTGACCTATTGGATCTGTCTGGAGTCAGTTCTGCCCTGGTGGACTGCCGCATGGTCTACGCGCTCGGCTGGCCCGGTCGCGGTGCAAACGGAGACGCCGACGGGTACGGTCTGAAGACCATCTTCCAGTTCAATCAAATCAAAACGTGGAACCAATCAAGTGAATCAGAATTCAATTTATGACATTAGCAACTGTACCGCAGTACGACAGTGAACGATCTCCGACAGAGAGGGGCATGCGGTAGTAGTCGGTGCGGGCATAGCCGGTCTGGTGGCGGCCCGTGTTCTCGCAGATGCATTTGATGAGGTCACGGTACTTGATCGTGATACGCTTCCGGATGAACCAGTTGCACGCCGCGGCGTCCCCCAGGCTCGCCAAATCCATATTCTGTGGGAGGCCGGACGGGCGACGCTAGAAGAATTGTTCCCGGGCTACATCGAAGAGTTGCGTACCGCTGGTGGGGTGGTAATCAATGGCCGGCGCGACTTCTACATGTACAGCCAAGGCGATTTCCTCGCCGCCGGGTCGGAGCCGTTTCAACTCTACGCAGCGACGCGGCCGCTGTACGAGCAGTTGCTTCGACGACGTGTCTCCGGACTCGACGGAGTCGTTCTACGGGGCAACTGTCCGTTTCTTGAATATCTCGCTGACGATGGAGTGACCAGCGTGAAGGGTGTGGTGATCCGGGATGGTGGCTCTGAGAAGGAACTCGCCGCAGATCTGGTCGTCGATGCCACCGGCCGAACGAGCCAGACACCGAACTGGCTAGAGAAGTACGGTTACACGCCGCCTGCCACCGAGGAGGTACACGTCGATCTAGCCTACAGCGCCAATCTTATTGAGCGACCAGCCGACGACCGCCGAATGATCGGTGTGCTGGCCGAGGCACCGCGTACCCGTGGTGGGGCAGTGTTACCCGTTGAAGACAATCGCTGGCTGGTGAACCTGCACGGGATCCACGGTGATCATCCTCCAACGGATGTGAACGAATCCAAAGACTTCGCAGCGAGTCTGCCAACCCCAATCGTAAAAGACCTCCTGGACGATCGCCTCCGGGTATCCGATGAGATCGCCTTCTATCCGTTCCCGTCGAACCGGCGATACCGGTACGAAGAACTCGACCGCTTCCCGGACGGTCTAGTCGTCATGGGTGATGCGATCGCGAGTTTCAATCCGATTTACGGACAAGGCATGTCAGTGGCCGCGCTTGAAGCGCTGATGCTTCACCACACGCTTGCGACGGACGATAGGGAGCAGTTCGGGCTTCGCTTTTTTGCTCGTGCCGCAGAGGTCGTCGAGCCCGCGTGGATGTTAGCCACAGGAGCGGACTTCGGTTTCTCACAGACAGAAGGCGACAGACCTCGTGGAACTGCCTTCTTCAACTGGTATCTGGCCCGACTGTTCCGAAAGGCCCATACTGACAGGGAATTGACTAATTCATTCACTCGCGTCCTCTCGATGCAGCAACCTCCCACCTCGCTGTTACGCCCCGGTGTAATGTGGCGCGTGCTAAGGCCGGGCCAGAGAGACAAGCAGGCGTCGCTACGAGAGTCTCCTCACAATCACGTGGCAAGTCACATCGAAGACGATGAGACGGATCCATCCCCGCGAGAAGGAAACAGCATTGACGCGACTGATGGAGCTTGAATTCAGTCGAGATACTGGGTCGTGTTTCGATCCCTAGTTCTTTTTCGAGAAGTAAATCTTACTCGACAAATGGAGCACACATTTGCCAGTAATTGGCCATGTAGAGGCGATAACTTTCCCCAAGAAATCAATACAACAGGAGTCGTTCTCGGTGCAACCGGGAGCAAACGGGTGGCATGCCTACTCAACGGTTTTTCAGTCGATTTGACCTGAATCAAACGTAGCCACTATGCTGGATGCAGCCTCTTTGTTCAGCAGGTCGTTTCTGACGCCTATCCGAGAGGTGGATAGCTGCTCCGGCAACGCCTTCGCCTGTACCGGCCACAAGTTTCACGGCTCGCCCTGGATCGAGAAGCTATATTGCCAACTACTGATAGAGCAGTTTTTCGCAAAGTCTAACATTACTCTTCCGGGGATGTGACCCGAAGTTCGTCTTCGACTTCGTAGAAGTAGCCTCGCTCGAGGAGTCGCGTCAGTGCGTACTCGACGTCCCGTTGCTCGAGTGCTAACTCTGAATCAGAGAGCAGCACGTCGGTAGCATTGTCGTGCTCGATCACTTGAACAACAGCTTTTCCATTGTCCAGCTGGTCTGCATGAGAGCACAGTAGGTCGTAGCACTCGAGAATCCACTCCGGAAGTGGTGGTCGTGGATCTGTGATGCCAGCCATTGTAGTTCTGTATAGTCATTTCGGCAGTCACCCGCTTAACAGTGTCCATGGTTCCAGTCCAAGTCCTGCATTTTTGACCTGCCAAAAATCCGGTTCGGCAACTACTGTTCAGTAGTGTGGAAGATGTCAAGCCTGTCCATCAGTACAACGTCCTCTCGTGTCTCGAGGCTATCGCGGGTAAGGCCTGTGTAGTCTCGAGGGAACACAACAGTCTTCCTCGCGAACAACGATCTGCACACGCCCAATTCAGAACTCTCTCCGCCGTATTCTTTTTCGTAGAACGAGTCTAAACCCAACCTGGCTAACCCGAACAGTTACCTAATTTCGGCCGGAAAAGACGCATATGAGCAATGGGGCGGACGCCCACGGCGGCCCGCCCGAAAGGCCAACCGATCCTTTCGGTGGGGAAGACGTTCTGCCGTTCGAGAAACAGCGACGTGCACACCGGTTTATCACGCAGGAAACTCGCTACTACACTATCCAGGCAATCCTCGGGCATCCTGACCATCTCGTCACACTGGACGAATTGGAATACTTAGTGCCCAAGAATCGATCGACTATCCTTGAGCATCTCGACCGCCTCGCAGAGAAAGAACTCGTGACAAAACAGGTCTATGACGGCGATGACGCTGAACAGAATGACCCACGCGAGTTCTGGAGGTTCACCAGCTACGGCCTCACCCTACTCGATGAATACGACTATCTTCGGTATGTGCCTGTGCTGCGCGCCCTTCAGGACAACCTCTATCTGACTGAGAAAATCGAGCGACACCGAAACGCACCTCGTCCCGCCCTGCCTGATAACGTTGCCAACGCTTTCACCGCGCCCACTCTCGACGATGAAATGCAAGCTGAACTTGACGACGTGTTGGCTGCCCGGGAGCGTGGTGGCGGCCGACTCTTCGACGCTCCCCCGGTGAAACCTGACCCGGACGCCACCACCGAGGACGACGCAGATCTCCCGCTCGACGAACTGTTCTGATACTAAGATAACAGTAGTTGGTAGTACGGATTCGTTATTCAGAGTTCTCTGTGAAACTTGCGTTCAGTATAGTCGAAGGCGTTACCGGAGCAGCCACTCACCTCTCGGATAGGCATTAGAAACGATCTGCTGAATATAGAGGGTAAATCTCGCAACCGCGAGCCACTCATTTCAGCGAGCGCGTCAGCGCGAGCAGGGTAGAGTAGTCCACAAGGAACAGCTTATTAAAAAGGAAACAATAGAGACTATATGATAACACATGCCCCTTTCCTTTGACACAACCTACAAAGATTTGGACTCTAAACTCTATTCGGGAGTGAAACCTAAAGACATCGATAATCCGGAGATTTTAGTTCTTAATGAAGATCTGTGTGATGATCTTGGATTAGATAAAGAGGAGTTAAACAGTCAGATTCTTTCAGGACAGGAACTTCTAGAAGAACCGATTGCTCAAGCATATGCAGGACATCAATTTGGAAATTATACTATGCTTGGCGACGGGAGAGCGATGCTACTAGGCGAACATGTATACGATGGCAGTAGATACGATATTCAGTTGAAAGGTTCTGGTAGAACCCCTTACTCAAGAAGAGGCGATGGGAACGCAACTGTTAGCTCCATGCTCAGAGAGTACATTTATTCATATGCGATGCAAAATCTTAATATAAAAACTTCTAGGAGTCTAGCAGCAATCGAAACCGAAGAATCAGTTCAGAGACGTAGAACAGAACCTGGAGCCATCCTTGTAAGGGTGATGAATAGCCATATTAGATACGGTACTTTCCAATATGTTGCAAGCCAAGCACCCGAAGAACTAGAGGAATTCACTGATTATGTGATCGACAGGCATTACCCTCATCTGAATAATAAGAATGGAAAATACTTGGACTTTTTTGAGGAGGTTATGCGATCCTCTATAGATATGATTGTTGATTGGATGCGTGTGGGATTCGTGCATGGCGTCATGAATACAGACAACATGAGTATAGATGGAGAAACATTTGATTACGGACCATGTGCATTCATGAATTATTACGACGAAGATACTGTCTTCAGCTCTGTAGATAAAAGAGGCCGATATTCTTTCGGAAATCAAAAAAGTATGCTGCAATGGAATCTCACACGTTTCGCAGAATCCTTACAACCGCTTTTTGAAGAATCGTCTTACGCTTTTGATGAACTAAAAGCCAAGCTAGACGACTTTGATGAAATGTTTGATGCTAAATACTACAATATGATGAGCAAGAAACTAGGGATCAAATCAGACGGTGAAAAAGAAATAATAAATGAATTCTTAGACTGGCTTCGTGAATCTAGAGCAGACTATACGAATACTTTCCTAGAATTAGAAAACCCTGGCTCTTTTGATGACCCAGTCTATTCATCTGGAGATTTTAAAGACATACAGGATAAATTGTCCCATATAGGATTGGATAAGGAAGTGATGAAACAAACTAATCCCTGTTATATCCCCCGCA
Source organism: Natronorubrum sp. A-ect3 (assembly GCF_041821125.1). NCBI lineage: Archaea > Methanobacteriati > Methanobacteriota > Halobacteria > Halobacteriales > Natrialbaceae > Natronorubrum > Natronorubrum sp. A-ect3. The sequence goes on along the minus strand of NZ_JBGUBB010000003.1, from coordinate 193,450 downwards.
ACTACTTGATAGAAGAGGCACTAAATGATTATCTGGAAAAGGAAAGTCTATCAAAATTCAAACATTTGTTGAATGTGTTGGAACACCCTTATGAATCGAAAGATGCGAATTCACAATTTCAACAACCGCCTCCAAAAGAATTCGATTCAGGGTATACAACGTACTGTAATACTTAGTCAACAACCCCGGCCACAAGGGCCGGGGCTTGTCAGTGAACTCCCACTCTGCCGCCGTTAAGCGGAGGCGTTGAAATCGCCGTTCGCGTTCACCGTTCCTGACTTGAGGGCCAGTTGACTGGTGGCCCGTCCAGCACCAGACTTGAGCCAGTTCTGGACGAGACGCCACGCCACATTTCGCGCAGCGTTGTAATCCGCATGCAACTCCTTACCGCACTTCAAGCACTCGAACTCATCACCGTCTCGGTTTTCCTCGTGCGTAAATCCACACTCACCGTGACTACATCGTTGCGACGTGTACTGTGGGGCCACGGTATCCACTTCGATGCCGTGTTCTTCGGCCTTGTACTCGACCTGTCGTTGAATCTCGCGGAACGCCCACTGCTGGAACTTCGAAGCGTTCGAGATACGCGTCCAAATGTACTTCAACCGCTCGAACGCGATATGCGTACAGTCGTTTTCAACGGCCTCTCGGACGATGCCGTTCGACACGGCGTGTAGGCGATGACGACTCCACTCGGCAAACCTACCTCCGATTGATTGGATGGTGGGGTGCGCCGAGCGCGTGCCCGTCTGTTGCAGGTTTCCACGACGACGCTCGTACTCGTCGCGCTTGTGATTCAACTCATCCGCGTTCCCGAGGAACGCTCCCGTACTGGTGACGGCGAGGTATCCGTCCACGTTGAGGTCGACGCCGAGAACCACTCCGTTCTCGGTCTGCTCATCAGTAATAGATTCGGCTGCTTTCTCAACAGCAACGTGGAGGTAGTACTCGCCATCTCGCTTGTGGAGTGTGGCCTCTTTTTTCTTCCACTCCTCGTTGTTCCAGTATTCCTCGAATGGTGTGCCCTCGTCGTCGTGTGGGAGGACGTATTCGGCTGTCACGCGGTCGCCTGTGGTGGCGAGTGTCACATGGTCGTCGTTGTACGTGATGGTGCGTCCGTTGTACACGATGACCGTGCCTCGGAACTCGGGCTTGCTCGTGTTCTTCTCGTCGTTGAGCAAGTCTTTGCAGTTCCCGAGGGCGGTCGCAGCGAGGTTTCTGGCGGATTGGACGAGGCTGGATTGGAGATTGGTTTTCTCGCGGACTTCGGTGTATGTGGCTTTGTGGAGTTTGTTTTTGGCTTTAACGAGGTGGTCTGGGTCGTCGTCCCAGCCGTAGTCTGCGACGTGTTGGGCAGCTTGACGGAACTGCTTGAACGTCTGGTCAACATCCGAGTGTCGTGACTCGGGGATGTTGAGTTTGACTTGGATGTTCCTGACCACCTCTGCCATACTTCATCAGATAGTGTAGTATTATTTAATGGTTAGCGTTTAGCAGCGTGGGGGAGTTGGCACTGTGGTAGCACGTGGACAGCTTCACAAGTGTCGGCTTCCTCCCCGAGGTCAAGCCTCGGGGTATCCGCCTCGACCGCTGATGAACACACCTGTATCCGCGATATACGCCGTCTTCATTCGTCGCTTCGGTGCTGGAGAACCACTGGTTCAAGCGCCTGGAGAATGATTTCTGCTTCCATCGGAGAGAGGTCAAGTTCACGGGCCATGATTCGGTGGTTAACTGTCCCGTCGACGTACTCATGAGCATACTCAAGGGCGGTTGCCAAGCCATCCATCCCATGGCGGTCAAGATAGACATCAATATCAGGATCTCGCTCACAACGACCGACTGCGTCGACGAGTTCGGCAGTAATCGTGCGGGCTTCACCATCCGTTGTCAGTGTGATCGAAAGTGGCTCAGCTGCAAACTCGTATGGCCGTTCTTCACGTGTCTTCGTCACTAAACCTGCGTTCTCGAGTTTTCTCACGTAATCGTAGGTAGTCCCCTGTGGAATCTCAAGATCAGTAATCATGTCCTCGACAGTCGCCCTGTCAGTCTGAAGGACATACGTGTAGATTTGAGCGAGCGTCGGATTTTCCAGCAAATCAACGACCGTTCGAAGTTGCTCAATCGGCGGCGTCTCAGACGGAGTTGTAGATTGGGACATCTAATTATGAATAATGCATAGTTCATAATAACGCTTCCGCTGGTCACCTTGAGTCAGGTCTCGAACGTTGACCGCCATTTGGTTTTTGTGGTGCCACAGGGGTGGACACCATGATAGAACATTCGACGTTAGCAGAGTTCGCGACGAACGAGACAACTGACTCGAAACTGGCCAATCAACCATCGACTGACGAAACCGTGACGACGACCGCTGACGAGCGAGTCGCAACGTATCTTATCGAAGACCAGATGTCGGATCTCGCCTGAGCGGTCGATTATCCTCGATGATGGCGCTGGCGTCGACCTCGAGTCCACCGAGGGACGACGTAACCTCTCAGTGCTTGGTGCGAGAAGCAAGCAACGAGCAGACGACGAGACGATTGGAGAGTGGGGAATCGGCAAGGGAGCGATCATCGTGAAAGGCGCAGTTCGCATCTGGAGTCATGACACCGCACTGTGCTTTGGCTATCGAGGTCGACGTGACTCAGGACCATGGGCAGACATCAGCGGTCGCGATGGCCAACTCGTGGGTGCTGGACATCATCTCGAGGGATACTCGTCGAGATCGATCACTACGAAGACGAAGTGCCGGATCCGGACAGCTACCGCTGGCGGCGCTACGTTCGCGATCTTTGCAAGCACTTCGCGTACGTGCAATCATCCAAGGAGCTGCTGGGTCATTCCACCCATCTCATGTCACTCGCTGAATTCGAGTTCACTCGTCTCACTCACGAATACCGTACGAGGTGGGGTTAGCCGACGGCCCGAGGACAATCAGGATCGTAATCTCCTCGGTGATATGGAAAAAGTCGTGCTCGAGGTCGGGTTCGACGTAGACGAGATCACCCGCCGCAATCTCGTGAGTGTCATCGCCAACGCGGAGCTTGCCTGACCCCGACAGGATGTAGTACAGTTCCTCTTCGTTGTGGGAGTTCTTCGGGACGGCACTGTCAGCGGGATACTTGCCGACTTCGATGGTGAGTGGCCCCGCAGTGAGCACTTCCTTGTGCTTGAGTTCAGCCGGATCAAGGTCGTCGACCGTGTCGGTGATCGAAACGAGAGTCATTTGTTACCGCTTATCGCACATCAACTTAACATTTTTGCCTCTGATTGTTCCCAATTGAGTATCTAACGCTCTGTAACGGCCAGAAACAGTGGATAGGCCAAATTTGCTCGCCATGGTGATCGCCCTACAAACGCTCCGTTCTCTGGTCGAGGGTGAAACCGGATGTGGTTACCCGAACTCGAGTTCGGTCGGAAGAACAATCTCGAGAAAATACACCGTGACGGCTCTCAAACCACGCCAAGCTGTCGAATCGTCAACTCGAGCATCGCTTTGGCGCCGTCGATGACGGACTCGCGTTCGACAAACTCGAGTGGCTCGTGAGAGAGTGCACCAGCAGGACCGTACTCGACGATCGTCGGCAGGCGCGTGGCCGAGTAGATCGACGCCGCGTCGGTCACACCGGGGGCGACGGTCACGCCCGGGTCGTAGCCGACCGTCGACCGTGCCGCCTCGATCGCTTGCGAGACGAGCGGATGGTTCCGTGCCGCCTCGCGGGAGTCTGCCAACGCAACCGGCGGGAAGTACTCGGCGGGGTCGACCGTCGCGGTCACGTCGACATCGCCGGCTTCGGCCTCGACGTGGGAGGCGATGGTTTCCTCGAGGTGGGCCCGGATCGCATCGGGGTCGTTCGGATACGCCTCCCACCGGGGAAAGCGTACGTCAAAGGTCGTCTCACACCAGTCGGGAACGGCGTTCACGCCGGCCCGCTCGAGTCTGCCCTCACGGTCGCGCCGGACGTCGCCGCCGATGATCGTCGTGCCGGCCGCCACCGTGAGTTCGCCAAGCAGCGAGTCGTCAATGAACGGCGACGCGATTGACTCGCGAAAGGACGGCTCCTCGACGGTCGCTAACCCCTTTGCCGTCTCGAGGACCGCGTTCGAACCCAGATGCGGCGTCGAGGCGTGGGTCGACTCGCCCTCGACACTGAGAGTGACCCATGCGAGCCCGCGGTGGCCGACCGCGGGCACGAATCCGTAGGAGCCGTCCATGACGACCACCGCGCCCTTGGGGTCGGGGAATTGCTCGGCGAACCAGCCGGTTCGATCGCCCCGGCCGACCATCGCTTTCGCGCCGACCTGAGCGATTTCCTCGCCGACGAGGTGGCCGTGGACGAGCGTGCCACCGAGCTGTCGATCTCCAAGGGCACTCTCGAGGGCGCGCAAGGCCCCGACGAGACCGACGACCGACGCCTTGTTGTCGTAGGTGCCACGCCCGACCAACACATCGCGTTCGGTGTCGTCACGACGGTCCCAGACCCGATCGTAGGCGTCGCGGATGGTGCGTCTCTCGCGTTGTCCGTCGACGGTGAGCTCGATAGCTCCCGGCTCGGGCCGGCGGACTGTTCCCACGGAGACGTCGTAGGGGTCGGTGCCCGGCCAGTCAGCGTCGTCACCCGGTGCGACCGTATCCGTGTGGCTCGTACAGACGAACAGCTCGTCGGTGGCTCCCTCGAGGACCGCATAGCAGTTCTCCCGGGGGCCACGGTCGTCGTCGGGTACGCGCTGGACGTCGAGTGTCGCTCGATCTGTCTCCGCCTCGAGTGTGGCATATAGCGAACCGACGACCGACTCGGGATCGTCGTGTGTTCCCTCCCTGCCGGTCACGCTCGGCTGTGAGACGAGCTCGGAGAGGAACTCGAGCAACTCGGCTTCGCGTTCGTCGATCCACGCCCGGCCCTGGTCGATGACGTCTCGTGCGGGCGCCTCGAGACCGGCGCTGTGTGTTTTGCCCTCGGATGGATCCATACGCTGTCGTGTGGACTGCCCCACAATGGAAGCTTCGGGCTCCTGTGGCTCCGTGATCGATCAGTGACGGTGTTCGATTCCGGCTGGCCGACTGGGAAATTATTTTGTGGCAAAAAAGTAAGTAAACAATATGGTCCCCGATCCGCAGTCACTCAGCCGACGACAGCTGCTCGCTGGAGCCGCCGGCAGCGTCGGACTCGGCGGCGGTGCGTTCATCGCCACGGCTCTGACTCGACCGACAGCCCTCCCGAACGTGCTCGTCGACTGGGTGATCAACTACTACCCGACGCCGCCCTCGCCGAGTTCGCTTTGGCAGCCGACGGTGACCGAAGCCCATGCTCGCGAGGCCGTCGAGTTGCTCGCCGAGACCGAACAAGAGGCATTCGACCGCTGGGACGACCTAGACAGCGACGACTATCCCATCATCGGCTCCGGCGGGTGGCTCTCGACCGCTGAGGAATCGCTCGAGGACGGCGACTACGAGGACGCCCTCTCCGAGGCCAGATATGGGATGCAGTTCGCCGGCGAGGACCTAGGTGCCGCTCGTGCGGAACGCGGGGAGGAAGACCTTGAGGCGCTTGCGGACCGCGCCGAAACCCTGCTCGAGCGAGTCGACATCGTCATCGACGATCTCGAGGACCGTCCAGTGGCCGAGCCGGAACGCGATCTGGCGTGGTACGTCCACGTCGAGACCGAACTTCAGCGCGGGCGACACCTCGCCCAGTTCCGCGAGCTGGACGAGATCCGTGACGACGAGACCGATCTCCCGCAGTACGACTCGCTGATTGTCGGCAAAATCACGTCGAAGCTCCTGCGAGCCGAGATCGCCGTCGAGACCGCCGCACAATACCGCGATCGGCTGTGGGAGACGTTCGACGGGACCGAAGACTCATACGACGACCACCTGCAGGACCTTCTCGAGGAGCTCAGCGGCGAACTCGAGCCGATGCCGACCCGGGACGAGGTCGAAGACGAGTACATCGGTGACCCTGCAGAGTATGGCCCCTACGAGTTCGCCCACTCCCGGCTCGCACGGTGGTGTTTCCCGGCGACGTTGTCACCACCCTGGGGGCGAAATATCGACGAGGAGTTTCTCACACTCAAGGTGCTTGCCCTGGCGCAAGGACTCGTCGACTGGCACGCTCACGAGTACGTGGTGGAACACTTAGAGGTCGAACCGGACGACGAGGAGTTCGATCCAGCTTATATCCTCACCGAAAAGCGCCGGGGACGGTCGGTCTACGAGGACGTGATCGGGTCGAATCCCGCCCCGTTCATGGTCGTCCTCTCCGAACAAGGAATCGGTAACCTTCGGGCAGCGACCGTCAACCGTGACTGGGACGACAGGTGGAAGCCCTGGAACGAGCGCGTCCAGACCTACCTCAACGCGTTACTGGGACGGGCCAGATTGCAGGAGTCTCCGACGGTGTACGAACGGCTCGTTGACGGCTAATGAGCGTGCTATACAACTTGATCGCGGATCGCCGCGTCGAAAACCCGCCGTTTGCCGAGCCCAGAAGTGGCCGATCGCGTACGTGCCGCGCCGCCACTCATTAGTGGGAGACTCTGTCAGGCCTGTTGATCCGAGCGAGTCTTCGAATCCAATCGAGACACTGGTTCTGCGTTGAGAGTGGACACGAGACCGTTACGAAGTCGCCTCGCTATCCGGATTCTCTTTGATGTACGAGACACCGCAAGTCCTCGAGATGGAATCCGGAGTCACAGTGACTCGTCGGGTCGTAAGCATTCAGCGGGGCCCAGTACTCTTGCCCGGTTTCTGGATCTACTGAGCGCCTTTGTAGGCGTCGTAGGTGGCGTAAGCCTGGACCGCCGGGTAAGTCAGTAGAGGGATGATCGTCCACCAAAGGAAGACAACGACCATGATATGGATGGCCTGGATGAGGCAAAACGCGACCCCCTTGCCAACATTTTCATTATAGATCTGGCCTGCGCCAGCGGCGATAGGGACAACGAACCCTGCACCACTCAGAATTGCGGCTAACCCGGGATTGTTATTTGCATTCCCTCCCTGACTAACACCACAGTTCGGGCAAATGGATGCCTCTCGCTTGATTATTTCGCCACAACTCGAGCAAAACTGTTCGTCTGCCGCTTTTTGTTTGGATTCTGGCCCGGAGTAGGTCGACTCCTCCGATGGAACAGAGCCGTCTTCTTCACCCTCAATTGTCTCTTCCTCAGTATCATTCTCTCCCGACAAATATTTCTCAGACGAATTTGGTTCTTGAGCTGGTGAACCCATTGCCCACATAACTTTTTCACAGATTCTTATAACTTCCTTTTGGGCATCACCACTGGTAACGCAGATCTCAAATCGGATACTGACCTGGACTTGCTAATCTCGGCCTGGAGCCTTCCGAATACACAGTGTGCCATAGAACGTTTCTCGGACTTGTCGAAGTGACAGATACCGCTACCAAACTGCCACCCATATCCACTCCCGTTTCCAGCAGTTCGACGGGAATCGCAGGTTCTCAATTATCCGGCGACCTTAGCGGAGAGTTCCGTGAGATTGTCTGCACCGATACCGAGGACAAATTTCTTTTCCGATGACTGAGGGGACGTGGGATATTACTTCTGAACAGGGGCGGGCAAGAACACTCATACGAATGAATAGACCCCGCTCCACCTGTGCATTACTACTTTCGGAACACGTCAGACAGGGAACTGAACAGTTCGATCGAATAGCAAATATCAAGAAAATATCGGTCTCGAGCGTCATCAGGATGGGTTAGGCTTTCCAGTAGCATCCGTGCGCTCCCAAAGCCTATCACCGAACAGAACATTTTGATTTGCATGAGTACACAGCAGCAAGAAGGAGGGGACGAAAAACCATCTGACAGGGAGATCTACCAGCGAAACGTCCAGCGGGCTCGAGCAGTGACGTTCAAGATTGGCACAGATATTAGCGTCAATACGGATTAGACGGTGTTGTCATCTGCTCTGTACGTCTGTTAGCCAGTCGGGCGGCTCTAAGTCCACATCGTCTGTCTCAAACTCATACGTGACTTCTATCGTAGTTGACTCGTCGCCGGCTACTGTGGTCAACAGATAGTTGAGGAAAGTCAGGCGGGGCAATCTCGTTTGCTCCCACGACACATCCGCGGATTTGACCGCTCGGGTCTCTGTATCGACTTTAACATCCCCTGCTGTATCTGTGATACGACGATCAGTCTGTTCTATCCACGCGTCTTGAGGCTCGTACGTGGCGTTGACATCTGTTTGATGAGTCTGTTCATATGTGATGGCAGATAGGCTCCCGATCACCACTTCCGCTTCGTTTGCGAGGGTGTTTTCTGTTCTATCGGTGCTCTTCTCGATGAAAATGACCGCTGTCTCGTCCCCCTCTCGCTCTATTTGCAGTACTTCTCGATCGTCATTTTCTTCCTCGGCTTCTATCCATCTGTCAGCGTATGCTTCGTCCTCGAATGTCATCCGGCCGTACGTGTCTTCGTCGGGGCCTGATTGATATTCTTCTACTAGACTCCGCTCATGATCGATCACTGCGTAACGTTCGCCGTCTGAAGTCATGACGCCGTCAACACCAAATTGCGTCTGGTCGTCAACCATGACGCTGCCAGAAATCCGGTATTCGTCGGTTTCTTCGAATGAGAACTGTTGCTCGGGAGGACTCTCAGAATGGGGTTCGGACGTCGAGAACGGATAGACGACAGACAAAGCCAGCGTAGCACAGAGTACTACCAAAATTCCGATAACGATGCCAGCGGAGCGCCAATTCATACTTTCTGTATACTATTAATCGATGAAAAGTCTGCTGCAGTTGGAGGGAGATATTAGAATGCGCCGCCGGTTGGGATATTTGACCGCTTAGTCCCGCAGTGATTGCCACCGGAGCAGTCGCTTTCAGATCACCTCCGCCATCTCGCCGGTGATCGAGCTATACTAGTCCGCCGAAAATGTCGAAAGCCATTATAGAATCCTCTGGATCGTTTGTAGACGGCGACGTAGAACGCGGCCCTGTTTCAGAAAGACGGTGAACCAGCCGACGTGCTACATACTCTCGAGGGTGACCTGTATTGCTGGGACGAGCGCGCCAAGCACGTTCAACAGGATTGCCGCGACCGTACTGGCAGCTTCCAAATTGGGGCCGAAATCGAGATGTTGAGAATGTGGTTGCAATCAATGCTACTAGTGCTACCTCGAACGCGACGGTTTGCTCAGGTTCGTTACCGAATACCGCCGGAATATCAGTCGGTCTGAGACGGACAATTTCCTCGTGCAGCGTGAACAGATCCGGAAGATTCTCAGCCACTTGCTCTGGTACCCTCTCAGCAGAGGGCACGTCGGGGTGCTGAGATTCCAACTCTATGTTCTGTTCTCATTTGAATTGATACAACAGGAACATGATAGGTCTTGGGTGTCTTTCGGAGATTTCTCCCCATCTCTTCCGGACACGAGTATCCCTCCCTGTTACTGATCTGATTTGCGCTACAGACGATCGATGGGGTGCTCTTACTGGTATAGATGCCCCAGTTCGTATCTATGGCGAAGATGCCACCCCCCATACCTCCACCCTGCTACAGAAACACCTTTCTAACGTCCCAAACTGCAGATTACCCCCTCACTGAGAGGAATTACTGGTTTTTTCATACAGAACTTTTGTGAGAAAGTATCAAGAACCTCCTCAATGTCGGGGTGTGTCATGGACCGGCGCACATACCTGGTCTTGGCAGGGGGAATCGCAACGCTTGGAAGCACCGCAGTCGGAGCCGGACAGGACGGCGATCCCAATGAGAACGGAAACGCAGATGAGGAAGACGTGCTGATGATCGGGACGCTCGACGATCTGGACGAGCTTCCGTTTGATGCTGATGTCGTCGCTGAACTCGAGGGCGATGGAAGCACGGTGACAGACGAGTTCGAACTTGACGAAGGGCTCGCATTGTTCGTCTATGAGAGCGAGAATGTGGATGACGAGGGTATTGAGGCCGATCTGGAACAACTCGATGGCGACTTCGACGAGACGTGGACGATCAACGAGGTCGTGTTCATGGACACGGATATCGACGAGGTGACCGGAGCAACCCTCTCACAGCCGGATGAAGGCGAGTACATCTTAGACCTCGGTACAGATGGTGAGTGGGACGTGCATGTCGTACAGCTCGAGGCACCGCAGGACGAAGTCGTCTCGCCACCTGTCTCCGCCTCAGGCGAACACTCGGCCGTTTTCGGACCCATCGAGGCTGATGGTGGGCTAACGATCAGTGGTGAGCATGACGAAGGCGACTACGACCGGATGTTTGATGTGCTTGCCTATCCAGAGGATCCGGAGGAACGATTTGATTTTGCGTTCACCGAGGACCCCGGCTTTGAAGGTGAAACCCGTGTTGATGTCGACGGTGTCACCTGGATCGAAGTTAATACACTCGGGGAGTGGGCAATCGAGGTTGACAACTGATCAGTACCTCTCCTTGCACCCTGCGCTGACTTTTTATGGAAAGTTGGACATCTACGCAAACAGCCTCTTTCTCATCGGCGCCCTCGAGTGTCACACCCGGCGGAAATCAGCTAGACGGATTTCACGTCCCCCAGGACGTGGAAGAGGTCGACAAAACAGCATCAGCACTAGTTCTGGATCTTGTCCATCTGGCATTGGACACAAAGGTCGTCAGCGAAGCAGGCGACGCTGTCATAGGGACACTCGTATTCGTCGACTGTCACAGAGAGGCGACGTTTTGCATGCTCCCATTCGACTGCCCAGTCGCCGATATCCATCTCTGCGGATGTGAACACGACATCGCCGTCTCGATCGATGATCTTGGCGACAGTAACGGCGTACTGGTGTTCTTTCACGAGGTCGATCGCTTCGTAGTACGATGTGCACTGGATCTGCCTCGTGCCATCGGTGTCGTCAAGGAGTCGAACCGTGATCGACCCGTCGTACTCCTCGGTCGGATCTAGCCCTCCAGTCATTGCGAAGTCATCGGAATGTAGACGGAAGAGGTTGTGGTTTAGTCACGTCTCGAGTCTGAAGGGGTCGGTTGCAAGATGTTCAAGTTCCTCTCGTTCAGCCGTAGCCACCAGCCACTGCTCTGGTAGCACACTGCGACCTAACCGCGCACCAGTGATAGCTACAACAAGCTCGCCGATTGTATCCGGTCACCACCATCATAACGACGTCAACGATCGCTTCTTGGGCAGTGTCGGCAGTGAGCCCGTGTAGTAGTCGCTCTCGAGCGAGAAAAAGACTGTATCCTCTGAGAAGAATTTGTTGTTCGAACACTGGCCGATGGTGACATCCCCTCATGGTAAACGGCGGAGCTTCCCACAAGCGGAGGCTTGCTGGTTTGGGAGATTTACGTTTAACATCCTCAAGGGTCGTCCGAAGCTGTATTACAGACGTCTATAACAGATGTTTGTTACAGATCCACTCAATCCCACAAGAGCTCATCTGTAAGGCCTGGTCACGCTCGATCTCGAGCCCGTGCTCGTCGATTCACGCCCGGCCCTGGTCGACGACGTCTCGTGCCGGCGCCCGATTCCGGCTGGCCAAATGGAAAATTGTTTTGTGTAAAATAAATAAGTAAATAATGTGGTCCCCGCTCCGCAGTCACTCAGCAGACGGCAGCTGCTCGCTGGAGCTGCCGGCAGCGTCGGACTCGGCGGGTAGCTGGAGCTGTCCTGATCGGTGCGTGTCTGCTCTGGAGTAGCTGATCACTCTCCTTGTCTGTCAACCGCCTGAAGATGTCCGGAACTGACTGGATCCGAATTACTCTCCTTCGAGCGGCTGGCCACGTCGGTCGATTCGAGTGGCCGGAAGCCCTGCTCGTTCAGCGTGTTCTTCAACGGCAGTCTCGGATTCGGCTTGATAGTGACAAAAGGTCCCTGTGATCTGTTCGTCGTCGTTCAGTAAGACCTCGGATTCTACCCATCGAATGCCAACGTCTTCGTCGCGAAGTTCCTGTAGCACCTCGCCCGACTGCTCAGCAGCAGCCGTGAGTTCGTCTTCGGTGATCGGGTCCTCGAGTGCACGGAGGATGAAGAAATCCTCCAGCGTATCGTCAGCCATGTTCTCTGTCATCATACAACATGGTATTTCATAAACGTTCGCCACTTTCTCAGTTCAACGCGCTGTGTCAGTTTGGTTGCTCATCGAGTTCGGACCCCAGTCGCCAGAGTGCGCGATAGAGCGTCCACATATCGCACTCGAGGCGGTCGGCCAGCGATCGACAGCGTTCGAGGTACGTTTCGTACGCCTCGAGTGAGAACGTGTCCGGATAGTCGTCAGGTAACTGTCCAGCCGCATCCAGAACTGCCAGTTCTCGTTCGCCACCGACGATAAACGACGTTGGATCGATAAACAGCAGATAGGCGGAGGCGACCGGAACGTCTACGCCCTCCAACGTTGTCAGTCGGGAAACTCGCTCGGACACGTCGGATGCCGTGGTCGCGTCACCGAGAACACGTTTGACCATCTCAAAGTCGTTCTGTCCGAACCGGTCTTCGGCCGCTCGACGCTCTGCGTTCGGAACGTCGCCCAGAGAGCGCCGATAGTACCATCTGACGACCCACTCTGCATCACGCCACCCGAACTCGCCGCTTTCGAACGCTCCCGGTAGTCCCTCGATCTGTTCTTGCTCGACGGGGTACAGTGGCTCGTGTGTCCGGTATTCCTCGGCTTTCGTCTCGATGATTGTCCGTGTGAGGTCCACGATAAGCGATCGTTCACGGGCGTTCAAATGAATGTTTGGCACTATAGCTGTCGCGCTGTCGGCACCGACGGCTTTTCGAACGGGCGCGTTCGCTGGCTGGTTCATGAGCCGTGGTGGCTGAACTGAGGTAGTTCGTGCTAGAAAGAATCATGCATATGGAGATGGTTAGTCGTGACACCGCGGCTCGCGAACGTGGCCAGAACGTGACCTATGTCCAGCAATAACTCAGATCCCGTGAAAACTATTTGTCCGTACTGCGGTGTCGGGTGCGGAATTACGGTACAGCCCGGTGAAGAGCCCAGCGACATGCGGTTTATGCCGTGGGGTGATGCACCAGTAAACGAGGGGCGTGTCTGTATCAAAGGGGGGGCAGCGACGGAAGTCGTCGATCACGAGGACCGGTTGACCAACCCACTGATCAAAGAGGACGGTGAGTTCCGCGATGCATCGTGGGAGGAAGCCTACGAGTACGTTGTCGACGAACTTGCCCGCATTCGAGACGAACACGGGCCCGACGCGATGGGCTTTTACGGCTCATCGAAGGTGATGAACGAGGAGAACTACCTTCTCCAGAAGCTGACCCGCCGCTACGGAACGAACAACGTCGACAACTGCACGCGAATGTGTCACGCGTCGACCGTCTGGGCGCTGCGAACGAGCCTGGGCGCGGGTGCGATGACCAACAGCATGGAGGACCTTCGAGACGAGGCGGACGTCTTCTGGATCCAAGGCGCGAATCCTGGCGAGCAACATCCCATCGCCAACAGCCAGTACTTCCGGCAGGCAGTGCTCGACGGTGCGACCGTTATTCAGGTCGACCCACACGCGAACAAGACGACGCGGTCGTTCAAGATCGACGACACTGACCGCCATCAACACCTCCAGTTGAACCCGGGAACTGACATCCCGCTGTTGAACGTCGTCATCAAGACGGCACTCGAGAACGACTGGATCGACGAAGCGTTCATCGAGGAGCGAACCGAAGGCTTCGAGCATCTCGAGCGGTCGCTCAGAGACTTCGATAAAGCGGCCGCCGCCGAGGAGTGTGGCGTTCCACTCGAGGAGATCGAACTGGCCGCAGAGAAGTACGCCACGGCCGACAACGCGGCCATCTTCACCGGAATGGGGATGAGCCAACATCGGTGTGGTGTCGACAACGTCCAGAACGAGATCAACCTCGCGCTGATCACGGGGAACGTCGGCCGACCCGGGACGGGTGTGAATCCACTTCGAGGCCAGAACAACGTCCAGGGGACCTGTGACGTCGGTGCAATGCCGAACGTGCTCCCGGGCTATCAGCTGGTCGACGACGATGCCGCTCGTGAGCGCGTCGAACAGGTTTGGGGGTTCGAGGTGCCCGACGAACCGGGGCTGACGAACGTCGAACTCTCCCACGAGTTCGGCGAGTCGGTCAAGGGGCTGTACGTGATGGGGGAGAACCCGGTCATGTCCGAGCCCGACGCCAACCGAGTCGCCGAACGGATCCAGCAACTCGAGTTCATCGTCGCACAGGACATCTTCATGACCGAGACGGCGGAGTACGCCGACGTCGTCCTTCCGGCGACGAGTTGGGCCGAACGCGGTGGCACTGTCACGAACACCGACCGGCGCGTCCAGCGCATGCGTGGCGTCGGGAAGGTCCACGAAAACACGAAACACGACCTCGAGATCGTCTCAGAGATCGGGCAACGGCTGTTCGACGATGGGGAAGCGCTGTTCGACTTCGAGGACCCCGAGGCGGTGTTCGAAGAGCTCCGACAGGTCTGTCCCATCTATCATGGGATGACGTACGACCTCCTCGGCGAGGAGGGGCTCCACTGGCCGTGTTATGAACCCGGCGACGAAGGAGACCTGTTCCTGTACGAAGACGAGTTCGACACTGAGAGCGGTCTCGGACACATCGAGGGGGTTCGCCACCAGCCACCAGCCGAGACGCCGGATGAGGAGTATCCACTGATCTTGACGACGGCCCGACTCGAGGAACACTACAACACCGGCACGATGAGCACCCGATCGCCGACGCTCAACCGGCAGACGCCCGAAAATTTCGTCGACGTCAACCCTGCAGATGCCGAACGCTACGGGATCGGAGACGGCGACGAAGTCACACTCAAATCACGGCGCGGCGAGATCACAGTCGAAGCACAAGTCACGGAAGACATCAAAGAAGGTGTGGTCTGGACGACGCCGCATTTCGCGGCCGCCTCCGCGAACAAACTCACCAACGACGTTCTCGACGAACGAGCGAAGATCCCCGAGTACAAGGCCGCAGCTGCCGAGATAGAGGTCTCGATCGACGCCAACACAGCCGCTGACGACTGATCGTCCGAGTCAGTGGCTCGACAACCTCGACGGCTCGAGACGTCCCAGCTGTAAACTACGTGTTGGATCGGCTAGCGTTCACCCGTCCCGTTCCCGAGCTCTGTCCCCGTTTCTCGGTGCTGACAGCGCTGTGAAATCGACCCAAACGTTCTTGCTGTTAAGCGTTACACGTTATCAAACGACACTCGAGAATGAAATTCACAGTCAAGCCACTCGCATCGAACCGAGCCGGTGAGCCCGGCGCTGTCATCGAACGGGACGCGATGGCTGATCTTGGCCTCGAATCCGGCGACTACGCCGTTCTCGAAGGGCCAACCGGTGAGTCCGCCGTCGTCGAGGTAATGTCCCGACCATCCGAAGAAGCCGACGGTCGTCTGATTCGGCTTGCTCCGGACCTCACCGAGACGCTTGACGTCGATGTCGGGGATACCGTTGTGGCTGAGCCGGCCAACGTCCGGTCGGCTGAACGAGTTGAGATTGCGTTACCTGACGACGTCGATTCCGACGAAGCGCTCGCACTCTCTCGCCGGGACGCACTGGTCGGGTATGTGGTGTCGGCTGGAGAGACAGAGACGGTACCGGTCACCGTCGAATCGGGTACCCACGTGCGAGCGTCGACTCGACACGTCCCGGTCGAAATCGTCGACGTCGAGCCGACTGCTCCCGTTCGCGTTGCGGAGTGGACGTCGATCGTCGTCTCACCGGAGCGGGCGTCGACGACAGCAGCAGGGACTTCGACGACTGAAACTGATACCACATCCGAGCAGCGTACAGACGTCACGTACGACGACATCGGCGGCCTTGAGGACGAACTCGAGCAGGTTCGGGAAATCATTGAGCTTCCAATGCGCCATTCGGACCTCTTCGACCGACTCGGCGTTGAGCCGCCAACAGGTGTTCTCCTGTATGGTCCGCCGGGTACTGGGAAGACGCTCATCGCCCAAGCGATGGCAAACGAGGTTGGCGCACACTTTCAGACGCTTTCGGGGCCGGAGATCGTCTCGAAGTATTACGGCGAGAGTGAGGAGCGGCTTCGGGACGTGTTCCATGAGGCTGCGGAGAACGCCCCGGCAATCGTGTTCATCGATGAACTCGATGCAATCGCGCCGAAGCGCGAGGACGTTGGCGACCTTGAGCGGCGGATCGTCGCTCAGTTGCTGTCGTTGCTCGATGGCATGGATGACAGCGAACAGGTCGTTGTTATGGGGACTACGAACCGCGTTGATGCGGTTGATCCTGCACTCCGGCGTCCCGGGCGATTTGACCGCGAGATCGAAATCGGTGTTCCGGACGCAGACGCTCGGACGGAGATCCTCCGAATTCACGCGCGCGACGTCGCTCTCAGTGAAAATGTCGATCTCGAACAGTACGCCGAGTCCACGCATGGGTTCGTCGGCGCCGACCTCGAAAACCTGATCAGAGAAAGCGCGATGTGTGCAGTGCGACGGGTACGCGATGAATCACACGCCGACGACGTTCGGATCCCGGATGAGCAACTGGACTCCATCGAGATTAGCGATACAGATGTCGAGACGGCACGACACGGAATCGAGCCCTCGGCGATGCGAGAAGTGTTCGCTGAGGTCCCTGATGTCGGCTGGGGGGAAATCGGCGGCCTCTCAGGAGCAAAGCGAACGCTCCGCGAAGCCGTCCAGTGGCCCCTCGAGTACCCAGACGCCTTTGATCGCGTGTCGCTGCGACCGGCGACGGGTGTGTTGCTCTACGGCCCGCCGGGGACTGGAAAGACACTGCTGGCTCGAGCGGTCGCAAACGAGGCCCAGTCAAACTTCATTTCGATCAAGGGACCGGAACTCATCGACAAATACGTCGGTGAATCGGAACGAGGCATCCGAGACATCTTCAATACCGCCCGGCAGAACGCACCCGCCGTCCTCGTGTTCGACGAGATCGACGCCATCGCCGGAACGCGTGGAGGATCGTCGGAGTCGAACGTCGGCGAACGCGTCGTTTCACAGCTGCTCACCGAACTCGACGGCCTCGAAGAACTCGAGGACGTCGTGGTGCTTGCGACGACCAATCGTCCGGGACTCATCGACGACGCGTTGCTCCGCGCTGGCCGATTCGAGCGACACGTCTTCGTTGACCCGCCCGACGAGATAGCACGTCGAGAAATCTTCGAGATTCATCTCCGCGACCGACCGCTAGCGGCGGATGTCGACATCGAAACGCTTGCCGCACGGACTGACGACGCTGTTGGCTCTGACATCGAGGGGATCTGTCGTGCCGCAGCAATGAACGCCGTGCGCGAGCACGTCGAAGCGACCGGTGACAGTGATGTGACTGCCGATACAACCACAGTCAACGGGTCTACCGAGCGAGAACAGGGGACCGCCACCGAGAATCTTGTATTGACAGACGCACATTTCGAGCGTGCACTCGAGTCGACCGCTCGCGATTCGGTGGACAGGATCGATCCCCAAAACGAGATGATCGATGCATTCGGCGAACTCGATCGCGAGTGACCGGAGGCTGTGGCGAATACCGAAACACACCCGTATTTCTAAGAGGGATCGTGTCTATTGTTGTCCTATGGCACACAATCTCCCCAATGTACGACTCGGCGATCATGCGGCGAAGGGAGACGAAGACAGCGCCGACAGCGGTCCCGTACGAACGGTCGAGTATCTCAACTACCAGGTACTGGACGACTATGGGTGGAATATCGATGACGAGAATCTCTTCGAAAAAGCGGCCAAAGCGGACCTCGACGAGATCGATCACGGAACGCTCGACGTTCGAGGACGACGGTACGTTCTCGATGCCGCTGAGGATCAGGATCACGACTGGCCATTCGAGTGTCGCGCTGCGTCGTGTGCGAACTGCGCAGGCATCGTCTATGACGGCGAGGTTTCGATGGACATGGATCTCATCCTCACGGAAGATGAGGTCGAAGAGCGCAAGATCGTCCTCACCTGTCAGGCGGTTCCCCTGAGCGACGAGGTGAAACTCATCTACAATGCAATGCACCTGAACTATCTTCAGGATCGAGTTATCGGCGTACGCGAGGTTTGATGTCCACCTGCTCGAGAGCGCGAGGATTCCCTCATGGGATGTTGGGCCGTTCCGTCGGCCCCGAAGGCAACTTCCGCTCCCTGTAGACTCGAGCGGATATCGAGCACCGATCGATCTCAGGACTCGAGTTCGTCGACCACTGTCGCGAGTTTGTCGGACGCGGATTGATCAGTGACGATCTGATCTTGCTGGTAGTCTCTGATAGCCGACGTGTCGATGTCAACGTCGGATTCGGCAAGCGCTTCGAGGACCGTGGCGAGCATGATCGTCTGTTGCTCGAGTCGGGATTCGAGTTCGTTAACCTTCTCGAGTGTCTGCTCGGAAAATTCGGTGAGTGACGTCGAAAACTCGGACAGGTTCGCTTCGGCTTGGGCCAGTCGACGTTCTCCGAGACTGATCGTCGCGAACTGATCGACATCCTCGATGTCACTCGACAGTTGATCGAGTTCAGCTCTAATCTCTGAAAGCTGGTCTTCCATCAACTGCTCGACGTGCTGCTCGAGGGGCGGCTGTGTCGACTCTGGGGCGTCTAACGTGGGTGATGTTTCTTCCATTGACTCGTCCGTCGAAACGGTTCCATTCTCCTCTTCACAGGTGAGGACGTGGCTCGTGTACGACCCTGGTAGCGGGTACTCCTCCTCGCAGTGGACACACACTGGCATGTGTGGGCAATCAACATGGATATCCAAATACCTTTAGTGTATTTTCCGCGGCTAATTCTCTAGAATAGATATCGATCGAAGAAGTGGTGAGCTGACAGACCCGTACGACAGACGAAACTGTCACGTCCTGTCATCGGAGAGGTCGGATGCCTGAAGGATGAACGAGCGCTCGGGTGGCGGTGCTGCATACAGTTCGATGTCTTTGATGAGGCGGTAGTATTTTCGATTACCACGCTGATAGTGTTCGACGAGCCCGGCTTCTTCCAGCGCTGTGAGGTGGTGAACCGCCGACTTTCCGTCCATACCAACAGTTTCGGCCAACTCTGAAACGTACTTCGGTTCCCGAGAGAGTTCTCGAATGATTTTCAGCCGACGAGTGTTCCCTAACACCTCGAGCAGAGACATGTATACAGATACACCAACGTAACAGTTGAGTGTTCCGTCACTTGTGGCTCAATGATGTGCCTGAAATGCCACGCACATTTAAGGGGAATGTCGTGGTGTGACACGGCATGGGGAATAACATCGAGTTTCCTGACGATGAGACGTCTGACCGCAGGGTGATCACGGATGGATTTTTCGAACAAGAAGTCCATCTCTCTCGGACGGAAACTGCCAGCTTTCTTCGCGACATCGCTGACGCACTCGAGGATGATGCTTCGTTGACGGTCTCTGGGAGTACGTGGGAGATTCCATTCGAGTATCGTGAACCGATCGAGGTCGAAATCGAGTTCGGTGGGCGTCGAACAAAAGAACTCGAGATCGAACTCGAGTTCGAACAGGCGCAGGGTGGAAGCGGTCTCAGCATCGAGTGAGCGGACTGGGACACGTGTTCGGCCCGCGATACAATTTCGGTGTCTATCACTGGCGACGGCGACTCCGGTCGATAGCCGTCGCAGTGCTCGTACTTGTGATTGCGGTCACTGTTGAAAGACGGGCACAGCGATGGCATCGACGACTCGTTGCGACGGTCGTCTCACTCGCCGCGGCTGTCTACGGGGGACGGACGATGCACCAACTCGTCTCGCCGCCACCGTGGCGTCTCGAGCGGTACAAATATGACGCGCTCGCGGCTCACCTCCCACTCGAGCGCGCGGAACGTGTGCTTGATGTGGGCTGTGGGACGGGTCGGTCGCTTGTTGGACTTGCGCCACACGTTCCGAGTGGGCCGAATGGTCCGGACGTCCTTGGAGTCGATGTCTTCGATGATCGGGTTATTCTCGGAAACGGTCCACAGCTGGCGCGACAGAACGCCGGCCGTGCCGGACTCAGCGTCGAACCGATCGCCGGCGACGCGGCGACGCTTCCTGTCCGTGATAGGGCGGTCGACGTCGTTACCGCCTGTCGTGTCCTTCACGACCTTCCCGAACCGGCGGCTAACGAAGCACTTCGTGAACTTCAGCGTATCTGTACTGCGACCGGAACGGTCGGCATTCTGGAGTTGCCACTTCTTCCCGACGGTGTCGAAACCGACTGCAATAGCGGGTCGGGCGCGAAACCTGATCCGGAATCATACTGGACTAACCGGGTCACAGACGCGGGGTTCACAATTGAGACTGTTGAACGACTCGAACGACCCGGTAAGAGGGAGCCGTATATCAGTATCGTCGCCAGTCCGGACGCGTCGTCGCTCGACTGATACGGTTTGCTGTACCGATGTACCGGCGCAACCGCCGACGGTTCGCGGACACGCCGAAAATGACTGACGTCAGTGCGTATGAGACGGCATGTCGATTCGTTCCCGACAGCAAAAATTGTGAGTCGATCGACCGCCTACGCTGCCATCGAAAAGACAGCCAGACGGGTGTCACGCCCGGCAGCACCGCGTCGGAGCCAGCCACTGCCGCCGACCTGAATCGCGACGTACTGCTTCTCGGTTTCTGGATCGTACCAGCTCATCGGACTGCTGGCGATCGAGGCCTCGCCGAGATCGTACTCCCAGAGGCGCTCGCCGTCTTCGCCGTCGTAGGCGATGAAGTTGCCGTTCTGAGTACCGGTGAAGACAACGCCGGTTTCGGTTGTCATCATGCCGCCCCAGATGTAGGCATCCGATTCGATCCAATCACGCCAGACACGTTCGCCTGTCTCCGGATTGATCGCGATGATGGCGCTGATCTTTCCGTTGTAGTCGTCGGGGACAGCTTCGGTTTGGTCCTCTAAGATACCGCCCCAGTATTTTTTGCCCTCTTCGTACTCTTCGAATCGCCACCAGGCTTCCTGGGGCGAGTTGTTCATCTTGAAGTACGCGAGTCCGGTCTCGGGGTTGTAGGCTGGCGGCTGCCAGTCGTTGCCACCCATCGCACCGGGCATGAACGGCATACGGCGGCCTTCGTCGATGTGCGGGATCATCCGGTACATGTTCAGCTGCTGGACGCCGGGTTCGCTCCGCTCTAAGAGCTCACCAGTTTCGGCATCCATCGTGTAGACCCAGCCCGTCTTCCCCGCGGAAACGACAACGTCGGTCGTCTTGTTACGATGTTCGATTTCGAAGTCGCGGATGAGGATTCGCGGTGCCGCGGAGTCGTAGTCCCAGACGTCGTGTGCGACTTCTTGGTATGTCCACATCCGCTCACCAGTGTCCATATCGAGCGTGAGCGTCCCACAACTATTCCGGTTCGGACCCGGGCGAACCGAGCCGTCGAAGTCCGGACCTGGGTTGCCGATCGGCAGGTGTAGCCGTCGGTTCTCGACGTCGACCGTCGCGTTCATCCAGTTCGTTGCACAGGACTGATTAATGCTGTCGCCGACCCACTCTTCTTCGGGCGAGGTCCACGTGTGCCACAGCTCCTCGCCGGTTTCCGTGTCCAGAGCCGTGTGGAACCCACGAACGCCGTACTCACCACCGGCACTACCCGTAAAGAGCATCCCATCGAACACGATCGGTGCCCACGTTGCCGAGTACCCTTCTTCGTGATCTGCGGTGGACGTATACCACTCTTCTTCGCCCGTATAGCGGTCGAGTGCGACGACGCCCGAGTCGAGCGTCGTCATAAATACTTTGTCGCCGTGGACGGCGACGCCCCGGTTGTTGTCGTCACAGCACAGTACGACATCCGAGGGGACGGCATACGTGTAGCTCCAGAGGACCTCGCCCTCCCGAGCGTCGATGGCCTTCACGTGGTTCGGCCCGTTCGACTGGTACATAATCGGCGGATCGCCGGGGATGATCAGCGGTGTCCCCTCCATGCTCGAGCCAGCACCGACGTCGAGTATATACTCTACCTCGAGGTCAGCGACGTTGTCGGGCGTAATGACGTCCGCCGTCGTCCGTCGGTGCTGTTCGTAGTTCCCACCGTAGTTGAGCCACGCTTCGGGATTGTCGCCCGACTCGAGGATCATCTCGTCTGTGACATCGAACTCCTCGATTCGCTCGATGTCGTGCTGGTGGGTGACTGATTTGTCGGGCGACCCGAGTACCCGATATCCTTGATCCGTTTCTCGAACAACCGTATCCTTTGCGGCCTGTACGGCCCTGTCTTCTTCGATTGACATTGTGAATTACCTCGCTTTCGGTGGTGCTCGCATTTCTTCTGTGATCCAGAACATGTGCTTGCAGATCTCCTCTTGGTTGACGATCATGATCGCCGTACTCGCGGAGATTGCTGCTGTCAGTTGTGCGTCCGTCAGTTTGTCGCCTGCTGCGACCTCGAGTGCTGCTTTTGCCATCAGATACAGGCCACCGAGCATTGTTTTGATATCCCAGTAGCCGTTGTCCAGAATCTCGTCGGTAATGAGAATCCGATTGTGCCAGAGATGAATATCGAGTGCATTAATCCAGAGCAAGACCCCACCCGTCGCGCGCTTGTGGAGTGGTGGAACGTGCTCAACGCCGAACTCGACGCCATCCGGAATCTCCTTCGCTGGGACCCACCGAGCGAGTCGCGTGTCGTTGTTGACAACGTCCATAACGAGTGCGAGTCGTTCGCGCTCGTCGAAGCCGAGCGCATCGAGTTCCGTGGACAGTACGTCTGATCCGATCAGTTCGTGGGCTGTCCCCTCGATGTGCTCCGGTGTGAATCGCGGGAGGTTCGCTTCGAGGCTCTCGAAGAAGCCGACATCTACGAGATGATCGTAAACTTTCCACCCAGGCTCAACGAGCTCTCGATAGAGTGCTTCTGGCTCTTTATCGCCGTCTGGAATCCCTTGTTCGCGAACATCGGGCAGTCGCTCGAGTTGGGTTGAGAGGTTTTCTAACTCCGTTGTAAGCAACTCGGCATCGAGTTTCCCCGAAAGGTCACCCCGGATTGATTCGCCCATGGAGGCGAACTCGGGGTCGGTTGTCCCGTCGATTGACTCGCGTAATCGCTCGAATGTCAACCGATCTCCGTCACGTACTCGGTCGACACCGAGTGTGCGGGCCAGTTGCCGCTGTTCTTCGGTCGTAATCTGAGTGGTTGTCATGCGTGGATCCGGCGTGGCACATGTTCTCATCGGCCACCCCATGCGTGTGGCCAACGTTCCCGTGTATATTACTTATTATATTAATATTATATATACAGGACGGAAGCATTTGCCGTAAATTACGTTGACATGAATCGGCGGCTGGAATCGAGTTCTGAGTTGAGCACAACTCGAGAACAATCAATCGAATGAGATAAATGAACGACAAGTACGAGGCTTCGAACCGATGCTGACTCGCCCTCAGATTTCGATTCGATATCGACGACTGCACACCCTCAAGACCGTGATGTATCTCCCCAATCGGGTTGCTCCCAAGGGACTCGAGGTTGAGTTGGTCGAACGCGACCGACAGTCGGTGGATATCAAGTATGTTCTCACCGGAGAGACGCTGACCGGCGATTACGAGACCGATCCGTATCCTATCTGCAAGTGGGAGGGTCTGACGGACGTGAGGTAATAGTCGACGGTCGGCCGTCTCACCAACCAGACGTACCACCTCGAAGCGTCCGACTCCAGTCGAGGTATAAAGGTTAGTACGAATGATTTATATGTGGCTTTGTGGACAGTCGGTAACGGTGGTAGTGTGACACATACACATACGCGTCGCGGGGTACTCGCAATTGGTACCGGAATCGGTGTCTCGGGATGTCTCGGAATGATCGAAGACGACACCGACTCGACCGATGGGGTGCTAGAGTCTGTGACGTTGTTACTCAACTGGAACATGAGCGGTCTCCACGTTCCCTACGTCGCCGCTCGAGAGAACGGGTTTTACGAGGAGGAAGGGATCACGGATGTCGAACTCGAGAGCGGAGACGGCTCAGACTTCGCGGCAAACCAAGCTGGTCTTGGCAATGTCGAGTTCGCTATCTCGAGCACCGATCAGATCCTCACAGTCAACAGTGAGGAGCTATCGCCACTCGCTGTCGGTGTTATGATGCAACGAAATCCGAACGTTGTCTTTGCTGATCGCGATCAGTTCGGCGACCTTTCCGATCCGGAACAGCTTGAGGGCGCCACAGTCGGCAGCGGCCCGGGAATGGTACGGACGATGACCGAGGCGTACCTTGACCACCACGGCGTGCTCGACAGTGTTGACTACGTCGATGCAGGCTTCGACACCGTCCAGCAGCTGCTCAGCGGCGAGATCGACGCCGCTGGCGGCGTGTTCAGCGACGTCGTCGACGCAGAGTATCAGGGCGGAGCGATCGACGTTCTCGAGATCCAAGAGGCAGTCCCCTCCTATGGCCACCTCGTCGCAACCGACGAATCGTTTGCTGAAGAGCACCCAGACACAGTCCGCGCTTTCCTTCGGGCAACTGCCAGAGGGTCCGTCTGGGCAGCAGAGAACCCCGACGAGGCCGTGGATGCACTCATAGACGTCCAACCGGAACTCGACGAGGTGCGAGCAAATCAGGCCGACAAGTGGGAGCAGATGTACGAGCGCTACATGTACTCCGAAACGGTAGAGACCGAGGGTTGGGGAGCGAGCGCGTCGGAACCGTGGGAGGAAACGCACGAGACACTCGCTGCTGCCGACACCATCGAGAACGACGTTGATCCGAACGATGTGTGGACGAACGAGTACCTCGATACCGACAGTGAGTACGTCTCGGAGTACGCGGCGTTAACCGAGTCATACCGATGAGCAAGCAGCTCGCGCGTCTTCCGAGACGGATGCAGACGGAGCGACAAACGGAATCGAATCCCGATGTCTCGATCTGAACGATCGACGTTCGACGGGAGCGATGACCGACACGAGCGCCACGATCGCAGCCGCCGGCTCGAGGTGCAATCGATCGGCCGCGGATCCGTCGACAGTCCCACCGACGTCGCTCGATGGCTCGCTGGAGCAGTGGGTCCACCGGCGGTGGTGCTCGCGGCGTTGCTCTTGGTGTGGCAAGCTGCCGTCGTCTACTACGGGCTCCCGTCGATCATCCTTCCATCGCCGGGTGAAGTCGGCACGGCGCTCGTCGAAACGTACCCGACGTTGCTCAACGACGCCGCCATCACGGGCGTAACCGCTGCCATCGGACTCGTCGTCGGCAGCGTCATCGGTGCCGTCATCGCTTTCGCAATGATCCACTCTCGAACGGTGACGAACACCGTGCTACCGTACGTCGTCGCGCTTCGAATTGCCCCGCTAATCGCCATTGCACCGCTGCTGTTCCTCTGGTTTGGCCGCGGTATCCCCGCTCGCACCCTTGTAGTCGTCACACTGACCATCTTTCCGATCACAATCGCGACCCTCGACGGACTCCGACAAACCCCCGAGGCGTACCTCGAGTTGCTGAAGACGGTCGACGCCTCGAGAACCGCCGCGTTTCTTCACGTGCGTGTTCCAGCCGCCGCGCCGAGCGTCTTCGCCGGGCTGAAAATCGCCGCGACGTTGAGTGTCATCGGTGCCATCGTCGCCGAGTTTGTCACGCTCAACGCTGGCCTCGGCTACCGGATGTTCGAGACGTCCGCGTACCTCCGAACAGCCGAGACGTACGCTGCTCTCGTTGTCCTCTCGCTTCTTGGACTCATTTTCTACCTTGTTCCGGTCGCGATCGAACGCGCCTGCTGGCACTCTTAAAAGCAAAATACGACGGACGCAGGTGCGGAATCAGGATCCAGTCAACCGGAACCAACATCCTCGAGGTCGAGCCAGCCGTCGACGCCACGCTGCGTGAGGACAACTGCACCGTACAGCAACAATCCCTCGAGCAACAGTACGAGCAACGCGGCGAGCATGATGTCCGGACGGACGTTCTCTGATCCCATGAGGATGAGAAACCCCAACCCGTTATCCGCGACGACCCACTCCGCGACGACCGCGCCGACGACGGCGAGCGTCACCGACTGCTTGAGCCCCGCGAAAACGTCGGGAATCGCGTAGGGAACGTCCACGTACAGAATTCGCTCGATCGGGCCGGCGTTGACCGACTGCAGCAGTTCGTGGTGTGTCGCCGGCGCTCGATTGAGGCCTGCCGCCGTGTTCAACACGAGCGGAAAGAACGTGATGAGCGCGATGAAAACGATCGCCGTCGCCATTCCCGTACCGAGATAGATGAGCAACAGCGGCGCAATCGCGAGTTTCGGTAGTACTCGCACCGTGACGAGATACGGGTAGATGGCCCGCCGAAACCATGGCACGTAGGCGATGAAGACCGCGAGGATGATCCCGGACGCGATACCGATCGACCCACCGTAAATGACCTTCTCGAGCGTATACCAGGCGTTTGCGAGGTACAGTTGCGGGTTGCCGATCAATCGCGCGACGACAGCGTCGGGCGGGGGCAACATGAACGACGGCACGTCAGTCATAACCGTGATTGCCCACCAGCAGGCGACGCCGACACAGAGTGCGATCGCCGGGTAGATCGCGTCAGTCGCAGCGATGCGGATCCGTCTATTCATTCGTCGTAACTCTCGTGTAACGTCTGCCGAACGGTCGCAACCTGCTCTTGGAACGCTCGAGAGCCGAATACCTCGGTGTCGCGCGGGTCGGGTAAATCGATATCGAACGTCGCCTCGATCCGTCCAGGCTCGTCTCGCATCACGACGCACCGGTTTCCGAGAAAGACTGCCTCGGGAACGCTGTGGGTGACAAACACGATCGTCTTCTGCTCCCGCCGCCAGAGTGATCGGATTTCGACGCCGAGTTCGTCACGTGTAATCTCGTCTAGTTCCCCGAACGGTTCATCCATCAACAGCACGTCCGCGCCAAGGTGGAGTGCGCGAGCGATCGCGACCCGCTGTTTCATGCCGCCCGAAAGTGCGCTCGGCCGAGCATCTTCGAATCCCTCGAGTCCCATCGAGTCGAGCAACGCGCGTGCTTCTTTACGGTTCGGTGACTCGTTTGCCATCTTTCGGAGGAAGACGACGTTCTCAAGCGCGCTCTTCCATGGAAACAGTGTCTGTTGTTGAAAGACGAATCCGATATCCCCCGCCTTCTGTGCAGCTGCTGGTCGTTGATCGTCGATTTGGATACGACCGGCTGTCGGCTTCTGGAGTCCACCGACTGCGCGAAGTAAGGTCGTCTTCCCGCATCCGGACGGCCCGACGATCGTGACGAACTCGCCACGTTCGATATGCAGATTGATATCCGTAACCGCAGTGAAGTCATCGAACGTAACTGTGAGATTCTCGAGTTCAATCATCCTTCGTCCGTGAGTAGCTGTCCCTGTTCGAGTGCCGTGTGAAGTCGGGTCCACGTTCGCTCACGTTGCCACCCCCAGCCGTGTTCGCGCGTTTCGTCGCTGTCGCCGAACTCGGCCGTCGCCCGTTCGAACGTCTCTCGAACGCGTTCCGGATCGTCGCTTCCCAGTTCGGCTATTCGAGTCGCCGCCGGTTCTGGGTCGTGGCTCGCAGCTGCCCATCCACCGGTAGTGGCGGCGAGGAACGCGTTGAGTGCCGACCAACGCTCTCGAAGCATCCGTTCGTGAACGACGATTGTCGGCCCGTAGATCGGGAAATGATCCGTGACCAGTAGCGTATCGACTGTCTTCCCCAGCTGCTCGAGGTGGCGCGGATCGGTAATCGACCCCGTAACGACGTCGGCACTCCCCGTTAACAGAGCGTCTCGTTCTTCGCCGACCGTCTCGTCAATCTCGATGTCGTCTTCGAGGGTCGTCTGTGAGATGAACAGGCGACCGAGGATCCCCGTCTCGGAGTTCGGCGGCATACCGATCCGTCTGCCCCGGAGTTGATTGACGCTCTGAAGCTCCTCCTCAAATACGTCTCGCACGGAGTAGAGCACCGTCATCGCCCGCTGGTAGAGAACCGCGATCGGCACGATCGGCGCCCCTGATGCCCTGGCTCGAAGGACCGTCGCGGCTCCCGCAACTGCAACGTCCGCCTCGTCCGAACGCACTCTATTGAGCGCACGCAGGGACCCCTTGCAATGGTTGAGTTCGACGTCGACACCATACTCGTCGTCCCATGACGCTTCTATCGCCGTGTAAAGCGGCACATGGAGCCCGTTTGGGTGCCAGTTCAACGCGACCGTCAGATCGTACCCTTCTGTCTGCGCTGTGGCTGCGTCTAGGTCTGTCGATCCATCGGAAAAAATCTCTGCTGCCCGCTCGAGGAGCGTCGTCGCGTGGCTCTCGTAGACACGCCGGCGACTCGAGGCGAGGTCGCCTGTTGGATGCCACGCTGACGGTGGCCGTCCCTGTGTATCGGTGCTGACTGTCGTTCGCTCGACCAATCCGTTGTCCTCAAGTCGTGCAATCGCGTCGCTGATTGGCGACCGACTTAGCCCCGTTCCAACCTGCAGTTGGACCATCGTCGCGGGATCACGCTCGTCCTCGCGTTTGGCTCGTAAGAGGAGGTACGCGAGGACCTGCGCAGACGTTCGTCCCAGTCCGACGGCGAGATCTGCGACGACGGTCTGGTCATCGTCGTCGAGCACCCAGAACGTTCGCGAGTCCATTCATGCCAACACATAACGTAGCTCGATATAAGGATATCCCCGTTTCAGTCTCTGTTATACGCGGAGCAGGCGTAATACCACGTCCTTCAGGGGCATGGCGAGAGCGAAGCTCTCGCTGCAACCGAAAAGCTTCGCTTTTCGAGGACGTGGATACGCGCCGTCACTTGGAGATCCACGTAATGAACTAAATCCGAGATTTTACTGTGAACATTCAAGTAGGTAGGAAACATAGTAGATGGTGGAATCAGGCTGGAACAGAGCGATTCCCGCCGGTCCGACGATGGCGGCCTGCCCGCCCCAAGCAATCAGATCGTTCGAGAATCTTCGATTCTCGTGATGACGAAAATCTTCGATTTTCGAACCACAGTAATCGGAACCAGTCCGGTGAACAGTCGATTCCTATAATGAACCGATGCTGTGCCCGACTGCTTGAAAGCACCACAGAAAGTAACTCCAAGTCCGTCGATATCTGCCGGACTCCCCGTGGCAAAAACAACACCGGGAGTCCGAATACGACAGAGGATAGGAGTACCGGGGGCTTGGCACTCCCAGCAGTCCCACCCGCTCCAGTCCGTGGACCTCATACGGATTCTCACCGTCTCGAGGTCCGGTGGAACTGCAAACCTGAAATCTCCAACGCTCAGGATTCCTCCGTCTTCAGGCCGAGGAGGATGTCAAGCTGACGACCGCTGCGAGGAGCTTTATACGTTGAACAGGCGCAATACCACGGCCTTGTCCTCTTCGTGCGCGTGATCAGCGGTACTCGGTCGCTCCGTGATCGACTCGTGACGGGCGCACCTTCCCGTGTGCTTCGAGTTCGTGGGCATTGATCCGTCGCTGTAGGTCGGCACTCGAACCAACGACGAAATACGTTTCACAGACTGCACATTTGTCGACGAAGAGTTCTGGATCAGTCATAGTGATGAATGAGTAGGGACAGTGTTGGGCTAGTTGAACAGCGAAACGAGTACGATAGTGTTCGCCGTGATTGCAGATCTCAACAGCTGTACTCGATAGTCCCTGAGAAAAACACCTACTGCTGCACATGTGTCCCAGTTTTATACAGCAGGTAGCAAGCCCTTGTGAACGGGAAGGCCACAAAAGAGCGCGGAGAGGTGTCGTACGGTCTGCTGTACGTCATTCCCAGAGCGACCGCGAACCCGCGTTCGGTCGCTCCGGTACACAGTTACAGCAAACCGTATCATCGTGATTGTTGTCGTCTCATATCGGTGAGCAACGAAACGGGTGTGTTGCTCACCGGTACATAGTTACAACAGTCACTATCAGTCGTCGCCAGAGGCTGTGGCACCACTATCGCCGGCGGAAACGCCGGTCCCTGGTCCGACCTCGATATCGAGTGCCTCGAGTTTCTCGTCGGGAACGACACCGTCAACCCAGCCGCGGTGCTCGTAGTACTCGTCTTTCATTTCCTCGAGTTCGCAGTACTCGCCCTCGCTTGCGCCCTGACCGGGCGTTCCACCCTCCTCTAGGAAGACCTCGGGCAGCGAGTCGTCGTCGCCGTCGAAGCCCACGAGGTTGTTGTAGTATCGCTCTAAGTTGTAGACTCGTTCGCCCGCCTCGAGCAGTTCCTCTTCGGAGACGTCGAAGCCGGTCATGCCGTTGTACTGGAGGACATACTCCTCGATGCCTTCAGCGAAGGCGTTGAACTTGCAGATGTCGAAGCTGTCGCTGATCGCGTGGAGGTCCTGGAACTCGGCGGTAAGTTCGCCTTTGCCCTCCCACTCGTACGGATCGACTTTCTCGGGAATGCCCAGAATCTCGGCAGCAGGGGTATACCCGCGCAGGTGGCAGGCGCCGCGGTTCGAGGTGGCGTAGCCGATCCCCATGCCCTTCATACAGCGTGGGTCGTAGGCGGCGATCGCCTGTCCCTTCACGTCGAGGCGGCACTCGTGTGCGCCCACGGCGTCTGCGAACCGTGCCTGCCCGCGTGCAAGGAGGTCGGCAAACTCATCGTCACGGTGAGCAATTCGCTCGATCATCGAGATCATCTCGTCTGCGTCACCCCAGTCGATCCCAGCGTCTGACTCCGTCCCACGAGCAGACGGGTCTTGTCCACCGACATCGTCGATGTCATCGAGATATCCCTTCTCGGTCGCGTCCATCGCCATCGCCAGAATGTTGCCCGCTTCGATGGTGTCGATACCGACGTCGTTACACCGATCGATCATGACGGCGATCTTGTCACGATCGTCGTTCAGGGAGTTTGTTCCGAGTGCCCAGGCGGACTCGTACTCAAAGCTCTCCATGCGAACGTTCATTTCTTCGCCCTTGTGCATCACGTCGACTTCGACTTCCTTCTTGCACGCGACCGGGCAGGAGTGACAGGTTGGCTCGTCGACGAGGATATTCTCACGGACGTTCTCGCCGCTAATTCGCTCGGCATCAATCGCTGCCTCGCCACCTTCTTCTGCCTCGTTGTACGCATTACCAGAGGTGTAACGGCCGTTCTTTGTTGGGTGGCCGTCCATCTCCTCGGTGATGTTCATCAGGACGTTCGTCCCGTACATCGATAGCCCGCCCTCGTTGGGTGCGGTAACATCGGATTCCGTGATTGCCTTCATGGCCTGCTGGTGGCCCTCCTTGAACGTCTCTTGGTCCGCAGGCTGGGGCATCTTCGTCGAGGATTTGATGACGACGGCTTTGAGATTCTTCGACCCCATCACACACCCCGTCCCGCCACGACCCGACGCACGATCGTCCTCGTTAATGATGCAGGCGTACCGAACCTCGTTCTCGCCGCCTGGACCGATCGCCATCGTCGAAAGGTTCTTGCCGTAGGACCCGTCGACTTCCTCCTCGATCGTGTCTCGCGTCTCGTGGATGCCACTTCCCCAGAGATGGGAGGCGTCCCGGAGCTCGAGTTCTCCATCCTCGATATAGGCATAGACAGGGTCGTCGGCTTGCCCTTCGAAAGCGAGTCCATCGAAGCCAGCCCATTTGAGGCGGGCGCCCGACCAGCCGCCGTGGTGGCTGTCGGTGACGGTGCCGGTCAGCGGCGACTTCGTGCAGACAGCGATCCGGCCACTCATCGTGGTCTGTGTCCCGGTGAGCGGGCCGTTCATAAAGACCAGCGGGTTATCTGGTCCGAGCGGATCGACGTTCGGTCCGTTGTCGAAGACGTATTTTACGCCGAGTCCGCGCGCACCGATATACTTGCGCGCGTCGTCAGGATCGATACCCTCGTAGTGCACGTCTCCCTCGGAGAGGTCGACACGTGCGACGTGGTCGTGAAACCCACCGATATCGGTCATGGTAACACTCCGTCTCACGTTCTATGTGATTAGTGTTAACTCTTATCACGATTCAGACAGTGGTTATATATTTGACCATAGTGGTTTCCAACTCATACAACTGAGGGGCTAAACACGCCGTTTCGTACTACGACGAAGATTTTTGCCAGGGTATGTGGTACTAGTCATCAAATATCTATGAGACCACTCCGCACAGGAATGCTGTCTATCCGGCAGCCGGAATACACAGGTGACAATCGGTGTCTGCCGTGTACGGTTGTGAACGTCGGTATCGCGGCTGGTGTGGCAATCGGTATTAGTCTCATCACAGCCGGATGGATTGGTGTCGTTGCATTCCTCGGTTTTCTCGTGGTAATCACTCTCCGCGGGTATCTCGTTCCCGGAACGCCACGACTCACTGAACGGTATTTCCCGTCTTCGCTGCTCCGATTGTTCGGCAAAGAGCCCGTTTCGGATCACTCTCTCGAGATGCCAACAGACGATGATCCGTGGCACATTCTGGTGGCCGCCGGCGTTGCCGATCGATCACCCGAAGATGAACTCGTTATTACCGACGAGTTTCAGGAGGCACTCCATCGAGAGACGAACCGACGCTCGGGGACGCCGAGTGTCGACGATGTCGCAACAATTGTCGACACCACAGCGATCGATCCCCAGGGGACGCGGGCATTTTCGATCGACGGAAGCCGGCTTCTACGCTGGGACTCTAGTGCTGCACTTCTCGCCGATGTCGCAGCCGCATCGATTCTTCAGGAATGGGTTGAGTGGTCCACACTCGAGCGTGATGATCGACTGGATGCTCTCCAGCGCATTCGGCTGTTGCTCGAGCAATGCCCGTCCTGTGGTGGGGCCATCGACCGACATCATGATCGTGTCGATCCGTGCTGTCAACCTCCGCATATTTCGATGTGGACGAGTTGTCGGGAGTGTGGGGCCCCCATTGGAGATATAACGGTTCCTGAATCTAAAGCGGATCCGTGGACCGTACCGCTATCGCGTGATGAAGACGTGTCGACCATCTCTGACTCACACCAGTAGCGGAAGCGATAGTACCAATTGAAACGATTTGCACACCGGTCAAACTGTCCGCGGTTCTCGCTCGATCCCTCGCTCCCGTCGTGCGATCGAGTGTGCACTGACGGTCAGTGGATACTATACTTCGCGGACGTGCCACCCAGATCTGACTACTCGTTGCGTGTACGTTTGTTCAATGTATTCGTGTACATGAATCCATAGGATTATTTCCTCGACTATGGTCGATCCCGTGCATGTCCATAGGTAACAGGTCACGTCGAACATACCTTCGGACGGTTGGCTGTGTGATCGGTGGGGCAGTACTCAGCGGCTGTCTGGGTGACGAAGACGACGTCCTCGGCGACCCCGAATATGTCGAGGATCGACCGGATCCTGGCGGTGTGTCGATGGACGAACTGCCGGATCTGAGCGGCGAACTCACCGTTTACTCGAGTCGGAGTCAGACGCGGATCGGTGAACTGCTCGACTACATTGACGACGAGTACGACGAGCTGACACTCGAGGTTAGATACGACGATACGGCCGATCTGATCAGTACGATCGAGACGGAAGCCGAGACGCCGGCCGACGTGTTCTACGGGAGCGAGTCACAGTCGATGACACATCTCAAAGAGGAGGGATACACCATTGAACTCCCTGACGACGTCCTCGAAATGGTCGATACTGGGTCCGTCGATCCGGACGGCCACTGGACGGGCTTTACGCGACGGTTTCGGGCGGTTGCGTACAACGATAGCGTCTTCGACGAGGAAGACCTTCCAGACGACATTTTCGCATACGCCGAGGACGAGCGATTCGAGGACAACATCATGTGGCCGCCTGATCAGGGATCGTTTCAGGCGTTCGTAACTGCCATGCGGCTGTTTCACGGCGAAGACGAAACTCGAGAGTGGATCCGAGCGATGGTCGACGACCAGAACATCGAGACGTCACCCGGCGGCGATAGCGCGCTGGCACAGGCCGTCGGCGACGGCGAAGTCGGTGTCGGGCTGACGAACCATTACGTCGTGCGCGACCACGGCGGCGACGACCTCGAGTTGACCTTCACGAGCGACGATGCCGGGGCGATGTACAACGTCACTGGCGGCACGGTCATGGACGCAAGCGACGATCAGGAGACCGCTGCTGATTTCGTCGCCCACCTGCTTTCGGCGGAGGCCCAAGAGTACTTCGCGACGACGACGTGGGAGTACCCCACTACCGACGGCGTCGACCCGCTTGAGGGGCTCCCAGACACGGACGAGTTCGAACCGCCCGAAATCGATCTCAACAACCTCTCGGATCTCGATCCAACGCTCGAGTTGCTTCGGGAGGAAGAGATACTGTAGCGCGTGTGGAGATTCCGTACCCAATCCCGGCCGACAGTCGTCGGGCTTCAACGACTGATTCGCGCACGCTCCAATAGACACCCATGACGACGACAGATCCGTTCGACTTCGAGGGACACTCCAGCGGAGAGCTACGCTCATCGCCGGCGGACACCGAAACCAAGACGGATCGCCGCGATGGATCGACGCTGCCACTCGGACTGACGCTTCTGGCTGGTGCCATCGCCGCAATCGTCGTCGTCCCGATTCTGTGGATCGCCGTCGTGGCGTTTAGCGTGGATTTCGATCGACTCAACTCGATCCTGTTTCGATCGCGTACGCTCGAAATTCTGGCAAACACGATCGCGCTCGTTGGTGTCGTGACGACGCTCTCGGTACTGATCGGCGTCCCGCTTGCGGTTCTGACCACGCTCACGGATCTTCCGTTCAAGCGGTTCTGGATGGGAGCGCTTGCACTCCCGCTCGTCGTCCCAAGTTTCACCGGGGCCTTCGCTTTCATTTCGGTCTGGGGACCGCAGGGGCTTATCCAGTCAGTGCTCGAACCGTTTGGTGTCACCTCGCTTCCCGAACTGTACGGGTTCTGGGGAACCGTCTTCGTTCTCACACTGTACAACTATCCGTTCGTCTACATTACAACAATCGCCGGACTGCGGGCGTTCGATAAAACGTACCTCGACGCCGCTCGCTCTCTCGAGAATAATCTCCGTGGGGTGTTCACGCAGGTGGTCTTTCCGATGGCTAAGCCGGCGATTGCAGCTGGAGCGTTACTGACAGCGCTTGAAACCGCAGGCGACTTCGGCGTTCCAGCGATGTTACGGTTCGATGTCCTCACACGTCAGATCTACATCGAGTACAACGCGTTGGCACACGATTACGCCGCAATGTTGTCGCTGCAACTCGTGGCGATCACGCTGCTAATTCTCGCACTCGAGTCACAGGTGCGCAGCCACGAGCGAATCCATGGCGACGCACGCGGCGAGTCCCGATCGTACACGCTCCGACTCGGCCGGTGGAAATGGCCAGCGCTCAC
This sequence comes from Natronorubrum sp. A-ect3, assembly GCF_041821125.1. Classification (NCBI taxonomy): domain Archaea; kingdom Methanobacteriati; phylum Methanobacteriota; class Halobacteria; order Halobacteriales; family Natrialbaceae; genus Natronorubrum; species Natronorubrum sp. A-ect3. The sequence goes on along the minus strand of NZ_JBGUBB010000003.1, from coordinate 158,286 downwards.
GGTGTGTTCCAGTGTTGTCCTCCTCAGTGTCGTGCTGCCCGTCGGCTTCCTGACGTGGTGGCTCGTTCGGGGTCCGGACGTCTACGTTGGCTCGCTCGCGTTCCAGTGGGAGTATGCAGTCAACTCGATGTACGCCTCGGCGCTGGCAGCCGCCATTGCCGCACTGTTTGCCCTTCCGGTCGCGTACCTTGCTGCTAGATATCGGTCGGCTATCTCTGGTCTCCTCGAGCGGGCAACCTACGTCGGCTTTGCGATTCCGGGCGTGGTCATCGGATTGAGCCTCGTCTTCTTCGGCTCGAGGTACGTTCCGTCGGTCTACCAGACCGTCCCGTTGCTCGTGTTCGCGTACGTCGTGCTCTACTTGCCGTTGGCCGTCGGCTCGGTACGAACGTCGATCCTATACGTTAATCCGCGAGTGATCGAGGCTGCTAGATCGCTCGGATCGACGCCAGTCGACGCGTTTCGACGAGTCACCTTCCCGTTGATGATTCCAGGAGTCGTTGCCGGCGCGGCGCTTGTGTTCTTACATGGTATGAAAGAACTGCCAGCGACGTTGCTTCTCCGTCCAGCTGATTTCGAGACGCTCGCGACGTTTATCTGGACTGCCGAACGGAACGCCTATTATGGATATGCGGCGATTCCAGCGCTCGTCCTCATTATTTTGTCCGGATTCACACTTGTTGCGGTACTCTCCGAGGATGATTACGAGTACTGGTCGAAATTTCACTCGATCATCTGGTCGCTTTTTCGAGCGGACGATGATAGCGGCGCGGACGATGAGACCGGTGGCGGGGCGACTGCCAACCTCCGAAGCGATGGGATTCGCTCGCTTGATCAATCACGAGATGACGAGTTTGCCGACGCTGAGACCGTGCTCACGCTCGAGCGCGTAACGAAGGCGTATGACGACGACGTCGCGATCGATGGGCTTTCACTCTCGGTCCAGCAGGGTGAACTGGTTACGCTTCTCGGTCCATCCGGCTGTGGAAAGACGACGACGTTGCGGTTGATCGCCGGCTTCGAGCGCCCCGACACAGGAACGGTTCGCATTCGTGGACAACCCGTCGCAGATGACAACGTGTTCGTCCCCTCCGAGGACCGAGATGTCGGGATCGTCTTTCAGGACTTCGCGCTGTTCCCGCACAAAACTGTCGAAGCGAATATCGCCTTCGGACTGGACGATTCGACAGCCGACGAGACAGAGGAGATCGTCACCGACTTGCTTGACCTCGTCGGACTGCGTCAGTATCGGGAGAGCTATCCCCACGAACTTTCCGGGGGGCAGAAACAACGCGTCGCACTCGCCCGCTCACTCGCGCCCGAACCCGACGTCTTACTGCTCGACGAACCGCTCTCGAACCTCGACGCCGGGCTACGAATCCGGATGCGGGAAACGATTACGTCCATCCTCAAGGCGGTCGATGTAACCGCTGTCTGGGTCACCCACGATCAGGCAGAAGCGCTTTCAGTCGGCGATCGAACGGCGATCCTGAACGCAGGGATGCTCGAGCAGGTCGATCAGCCACGACAGGTGTTCATGGAGCCCAACTCGAGAATGGTCGCGGAGTTTCTTGGTCGAACGAGCTACCTCACCGGCCACCTTGTCGATGGACACGTCGATACCCCAGTTGGACGACTCGATCGAGACCGGGTCTCGGGTCTGGATCGAATTCAGTCGGAAACCATCGACATCCTCGTGCGACCGGACGATATCACGACCACGCCGACAACGACCGCAAACGCCGCCGGTCGGATCGTGACCCGGCAGTTCACAGGAACGATGGTCCGGTACCGAATTGCACTCGAGAACGGCGACGTCATCTGGAGTAGACACGACCATGAGGAGTGGTACGAAGTCGACACACCAGTTTCAGTGTCAATTAATGCAACTCATTCTCTTCCCGTGTTCGATCACTCTAGGTCGGATGAAGGCTAGCGTTGACATCCTCCACGCCGTAAACGACGTGGGGAATATCAAAAACCTTTCAGTTCAGATCGTGACAGATAGAACTGTCAACTGACAGTAACGCCTGCAACACTCAGAGGATGAAGTCAGCAGACAGAAGTTCCAATCACTCGGCCGGCTCGGTCCCCGTCACGGGTTAGTGGAGAACGCGCCAAGTGTGGAATTGAGATAGTGTCGTACCTGCAGGCCTGTGCGGAACCGGGCAAGTATGTCTGACTGATGGGTTGGGCATGCGAGTATAGCCAGCCCACCGCCCCCAACTTGGATGATCGGCTGTTGTGGCTTGTGCGGTGCGTGGCGACAACTCGGACAGTGAATTCCGCCGGCCGGGCGGTGGTTGAGAAGTTCGGCACGACCTTCGGTAGCGAGGCCACAGAGAGAACAGAACTCTTCGAGGTGGTTGTCACACCCGACGAGTGGAATCGTAAATTGATCAAGGAGCAGAAATGAGATGCTTTCTCTTCCCGGTGACTGTAAAGCAGACTCACAAGCAGTGCATTGGATTGAGTGATCCCTGTTGGGGGAATCTGCCGGTGACTGGAGAGTATCTCCCTTGTCCATAATCAAGGCACACTTCCGATTGGTGGGCCAGGCCGGTAAGTTGCGGGGATGATGTTCATGTCATTCTGCTGAAAATGCCTCGCTCGAGCTCAGTTGACGTCGATGATTTTGACTTCGAACGTCAGCGTTTCGCCGGCGAGACGAGGTTGAAGATTGGCACAGATATTAGCGTCAATACGGCTTAGCGCCCTAAATCCAACGCTAAACAGTCTTCTTGGAAAGTAAGCTACTGATCGGTGGCCAACTCATACTGTGAGATCAGCCCGTCGCAGGAGTTGGGCGTTGATGGCGACGATGACCGTACTCGCCGACATCAGAACGGCCCCGAGCGCTGGCGAAAGTAGAACGCCGATCGGGGCCAACACGCCAGCTGCGAGCGGCAGCGCGAACACGTTGTAGCCGGCCGCCCACACGAGGTTCTCCTGCATCTTCCGGTAGCTCTTCCGGCTCAACTGCACGAGGTGTGTGACGTCTCGCGGATCGTTCTCCACGAGGACGACATCAGCGGATTCCACGGCGACGTCGGTACCCGAGCCGATGGCGATTCCGACGTCGGAACGCGTCAGTGCGGGCGCGTCGTTCACCCCGTCGCCAACCATCGCTACCAGTTTACCCTGGTCTTGGAGTTCGACGATTTTCTTGTCCTTGTCTTCTGGAAGGACTTCGGCGAAGTACGTGTCGATGTCGAGTTCCTCGGAGACGGCGCGGGCGACGTCTTCCGTATCGCCGGTGAGCATCGCAACCTCAACGTCCATCTCGTGGAGCGCATCGATCGCCTCGAAACTCTCGTCGCGGATCACGTCCGCGAGCGTGACTGCGCCCACGGCCTCGCCGTTTCGAAGCAGGTAGACGACTCCCTGGCCGCGTTCCCCAGCCTCGTCTGCGAACGCTTTGAGGTCGGCGTCCGGTTCAACATCAAGGTAGCGTAGCAGGTTGGGTCCACCGACGTGGACCGTCTCGCCGTCTCGCACGCTATCCCCGTCTACGCCGGGAGTCGCCGCCGCTTCGACTTCAACGGTCGCGCGGACCCCGCGGCCTTCGAGCGCCTCGAACTCTTGCACACCTGGTACGGAAAGCCCTCGTTCATCGGCCTCCTCACGGATCGCCTCCGCAATCATGTGTTCGGAGTCGCCTTCGGCAGCAGCCATCACTGCCAGTAACTCGTCTTCATCCCAGTCGTCAGTCGTGGCCACATCGACGACCCCCTGTTCCCCTTTCGTGAGGGTCCCCGTCTTGTCGAAGACGATCGTATCGAGGTTTCGCGCTTCCTCCATGGCGATCCGATCACGGATAAGCATCCCGTTGCGCGCTGCCATCGTCGTGTTGATGGCGACGACCAGTGGAACGGCAAGTCCCAGTGCGTGTGGACAGGCGATCACGAGTACGGTGACGACCCGTTCCACAACTGTCAATCCGAACCCGACAGCGACGGTCCACCCGACGGCAGTGACAGCCGCCACCGCAATCGCAGCGTAGAACAGCCAGCCCGCCGCTCGATCGGCAAGCACCTGCGTCCGTGATTTACTCTGCTGGGCCTCCTCGACCAGTCGCATGATGCCCGAAAGCGTCGTCTCCTCGCCCGTCGCGGTCACGCGCACCCGGAGGCTGCCGTCGCGGTTAGTCGTCCCGCCGATCACTTCGTCGCCAGGTTCCTTCTTGACTGGTCGGGACTCGCCGGTAATCATCGCCTCGGTGACGTTCGACTCGCCCTCCTTGACGACGCCATCGGCGGGAACGTTCGCACCCGGTCGCACGAGCACGAGGTCGTCTTCAGTGAGTTCGTCAACGCGGACTTCTTCGGTCTCACCGTTCTCGGTGATCCGTTCGGCTGTGTCCGGCATCAGTTCGGCTAACTCGTCGAGCGCGCCCGAGGCGCGCCGGACGCTGCGCATCTCGATCCAGTGGCCGAGTAAGAAGATGACGACCAACGTAACAAGTTCCCAGAAGAACGGTTCGCCGATCCCGAAAGCGACCGCAGCGACGCTGTAGACGAACGCGACGGTGATCGCCAGCGAGATCAACAGCATCATCCCTGGTTCGCGGTTCCGCGCCTCGACTGCGCCCATCCGGAGGAACGGAATTCCACCGTAGAGGAAGACGATCGTACCGAGAACTGGTCCGACGAACTCGCTGCCGGGGAACGTCACGGCCACGTAGCCGAACCAGTCCTGGAGCATCGGGCTGTAGTATAGTACCGGAAGAGAGAGCACGAGGCAGACGAAAAAGCGCTGCTTGAACATCTCTTCATGACCGGCGTGATCGACGTGCGCCTCGTGGTCAGCGTGATCTTCGTGTGCGTGATCGGACGGCTCGTGAGCGTGTTCTGTGTGCTCTCCCTCTTGGTGTTCGTGCCGATCCGGCGGCTCTTCGGGACTTTCGGTCCGTTCAGTGGTCAATCCACAGATTCGGCAGCAGGGACAATCACGGTCGGTGGGCTTTTCGTCCCGTGTTTGCTCTTCGTGGACGTGATGCGAATTAGGTGTATCCTCGGGATCGTATTGTGACATGGGTAATGCCTCCGTTGCAGCCGTTCCCCAGATTCGTCGAGTCTTTCACCGAAGAGACGCCCGTGAGGAACGAACGGCGGGATTCGGTGATGGCCGCTGTTCTTGTTGTTCGTCACACAGGATCCTAATTATCGGGTGTGTTATCCTCTTGAATGGTCAGAAATACCTCCGAACGAGACCAAGTTGGAGGTTACAAATCAACAATCCCAGTCGTCTCGCCACCCCTCCATCAGTTCAATCTCTTCCTGCTGGGCGTCGATAATATCATCCGCAAGGTCGGCAATGCGCTCGGATTCACCTTCGTCCAAGATGTGTTCGGACATTGCGACGGCACCTTCGTGGTGACGGATCATGTGTTCGGCGAACAGGCAGTCGAACTCCTCGTTTTCGGCGCGACGGAGTTCCCGCCTATCGTCGTGGGTCATCATGTGCTCTCGCGGCATCATCTCCTCCATCTCGTCGGGGTGCATTCCGTTGCCCATCTCATCATCGTGCATCCCGTCACCCATGTCATCGTCGTGCATCTCGTCATCGTTATCGTGCATCCCGTCACCCATCCCGTTGCCGCGCATCATCTCTCCCATCTCGTGGGGCATCATGCTCCCCACCTCATCACAACCGGCGACGCCGGCATCATCGAGCAATTCACACATGAGATCGATCTCGGCTTCTTGCTCCTCAATTATCTCGGTTCGGAGATCGAGTAATTCTTCTCGATCGGTTCGCGCCGGGATGAGTTCGGCCATCTGGATCGCCCCCTCGTGATGTGGAATCATCATCCGGACGAACATGATGTCCACGGCGTTGAATTCGGTGTCTTCGTCCTCATCCCCGTCATCCTGTCTCCCTGTGGCCACGTAGCCCGCGAATCCGGCCGTGCTCGCCGCTCCAGTCGCACAGAGCATCTGACGTCGTGTTGGATTAGCCGCCATAGTACTATGATCTCACCCATCTATCTGATAAAATGCGGACTGGAATACGCAACCTTTTGCCGTGCTTGGCTATTTTCGGTAGGTGAAACTACCGAAATTCGAGTCCACAGTACCTGAATTCGGACAAAACGCGAACAGCGGACCCAGTTCGACTGTCGAGCGGATTGGTCTTTGTACCCCGAGACTTCTGCGTGCAAGGAAACGAACGTACCGGAAGACACAGTGCTCTGTGACTACGTGAAGTACCACGGGTCGGGTGACCCGTGGCGTCCGTGTCTACCCTTGGACAGGACCAACGGTGTTTAATTCCTCTCGCGCTTGCCTTCCGGCTCGCGTCGACTTCCGCTGTCGATGAACACCCGAAGCCAATACGACTCCATGAGAGTCGGCCGCTTCACACAGGCTCGATACACGCCGGCTGATCGAGACGAGGCACTCGAGATTAGCCGCGAGGCGGCCACCGGTTACAGAACATCGACGTTCTTGTTTGGCAAAGAAACTGGTGCGTTCGCACCTCAAGAACAGGTCACGTCGTAAACCACAATATCCCAACGGCGGTCGGGAATCCCACGACGTCAGTCGTGTGGAGGATGTCAACGGCAGCAGAGCATCTCGTATGACTGGAGCCAGTTCAGTGAACAGACGAAAGTCACGCTTGAGGCTGCTGCACGGGGAATACTCTTGGAAGCCCAGGATTAGAGCCTCATCACCGATGTACTGCATCCACCACGACCCGGTGAGAACAACATCGGGAAAATCGAGAACTAGTCCGTACGCGACCATGGCAACAAGATCGGTCAACTCGGTCGTCGCCACGGCTTCGACCTCGCAAGGGGTCGTCCGAAGCTGTATTACAGATATCTGTAACAGATACTCGTTACAGATTCACTCAAACTTATCGATAATCAATATATTGGTCAGAAAGAGCCAGATGACAACTGTTCGACTAAGGTAGGCAGTACTGTTCAGTACTGATTTTGGACCTTATCGATCTTGCACTGGACACAGAGATCGTCAGCGAAGCACGAGACACTGTCGTACGGACAGTCGTATTCCTCTACGTGAACGGACTGTCGGCGTTTTTCCTGCCGCCAAACGCTTTCCCAATCGTCAATATTCATATCGGCAGACGTGAACACGACGTCACCATCTCGGTCCACGATTTTCGCTACCGTCACCGAGTATTGATTTTCTTTGACGACGTCAATCGCACCCTCGTATGAGTTACAACTGAGTTCCTCCGTTCCAGATTTGTCATTTAAAAGCCGAACTCGGATCGATCCGTCGTATTCTTCCGTTGGATCCAGCCCAGAAGTCATGGTGCATAGTCTCGGAATAGTGGTTAAAAATTTGGGATACGAACACACCTCTGGGTGATCTCGATGACGGCGTTACCTCTCGAGACGGCAGCATTCAATCGGCACTGCGCTGCTCCGGGTACCAGCCACTCTATTCCGACATATTGTGGAGAAACGACCGCAGACTTTCGAGGATTTCTGGCCGTTCGTCGACAATCGATTCCAGCTCTCGATGTACTTGGGTGTGACAATCTGTACAGAGTGTGATGAGATTGTCCGGATGGTCGGGACCGCCGGCTGCCCGTGGGATAATGTGGTGAACGTTGTAATTCGGTCCTGTTTCGTCCGTTGATGAGACGGCAGCTCCACACCGCTGGCACGTATACTCGTCGCGGTCGAGAACTGTTTGTCGAGTCGAATTCGTACGCTGTTGTGAGTCACCGAGTTTCTCTCCGTGGACGATGGTATGGTGTGCTCGCATCGCGACAGTGTTTGCAAAATCATCGCGGCCACACGATGGACACGCCGGTGCGTCGCCAGCAAACGCCGAAGCGTCAGAGCCAACGAGGCTTTCTCCGTGGGCAATCGTGTGATGAGCTTTCATATCGACCTCACGGTCGAAATCATCTCTCCCGCACGTCGGACACTCGTGTCCCCCCATACCTCGAACTGCGCCACACTCGCTCTTGATGATTTTCTCAGCGTTACTGATCAATTCCGAATACAGGCGTACGACGGATAACGAGTAGCGAGTTCCGCGGTAATCCAGCCGTCTGTCGATCACCCGTCGGACAGCGAATCCGGCGCGCATGGAAGATAGTGATGCTGGCACCACTGGCAGTGGTCGCCAGTAGCATACTCGGCAAACGAGAACTCGGCAATTTGATTCATCTCAGCCGTAACATCCTCTTTGACGGCTGTGAGTTCTGACTTGGTGAACGAGCGTGTTTCGACCTTCGGCCCAATATTGCCGACATACGCGTACCTTGCGTGCGTTACTGGCTTGTCGTACAGATCACGACACGCCAGCAGGTAGATCGGGAGTTGCTTGTCGTCCTCGAGGTCGCGGTGTCGCTCGGTTGCTTTGTAGTCGATAACGAATAATTCCTCGTCCGGCGTTCGATACACGGCATCAATGAAGCCAACGAGTTCGTGCTCGTCGATGGCGATCGGCTTGTACAGCTTATTAACGAGTACGACGCAAGGGATCTCGTCTCGAAATACGTGTCCGGTGTTCGGGGAGGGGGTTGGACCCATCCGTCACCGATGGCGGGGGACGCAGACTTCGAAAGCGATTACGAAAACGCAGAAAGGAGGGCGGATAAGAGGTGCGTTCCGGCGCGTTCGGGCCTTAGAATGGAATCAGTACGTGGCCTACGCCATCGTCGGTGTTATCATCTTATTTCTACTATCGGAATTCTCGCTGGTGTTTCGCTCCTCGATCCGATCGTGAATCTACTCGCAGTAGTATGGTTCCTCCTCCTTGTCACGATACCAATCGCATGGTATCTCGATATGCGCCGTATCCAGTCTCAGTCAGAGTGGGAACCGACGGCGTGGCTCTATCTCTTCGGGGGTGTCATACTCCCGTTTGTTGCATTTCCACTCTACTATTATCGACGGTGGAAACGAGTTGGATTGTGACTTCTCTTGCTGCTATTGAACTATTAGCCACTGTGTGGCTTCCTCTCATTTCTCGAGTGGCGTCTCGTTTCTATAGACCATCTGCATCGGAAGCCCGGTCGCATCGGTCGGTGGATCCGATGGTAACCGCCGGAACTCCTCATGCGAGGCGCATGCAGTGAGAGCGAGAGCGAACGCATCTAACACGTCGTCGAGACCGACCCTGTACTCCAAACTTCGAAGTTCTCGAGCGATCGTTCGCCAGTCACCGGTCTCGTATTCAGGAACGGACTCCAGTGTGGACAATCGTTCCTCAATGCCGGCAGCAGTATGTTTGCTGTGCTCAAGGGGGTTCCCGTTAAAAGCACGAAAGCAGACCTCGGGGTGGCCCTCAATGAGTATATCCGAATCACCGTCACTCTGGAGTAGGTCCGCGACGTCGACAATCCCCTCTGAGATGCTGGCTGCTTGTTGTGTCAACCCTTTTCCAGTGAGGGAGTTGTTCTTCGCACTCACCTCAGTATACTCCGCCCCTTCCGACGCTAACCTCGCGGCTTCACGTGCTGGTGCTGTGAACACTGAGGATGATCGAGATCCGATCACGGTTCTGGCAAGATCATCACACCGTCGAGAGATTTCCCCGTCCTCTTCGACACATGGACACGAATCCGATTCGAGAGATTCACAGAGTCCGATCGGGACATCAACGACAATACGCTGCGCCGATTCGCCATGCTGTTCCCAAATCTCACGGATCTCCTCGAACACGGCAACTGAAGGTGTATTCTTCCCCTCAGAATACACAATTGCGACCCACACACCGGACGACCAATCAACACCAACATACTGTGACTTCATCTTTGATACGTCATTCTCACTAGCTAACTTCTATCTATGGTCCATCGCTCCATATTATTACCGTGAGTTGATTTGGGTCTTCTACTGACCCCCTTTCGTATGACAGCGGGGCGTAAGGTCACCCATGATCTCCAGTAAAGCTCTGTCGACCTCACGGAAAGACACAAGAAGAAAGAGGAGATATTCTACTTCGCTTACACTAAATCCTCTTCGATCATTTCAGTTCATTTCCACGGGTTTGGGACGAGGTCGGCCTGCACCTCGGCGCCGACCTCGATTCGGCAGTCGGAGCGGGGTTTAGCTATGCAGAGGAGCACGTAGCCCGCCCGTCGGTGCCGGGGTTTCAGCCCGTTCGCTCGCTCGACGTGGACGAGGTCGCCATCCAGGAGACGCCCGGTGCAGGTGGCGCAGGCGCCGTACAGACAGCCGTAGGGGACGCCGAGGCCTTCGCGCTCGGTGGCGTCGATGACCGTCTCCCCCTCGGCCACCTCAACGGTCGCCTCCTGGCCGTCGCGCCACTCGAGGGTGACTCGATGCATCTATTGCCAGATGTCGCTGGTGCAGTCGCCGCCGGGCCAGCGAATCTCGTGGGCGCGGGCCGGGCCACCCGGGGCGTCGCCGAAGTCGACGAGGAAGTCCTCGTCGAGTTCCATCCGTCCCTCGTCGGGATAGACGTCCGCCTTCATCATCAGCGACCCCTTCTCACCGATTTCGGGGTAGAACTGGTTGTCCCACGAGGAGAACAGGGACGTCGTCCAGTAGATGCGCTTGCCGTCGCGGGAGAGCTGGAGCATCTGGGGCGCGCCACGGATTTCAGTGCCCTGAATCTCCTGTCGGTCGGCGAAGTTACCACCGGCCCAGATCTGATCGACCAGCCGAGGGTTGCCGAAGTCGCTCACATCGTACATCCGCATGTCGCCGTGCAGCCAGTTCGAGAAGAACAGGTACTGGTCGTCCAGCGAGAGGACGATGTCTGTCACGAGACCGGGGACGGGCATGTCCCAGTCGGGATGCTCGCGGGACTCGATGTCGATTACCTTCTCCCATTCCCACACGCCGTCGCTCTCCTCCCAGAAGCGGAGGATGTTCGAGGAGAGCCCTGCACCGACGTAGCCCTGGGTCTCCTCGGGATCGTGCGGCATGCGAATCTCCAGCGGAATCTGCCCCTCCTCGCCGAAGTTCAGGGCCTGCTGGTGTTCCTTGTTCTCCCAGTCCCAGATGTGGATACTGTCGCCGTACTTACCCTCCTCGACGTCGTCGAGATCGAAGCCGGGATAGTAAGTCTTCGGCGCGGCCCACTCTGTCGAGATCATCACGTTGTGACGGGGCTGGTACCAGTAGTCGTAGTTCATCTCCATGTCGCCGCGGTCGGCTTCCCATTGGCCGTCGATGGAGAAGTCGCTCTGGTCCAACTGGAGGAAGCCACCGGGAAGTTCGCCGTTTGCGTCCCCGAGCATACTGATGACGACCTTCCCACCGGGGACACAGTGAACCGTGTGCGGCGCAGACAGATCGTATTCGAAGATCTCCTCGGGTTCGATGACCTTCTCGATCTCCATATTACGCGGGTCCTCGGCGTCGAGGATGTGTATGCGAGAGGACCGCTGTCCGGGGACGATGAGGTGATCGCGCATCAGTCCCTCGGCGTGACACGATGACGAACAGGAGTTCCAGCCGAAGTGATGGAGTTCGTCGCCCTTGTTCGGCATCTCGACGGTGTCGACCAGTTCGCTGTACGTGTCCGATTCGGGGTCGAGGTCGACGACACCGATGAAGTCGGAGCCATCAACGTCCATCCCAACACGGAGCGCGACGACGAATGCCGTCTTCTCGCGCTCCGACTCGGTCCGCATCGCCGCGGGCGTCGGATAGCCCGGTCCCTCTACCTCGTGGTGTTCGTGTCCGTGCTTCTCGGCCGTGCTGCTGGGTTCGTCAGTGCTCATGCGAGACAGTGACACCCACATGACGACCATGAATAATAATTAAGTTGTCGAGCGACAACTCGTATCGGTTGCTCGACCTTAGGGAAACCTTATGCGCTGGCCGATGTACTCCCCGGGTGTGTTCGTGGTGTCCCACGACGACCAGGAGGGTGCCTGATGCGTGAGTTCACGTTCGATATCGTGTATGAGACGGGTTCCGATCCGGTGATGGACGTGTTCATCGAGCATCCGACACTCGTCGCCAAGGCGTTACACGGCTGTGTAACCGAGGACCGCTTCTGGCGCATCGAGCGGCTGATCGGTCCGACGGCGGCGCTCGATGCAGTCGAACGACTCCGTCTTGACGAGACGGTACAAACGGCGTCAGTGACCGAAGCGGACTGTTCGGCCGTGCGGTACCACGACGTGCTGGAACGCTCGGACGACGAGCGGGTGATCTACACCCACGTCGAGGACGCCGAGGACGGCGAATCCGTTCAGACGCTCGCCGGTCGGTATCTCCCCCACGGATCACTCTACTGCACCTCGCGTCGGGAGAACCGTCACAGCTGGCGCATCTTCATGAAGTCCGACGAGAATGTGGGCCTGTTGTACGACGCTCTCGACGCGAATCTGCGGGCGGGACTTGCTTTTCGTATGGGTCACCTCCGCAACGCCGAGGGGTGGGGACACAACTCCTTAGGGTCGGTAGTCCTCCCCCCGGACCAGCGGACAGCGATGCGCGCGGCCCTCGATCACGGCTACTACCGGACGCCGCGAGAGATCACGTTGGACGACCTGGCTGGAGAGCTCGACGTGCCACGGTCGACGCTCTCCTATCGATTGCGTCGGGCGGAAGAACGGCTCGTGTCGGGGTATCTCGGCGAGACCGACTAGCTACTCGTTTAGCCAGGGCTCGTCGATCCGCTCGTAATCCTGGAGTTCGTCCCCGAGAAAAAAGAGGTCGATCTCCCGTTCGTTTGCGCCCTCGCCCTCGTGGTCGGGTATGATGCCCTGCGCTACATCGCGGCAAAGTCTTCACCGGAGTCAGGAAGGTACTCAATGATACTCCGATGGGCACCGAATTCGCTAATAATCGTTTGTAGCGCGTCGATGACAGTCGCGATGTCGCGGTTGAGCTCATGTTCACGGTACGTTCCACCATCCTGGCCACGATGCTTCATATCCGAAAACGTTAGATTGAGAATCTCGAAGTCAGACAAGAAGCTACGCATTCGACGAGCGGTTCGGGGATCACGGCCCTGGAACTCACAGAACTCTTTGTAGCGCTGATAGACAACCCGCGAGCGAGCTGGTGTCGCATCTTCCGCAGCGAGCGTGGTCAGTGCATAGAGTGTGAGTTGCTCGTGTTCAGTGAGGTCGCGCATGATGTCCATGCTTTGCTGTGCTTCGAGTTTCTCCTGAGCACGTTCGACGTGGTCAGTCGTAACCGAATCTGCGTTCTCGGTGCGAGCGAGATCGCCAGCCTTCCGAAGGAGCGTTATGGCCCGTCGAGCGTCCCCACCATCCTGACGACCAAGAGCAGCACACAACGGAATCACTCCTTCCTCGAGGGCGCCCTGGTGGAACGCGATATCTGCCCGTTGCTCGAGAACTTTCTGGAGCTCTTTCGTGCCATAGGGTGGGAACGAAATCTCGGTTTCACACAAAGACGACTGAACCTTCGCGTCAAGTTGCTCTCGGAACGTCGAGTCGTTACTGATCCCGATGAGGCCTAACTGAATGTTGTCGATGTATCCGTTGTTATCGGCACGAGTGATCTGATAAAGGAATGTGTCGTCCGTGATGTGGTCGATCTCATCAAGAACGGTGATCACGGTCCCAGAGAGCTTATTGAGTTCATCCCAGAGAAGCCGATAGACCTTGGATTGCGGGTGACCGGTTTCAGCGATATGGTGTTCGGGTTCCCGGAGATTGTTCACTAGACTGATCGCGGCCTGATAGCTTGTACTGAGACCATCGCAGTTAAGCGAGATTACAGAGAGGTCGACGTCGAAATGGTCTGCCGATTCTTGGAGTTCGTTTAGCAAGAAATTCGTCACAGCGGTCTTCCCAACGCCAGTCTTGCCGTAAATGAAGATGTTGTCGGGGTATTCACCGTTGATGATCGGCTGCAGCGCCGCTTCATATTCCTCAATCTCGTTATCCCGTCCGACGATATCGTCCGGGACGTACTCAACTTTGAGCGTATTTCGACGTCTGTATAGGGTGTCGTCTGGCTGGAATCGAGGAGTCATATTATGATCGACTGACTCAGGCTAGAATTATAATTGTTTCCACCGCCATTTCCAGTATTTCCAGTATAACTACTCTAGGGCATTGCTTCCGCTATTCGATATTGACCCTACTGTTTCCAGTCTATAGAGTGAATACCTGTTATACGGAGGACTATCCTGACGAATTCGATACTCTGTGAAGAGCTTCACACCACTATTTCCAGTAAACGATCTTTTTTATAGGATACGGACACCACTGTTTCCAGTAAACTAGAATCGGAAGAGAGCGTGGGGATTTGGGCAAGAATGACGGAACACCCCCACCCCACTATTTCCAGTAAAACACCACGCAAGAGAACCACTCGCGAAATGAAAAACTCTAAATTAGAGAAAAGTTTATAATAGTGCCGTTTGAGCTAGTCCGTAGGAGAGCTATAGCACGGTTAGTGTTGGTGTTGAATCTAGTGAAACAAAAATCTGCCACACTTCGAGAGACCTTCGTCATTAGTTTTACTGGAAATAGTGGGGGGTGAGTGGGTAGCGTACATCCTCTTTCATGTAAGCGCGTTAGTGGAAATACTGGGGTGCTCGCTGCCGGATTCGGAGACGATGGGGTACAGTTCCTTTGCAGTCGCGAATGCGGCACAGATCCGTCTAGAGGAACGACTCGAAGTCTTCCGGGAAGACCGAGCGTTGTACAATGAAGTCAAATCGATCGTAACCGACCGCCAGGACGGTGCTGAGTGGCACCGCCGAATCTCAAAGGGGAAACTGTGGGCCAACCGCGCCCGGAGCGCAAATTCAGGACCGGGATTCGACCTCACTGACGTTTGGCTTGAGTAGGTCCGCTGTTTTCAGTTCCTCGTACACAGCTTCGGCCTATGCCCGCTTTCGGGCGACTCGAGCGCTAGTTAAGGTATCGTCGCACGGTTTGATTGGTTGGCTGTCGGGCTCGAGCAGATTGTATTTGGCGGAGAGGATATACCAGCTGTCGTGATGGCGCTCACAGTATCGACGTGCTTTGCTGAAGAGTGTTGACGGGCTGTATAGTCCACTAAGTGAAGCTGGTCGCTCGAGTTTCGTCTTCGTACAACTGATCAATCCAATTCCAGTCATTGCAGGTCAGTCGACTATCTCCCACGTGACGACGGCTCCTTGCTGGTGGGCAGGGTGTTGCAACCCATCGAAGTAAGCGATATTGCTCGTCTCGACCTGGAAATCGTACCAGTGACCGACGTCCATGCAAAACTTTTCTGCGACCGCTTCAGCTGTCATCTGTTCGTACTCTTCGTCGATTTTTTCATAGTAGAGGCCAAGCACTCCGCCGCTCGATTCGAACTCCGACTCGTAGAGTTTCTTCGTGTCGGTGAGAAGTGACGAAGAACTTCGCTCAGGGAAGGGCGTGAATATGCGTGCGAAGCTATTCGGATCGATGTTCCCGTTATCATAGCGGAACCGGAGTAGCTTAGCCTCTACTGGGAGTACTTTCTCATCATAGTCGAGAACCAGGTCACATCGCTGCTTTCCGTTCAAATATGGGACTTCTGTTTCTATCGTTCTCCGCAGGGGATGGCCCTCGAGTGCGTCGAGAATCACCTCAATCTGATTCTCTTCCTCAAACGGCCCGATTCCAGATTTCCACCGATCGTGTTCGGCGACGGAGTCAACGTCCGGAGTTGCAGATGTGAATGCAGTCGCCAGCTCAACGAGAGGGCCAGTCACGTTATTTTTCACTACTGTCACTTTTCCAGTCCTTCTACAAGTGACTCTTCCTTTGACTGTCTGTTCAGTGTACAGCTGATAGGCTTCGACGGTGTTTGTATCCAAACACTAGCTGAATGCCCTACGACTCGCAGTTGATCTGACTTATGCGTTGAGTGTATTGCGGATATGCTGTTGCATGTGGGAGTTGATCGGGATGTCTGCACATCGATCATCCAGCCCAATCGTTTGTAGTAGGAGACTCGAGTCGTCAAGCAGGGAGATCTGAAGGTATGTACCCTCCCGATATCCGTCACTTGTTCTTACCATGTCTATGATTTTTAGTGTCTCGTACTCACGAAGTTGATCGGTGATCCGCTTCTGTCCGAGAACATTCGTGTCAATCGCCTCAGCGAATGTTCGGTAGACCTGATACATCTCGGTCGCCTTGAACGATGACTGATTGGTGAATTCGTCCATTGCAGCCAGTGCTGCAATTGCGATCTTTGCTTGCGTAGGGCACCCACGAATTAGATCCTGTATTCGAGTTACCTCCGCATCATCGTTAGCGACACGAACGTGCTCTTCACGGACCATCTCGGCATCGTTGTCTCGAGCAACCTCACCGGCGAGTCGGAACAGATCGATCGCCCTCCGTGCATCACCATGTTCTTGGGCTGAAAACGCAGAGCAGAGTGGAACAACATCGTCGGTTAAGACTCCATCGCGATAGGCATCTCGTCGACGGTCCAGAATATCGCCGAGCTGGTTTGCATCGTATGCTGGAAACACGATTTCGTCGGGCGAGAAGGAACTCTCGACACGAGTGTCCAGACGATCTCCGTATTTGAGGTCGTTGCTGATGCCGACAACGGTGATACTGGCTTCTACATCGTTCTCTTCACCGGCCCGTGGGAGTTGCATGAGGAGTTTGCTGTCATCTGCTTCCTCCGGTGGAAGATTCTGGTCATCATCAGCCGGCGCAAGACGATCGATCTCATCGAGAACGACGATGACCGCGTCATAGAGTTCGTTGATGACAGCCCACAATCGATCGTAGTAGGCACCTGTAGCGATTCCGGAGCTCGGAATTGAAATTCCTGTTTGTTCTGGATCATTCAGACTCTTCGCAAGATGAATCACTGTCTGAACCTCTGACCGGCGTTGAGCACAGTCGATGACTGCACGGCCGATCTGGACTCCGTTCGAATCCCCCCGTTGTACCACCTCTCGACTCACGTATCGAGTTACAAGCGTTTTTCCGGATCCAGACTTACCAAGAAGAAGTGTCCCTTTCCCACCACCACCAGTGATCGTCGGCTTGAGTCGACGGGCAACGGTCTCAATTTGGTCGTTTCGTCCGACAATTTTGTCTTGGTCGGGGATGTGGTCAATGCGCAGAATATCCTCGTTAGCAAAAATGGGATCCTCTTCATGTGAACTACCCTACCCTACTCGCTCACGGCTGACGCCGTTCGCTCCTTGAGGGTAGGGCTTCCTGCTTCCACGACGCGCTTTGCAGATACCGAGGTATCCACAGGGAGCGCAGTCTCCACAGGCGTTGATTCGGAGTATCCCACTCCTACGTCTTCGAGGCCGCGAGAAAGGATGTTCCACGCCGCGTTCGCGTCCCTGTCCGCCTCGAACCCACAGGCAGGACAAGAGTGTTCACGGACCCACAACGGCTTCTCCGTCGAGACGCCGCACGACGCGCACTCCTTGGTCGTCCCTCTCGGGTTGACCGCGACGAAGTGCGCCCCCTCGCGCTCGCACTTGTATTCGAGCAACGAGAGGAACGTTCGCCACGCGGCAGACGCCGTGTTGCGGCTGTTCGACGGACTTTCCATCATCCCCTTCACGTTCAGGTCCTCGACCGCCACGAGGTCGTATTCCCGAGCGTAGTAGTTCGAGAGTTTGTGCAGGAAGTCGCGGCGCTTCCGTCGGAGGTCGGCGTGACACTCCGCAACCTGTCGCCGTTGCTTCTCGTAGTTGTTTGACCCGTGTTGTTTGCGCGAGAGTTTTCGTTGCCCGCGTTCCAAGCGTTCGCGTTCGTCCGAGAGGTCGAGGGACCCGACCGCCGTGCCGTCGGTGTCGTGGGCGTACTTGAGAATCCCCACGTCGATACCGACGCACTTCTCGGGATTCTCGGGGAGCTCAGGAGGTTCGCGGTCCATTTTGACGCCGAAGGTGGCGAACCACTCGCCCGTCGGTTCCTTCTTGACCGTGACCTGTTTGAGTGTCGCGTCGTCGGGGATGGCGCGGTGGAGCCGAATCGGTATGTCTCCGAGTTTCGAGAGTGATAGGACAGTCTGACCGCCCTTCTTGTCGAGCTTGAAGCCAGACTGACTGTACGTGAAACTGCGGAACTCCCGTGGTGGCTTCCATTTGAGTTGGCCAACGCCGTAGCCGTTCTCCTTGAGGTTGGAGAGGCCTTTGAGGTTGTCGAACAGGCGTTCGACGACGGTTTGGAGAACCTTCGAGTACACGTCCGAGAGGCCGTCCCACCACTTCTTGAGATCGGGTAGCTCCGACCGAAGCGTGGTCATGGACGGCAGCTCGCCGTGTTCGTCTTGGTACTCGTTGAGACGGTAGAGCGTGTGGTTGTAGAGTTGCCTACAAATGTCTCGGTGGCGGTCCAACTCCTCACGGTGGGCGCCGGACGGCTTGAGACGGTACTTGTAGGCGTAGTACATTCGTTACTCTCGTTCCTCAATCAGTTCGTCCAACTGCTCGCGGACGAACGACGAGAGGTTGAGGTGTTGGTCCTCAATCCACTCGTCTTGGTCCTCCCGAATCGTGATTGTCTTTCGTTTCACCGTAATGCACGGTATACACGTTACACGTATAATGGTTTTGGCGAGACGGTGGCCTGTGGGCCGAGCGCCGAACGTGTATGAAAACTGTGCGGCGCTGTATCCCCTCCCTGCTCGCGCCTTCCCTTCGGTCGGCGCTCGCTGAGGAAGGGGGCTTAGCGCCTCAATTCAGCTAAGACAGCAAGTGGATCATCACGTGTGGCAGATTGAGAATGAGCAACCGCGCCATGTTCTGCGGCATACTCTCCAAGGGTCTGGATCCCATCCGAGGTTGAGGTCATACACCGTGTTTCAAATGAATTTGTATTAGTTCTTTCTCTGAAAAATAGCCTTCTTGTATATTGGTGCTATTGAAGGGCTGAGTACAATGGATAGGTTGGGGCCTCCTAGTTAGTGACTCACTCGTGGCGAACACCACCTTTCAAATGAAAACGCTTGCACTGGCTGTGAAATAGTATTTGGCCGTTATACCCAATTTCAAATGAATTTGGCGAGGTGTATTTGATTTGATCTATGTGGGTCGATCCAAAGCACCCCCACACCACATTTCAAATGAAATCTCGTACTGACTCGGAGTGTACTCGAGGGACGAATTAGTAAAATTCCGCCCTGTAACGGCTCAAGAGGGGATATACTACCGAAATCAATTGAAAACCGGCGTCGACCTCGATAGTGGTTCGAGGTCGCTTGTTTGAGCGGAGTCTGATCGACTCGAGGTAGATTCTCTCGTTGTGCATATAAAACGGGATGTGGATACAAGACCAGTATCTGAATTGCAGGTTTTAGCCACCTATGATCTTCTTTTAGTCTCTACTCTACTACTAGATTACCTAGATAGGTATCTATATAATAGACGATCAAAATCTTTTCACTCCATTTGAAATATAATCACTCCAATTTGGGGATACAGCGTTGCTTCCAGCTGTTCACCGGTATATTCGACCGGTTCGATACAGTCGCTGGTCTGACTCCGGCCTTTCGTTTGGAGATGAAATCATCTGAAATCCGGTGTGGGGGTATACTTTGTACCCATCTTGAGAGTCAACGTGTCTCTAGTTGCACCGCTTTTTTCGAATAACCACCACGTGGTGTGATTCAAATACGAGAATGAACACCACAGCTTTTGTTATCACATTCGAAGTGGTGCCTTTCTAACACTCGGTTAGAAGGTCTCTCGAACTGTCTCTTCGCCACCTTCACTTGAAGAGGTGGTGTGTCACTGACCGCACCCCCCTCACTTACGCCTTAGATGTGGCAACACCCAGGGTTCCGAACTCCTGTCTAAGAGCACTCGACAACTGGTGTGCAAATGAGTCCAGAGCGGCTACCACCACCCTTGTTGGCAACTCTTGAAGATGCAACAGAAGTCGGCCATCGATTCGATATTCAGTTTTGATCGACCGATCCTGCGTGAGATAGACGAGTAAGCCGGGAACGTCATCCGCTAGCTGATAGGAGGTCATCTGATAGATGTCGGGTTGACTCAGCTGTCCTGTTTTCCACTTTGCGTCACCGACGAGTTCGAGATCACCATCTGGCTCTCTGATGACGAAGTTCGGATACATGTTTCTTGATGCGCTGCCACCAGTTACGAGCCCCTCGAGTCGGGACTTTGCTTTGACAGTCAGCGGCTGAACGTCCCATCCGTCGCAGGGACAAGTCCAGTGCGGATCTCGAGGTCGACACGCCGCAGATGCTTACAGCCGTTGTCTGGCTGGCGCTGCTCGAAATCAGGACAGGTACACGTTGTTGCCTCGATGTCGACCTCGTAGGTAGCACCGCTCTCACTCTCGACCTCGTAGATCGGGCCCACTGTCGCAAAGCGGACGTCCAACTTCTCGTTCAGTGCACGGCGCGTTCGTGGGTCGTCGATCGAGTAGCCACCTGCCTCGAGTGCAGTCGGTGGCTGTGGTTCCTCACAGGGGGTAGAGAATTCGTTGCGACGGTTGCGTTCTTGTCCGCACTTCCTGCAGCGCCAGTAACGTGTGCGGTATTCGTAGCCGCCGGTGAGATTGAGTTCGTACGGTGTTGGCTCCGCGCCTGGCAGCCACTCGTCGGTCGCGACGAGTTCGTGTCCGTTTAGTCGGGCAATGTCTCCTGGGTAGCTGCGATCGCGGTCGCTCGTGTACTCGTTTGTCGGTTGATCTCGATGCGGGTCGCTCTGGAGTGGTCGATTTGTACTCATTCGTGGCCTCGAAGCACACGAGTGTGCGCCTCACCCTTTCAGGCGCACAAAAACACCGCTTGGAATTTTATGTCTGCAAATTTTTAAATAAGATAGTGTGAGAAGATGCTATTGGTTGGCCCCGGTCCGCTGGAGACAGAATATTCAGTATCGGTGCCGAGCTTGACGTGATATCCTCAAGCTTGCCATAACTCGAGAATCATGACTGTGCCTCTTTGGTTTTGAATTGGACATGATCCTGGTGAGAAATATCATATGTTGGCGAGCAGTATATTTTCGACGTCGGGTTATCACACGTTGGGTTGAGACACGACTTTTTCGAGTATCTATAATTGTCAAATATTTATTGTTCCATTACAATTCACACAGGCGCGAAATTGGACGCACCTGAAGCCATCTATGGCGCATACAAACTGCGCCTACTGGAGAGGATGTCGTGGAGCCTTGAACCAAACCCTGTTTGGGATTGTTTCTGAACAAGGATAGTTTCACCTGCCTTTCATACTCACATTTCAAACACAGTGTCACTGTCTCCATCTAAATCAAAGAGTAGATCAAACGCTGGATGCTTGTAGAGAACCTCACCACAGGACTTGCATTGAGTGAATAGAGACTGTTTTGCACTCCAGTAATCTGTCCGCTCGATTATCGCTTTCCCCTGTTTTCCGTAGTGTCCACCAGTGACCTCAAAATGATCGAATTCGTCACTTCCGCATTCCGGACACGATTCGCTGAGTCCGTCCCAATCGTTTCGGTTAACTCCGGTTATTTCTGTTTCCTTACCGTCTTCATCTGTTACTCTAATTCGAGTTTCCATCAATAGATGCCTCCACCTATTGGTGGTGCAAAAAACACAGCCGTGCGCTCGAGACCGTAAAATCGTATAATTTCTCGATGGATAGTAAGAGATCTGCCCTTCGGGGCTATTATCAATAGTACTGTCAGCCGCTTCGAGTCACCTATGAGACCGATTCTCGCGTGGGTCGATCGTGATGCGCTCGACGATCAACTCGGGATGCACCTCGCCGCCAGCCCGCGTATTGCGTCCGCCGCTGTCGCCACTGATGGTGAACGTGATAACGAGTGTCCCGACGACTGCGAATGTCTCACCGACAATAGTCTCGTCTGCTGGCCGTGCTACCGCGCCGGCCACGAGGAAGACGATGACTGAGCCTCAAGTCCGTGACGACGGTTGCCCCCGGTGCGGTGCCGGTGTCTTCCCGGTCGAGATCGATGGACTACGAACTCAACACTGCTGCGGGCACTGCGGCATCGTTGCAATGGCCCAACAACGGTGCCCACGTGTGCCCACTGCAGGCGCGTGCTTTCGCTGGTGCCGGCTGACGACGTCGAACATTCAAGAGCCCCCTTGGGTTCGGACTGGCGAACGACCGCATGCGCCAGTTCTGTGGTGTGCGCTGTAAGGCGCTGCGGAAGACGTCGATCCGGGCCTTGAGCAGACAAGCGACGCTCGCCGCGTTCAATACTGGCACCCCTAAGATGCGCAGCCCCGACGCAATCGCGTGGTCTGTCGACTGACCGTACACTGGGCGCGACTCATTTCACTCAAAACTGCGTGCCCAGCCGCTGTGTTATCGATTGTGTGAAGTGAACTGCAAAAACGAGTTTCTGAACCAGTCAGATATTCAGTCATACATGACTAGACAAAAATAGGACTGAGGGTTATTTGAGCCAGACTGTGGGATCCATTCGTATGCGGGTCGGAGACACTCTTTCCCGGCGAAAAATACTAGCTGCCATCGGCACGGGAACCGCCGGCACGATCCCAACTGTACAGGCAGATAATCACAATCGTAGCGATAACTTCCCGGATGTCAGGCAAGGGCAAGGCTTCGAGATCACGCGACACGATTGCGCTCGCGTAACCGTCGATGCCGTCGAGCCGTCAACGGAGATGCTCGAGATTATAGTAATGTATATGGTCGGCGAATCGCAGGCGGAGACGGAGATGTTCTACGTCGACCAACCGGACTACCCCTACGAGTTCGTGGCGAACTGTCACCTTGACAGGCTGGATAACAGCCACGGCTCGGCAACCGTCTCGATGATATCGATTTGGGATGGCGATCGAATGCTATTACAGTCGACGCAACCCGAAGATAACGAGCATTGTGGTGACGTAATTGAGCAAGAGGTCGACCCGTACGTCTTCGAGAACTTCTGCGACTAACGCATCAGTCCCCTCGTTATTATTATAAAATCTCAAATCAGTAGAGACGCTTTCCATCGTATAGTGGCGGTTTCTTCACCGAGGGTTCCGTACGCCGACTGACCGCGTTTTTGCGAAGACATCGCGGTTCCTCGCCTGTCCGAGATACCGACGGGCCTCCATCGCGAAACGTATGACAATCGGTTTCCCCTTTTCCCCGGCCGCAGCAATGATGAAAATTTACTTCTTCGAGACACTCACGACTGTAAATCGCCGTACATCGGTCAATTGACCCAGTTGCCGCTTTCGAGACAATAGACTGATGATCTATGGTGATATGAGGCTCATTGCTCGCTTTCTCTTCCGATCGGCAGTGAACCCGTGTCGTAATAGAATGGGAAACCTGTGGCCAGCGAGGGCGGTCAGTAACTCAAGTGGCTGTTCAGAGAGTGCTGCCACTATCGACGAGGCCGATCGACGAGATCGTCGATCGGGCCGAGAACGCCATTGACGCCGGCGACAAGGCACACTTCGAGGGGGACTCTAATTTGGCGGGACAGCAGTACGAAGCAGCTGTCGACGCGCTCGCAGAGGCCAAGACATTAACGACAGAACTAGCTCCTGATCGAGTAGCAGAGATCGATCGACAGTTGCGCAGCGTCCGAGTGCGCCAACAGAGTCTCGAACTGTCTGGGCCCCACCAAACGGTCCGTGATCTCGTGGCCGCCGCTCGGGAGCACGCTGCTGCAGGAGACCGGGCCTTCCACGACTCTGAGTACGAGGTCGCATTGAAGGAGTACGAGAGCGCGAGGGATCGATACGAATCACTCGCGGACAGCCTTCATGAGTTCTCGTTCGACGAGTGCACAACTGATCCGATGGTCTGTGATGTTTGTCGCCAGCGCTTCGACGCGGCACTCGACTTCTGGCGGATCAATCTCGGTGTCTCATTGCAGGTGTGTCTGGCATGTACGCGGTTCGGTTCCGACGGGAACATACCCAATCCACGGGCCGTAGCGACTGAACAGCGGGCTGTCGTCGAAAACATCGAAAGTATTCGAGACGGTAACGTTGGGTTGGACTGGACATCTGACGCTCCTCCGCAGTCCGATGAATCGGAAGATGTCGGCACTACTGGCGATAGTCGAGATACACGCCAGATCCTCATGCAGTTGGTTGGACTCTACCAGCAACTCGGCGAACCACCTACTGCGGCAGACTTGGATGAACATACAGACTTCGGGTACCTCGCATACCGCGACGAATTTGGGAGCCTTTCAGAGGCGCTTCAGGCTGCTGGATTCGAGAGTTGATAGTAATATTTGACGAGTCTTTGGTTCCCATCTGAAAACAGCTCTCGGTACGTAGAACTGGTCAACCGATAGGACTATATTTTACAAAGGTATTCTTCCAATATGCTCTGGAGAATACCAGAAGATGTTGAGGATAGTATCGGTCTATTGAATAGTAAGCTGGTAGTCCAGATTGGGACGGTGGGTCAGCATGCAAATTGAGGATACTCGAGCGATATTCACTGCTCTCTTCGCTGGATCCGTCGTTCTTGCGAACGTGCTGGCGGCGAAATTGACGTGGGTTGAGCTACCTGGAATCGGTGGCGTCGCCGTCCCAGCTGGGTTCGTTGCGTTCGGTGTTGCGTACCTCGCATCTGACTTGCTTGTTGAGTACCACGGACGTGAGTACGCGGCATCAGTTGTCAACGGGACCGTGTTCACGCTTGCTGTGTCGTATCTGCTGGTCTTCGCGGCAATCTGGATGCCGACAGCACCTTTCTATGACGGGCAAGCGGCGTTCGTGGCCACGTTGGGCGACTCGGCGTCGATTATTCTTGCGTCAGTCGTGGCATTGGCAGTTGCTCAGCACATGGACGTGAGGTTGTTCTCGAAGCTCAAGGCTCGAACAGCCGGTCGCCACCGATGGATACGGAACTGCGGGTCGACAGCTGTTAGTCAGGGCGCTGATACAGTCGTGTTCATCACACTCGGATTCGCAATCTTCCCAGCTCTCGGACTTGGTGGTGATCCAACATGGGGATGGGCGCTAGTCTCGATCGTCGTTGGTCAGTACTTGGTCAAGTTACTGGTTGCGCTTGTTGACACAGTCCCGTTCTATGCAGTGACGGAACTCGTCGAGCAGAAGGCCTGACACTGTTCACTGGAGTACCGTTAGCGCATTTTTCAAAATCACGGTTCGTGCAGTAGCTCTCGGCCACGTTACCTGCTCACGCACTTTGCCACAGAAGAGAGTGTCATAGACTGATTGGCATGGCGTTTCTTTTTCCCAACCGAACTGAACAGTCCGTTCACTACACCTGCTTATCTATCGATCTGATACACGTAAGCTGGTTGACGACTGTAGGATGCTGGGAGAGGTTCTCCGTTAACAAGTTTCCTAAGCTCTGTAAAGGGGAAACGGTCCTCTGGTTCCAGTTCCCGGCAGTCACTGAGAAGGTACAGAGTATCTGCACCGTCAAAGTACTCACTCCAAGTGTCTTGATCTGCTACGTATTCACGTAATCGGTCGGCTTTATCAGGGGTGTCCGTTGGATTAACGATAATATCTTCAATGGTTCCAACATGAGTGACGACATTCTCTTCCACTCCACGCGATTTGATATACGCTGGAAGTTCGCCGTGACGTTCAACACCGATCTGAGCGGACCGCCATGGTTTGTTTGCACGGTGTGTTACTTTTGAGAGTTGTACAGCGTCTTCCAACCGTGACGGAAAATTACGTGTGAACACTGCTGGATTACTGGCGTTTCGCATCGCCACCTGTGCTGAACTATATTCTTGCTGAGACATGTTCCCATCGTGATAGGGATCAAGATGACATGTCTGTTTTCCATCCGGTAATTCCTTCGTCTGCACTTACCGTTCGTGGGTAGTCATAGAGAGAGTATGCGAACTGTACCATGACACCATCACAGAACTGAATACTTCCGAACCATTGCCTCTACTCATATATTTAATGTTTATTGTTTCCATATAACATACTCAAGTGGCAATCCGTTGTATGTTGGACTATGACTGATGCGCTTGCAAGGCACCTCGATATCGAGAGTGAAGACGATCTGACCCGTATCGTCTTCGGCCTCTTGGACTTGCTCGGACCGACGGTTCTTTCACAGGTGTTGGAACTATCCGATGACGAACTCTCGAGAGAGGTCCAGGTCGATTTTCATACGCGAATCGATCCACGAGCTGAACGGGTCCCAGACGTGGTGATCTCAGATGCGGATACAATGGTGATGATAGAGGCGAAGCGAGGGACCGATTTTGATCCAGAACAACTTCAGGACGAGCACGAGGACTTGCGGCAGTTCGGAAACGAGCGCAAGCAGCTTTTGCTCGTTACTGGACACAAGGCTAGACCCTCTCAACTGGATAGCCTCGATCTCGAATACGTAGAGTGGCTCAGTTGGCGAGATATCGCGCTTCGAGTATCAAAGTGTGACAGGTCGACGCTTTCGGAAACGAAGACCCAACTCATCACCCTTCTCCGAACGAAACTTGAAGAGGAAGGGTATATGCCGTTCACCGGATTCTCAGAGCAGTTACTCGACGAATTTTCGCAGATTCGCAGACTCTCGGAACGCTATTACAAGAACGTCGCCCGCTTTCATAGGGACATCGAGGGCCGACTCGGAGAACGAGGACTCAAGGCGAAAAACATGTGGCGCGATGGGGTCTCCCAGGATTTCAACAGATTTCCTGCCGATTTGCGGTTCGTCTCGTCTAACCTGTGGATCGCGTATGGAGAACCTGACTTCGCCATCAATAATAAAAATCAACACTACCTCTTTGTCGCGTTCTGCATCGATACGGGAGAGACACCACTCATTCGAGTGGGATATTCGATGAGCCCAAAACAAAATACCGCGAATAGAGAAGCCCTCATCAATAATGCCGACGAAATAGTTCAGTTTGTGGTCGAAACCGATTCACAGCTTTTACAGACTGATCGAAATTTCCATATAGTCGAGCAGTTCAGTGACGAGTCAGAAGCAAACTCTATATTAAATTCAGCAGATAGGTTGAGTTACATGGATCGTGTCCAGATCGTTATCGAATACGACTCGTCTCGACTCTCGGATCCGGAGTTGACCGAACTCGTAGCCGACGACCTCGTTATGCTCCACGAATTCACTCATCCGCGTCTCTATCCCTGATTGCTGTGTAAACCTGATCTGTACCCGACAAGAAGACAGACAAGTTCAAGACTTTCAAGTTGGTCTCACTGTGATCCGTGATACTCTGGTCGTGCGGGACAGTTCCACCTTATATCACATTCAGAGCATGTCTGATCCGACGGTTTTTCATCGGGTGTAATGGTGAACCAGTCGCGTTTTTCCCGATCCGATTCAATGGACTCGACTGTTTTCTCGAATTCGTCGATCGAGCCTTCGACGGCGCCGTCAGCGAACTGGATTTCCAACATTGCCTCGTCCCTCGATTCCTCTCCGAGGAAGTAAATAACGCCCCGGTCAGGATACTCGCTCTGCTGGTACCGGTAGAGTTCGGCGTACGTGTACAACTGCGCGCGGTAGTCGTCTAGTTCCTGCTCATTATTTGGGCGCTGGCCGGCCTTGTAGTCCCAGATTTCGTGGCTTTCCCTGTCGGCCCCAACGAGTACGTCCACGACGCCTTCCAGTACGAACTCCTCTCGATTGCTCTGCAGTCGGTGCTCCGTATCGACGACTCGCGGATAGAGTCGCTCGCCTTCTCGGCGGTTGAACCGCTGGAGGTACTTGAGCGCCGCATCTTCGGCCTCTTCACTCATCGGGTAGATGTTCCGAGATTTCAGGGCCTCGGCAACTTCGGTGAAGTACCGCTCAATATCCGCTTCTGTTGGTATCTCGCCACCGCCGATACCCTCGAGTTCGCCGGCATAATGCCGGTGAGCGCGGTCGAGGGTCTCGTGGACCACGCGCCCGAAGAACAGCTGAGTTACGTGGTTCGGCGCGAACCCGAGTTCTTTGTAGTAGCCGTACTGGCGCTTACAGCGCCTATATGCCAAGACGTCCCCGGTGATACTGTATCGACGTTTGAGACTTGTCTCGTCGAGAGGGCCCACGTCATCTTCGACGGTCGCTAGGAAATCGTCTGCAGTTGTGATCCGTCGCTCCTCCGAAAACCACTCGTCGTCCAGCGGCTGACCAGCCGAGTTGTATCCCAGCGAGAGGTCGGTCGGTGTCCCTTCGGAGCCGACCAATACGAGATCTGCTTCGGCCCTGGAATACGAGACGTAAAAGCGTCTGATTTCGTCTCGTCCTGCCCTATGTTCCACCCCACCGGCAGGTTCGATGTCAGCATACGGTTCCAACTCATCTTCAAGCCAATACGTCCCGCTGGTCCAGGGTTCGGCATCGAGGTTACACACGAACACGACCGGAAACTCCAACCCTTTGGCTTGGTGCGTTGTCATCATCTGGACGAACCCTTCAGGAACCTGGTCGTGCTGATCCTCGGGTTCATCGAAATCCGAGGACTGCAGGTAGCCGCAGAACGTCCAGTAGAATGAGCCGAGGAAGCTCGTCGAAACGGATCTCGTGTTGGAAGACCGCTGCATGTACTCGGGTCCAGTCACGCTTGCAAAGGAATCGAAGAGTTTCGTAAGACGACCGAGGCGCATACCCCGGTCCGGCCGCTCTTCACCCTCAATCCAGTCCTGAAACGGATCGAAAGACAGAATCAGGTAGAGGAGTTCGAGCGGCGTATAGCCTAGCGACTCTCCACCCTCAGCATCCGTAACTGTCTGTTGGCTTTGCTGAACAAACTCTGCCAAGTCGCCCGCATCGTACGTCTCAACGTAGTCATCGAATCTGGTAGCCCACGTCTCAACCTGTTCACGAACACCGCCCTGGAGATTGACCCACGGGGCGTCCGCACCCTCGAATTTTGGATCGAGAATTTGAATGATTGCCCCGAGCGCGAATCTGATCTCTGGCCTGTCGAGAAAGGCCTTGTTTCGCGGATTATAGACTGGGATACCCCTCTCTCGGAGCGCTTCGACGTAGTGACCGGCCCATCTCTCGCTCTCTTTCGTGCTCTTGAACAGGAACGCGACTTGGCTGTAATCGTCGATATAATCTTGATTGATGAGTTCTGCGACGATGTCTGCCGCATGTGCAGCCGGATCGCGGGTATCGTCGCCGACCAACAGCGATCGAACGCTTAGTCGATCGGCAGTCTCGCTTCGGCCGACCAGCATCGGTTCTTTCCCCGGAGCTCGAGCCCCCTCTCGTTGCATCAATGGATGCTGGCCGACGTATCGGTTACACCAGGTGACGATGTCGCTCGTCGACCGGTAGTTCGTTTTAAGTTGGACCTGCGTAACCGAACTGTCAAATCGGGCATTCGTCCGGTCCGGGAACCGGATAAGGCACTCGACCGTTCCGCCGCGGAACCGGTACAACGCCTGATCGTCGTCACCGACGACCGTAATATTCGGGGCGCTGAGTTCCTCGACTAACCGGAAGTACAGTTCCTGCTGAAGCGGGTTCGTATCTTGATACTCATCGACGAGAACGTGTTCGACCGGGGGCCGATCACGACTCGGTTCGCCTTCCACGAATCGTCTCCCACTGGGGCTGTCGATGAATTCGATGAATTGTTCTAGCAGTCGCGCGAAGTCACAGCGTTTGCTCTCCCGGAGTGTCGCGCGATACCGATCGAGCCCTTCCGCGCAGACTTGCCACGCGGGAGCGGCACCCTCCTGTAGTTTCTCAGTGTCTGTCCGATACTGCGAGATCCGGTTGAACAACTCCGCAGCGATAGCCGTCGATTGCCACTTGTTTGGTGGGTAGCTACGCTTCCACTGCGGACGCAACCGATTGAAATGACGCCAGACGTCGTCGAGTTCGTCCGCTGAGACGGTATCCCACTCGTCTGCCTCCGCCTGTCCGCGGAGCACGTCGACGAAGTCACAGTTACTGTACATAAACAGCTGCTGGCCGTCTTCGTCCAGCAACTCGACGTGAGCGTACTCTTCGTACCGGTACTCCTGCATAATATCCTTGCAGAGGGAGTGGATTGTCCCGATTCGAAGTTCGTTCGCGTCGACAGCGTCTTCGTAGCCGAGTCGGTTGAGCCGATCGACAATTCGTTCCTCGAGGTTTTGAGCTGCCTTCTCAGTGAACGTCGTCAAGACAATGCTCTGCGGCCGGACCTCGTCGACAAGGAGGAGTTTCAAAGCACGACATATCAGCACCTCCGTCTTTCCGCTCCCCGGACCCGCCGTGACGTGCAACGGACCGTCCGCGTGGAGGATAGCGCGTCGTTGCGGATCGGTAAACTCCCACTCCGACTCCCCGTATTGCTCCCTGTTTGCCAACTCTAACTCGTCAATGAACTCCTCAGCAGCAAGTGGCAACTCCCCTGGCATATAGCCATACCAATCACCCAGTAGTGTGAAAAAGCCCCACACCAGTCGCAGTAGCTCTCGAGAGACATGGACGAGTCGTTGCCTTGGACCATACTCTTGAAAGTACTAAACAAGCCTTTCCGTGATATTTCAAATCGACTCTTGGATGAACTCTGCCGTGATCTCAGATCGCTGTTCTTGAACCGCAGCATCCAGCACTCGACTACAGACGGTGAGCACCTGCCGGATATTCCCTTGTGAACGCTGAAGAATCAAGTCCAACCCATCCGTAGTAAATGGCTGAATACCAGTCCTACCATTGGTCCGTTCACGATTCAGGTATTCTTCAACGAGTTCATATAAGTGCTCATCCGTGAGCGGTCGAAGTGCGACCTCCTGACCAATTCGTTCGCTGAACGCGTGATACTCGCTCATCACGTCTTGCCACACTTCCGGTGCACAGCCAAATAGGAGACAGAGCCCCTCGCTGTTCTGGTCCATCAAGTGACGAATGCTGTTCAACGTCGCCTGCTCGTCTTTCGACGAAAGTCGGGAAATGCTCTCGAATTCGTCAATAAAGACGAACACCGCGGTATACCCCAACTCGAGCAGCATGTTTTTGAACGCTGTAAACGCCCGTACACCCATCGTATCGTCGTCGAGAGCGGTGTGTATCTCCATTTCCTTTCGCTGTTCGTATCGAATCCCTTCTGCAGTGAGCCACTGCCAAGCGTAGAGATTCGTGTCTTCGTACACCATGTGGACGATCGCTCGGGCGAAATCAGCGAAGCGTGTTACGTCGCTCAATCGCTTGATAGCCTCTGGAACTATCTCTGAGAGGAGCACATCCCCCTCGTCGATCAGTGACCGCATCGCGCTCCCACTGATCGGATTCGCCTCTGTAACGTCTCGGGCGACCAAGGCGAGGTACTTGTACGCAATGTTTTGCACCTCGTCGAATCCAAGGTCGTACATGAATTCGTGGTATATATCGACGAACCCCTCTCCCGGCTGGGCAACGTAGCCAACGATGACATCATCTCGGTCTCGGAGAAGCGATCGCGTATATTTGAGCGTGTGCGACTTCCCATTGCCGTATTTACCGGTAATCACCAGGTGTTTCGACTTCCCGGTCGAGAGCGTCTTCGAGACGGTCGAACTGATCGTCGACGTCGCGTGTTCCTGACCACAGTATGTCTCCGGATTTTCGGATGGAACTGGACTGTACGGAAATGGATTGCCGTTAAGGCCGAACTGATCGTAATCCTGTGCTTGGTCGCTGATGTCGAAGGCTTCGCTCATGGGTTTTGAGTGAACGTGATATCGCGGTCGTACACCGCGAGGTAGTAGTATTGTTTATCGAACTGTTCGAGACCTGCCATTACCTGCTGCGTTGATTGGGAAGTCGAGACGAGCGTCTCACCGTCGGCGAGCTCGATTTCTTTGATTCCCAGCGCCGAATCCTTCGCAGCGGTATCCAACGGGGCACCGGAGAGTTCGAGTTTCCCGACGTTCTGTTTGCACAGTTCAGAGAGGGCCCGGTCAAACGCACCGCGCGGACAACCGAGTCGTTCACAGGTCCGTTCGCGCAACCGGGGTATCGAGAGATATCGCTGCCGGAGGTCGACGCCGGCTGTTTCCTCGAGGTCATCATAAACATCCAGTAGCACGTACTGGAAGTTCACCGGAACGTCTGCGCGGTCGACGATGTAGTAGTCACCAGTGAACGCGTTCCGCTGGATCCCACCGAGTCGTTCCGCCCAGTTCCCGACAACCTCGATCCCGGTTTGGTTGAACGAGTACGGAGAGAACTCGTGCTCCTTTTCCAGATACTCGAGCAACTCGTCAGGATGAACAGGGCCGATCTCAGAGAGTGCCTCGAGCATTGCACCGTAGTGAGGGCTTCGAACGGCGAGGAGTTCATCAGCCGTATCCCACTCCTCGTTACGGATTGCCGTCAGAAACCGTTCACCGACAGGTGTCGTGCGGTAGACGTCCTCTCCATCGTTCTCACTGCTCTCTCGTTCTTCGAGTAACCCGATTCGCGTCGCTTCGAGAATTGCTTCCCGAGCCCGGCGCGTCGTGACGTCAAGTCCCTCCTCAACGTCTGATGTCGATTGGGGAGCGCTCTCACAGAGATGAGTGAGT
The DNA here is from genome assembly GCF_041821125.1 of Natronorubrum sp. A-ect3. Taxonomy (NCBI): domain Archaea; kingdom Methanobacteriati; phylum Methanobacteriota; class Halobacteria; order Halobacteriales; family Natrialbaceae; genus Natronorubrum; species Natronorubrum sp. A-ect3. The sequence continues at coordinate 125,982 of NZ_JBGUBB010000003.1, read as the reverse complement.
TCCGTAAGGCGTCCTAACGTAACTGGACGGACCGTTGCTCGCTCAGACGTCATGATAACCTCCGTACCTGCTGCTTTGCAGTCCGATACGCTCTCTGTGTGACCTCGTTACCCTGAAACCGCAGATCGAGGTAGTCCTCGATATCTTTGCCAGCAGAAGCAACGTATCGGAATCGACGTAACTCAGCAGTCAGCGCCCAAAGATTGTGCCTGACCAACGCGTCGCGATCCTCCCGAATATCATCGAGCGTTCGTGATCCACAAACGGGACACGGACAGGGGAGGTACTCGAGATCATCGATATTCCACAACTCTTCGCCGCCGAATCCGGGAAGCAGGTAGTTCCTGTTTCCTGCGCTTCGGATGAACGCGGACGAGTCGAAGCTATCGACGCCGAGATACAAGAGAAGCGGTTGGTAGACGAGGCCTCCAAGTCCGTAGACGTGAAGGTGTTTGTCAGTTGCCGTCCGCGCAGCTAGTACAAGTTTCGTGACTTTCTTGTAATCCGTACGGACGGGGACGAGACTTCCGAGGGCATACCCGTCGAACTCACCCCGACGTTCCAGGTATCGAATCCCATTTCGGATCGTCTCGGGATCATACCCGTGGATGCTCGCTAACAGAAGTTCGTCTCCGTCGTGGTGCTGACTCGCTTCTAATGCGAGGTCAATACTTCGGTCGATCCGGCGCTGATTCTCCGCTGCTCGATTCTCTCTGGATAACGGGATATCGACCGTACCGAAGATATCTGCCTCGAGCAGACGTTGGGTTTCGAGCGTTTCTTGGGGTGTAGTGTCGGGGTCCTTCTCGCTGAAATCGTACCCACCACTGTCGGCATAGACAATCGTATCGTCGGGTACCTCCATCTCTTCTCTGAGGGATACCCCATTCGTCAAGCGATCCCACATCGGGTCCCGTTCCCTGATCGCCCGGGCGTTTATCATCGCCGTGGGAAGATCAGGGATGGAACTAACGTACGCTGGTGTATTGTCACTCGATCGCTTCCCAAGGTTGCGAACGGGAAACAGCACCGGTGTCTGTAACTCCCCGTGGGGAAGATCAAGCGATCGTTGCCGATACAGCATGCGGTCTTAGCTCAGCTGCCCAAATGAAGGTAATGACCAGCCTAGCTCGCGAAAACCACATCTTAGACCTAAACGAACTGCCTAAAAATCAGCCAAGTCTTTCTGTGAAGTCGGCTCGGTAAGGCAGGCTGCGCTTACATCCTCAACAGACGTTGGCTCACTACCATGCGCGAGGTTATCAGCGAAGTTCTTCAGATATGTTCCCTTGAGCGCAACGACGATCGTCCTGTGTTCCTTCGCCTGTTCAGTCCGCGCCGGGACTGAGGTGACGTTGTCATACTGGTCGGCCAGTTCTTCTTGATTGAACGTCACACCGATTGTCTCCTCGCGGACCGCAGAGAGCGTCTCTGGTAGATTTAGCGCTCGGTAGTAGTCTCTCCCGAGTGCGAAAAAGACGATATCGTACGCTTCAGCTGAAATCACATCTTGAGTTTGCTCCGTCAGCCCAAGGACTTCGGCTCGAGAGTCAATCTCGGACGCGGTCATATCCGCGAACGTAACGTTGTATGGCGGGAGTTCTTCGTTCTCCGCGACGAGTCCGAACCCCGCACTAATGAAGTACCGACCGACTGTGTGGCCGTTAGCGCGGAGCGAATCAACTGCATCACCGACGTATTTCTGCTGTCGACCAGTGTAGAGTTTGCGTGCTGGAATGCTGGCTGCATCTTCTCGACGGCGGAGCGTAGCAAGGCCGGTGTCGTCAATTTCAGACGCGTCGAAAGCGACGCTATCTTCAGGGTAAGACTTACTGTTCGAACATTGATCAATGATGAGTATCCTCATCGTTAGAACTCCATCAGCCCTTTCTGAACCATAAATTCAGGCAGGAACTCGCTCTCGTACCCGAGTCGATCAAGGACGGCAGCTCGAAGCTCCGATGAATCCCGATACGAATCGACGACACATCCTTTCTCTTCGATCGCCTCGATAACTTCCTGATCAATGGCCTCATCGGGATCGTACAGAAACAGATTCTGATACCGTGCACAGAATTTGCCGACCGATGCCGCCATCTCAGTCGCGTCGAGTGACACTGACACAGGGGTTTCCGACCACCACTCGTGGACACCGTCAGCACTCATGGTGCCGATCTCTGCCACGGGTAGATCGTGAACGTCAGACCAGAAATCGTTCTGCTCTGTAAGGAGGTGTCCCTCTACCGTACTCCACGATGTGAGGGTCTCTGAGGCGGGTGTAGCGACGAGCGTCTTCGGGAGCGCTTCGCGGAACTGGTCGTAGAACCGTTTCGTGTTGTGGAATCCACGGCGGCGGTTGCGATTGTTCGCACGGAAGATTGCGACTTCGATTCCGTGTTCCTCACAGATTCGGCAATCACAGTCCTCCCACGGCTTCTCTCGAAGTAGTGTCTTGTACTCCTCGAGTAATCGTTCGTCGCCGATCCACGGAGCGTAATCTTCCACGAGGAGCCAGACTTGGTCGAAAGTTGCAGTGTTCTCCGAAAACTCCTCGCGCTGTTCGATTGTCTCGGCCATCCTGGGAAACGCCTCGAACTCCTCTCGAACGGTATCGATCAACGTCTGATACTTGTCGAACTCGATCGGCGATTCGGGGTCGTCATCCCGTAGTAATTTGATAATCCGCTTACGCAGCGTACGACTGAAAGACGCTCGGAGTTCACGTCCATGCTCGTAGTGATCTCTGAAGTGTTCTTCAACGTCGCGTAAGAGTCGACAATCGTACTCATCGTCGTGCCTGTGCTCCTCTAGATAAGGAGCCAATTTATTGAGTGCCTGCGTTGCTTCGGCGTGCCACTCCCTGATCGCCTCCGAAATCGACGATCCCTCGTCGAACGCTCGAAGCGAGTGCAGCAGTTCTTGACCGCGCAGAGCAGTTTGTATCTGTTTCTCGAGCGAGTCTCTGTTCGAACCGAACCGAACGCGCAGTGCATCGTAGCGCCGTTCGCTGTCTAGATGATAGTTGTCACCGCCGGTCCAGGCCGACCGAAGCATACTCGCACTATCGAAACTCGACATTCCGGTCTTCCCGATCGCATCGAACGCGTCCGTCTTCGCAAACCCGAAGACGTGTGTATCCACTCTCGTCTTACGTTTCCGTTCGTGTTCCTTGACCGCGTTTCCGACACCGGTAACGATATCCCGAATCCGTGCGGCATTGCTCCCCGCGACGCCGCCGATCCCTACGTACTGATATCCGTGGTCCAGGACCTGCTCGGCTGCTCGTGTATAGGACACCGGATCCCAACCCTGGATCGCGACCATGAGACGGAAGGAATAGTCGTTTGCATCGTACAAATCCTTCATCTCCGCGGCGTTGTGGAGCGTCAACTGGTAGCGGAACTCCGTGTCGTCCTCTCGGTAGACGGCTCGAGCATCGTCTTGTAGCCGCTCAAGCACAGCGACCGGATCGCCTTCAAAGTCTTCCTGCTCAAACGGAGTGATAGACGAGACATCAAAGATCGTCGGGTCATACTCAGCGACGTACTCCGGCCATTCAGTCGGCCATTCGTCGACCATGATGTCAACTTCGTCGGTTAGCTCTTCGGGTAGGTCACTTGGGGTAAGAGATGAATCAGCAAATGCACGCTTATCGAGATAGAGTCGGGTCTCGTGTCCCGATCCGAGTACGAGGTGGTCGATCGTTACGCCGACCGTAACATCAAGCTCTTCATAGAATGCCAGCATCTCGTCATTGCCATAGGGAGGGAACGGGAGCGATTTGTAGCCCCATGCGCCGCAGTCGCTGATAGTCGGAAGCCAATCGGGTACATTGAGCCCCGATTGTTCGTCGTAGACGCCGTGCGATGTGAGTTGGTCGAACTTCGTTGCGCTTTCTTCAACCTGTTCGCGCGAAATGAGGACGCCGTCTATCGGGGTTGTTTCGTAGTCAAAGATGTCCCAAATATACTGTAACTCTCGCTCGTCCTTTCCGAGTTCAGAATGCTCGTCGTGCTCGAAATCGTAGTGAGCGTCGACGTTGTCATCCCATTCAGGGACGTAGAACCTCACAGATAGTGTTCACCATCACGACTTTGCTCGTTCTTCTATATGAATCTCCCCACTTCAGTCCCACTTCTTGAACACAATATAACAAGTCAATACATTGCAGTTCCGCGAATCGTCTTCTCCAGTTTCCAATTTAAGTATGATAGCTGATGTTTAGTACTTGTATGAAGACACACATCACTTTCGTGCTTGACTCGTCCGGTTCGATGGAAGCGATCAAAGACGACACAAAAGACGGATTTAATAGTTTCCTCGAAGAGCAAAAAACCGAAGATGGAACTGCTACTGTCTCGCTATACAATTTTGATACAAGCGTTGAACAGGTATACAAGACCGAGTTAATTGAGGACGCATCAAAACTCACCGACGGCAATTATACACCGAGCGGAAGGACGGCTCTTCACGACGCTCTTACAACCGCGGTTAACGAAACCACAGACCATATTGCGTCGTTGGAAAAAGCAACTCGGCCAGATAACGTAATCATCGTCGTGCTCACGGATGGAAAGGAGAACGCATCGGAGACGCCACAAGATACAGTTCGCGAACTCGTCGAACAGCGACGTGAAAAACACGGTTGGGAATTCTTGTTTATTGGGGCCAACCAAGATGCTGCTCTAACCGCTTCGGGTATGGGGATGAGTGCGGATCACTCATTAGATATGGATCACAGCGGTGAAGGCGCTCGTAACGCGTACCAATCCACGTCGAAGCGTATCAGCGAGGCGCGGCGAGAGGGTCGAACTGGTGGATATAGCGATGAAGATCGGCGCAAACAGGACGAGACTGACAACTTGTAGGTGATACGTCCCCAGCTTAGACAGTAGACGTCGAACCTAATTCACGGTATTTCTGGTTAATATATCTATGATTGATATAATTGAGGCAGAACAGATCCGTCGTGCAACTTCAGGATGCGAACGCAGCAAAGGAACTTTATTTATTACTTGAATTTCTTCTCTGAAACCACAGAGAGACGACACACACAACCACGCCGAGATTCGCGCAGTCACACCCAAGCGGCGTTCTATTCGGTTCATACATGTGTGCTTCACCATCCAGAACTTGACACGCCCTCATTCCGATGATCAGTTCCCCCGACTTCGGTTGAAGTCCCGCTCGCTCATCAGTTCCCAGTGTGGTTTTCCTGGCTGGTCAACCCTGTACCATGCAGTTTCCTTTGCATCTCGAATATCGCCGGCAGAAACACCGGCTGCGTTGACGAACGCAGCACTCAATTCGAGCGCTTTCCAGACTGGTGAACAATACGCAGTAAGTAACACTGGATGATAAAAATACTCGAGGAGAACGCCAGCGATGAGCAGGAAATCTTGTTGGAACGGGCCGTGTTCGGGCCACCTCGCATATCGTGTATCGACGGAGTGTTTGAGGATTCTAGTTCCCCGAGTCCACCGTATTCGATCTTCGACTGAGTCGACGACTTTCACATTCCGGGGATAGGTGAAAAACCAGTATTCGTCGTCGTCGGGTGCATACCGTTCTCGCCACTTTCGGTCGAACAGCGACAGCGCATCGCCATCACAAACGACACTCGATAAGGCCCATCTCGACAACGTCCCTGCTCGAGAGCGGGCAGAACCAACGAGTCCAGCTAAATGTGGGTCGTGCGTACTCTCCTCGAGAAGTTCGGCTACGAGAAGCCACTCTTGATCCGTTAACTGTTTGAGTCCGCCTTTGGCCCATGTCGGATCCACATACCATCGATAGGGGTTATCTTTGACATGTGTTGGCTCAGCCGTTCGCTCTGGATGATCTACTGCGGTTGCAATCTCTTCTAAGTGAGCACGAAACTCGTCGACAGAGTCGATTTGCTGAAATACGTTTGACATTGATTAGGAATTCAGGTTTCGAGGCTGATTTACAGTGTACTGCTAAACAGGGTCAACACCTGTTTTGACGGCTATTTCGATATCTATCTCCCCGGTTGATCGTTTCTCTGTGCGCTCGAGATCATCTGGTTGAATCTGCAATCGGTCGTCGTCCTTGTCGAGAAAGTCCGTTATAATTGGAACCTGAGCGAGAGTGGCAACTGAGTGCTGAAAGAGGATGGACGTTACCTCTTCAATACACTGCTGTCGATATTTTGTGTCAGGCGCCACATCGTAATACGAGAGCGCATTCAGGATGGTCTGCGCTTCTGAATCGTCGGTAACGGTCAAAGTCGAACCAGCTCCAAGAGAGTGTGTTTTTCGAAGACGGTTGTGAAGTCGTCGCGTGCGGCGTTCTTCCTCTGAGTCCGGGTTTAGTTCCATGATTTCGTCGTCCCGGTACACGGTGAATGCTGCTTCTAAGACGATGCTGGCATAGTCATCAAGCAACAGTGCAAATGGGTCATCCATCGGCTCTGGATCTCGGATTGAATTGTCCATAGTAGGTATCGTGGTAAACTGGTGTTCGTTCAATTGACACGCTCGCGTACCGGAGTCGTTCCCCGAGTCGGTGGCACTCCACGAGCCGTTCTCAGTCAGCAATCGACTCGAGAGCAACTGTATGGTCTACGCACAGACGAGCAGCAAATGCCGTGCATCTGCCGGCTAATGAACTATGAATTTGTGATAACGACAGTCGATGCAAATGACTTCGTATGCCGCTAGTTCTTGGGGCGCATCCTGGAGCCAGTTTTCACTTTCGTCTGTGAACTCAAAGCCAACCATGTACGAGGGTCAGAGAATCCATTCCGAGTATCCTACTTAAAATACAAATCAGCTCTGAAAGCTGGTCCAGATACCTTAGTTTCTGATATCTGTTTGGTCGTCAACTTCGCCAAGTCATATCAGAGATAAATAGAACTCCGAGCAGGGGAAAGAGATTCGAACTGGCATCTTGCCAGACGGTTGTTAATTTGGTCCAGGGCCAGAACCAGAGAGTATTGAAATAGTAACTCCGACGATTTCTCCCGAGGTTCTCCCGTTCCCGTATGGTTCCTCTGCTGCAACTACACAGGAGCATTGGATATTGCCTCTGTGGCTTTGGCCAGTATATTAATATATCATCTTTGACTGCATTGTATTATGAGCGAAATCTCAGAGATATCAAAAGTTTACAATGAGTACAACTTGGGTATTGGAAAAGACTTATTTGAAGATATTGTGGGTAAAAAGCTAGGTTTGGCTGCTGGGATGGGGTATGACGAAGAGACTGCAAGAATGGTTGCTAATGAAATTCAGTTATATAATAAGTCGGACTTTGGTATCCCATTTGATGCATTTATTGATGAAGTGAAAAGTAAATCAGTTCCCGATATAATAGAAAATGATGGAGAAATCATATCATCTAGTATACCAGTAGTGGCTGAGAATTATCAATCAATGGAAAAAATGTTGGTTGGTAGTCAAGTAACACCAATTAACTCAGCTCGTAAAAGAAACAACCTCGTGGCGGTCTGTGGGGAGGTTGTTGAGTACAAATCACCGAGTTCCCCATCTGATGATCGGGACACTTGGGTCATAGCCGAGATAGAGGATGAAAGTGGTTCTGTTGATTTAATGTTGCACCATTGGATCGGAGAGAGGTTCTTAGAAGACGTAGATACCGGAACAACAGTTAGAGCTTGTGGTAAAACCCATACTGATGAACGGGTAGGGAATATGCGAGTGAGTTACTTTAAGATAGATAAAGAATCTAATATTAATACTGACCTGTCAAAGCGAATTTCAATTGAAAACCTGGAAACCGGTTATACAGCCGTTCCGGTCGCCGGAGAAGTCATTTCTATTGGTAAAGAACGAGCGGTTTCAACAGATATTAGAACCAATGTAATGACATCTAATATCCTTATCGGCGATGAATCAGGTTTCATTGAGGTTGTGTTTTGGGATGATAAATCAGACATAATAAATGGATTGGAGGTCGGGAGTGAGATTAGACTAACCGATGCTTCTGTTAAATCGACAGAGAATGGCATAAGGCTGGACGTTAGCCCTGGGTGTCAAGTTACGAAGATAGATGACGAAGTTGAATTTAAGACCGATATCGAGTCAATTGATCAATCACTTGCAAAAGAGAATATGAATTTCTATAATGAATATAATTAGTTACTTTGACCCAAATAATTCGAAAGAATGATACTGAACTATTCGAGTTCTTGTTTACTCATAGCGTGTCATAGAATACGACTCACACCCTCTACCTGACGATTATACAGCTCTCAATTTGCGTATGAGCCTGTAGTTTCGCCAGTCATTGGCTTTGTTCAATGAATATTCGGTGGATGATATCTGTTGAGAACTATTGTATGACACGCTCTTACTCAAGCAAGCCACTAGATCGGCCTGACCTCGGTCGGTGAGCGTGTAATAACCACGACTGTCGTTATCTCTCTGGAAGTCCATGATCAACCAATCGTGGCAGGCGACGCTTTTCGCTAAATCAGTACGCACGCGCACCAAGTGTTGATCCAGCGGTCACCGGGAATTAGGTGGAAGTCACGTGCTGTATACTTTCTCTATAATGGGACTGGCAACTACTGGGGCCGCCGTATAACCCAGAGTACTCGCAGGGCATCGGCAAGTCCGCCAAGTACGATACTCCAGTCAAAATTCTCACACCCAGACCAGTCATCCTCTGCGACACTAACCTTTTTGAGTAGTATCATGATTAACTTATCTACACTTCCGCTCGAGTACCAGTCCATTTGACGTGACAGACTGGAAGCCATTGAGAAGGAAGTCACCCTCCGAATGATGGTTAAATATGGCTGGGAAAACATTCGAGGTGGACCATGGACCCAGACCACCTTCTTGGCACCTCCGACCGCGCTTAATGAATGAGCATGAAAGCCGCTGACTTTTTGTACCGATACGATCAGGAATAACTCAATGGGCACAGACTCGAGGACGGATACAGACTCAGCCACATCTCTTGAAGCCCATCAGGACACACTCGAGACAGAGAACATCGCGTTCGTGGACACCCTCAACGACGAAATCGCGACACTCCTCAAAGAGACAACCAATCTGCAATACGACTACGTGCTTGGGGAGGTATCCGACTATGGGGTCTCCGGCAACGGCCACGCCCATTTCGACCTCGGTCATGATAACGCCACGATCCATTGCGTGATCTTCAGCTACCGGCTGCAATCGCTGGACGTCTCAATCAATGACGGAACACAGATCGCCGTGAAAGGCGACCTCTCGTTTTACGAGGCGAAGGGGAGCGTCTCGCTCATCGTCGAGGACTTCGTCGAAGTAGGCGAAGGAGCCTACCACCAGACGTATCAAGAGAACAAAGAGATCCTCAAGGAGGATGGCCTCTTAGCCGAGGATGCGAAACAACCGCTCCCGGAGTTTCCACACCAAGTCGGGATTGTCACGAGCGCAGATAGCGACGCGCGCAAGGATGCCGTCACGAGTATCCATAGCCGGCACCCCGACGTCGACATCCGCATCCAGCATACGACCGTGCAGGGCGCCGACGCGATGTTGTCGCTAATGCAGGCGATCAGCGAACTCGACGATAACGCTCAGATCGACGTGATCGTGGTCACTCGCGGCGGAGGTGCTGACACGGATCTGCGCGTCTTCAACGAGACGCCGCTTTGCCGCGTTATCCATAATACGGCCACGCCGATCGTCGTCGGAATCGGCCACGAGGACGACCGGACGCTCGCCGAGGAGGTCGCAGACAGACGCGTCATGACGCCCACTCACGTCGGCGAGATTGTTCCGAAGAAGGAAGACCTCGAGGCCACCGTTCAGGACGCCAGTGAGCGATTGAACGACGCGTACGGACGTCTGGTTCGAGGTCGACTCGCGACCACGCGGAAAGAACTGGACAGCGCCTACAACCAGCATGTGAGCTCTGTGCTTGCGACTCGCTCGATGGAACTCGATCACGCCTTCGAGACCGTCACCGCTGAACGACTCACTACACTCGAGAATCAACTTGATTACGCACTCGACTCGTTCGAACAGCAGAAAGCCCACGAAGAGGAGAAAACCGAGGTTGCAAGCGAGTACGAACAGTCCCAGCGGTTACAGCGCATCATCATCGTGATGCTTGTCATCCTGCTGGTGGTGTTGCTCGGCTACATCCTCCTTTGAGACAGTGATGGAAATACTATGAGTGACAGTTCAGAGATACCGGCCGATGCATCGATTTCAGACAAGACGAACCGACTCGAGGAGATTATCGCCCAACTCGAGGACGGTGAACTCTCCCTCGAGCGAGCAAACGAGCTTCACACCGAAGGAACGCGCCTTCTTGCAGAACTGGAAAAGGAACTGGATATTGGCGATGGAGAGATCATTGAATGGACGGCTGACGAGTCACTCGAGAGTGAGGACTAGATCACGGAATTGACAGCGTCGAAGTAGAGGCCGCGGAGATCTTATGTTCATTTCGGCTGTTTCCGTAACCCGGTTTCTCTATTCAATCCACCACCTTTGACAAGTTCTGTGGAGCACGGGGACTTCGAGCAGGTCGACGGCTTCGATCACGCTCACCTTGAGGAGTATCCAAATCACAATCTCTTCTCTGGTTTTCGGTGTCCTGCGACCCGATATACTCGCCAATGTACGGGTCGAGGTTCTCGATGTTTCAATCCTTTCTCGGGTTTTCGGCGTCCTGCGACAGCATCGTTAGCTTCTGGAAATGCAAAGAACGTAACGCTTCAACCCCACAAGGGTTCGTCTGTAACCATGCCGGAATCCCAGCACTGAGCGCCACTACTATCGGATTACACAAAGTGATTTCCGTCGGCGGTCAATAATCTGCTACCCCCCGAGGGTCGACGATTGGCACAGCGCTGGTGATTTGAATGTCTTTCGGACCCATTGGCTAGGACACACGTGACAAACAGACTTGCATATTCACGTTCAAAGGTGTTGATCAATCAGTAGTCGTACAGGTCGGATGCTCGCTTGTGACAACATCCATATCGCCGGCAATCTCCTCGAACTGGTGGATCGCTTCCAGATCATCCATTGTCACCTCGAAATGGTAACTCGAGGTCGCTGAATTCAACCGCTGCCAACTTGTCCCAATCCTCGCTGTCACTGCTTCGATACTTATACGCGTCCAACCATCTGACACGTTCGATAATTCCTTGTTATCGGCGACCGTCAATCCGTCTCCGTCGTCACCCGACCAATCACAGACGACGCCGCAGTATTCGCACTCGGCAACGAGGCGTCCCTTGGATGATAGTAGCGCACTAATCATTGTTCTACCTCCGCCAGCACAGCTAGATGCATGCCAGAGACGGTCGGAGTATCAACGCGCTTGAAGCGAACCCCCCGTAATGCCGACTCGTGAGGCTACTTTGCCGTCAAAATCGTGGTACTTGTGGTGTCGCCAAACAGTACCTTCGTCACCGAGCACAAATGTCTATTCCGGGCAGGTCACGACATTCTACTATGCTGATCTCGAGTTCAACCCAGCGTACCTTGAGACGTCGAGGGCGTTCTGACGACTGCAACTGCTCACTAACTCAGTGATAAAACAGGCGAGGCTTTTTATTTGAAGCCGCGGCCAGCAGCGTTGATGTCCAACCGTACTCCTCAAGAAGATCTGCTCGTCCTCGAGGCACTCGTCGACTACCACTGGCGACGGCGAAACGAACAGCCCGAACGCGCGTGTCGGGCGTGGGTGCTGGCCAGCGACATCGCCGCGAGCCACGGTCTTGAGATTGAAGATGCACTTCGACAACGCACGGAACTGTAGCCTGAACTGTTCTTTCGAAACACGAGACGTATATTTTCTTTAGACTGCGTTTTGATGGCAGATACATGTCCGAAGACATCAACGAACTACAAGAACGATATCTCGAGTTCATTGGCGAACGAGAGTGGGAAGAGTTTCACACCCCGAAGAACCTCGCGATGGCTATCTCGGTCGAGGCGAGTGAGCTGGCTGAACTCTATCAGTGGCATGATAACGTTTCCGTAGATCGTATTCTCGAGGACGACAACCTCCGAGAACGGTCTCGAGAAGAACTAGCCGATGTGATGATTTACTGCCTGAGTATGGCCAATGAACTGAACATCGACGTTGAGGATGCGATCGCAGACAAGCTCACACAGAACGAAACTCGCTTTGATCCTGATACGGCAGATGCAATCGCTCGTGACTTGCGTAACTGGCAGCACTAACTCGTTTTCATCATCTCTTCGGCGTCATTTTGCTCAAAGCCGTGGAGTTGACGATGCATCTGTAGAAAGATCTGGTGTGGGTAATGGTTGGGATCTTGCGGAAGCGAGAGCGCCGTTCCATCGAATGTAACGAGCTCGTTGTACGCTTCCGTACCTGGCTTATCACGAACAACGATCTCGTGGTCATCGGTCACTGAGATCCAACCGTTGTCGAACGCCCAGTGGTGAAACTTACAGAGCGCAAGCCCATTTCGGACGTCGTCGCTTCCACCCTCACTCTTCGGATATATGTGGGCTGCTTCAACTTCTGGATTCCCCGCCGGTGATCGTCGTTGCGATTCACAGACGGCACATGTCTCGTCGTACGCTTCGAGAATGGCTTTCCGGAACGCAGAGGAGCGGACCCGGCGTGTCGTTTCTGTGTATTCGGTCTTTGGCTCGGTCAGTTCTGGTGGCTCACGTTCCGGCTCCGATAACAGTTTTTCAGTCTCGGAACTGATCTCTTCAGGTGCTTCTCCCAGGTCGTTCTTAGCGTGTTGTCGTAGTGCTTCGGTGAGACTCCCGTATTTCGACACCAACCGGTCCTTTCGTTTTTCAATAACACGTGTAAAACTCTGAGGGTAGAACGTCTGCCAGCCGATATCCTCGTGCAAGGCTTCCGAGTGGATGCCGACTCGTTCGATGTTAGTGAGGTAGATGATGTATGGCCATCCCTCAGTGAGGTCCTCTACACGCCTTCCTTCATCGTATGGGGTCCAGAGTTTCTGGGCAAGCGTATCGCTTTTTTGTGTTGATAGCACCGTTGCAGCGTGCGTGTAGGACTTCCGTTTTGTATAGAATAGAAGCACGTCGCCACTTTTCATTTGGTCCCACGCTGATTTGTTTCCACTCACGACGCCCCAAACACCGATCTGTTCACGGTCAAAATCGGGAACCTCGGGATACGCAGTTGGATCGATACCATCCAAAACAGTATCGCGAAAGTGTCTGTATGTCCCCTCTTTCTGTTCTCGGCTACAGGGTGCGAGGAAAACGTTCCCCGGATTAGTCATACACAGATCTTCTAACTCAGTGATATAATATCATTTCCATACACCGTCACCTTCGGCTAGACGGTGGGTGAAGACGGATAATCTTTTTTAAACTGAATTGTCGTATCTAACGATTCAATTAATTCTCATAAATTCGAGATCTCGTTATTATGATGGGCAAGATAAGAACTCGAGAGGTTGTGATCATCACGAACATGGAGTCTGACCCCATCAACGTCTGTGTCGTAGGCGTGAGAGACTGTCAATGTGTCTGGGTCAACCTCGAGCATTCCATAATCGAAGTCTGAGTGATGGTTTGGGCAAAGCACCAGAATATTCTCTTCGGAGTCTGGACCCGGGTCCGAGCCACCAAGTGGCTTGATGTGATCGCTTCAGCATACTTATCCGATATCGTCCGCTGTCGAGTTTCCCCACAGATCTGGCACTTGTAACTGTAGTCTTCTTTGAGGGCCTTTGCCAGCGCAGTGTTTCGAACAATCCGACTGACGGTGGTTTCTGTCCGCTCTGGAATTGCCACCCTGCTTGCTACATGGAGTGAGGAAAATCTCTGTTTCCATCGTTGTACCTGACAGTCTGTGATCTCGAACGGATAGTGATAATTGCTGTGTCTGTCCTAAGCGTCGATCATTAGTTATCGCTCTCAATGGCATATGCCGAGAGCAGAATAACAATCAAAAGTTCGTCGCAGTACCGTTACTTTATTTGCCGTCGATTTTCACAGCCATTTCCCGCCGCTCCTGATCCTCTTCGGAGACGCTTCGAGATTCTCTTGGGAAGTCTTTGTATACTCGATGGGTCCATCCAGCAGGATGATATAGTGGAAGAACCCTTGCTTGGTATTCTTCCGATCTAAAAGGAAATCCATGGACTTTGTAAAGTGAACCTTCATCTCCAGTTGCTGAATACCCTTCACCGAGATATTGCGATTCAACATTTCCCTTAAACATCTCTCTCCATACTTGTCTACCAAACGCTACGATAACATCTGGATCTACTGTTCTGATCTCAGCATCGAGCATCTCAGAAGCCAAATCCGTATTATATTCCCAATCCACTGGCCCATCGTCCCTACTATCTGTATAGTATTCTTCTTTCTGACTTGCAAACTTGTACCAATTTGTGTAGTAAACATTCTGTAGGCGGTCAGACTTAATCCAGTCCCTCACTGATGTAGAAGAGTTACGGCGTTCCCACGGAGGTGAAACGCCCGGCAATGATCCAAGTATTTTTATCCAGTTCCAAAAGTAATAGTCGTCCGTTAGCCATTCAATCCCTCCAGCCACCGAGATCGCCTCTCGATATTTGAATTGATCAGTCACACTGAGAAGATAATTATCCTTCTCAACGAAGTTTTCTCCCACATTGAGTTTCGGATTAGAGTTGATAAACATCACATCTTGATCATTTCGAGGGTATACCCGGCAGAATCCTCGAAGACCTTCCAAACCACTGTTCGTCATTTCATTCAGTGCTTTTCGCGTCTCTTCCATTCTATCGGTATCAAGATCCTCTGAACTGAATTGCTCGACGTAGTCATAGGCACTCGTAATACCTCTTTCTTTTAGATGCTGAACGTGCTCGTCACGATATTCTCTCCATTTATCTTCGTTCACAGATGAGCATAATACTGGAACGTAATAAAGAATTAGTTCTGGTTATTGCCTCAATCATATACGGAACTTGTAACTTAGAACGGACCATGATTTGTTTCTTCATCTTTAAATAACTGACCAAGAGACATCTGGTAAGATGGTTAGACACACTAACACTTGGATATTCAATATCGGGAATGAAAACTGGAGACAGTGTGTTCGTGGCCCAGAAGATGGCGCTGTTCACGGGGAAGAGAATGTTGGAAAACCAGTCCAGGCCACAAGAGTAGGAGCACCAGCGCCGGTCGATGACATGGAAGCTGGCGACCTTGTCCTGGCACGCAACGACGATGGCGTTGCTGGAATCTGGCAAGTCAACAACATTGCAGAGATCGGATCACGCCAAGAACGCAGCCTCTGGGATGACGCTGACTATGATAATATCATCTACTGCGATCCAATTCGGCGAGAACTGGAATCGGCTTACGACGAAGACTGGAATGAACTTGCCGAGTATTTCGATACATCTGTCCAGACCGTTACGGCGAACATCCAGGGGGCTATTCACAATCTTAAGCCAGAGTACAAAGAGAAATACATCGCCGAATTGTTAGATCGAAAAGAACTAGACGAGGATGCAGAGGCGCGTCTAAAACAAGAGTTTGAACTTGTTAGTGGAGTTGAATACGGTGACGAATCATCCTACTGGTGGATGGTTGCTACCAAACGCAAAAAAGCATCAAAGTTTCTCAAAGATCCATCAGAGAATTCGTTCGCTGACCTAGTTGATCCTGAACATTTCTGGGGAACACGTGGGACGAATCACAGTGCATACGTCGGTCGGGTGTTTGAGTCACAGACCCCAAAGGAAGTCGCTAACGTCTTTAACAGCGCCGCAAAGAGCGGGTCGATTAAGCAGGTCTTAGATCTCGATGGATTCAGATGTCCCATAGCATCGGAGATTTTGCGAGCGATTGAACCAGCGGAGTTCGCCATCTTAAACGCCCGATCCATCTCTGGGATGGATGCGCTCAACTGCAAAACACCAGCGGATCCGAGTATGGCATCAGCGAACCAGTACGATGAATTTGTTGATAACGTCTGGAATGCCATTGACGAGACCAATTTCCAAGATATCTTCGAGGCCCATTTCGACGAGGAAGTGCCGGACTGGGCAACTGAGCTGGAAATTGCAGATGCAGTATTTAACAGGCATGCTGGCTCGGAGTCCGACTTCGAACTTCCGGTAGAGGTGGCAGAACCTTGTGCGGCAACATCGAACACAGCTCCATATTATTGGGTCAACCAAAAGAATAGTCGCGAGGAGATTGAAGGAGAATATCTTCAGGCACCAGCGGATGACAATCCGGGACACGATGTTGGCAAACTCGAGGAAGGCGATGTGGTCTTCAACCACGTCAAGGGCCAGATTATCGGCTACTCGGAAATTATTGATACAGCGAGACAGGTAACCATCGACGGCGAAGACTATTGTCGGGCCGATGTTTCGCTTACCCGTTTTGATGAGCCACTCTCTCTTGCAGAGGTCTTTGGACCCCTCATGGAATACAAAGATCAGATAAAATATTACCCACTCCACGATGAGGGAATCAACCAGGGGTACCTATTCAACCTTCCTCGGCAAGTGGGAGAACATCTTCTCGAAAAGGCAGATATAATGGCGTTCGAGTCTCATCCGGTTCTGGACCATTACAACGGTCAGGAGAGTGCCTCTGTCTGGCGATTTTGCACTAACCCTAGTGACTGGTTGACTATTATCCGCCGAGGGGCAGTACCTCTCGAGAGAACTGATGAAGACCAGAGCGACTGGCATAACACCGCAGAAGGGGACATAGTGTTCTTCCATGTCAAAAAAGAAGAAGAGAACGTAGCTGGCGGCACCTCACTCTCAAACTATGGCTTCTTCGGAGTCGGAATCGTTGGTGAAAAGTCGACGAAATCCGAGCGGTGGTGGTGTGACGAAGCGGATGATGTCGTATATCCGTATCTAATACACTTTGATGAGTTCTACGTTACAAGTGAAATCTCCGAAATCGATTTTGAGACGCCAGTGTTCGCTCTTAATGACGACTCCATCATTAGTGAGTTTGAACCACTGAGCGCCAATCTTGTCCAGTGGAGCAGCGTCTCTGACCTTGCCAACGAAACGATGGGGCAGAATAGATCACTCGCAGCAGGCACCTACACAAACCTTTCCACGGCTTACGACGAAATCGACGAGTTCGTCCCGCCGATGATTCAGCGACTTGCTCCCCAACTGTCGGAGGTAGTTCCGAACGAATCGCTGCCCGGAATGCTTGGCCCAGCTCAAACTAAGCCAGACAAAAGCGAGGAACTGGCCAAGCAACTGAATCGGAACGGGCAGATCGTCTTACACGGCCCTCCAGGAACAGGGAAGACCTTCACGGCGGCACGGTTTGCTCGGTGGTGGATTCACGAGAAATCTGAGCGTCCGCTAACAACACAGTTCCAGACTGTAACGTTCCATCCCTCCTATTCATACGAAGACTTCATGGAAGGCCTGACAGCCAACGCTACTGATGAAAGTCTGGTTGAGTACGAGTATGAGGACGGGACGTTCAAAGAGATGGTTCAACAGGCTCGAGAGGCGTATCTCAGGGCTGGAACACTCGAGGATGCTCCTCGATATGTGCTTCTCATCGACGAGATCAATCGCGGCAACCTCTCCCAGATCTTCGGCGAAGCAATCACTCAATTAGAGATGGACAAGCGTCTGGATCAGGAAGAGGCAGTCACAGTTCGATGGGCCCACACGGGGGATCTCGTTGAGATCCCGCCGAATTTGTTTATTATTGGAACGATGAATACGGCGGACCGGTCGATTGCGCTGGTTGATGCAGCACTTCGCCGACGCTTTGCCTTCAATTCGTTCCCGCCGGATTATGATGTCTTCCACAAGGAGTACGAGTTCGATGATCAGGACGAGATCGAATCGCTGGCAGCATCTGTTATCGAGTACGGACAGTCTGCAGTTGGAAACGAGAAAGACACGTATATGCCGCTTCTTGCACTCTCAGTGCAGGCACTGAAGGCGATAAATGAGAATATCTTGGCTGCCAGTGATCTCAACAAGGGCAAGCAGATCGGCCACTCATACTTGCTCGGGATTGAATCGATTGATGATCTGGTGTCTGCCTGGCAGTACGATATCCTACCGTTGCTCGAGGAGTACTATTTCGGTGATTTCGATCGACTACGACGAGAAGTGTTCGAAATCGATGATACGGCAGCTAGTGAGACCGTTATTGACTCCAGCCTCTTCGAGTTGGATCGACAGGAAGTTGCTGACTTGGAGGCGACTGATCTCGAGAAGGCGCTCGGGCAGTTTGTCAGTGATCACATGTTCAACTCACAATGAGCAAGCGGATTGACGACTCAAGAGCTGATCGAAAGTCCTCATATCGGAATGACGGGCGCTCGCAACTCAAGACCAGTGGTGACACAATTCCTATTACTGAAGGAGAAGACCATCATTGCGAGTTAGAACGTCAGGATATCGAGTATCTGCGCTCAGAATGGGACGAGATCAAGATCTCAAACAGCGGTAATAGTGCTCATATCGTCGTCAACAATTATGTCGGGATCATTGGCTTACCAAGCGGTGCGACGCTGTCCATCCAGCCGAAGGTAGACTGCGAATTGCTCTATCTGCTGGCCTATACTGAACATATCGACGAGGAGTTGGTGTACGATACTGAGGACGCAGGGTTCGAGTCTGGTTCAGATCTCAAACAAGTGTTAGCACAGTTGTACCTGAGTGAACTCCAGCGAGTCATCAGACGAGGATTGCAGCAGGAGTACCGTGCAAAGGAGACCGATGAAAAGCACCTACGGGGACAGCTTCAGGTCCACAAACAGCTGCAACAGCAAGGACCGCAGCCAACAAGATTTGAGTGTCGCTACTCTGAACTCACACACGATACACCACTCAATCAGCTCGTCCTCGCAGCGACGACCAAGCTGTGCAGATGGTTAGCACCTTCGCCGTTACAATCAGACCTTTTGCACCATCGCGAAATGCTTCGACAGCAAGTTTCGGAACGATCGGTCACGAAGCGACTGTTCGATAATCTCGAGGTCACACACTTGGACAGCCACTACAAGCGTATTCTCCCCCTAGCGAAACTCATTCTGGCTGAGGAATTCATTAGCGGAGTTGAACGTCCGGAAGAACCGTTCCCATCACTCGTATTTAATATGCCGACACTCTTCGAGTCAGTTATCATCACTGCTGCGCGGGAGGTCTTGCCGACTGAAGACATCCAGGTTACCGAAAATGATCTTGGGACATTCATTCAGACAGTAGACAGATCTGAGTCACGTAGCCTTGAACCCGATCTGATTCTTCGAAATCGTGACAATTCTGAGGAAGTACTTCTCGTTGGTGACGCAAAATGGAAGACTGATTCATCACCCTCCCGTAACGATCTCTACCAGATGGCAGCGTATCAGGCACACAACGGTACGCCTGGTATCCTTCTTTATCCAGATAGTGGTTCTCTCGAACGTGCGTACAAATACACTGATAATTGGGAAGACAGAGGGAGGCTGCTTGCGGGGTCAGTGGATGTGAAATCTGGTGGTCTTTCTGAATCTGAAACTAAGCAAGTTGGCTACGAGGACTACACCCAAGCCATCGAGTCAAGTTTGGAGCGTCTTCTGAATAAAGTGCTTTGACCCGGTCGTAAATAGGATTTCAGCGTATCTGTATACTATTTTCTTGAAGACCACTCTTACTATAGGAATACCTATAGAACATTCACCGAGTGCGTGCTGGAATTGTGCTATACGTTAGAGTGTACTCGCACCTCGACACCGAAAGAACAAGAAGTGAACCAGCCAGCCGAACCCAACCTCAAAACGCTCTCGTACGCAATTTCGCAAACAGGAACCGAGACGGTTACCGTCGAGGTGAGCAGTACAACGGAAACCATGAATCTAGAATTCTGCCCGCAACAGATCCAACCGCTCGTCGATCTCTGTGCCAAAGTCCGACTCTGGCACGACTACCCGGATGCTGGTGCTTAAAAAATGTTTCACGCAATCGTGATGAACTGGTCGCTAGTCAACTAAGCTCTCATTCTAGCGTGATCGACCGATAACCACACATCGGATACGGGCACTTCCAATTCCCGGTTGAGGAGTTCCGTTCAAGTCGGCTTCCGCATTCTGGGCAGCGTCGTGTTACAGTAGCGGACTCGCCTTGACCCCAAGACGTGTCGGATGAGGACTCTCGTAACGCGGTCACGTAACCGATTGTGAGCCAGCCATCACGGCGAAATATCATTGCGACTGTCTCGTCATCACCCCATGCGAAACGCGGAGTGGACTCAACCGGGTAGAACTGATCGAACACTTTGAGAAATTCTCGCCCGCGATAGGTTGCTTCTCCGGAGCCAGCATTTTCGGCCCATGGCCAATGTGCGTCTCCGAATGCGGTCATAATTGACGCTCCGTCCGGAGTGAGTGTAATCTCCGTCTCAGGATAGTCTGCTTCCCAGTCAAGGAAATCTTCAAACTGCGAGTCAACGACGCGGGCGTCAGCAGTATGCCGATCGTGAATTGAACGAAAATCAAGGTCAGCAATTTTTTGATGCCAGCCAGCGTCTCGACCCGGGATCACAGTCGGCACAGTACCACCAAACCTGTTTGCTTCCATAGTCATCCGCTCGCCGTGAAGTGAAACCGACACGTGCCCAGGGTCAGTAGAAAGTGTAGCGGATTGAAGAGTAGCGACCTGCGACGGGTACACCGCGACAGCACCAGCGGTCGAACACTCGAACTCTGGGAATGCTTCTGCAGGACAATGAGCATGCGTTCCCTGACGATCCGCCACCGACCGGATCCAAACACCGGCGTCGGTCACACCGAGAATCGCAGCTGAGTCTGGCAACATCGCCTTCGCTAACATCTTGACATCGATCGGGCGACACTCAATCTCAGCGTCGATCAACGTGAACCCAATCGGCCAATCGATGATGTTGTCTCCGGTCATGATTCAGTCACGCCGGAGGGAACGGTGTGATTCCGTCACGGGCGTAGCACGAACAGTCGAAGCACAGCGCGGCCGCTGCGCGGGTACAATGTACGACATAACATCTGCCCAGTCACGACCTCCGTAATAAACATCAGCGTTTCAGATGAGCATCCCACCTAATTTTATATCGAAGAAATAATAAGAACCGTTCGATGGGGACACACGACGGCGAGACAACTCACACCCGCGGCTACACGGAGACCGCGCTCATTGAGCATCTACGAGCAGTGAACAACACGTGCCAGAAGATCCCGACGATCACTAATCTCAAAGAATACAACGACGAGCACGACCCGGAAATCTCGCCGCATCCACAGACCTACATTTCCCGGTTCGGGAACTGGACCACCGCGCTTGAAGCAGCGTTTCCTGACGCCGAACTATGCCGCGAACTGTGGCGAGTAGCGAACCAGCTCGACCGGCGGCCCTACCAAGACGACCTTGACGAACACAGTCGGTTCGACTCACGAGCCTACCAGCAACGCTTCGGATCGTGGGAAGCCGCATTGGAAACCGCTGAATTCGATCCCTCTGTTCGAGTTCCCGAGGACTTCCTGATCGCCGACCTCTGGCGGGTCGCGCTACTTGACGAGACGTACTCGGAAACCGAGTCCAAGACAGACAAACCGGTGTTCTCAGCGACCGATGACTGGTGGTCTCTTTCAGTGGAGAAACTCCAGCAGCACGGCACGTACTCGTATCAAACCTATATTCGGCGGTTAGGTGGGTCTCGTGGTGGTCTCGTTGGAAGCGAACAACAAGTTGGGTTATGGCGTTTCGAGGATTGATCTGTCCTATCAATGGTTTCGCTATTTTGGGAAAACAAAACCTCAGCAGATGCTCATATGACGAAAATGAGAGTCTAAGTAGAGTTGAGGTCGAAAGCTACTGTGCATTTTCACGAAGATAGTTCATAAGTTCCTACGGATCAATCACAGTCATTTAGGTTGATATGGACTCAAAATAGAAAAGGGGAATAACGTAAAATCACAAGAAGAAATTGAATGTCCGATTTTGAATTCCCCGTTAACTAACGTATTTTATAAATTGGATCGAAGTGTCTATTCGATGGAGAGTCAACTCAGAGAATATCTGTCTTTGTTCCGGAGCGAGGTTGAGTCTCTTCTCTCGTTGGAGCGGTCACAGAAGACGCTACTGTCACTGGCACATCGTGCCGACCAGGAAGTTGTGTGGAATCGGATACTTCGGTATTTACCTGATCTGTCGGAAAGACACGGATTGAACAATGACGTTCTGCGGTACCTTCTCGTGGCACTATGCGACGAAGGTGTTATCAATGCGGTCCCAGTGTGGCGCAACGATACAGTCCAAGTTGAGGATCAGGTCTTCATGGACGATGGCGAAGTTGATCTGGTCATCAGAGATTCCGGGCAGTGGTTCATCTGTATCGAAATGAAGGTCTGGGCGTCCGAAGGAACGGACCAGATTATCAAGTGCACATAATCGGATTCGGTCGGTGAAGAGTATATTCACGAGTATCCCAAAGCAAACCAGCACTACGTGTATCTGACTCGTCCGTCTGGCGACAAGCCATCATCAGAAGAGTTCAGAACCGTGACGTGGGATGCAGTTTCTCGGTATCTGCGTCGGTCTGTCAGTGAACCGTCCACCAATCAATCTGTCCGAGGCCAAGCCTAGGTGCGCGAATTCAGCGATACAATCAACAATCAATTCAACTTACACATCGGACCGCAATCCAATAACGAGTCACTCGAGGTTCGCCGGCACCAGAAGAACGGGGACATATCGGTCACGGACCGCTATCAGTCGCTACGCTTCACTCACTCTGTGAGTCGGTTCCATGGGGCTTCGCCGGGATGCGTGCGCCGATACCACTCGCTGTCCGTTGCATCATGTAGGTCTCCCGCAGGAGCGTCTGCTGCCCGAACGAACACCGACGTCAACTCGAGAGCCCGCCACACCGGCGAACAGTACGCGCTGAGTGGAAACGGGTGGCTGAAGTGCTCGAGAAGGACACCAGCGACGAGCAGATAATCTTGTTCGAACGGACCAGACTTGGGCGTCGTTGGAAGAAGAGTGTTCAGAAAGATCGGTCGTTCGAGTTTGTGTTTCGATCGGCGAATCTCTTCTTCCATCGGCAAATCAGGAACGTATCCCGACGAGTGCGTGAAGAACCAGTACTCGTCCGGTTCGGGTGCCGCCTCGAGTCGCCAGCCGACATTGATATCCCTAGAGGGGACGTCCGAGGTGGTGGTGGCGAGCGCCCACCGCGCAAGCGAACCGGCGCGACCGCGAGCGTCGCCGACGAGTCCGGCGAAGTGGGGGTCCCTGGTGCTTTTACTCAGGAGTTCTGCGATGAGCAACCAGTCCTGGTTCGTCAGGTCCTCGAGTTCACGATCTGTCCATGCAGGATCGACGTACGATTGCGTTCGATCCTCGCTATTGTCGACAGCATCGGTGTCAGCAGCCGGTTGTCCCTCTCTGAGAACCTCACTCGCATCGTCGTGAAACGGACCTTCGCGTACTCGCGATCGAATCTCTGCGATTGAGTTACAGTCTTCAAACATGTATTGTGATGGAATTCGAAACTGACGATCGGTACAAGTCAGGGCTGGCGGACGATCGATCGCAGTTCGCCAAACAGGGTTCCGTCTCGGCAAACAGAAAAGCAGCCGTCGATGCGTCTGACCACGTATACCTCGAACTCGGCGGCGTCGGCGGGTCCGGGAGGATTTTCCGAGCAGGCCATCGAACTGGCGAAATCTGAACCAGTCGAGGCCATATTCGACAGCTCGAACACGAACGGATCACCGATCATGGTTGCGGTTGCGTCGATATCGATTCGCCGGTCCTCGTCATCGTTTGGCTTGACGATCAACGCTACCTCTTCGCCGAGCCGTACTTCGGCAAGCCGTTCATCGAGTTCGTTTTTCGCCACAGATATCTCAAGGGACCTGAACGGGCATAAATCCGAAATGAAAGCGAATCAGAGCAAAGCGTCCGTTAGCGGATGAGATTTGTGAGAAGCAACCGCTCCAACTGACCGTCGTACGGCCGGACGTAACATCTGGCCAACCGATACCACCGATACGGTGCGGGTGGCGGAGTGATCGAACAGTTTGGTTGTTGTCGATACCACAGCAGTTGATGTCCGAGTGCCTCATACTTGACTCCGAGCCGGTTCTCGTACTGGAGTCTCGAACTTCACTATCGGACTATCAAGCGGCGAGATTTCGGTTCTCAGGTTCGTCCCCGAGAATTTCAACCGATAAAGGAATACATTCTATGATGAATATCTCTTTCTGGTTTATACCGCACTTGTCCCTTCGAGTGGGTGTGACGACGAACGACTTCGCACCCGATGTGGTGTATGGCCTCGGCGGCGGTGGTACCGAACTCGCGCTCCAGTTTCTCGAGCAGGACTGGATTCTCGACCGGATCGTTCGTCCGCGCTCGTCTCGACCCGAGGACGTTACCGTTCGACTGCTGGACACGGCGACCGAGGAGATGAATCGAAAGCAGGCACGAATCGAGGACATTCGGCGCCGCCGGGACGAACTCAAAGACAGGTACCACGGCGAGCACGATACGCGTCCGGGTGACGTGACGATTGACCCGGTTCTGGTCTCGCGCAACATGAACATGATGAATGCAACGGTCCTGACCGGCGATCAGGAGGTCGAAGCGATCGCCGAGGCAAACGGGATGGACCCGGACGACTGGTGGCTCGAGCGAGCGGATGTCGACGAGAACCTCAACTTCGCGAAAGGGGTCCACCGCCAGCGTGGACTCGCGAAAGCGACGCTCTACCGAGCGATGGCCAGTCGAAATGAAGTGTCTTCAGCGCTCGAGACGACACGGCCGTGCAAGGTCGCGATTTTCGTCGGACTCGGCGGCGGCAGTGGTTCGGGGATGCTCTTCGATGTCATTCGGTCGCTTACCGAGAGCAACCCGAACAACGAACTCGTCGTCTTCGGCGTCCTGCCCAGCTCGACGGAAGACAGCGACGGTGTTCACGCCAACGCGTACGCGACGTTGTGCGAGCTCGAGGCGATGCGTCTTTCGGAAACTGACCCGCTGGAAGACGTCGTTCTTTACCATCTCGATCCCTCCGATTACGAGGGGAAAGAGGGGAACCAGCTCGATGCCGACGGGCTCGAGGAGTTCGACGAGGCGTTCTGTCAGTCGGTCGTGTCCTACTACGCGGCAACCGGCGAGGAACAGTTCAATCGGACGTACTCGTTCGCGCCGTTCACGGTCGCCGTGCCACAGGTAATTTCGTATAACGTCGAGGCGATTGATGAAGCCCGGTCTGCGATGGAGACGCGCCTCGAGGCACGGTGTGAAGCCGCCGAAATCGAGCGACAGGTCGTCGACGAACTGCGCGAACTTTACCGTGAATTGGGCGTTGCTGACCTCGCGACCGTCGAAGCCGACCCCGATGTCGGGAACATTCCTGACGAGTCCATCGAGGCCCTCCGAGAACGCCTCGAAGAACTTCATGGGCTCGCGACCGAGGAACTGTTCGACGAACTCGAGTACGCGTCGGCAGCCCGGTTCGTTGATGCCTACGAGAGCGCACTTGGGGACGTCGATGAAGGTGACCCGGTCGCCCTCGCTCGCCGACTTAAAAATTATACAGGATCGATCGAAGCTCGGCACGACGCTCGCGACGACCTCGACGAACTCCTCGGCGAAACTTTGGCGTCGGGGGTTCGGCGAGTGGCCGAACAGGCCGAACTTCTCGTGCGTCGGCAGGCGATCGACCAGACGCAGCTGAAGTCGGCCGTCGGCGATTTCGTTCCGCTCCGTCGCGGGATGCGCCGCGATCTCTCGGCAACGCGAGCAAACCTTGACGTCGAGCGCCGCGAACGAACGGTTCGTCGGCACGAGCAAACGGTCGAACAGCTCCAGAAAGAGCTTCGAGCACACCGCGAGAGTCAGTCCGACGCCGTCGAAGAGGCAATGGACCGCTGGACGAGCGAAACAGTCACTGCTCGTGAGGAACTGGCAGCCCACGACGTTGCGGAGGCGAAAACCCTGCTGTCGGCACTGAGGGAGGCGTTGCACGAGCACAGCGTCGCTGTCGAAAGCGCCGAGACAACCGACGAACTCAAGCATGTGTCCGACGCGGAGGTGACGACGGCGCTCAACGAACTTGCTGACTACGAGGATCGTGTCAGGGTCGGCGCTTTCTCCGACTTTACGCTCGTGGACCGAAATACCGTCCGAGAGGCCTGTGCGAAACTCGTTGACGCCCGAAAGACGTCGCTGAACGCGACCGGGAGCGACGGGCTGCTCGATCGGTTGACATCCTTCGGCAGAAGCAAACACGCCGACATTGATGCGACTCGTCGGTTGCGCGACCTTCACGAGGAACTGGAGCAGACGGACATATTCAGCATCAAACCGGCCACCGAAGAGTTCGGCGTCTCGGTAGTCTTCGACGTCGACGGACGCGCCGAGCGAGTTGCCGCCCGCGTCGAGGAGTTGCAGGCTGAAATCGTCCGCTGTGCACAGGTCGTCGTTCCCGAGAGCGACGGTGGAACTGTCGAGGCTGCCGGTGACGGACAGCCGACGCTCGTCGACGAGCAGGTTAATCGCATTCGGACTGCTGTAAAAAACGGTACCGAGCCGGTGTCCGTCGCTGAACGCGTTTTCGAGGAGGTGCTGACCGACGATGGCGGATTGCAGGAAGAACTGACAGAAGCGAAGGAGAAACTGGGGTCGGCGCGGTTGACCCGTGACGCGTACCGAGCGACCGACTCTCTTTTCGACTCGCTTCTGGGCGGGCCCTACGCCGATTACATTGCGTGTCGCGACCGCGCGGCTGAAGCAGCTGAGGAGTACCAGTCGATCGGGACGTCCTTCGGGACCGAAGACGGATTCGACTTCCGCTGTACCCTTCGCCCGCAGAATCTGATGGCAACCGCTCGCAAGAGCGGACTCTCGGAGGCCAACCTCTTTGACTCGCGCGCCGAGCGCCAGACGTTCGAAGGGGGGCTCGAGGACGTCATTGAGAACGTTCACGATGCAGAATATCACGGGCTGGCTCACCGCCAACTCACCGGCACGAACGCGAACTACTATGGGACGGACGTCAACATCGGCTTGGTCGCCCCGATCCGGGGCGAACTCGTCGAAACGAGTTCGAAGATTGCCGATCGAATCGATCAGGGCTTCGCCGTCTCTTCGCCCGGTTCGGTCACCGACAGCGTCGGCGTGTTCCAAGTGGAAGACGAGCGCGGCACTCCCATCGGGGCCGATTGGGACGTGGGGGTCCACACCTTCATCAGCGGCGTCTTCTTGGACAACCTTCGGGTCGTCTCGAGCCGAAACTTCCGCGAGGAGTACGAAGAACTGTCGACGGGAACGTCTCCGAAACTCCACCACGCCTACCAACTCGAGGAGGGCAAACTCGTCCGACGGACGGAGCACATCAATCTGGAGTCGCTCGCGGAGCGGGACTTCTACTTGCGTGGTTCGCACGCTGAGGATGAGGTTCGTGAGGAGATTTTGACGACTCTCTTCGACACCGAACTCGAGGCGGATGCGGAGTCGGGTTCGGACGGCGACACGGACACCGAACTGGCGGACGAAGATGCGGACACCGTTTCGATTACCACCGATGGAGGTGGTGACGAATCGGCCGATACCGGACGCTCAAACGAGACCGGTGATGCTCGAACCGGGCCCACGCTCGACGAGTCGCACGACGCGTACTGAGACGGTCAGCTCTCAGTATTCACCTTCGATTTAATCCACACTCATGTTCAATACCAACACACGGCTCTCGACGGCTGAACGGAAGGAACTCGTACAGCTCTTGCTCAACGTCATCGTCATCGGTATCTGTCTGGCTCTGTTGCCGGACCTGATCTGGCGCGGATGGTACAGCGGGGACCCAGGACACATTACGCAGACGGTGCTCACCCTTGGTGAACCCGTCGGGCTGACGCTGGCTGTCCTACAGGCGTTCGTCGTTGGTGCCTTCTTCGGACTCCTCGGGGTACTCCTGTTAGATCGGAAAAAGAAAGCCCAGGCTGCACTGCTGCTGGCCGGCGTTTGCGCGTTCGGCTATGCCCTCATAGCGCACGCGGGATTCATCCCGCAAATTGTCATGCAGTCGCTCGGCGACTACCTGCTTCCGCTCGGACTCGGGTTCCTCGCCGGAGTTGTCACCTGCGTGGGATTCGTCTCCCCAACCGTTCTGGTTGACCGAAACCGAACCGTTACAACCGAGTTCCGACGTGGCGCGCGCCTCACCGCGGGGGTGATCGTCCTCAGTGCCGCCGCGATGTTCGTTGAGACGACGTTTGTCTACCCCTCCCTGCATGTCACCCTCGAGGGCGTGACTGCCGAGCCACACTGGTTCCTGGATGTGCGACTGGAGAACCTCGTCACCGACCTGCTCGTCATCACTGGCTTGACGTGGTCGCTCCGAAACTTCGTGCGGTACGACCGGTCGTCGACACCGGTCGTCCTTGGTCCATCCGGGACCGGAAAGACGTATTTCATGCTCGGCGCCTACTTCGAAGATCGCCAGACCGACGCAGCGACGACCCACTCTGCCTCAAGCGCGCTTACGGAGAAAGCGACCGAACTCGAACAGTGGGTTCGGACTCAGGATGCCGAAGACGCCGGCTGGTATATCGATAGTACCGACGCCGGAAACACAGAACTGCTCGAGTACATCCGTGAGTCTGGCTCAGTTCTGCCACGAGACGTGACAGTCACGTCTCTCGATTACGCCGGGGAAAACCTGGCTGGACTCGCCCACGTGCTCGAGAACGACCTCTCCGTAGACGACCTCTCGAGGAGCGATCTGCCTCCGGGGTCGAACCTCGACGACGTCAAGCGGATGAAGGACCACGTCGAACGTGCGGATACGCTGCTGTTCCTGCTCGATGCGAAGGAACTGTTCGGCGAATCGCGAGTGGCGACCGACGGCGGGATTTCGAGTTCGTTCGCTGAAATGGGGAACAACACCGAGGGAAGCGGTGAGTCCGATCGTGCGGATAAGTCCGCAAATGCCTCAATGTCTGCGGGAACTCCTTCGGAGTCATCGCTTGCAGATATCGTCGCGTACGATTCGATTCTGTCTGAGTACGGCGACGAGAAACGCATCGTGTTCGTCGTGACGAAAGCGGACATTCTCGACACCGAGTACCGCGATCACTACGGCATCGACATTTACGACCGCACCGAACTCGACCGGTTCGCGAAACTTGTCACGGAAGACCTGAAACGCCAGGACATGACCGACGCGCTCCTCGCTAGGTCGGGTGTCGACGAGGTCTATCCGGTATACTTCCGAACGACCGTGTCGGAGAACGGACAGCGTGTTCCCGTTCGACGGTCGTCCGGCCCACTCACGCCCTTCGGATTCACTCGCCTGATGGAGGATCTTTAGATGCCGAACTACAACCCCACCCACGACGAACCAAATGAAGCGGACGATCCACCCGTTCACATCTACGACAGCCGCGAGAACTGCGTTCGCTCGCCGGCTGACGGGTCGGAATTGCAAGTCGAGCGCATCACGGCGGTGAGCCGACTCTTCGCTTCCGAAGCGCCCGTCGCCTTCGACGGGGAGTGGGTATACCTCTCGGTGCGAGTGAGTGACGGCACGAGCCGGTCGCAAACGTGCTACGCGGTCGTCGAGGCGACAGCCATCGATTCAGTGGCGGACCTCGAGAAGCACGTCTCGTCCGCGCTCGCAGGGACGGAGTTGCAGCTTGGTTCTGCCGATCGCGACCAACTTGCGTACGTCTGCCTGTTCCTCGACCGATACGACGACGTCACCCCACCGGATGAGTTCGATCTGCTTGTCTCTCGGTCCGAAACGACTCGCTGCGGCGTGCCCTCCTATGAAGTGGCCCTCGCCGCTCTCGAGCGAGCGCTTTCGGCCGGCGAACCCCTCGTGGTGTGCCGGCAGACGACATCACTTGACGACGACGTTGATGCACCTCTTGGAGCGAAAAACGTCGTCGTCGTCGATGAGAGTTTCGAGAGTCCCGTGTGGTCCGAATCAACGGATGAGCTCATTGACCAACTGCGAACCACCCGCCGCAAGCGACAAATCGACGAGGCGATCCAACCGGTAGATGACGTCGTCTCCGACCTTCGCCAGTTCGGGTTGGACGACGAGGCGATTCGGGAGCAAGTGAGTGATCGGCTTCCTGACGCAGAGAACGAAATGGACAGTTCGCTCTGGCGGTGCCTGCTACCGTTCGGCGGCGCACGCGATGGCCGATCGGCGGACGACAATCCTAAGGAGTGTGTTCGCCCTCTCGACTCGGATTCTGCCGACAACTCCTCGAGCACGAGTAGCCGACAGGGAGCGGCGACGAACGGAGATACGGCTGCGAGCGCGCGGTCAGACGCCAATCGACGTGATCGCAGTGAATCGCTAGTCGAGACGTTCAGCGGCGATTCTGATTTGCCACGTTCATACTCAAGCGACCGAATCAAACCTATCGTACTCGCGCTCGTTCTCGGAGGCTTCATCGCCGGGACTGCTGGCGTCTTACTCATTCTTTCGCAGGGGTATGGTCCCGAAATACGCGAACTGATTCCGACTACGGGACCATCCCTTCCCAGCGTGACTCCCCCGATCGCCCTTTTGACCCTCACGGTATTGGCGACGGTCTTATTCATCGGGATCGTACTTACAAAGCGGTGAAAAGACGACCGAGGCTCGACGTGGGTACATAAGATCAGAGTGCTATCGAGCTATTTTGTATCCTGTACGGGAGTACTTCTGTTCCTCGAGGGACCCTCGATAGCCGGCTGGTTTTGTCGTTTATAGGTAAGCCGTCGGTCAGATAGATCGGATGAACGGGAAGTTCCTTGATCCATCGTCCGGTGGACAAGCTCTTAGACGAATTGGGAATGGATTCGCGCTCGTCACGAACTACATGCGAGACTCCTTCCGGGAGAGTTACTTCAAGCACGGCCAGTGGAAAACGGCCAGTAACGTCGTCGTCGCTCTCTTCGGATTTTTCGGGCTCTACCTCGTGTTCGGACTGACGTTCACGGTTTTGCTCACGCCGCTAGATGCGGTTTCTAGTATCGATAGCGACTCTGGTCTCACGTTTAGTGTTCTCGCCGCGCTCGGAATGGTGGCATACGCCGGCTGGAACGCACGAAGCGATGTTAAACGTCGCTACCATACCTACGAATTGCAGGAGCGGCCGACCGTAGACGCGGCCGCAGATGCGTATTCGTACCTCAACGCTCGAGACGAGGAAACGCGGAACAACGCGGTTCGTACGATCGCGCTTGCGTCGGAAGATGCGCCCGGAAAAGTCGTCAAGGCGATTCCGGATGATGTGGAGCTCATCGTCTCCAAACTCGTTGAATTGCTGGACGACGAGTATCACCATGTGCAGGGACACGCCGCTGCAGCCCTCGGGTGGTTCTCTCGAGATTACACCGACGTCGTGCTCGAGCACGCGGAGGCGATTGAACTGGCGATGAATACCCAGGATTCTGAGGTTCGATCGGAACTCGTGGTCGTGCTCGGAAACCTCGGCGTCGCCGCACCCGACCGAGCAGACGAGTTCGCGAAGGCGATTGCGCCGGCGGTCTCCGACGAAGATCCCGAAGTTCGACACTCGGCTGCGATCGGACTGGGGATGCTCCCGTGCGACCGGGCCGTCAATATGCTTGAGGACCTCTCGCAGGACCAGAACCCCCACGTCCGCGAGCAAGCGAGTCAGGCGCTTCAGGAACACCTCTCCCAGGGCGAACCGCAGCACCAGTCGCCCGAGGAAACGCCACAGCACGGTTCAGGGTCGAATGAGGAAACTGGGCAGACGGAAACGAGGTTCGTCACCGAGCCGCCCACGAATAACTTCGACGATATTGCGGGCATGGACGACCTGAAGACTCGCCTTCGTGAGAACGTTATCGAGCCGTTCGAAGGGGGTGACGTGTTTGAGAAGTTTAGTGTCGCCGCCGATAGCGGGATTCTGCTCCACGGGCCGCCGGGGACGGGGAAGACCCACGCGGCACGCTGCCTGGCCGGTGAGCTCGAGGCTAACTACGCCGAAATCGACGTCGGTGATATCGAGAGCAAGTGGATCGGTGAGGGTGTCGAGAACCTCAAACAGCTGTTCGCCGAAGCGCGAGCAAACCAGCCGTGTCTGGTCTTTATCGATGAACTCGACGCGCTCGCGTCTGATCGGTCGGGTCAGCAACACGAAGACAAGAAGAAGATGGTTAACCAACTCCTGCAGGAACTCTCGAACATCGAGTCTGACGACGAACTCCTCGTCGTCGGTGCGACGAACAAGCCCGACGCCGTCGACGATGCGATTCTCCGGCCAGGACGATTCGACGCGAAGATCGAACTTCCGAAACCCGACGGTGATGCGCGATGGCAGATTTTCGAGTCCGAACTCACTGCACCGAGCGAGTCAGTTCCTCGTGACAAGTTCGTCCGCAAAACGAGCGGCTATTCCGCCAGCGAC
Source organism: Natronorubrum sp. A-ect3 (assembly GCF_041821125.1). NCBI lineage: Archaea > Methanobacteriati > Methanobacteriota > Halobacteria > Halobacteriales > Natrialbaceae > Natronorubrum > Natronorubrum sp. A-ect3. The sequence continues at coordinate 93,618 of NZ_JBGUBB010000003.1, read as the reverse complement.
GTGGTCGAAGTCGTCCGCCGTGCAGCTCGGCGGGCGGCGAATCGCGAGCGGCAAACTGACGAGGAAACGATTGTCACGGCCGACGATGTATTCGTGGCTATCGACGAGGTTGGAACCGAACGCGGCGACGTCGGCGAATTCGTCCGGCAACCACCATCGATCGATTTCTCGGACGTCGCCGGAATGGACAAGTTGAAAGAGACATTGCACGAGACCGTCATTGATCCTCTTGAGAACCCCAAGCGATACGAGGAATTCGGAATCGGTGTCGAACGCGGTTTCCTTCTTTACGGTCCGCCGGGGACCGGGAAGACGCACGTTTCCAAAGCGCTTGCGGGGGAGCTCGGTATTAATTACGTCGAAGCGAGAGCCAGCGACCTGGTTAGCAAGTGGACTGGCGGTGCCGCCGAGAACGTCCAGCGACTGTTCGCTGAGGCGCGGGAGAACCAACCGTGTCTGGTTTTCATCGACGAACTTGACGCGCTCGCGTCCGATCGGTCGGGTCACCAGACGAAGAGCGAACGGCAGATGGTTAATCAGTTCCTTGAGGAGTTGACGACGCTCAACGACGGGGAGCACGATGTGATCGTGGTGGCGGCGACGAACCGGCCGAATGAAATCGACAATGCGATGCTACGGTCCGGGCGCCTTGGCGAGCAAATCGAAGTGCCGCCACCGGAGGCATCAACCCGTGTCGAGTTGTTCTACGTGCATCTTGATGCACCGGTCGGCGATATCGATGATCGGTGGCTTGCCGAGAGTACCGACAGCTTTGTTGCCAGTGACATAGCTCACCTCGCGACCGAAACTGCGCGTATCGCTATGCGCCGTACGAGAGACGGTGACGGCGATGCGTCAGTCACTCAGCAGGACCTTGAGGAAGCAGTTAATAAGTTGACAGCATAACGTCCGCGATCGAGCACGATACGGCTTAAAAGATGTGCACCGAGACGGATACCGTGACGCCAGCCTCTTCGCGTACGCCCCGATCCTCGCCGGTCTGTCGTCGCAGGGAGACCTACTATCGGCGCTGAGCGGCGTCGGAATGTCCTGTTGACTGCAATGCTTCCCGACTACAATATGAAAATCCCCGGACTCAAACACAGGAGTGCCAGTCACACGCTTTTGGGTTCCGGTTGTCGTCGGGCTCATCGTCGCGGGTGGCGTCTATTCGATCGGCGGCGGCGTGTTCGCCCAGCTGGCAGCCATCTGGGGCGTCGCGGCGTTTGTCAGCGTCACTGCTCACCCACTCGCCGATAGTTTGACCCCGGCCGGAGTCGCGCCGTTCTGTCCCGTTTCAGACGCCCGGTACTCGCTTGCACTTGTCCAGGCGAGCAATCCGATCGCGAACGGTTTTCTGTTCCTATTAGGGCTTGCGGCAACTGCAACCGCTGTATCTATCGGAGTAACGTAACTCATCTCAGTGCGTTTCAGCTATCTCTGCGTCGGGTTGGGTTTCCAGCGTTTCTACCGAATTCGGCGTGACACGGTTGAGATTCGTCCGACTTTGTTTTGGAACACCACTATGTTCTAAGCTATTATTTTATAGGCTAGACGAGGACTGGTGAAGAGTAGAAATCTACATCGCCACGACGAAATCGGTAGGTTTAATATATATGCCAACCAATGATGAGGTACCCAGGCCCCAAAAGGGCTTACTTGGGTAACGCCCGGTTCCGCCTAAAACGGAACCGCTCGCCGATTAGTTACCATGTCAGCCAACGATTCGGACTCCCAGACTGGGGTATCGAACGATGACCAGAGCGGCCGCAGCCAGAATGGGTCCCATCAATGGGACAGAAAACGGTGCCCGGAATGCGGCTCTCGCACCACTGCCGCCCGCCAAACCACCACAGAATACGTCTGCAAGGAGTGCGACCTCCTTCTTGAAGATACTCCTCTCAGTTACCAACGGCGGCGTGTATTCGACAGTACGGACTGGCAACGCAAGCGCCAGACTGGAAGCCGTCGGACGCCTCTCCGAGTCGACCGTGGTCTCGGAACCGGCGTTGGCTGGGGCAATCGGGATGCCAACGGCAATACCCTCTCCGCTAGCCAGCGCACCCGTGTGAGGACCGGTCACTGGGGCAATGCTGTCGATGGCGGTACCCTTCGGTACGCACTGAGCGAACTTGAGCGGGTTTCGAGTACCGTCGGCATTCCTGCCCCCGAACAGGAAGCGGCGGCCCAGTTGTACCGTCGCGCCTCCGATGCAGACCTCATTCAGGGCCGCACTATCGAAGGGTTCGTCTGTGCGTGCCTCCTGGTCGCCGTCCGCGACTCGCCTACGACCCTGCCTGTGACGACCGAAATGCTCCTTGAGGCCTCACGGGTCGATGAGGAGAACAAAATTAACAACGCGAGAACGGCCCTTGTCCGGGAATTCAACGACGTACAGATTGTCCCGGCAGGACCCCAGGACTACGTGGTCAAAATTGCGAACGATGTCGGGGCGTCGAACAATGTCCTCCGCCACGTCAAGGGCCTGCTCAAGACGTACCAGCAGACGAAAGGGAAATACAACGGTGCGAACCCGAAGGTGACCGCTGCCGTGGCGCTTCACGCCTCCTTCGACCTGCTGGATGTCGATGGTCGGCCGACGCTCGAACAGCTTGGGCGTGCGGCCGACGTGAACGCGACCACGATTAGCAAGCGGAAGTCAGAGTTCATCGACGCCGTTGCGTAAGTTCTAACGTCGTCTTGCAGATGTGTTTGCTTTACGGATAGTCGTTCGACCGGCAGTTCCCGGTACGGACGGTAGAAGGCGTATCCGTTTCTCCAGTATCTAATTTGCTTCCCGCAAGTCAGTTTGGTAGCTATAGTTTCTTCTTTATATTGAATCCGGGACTTAGTATGGTAGAAGCGTATGACTGATGATTCATCGAATGGCTCTGATTCCCATCGAGATCAGCTCTCTCCGGAAGCGGAATGTGGTGAAACGGGCACAGACTCGAGACGCGAACTTCGACTCAACGAACTTGAAGAGTACATCACGGCGACCGATCCGACCCTTCGGAAGCGTGGTCTACAACTGGTATCCCGATTAGCATCGCGCGACCCGGAACGGATCCGTCCGTTCCTCGACAACTGCGTCGAACTTCTTGAGGATACCGACCGGGCGGTTCGAATCTCAGCTGCTCGCGTCTTGAACGACCTCGCGAGCGAGTATCCAGATTCAGTGGCAAACGCCCTCGTTCACACTCCATCGCCGTTTACGGACAACACCGACGACGTGCGGAGGAATGTCGTTCAAACGGTTGATAAGATATCTCACCAGACACCGACTGCAATAAACCCGCTCGTGCCAACGATCATCGATTGTCTTACTGATCCGAATGATGACGTTCGAGCCGCTTCCACATCGGCTCTTGCAACGATCGCTGACTCTGATCCCCAGGCTCTCGTCGATCATATCGATCCAATCATTCAATGTCTCGACGATGATATTCTTGAGGTTCGCCTGCAGGCAATGACGACCGTGTCGGCGGTGAGCGAGGAATCACCTTGTGTCCTCGAGACCAAACTCGAACCGATTTATGAAGCGGCTCGCGATGACGATCCGCGGGTCCGTCGTAATGCCACGTCCTGTCTTAGTAGCAATTCTCACCTCGAGGAAACGCCTGCTATCCGATCGATGCTGTTTGAACGGCTTTCTGACACATCTTCGGAGGTTCGTGAGGTTGCTGCGTCTGCTCTTCGCCAGTTGATCCGACGACAATCAGCATGCACGCCGGAGGAGATCGAAGAACTAATCGATGCTCTGGCAGATCCCAAGGTTGCTGTTCGAACGAATGTCGGACTGGCGCTCAAACATGCGGGATACGATGACTATTGGCAACTGGTGACAGAATCCGATGCCGAGCCAGTGTCTATCGCTCGCGCAATTCGACAAACGTACCGGTCATCCGAGGAACTCGATCCTCACGCCCAGTTGGCCGGTGCACGATACTGTAGCATCTGTCGACAGCCGCTCTCAACACCGACGTTTGATCATCCGAACGTTATCTGTGAAACGTGTGCGACAGATATTGTGCCGTATCAACCCAGGAATGATGACGCCGGTAGACAGACAAAAAACGGGAACGGAACCAGACGCACGGAATCAGAACTCGAACCAACGCCGGTCTCTGTCTGCAACATGAAATGCTGGCGTCAATTCCGTTTTGGCGAACTTGTCACGATGCGTGATGCACACGACTGTGAGACCTACTCAGAGTTCCTACAGCGACACTTTACTCGAGATGGAACACCAATTCAGTCGGTGAGATTTGAGCAGCGGGCCGACGCTGTGGCTACATCGGCGTCCATTGAGTGAGACGACAAACTGCTGTCGCTGTCGCTAATTATTGACGTAGTAGGCGTGAAAACCGGCTCCGATCAATAGATCGGAACCGGGTCCCGAGCACCGTTACGTGTCTGGGACCTACCGTCGACCACTGATTCCATTGTGATCAAACCCGGAACAGCCCGACCGACGGCAGTTTTACTTCTCGCCAATTAGTTACCTGGCGCGTTCATGCGCCAATAGAATCTAAACGACCCACCGCTATGAATGTTGTGCTGTCGACGGTGCCGAAACTATGTTTTTGTAGCTATTTCCGATCACCACGGGGTGATCGTATCGCTTCTACGCCAAGATAGGCGAGGTCGGGACGAGAGAATCGATTGCGTCTTAGCACTTCCGCTGCTGGTACAACTCTTATTTTCGCAGTTGTAATGTACTTACTCGAGACGTTTAGGTACTATATACGAGTCTGTTCAACGAAATACCACCGATAGTATGAGTGAACCTGGATTCAGAATCGATTATCAGCGCTTCAATCCTTGGTGGGAAACAAGTGACATCGCCCGTGAACTCGGAGTGGAGACGTTTCGCCGATCCGATCATCCATACAAACTTACGAACGCCAAGCAGCACAGATACTTCGGCATTGCGGGAGCCGCTGGAAGCGGTCAAACTGAACTTCTCCTGGGGCTCGCAGCCGAACTCGTCGAAGAGGGAGTAACAACGCCGAGAGATGTACTCTATCTTCCGCTCGGTGCACCGCAGTTTCGGATCGGACGATCGCTGATCGAAGACGCCGTCTCCGAGTTCGCCACGTACACTCGTCCAACGACGAACACTGACGGATACATTCTTCTAGACGACGTTCACGCATGTGCTGACTGGGCCGAACAGGTCGAACGGATCTTAATGCAGTATGACGATCTCAGTGTGATCGCGACGGTCCCGTCGGAAGCGATTGCCCTTCCGGATCGAATCAACGAACTCGATTTTCCATCCACGCAGGACGTTACACTCCCTGCAAAATTCTACGATTACGCACAGAAAACGTTCAACGCTGCGTCCGACACGAAATCGCTTCCGATCGCGAAGGACGATACGTACCCCGTCCGTGATGAAATTGCTCGAGCGGCCCGGACCGGCGACACTGACGAGCTTCTTGAGGCGCTTCGAACAGTCCAAGAACCAGTTGCAGCGCACAACGTGGAGCAACGTCTTCAACGGCTTGCGATGTCGTACGTGACCATGTCGTCGCGGAACCGATCACCGCTTGAGGTGGCCCACGATACGGAGCTGACGATCTACCGTGACGTCCCACGGATCGAGCGGATAGAAACGCTGGACGACTTACATGCGCTCGTTGCCCTTGCGTCGGAGAACGTCGGCATCCGACACGAATTTACGGATCTCGGTGACATCCTCGAGTGCGATCCCCGGACTGTTAGAAAATACGTCGAAGTACTCGGCGACCTATTTCTCGTGACGCCTTCGTATCAGTACGATTATAGCCGTCGTCGTTCCGTAAAACTCTGGCTTCGGGACCCACTTCTCCTCGCTGAACTCACTGATATCGATCTCGAACTTCCACTCAGCCGTGAAGCCGAACAACTCCTCATCCCCACGGTCGTCTTTGATCATCTCCGCCGACTCATATTTTACTACAACAACGATACTGAAACCGTCGCGTACGACGAACGAGGATCGGAACCGATCGAGTACGTTATCGAAGGGGACGCTGGCACGCCGATCCCGATTACACTCTCCCTCAATCGACAACACCACCCCGAAGCCGCGATTCAGTCGTTTTGTAATCGGTACGACGCTGAAACCGGACTCGTGGTTGGGCGACGGCGCGACATCGGGGTTACCGAAAATGCCGTCTCCGTACCGCTGTGGTTGTTCCTCGCGTGTTGCTAGGTTTTGTTGCCTACTCCCTCTGAAATGGTTCTGTTAAAATCCTCAATAGCTAACAGGAGTTGTCTGCTGAGTACAGAGAATGAGTCCATCACGCGGAATATACCTGCTAATTATTAGCTCGGTGTGACATTGACTCCTGCTATTCATTCATTTCCTTAACACACCAGTAGTACATCTCTTCTTTCAGTTCTCTGGATGTTTGATCAAACAACAATCCAAAGCGATAGCCAAGGTTGTTCCAAGATAGTTCTTCGAAAGCCTGTTCTCCATAGTCCTCACCTTCCGGATTGACTCCACGTGACCAACCTAACAAGAAAGAATCAAGTTTCTTGTCTTGTTCCAAGTTCATGTGTTCTCTGCCGTCTTCCTCGTACAGACAACCCTTGTTAATTTCGTGGTATGGATTCTCCCAGTCCATATCTCGTTATCACTATATCTGACAATAAATCCTGGTGTGCTCGAAACTCATTCTCTGCTACATTCGCGCCCTGTATTCATTACGACTTCTGAAACTAATCACGAATTAAGAATATCAACAGAGGCCCTAAAATTCCCATTCTTAACACAAGTTTGATAGGATCATCTGACTCACGATGAGATGGACACGTCGGACCTGTCCAATACTATCAGTACCTCAGCACCGGTTGCTCCTGTCGATGGAGACACAGCTCAGAAACGCCTGTCCCGACCTCTACATTGTTTCTGGAGGTACGTTGTTTGATTCAGTCGGCGAATGATGATCTGCAGTTTGCCCGTTCCTGCACTTGTCTTTTTGGCCCGTCTCAAACTACTGCGCTAATAGATAGGGTCGATGCGATGACTGGGACTACCGAATCCAAGACTATGAATCGTATCCGGTGTATGCCCGAATACGAACCCGGTCGGGTTCCTCTTCGCCGAGATACCGAGTTCGGGTTGCCTCGGTCACAAGATCGTTCAGGAGGTATTCATCGTAGTCACCCTCGAGCCCACCCATGGCCTCGTAGAACGAAACCCAGGCCTGGTGTTTCTCGAAGGTGTCGACGTCGTTATTCGACTCCTCGAACAGGCTGGCCGATGCCAGGACGATCAACTTCCGCTTCATCCGACTGGCACCGACATTGAACCGGTTCGGCTCGAGGAGGAACTCGCTGAGTTGGCTGATGTATCCACGGTCGGATGCTGTCATCGAGAGAACCATCAGGTCACGTTCGCCTCCCTGGAAACGCTCGACGGTATCGACCTGTACGGAGTCGGGAACAGATCCGACGACGTCACGCCGCTGAGCACGGAACGGGACGACGACACCGGCGGTGAGACTGTCACCACTATGGTCGTCGGCACTCCCCGAAAGGTCTCTCGACAGTGGCTGGAGAATGTCAGTTACGAGCGCCTGCTCGACTGGGTTTGATTTCTGGGATTGGGCCTCGTCGTGGACCAGCAGAATCACCCGATCGTCCGAATCGAGAAGGTCGACCATTGGCCCGTTCGCAGACAACTTAGGAACGTTGAGTTGCGGGGCCGGACCTGCACTTTCCAGTTCGATATCGTCCTGTTCGTAGAAGAGGTCGGTGTGCATGCGCGCGGATTCGGGCGGCAATCGGTAGGTTTGGCGGAGCCTGTGCACGGGGAGCGTCTCCTGCGGGTCGTCCAATCCCGGCGGATCTGACTCGAAGTACTCGATGTCGACGTCCTCACCCCGAAGATACCGGAGGAAATCTAGGGCAGAGAGGAACGGGACGTGGATCTCGATCGGTTCCCGATCCTCGTCCTCCCACTCGTGGCGCTGAATCGGTTGCATCTGCCGATGGTCGCCGACCAGCATGAACTGTCCATCCTCGTCGAGGAACGACCCGAATAGCAAGCAGAGCGGCAAATCCATCATGCTCGCTTCGTCGACGACCGCTAGATCGAACAGCGTCGACTCACCGTCTCCCATCAGTTCAGAGACAGTATCGTAGTCAGCGTCGTCAACGGTGCGCAGGAGTTTGTTAACGAAACTCCGGATCGACACTGGCGGGCCGAAGAACAACGCTCTCGCATCGTCCGGAGTCTCGGGACCTAGGTACTCGTTGTAGATGTCGCGGAACGTACTGTCTTCGGCATCATTGTAGTAGACGTTCTGCACGCTGGAATGGGTGACACCTTGCGTTGCGCTCGAGCAGATCCGGAACAGTTGCAATTCATCGCCGGTTTCGCCCGGTGGACTCGCCTCTAACAGGTCGACCACGCTTTCGAGAGCTTCGTCGACGGCACTGTGGGAAACTGCCGAGACGGCGCCGAGAATTCCGTCGCCGGCTTCCATCGCAGCGTGGACCCGACTAAGAATCGCCGGTGCCACCGTGTACTTGGTCTTACCGGTTCCTGGCGGGCCTTGCAGCGTGACAATTCCGTGATCGACATCTTCGATCAGCGCTTGCTGTTCGTTGTTCGGTCGCTCAAACCCGTCGGTGGCGGCCACTCGGTCGACGTACTCGTTGATCGCCGTTCGATCCCACGACGAGACCGGGATCGTCTCCCGATCGCCCTGGTATATTTGGCGCAGCCAGCGCCGGACTGGGACATCGATGGCGTGCTCAAGCGCCTCGTATGCACGGGCCTGAGTGAGCTGATCGATCATCGGATCGACGATGAATTTGTCACCAGGTTCGATGTGAACGGTATAGTCGTCCTCGCGGGCATCGTCGTCCGTTCCCCACCCCTTGTGCCAGGTCGTATATTCGTCGCTTCCGTTCGGCCACCCGCTTTCGAACGGAAGGGTCATCAAAACGTCGCCGTTCGTTTCGTCAACCGACGAGACAATCACTGTCGGCGAGTGAGCAATATTTGTCGGATCGCCCTTGTAAACGTCCTCCGGTCGATCACCGCCCTCGGTGAGCTTCGTGAGCACCATGAAGTCGTGATCTGACACAGACAGGGGGCTGCCGATGACGCCTGAATCCGACGAATCGTGAGGCTCTAGGGAACTGTCCAGCAATCGCCCTTCGATGACGTTTCGGTCTTTATCAACCGCGGTACACTCGAGAGCGACCGAACTGCCGGAATCGATCCGCTCTTCGGCCGGTTGACAGTAGTAGTTTTCCAGGTTCGTCTTGATTGTGTGATACTCGAGTTGCTGGTACTCGACACACGCCTCGTCCAACGTTCGGTGGGCGAACGAAAATTGGGACAACTCGGAGAGGTCGATCGGTTCCTTCGGGACGTATCTGTCTTTCACTTGGATGCTCTGCTCGATGTGGTGGGTCGCTCGACTGAACTGCTGGGCGAACAGTTCGAGGTCCTCCTCGGTAATCGGCTCATCTTCGCTCTCGGATCGATAGCAGTACTGGCGTGCGTGTTCAGGGTCATCGGTCTCGTCGGGATCGAGTCGGTCGAAGACAGACCAGATGTATTCGACCGGAATCATGTCCGTCTCTCGGTTTCGAACTGGGTACACCCACCGAGCGAGGCGTTCGTCGTCGGGCGTCCACGCGGGCTCTCGCTGCTCGTGGTCGAACCGAATCGATCCGTCGGGATTATCATACCGGACGGCCGAATCGAATACATCGGTCTCGAAAATCTCGTTGAGTTTGGCAGTCGAACCGTCCGATCGGGTCGCCTGCCAGTCGAACCAGTCGCCGTTCCACGGCTGGAATTGTGCGACTGTCTGAACAAGCCCTAGTCCAGGAAAGCGAAGCGCCCACCGTTGTCGGAAGTCGTCCTGAAGAACCGAAATCATATTCTGGTCGATTCCAGCACGGAGTCCAAGCAGTGTTCGCAACGGCCGACGCCAATCGGCAGTCGGATGGCGCCGAATTACGTTCATCAGCGCCTCGCGCTGTCGGTCGCTGTACAGGTAGAGGTGAAGGAAGCCGTCGTCCGACCCGAGATCCAGTTCGACGTCGAGTTCGGTCGTCAGATCAGGGGCCACGTCTTGGATGGCCTCCGCGAGCTCGTCGAAGAAAACACCGAACAGCCGAGCCTCTTCCGCGTCCTTCTCTCGCGCCGTCGTTGGCAGAGCGTTCGGGAGTTCGGTTACTTGTCTGCTCTGTCCGGTCATCGAATTCGTCACGCACGCGCTCAGTAGCGTTGCGCGGTCCTGTGCAAAGTCCTGTTGAACGTACAGATATACCCGGACGAGCGATTCCGACGGATAATCTGGGCCGCTCTCATCGGTCCAGTCGACGTCAACTACGCCGTGGTCGTCTTCCGGAAGATTGTTACCGGATCCTTGAAGCGCGTTCGGGTAGAAATCGGGGCCATCGCGGCCATACTCGTCGTCTATTTCGCTTAAAAACCGATAGGCAATTTGCGCCCGCTTCTGCAGGTTCGAAATGTCTGCCTCCTGGCGAACCGTTCTCACCAGTTCTTCGTCAACCGGCTTGAGCGCCTCGTAGTCGTACTGCTTCGCATCCTCACCTGGTTGTTCGAAGAGCGTCGCAAAGTCCTCAAGATCGTGAAAGCCCAACTGCTCGAGAGCTTCTTGGGTGCTCGCCTGCAAACCCAACAGTTCAAGCCCTTGATTTTCAAGAGCGCGGCTCACGCACAGTTGTTCGTACTCACACCCCGAACACCGGCGAGCGATTCGGTTTCGCGTGCTGTCAACGAATGTCTCCAGAATCGTCTGGTCAAACGATCCACCTTCTTGAAGTTTGAGTTCGAGTTTGACTCGATACGGCGTCGTATCGAACTCGTCAACGTCTTCTGGCCCGTCCTCTATCCCGTTTTCCGGTGTTACGACAGCGGCATCGATCAGTTCAGAGTCGTCACCCGTTGTGATTCCCTCACCCTTGAGCAACTGCTCGAGGAGCATGGCATAGATGACGGCTTGGTACCGATGGTGGACCTTCTGCGTACTCGAGGATTTGACTTCGTAAATCGTCGCCTGCAGTCCGTCGCTCGTCGGGACGAGTCGAAGGAAGTCAGCATACCCGCGAACAGGGTAAGCGCCGATCGTCCCAGAGAGCGGCGCCTGGTGGACGATGACCTCTGGAGCAGTCGTGGGTGACTGGGAAACCTCTCGGACAGTCTCGCGAAGTCGGTCCTGCGCTTGCGTACCGTCGTTAGCGGTGGGCCACACCTCGTCGTACTCGACGGCTTCAGACTCGCTCTCGAAATCGAGTCCGACGAGTCGGCGCTCGACCGTCCGTAGTCGCTCTAGTTGCTGGCGCTCGAAGTCGTTACCCTCGCCGGAGAGAACAGGACTCAAACGTTCTTTCTCCCATGCTCGAGCGTCGATAAGTTTGTTCGCATCGTCGTCGTATTCCCATTGTAGATACATCGGACAACTCTGGAGGTTGAAAAATTGGCCAATCCCGCTCGGGCTTAGTACCGGCCGTTTCGAGTCCTTCGATGACATACAACCATAATTTGTGAAACCCTATATAAACACCAAACAGCCAGTTCGAGCTGGGCAGAGAAGGTGACCAATTACGTTCCCAAATAGTAATTGGGAATCTGAGGTCGTCCTCAAAACGGAGTCTCGGCTTGGCCATTCTCGATGGTCTGGCGAGTAATACAGGAGTGCGGCAAGTGAGATCGCTTCCTCTGTGAGTCAACGCACTATGGCACCCAACCGATGTTTCAGAGCGAGAGGTCCGATCGTTGTATCACGACCCGTTCTTGCTCGTCGAAGACGCGGTCACCAGCTACGTCGCCGTTGTCGGCCAATTTCCGGACCGCTTTTGAGCTGATCTCTACGACTTCGTTCGGATCGATACCTGCGTCTTCCAGCGCCCGAACGACTTCGTCCTCGTCACGGAGATTCCGCCGCGTCTGGACCACGTTCCGGACCGTTGCGTACTGGCCCTGCTTTTGTTCACCATCCGCGAGCCGATCAGTCAACTCGTCGCGGAGTTCTCGCCGACGGGACTCGATCGATGACTTGGCCTTCGAGGAGAGTCCGTATAGATCGACCAGAGTTTCCGTATCCAAGTCATCGTACTCGACGGGTTCCTGTTTGCAGACGGACTTGAGCAGTTCGAGTTCGGAGTCAGGTTCGGTTGTAAAGATCGGCACGGGTGTTCGGGTCGCCGTCTCGTGATCGTCGACGGTAACGAGAGATGCGACGGGGTCATCATCGATCGCTGCCGGATTTGAACTTCCGGTATATGTGACCCGATAGGAATACCGGTCCGCTTCCCACGTTGCCGGGCTCGTACGTCCACCGGCAGCGATTTCGCTTATGAAGGGTGCTGCAGTGTCGGCTGCCTCAAGTGCACCGATGACGGACTCGTCTTTCTTCGCCGGCGGCCAGATGTGTTGATGGGCGGCGACGATAGTGTAGGTCATGCCTCGTTCTTCAGTTAAGTTCTCGAGTTGCTCGGCAAAGACATCTGGCTCTTCCGTGTAGTCGATCCCGTACAGAGCAACCGTACCGTCCAGAATCACCGGCTTCGATCCGAGGTGATCAATGACGCCCGCATCGTTCAGTGATGTGATCGGTGACTGATCACTTCGCACTTCTCGGCGCCCACTGATCGCGTAACAGTCAATCGAGTGCTCAACGAGTCGCTCGAGCGTGTCGATGGCGAACGACACGTCAGCGTCAGTCGGCGTCGGTCGCCGAAAGAGATTGCCGGTGTGCAAGACGGCATCGACGTCGCGGGCAATTGCCCGGTCGACGATTTCCGGGAGACCGCCGGCCTGTCCTGCAGTCGTATCGTCGGCGTCCAGAGCTATCATCGAGTCGCTTGTGTGGAGTAGTCGGATCGTCATTGTCGTGTTGCGTCAGTAATGTAGTGGGTGTGATTTTCGCGTCGGTGCCCCTTGTCGCGACAGCGTTTTACTGGCTTCCCTGTACGAGGTTACGCATCAAATTCGGATTCACAGATTGTCTGGGCTGCTTTCGGGACTTTCTGACCCGTTGCTTCGATACGGACTGCGATTTCGTCGACTCGGTCCGAGCAACGGATGCTGTGGACTCGTTCCGGGCATCGGTGTTGGTATTGTGGAAATCGTTCGGATCAATGGTCTCAACGATCTCGTCGACGAAGACGAAATCAACGGCACCATGCGGCCCATAGATGGGTTTCTGAACGACACATCGAATACCGATGGCGGCACTTTCACGCAGCCCAAGTGCCGCCGGAGAGAGGTCTGGAAAGAGCACGCAGCGACCACTGTCAGTTGAAACGACAGTACTCCCTTCGAGCGTTACCACAGCTCGCAACTCGTCGCCGGATTCGATCGATTCTCCCTCGTGCAGTTTGGCGGCAGTCGTATCGGGGGTCACACTATAATGAAGCCGAGTATCCGCATATAAACTCCAAACCGAGTATCCGGGTCTTCGAAACCGTCTGCCAGCTCGCAGTTCGGTTGCTTGATCGCCGTTTATTCAAAGAATGTTCAGAATGCTGAGCACTCTTCCTTTCGAACAACGACCCTAACTCGATCCGGAATCTCAACGAAGTGAATTCATTCGAAACGTTAGGTGAGAAGAAACAGCCGAGAAACCGGTGACCTACTGATTGTACGGTTCAGCCGACTCGATGAGGTTCTCGAAGAGGTCTTTCTCGACGAGCGTTCGCTTGTTTCCGACGAGTGTGAGATCGCGTCCGCTTGAGAGGAGTCCGTAGAGGATGTCCGGTTCGGAAAGCGGTGGACGGACGATTCGGTCTTCGTTTGCCGTTGCCAGACTCACTACTGCATGTCCGGACACCTCTCCATCGAGTTCTTCCGGCCGTCGAACCGGTACATTGAGCCCTTCCTTTTCGAGATTACGTTTGAGATTTGTCGCGTGTCTGTCAAATGGAGTCACGACAACATCGGGATCCGATTCGGAAACGAGCTGCGGGATGATCTTTTCTGCGATCCGGTTCGTCAGGAGTGAGCGGCTGAACTGCGGCAATTCGGCTGCCGTCGACCGAATTATGACCTGATGATTCTCCGGGTGCTCTCCTTGCAACGGGGACGTCTCGCTCAAGTACATGCTCTTTTCGTCGATAACGACGATTCCTTCTCGGAGGGCAGTTGCATCGAGTTCGGTCCGTTTCTCGAAGAGTTCTTGCGCCTCAATCGGCGAAATCGGTGTGTCAGTTACATCGAACACGAGGCGACGACCCTGTCCTTCTGCAGTCGGAACCGTCGTCTCCAGTTCGATCGTCTCGAGAGCAGTTTCTTCGTCCCCTTCGATCCCAAGAAAGGTAAGTTCACCGTCGATTTGACTCCACGGTCCCTTGGGATAGAACGCTCGAATCGCCGGCGGTGCTTCTCCTTCGAGTTGCAAACTAACACCGGTCTCACTTGGGAACGAATGGCACCGGTCAAACTCTCGCTCAAAGTGAGACACCTCGAGGCCGGCGTCGACAGCAGTTGAACTCAACATCTCGGGCCCTTTCCGCCTCGTATCACCAATGCTCACAACGCGATCTGCGATGTCGGAGAGGAACCTGTATTCGGGTTCGGTGAGTCTCTCCGCACCGAGTAGGACCAAAACGTCAAAGAAGTTCTTCGAGTGGGTTCGATCGCTGAAGTCCCCCTCTTCAAACCGGTGGAAGATTTCTCCGACGCTGCCGGGACCATTGGCGCTTGTCGCCTGGTGGACAGTCGAAACGAGCGAACGTGATTCGAGGAGGCGAGTTTGTATCTCGTGATATCCATCGCTGTCCTGAATCGCGGACTCCCCGCCCGTTCCGTCCAACCGGTAATGCGATCCAGCGGGTTGGGCGGCCACAGCGCGCTCTGCCAGAGCTGGCGTTGTGCCGAGGACGAGTGCACGGCGGGTCTCTTCGGGAACGACATCGTCATTCACCGGGTGAGGGTACGGCGCTGTCACGAGATCGGCCACGAGTTCGCCGAGAATCTCGTTCCGATTGCAGCTAAGCGGCAGATCGATGAAGACCTCTTCGTAATCGAGATAGGACGTGACATCTGACGGTTCGACAACGTCCGGAACGGTGACGTCCGTGGCACGGGTTCGGTCATCCCACTGCTGTCCTTCGTTGCGCCGCTGCGCGAAATCGAGATAGGGAAGATATCGTCTGTCCACGGTCTCGACGCTGAACGTGTACGTCGCTTCATACGTCGTCTCGGGAGGGAGAAATGCCCCAACTTCGACC
This sequence comes from Natronorubrum sp. A-ect3, assembly GCF_041821125.1. Lineage (NCBI taxonomy): Archaea > Methanobacteriati > Methanobacteriota > Halobacteria > Halobacteriales > Natrialbaceae > Natronorubrum > Natronorubrum sp. A-ect3. Next base: position 78,399 of record NZ_JBGUBB010000003.1, on the reverse strand, counting down.
GCGTCGTTGACGGGACTGAACAGGAACGTCCCATCGGTCTCACCGTAGTAGATTGCGTCGTATGACTCGCGTCCATCTGTCGGCCGCAGTTCGACCGTTTCACCCGGTTCGAACGCCGGAACGACCGCCCGTTCGGTCTCGAACTGAATCACTTTCCCGGCGCCACTCGCTCCCGTGCAGGTGAGTCCCGGAATTCGGTACCCCGCCTCGGTCAGTAACCTCTCGTCGAAACTGTCGAGCACTTGTTTAGCTGACTGTCGCGCACGTCGCTCGTCTCGGAAGGCTGCGCGAATGCCTTCGTAGTGATCGATGACCTCGGGATCGCGGTATGTCGTTCGCTGATCGCAGTCGTCGAACAACGAGCATTGCGTCGTGAGTCCGCTCGAGTCAGTCTCGTAGCAGGGCCACCGCCGCTCGTTTTGACAGTGATAGGTACATGCGGGCGGGAGTGCATCGTCCGGGCCGGTAATCCATTCGTCGGCGGCGAACGCGCAGTTTTCACAGTCCCGATTGTACGTCGATGGGGGCGCGAAAGCGTCGCCCGATTGCGTGGCGTCGTTTCGAACCCTGATGAACTCGCGGACATCGTCCATTGTAAGCTCGACGGGTTCGAAACGGACGTCTCCCTCGGAGACGTTCGGATAAATAAGATGACCGGTCAGACCGCTTTTCACGGCGTCTTTGAACGACGTTCCGTCGTCAACCCGCTCGAGTAGCAACCCAAACAGATAGAGTTTGATCTGGCGTGAGTGCTCTTCGACCTTCGAGTCGTCTGGGTCCCGCGTCGTTTTAATGTCGTAGGGAACGTCATCGAGGATGATGTCGACCTGTCCTGCGTAGCCGAAATCGTTCGAGAGATACCGCTCGGCGGCGACGTCATTTGCTGTCTGAATTCGGTCGATGAACCCCTCATCGGTGAAGAGGTTTGTGACGTTTTCAACAATGTGTTCCCGGACGTCAAGTCCAGCGCCGGATAGAACCAATAACGCCTGTTCAAAGCCGAACTGTTCTTCGAACAAGTCTTCACAGAACGCTTCGACTTGGTCAGCAGTCCAACCATCCTCTCGGAATCGGTCACGGTCGTTTTTAAGTGCGCGTTCTACTGCTTTGTGGACGGCATTCCCGCGAAACTTAGACGCTCGCCTGTACGGTTCCTCGCGGAATCGGTCACCGCTGTAGACGTTTTTGACGTATCGAAGGTAGTATTCCCGGGGACAGTGATCTTGCGTTCTGAGTTTCCCCTTACCGATCAACCGATTCGGATCTCGGATGACAAACGAAGTGACGTTGAGATATAACGATGTATCGTCACCACTCCGACGGTTCGGTATCGCCCGAACGAGTAATTCTTCACCTCGTTGGAGTCCGACCCCATCGATTCCCTGATCACTCCCGTCGAAGCCGTCCGTTGGAATATCTAACGCCGAGAGAACGTACGGTTCCGTCTTCTCGAGCGCATCGTATGTCGGTTCCTCTCGCCAGAACGAAAGCGCGGCCTGTTCGTCGGTGTTCTGTCGGGGATCGTCTACCAAGTAAACGATCTTGTCGCCACCCGACTCCCCGGGCATTGGATCGCTCTGTACCCGACACCGAATAGTCACTTCTTCGCCTATTTCGTCGCTCTGTTCTTCGTGGACCGTGGCTATGTTCCGAATCATTCGTCGAATACCGCAGTTAACAGTCGTCGATTCAGCGTCGTTCCCTGTTGTCGAGTTCCGTGGACGCACAATCCGCCGTCAGTTTTGAGACAGTCTGGACAGGCCGTCACGCACTTGATAGTCAGTTCTTCTAGTCGTTCGCCGAGTTCGGCGATATCGCGCCGTCCGGAGTCGTCCGCGAACCGTTCGTACGTCGTCTTGATTTGTGGGTCTGTGAATACGTGCCGGTTCAGGTGTAGTGCGAGGTCGACCGCGGTCGGCACCCGTCCGACTAACTCCTCGACAGTCTCGTGTTCGCCCGCTAGATACGAATAGAACGCCGCCAACTCTCGCGTCTCGAACAACGACCGCACGCGTTTTTCAACATGCGATGTGAGATCGCTCGAGTACGCATCAGAGTCGTCGACTAGTTTTGCGATGGTTGCTTCGATCATTTCGACAAACTCGTCGCGGTCGCGCTCGTACACGTCATAAAGTGCACCGTCAGGGTGGGTCGCGAGCAACTCGACCGTCGCACGGTCCGCGGCCGCTGAATGACACAGGCCCTGTTTTCCCAGACCGGTGTCTATTTGCAAGTCCGACGCGTCGTCGATACTCTCATATACTTCTTTTGCGATTCCAGCACCGCCCTGTACCGGATCATACACTGCGATCCGTGCACAGTCGTCATCACCGTCCTGAAACGTCACGTCGTACCAGAGTTCGAAGGACGTTCCCGAGCCCGTCAGATTATTCGACCACGTCGACAGCGCGTGCTCGGCGGAGTGAACGAGCGTTTGTTCCGCGAACTCGGCGAGGAGGCCAGGATTCCGACACCGAGCGAGCAACTCCGCAACCAAGGCCGGGTGGTCTTCAACGGCAGCCAATACATTGGATACCTCCTTGCTTTCGTGACCGAGAAGCCGAAGGTGGCGCGTTGAGTCGTCCGGCAGTAAGTCGTCGATGGCAGCCGCCAAACCGGTACCCGACAGCCCGAAGACGCCTATCTGCTCGTCATCGATGACGCGGCGCTGGTAGTCGACGCCGATGAGGTGCTCAATAAGCGGCTCGATCATGAACTCGTGCTCAAGCGCCTCCTCTTCGAAGAACATCCGTTTCCAGACGAGTGAACGAAGGAAGCTGAACTGAATATCCCGTTTCAGTTTCGAATCGTTCTCAATCGCCGCATCGATTCGAGAGCGGAGTTCGGTCCGATCGAGTTCAAAACTCAACAACTGACTCCGTTCTTTACTGGCGATGAAGGCGGTCGAGTCGTCTTCTTCACAGCGGTACCGAATAATCCCTGACTTCGGCTGTATCGTCTCCTTCGGATACAATGTCAATAGCGACGCGTAATAACACCGTGCGAACTCACACTTTTCGTCGAAGGTGAATCCAGTGACAATGTCGCTATCGGGGATAGTCCGTTCTTCGCCCTCAAAGTCGCCAATTACGTGTTTGAACCACCGGTAGTTCGTCGTCGGGTCGGAAGAGAGTGGTTCCGTCTGCAGCGGTGGATCACCCGCCCAGACGATCCCTTTCTCGGGAAGCCATACGTACTCCGGATCTGCCTTGTTCTCCTTCGTGACCCGAATCGTCAGCGGCACGTAAACGCGGACGTTCTTGGGATCGAACTTGAGATCCGTGTACGGGACTTCCGAGACGTCGCCAAGTAAATCGGTCAGTGGATACGAATTCGCCCACTCGAACATCGGTCCGATATCGGCGTGTCCGGGTTGGGATTGATGATGCCAGGCACCCCTCCACAGATCGAAATCACCCCATCGCTGCTTGTATCCACCCGGCAGGAAATTGTTCAGCATCTGGTTGAGATTCTCTTGGGCGAGTTGCTCGTCAGAGTCGCTGTCTGCATTGGTGACCGTGACGTTTCCGCCGATCTCTTCCGGGATGAACGTTTTTGGAATTACGTACGGCGTGTTCGCAACTGGGTCGCTGTCGAATACACCTGCAAGATCGAGATAGGTGTACGGCTTCGACTCGAAATCTTCGAGGTGTTGTCGAATCCCCTGGAGTCGACCGATACGTTCGGCGATTGTGATCGATCGCTCTTCCTCGTTTTCGAGAGATTTCTCGCTCATCGTCCCTCCTGAAGATTCGAAATAAGTTGTTCAATCTCGTTGTAAGCCGGCTTCGGGTTGTCTCTGCTGGCCACCCGCGAGAAGAACTCCCAGTACGGCGAGTCTTCACTACCGGGCGTGATGTCTTTGCCAAGCGAGACGACGTACTTGTCGAACTCGGAGAGAACTCGCTCAACTTCGGAATCGTCAGCCGAGAACGACGATTTGAGCCACTCGGCTATCTGACCGCGATGTCTGTCGAACTGGCGCTCGAGATAGTCTATATCTGGACCAGTCCGCCGCCCTCCAGTGAAAATGCGATCAGCATCGACGCTATCGACGACGTTGAAGTAGTCGAGGATAGCCGCCGTCATGTGCTCTGCACGAATGAACGTGTTCTCCTCGTCCAGCGGAATCTCGAGATGCTCGTCTTCGGGTTCGCTAAGATAGTTCGAGTGGTGGAAGTAGTAGGAATCAGTCGGGGTCGAGCCGAGGACAACGACGGTAATCGGTTCGTCCTTCGCATCTCGTCCGCCGCGGCCCTTTCGCTGTAAGAATCCTGGAACATTCCGCGGTGCTCGGTACTGAAACGTACCGATGATACTGGAGTGATCGAAACCGACCTCCAGTGCACTCGTCGAAATGAGTTGGTCCCAGTCGTCATCCGCCGATCGATCCGACCCCGCGAGTTGCGTTCGGCCGCTCTTATGAATCGCGACGGTCATTTCCTCGAGATCTAACTCGCGATCCTGCATCGTCCACCAGCATTCGCCGTCTTCGTAGACGGGGCAGGGGTTCACGTTGGGATTCGGGGGTAACGACTCGCAGACTGCATCTTCGTCATATTGATCGTCGGTCGCGCCACGGAACAGGTCACGCGGGCAGTCGGGATTGTTTCCTCGTTCGCCGAGGACAGCGTCCGGAAACCGGAGTTTGAACAGTCCGTTTTCTTCAGCTTCCTGGACATACCCGCCAAGGCGACTCACCGAGTCGATCGAGTCGACGAACCCAAGGACGCGATCCTTGTTCACGTCGAGATCTGGACGACTCCCCGCGCGTTCTTTTCGCATCGTGTGGAAGAACGCGAACGCGATCTGAATCATACAGGAGAGGTTCGTCGCTGTCGTCGGTTCCATCTCGGTCCACTCTTCGCGAGGTTTGTAGACGGAGTCCCCATAAGGGACCACTACGTCCCGTGGATCAGTCGCCTTTACAAAGATGAAGTGTTCCCTGCTGAGTTCGTCGGTCTCATTGCTCGTCGGCGAAATACGCTCGGCTCCGTCCGTATCGAAGATTCGTCTCGTGAACTCTTCGGCGTTGTTGATAGTCGCGCTTGACGCAACGAGAGTCGGCGATTGCTGATGGGCACAGCGGCGGACGCTCTGCTTGAATCGGCGAACGACGTTCGCAACGTTCATTCCCGCCTGATCGGTGTAGATGTGCACCTCATCTAGCACCATGAACTTCGGCGGGTACGGCGCCTCCCAAAACGCCGATCGTCCGTATTTATCCATGAGGCGACGGTGAAGCGAGTTCTGCGTCGTAACTATGACATCTGCTGCATCCCGCCGGTCGACGCTGGCGTAACGGATCTCGTGGCGATCGGATCGGTTGCACACGAAGTGAGTGCTCCGGTAGTCGTCCGGTACCTCGAGGGTTCCGTCACAGTCGCAGTGGGGACAATCGAGTGTGACGTCATCTTTGGAACTGTGTTGCAGGCTGATCGTGAGCGGTGCGTCCTCGAACGAATCGTTGAGTGATCCTTCGATACGGTTGAGTTCAGTAATGTACTCGAACGCTCGTTCAAACTGGTTATTACAGAGATCACGGCGAGGATACGTCAGAACGGCCTTGTTTCCGCGGATGTTCGCCTTCGTCGCGGTCAGACAGTAGGCTAATGTCGGAAAAATAAACGCTTCTGTCTTTCCACCGCCGGTACTCGCTGTAACGACGTGCGATTTCGAATTGTGATCGTCCCCTTCGGTGATGGCGTCGAGGTATAGATTTTCGAATGCACGTGCTTGGTACGCCGCCAGAGAATCGAACTCATCGGGCAACCCTTCGTCGAAGAATGTACTCATCGTACTCATCGTCTCCTGGACGACGTCGCGCCAACTGCTCCCGATGGAATCGCGTAACTCCCAGGCCGGTTCCGTCGAATCGTCCTTGATCTGTTCGTTTATTTTCCTAATCGGTTCTCGGAATCGAGCAGACTCGGGTTTCCCTCTTCCGGTGATCGGTTGTTCGCGATCCGCTGACGCCAACTTGACCATCTTGACCAGATTCGGCGTGAAACGGTAGTCGGTGTCGTCGGTAAGTCGCTGCCGAATCAACGCGAAGTATCGTGCCATTTCTGCGACGTGACTCCGAACTTGCTGACGATTGTATACATAGAGTAGTTGCCCGCTATCGGTCAGTTCCTCTATGAGACGCTGAAAGAGCGATCGAGCGATTTTCTCCTCGCCGAGGTCCAGTGTGTCGACGATGACCGCGTCGGACTCGAGCACCTCCCTCGTAAACTCACTATCGTCCGTACAGTGGTCTGCAGCAAAGTCGTCGAAAACGTCGGTCAACGGTGCAGCAGCATCATAGTTCCCAGCGTTTATTTCACTGCTACAGATTTCTGTGACGGTATCGACGATGTCGTCTTGAACCTCCCTGTACACCGACTCGGCGTCGGTGAACGCTGACCACGCACGTTCGATGACGTCGAGTGCTGGTTGTTCACCTGTATTCGAACTCATGTTGAAAACTCAATAACGATCTTGTCTATTTGGTCGTCGCTGTACAGCTGTTCCAGATGATCCAGAATTGAAGGCAGATCGAAATCCGTCGCCTCGGCGGTTCGAATCACGTCTCCATCGTGTTCGGAGAGGAGTTTTCGAAGTCGGGCCTCTTTCGAGAGTTTAACCTCGCCGCCGATTGCTTCGGCCATCCCATTGATTAGCGTCGTTACGTCGCCGCTTGCTTCGCAATCGGAAACGTCGCAATCGACGTTAAGTCCTGTATCCTGAATAATCGCGGCGAGACGCTCAGCAACGCGTTGATCCGATCGATCCCGAACGAGTACGTAGTGAAGCATTTGGGCGCCTGCAAGCGCAGTACGCGCCTCAACTGCAGCTTTTTCGTTCGCATCACGATCGAGTGCGGCGGTCGCGTCTTTCAGATGTTGTTTCACAGTCCGAAGATCAGAAGCGTGGCTGGTACGTCGAGGATTTTCCTCAGAGAGGGCTGCTACCGACTCGTGAATTTCGTCTAGAAGGCTTTCATAGACACCGAGACACATTCGAGTGTGGGCCTCGTGATCGAGCGAGCGGCGCATTTTCTCGTCAACTGCCCGGAGCTTGTTGTCGATCGTCGCCAGCGTAAACCGATCATTGTTGATTACGCGCTCGTGTCGTCCGCCGTCGACTAATTTCTCCATCGTTGAACAGTATCGTTCAACCTCGTCTCGATCACCGGTTAGTTCATCTAAGCCGTGTTTTCTGATCGCACGAGAAACGCCATCCAACCAGAGTCGATAGCGCTCGATATCCGCTTCGATGATCAGCGCTTGCTGTTCTCGGAGGCCTGACAGGACGTCGTACAGTAACTCGACGCGACGTGCCGTTTCGGCCGCAAGTTCGCTATCCTCTTTGGAGATATCAATCTCGTTGTCCAACTCGTCGATCTCTCGTTCGAGATCGCCGATCGCTTCCACCATTCGATCCGGAATCTCTCTTGATCCCTCGAGCGAACTATATTCGTCTCGAGCGTTTCCTAAGTTCCGTCTCGCTTGAGACAATACTTTTTCGAATTTTTCACTTTCCAATGTCATGTAGATATATCATCTGGTAACTATATATCTGGATTAGAATAGACCACGTTAAATGTATTGTAATAGATGAACATATTCATAAGATGGATTATGTGTTTGTGCCTACTACTGTCTCTGAGTAATAAAAAAAGCTATCAAAGAGACATCAAGAATGCTTGGAGGATTAGATCCAACCATCGAGAATTACAGAATTTCTCGTTTATATAGGAACCGACGAATTAAGATATTGCCTATGACAGAACTTCGTAAGATAGGCAGAACGAGAAGCAAAGAGCGGAACTCCGAGACGACAGCGAGTCGTTCAGTGCGTTTACGAGTACCTCCCAGCGGTTCGAAGGGTGTGCCGGAGAGACCTGATAGAGGCCGAGAGAAGGGAAACGATACGAACGTCACCTCACCTCACACAAATCAGATACATTCATGAACAATTGGTGTAATCATCCGAATGTGTCCGAGAAGACAACGTTTGCAGAGTTTATTGGGACAGGGGAGTCTCCGATAATTATCCACGATACCCAACTTGAGAAGCGTGACCGGATGGCACGTGCACAACTCCGTAGTGTTCCGTTCTTTCTCGAGTTCGGGTTCGGTGATTTTCTCTACGACCCGCTGTGGGCCCGTGAATTTCAATTGGTCGAACACGAGCACGGTGCACCGTCCGACGTCACACTTTCGAGTGAAGCGTTTCCGCTGGTGCACCTCGTGACGAGCGACCAGCTCAAGCCTCCACACGAGCAGGAATTGGATCAGGAGTATATTTCACAGGCCGACGTCACGTGGGACCTGTTCAGAGCGGCGAAAACCGACAGTCCGTATGTGCTCGTTTCGGACACTGATTCCCCACACATACCGTCTCGAACGCCCTCTCCCGGGCGGTCCGTTGCTGACCAGTTCAACGCGATAACCTTCGAGTACGAACAGTTGATTCATGATTACGTGAAACGGTATGTCGACTCTGAACTCCCACTCCACGATACGAAGAATCTCTATTTCCATCGTATTTCCGAGTGTCACGCCAAACACGACGCTCCGGCGGCCACGCTGACGGGTCTGTTCGAGTACGATCAGGCGCCGCCGGACAGCCCGATCTGGGAGCCGCTGTACTACTTCATTGAGCACGAACTTGAAGAACTCTTTGAGGAGTACACTGCTCACGTGACGCAGGCACTTCGATCGTGGATCGAACAAGGGGATACAGAAAAGATTGCAAAGAGAATGATAGCGACGCTGCACCGTTGCAACTTCGATGCAGAGCAGTTAGCGGAATACCAGAACGATCCAAATCGATGACCTATACGTACGCAACCGACAAACCAGCTCGAGATCTTGTTAGTTACCAGTCCGTGCGTGGCGCCGAGGTGAAGGCGGTCTTCCAAGCCATCTCCGAAGCCACGCCGGTTTCCCAGTTGCACAGTCAGTTTGTCAAACCTTCAGCGGAGTCCAGTACCAGATCGGTAGACTACACCATCAATTTCCTACAGACCCTCGATTTCGTCGACAAGCCCTCAGATCGGACGGTGGAACCGATCGACGGCCAACCCTTTGAGGATCTCCCGTTCGAACTCCGCGTGTTCCACCATCTGAAACAACAGAAGCAACCGCAAGATCACTTTGCACGCATTCACGAGGTCGTTGTCGAACAGGACATGGTCCTCTACGATAAGGAGGACCTGTTAGAAGACGTCAAGCGTGAACTCGGCGATTATCCGTTCGACTGGAACGTCCAGAAGATCCAAACTTGGTATAACCTCATGTCGCCGTTCGGACTGGTTTCGGTTCGCGATAATCAGGACGTGCTGACTAGTCCCGCACCGGTCGTCGTATACGATCTCTTGGACGCCTTTACCCGTCGAGAAGACACGACCCAGTTACGGAAAGCGCTCGATTGGATCGAGACAAACTTCTTCGGATGTTACGAGGACCGTGGTGGAATACCGCGTGTTCATGCCGGACTGGATAGCACGCTCGACGTCCTCGTCGCCGATGACATCCTCGAGTTGTCGACGCCGAGCGACGCGACGTACGAGGTAAAAATCCCGAGTGCAAACGCCGACAAGGCGAGTAGCTTCGAACTTGGGGAGCGTCCTTCGACGCCGGCGTACAGCTATCCGCTCGAGAGTCACGAACTGGAGGTTTCACAATGAGCAAATCGACAAACATGTCAAATATCGGATACGACAGCAGCGCATGGACGGACAGTGTAGTCAAAGAGTACTTGACCGCTACCTCCCAGCAGGTAGATGAACCCGAGAAATTCTACAAAACGCATCTCGATATCGACAAAATTCACGCGGAGTTTCTCGGTGGTACGTACCAGGACGAGTTCGTCGATCAGGAAAAGTTCCGTGATGAATTGCTCGATGCTGATATTGACAGCGATATTCGAACGTTTATTCTCCGCGGTGAGACGGGCTCTGGAAAAAGTCAGCTCTGTCAGTGGTTAGACTATGAACTGCAAGGGATCGGTCATGCTGACGGCGTCGAGGACCGAATCCCGCTGCACATCAAGGCGAACGAAACAAGTCTCGAGCAAATTATCTCGACGCTCGCGGAACCGCTCGGAATCGATCCCGAAGTCGATCAGGTAACGGAGTTGGACGCAGGCGACCTCGCTGAAGGGATTGTTGCAAACCTGCGGGCAAATCCCGGACAAAAACTTCGCGACGTAAACATCGATACCATCCTTGATCCGGAGGGTGGCGACCTGAAGTCCGTTCTCAAAGACAACATTCAAAAGTATCAGAAGGGGCTCAAAGACGGAGACGAGACGGACTTCGATCCTAACCTAATTTCGAAGGACGACTATCGCAATATCCGCCTGCGATTGGGTACCGGTACTCTCTTTCATAAGAACAAGGATGTGCTACGGCAAGCGCTGCGAGATGAGATTCATCGACACTTCTCGCACCTCATCGGCGTCGATGACTTCCAGGGACAACTCCGAGACTACGCGCAACGGTATGTCGAGGAGCACGACAAACGACCGGTCATCATCTGCGAGGACGTGACGACGTTCTCGGTCCTGAAAGAACAACTGCTCGATCAGATCATTCAAGTCGAGAGTGCGTGCTACGATATCGTTCTCGGATACACAACGGGATTCGAGCAGGACGACTTGCAGGATGCACTGGGTGACAGAGAGTCTCAGGATGCGCTTACGTACTTGAAAGACCGGGCCGAGGGATACCTGAGTCTGACCGACGACGGCGAAGCGTACTTCCTTGACGATTCGCTCTCAGTCGAACTCGTCCAGAAGTATCTCAGCGTCATCAAGTCGGAATCGGATGGAAACATCGAACAAGACGTTGAATCTGCGTTCGACCAGTTGTATCCCTTTAATGAGGCTTTCATCCGGCGAGCCTACAAGAACGCCCAGGAGGACGGAAGCCCACGACAGACGCCGCGCGTCCTCCTACAAAAGGTGGTTCGCCGATGCCTCCTCTCCGACGAACCTCCGTACACGTCAGTCAAAAAGAACACGAACGTCGCCGACGTAGTGCCCGCAGTTACTCCTGCGAAGTACGATACCCGCGTCCAACAAATTGTAACCTGGTACGGGGTACAGGCCGAGGAGAATTCGCCTGTACGCCTTCACGTCGCCGTCGCGAAAACGTTCGACATTGACGAGGCTGCCGACTCGATAGAGACGATCGACGGAGACGAGTACGCGCTGTTCGAAGCTAACTCGGCCATCGCAGATATTCTCGGCCCCACGTCCTCCGGAGTCGAACTTGAGTACTCGGAAGTTGACGACGGACCGACGCCAACGACTGACGACACAGGAACGACCGATGATACCGGTGTCGACGGTTCTTCCGAAGAGCCATCCGAACCCGATGGGACAATAGTTGATCCAGTCAAAAAATCGCGCAAAAAGAAGCAACTAAGCGACTTTTACGACTGGGTTTCGACGGGAGACTCCTACGATAGTTCGAACGTGCTTCGGTCGGGGGCGGAAGATATCTTAGAAATGTGGTACGACCCGACTCGAGTCGCCAATCCCAACGGCTCGACGCGTGGAAAACGGGCTATCTACTACACTCGTGGACAGAACGTTCCCGTCTCAATTCAGGGTCCGAACGAACGAGACGGACTTGATGTAATGCTTCCGTTCGGCGAGGAAAATCTGGACCTCTATACCGATATCCTGCAGGCAAGCATCCAAGACGAACTCCCGAGCGACGCTAACGTTGAGCGATTACGGTCGTGGGCAACAAACGAAGTCGTCGATTTCCGGAACGACGTCCGCGAGGCGGTTGAGAACTGCCTTCCTGACGAACTCACCACCGAACACTGTATCCTGCTGGGTCAGTACCTTCTGATGAATGCAGAATACGGTGAGACGGAGTTTGATACTGAGACTGTGTTTTCGGACTCTACACCATCGGACAGAGAGTACGATAATCCGTTCGTCGAAGCCTTTGGCCGAAGAGATAGTCTAACCGAAGCACTTGGGGACTTGCAGCGACGACGGGGCGATTTCACGGGGGACAAAGACAAAGAGAATGGCCTCATTCAGGGCTTTTTCCTGCTCAAGGAGAACGTCATAGACCACAACCGACTTCGACCCGTTCAACGCGACATCGCTGAAAACCCCGAGAAATACCTCTCACTCGCACAGCAGATCGACACTGAGAAGTTAGATCGACCGGATGCGTTCCGTATCGGGACGAGCCGAAGTAATGCCCCAGTTCATGTGACGGCCTTGCTCGATGCGATCTCGGACTACGCCGTTGAATTGTCGATGCTGACAGATGCCGACCTCAAGGAACACTTCAAATCGGAACTGGACGCAGTTCAGCGGTGGTATGACTCGTCGCACACCGTAACAGACCTGATCGACGTCCTCGAGGGCGATACCGAACGAAGTGGCAGTGGGAACTCGCCGCCGACAGGACTCTTCGAATGCCTCGGGGTGTTCGACAAAACGCAATTGGAGCAGTGGCAAGACGCTCACAACCTCCTGACCGACGACTCGACGAACGTCAAACTCAGCGAGTTCGGGGAAGTGGTAGAGGATTTCCTCGAACCGGAGACAGAATCGCCGTTTGAGCGGTTGCAACTTCTCCACCAGTTCGAGAAGAGCCAAACCGAACACCACGCTTGGGAGATCTACAAGGCATTGGATGAGATGATCAGAACGCTTGACGATCACAAGGTCGAGAAGAGTACAGACCTCGAAGATCGTATCCGAAATCTCTCCGATCTCAACGAGTACGAAACTAAGCGTAGTGACGTTGTCAGCGCACTCAACACCTACTAATACCAATGAGCAACGCAACCACACTGGCGGACGCGGCCTCACAGATCGAGCAAAAAGCGAAGAACAAGGAAGACGCTGAAAATGTCGACGCCAAAGCAAAGTCTGCCCAGCGCTCCCTCGAGCGCCTCAACAAGGAACTCGAGGAGTTGGCGGAAGCAGTGTCAAAACTCCAGTTCTACCGCCGACTTCTCCGGGAAGCGTTCTCCCACTCCGACAATCTCCCGTCCGTGACGTCTGCACTTGAGCAGGCGGAAGCGGCCACGGAACGGGACCGAAACGAGGTAACTCACAAACTTGTCGATTTAGACACGGCGCGTTTGCAGCAGGAGATTTCCGATGCAACGGACGAGGTGGAGGAAGCGACAGAGACCGTCAAAGACGAACTTCGCGAGTACTGGAGCGACTGGGACGATCGTCTCTCGTCAGCACGTGAACTCCAGCGCATTATTGGACAGCAGGAAGACAAGTTCGCGCAGACGGTCAACTGGCTCGAACGACTCGTTCACCAAGGTATGCAGAATCCTGCCAAAAACGCATCCAGCATCGTCAATGAGTGGGAAAACGCCAGTAAGCAGTGGAAGAACAACGAATCGCTTCAGGGCCTGTCAGCGTTCAAGCAGACCCACGGTCTCGATGACGAAACAGTAGACGTGATCCGGCAACTAAGCCAGGATTCCGTCCATCTCAGCGACGTCGATATGGACGTCCTCCAGGAACTCAAGCAAGTCACAGACCTCGCAGACGCCGTCGAACTCAAGATATAACGCCACCTGACGGGATTCCAGTACCATCCGCACACAATCCTTCACTTTATTTATGAAAAGACCAGCTGAACGCGCCAAGACGATGAGAACAGCATACGAGACATATCTTCAGGGTCGAGGCGGGACCCCTGCAAAAAGTGTTAGCGCACGCCTCCAACCCGACTCGGCGGGAGAGTCTACACTCGCTGGAATGCGCGGGCCGTACTTACAGGCGCTGCCGATCGCAAACTGGAGTGATACTGATTGGCAAACATTCGCGCGTTCGCAGTCGTTACATCCGAACGTCACGCGGGCATTTCACAAGGAAGGGTTTCGACGACTCTACGACTTTCAAGAGCGAAGTGTCGAAACCATCCTCGACGGTGATGACACGGTTATCACTGCGGCGACGGGTCGAGGAAAGACGGAGGCGTGGCTCATTCCGATTCTCGACCAGATCGTGAAAGCAAAGCGAAACAGCGACGCAGGAAGTCGAACGTCGACGAAGGCCCTCCTAATGTATCCAACGAAGGCGCTTGCACAGGACCAATTCAAGCGGCTGGTCCAGATTCTGTATCGTATCAATCGGAACCTACGGCGAAAAGAGTGGGTGACTGTCGGCATCTACGATGGCGACACTCCGCGGCATATCTTTGAGGACGGTGCACAGGGGTATCTCAACCGGACGTTTGAGCACTTCGGTTGTCCGGGTGCAAACGATGACCTTGCAAAGTGCCAGTCATGTGGACAGGGTGTATTCGTCGAACGGACGACTGATGATTTTAAATTGCGACCAGATAAACCCGCTTGCGAAGACGACAGGCCACATCACGTTCCGCTGGATTTCGTCCGAACGACTCGGTCGAGCCTGATGAACGACGGTGCCGACATCGTTCTCACAAATCCGGATACCTTGAACTACCGGCTCTTCAATATCAACGCCGAAACTGAGCAAGAGCTGTTCGTCTACGAACCTGAGTTCATCGTCTTCGACGAAGTCCACACGTACGACGGACTCCTCGGTAGTTACACTGCGACACTGATCAAGCGACTTCGCCGACTCCGCGACGAAGCCAACTGTCCTCAACCGCAAGTCATCGGGAGCAGTGCAACCGTCGAAAACGACGCTGAACTGTTCCGCCAGATTAGCGGCGCCGAATCTATTAGTCAAGTATCGGAGAATCCACGCGAACTCACGGCTACTTCCCCTCAGTCAGTTCCCGACGAGTTACTAACCAATCGAGTTTCGACGGACGAACTTCTCGCTTCGGGACGAGGTGAGAAGGCGTCGCCACCGCAGGTGGGTGACGCAGATTTGCTCGCCGAACAAGCCAATACCCTAGATAACGACCGGCTCGAGGACCGAGTCGCAGAGAAACTGTTCGACCAACTTACTACTGATCCCGGAAATGACCTTGCTGTACAGGCGTTTCAGTCACTTCACACGACGCTTGCCGACGAGCCGCAACCGCCGAAAGAGTTCCGCGAGCGTATCGCCGAACAGTTCGATATCACCGACAACCAAGCCGAAGTACTGGTCGACAACTTCCAGACGATCGGCGAGTTCGCCGGCCTCCTAGAGAGCAGACACCACCTCTTTTCGTGGCCGCTCGACGGCTTTTACGCGTGTGCGTCGTGTTCAGCGGTGTATCGGTCACCACAGGAACATTGTCGCGCCTGTAACGGGAAGTTCGTCACTCGAGCGACCTACTGCAAACAGTGTAGCGATGAGCATCTGATTGCCAACGCATGTCCAGCGTGTGACCAACTGGTCCCTTACGTGCACTCCGATGAAGGTCTGATCGGTGGGGAGACACAGCAAGAATGTCCATACTGCCGTGAATCCCGGGATGAACCGGTCCCCATGGACCGCGTTGTGTTCCAACCGTGGATCGACTGTCAAGCCTGTAACCATCGGACGGAACGAAGCGTCGTCGAGACGTGCGAGTCCTGTGGGAGTCCAGCCGTCATCCGATCCGACGATCGATACATTTGTCGCAACCCAGGCTGCGAAGAGATGTGGAAGCGAGAAACTGGGTGCTCCGTGTGTGGTGAGTCGACCCGGTCGACGGCTACTGTCAACGCTACTGTCGACTGTCCCGAGTGTGGGCGGACCCACGAGTCTCCCAACGTCTTGGTCGACTGTGAGTGTGGACAGACCGTCGCGAACACTCGACTGATTCCCTGGACGTGCGCCGATGATAATTGTGACGAGGTATACTTCACTCAGAATCCACCCGAAACCTGCTCGTGTACCAATACAGGGCCGTTCGTGAAAGCCGGACTCTACGAAGTGATGGCAAGTGACGAGTGTCAGAACTGTGGAACGGACGTCACGATCGGTGGGTCCTGCGATTGCGAGGAACCGGAACTCGTACTGCAGAACCAGCCTTACCGACGATACAAAACGCGAACGGGTAACGGGACCATCGTTTCACCGCTCGAGTACCGGAGTGCGATGCCGTGCGACCACGATTTGTGGTCCACAGTAATCGACGACCCGTTCGACGAACTCATGCGGAGTCCGACGAATGTCGCCGTTACCACCTCACGATATCTCCTGCGCGAACTCGCCGACAGTGAAGGGTTCGACGACGCCAAACTTCTGGCGTTCTCCGACTCCCACCGCGATATGAAGGAATTGGACCGTTCCTTCATGGAACCGGAGATAGATATCGTCCTGGATCAACTCGTACTAGCTAGCCTCGATCTTGCAACTCATGCCGTCGATCTCGGCGAATTGTCGCCCACTGACCTCCGAAAACTTCGACCGGGTGCAGACAGTTTTCCGAACGATATCCGACGTGAGTGTGACTGGGTTGACCTCGAGACTGTAGTCGATACGGCGTTCAAACTGCTCAAGGCACTTGAAGACGAACTCACGGGAGAGAACGCTCGCGAAAGCGCTTCACTCGACCTCGGCGCCGTCGTGATCGGCACGGAATCCGTCGACGATCGAGAAGACAGACTTCGGGATGAGATTCGGCGCCGCATCGTTCGCCACGCCGGTGAAAGGCGCTCACCGGGCGCCCAGTCACTGGAATCGGACGGTCTCGTTGACGTTCGCCTCCGATCCGAACTTGTGTCCGACCTCAACACCGACGAGCGAACGATAATTCGTGCGCTCGTCGACGCCGGCAACCGAGAAAGGATTGAATTGCTCTCGCTTGAGGGTGTCCGAGGGGACCACCATCGGATCATCGACAGTCTCGCAAGCGATGGTTTCGTTACGGTGCTCGACGACGATCGCCTCGCGTTCGCACCGAACTCACTCGAGGTAAGCCACGCAGCCACCGGCAGTATCGATTACGACCCCTACGAGGATGAGTACTATAGCCACTTGCAGACCAGTTTCGGCTTCGGTACGCAGGCTGTCGCCTGCGATGATTCGTTGCTGGATCGAACTGATCCTGATCAACCCCGCTTCAGCGAACGCGCGTACACGGCGACTCGCTCGCGAGTCGCATTCTTACTAAGCAAACTGTACTACGGGGGAACGTCGAAGATGGAGCGGCGGGAAATCGAGTATCAGTTCCGTGACAGCGATCACCCCCATTTCCTCTCCTCGGGACCGACGATGGAACTCGGAGTCGATATCGGTTCGCTGGACTCACTGCTGATGTACGGTACGCCGCCGAATATGAACGCGTACCTCCAACGCGTCGGACGAGCAGGACGTAGTTCAAACTCATCGCTGGTGCACAGCGTCAGCCAACGCAATCCTATCGACTACTATTACTACGACGAACCGACCGAACTGATCACAGCCGACAAACAACCAGTCCCACTTAACGAACACAACGAACGCGTCCTGCGAATCTCCCTCGCGTGGGCTGTCCTGGACTATATCGCTGCGACGTTTACGATTCCGTGGGAGTCCAGTCAACACGATATCGCCGGCGGCGGAGACTTCATCCACCAAAGCGAAGCCACTCCAGACCAACGAGAAACCGCAGCGAAGTTTACGAAACTTCTCGCAAACTCGGCAACAGAACTGAATCTTGGTACCGATAATTCCCGATTGCGGCCGCTCGGAACCATCGTGAGCGACTATGAGGACGATATCAGCGAGTACCTCGACTCGCTTCTCGAGTATGCGTACTGCCCACACTGCTACCGCCACTATGATCGTACTCGAGGCGGTGACGAGTGTTCGGAGACGGATTGTGATGGGGTTCTCGTTGATGCTCTCGCAGAGCACGCCCACCTCATCGACGATGCTATCGACGCCGTCCTCGATGTCTACGTGAACGGGTACCGAAACCACGTTGAGGAGATAGCGGGCCGCATCAACGCTCACGAAGAGCAGATTGCGACTCTCCAAACCGAACTCGAGCGCGCAGATGCTGATACCGAGTCTCGCCTACGTCACAAGAAAGATCAACTCGATCGGAGAGTTACCGTCCTTGAGGACTATCTCGACGATCAGTCCGGCCGGCGGTACTATTCCATCCTTGGAGACGCGTTCGGTGAGTTCGCCTTCAATCTACGCTCGGTTTCCGATTCCGTCGATGTTCAGCTCGTCGATGAATCCGGTGAACCAGAACGAATCGGTGACGACGATGGGGGCCGGTCCAGTCGACTCGCTCTTTCCGAACTCCATCCCGCAGCCGCGTACCTTCACGACCGCCGCCCTCACATCGTCTCGCAAGTGTTCACTCACGATAAAAAGTCAGCTGACCTCCGCGAAACGGTGACCGAGAAGGCAGCGTCAGCCAGTGAGGAGGCGATAGCTCGACTAGCATACGAATATATATGTTCGACGTGCGGGAGTTCAGCGGACGAGCCGGATATCGACTGTGACTGCAACGGTGATGGAAAACGGCGTGAACGGCGACTAATCGCATTAGAATCCGTCGAAGCGACTCTTGACACGGAGCCGTTAGCAAACGGAAAAGACGTCGCGAGAACGATGTACGATTCTCCATCGGAGCGCGTCCAGAACACGTTCTCCCAGCGTGAAACGGCTATTCTCGAATTCGATCCGGTCGATGAGTTTGAATTACAGACACAGACAGGGAAGCGGGTGGGTGTCCTCTCGTTCGGAGAGTATGAAGTGCTCGAATATACCGATTCGTTCCGTGCAAAGTACCAATCTGGTGGCATTGATGAGCATGAAACTCCTTTCGAACTCTGCACCGAACCCGATTGTCCTGGCGTGATTTATACGGATCGAGACGAGACGCGGCGGTGTTCCGTCAATGCCGATCATAAGCCAGACGAAGGTTCTGAATCAATCTATGCTCGAATCGGATACGAGTACGCTACGGAAGGGGTTCGATTATCACTGGATAGCGCAGATTCTAACGTCACTCACTCCTTGGCACACGGACTCCGGCTCGCCCTGCAAAAACTCTCCGGCGTTACGATTCGGGATGTGAACGAACATATTGGAACCGACCACGTTGATGTCTTCGACTCGCAAGAAGGCGGTGCAGCAGTCTCCCGCTTGTTAGTTCGAGAGCGAGTTGGGGAGTATCAGAACTTCCAAGCCGCGATGGAAGTAATTGCGACCCAGTTCGATTGCGATTGCTCGGACGGTTGTCCCCGGTGTCTCTATCAGTACGGATGTGAAGAGCGGAACCAACCGCAGTCGCTAAATCGCGAAGACGCGGCCGAACTCGTTGATAAGGGGCTCAAACTCGTGCCGATAGAGAATCGCTGAACTCTCACCACGTACTCGCTCCATGCGGTCCTCACCTATCGGAACGTAGAATCTGATAAATGATATTCACTACACCATGATTGTTCGCTCTCGCAGATGTATCTCCCACGTTTACCCGGGCCGATATGAGCGTTTGTCAAGTGCTGCTATGCCAGTTGGCATAGTCGCATGAACTCTCCACACACGCTGCTACTGACGCTATATTCTACGAACGAGGTCACGCTAGCCGCTATTACCGCAAGTTATTGTATCCAACCCCACTTAGAAGATGTATAGTTTTCTTGACACTCCCTACCGGAATGTCCTCTGTCGGGGACCTATCAACGTCTTCCAATAAGATACAGATGTCCTTCTCCGTATCTGAATCAATGGGCGAAAGTTGTTCCGTGAGAGTACCTAAGAAAATAGTATTCTGTCTCGAGGCCGCAGTGAACGAATTAACATTACTCGATGACCATCGCCCTATTCGTTCTAAACTCATCTTCTATTTTGCTGACGCCCATGGCGGTCTCATAGAGGGCAGTTGATTCTCGGCCGATGCTATCATATCCATCAGCGTTATATCAATCCTCAGAAAACAACTGTATGACCAAGCCAAAGGGGATCCGAGAATCAATCACATCCTCCGATGTGACAGTAACGTTCACCGACGAGGACATTCAGCAACTCTGTAGTTGCGCCAGTGGAAGTGAACGACTGACCAATCTCGAACAGAAGGGGAAACACGTACTCAACATCGTCGAACAAACGTTTTCGGGTCGCGAGTGGTTTGACAATTTCGTCTGGGGTGAGTCCGATGGGTCTCCGGCCCTTGAGGCAAGCACCTCCACGGAGGAGGGGACACGAGCGATGTGGCTCTCCCTAGCTCACGAACAATACCGGGAAACCGGTGGTCGGACGAAGGGTCTCCAACTCGAGTTTGGTCTTGATGGCGGGAATAAGCGGGGCTTTTTCGATCGTGACGTGCTATGCGGTGTGTATCTCGGCCCCTGGGTTACGGAGTCGGTCCTCACGGATTTCACGAGTCATTTCCAGCGGCACGCGGACGAGATCTCGGCCCATCTCGCAGGTCACGAGAACCACGTCCTCCACGTTGGCGATCGAACCCTTCGTGCGCCCTCACCGGAAACAGTACGGGAAGTCGGAACGGATTGCTCCGATGGCGTTCTCCTCACGGCCGATCTGACGTTCGCTGATGTTCGGGACAATCCAGCGATCGCACGCCAGGTTTGCGAGACGTTCGCGAGCGTGTGGCCGATATACGGACTGTTGGCTGCAGTGGATATTCCTACAACGGTCGAAGACGGAGCCAATCTCACGCCGACCGATGTCGACCGGACAGGTGATGACGGTCACCAAGAGACGACTGGTCACTCGAGCACGGCGGACGACCCGTCGGTGAAGCCGACCCGGGACTCGATTCTGGCGCAGTCGGATTTAGACGAGGAGCAAGTTGAGCAGACGCTCGACTCGTTAGGCAATCGCGGAGCGACACAGGCCGAAACCCTCCGTATTCTCAGCCAGTACGTCGGCGATATGGCTCGCGGGGACGGGCTGTATTCCGTGTCCGGTTTAGGCCCGGTGACGGGGTACGCGCTCGAGCAAGCCGGGATCACGACGGTCGACGAACTGGTCGAGACGCCGCTCGACGAACTGCGCTCGATCGATGGGCTTCGAGAACGGAGGGCACGTATCATACTCGAGGCGTCACAGCGAACCAAGAAGCCGACATCCGAACCGGACGACGACGGCACCGGGGATCGATCACGCCCGACTGCTGACGGCGATCAGAGCGAAATGACGGGTGATGGCGTCGCCGTAGAGGCAAACGCCCTGTCGGAGTATTACGAGTCGGTTCGTAGTATGCGGAAAGTACTCGAGCTGTTCATCCTCTCTTCTGATAGCCCACACGATCCGGACGATTTGACCGACCCGCTCGTTCAGTATTACGTCCTTCTGGATGCCTGTATCGCGTTCGGATCAGCCGATATTGCATTCGCTGGATACGGCCCGCAACATCAGTCTCGGCTCCCGTTTAGCACCGGTGCGTGCCGCCAGGCGTTCGGCAACGGGAACTGGATCACAGAGTATCGCACGGTCGACGTTGAGCCGTTTCAGCCCGAGACCCGAGAGTGGCTGCGCGAACGGACACGCTTCAAAAATCCTGAGGTGCTCATTCGGCCTGTGCCGCCGCAAGGAGACCATCCGCTTCCGGAAGTCGTCACCTCACAGGGTGAGCTCGAACGGGCACTGACCGTGTTAGATCAATTTCCGGCGTATCCATCGGTCCCCACGGATCCTGAGGGAGCCTCAACTGACCGAACTATTCCAGTGGCGACCCTCTACAGGCGAATCTTCGCGGATCTCGATACCGAACACAGAGTGGACGTGGGCATGCTCTCCAACTCGGTTCTGGTGGACGAACTCGAGGGGCCGGTCGTAGAGTCAACGCCAACGACGCCGGAAGAAGTTACTACGTTCTTGGGGACTCACGAGAAACTGACGCACCTGTTCGGGCGAATCGAGCCTCCGTCGGAGTTCCCGGTACTGCAATCAGTACCGGCGTTCGCTCTCGACTGGTATCGATCCCCGGGAATATTCTTCCAGCAATTGCAGCAGTTGGCGAAGTTCGGATCGTCCGAACCGGTCGAGTTCTTCCTACCCCGACTACAGGACCTAGTCAATCGACGTCTCCTCCAAGATTACTGGGAGTACGATTACATCTGTGTCTTTCCGAGCCACGAGGCGTCCACGCTCAGCGCGCCTTTGGTCGAACTCGCACAGGAGGCAGTTCTCGATACATCCATCGTCTACACGCCGCTCCTGGAGCGGACCGAAACGGTTGGGCGACAGCGCGGAAAGTCTCGCGAGGAACGACTCGAGGTGGCCCACAATCCCGAAGAGACGCTTCACTGTCGGTCGAAACTTAACGGTGAGACGGTGATCCTGCTTGACGATGTGAGTACGACTGGGAGTTCACTCCTCGCCGGTGCACACACGCTTCGAGAGGCCGGGGCGGGACGCGTTCTCGCTCTCACACTCGGGTTCACGCCGGGCAAGGCGATCGAGACGAGGAAAGTAACGTCACCTGATGGATACGCCTCCGAGATTATTGCGGGGGTCGAGAAATGAACCTCGATGACCTCGCGGGGGTCGTGGCCCTCACCGAGATCAGTGGTATCGGTGACAAACGGGCGCTGGAACTACATCAAACGTTCGAGGGCATCGATGATCTCCTCGACAGCCCTCGAGACGCGTTTTCCGAGTTCCACTACGTCGACGCGGAAGCGTACGACAGCTTGCAGTCGCTCGAACCGACCATTGAGGAGACACGCCAGCGGTTCGAACGCCACCGAGCTGACGGGATTGACGTCATCGGTATCGAAGACGATCGATACCCCGCCGCGCTCGCCGCCCAGCATTCTCCACTCGTCATCTATACGAAGGGAAATACCGAGCTACTCGAACAGCGGTCCGTCAGCTTCTCGGGATCCCGTGAAACGAACGCCACCGGACAGAAGTGGGCACGTGAAATGGCTCAGGACCTCGCCGCCGAGGGATACGCGATCGTAAGTGGAGGCGCACTGGGTGCCGACACGGCGGCTCATGAGGGAGCACTCGCGGCAGGGGGTGCGACGATCGTCGTGCTTGGGACAGGGGTCGAGACGCCACATCCAGCGGAAAACGAACCGCTATTCGAGGAGATCGTTCACGCTGGTGGCGTTCTCATATCACACCGCCGCCCGACCGCAGGGCCGACGCGAGCCGGATTTCTCGGTCGGAATAAAACGCTCTCCGCACTGAGCCCCGGTCTGGTTATCGTGGCTACTGACGGTTCAGGAGGGACAATGTCTCAGTACGACGATGCGACTACGCAGGAACGACGGGTGTTCGTTCCATCATCGACGCCAGATATTCGGCCGTACGAGGGAATCACCGAAATCCGGAACACCGGATCACCACTGACGATCGAAACGGAAACGGAGATTATCGAGTGGTACCAACAAGAGAACGCTGCCCAATCTACTGAACCAAATTCGGACACCGAGACAGGACGCAGCGATGACGATACCGGGCAAGCGACGTTAGCTGATTGGGGGCCCGATACCGACGAGTACTAGCAATTTTTTATCGTTTAGAGAGTCTCCGTGACCGGTCGTAGGATCAGTTTCATGTGATTCAGATATCATCATCGATGTCAGCTCTCTCACTTCCGGACAAATCGATCAAGTTCGCTCAGCGTAGTGCTCCCGTCAGGCTCTCGAATAAGAGTAGACAAGGACTCTGGTGTTTCGACGAACACTGCTTCACCCCCATCCGAATCGAGATTGTCTCGAAGCACGTTTTGACAGTATACCTGTCCTTTACGTTGCGGTGCGGTATGGCGAGTGTGGCCGACGACTTGGGGAGGTGCATCCGGCGGCAGATGATCGAAGTCGAGCCAGACGAGTCCCGCACCCGGGGCCTTTGGGTGTCCCTTTCCGACACCGAGAACGCGATGATGGTAGTCGATGATTTGCAGCTGCATCGCCATGTCGTCTTCAGTCCCGGCAGCCTCGAGCAGTTTCGTCGCGGCATCGACGAGCGACTCGTTGACCTCCTCGACTCGATATCCCACTGGCGAACCCGCATGGACATAGGTGACGTTGTACCCGCGATAGGCCGCTACGACGTGGCCCGCCACGATCTGTTCGAGAAACAGTCGTCGATCGTCAATATCTACTTTGCCAGCGAACCACTGCGGGAATCCGAAGTGGTCGGTCGAGAGGACAATCGCCTCGTGGTTGCCAAGGGTGATTCGAACCCGTCCGAGTGGGGCTTCGTCTACGAGCCGGGCAACCATCTCAAGGACTTCCTCGTTTGCCGGCCCTCTATCGATGAGATCTCCGTTGAATACTAGCACGTAATTTTCGTCCGCCCAGTGGAGCGTTCCGTTTCTCCCGCGGACGACTATCGGCTCGATATCAGGGTGATCCGCCACCGTTAGTAGCGCGCTTCGAGCTGACTCGAGATAGCCGTGGATGTCGCTGATACTAACGATGGTCGGCGGCTCACCCTCACTGGAGACACCGTCGACGGAATCTCGAGCGGGGTGCGAGAGTCGTGTTTTGTCGGGGACATGGAGTGGCATCGTGTCTGTCTGTTCAGACTGACGGTTGATTTACTGTTCTTATTGCCGTTCTGGGATATTCAGAGCGGTTCTTTTCTGATCTCTTTTCCGGTGTGAGCATAACAAATCCCGCTTTCAGCTGCCGGAGCGACTCAGTCGCTGACCTGAAAATGCTGAAACAACGTGGACCACTCTACCAGAATCACCCGCTGTCTGCGACGTACCTCCAAAATTGGTTTGTCTCGAATCCTGACTTCCAAACCCTGTTCGAGGTACTGGGTCGACGAGACGGTGACCGACTCTCGATTAAGGAGTTGTATGTGATGTTGATTGACACCTACCCAGACACTTTCCTGAATCTGTCGTATATACACCGCAGGAAATACAAATAAAACCCAGTAAAATCATTTAGAAATTTAGGAAAAGATGTCCACTCTGTGGGAACCTATGCTGTCAGAACGGCCAACCGCTTTTCAATGTCTTCTTCGACGTAGTCTTCTACGTCGTCCATGTACGGTTCGAATTCGCCAGGTTCTGTTCGGAACTGCAGAGACTCCAAAATCGCGGTGATGAGGTGTGCTTTACGATCAACCAACTGCTTGTATGACCACCACTCATTGAAGAACTGAACAGTAGAGTGAACGTCAGAGAACTTTGTTTCGTCGGCTGGAAGGTCTATCTCAAGGAGTTGGTCGAGTTTCGTACTGGAAACATTGCCACTCGTTGAGAAGTATTGGTTCACGAGGTTATCCATGTCCTTGCTGTGCCGGAGATGGTATTCACGGAGTTTCACAGAGAACATTCGGTTCTTAATGGGAGTATTAACTTCTTCATCTAGAAGTATCATATTCCCGAGATCACGGACGAATCGTTCCTCGATTCCTTCGATGATTTGCTCAATCTCATCGTATCCGGCGTCATCCGAGGAGAGAAGATGGGCGTCCCGGTTCCGAAGATATTTAATCTGTGTTTCGATTGTATTGCGGTCGCCGTTGTCAAAGAAGCATTCAAGCCAGGCATACGGGTTCTCTTTGCCGGAGAGGAAATAGGACACCGGGAGGATGTGTTCGATGTGGACCTCGCTCGGATCCTCGCTTAGTTCTGACTTCGTGATACCAGTCTGGTTCCGTTCCCGGAAGTCTTCGTCTGCAATCTTCAGGAACAACTGCTTTGTCTGATTGTTCCGCCAGTTCTCGCTGGTTATCAAGACATCGATAAACGATTCGCCGAAAAGCTGTCGAGCAGAACTATCGATGTTCTCGACGAGAATCTCACTAATCGTATCAATATCGAATTGGTTCCCGGACTGTTCCAGTTCCCGGAACTCCTGACAAGTTTTTGGATAGGTGTCGTCCACTACCGTTGCCACCAAGTCGGAGATAGCGACTCGGAATGTGATGTTCTCTACCGTTTTCAAGACATCGCGTAGGAACGCGTCTTTACCGGGAGTTTCTGTGACGGCCTGGTAGACATACATGACGAAAGGCCGCCACTGCTTGGTTCCCAACTTGTTGAGTCGCTGTAGGATAGCTTCACACTCTTCCCGATACTCCTTTTTCAGTTCGGTGTCGTCATCGGTTAGGTCTGCAGTCACAATCTCCCGGTACCGGCCAGCGTAGTTTTCGAGTTCCTCGAGGAAGTCACGGGCCTGTCCTGGATTCGCCAATCGGGACTTGATATCGTGCCGCCCGATTTGCTTCAGTCGGAACGCTTCAAGCATGTTGCTGCGGGCATCAGTCACGGTCTCGAACGATTTCTCAGTCGCAGCCAAGTAATGGGCGAGGAAGTCTTCAACATCGTCTGAATCACCCCCGAAATCTCTTACCACGTTTTCCCAGCGTTGAATCTGTTTGTCGCTGTCGGACTCACCCTGGAACCGACCGACGATTCGAGCCCGGACCTTGTCCATATTGGAGAGTTCCACACCACGGTCGTTCAGTGATTGGAAGACTTCGATTCGCAACTCCTGGTTATCAGTCTGGAAGATACATTCGGAGACACGAAGCGACCGGAGAGTATAGTGTGCGAGGTTGAGCAGGGCCTTAACCTGCTTCTCCGGCGTATCGAACTCGTCACGGTCGGCAAACTCGCCGACTTTCTTGTGATAGTATTCGTCGGCCTGCACCAGCCGCCGATGTGAGTCTCCAAAATAACGGAAAGAATCCAGAACGTCACTATCCGCCAGTTCCTCATCGTTGTTGTACACTTCTTCAGGAATGCCAACCTCGTCGAAGAGTTCACCGAGGCGAATGGCATTTTGTTTGCGACCGTCGTACTGGTCCATTCGTTTCAGGGTCTGGACCTTCTTCTGATGATCTTGGAACAGCAACTCGAAAACCACATCGTCGTGTTTGTTGAGTTCCAAAAATGGCGTTTCAGTCGGTCCTTTCCGCCGATACAGCAATTCATCGAGGTAGTCCTTACAGATATGTTCAGCGTATGACTGGAGCTGACCGTCAATCAACAACTGCTTCTCTTCGAGGTGCTCCTTGATATTCTTTAGAAGGATGGAAACCGTGGAAAGGCGCTGCTGGCCGTCGATAACCTCATATACCTCGCCCTGTGAAGACCGGGCAATATACACGGTTCCGAAGTATGTGTCCACCGGAAGTTGTCCAGATTTCGGTTGCAGCGTGAGAATGGAGAGAAGGGTATCCCAGAGTTCGTCGTGTTGATCTTCTTCCCACGAGTAGTTCCGCTGGTATTCTGGAACTTCGAACCGTTCGCCGTCGGTCACACGTAGGAGCGACCGATTTTTTAACTCAATATCCTGATCAAGTGATCGGATGAACTGTGTACTGTCAACAAAGTCTAAGTCCTCGTACATGTCTCGATAGTCGGTCGGATCATAGTCGATGATCCCAGTTCCGTCTGGATCACCAGGGTACAGAAAAACGCGAGTACCACAGAGGGATGTATCATCTGAGTCTTCCATGTGGACACAACAGTATCTGATATACCTCAATATTTCGATAGTAGAATATTATAGAAATTGATTTAAATTAAATCAATCGACTGCTAGTCCAGTGGTGAAAGCGGATGGTGTTCTAGTTCTGCTAACCGGTCAGTGACGGTAACAATATCCACGACATGCCTGTTGTCTTGCTGATATATTATTTGGTTATTCTGCAAATCAAGTTTAATATCACCGCCGTGGTAGCCGTGGCGTTCGTATTCGCGGAGCACATCAATGTCACCGTAGGTCCAGCATAGAATTACATCGGCCGAACTTAGTGGATAATCATTCTCGAAATGGTGAGTAAGTTCAACGTAGACATGGCTGGTGCACAGTGTGTCGTCCACTTGTAATATGGCTGGGACTTCGTGATCCGCTTTGTACTCTTTGACAGTAATCTCCATGTCTGCATCGCGGTTCGACCGTTCTAATGCCAATAGGACTTCGGTGCGGTTCGTGGGTGTAAATTGATCACCAGGATTGATAGCCTGTAACCGTTCTTCAAGCGAGGCGGTCTGGGACTTTGCACGGCGGCGCAGCTGTGCTCGTTTCCGCGTCTCTAGGTAGTTTTCTTTGAACCAGGGGTCTTCCGCAATTTTCGTCATATAGTGTTTCAGTTCTTGTTTGAGCGTTTTGTACAGTGAGCTAGCTTTGTTCCGGACTTTTCCACGATTTGCCGATAGCTCTAGGTCCTGACAGTTTGCAATAAAGAAAAAGTGTATAAACTCGTTATCGTGCGACAATACCTCATTGAGCTGTTCAACTTTGATATGATCTTTCGCCAGCCAGACCCCGAACTGGACGGAATGCCGGCCATATGTGGGGAGTTCGTTCCGGGCAGCCTTCCCGCCGATCATGCCCACAATTTCCACGGTTGACGTGCCTTCGTCGTGCTCAAATGTGATTTCACGCGCGGGATAATGCTTGCACATGCGCGTAGCCGGGAAGTCACCAGTAGACGGTCGGAGTTGCTCGCTTGGGAACGTGAGTTGGTTCGTGGTGGTGAGTTGCTCCTGGGTATCGTCAATCCCGTTGTCCAGGTTGACCACGACATCCATCTCGCGTTGATTGGCATTAAAGTAGTGTGCGGTCGAGCCGGCAATCGTTTTCCACTTCAAATAGTGGTGGATCTTGTCGTATGTCAGTGATTTCGGGTCGAACCCTTCGCCAGACCGGAAGCCAGTGATCTGGATCCGGGTTCCGGTATTTCCTGGCCGTGTTTCCGCTTCTGTGACTTCATACTCTGGAAGCGTCTTGTCGTTGAGTCTCTCCCAAGGCCGGTCCATTTCGGCGTGGAAGTTCAAGCCGTTGTGAGCCGTATCGACAACGATCCGATCACTTTTGTAGAAAATTTTCGTGCCATGACCTTTGTGGCCAATCGAGTCTGTTTTCCGGGAGTTCCCGAGATCAAAGAAGGACTTGAGATCCTGCTGGGACATGCCGTGTCCGTCGTCCTCAATGATTATATCGGAGCCAGCCCCGGTGTTGCGGATTGTAATCACGACCTCCGTGGCGCCGGCATCGTAGGAGTTCGACAGTGATTCGCGGATAATCTCGAGCGGATCTTCAAAGTCGCTGGCAATTTCGAGAAATTCCTGTACCTCATTGACTTCTGGATGTTGTTTCATGGTTAGAAGTACCCTCCAAGTGATTGATTGACGACTCGGTGTGTTTGCTTGCGGATTGGGTCACGGCGGCCTACGGTCTCATCTAGATAGTTAATCAGTGGGTCAGTCCCGCCCTGTCTGATGCGCTGTCGAAGTTCAGTAATTTCCTGTGTATGCACGATGAGATTGTGCATGGCGACCGGGCCGAGAACATCCTTCTGGTATTCGGTGTTTCCCTGCATTCGGTCGACGAGCATGGGGGTCGAGCAGACCGGACAGTCACATTGGGTAAAGTCGACGTCGTCCAGGGGAATGTGCTCGGTAAGATTCACGGCGTATTTTTTGTTAATCGCGTTCTGGAGGTAAGTGGTGGCATCGAACGTGTCGGCACCGGCGGCAATGAGCAGCGGGATGGACCCGCTGCCAATCCCAAGGACGTGCAGCGGAAGGTCATTAAGGCCGCGTTCGGCCATAACTTCTCTACAGTCCATGACCGCGGTGATCAATGTCTCTTTGTTATCTTTTTTAGGAACTAAGCTACCGAGTGCGATTCCGTCGAACAGGGTGGCAATGTCGATGTTCCCAAACCGGGACTGGACGTGGTCGAAGAACCGATCGAGCATCGAGTAGTTGTAGCCGTGGACCGTGAGGTACCGGGCACCGGGATAGTCGTATGTAAGTCGGGCAAATTCAACCGCGTTTTCTGCAGTGAGTTTTGCCTTTTTTTGCCGGTCTTCGAATGTATCGCTGGGGGTTATCGGCCGGTCTAGATTGACGATAATGTCGCCGCCCAACTGTTTTTGGATCCGAAACGCTTCGCGTTGATCGATATCGATTTCGAAATCACTACCGTCGAGCCCATCGCTGTGTAAGAATTTGTATCCACCAGAATCAACGAATATCAGGCCGTCATAGGCTAGAAACGTGTCTCGTTCCTTGATAGGCTCGGAGACGTAATCTTCGAACCGCTCGCGGTTAATGCCGTAATCGGTGAGGGCGGCAATAGACGTCATTGTGCCCTGGAAATACTGGTCGTATGTGCCGCCGCCGATCGCTTCGTCACCAAGCATGAATTCTTTGACTGTCCGGTGGATACCGCCGCCGAACACGCTGGCATCCGTTCCACCCCCGTAGAAGCTCAAGACAGGGAAAAAAGTCGGCGTATCGAGGGCAATTCCATTAATGGTGAGCAAGCCGGCACGGGCATCACCTGCTGTTGCCTCTTCTTGGAATGAAACAGATTCAGTCTGCTTGAGTTGAGGCATTCTTCACCCCCATTTCAAGTGATGCATAGTTCCCACGGACGACCTGCTTGAGCATCTGTCCTTTGTACCCAATCCCGTCGCCATCGATAAATGCGGTCGAAGCATCAAGATCGGACAGATCGCCAATCGCGCTTTTGTATACCGATCCGAGGTTGAAGACGACATAATCGTACTTGTGGGAGACAACCCTTGTCTTCAACTCTTCCGTGACCGCCGACTGGAGTGTTGCTGCGCGATTCGCATCCATCTGGCGATCGTAGTAGCAAATTCGGTCGGTCGAATCGATTAGCCCGTGTTTGGCCGAAAGGATGCACAGATCAATTTGGTTATCAAACTCGCCTTCACGTATCGCTTTCTTGATAATTTTGAAGAAGTATCCCGTATACAATTCAAGAGGTTCAACCGGTTCAGAAGGCCGGTCTTTGGACTTTGAACAGGACTGTACCAGCAGTATCGACATGGCTTCTTCTTTCGACCGTGTAACCTTATAACTTGCCACGTCTCGAAGAAGCAAACGCCTGTATAGTGAACGCTGCCAGTCAAACGCTATATCGGCCGTTCAGTATTTGAGTTCGGATGCGCGTGACCCAGAGTTAGACACCTATCCTTATAAGCAATATATTATATTCAATATATGAGACAAATGTGGGTCAGATGAAAGAAAAAGAAAATTACTCAAAAGAATCAATTGTTGATTGATTTGGAGGTAGGCTATTTTCGAGCCAGTCCATCTGATCGAATAATTGCTTCCCCTCAAACGGCCACTGGACTGCGGGTGCTGCTTGGTCGAGTCCGCCACGAATCGGGGTAAAATAGTCTCTGCCAGCAAGGACGACAACCGCATTGAAGTCGTCGAGCAGAGGTCGTAAATCAGTCATAACGTCTTCGGCCCATCGACGGGTTTCCGTGTCATCCAGGTCGACCAGAGCAGTGTCATACGGTTCCAAGACTTCGTCAGGATGAACCAGTCCGTGTTCGGCGGATAGGATACGCCATGCATGGCAGCCTTCTGCCCACTGCCGCTTTTTGATGAAATAGGAGGAGATGTAGAGGGCTTTCGCTGCTGTGGGTTGTTTTCGTTTCTTACTTCCACATCCGACGAGCGCCAAAACTCTATCAGTCATCTGATCATTTATAGTCTGTCAGGCTTTTCTGCTCAGTATTAAACTCTGTGTTTAACTCTGTGAGGCGGTGAGTGGCTTGGAGGAGAATCCCAAACTCGAACCAGCCAGCAACTGAGTTCCGCATCTGACCTTCCACTAACCCAAACGACTGTTTTTGCCAGTGCTTGTCGAGGAGACCCTCGTTGAGGATTGCCTGTGAGGGGCCGCTGTTATCGACAGAATCGATCAGGTTGGGATTCTTTCGAAGTTCCTCCACTAAGGTGTCCGAGAGTCCCCAGCCTAGTCCGTGTAGCACCGGTTCGTCACCAACCTCGTCTCGAAGGGCCTTGGCTTCACTGATCCGCTTTTTTGGACCTGCATCTTTGAGTCCACCTAGCATATACCGTTCCTCAAGATGAGATGACTTTACGATGTCTCGAATCTCTTGGATGTGAACTGCGTATGGCGACTGTAACGGGATATATGCAGGGGGATGACGGCTTGGGTCGTGAAGTTCGACGAACTCCCGGATGCTTTTCGTGGTCGCGTCGGTATGGTTTGACGCACCGGTCAGCTCCCCCATATCGAATTCTTGGTGATCATAGAGGTGAAACGGGAGATAGTCTTTCGCTACGACAGCAGTCGCATCTTTTTTAATAGCTTCTTCGAGAATATCTTGGTTTGTCACTTTTGGGTTGGTAATATTAGAATCAAGGACACGGTGTTGACTCCGCCAGAACGATGCTGGTGCGCATTCACCGGACTTCTGAAGGCGATATGGCCAGGGATGTTTAAGTGAAGAAGCGGCGTATATATCTACCGGGCATTTCTCCAATATCATTTCCAGTCGCTGAAAGTATCCCAAAATCAGCTTCGGGTCAAAATGTTCCAGATCATTGGGATGCGCGTGGAAGTCTTCGACTTCCTCCGCGATCGCACCAATCTCAGGGTGCTTTGCCATGGGACAGAATATAGACCAGTCGGTTAAGCCGTTTGGGTTCTCAAACGAAGGTGATGAGAACTAACCACAAGCAAAGATACAGCGCAGGTACTTGAAGACAGACCGATGCTGACCGCGCTGATAGCGTAATGATGGCGACGGATTTAGCTCATGTCTCCGACATCTCCTCCGTATAGAATACTTTTTGATCCGGTGCTTCTGCACCAAGACACTCCTCGGCAGACCAAAGCTCACTCGCGTCAAGTTCTTCATCGGGGAACGCTTCGCCAACTTCTCTGATCCGAGAACAATTTTGAGTAACACGTTCGACGAGGACATAGTTCTCATCAGTGACAGCCAATTACTCGCGTAGTTGGCGACGGTAACATCCAGTTGCCCGAGTGCGCTTGAGGTCATATTACCCTCGTTGCGCATTGTCTCGAGGGTGTTTTCATCGACTAGATGCATCCACTCTACTCGCTGTCTTACCACGCTTGAGGAGGACATCATAAAATTCTGAACTAGACCCCTATGCAACTATCTTGTTCTTGCGCTAACAATGTTCCCAGTACTCACCGCTCCAGAACTGCGGATTTTCCACAAAGTGACTGTACTCGCCAATTTCGGTAAAGATGACAACGCCAGGTCTATCGCCACCCTCCGCTGCGTACGCTGCTTCGTCGATTGCTTTCTCTTTGCTACTGTACTGATAGACAATTTCACCGTTTTTGCCGATGCGAACAACCCACTTGTCGTTGTCCTGATCGAGCTTAACGGTGAATGGAGTTTTGCTGACCATTGTCTTGTTTTATATTGCATTCTGTTGAATTTTATACTTTTGAACCGAACTCGAGAAGACTTCCGCCCCTTGGCGGGTCTTAAAAACACATCGACACTGAGATATGATAGTGATTCGGCTGAGATCGTGGACCAGTTTGTCGCGTGGTGCGAGGTTGATTCGTTCGATACCTGCCGATTGTTCGCACTCACACCATCTGCTCAAGCGCGACGACAAGAGTTTCGACGAGGAGTCGACCACCGTCGGTGCATGGGATTCGAACACAGCCGAATAGGTCCGCGACGCTATTGATCGATCACGAGAGAGCTTCGAGCGATGATATTTCTCGATTCGTCGGTTATCGTCGATATGCTCGAGGGCGTCGATGAAACCGTTGCGTTCATCGAATCACAGGACGAACCGTATCTCACATCGGCGATCTGTGTCTACGAAGTTCTTGCTGGAACGCTCGGCAGCGGCGAAACCGATGTGCGTGCAGAACGGCAGCACTTCGGTGGCATCTATTCCATCGAACTCAACGAGGGTATCGCGCTCGAGGCAGCTCGGCTGCAAGATGAACTTCTCACCGATGGTGAACGGATGACCGTTCGAAATCTCATGATCGCGGCGACTGCTCGCTCGACTGGTGATATTCTTGTCGTTGCGGATTCTGATTTTCAGACCGACGCCCTCGAGTCGAAAATGCGAGTGACGAATCTTCACGACGACTGATGAAGACAACTCGTCGAACTGAGATGGTGGAGCATTTGTCGGAAACACAGTTTGATGACGCGATTAATGAAGCCCAGAAAGCGGACGAGACCCATCTCGTCCGACGACTCTGCTTCATCAAGAACGTCTCTCTCGGTGACACCGACAAGATGGCTGCACGACGTGTCGGTGTGTCCCAACCAACTGGCGGACGCTGGCTTAACGCCTCGAACGAAGGCAGAGTCGACGGACTTCGGCCGAGTTTCGCGGGACGGCCGCCCGCGAAGCTCTCCTCTGAAGAGTTTGACGAGTTGGCTCTGGTGAATCGCTAGCTTGCGGCGCCCTCCGGTGAGAAATCACCTCGCTCGAGGCGTCACGCTGGAACGATCGTGACTGCATCCTTGAGGAAGCCGGTGGTAACGAACCAAGTGACCGATCTCAGGAAGACAGTGAGACACTACATCCCGATGCTGTATGGCGATTCACCAAAGCCGACTTACTACAAGTCCGTTTGGGATAACCAATAAATCGGATGCTTCCTCAGAGGAGTCGTAGGAGCAACTCGTCTCAGTACTCTGTTCTGCTGATCAGATACTGAGCGAAAGTTCCCCTTCGACGAATGCCTCCGAATCCTCGTAGGTGTTCTCCACGACCCGTGCGGATTCGATATTGTGGCTCACACCGCTCCATGTGATATTGGCAGAGCCCATGTACACGAGATCGTCAGTGACGACCAATTTCGCATGGAGGTCCTCGATCATGCGGGTCTCGGTTTCGTCGCTTAGCCGGTCGATGAAATACTCGTTATACGAATCCGTATTCGTGAAGACGGTACAGTCGACGTCGGAGAACATGTTTATTGTCTGGATCAGGCCCATCGTATCCGAGGAGACTCGGTCGCTGTTCGGGAATTCGATATCGATGTCGCTGATCCAGGGCGAAATGAGAACGACTCGTTCCGCCCTCAGGAAGCTCATCCCGATGAAATACGGGATTGACTCAGAAGGAAGGGAAAATGACCTCTCCATTCTCCTCACTTGCCCACAGTTGTTCTCGCTCCAGAATCTCGCCGCCGTCTTCCTCTATCGGGACGGATTCCAGAATGTCTCCCCGGAGCTCTTCGAGAATAATGTAGCTAAGCGTTTCAGATTGTTCTGCGTTAAACAGGGTCGTATTCAGATGGAGATTTGCCGCACACCCGTCTGCATCAGGAGAGACGAGAAGGTTCCGTACCGTGCTGTTCTCTACCTCATCAGTTATTTCCTCGAATCTGTCGGGGAGATTGTCTAGAATCTCATCTGGATCAGTTCCGTTCATCCGCTCGACCGCGACTTCGTGCTTGAGTTCGTAGAGCAACTCATGATCCTCCACGTCTGCTTCGTCGGCAAGGTTATCTATCTTATCGAAGGTAGAGAGCAATTCTTCGGCGATACGATCAACTACCTGTTCACTCGTAATCTCCAGAATTTCGGTTACGACTGCTGCTCGGTCATCGGTAGATTTCTGATTGATGCTCGTGACTTCGTCGACGAATTCGGGGGATGCACAGAGTTGCTCAACCTCAAGTTGACTGTTGTAGAGTAGGCGGTTCATCGAGGTCAGGATTTCTCGCGGATTAGTCTGTAGCGTTTCAAAGAAGAGGTCTACGATCCCCTGTCCGCCCTCAGCTTGCTCAAACGCGAATACCGAATAGTCCTCGTCAGTCTGGTCGTATCCGTGGAGTAGTTCTTCAGAGTTCACACCGCTGACGTCGGATATCAGGATCCGCAAGAACTGTGCTGCAGTGTTGAGTGCGACTTCTTCGAAGGTCACTTCATCGAGTTCCTTGTGCTGCTCAACTTCGGCACGGATGTCTTCTCCGAGTGCTTCCATGAACTCGGTAAGATCCCAAGTGATACCCCTGGTGTCTAACACGAATCCAAGTTTTGGATCCGTGCTTTCCAGAAGGCGATGCTCACGATTACCGTCGAAGCGAATCTCATCGGTCTCCTCGTGATAGTAGGTATGGGAGATCTCGAGCGTGACCGCTTCCAATGTCGCCTGCGCATTTACATCTCCGAGTTCAAGCCCATCTTCTGTTTCCGAGTCACCCACATGTGTCATCTCAGTATTGACGTGGGGCTCGGAGTGAATCCGGCCTCGCTCTTCGTTCGCTCTTGGAGGCACAGAGTGATAATCGTTGAAAATATTGTATTGCTCCGAATCGTAGTAGACCACGCCCAAGCTCCTGTTATCAGTCACGTCGTTGAATGATTCCGCCTGAATCCGCTCGGGAATCTTCACCGAGTCCTCGACTCGTCCCTCGACGGAACTGAAGTCCATCTTCATGTCACCGTCTACTTCACGCACGTCAGGAACGAAAGCCTGCATCTCGCCTGTACGGGAGAGATATTCCGTTTTGAATGGCGCATACTGGTTGATTATCCGCTCAAGCGGGATTTGCTTATCCGACTCATGTCGGTTAGTGGACTCGAGTGTGAACGATTTCCCACCGCCACCGAAGTAGTCCTCCGGAAAGTAGTCGATGCCAACAGATTCGTGATCGTCAGCCAAGCGGAGACACTGATCGAAGAAGAACGCAGCTCGGAACATTTCCTTCATGTGGAAGAGGCTCCCATGCGGGGCATCTGTTCGCGATGTCACGTAGGACTGCACTTCATCAGCAGCCCTAGAGAGATAATGGAGAATTTTCCGTTCTCTCTGTTGCCGCTCAATAGTTCCATCCTGTACTGCTGTCTCTATATTCCTTAGACTGCTTTGGATGTCTTGAATTATGGTGAGGTCCGGGTGTTCACCTTCTATCTCCCCCATCAGCCCTTGTAGAACCATCAACTTGTTGGGAACTGTGAAATACGCATCCAACCGGCCCTCTAGGTCTTGGGAATCACCCTCGTCGATAAGGTCACGTGTCTCTGAAATCTTTTCTTGAATATTTTCCGTCCCATCGTGGTCCTCGATTGTCTCTTCGAACTGCGAGAGGAGGTCGAGCGTCGTATCCGAAATCCGATCCAGCAATCCATTTACTGGATCATCTCCCCGAATGACACGCGCGGTGTCTTCCTCGCCGATCAGAGTTCGAATCTCCTCTATCTCCTCCTCTAATTCTGTCTCTTTTTCTTCAAGCGCTTCATCCAACGCCTCCAAACCGCTCTCTGTAAGAAGAGTCTCTGTGTCTGGCCGGAAATCAGCCACAGAAAACACTGTGCTCTTCGTTGAAGTCAAGAAGTCGTAGAAGTCTTCAGCCCCAAGGTTTTCGGAGAACAACTGCTCAAGTACATCGATCTCTACCTGGTCGTTATCCCACCAATCGTACCGATGACGCTGATAAATCTCGTCGAACTCCTCATAGAAGGCCAACGCCATATCATGGACATTGTCGATAACATCGTTGTCCGTCCGTAAGGGCGTAGTAATCTCTGAATTCAGGAACCGATCCGCACGGTAGTAGAAATTCGAGTCTCCGGCGTAACTCGATAGGAATGTTACAGCGTACGCATCTGTGTTTTTCTCCCGGCCCGCACGTCCAACCCGCTGTACGAATGACGATAGCCCACCCAATGGTTCTCGGTATTGGGTTACGATTTCAATATCCTCGATGTCAATCCCTACCTCAAGTGAGGATGTACTCTGGATTATCTCCATCTCATCTAGATCACTGATGGACGTATCGGAATCGGCATGGAAGACACCCATATTGAGAGGCTGGTCCACGAAGTTGTGATCCGTATTTTGAGCGACGTTACGATAGTCATCGTCTGAGTCACCGCCGGCAAATTGAGGGCTCTCCCCGTCGTGGTACTCCCAGAGCCGGTCGTTCTCATCCGCGTCGTTGAACTGATCTCTTCGCTGGTTTATCTGGCTTTTACTGTCGATAAACGAGAGAATCTTGGCCATCTCTCCATCCTCGCCGAGTTGCGGCGGGTCGAGCATCCCGTGACCAAGCAGCATCATCTGCTGAATGTACATCGAGGCTGCCCCGCCACCTTCCTCATTACTGAGGAGGAAGAAATGGTTGCGATAGTCACCACTATCATCCTGATAATCGGCTTCTGTGGGCTGAACCGTGTCAAATTCTCCAGAATCAGTCAGACCGAAGAGTTTCTGCCCGAAGCGTTGCGGATTCGCAAGTGTTGCACTGACTCCGAGGAAAAGCAATGGGTCATCACGGACTGATTTGACATTCCGGATGACGTTCGCAGCATGTGAGCCCTGCAACCCATCGTACTGGTGAACCTCATCTAACACAAGTG
This sequence comes from Natronorubrum sp. A-ect3, assembly GCF_041821125.1. Lineage (NCBI taxonomy): Archaea > Methanobacteriati > Methanobacteriota > Halobacteria > Halobacteriales > Natrialbaceae > Natronorubrum > Natronorubrum sp. A-ect3. Next base: position 40,476 of record NZ_JBGUBB010000003.1, on the reverse strand, counting down.
CATCCGCGTTCTGGATGATATCGTAATTCGGCTTGAGACTGAAGAGTTCCAAAGACTCCAGCGTGGTCAGAAGTATATCTGGAGGATTGTTTTTGATATCTTCTTTCGCAAATACGAATTCATCCATCGAAATGGATACATCATCATTGAATATTTCTTCCCCATTATGAGAGATGTAAAGATCATCCTCATCAGAGTCACTGTCCCAGTAGTCCGCGAGAGTAAACACCAACCGATCGTTCTGATCTTCCCTAACTCCTGTTTTCGACGTATTCGTAACGTCAGACTCATCGAATGGCTGACCGCTGATCCACGTTCCTACGGAAAATGTTGAGTCGTATTCGTCGGATTCCTTTATTTCGTATAATCGCTTGAGGATTCCGCTGAGTTGGTCCCGTAGAAGGGCTCTCCGAGGGAATGCGAGGATAGCTGTAGAGAAATCGGAATCATTCAGAACTTTATCATAAACTGGTCCCATGAACGCCCATGTCTTCCCAAATCCGGTTGGGGCCGAGAGATTCACCCCTCGATGCTCACCTTCTGACCTTCGCTCTTGATCGAGTTGATAAATCCGGTCCCAACTGCGGAGTTGGAACTCTAGCGCCTTGGGACCTTCCTCTTCTCCATCGTCTTCGTTGTCAAGTATCTCGATAATCCGTCTAGCTTTTTCCAGGTCATAATCGTCGTACTCACTCAGTGCTGAAAGGTCCCGACGCGGTATCTCCTGGCGGGTGAATTTCAGAGACTCAGTCAGGTAGTCCGCATCGTCGTCATCCGGTCCAGACACCTGTCTATTGTGCAAAAGACCGCGAATTATGGCCTCTATCGAATCATCACCGGTAATATCGCTAAATCTCTCGAACTCGGAACTCCGGTCAGCGAACCGCACCGACTCGTCATCTTGATTGTCTTCTGAAGACACGCTATATCTGTACAGGGGAGAGATAATAATAATTTGGACGTCACTAACGACCTGTTCCATCTGAAGAACTCAGTTGCGCTTCACGCACCGAAGAATGAGCGTTTGGCGATCCGCGAGCGGATCGACCAAATGCTCGAGAACCTCACGAAGGAGGCGTGGCGCTTAGAGCAACAGGACTCTCCAAAAGCAACGGCACACCTCCGAAAATGGGCACAAGCAACCGTGACGTTCGCCGAACTCGCACTCGAGGGACAAGAGATCCCATGGACATCGAACGTGGTTGAACGAGCCATGGGAGAAATCTCGAAGCGGTGTAAAAACCAGTGGATGCGATGGACAGAATCCGACTTAGAATCGCTCCTCTGGCTCACTCTCGTGAGATATGACGACCCTGAGCAGTTCGCGGCGGTCGCTGACGAACTGCTCGAGCGATCAGCCAAAACAGCCATCACAATGGAGGTGTCAGTTGACGCTAAGAGGCGAATTCTAGACGAGTTTGTGACGGGACCAAAAAATTACAGCGCCCCTCCCCCAGCTCCGCACATGGATTTCCAGTTGAAGCACATGAAACAGGGGTTCGATAGATATAGAGTAGGCGGTGGTGCAGAACTGTTCTCAAGGACTAACGCATCGGATATCGGAGATCACCGTCTTCATATACTCAACCCAATCTCGAATACCGTATCATGTTCTGTGATGGTGAAATGTTCCCATCCGGAAAATCGAGTTCTGGCAGCTCAAGGCGTGTGAAGACTTCTGCACCACCGCCATAGAGTATTAAAGAAAGCTCACTCAGCGATTAGGCAACTGGATGATCAAGCGACTCAAGTTTCTCAATGAGTTCTTGATTGAATCTGGATTTGTTTTTCCGTGATGGGCACGCCGATGGCAGTTTGGGCAGATTGCAATAACGTTCTCTGGTTCGTCAGGTCCCCCGTCGCTGAGTCTATGAACGTGATGAACCTCGAGGAAGGACTCGCCATGTTGGTCCTCAAAGGACGCAGGATTACCACAGCCTTGGCAAGTTCCATTAGCCCACTCTTTCGCATATTGCTTGACGAGTTCCGACCGGTGCTGGTTTTCTGCTGGAGAGTTGACTGACCCAGAGGGTTGGTTCTCCTCTGTTCTAGAGGTCGATGTATTCTGTGATCTGTTATCTTCAGAGGCGCGCTGATACAATTCTTGGGTAGACAGTGAATCAGGGCTCGGTTCCGAATGGAGATTTTCAGCGATTTGGCTATCAGCACGAACTCCTTCGATCCGATGAAGAAGGTCAATTATTCGGCGAGCGTTCTCACCTGCAACATTCCAGAGATTGATGTCGTGAAGTTCGTAACCAATTATACTGTCAATCTCATTGAGAGTGAGCATTCCTTCCCTTAGACAATCGATTTCTTGTTGGACCTGCTCTTGATTTTTGTTTATTTGGTGTTCGTCCTCAATCCGTTCTACAGAACCGTGCCAGTATGTCTCTTTGAAGAAAAGCAACCAAGGATAGCGATTTACTCCATCCTCTACCTCATCTGGCCAAAGTGGTTTATCCTTCTCAGACTTACGTCCAATTACACCATATCCGATTATTCCCCATTCTTTGCTACCATTGGATTCGCGGTATGTCCGAAAAAGGATGACATCCCCAATAGATAATTCGTTGTACCGATCTTCTAACCCTTCTCGCATTCCCCATATGCTATGACGGTAGGCTGTGAGCCAGTTTTCGGAATTTCCCATTGCTTGTTTGAATGTTGGGCTCGAATTAGCGGTCGACAACACTTGATCAGCACTAGCTTCGTTCAGATTTACCATTCTGATAAGCTGGAAGAAGACTAACTTGATTAATTTTCCGACAGGTACTCCAGGATGCCCCTAAGGGGGGAGGGTAATTGCGCGGCGCGCAGAGCGCGCGCCGCGCTAGCGAAAAATTGGACTGGTGGATACAGGACCTCACGCTAGGGTAGACCCACTGGTAGCCCATGCCGGGGACTTCGATAACCCGCCTTGTCGAGTCTGCTTAGAAGGGGTGCGTACATTCAAATGGGATAACTGGCCCAGACAGAGCGATGCGTCATCCCCAAGACGATCTATTGATCGTATATGCACTGCTCCAACTTGCCCGTAGCCTCGAGGAGGATTGTGACATCGAAGATCCAATGGAAGAACACGCATACGACTTGGCAGATAAAATTGCGAATCAACATGGACTCACCCTTCTGGAGGTGCCCCAACAACTCGAACTGAGAAAAGAAGCGCATTGCTGGGACGAAGATTGTGGCTAAGTCCAAGGTCCCAAATCAACCTCCCCGCATTCGCACTGTTCCCAAGAGTACAGAAACAAAAAATCACACAGTACCATATGTGAATGAGATGTTCTATGACACCCTCATATCCCAAGGAACGTTAACCGTTGGGACTCCAAGGGTTCGAAGTCTTGAACCAAAGACGCTCAGTCATCACGAATAGGACATTTCGGAGGATTGTCCTTGATCGGTAAAGCTCAAGATTAATATACGGCTGTTTTCTCCATCTATAGATATGATTGGTACATATGTTTCTGGACCATTAACACGCTTGATGTTTGGTTGACCAGTCATTGCCTTAAAATTACGATTATCTACACTATATAGAACATCTCCGAGTAAGGACGGGTCAAGCTCAGTAAGAAGCGTTAGTAGGCCTTCGTGAGATAAATAAATGTCATAGTTAAAATCCTCTGGCGGATCGGTGATCTTCATGAGGTTGTCGCTCGGGAGCACGATCGTTCTTCGCTCACTCCAGCATTTGAAATTACTGTCAGGCTTGCTATCGAAGCGGGCGATCTGATCTAGAGACCTTTCAGTGAACCACTCATCTAAGATCTCCATACTGTCAATTACATCCGTTCGATCGAGGATCTCGATCTCGTACGGGGCATCTACATCCTTTGCTAGTCCCTGATTTATGTTTTGATTCGTAATATACACTAGCTTATCAATTCTATCAGCATATTCATTCTCTTCTTGCAAATAGTCATTCACCTTATCAATATCACCCTTAATTTTTGATTCAGTTCCATCCTTTTGTTTTGTAAACTCGAAATAAACCAATTCATTATTGATATCATAGACGGCATCTGGCCCCTTATTTGATCCTCCCTCTTTTTTTGTCCCTTGATATCCATTTACTTCAGCGACACGAACTGCAAGATTCTCAAAACTTTGCCAGTTCAATCCACTCAGCCAATCAGCTAGAAACTTCTTCCGTCGGTTCGGTTCTTTCATGATTGGATCTAACACCTATGATGAATCAATGTTAGGGTATTATACAGCGGCCCTCATGCCCATGGTAAAAGGGTCGATCATCCGTTTGAGTACTGAAAACCTCGTCTAATCCCGGAGCACTCTTCAAATAAATCGCTATACGGCGGGTGTATGAACTGTTCTATGACACCCCATTCAAGCTTGAGTTTGGCGACGACCTCCAGTAGTTCGAGGTCGTGCTCCAGAAGGCGATCCGTCGCGAACTGTCACGCCAGACCGACGAATTCGGGATTGGCTGCATGGTGCCCCCCAGGGGTTGCACGTCGACGGAATCCGTTTCCCGAATATGCACACGAACTGCGATTCGTCATGTGCACGTTATCAATTTGGAGATTCTGAAGTAGAAGATCTATCCGTGTCTATCTAGCCAACCTGCCTACGTATCGATATTGATCTTATTTGAAAAGCTGGGTTCGTGTGTACGAATTGTCTCAGAGCTGCTGCTGAGGGTGAGCAATCTTGGTACCGAACACATCAATGTCCGATCGACGACTGGAGGAGCGCGATGAATCACCGGTTTCAGATGAATCCGTTGTGGGGTCGAAGCGCACGCCCGAACGCAACGGCACACTGGTCGCACGACATTGGCAAGAATCGACTCCTGTTCCCTTCTTGCCTGCCCACTTGGCAGCCTCCCGACCCATCCAAGTGGGCTTGGGATCCTCTCGAGTCAGTCAACTCGGAGGTCGCCGTCGGTGATAGTGCAACTCATTGAGACCACCTCGTATTTGATCGACCTCGTTCGCCAGCGACCGTTCGAACGATCGGGCGTCGTCGACTATGTCTGTGACTGTCTCGTGTTTCGCTTCATCGAGCCCAGCAGCCGGCACCCGTTAGAGTGCGTCAGATGCGTCGCGGACCTAAGCGAGCGACTGTTCGCAAACCTCGAGGCCAGGGGTTGCTGGTTACTCATCGATCACGCTTCTCACAAACGGCTTCGGTTGCAAGTTCATGTGCCTCGTCGAAGTGCTCCTCGAGGAACTCGATATCTTCGCGGAGATGCTTTCGAATCCGGTTCCGCACGATTGATTCAGTTTTGTACCGGTAGTTATCCGACACGTCAGCCTCGCCGCTGATAATCTCCTTCTCGCGGTCAGTCAACAGCGCACGACCCTCCTCACTCATTACCTGAAGTGTTTTACCCGTGGCCATAAATTACCTCATGTCGTAATCTTACGCCCTTGCGTAAGTAACTCACTCAGTAGGGTATGTACTCTATCGGGTGTATACGCTATAGAGTAATAACTAAGTCACTGGCGAATAGAGTAGTAACTGTGAGGCGCAGGGTGGTCGGGAAAACTGATTCTCGGCCAGGTGCTGGAGACACCCGACCTGTGTCCCAGATATTAGGACAATGAGTATTCAACCGCGAACTCACGAAACGGTTTCGGACGAATCGAACTACGACTCACGCGCCGACTACATCTTCGTCGGCGTCGACAACGAGGGCGCACACCACGTCTACCGGACGACCGACGAGTCCGTTCACGTTATCGAGAACGGCGAGCGCACCTTTCGATACGATCTCGAGGACGTCGAGAAGACGATCGACGACTGGATCGACTACATCTACGACCGTCGCGGCGGCTTCGAAGCGCAGTACCTGTTCAAGACGATGGCTGACGCGATCGTCAGCGCTGTCGAGGTGAGCGACCAATGACGATCGTCAACAATCACGAAGCTGTCCTAAAGCGTGCCGAGCAACTCGAGCGTGAAGGCGCTCGCGAGATGCGCCTGCAAGCGGAGGCCCGCGCCGTCGCCGGCTACGAACCGGGCGACATTGAAGCGACCGGCTGCTCGGAGATCATTATCGCCGACGACGATACCCGAGGCTACAATCTCGAGGCCGAGGACGGCATTCTGCTCGTCGATGCCGATGACAACCCACGTATCGAAACCGACGGCGGCTGTGACCAGTCCACCGAAACGGCCGTCGAATTCGTCTTCGAATACACGTCGATCACCGGCCGCCGTCGACGTGTGACGATCGTCCCCGACACCGGTGGTGAAGCTTGGCGGATCGAACACGAACGTCGTGCTGGTGAGTGGCGAGAAACTGGCCGTGAACCGATTACCGAGTTCGACCTCCATGTGCGAGGACAACTCGAGGAACACAACGCCCGTGAGACCGATCCAGATCCACGGAGCCAGTCTGCCGTTCCTAATGGAGGCAACGTCAGTGAGTTGTTTCTCACTTCTCAGGACCACTACTGCGATATTTGCTCGAGGCCGTTCGACTCGATCGACGATCTCGCGAACCATGACTGTCGGCGTCACCGCGAGAGTGACTAACTGAAACCACCTCGGGATCGCGTTGACCATCCAGTGCAGTAGACCACGACCGCTCCTCGTCGCTCGAAATAAGGAGCTTACTCCCAGTCCTTGATCGAGCCAACACCGGCCGTCCAGATCACAGAAATGCTGGCGACAGTGGGGAGTTTCCCACTGCAGATTCTCGAGGCGGCTCTCGAGTTTCCGACCTACTGCTCTCAGTCGCGTTCCCGACTTCGCTTACCAGCCAGCGCCAGCTCTGTCTCCTAACCCTACCACCGAACCAAACCCCACATGAGCACGAACCCCGACTCACCCGGACCAACTGCACAGACGATCCAAACACTCACCGACGAACTCGAGGCGCTTCGTGAGCGCGTCAGTACCCTCGAGTCCGAACTCATCGGAAAAGACGAACGTATTGCGCACCTCGAGACCGCCCTCGAGGAGACTCGACCGGAAAACGAACATGTTAAAGAACGCCTCGAGACCCTCGAGGAAATCCAGACGCCCATCGAGGCCCGCCTGGACGCCCACGAGAAAAAACTCAACGCGAACAAAGACCGCGTCGGCGAACTCCAAGCGCGTGAACTCGAAAAAGGGGCGCATCTCCTCGAGGATCACGTCGACGAAGGTGAGATCGACGTCGTGGATGGCCGCCTCGAGCGCATCCGCAAAGACGACGGGCAGCGCTACTTCCGACTTCCAGAGAGTGACGACCCACTCGAGCGTGGCGGGGACGTCGCGCTCTCACACGCGGACCTGCTCCCGATTCAACAGCTCGCGAAGCTGGACGAGGATATGTTACGAGCAACGACGTCCTCACTGCCGTCACGACTCGCTGCAAAGCTCTGGAGGGCGCGTGTCGACTCAACGGTTGGTGACAACCCGTGGCGGAAAGGGAGCGCTGGCGTTCGCGAGTACGTCAGTGCCGGCGAGATGAAACACTGGATCCGTCGCCAAGAGACGGGCGTCAGTGATTCCTACGCGAAGAAGTTGGTCTCTCGGACGATCGATGCGTTGCTCGAGCTTTCGAAGAGCCGACTAGCGGTGAAGAAGAGGAGGCAACGAAAGAACGGCCTCGAGTACACCGAGCGCCGTGTTCTATTGATGGATGACGCCGACATTCCCGGTGAGAGTCTCGAGTCCGGAGACACCTGACGTCCACACTCGAGGGTGTCCTCCGGCTATTCATAACCCCTGAGAAGGGTTGCACTCTGTACATCTGACTAATATCCAGCACAAGAGCGGTTGTATGCAGTGTATCGCTACTAGGCAGTACGTCACTCGACCGGTCGTCGTCGGTCTTCCTCGAGTGAGTCGCCTGTGGATGTGTCTGAAGACGTCAGCTGTCTCCGGACAGGAATCAAACTGGCAGTGGCTTGTGCATTACGATCACGCGCAGTAAACACGTGGAGTCCAGTAGAGAGGCGAGATTACTCGTATTTGTGAACTATCTTCAATCAAATTAAGTGATTGTTATAAACTAGCAAACAAATCTTGTAGAACTGGTATCACCTCTCGTACCTACACTAAACTTTGGGACAGAATCAAAAATTCATGGACTCTTGTACGTCCCGCGATGAGTTAGCAAATACTCTCCGTTGTTGGGTATTGGATGCATGTCGAGTGATTTTCGCATGGGCGCTGCAGGCTTGCGGAAGCCGACCTCACGAATCCGCTTGTGAGCGTAACTCTGCCCCGGTTTCACGGGGTCTCCGCCGCCGGTCCATCGGCTGGCATCCGTATGTCAGACCATGGAGAACTTGGAACCCATCGACCCCGAAACCGCACTGACCTGTACCTGACCGACCGCGACACCGAGGTCACGCAAGCCACGCTGTACTCGCATAGTTCCCGGCTTAGCCACTTCGTGCGTTGGTGCGACCAGCAGGGTATCGACAACCTGAACGAGTTGACGGGCCGGAAGATGCAAGAGTACCGATTGTGGCGGCGTGAAGAAGGCGATCTGTCACCGGCGTCCGAGAAGACGCAGATGGATACCGTCCGGGTGTTCGTGAAGTACCTCCTATCCCTTTCCGGAGTGAGTCGTCTCCCTTTGTTTCGACCGCAAAAATCTCGTTCTGTGCGTTCACACCGACGATATCTGGAATCTTACTGCCGATTTGGATCAAGTCATTGATTTCGCAGTTCGCAAGTTCCGTACACCGTTTTCGAACCTTCTCGTAGCTTTGGTCTCCACCTGGATCTACATAGAAAATAGCGTCTTGCCGGTGGAGATAGTTGATTACGGCTTTCTGGACGGTAGCTTCATTCATCGAGATGTGATCTATGTCCTATCCACATGAAATCACTTCATCTCAGTACCCTCCATATCCGTGGGCTACCGATTTCAACAAACCAGATGGCGCTGTCTATGCAGTGGGAGTAGGGAGGAGCGTTTTGAGTACCGAGTTCCGTTCAAGCGTGTCCTGGTTACCGACGATAGTGCAGTGTTCAGCGGCCGTCAAGACCGCATAGAGTGTTTCGATATCACTGACAGGAGCGGATACGATGCGTTCAGGGTCAGACACGCCGAGACTTACTACCGCCGACTCATGGAAGTCCCCGGTCAGTTCGTGTGGGAGGCGTACCGGGATGCTCTTATCGCCGAGTGCGTCCCGGATTGCGTTCGCGTGAGCAGCAAACGGTGTAACGACGACGTCCGGATCCTGCTCCCGGCAGATCTGTTCGACTGTCCCGGCCTCACCGGGGTTCTGCGTGAGCAGACGGTTGAGGAACGGCGTAGCCCGGAGCGGGACATTCACCTCGATCTGATGGGTGTCACCGTCGATGGGGTTGTTCGTCAATACTGTGAACCGAATATCCTGGATCGTGTACTCGTTCTGGATCGTTAACTCACCAGCGTCCAATGTCCGCAGATCGTCGAGTGCACGGGAGATCTGAAGTGCATCCACTTCTTCAGCGGGTTCAAGCCGGAGGTATCGGGCTGCTCCTGTCGAGTCCTGGGAGGGGACTCGGTATTCTTGCGTCGTTTCCGTGAGAGCGGTTTCTGCGTTCCCCGTTGTGTCCACGAACTCGACGGAACCCGGTATCGGAGTTGCCGTGATATCGAGTCCAGTGAACGCATCAGCGACTGGCTCTGGGAGTTCTGCCGGGACCGCGAGGCTCTGACTGTCGTCGTTATCAACGTTCGCGAACCGGCGGTACAGGCGGTTGAAGTAGCTCTCGTTCAGCCGGGAGGTCCGTGCATCGCCGCTAACCATCTGTGGTCCGGGACGGCGAGTATCGCCCATGGCGACGATGCGGTCACCGAGGACACCGAGGAAGTGGAACTGTGGTTCGGTCAGTGGCTCGGCACCGACGAGGACAACGGCATCGAAGAACCGGTCGGAATGGGGACGAGCCTCTGGATCACCGGTCTGCATGGCGTGGAAGACGTGATCGGTAAGCGCATACCGGGTTGAGGAAATGACAACACGGGCGTTATCGAGTGCCGTGTAGATGGCGTGGCCATCCATGTCCGGTGTGATGGCATCGGTATCAGCACCGGCGAATCCATCCATCCGTACCACGTCGTCGTACTCGGCAAGATTGGTTTCGATCGTGTCGGTGAGTTCCGGAACCTCACTCAGGACGAGGACACGCTGTGCGTCCGCGGGAATCCCTTCGTCTTGCCCGGGCTTCTGGAACTGTGCGGTCGCCACCTGCGCGACGAGGTCTGCAACCACGTCAGACCGGTTACGCCGGGCCGGGACGTCGATATAGAGCTCCTTGTTATCGAGATAGTTGGTTACCTGTTCAGGTTCCTCCAGTGGGAGTTCCTCGAGGGTGTCATTTGCCTCGCCGGTAGCCTCCAGTAGTGGAGTGACCTCCGCGCGTTGTGCGTAATCGAGTTGGCTGAGAAGGTCACGGGGGAACGTATCTGTCGACACGGTCCGTTGTGCTTCGAACGTGGCCTGCGGATCGAGAAAGGTCACGTTCGGACGGCCGTCGAGTTCAAAGACGACTTCATCACCGGTATGGCCGTAGTACGTAGCGGTCTGGTAGTACTCGGTATCGGTGTGGTAGAGGCGGACCGAGTCCCCGGGACGGAACGAGGGGACGACGGGTTGATCGGTTGTGAACCGCAGTCGTTGCTGCCCCTCGACCGCGTCGAGTTCCAGTTGCGGAAGCAACAGTCCAGCCTGAATCAGGCTATCACGGCACAGATGGTCAAGTTCAGTCCCGAGCGCATGCCGTGCTTTTCGTTCCTCGTTCAACGCGGTACGTAGCCGGTTGTAGTGATCTGTTACAGCAGGATTCCGGAAGTCAAGTCGCTGCTCACACTCGTCAAATAACGGGCACTGGGTGATGATCTCTCCCTCCTCGTTGGTTTCGAAGCAGTCCCAGCGCCGTTCGGACTGGCAGTAGAACTGGCAGGGTGCTGGCAGCGTTGCATCATCGGTAACATTGCCGATCGTAGTGGCTTCTTTGAACGTGCACCCGGTGCAGTCACGGCCGTAGGTAGTCGGGGTACCAAACCCTTCACGGAGAACGGCTGCATCGTTCCGCATCTCCATGATCGCGTGCAGATCGTGTTTCCGGAGCTCTACCCGTTCGAGTTCGACTCCGTCAGCGTCAACGAGATTCGGATAGACGAGTACGCCTTCGATCCCCTCCTCGACCCGGTCTAGAAGCTCTTCACCTGGCTCAAGCGTTTCCAGCGTCAATGCGAGCAAGTAGATACGGAGCTGGAACCGGTGATGGTTGCGCTGTGCGTCAGTCGGTTGGTATGAGGTCTTCAGATCATAGGGGGTGCCATCGATCACCAGATCAACACGGCCGTTGAATCCGAGCGATGAGGACAAGGCAACCTCTGTGTTCACCGTCTCTGCCGTTGCCACCGTTTCAGTAAAGCTCTCGTCTGTGAGAAGTGGCTTGATGGCGTCCCACGCGTGCTCTTTGATATTGGTCGAACTGATCCACGCTAATCGGCAGAGCGCAAGATCGACGGCATAGTCAGTGTTGAGGACATCCTCGAAACACGCTTCCATCGCTGTTTCTGACCATCCAGTGTCGAAATTCTCGCGGTAGTCCGGGTCATCTACAGCATACTCGAGGAGACTGTGAACGATCCGGCCTTTGACCGACCCGGGTGACAGGTCGTAGCGGCCGGGGGAGTACACCTGCTTTTCGTATTTCAGGTCGTAAATCCGGGGACACTCGCTCGTGGACCGCATCTCACTTTTCCCGATCGGTGTTTCGGGGTCGCGGATGAGGATGGAGGTGACGTTGAAGTACCACGTATCGTTGTGTTCGTTCGGTACGCCCCGTACAATGACCGTTTCGCCGTGTTGCAGGGGAACGTCGTCAAGCGTGTCATGGACGTATTCCGGGGTAGCACCGAACGTATCAGTCCATTCCGGGGCCTCATGCCAGCAGGAAAGGAACGCTGAGCCATCGAACTGGCAGCTACTGGCATCGAGTTCGTACATCGTTTTCTGGCCGCCACGGCTCCCCGTTTTCGGGCCGTCACGAACGGTGCATCGGACGGTGACTTCTTCGTCGTGGTGGTCCGTGTTGTCGACCACCGCTGGTAGTGTGTGGATCATTTAGTTATCCTCCTCGAGGGTGGCGATACTGCGTGTGAGCAGTCGTCGGTCGAGCATCTGTTCCTGATAGCGGTACTGGTGTGTGCACGAGTGGCGTTTGAGGCAGTCGGGGCAGGCGTGGACGCACTGTTTGGTGATCTCTTCGACGCGCTCCGCCAGTTCGCTGATGTCGCGGCGCTGTGACCGGCGGTTCGCGAACCGTTCGTAGGTCTGCCGGACTCGGGTGTCGAAGAACGTGCGGTCCTCGAGAGCGAAGACAACGTCTACTGGCCGCGGTGTCCGGCCGAGTCGGTCACGGACAGCGTCGTATTCGTCGGCGACAGCAGCATAGAACCGTGCAAGTTCCTGGGTTTCGGCGACTGAGGCAAGTTGCCGTCGGACAAGTGGTTGGACGTCCTCAAAGTCGGTGTGGCGGTAGTCGGATCCGAGATCGGTGTATGCGGCGCGGAGATCCCCGGTCTGATGCGTTCCTGCCGGTCCGGCCATCTCAACGAGATCGAACAGGTACTCTCCGGAGTGGTCACGGAGGACTGTGAGTAGCGTTTCTTCTGTTGCTCCGATGTGGCAGCAGCCCTGTGCTCCGATACCGGTAAGCAGTGTGTCGTCGTCGATGGATTGGATGTCGTCGAAAATTTCCTTACTGACTCCGGCTCCGCCCTGGATGGAGTCGTAGATCCCGATTTCGATCTGGTCGCTGTCGCGTTCTTGGAAGTTGACATCGTACCAGGCTTCGAATTCGCTTCCACCGGCACTGTATTCAGCAGCCCAGGAGGCGACAGCGTGTTTCAGGGAGTGGACGAGGACGTGCTGTGCGAACGTTTCGATCCGGTCCGGGTTACTGCATTGCTCGAAGATCGTGGTAAGAGTGGAGTTGTAGTCGTCACAGAGTGCTGCGTACCGGTCGAGTTGTGCCTCGTCGTAGTCCAAGAGACCCAGTCGGGTGTCAGGACGGGGGAGGAGACTGGGGAGAAGGTCTTGGATGGTGTCGATCGAGGCGTCGAAAATCGAATTCGGCATTGACGAGGTGGTGGCAAGTGAATAGTCGGCTGCCACGAGGGCTTCGAAGAAGGGGGTGACGCTGAACGCGTGGCTGAGGGCGTCTTCCTGGAAGAATAACCGGTCCCAGAGAAGGCGGTAGAGGAGGGAGAACTGGAGGTCACGGTACAGCGGTGTGCCCTCGGCGAGTGTCTGGTCAACGAGGTCAGCGAGGAACGATTTCTCCAGATCGAAGAGGACGACCTGGCTCTCCTCACGGCTCCCGACGAACGCTGTTTTATCATCGTCCTCGTGCCGGTAGCGAATGACCTCCGAAAAGGTACGGTCGTCCCCATACAGGGTGAGGAGGGTAGCGTAGTAGGTTTTCAGGAAGACAGCGTCGTCACTGAACGAGGCCGAGTCGAACAGGCCGTTTGTCAGGTCCTCGAGACTGTAATCATCCCGGACTGTACCCCGGTCGAGGAGGTGTTTGAACCAGAGGAACTGCGATGTCGGATCGCCGTGCAGTTTCCGGAGTGCATCATCAGGGACATCGTCCGGATTCCGGTTCCGGACGAGTTGGTTGACGTCATCCCAGTAGTAGTGGGTGATCTCCCCGTTTTCGCCGACGCTGGGGTTCCAGACGATGAACTGGTTGGGGATGTAGACTTCAACCGCCCCTGGGTCGTGTTGGTACGGTGTGTACTGTTCTTCGTCCGTGTCCGGAAGGATCTGGTTGAGGGACTCAGAGGTCCGCATACGGAGTCCTGGATCGATGTCGGCGAATCCGGGGCGGGATGATGGCTCGAAGTTCCCGGTCCAGATTTCGAACTCCCAGCGCCGCTTGTAGCCACCGGGGAGGAAGCTTCCGAGCATCAGGTCGAGTGGCTCGTTCGCGAGGAATCCTTCACTGGCGTTAGTGACGCTTACGTTACCTCCGACCTGCTCAGAGATGAAGGTGCTCGGAACGCTGTATGGGCGGGTGGCTTCGGGATCCAGTTTGAACAGGTCCGGGATGTGGCAGTACGGACTGAACTGGTTGCGTCGCACCCGATCGAGAAGATCGTCCTGATACTGGACGAGGCCGTTGAGACGGGCCAGCAGCCGCTCTTCCCGCGTCTGGTCTTCTGCTTCAGCGAGGGGGGTGTCACTGTCACTCATCGGTCTGGATGCTAATGTTGTTGTCCTGGAGCAGCCGCCGTTTGTATTTCAGATCATCAAGCTGTGTCGACAGATCGCTCTGCTTGGTGCCGCGGGGGATCCGGGCTGCCTCCCAGAACTGTTGCATTTCGCCGTCGACAGCGAAAGGTGTGAGTGGTGCCTGTGTTCGGGCGACGTAGCTCTGGATTTCATCGACCACTTCGGTGATGTGGTCGTCGTCCACAGCGGGGAACGCCCGATGCAGCCAGGATTCGATCTTGTCTGGGTCCTGCAGTTTCTCGTCTAGTGTGTCGATATCCAGTCGCCGGTAAATCTCGTCAGCCGTGTCGTGGTCGGTGATGTTCAGATAATCGAAGATGGCGGAAACGAGGTGCTCTGTGCGGACGAACTCGTTTTCTTCATCGAGGTTGATTTGAAGATACCGTGGATCAGGGTCGCTGAGTAGGTTTTCGTGGTGGAAGTAGAACGCGTCCTCGGGCCGGGAACCGAGGACCACCACGGAGACCGGATGATCCTCAGGACTGCGGCCACCTCGGCCTTTCCGCTGGACGAACCCGGGGATGTTCATCGGTGCCCGGTACTGGAACGTGCCCATGATACCGGGATGGTCGAATCCGACCTCCAGGGCGCTTGTGGTCACCATCATGTCCCACGCATCGTCGTTGACTGGGCGCCCGTCAGGGGTCTCGGTTCGGCCGCTTTTGTGCATGTAGACGTCCATCGGTTCGAGGTCCAGATCGTCCGTCATCGTCCACCAGCACTCGCCGGCCTCGTACACTGGACAAGGGTTGAGCTGTGCGTTCGGCGGGAGTGGTTCGCAGACAGCACGCTCGTGGTCAGCTGCATTTGAACGGAACTGGTGTTTCGGGCAGTCCGGATTCGTTCCGTCTTCTCCCTCGTCCCGGAGGAACGCATCTGGAGTGCGGAGTGTGAACAGTTCCTGGCCTTCGACACCGCGGTCGCTTTCTGCGTCGTGGATGTAATCTCCAAGCCGTTTGACGGAGTCAATCGAGTCCACGAATCCCAGGATCTTGTTTTTCAATGGGCCGTCGTCCGGCTGTTCTTTCAGGATGGTGTGGTACATGGAGAACGCTACCTGGATCATCGAGGAGAGGTTGGTGACGTTCGTTTCCACGTAGTCGTCTTCGTCCCAGTCACGGCGTGGCAGGTATTTCGCTTCTCCCTGCGGGACTTGGACTTCACGGGGATCGGTGGCTTTGATGAATACGAGGTATTCCCACCCTATCTCCTCGATCTCGTTCTCATTACAGTGATCTTTGTAGTGATCACCGCTACACTCGTCTCCTTTACAGGGCGTGATCTCCTCCGCCTGCGGTGTTCCGAAGATTTTCTTCGTGAACGGTGCAGCGTTGGAGATGGTTGCACTGGAGGCAACGAGGCTGGGTTCCTGCTGGTCGTCGACAGCTTTGAGTGCAGCCTTGAACCGTCGCATCACGTTGGCAACGTGCATTCCGTACTGATTAGTGTAGACGTGGACCTCGTCGAGGACCACGAACTTGGGTGGGGAACTGTGTTTCCAGAACTGGCTGTGGCCACGGTGGTCCATCAGGCGACGGTGGAGGGTGTCCGGTGTGACGACGATGATATCGGCGGTCGCACCCTTGTCGGCCCGTGCAAAATCGAGACTGTGCGCCGGGTCTTTCCCGCACTCCATGCTGTCGGTCGAGATCCGACCGTCGCACCCCTCGACCGGGCAATCGATTTCCGTGTTTTCCGCGCCGCTGTGTTGAAGGGCAACGGTGACGGGAAGTGAGTCGAACGGTGTGTCCCCCTCGGCGATGATCTGTTCGAGGTCGTACAGGTATTCGACGATCCGTTCAAACTGGTTGTCACACAGGTCTTTCCGGGGATAGGCGAGGACCGCGTCCACACCGTCGAGTTGGATGTCGGGATGAGCGGTCGTGAACGTGTACGCGAGGATCGGAAACAGGAACGCCTCTGTCTTCCCACCACCAGTGCTGGCGGTGACTACGTGGGACGTGTCACGTGCATCGGTGGTGACGGCCTGGCGGTACAGCCGGTCAAGTGCCCGGCCTTGGAACGCTGCCAACCCAGTCATGTCACGTTGGTGGCAGAGTTCGTAGATGAGTTCCAGAGCGTTCTGGGTCGCATCCCGCCATGATCCAGTGTTGGCTGTTGCCGCGAGTTCGGGAGCAGGGTCAGCGGTCCGGATCGTGTCGAGGATGTCACGGATCTCGTCACTGAGATCGATCCCCTCCTCGCCCCACTTCGGTTTCTCCCGGGACTGGATGTCCATCTTCACCATCTTCGTGAGGCTGGGTGCGTGTTCGAAGTCGCTTTCGTCGTTGAATCGCTGGCGGAGGAGGGCAAAGTACCGGGTGACCTCTGCCACGCGGCTGCGAACGCGTTGCTTGTCGTACACGTACAGGAGGACATCCCGTTCGACGAGTTTGTCGATAACGTGCTGGAACAGGAGTTTGCTTGCGACCGCGTTCGAGAGTTCAGCGGGGAACGCGTGTGTGATGTCGATGGGATCACCGGTCCCGACCTCTGCCTCACCCTGGACGAAGAACCGGTGGAACCGGTCGTACAGGTCGGAAAGCGGGACAGTTGCGTCGTAGTTCCCAGCGTTGATCTGTTCCTTGCACTCGCTGTCAGTCCATCGGAGGACCTGCTGCTGAACCTGCTCGGCTTCGTTGGCGGTTTCAAGGGCATCCCACATCTCGGCTACGCCCGTGAGGTGGGTGTCCGCGGAGTTGTTGGTACTACTCAACGTTAATCACCGCGTGGATATCCGTGATTTCGTCCGTCCCGTACAGTTGCTGGAGGAATGTGAAGCTCTCCGCATCATCGAAGTCGGTGTGTTTGATGATGTCCGTTAGACGGCCGTCATGGTCGTGGAGTGCGTCGATGAACTGTTCCTCGCGAGTTGGTCCCGTTAGGAGATCCTGTATTTTATCGATGAGATGTGGAACCTCTGCGAAATTCCCTTTGGACAGTTCGGTCTCTGCCGTGTCAAGCAGATCGTGGGCCGCCTCACGTGTCTCATCGGTGCTGATACCGTCGATTTCGTCTTCGAGACCCTCGAGTTGGATCGAGCACTGGCGTTGATTGCGCTCGATCGTGCCAGCTTCAGATTCGAGGCTGGACGCCGCGGGTTTGGCGTCGTCCTGAAGCATCTGGAGTGCGCTATCGTAATCCCCAGCGTTGTACTCGTCACGGTAGTCTTCGATGTAACCATCCAACGTGTCGAGATCCGCCTCGAGATCTGCTTTCGCCGAATTGTTGTCCGAGATGCTGTCGATCGTCTCTTCTGCATCGTCACGGAGCGACGTGACGGTGTCGTAGAGATCGAGGCACTGCCCTTTCTTCTCGAGGATGTCGTCGATATCAGATTCGATCTTCTCGACCTCGCTTTCGATGGACCCGGTCCGGTCCTGCAGGCGTTGGTACTGCTCGTTCTCGATAAGTTCCTCCAACTCGGACTGGTACTGCTGGAGATCGCCTTGGTATTCGGAGAGTTGGGCAGCGAGTGAGCCCTCCACTTCAGCATCCTCGATACGGTCAATCAGGTTCTGGACCGTGTAGTTACAGAGGTTTTCTGCCTCTCCAACGATGAGGTCTTGGCGGTCATCGATGGCGTCATCGACGTCTTCTTCGAGGTCAGTGATGTCATCGACGACGTGGTTGATCTCGTTCAGGTCACTGGGATCGGGTGTCCAGACTGTCTGGAACTCCTCCAGTTCGTTTTGGAGATCGGAGAGTGTGTTCTGGTAGGTGTTCACCCCGTCGACGTTGAGGTCGGTAGCCTGCTCTACCAGTTCTTTTGCTGTTTCCAGACGTGTCTCTGCCCGTTTCCGTGTCTCGTTGAACTGGTCTTTGACGCTGACCACGTCGTACGCGTCGACGGTTTTCCCTTCACGCTGGACCGAGACAGATTCCACGTAGTCGTGGATCTGGAGATGGTCGAGATACCACTGGAACATGGCGTTCTCGTCCCCCGAAGGACAGTCGAAGACGTACTCCTGTTTCAGCCGTGTCTGCATCTCGTTGACCGTGAGTGGCCCGTCTTGGTTGAGTAATCGGTACAGTTCGTACCACGGAGGACGGTCACCTTCCAGGTCAGGATAGGTCCAGCGGCGACTGTCCTTTGCGACCAGGGACTGCTCACGGAGTCCCTGCATGATATCGCCGTTGAGTTCGTGCTGTTTCAGGTCGAGGATATCCCGGAGGTCGCCGATCGGGAACGATTTCGTGCTGTTGTCCCGGAGATAGTCGACGATCTCACGGAAGGTTGATTCGGGGTACGGGAGAAGCAGGTCATCGAACCGGTCCTGGAGTTCTGGGATGGCATCCAGTTCGTCTACGATTGTGTCTTCAGACACATCTTCGCTCGCAGTGGTGTCGGTGCGTCCCAGCGCTAACAGCCGGCCATAGATGAACTCGTCACGCTGGCTGGCTGTGATGTCGAGCTGGATGACACGTTCCCGGTAGTAGTTCTGTTCGTTGGTCGAGAGGTCACGCAGGTATTTGTTTGCCTCTGCAGAGAGTTGCTGGCCCTGTTTGACGAGGACACCGAACGACGCCTTGTGGTCCCGAATCGTCTCCACGTAAAGCTGAACGAGGTCCTCCGGGATTTCCTGCCCGTTGTAGACGCCGAGTGCGACAGTTTGGTTGTTCTGGCCGTCAGCTCGCTTGACCTGGATCAGGTACAGATTGAATTCGTACCGGCCATGGGCTTTCGTTACCGGGTTCTTACGAAGACTGCCGTACTCTGCTTCTTGGAGAGCAAGACCAAGTCCGCGTGTGAGATCCTTCTGGAATTTGTCTGAAGCGGTCTGAGACTGGAGGTCGAGTTTCTGGATCTCAGTCCCGTCTTCGCTGCCACCACCTAGGAGGAAGTCCTCGGCCTCTTCGCTCAAGGTGTAGGTGTAGCGGCCGTGATGTTCACGTTGTTCGAGGACGCGGAGTTCCTGCGTATCATCGCCTTCGATGGTGATTGCACCCATGAGTTCGCCGGGAACACCGTCGGAGAACGCTCGTTCAGGTACTGCTTCGCCTTCGCCGATAAGCCGGCCCTGTAACCGATCGAAATCATCGCGGGCGTCGGGGTGAACATCCTCCAGCGCGTTTTTGAGGTGGCTGATGGCACGCTGGTCAAGGAGTTCTTCGTCGCGGGTGAACGATTTGAACCCAGTGAGGGCGTAGACGATCGCCTCGCCGTCGATACGGTCCGATTCGACCTCGGCCGCGTATTTGAGGGCTTCCGAATAGAGTCGGAGAATTTCTCGTGGGTGTCCACCGGTGATCTTGGTAACCACCTCGACGGTTTCAGGGACGATCGGCGTGATCTCTCCTTGGTTCGTTGTCCGGTGATGATCCATCCGGTCGATCAGCATCTCCTTGACGTTCTCCGGCGGGAGGTCTCCCAGATAGACTTCAGCACCTTGGAAGCGCTGGACGAGTGCGTTTCCAAGGGCCTCGTCGTCATCCTCGTAGCTGGTGATCCGCATCCGAGCCCCCTGTGAGAACCCGAGCAGGATGTGGATACCAGCAGCGTTGAGTTTGTCGACGAGTTGCCGGAAGGCCCGAACAAATGGCTTCACGATCTCTTCGTCCTCGTTGGCGATGTCCTCAGCTTCGTCGATGAAGACGAAGACGGCGCGGTAATCGTGGTCGTCGCGTGCAGTGTTTATGACTTGTCGCAGGTTCTGGATGATATTATCCTGCAGACGTTCGAATTCGTAGGCTTCGTCAACGCTGTCTTCTGGCTCGACGGATGGTAGATCATCGATGAGAGGCTCGAGTTCAGGAGCATTATCGATGATCTCGTCAAGGATGCGTTCGTAGAGGAGTTTGATACTGAGTCCGAGGTTACCGACGTATGCTGCGATGGCGTCGTAGGTGGTATTGTCGACTGTGACGCCCTCGCGGATGGAGTCGCGGAGGTTGACGAGGTGGTGTGACTTACCCGTCCCGTATTCGCCGAAGATCATCCGGCGTTTCATTGGGGTTGGACTTCGGATGCCTTCTTCGACGAATTCCTGAAGTTGGTGTTCCTGCTCGTCGCGGCCGACGAGTTTGTACCGGGCGGCGGTTTCTTCGTCGGCGATCGTGGTCGAGAACGGGTCCTGATCTAAGTCGAATCGGTCGTATTTCGTCGTTGATTTACTCATGGATGTGTGCTTCGTTGAGGGCGTCCTGGTTGAGGATCATCTCCTCGTAGCTGGCTTCAGATACGATGCCGTCGGTCTGTAGGCGAGAGAGGAGTCTATCGAAGGTGCTGCGATCGATGCCATACATCGTTTCGAGGCGTTCGAAGAGTTGGGGTTCGCGTATCCCAGCGTCGGCAGTACCGCCCAGGTCAGTGTATTCTTCGTGGACGACGTGCGCGAACAGGCGTACAGGCCAGCGTCCCTTTGTATATCCGTTTGAGCCGTGTTCCATGACGTCGGCGTCGGTCAGGAGATCGAGTCCCATATCGATGGTGAACGCATTCATCTTGTCCTCGAGGAAGGCTTCACCGTCGAACTCGCGTTTCATCTCGTTTTTCGTCACCGGCCCATAGCGATAGACGTGTTTTGAGAGGAGTACGAGCATCGGGTGCTCGTACATCAGGTTGGTGAGAACCCGATCGGCTTGGACACGTTCGTTCCCAGCACCCAGGATCTCGTCACCGGCATAGAGTAGGACAGTGTTATCGACTGCAGCATCTACGTCGTCAGGTGTTGTGAGTCGATACCCGTCCTCGATTTCGTGTATCAGGTAAGCATCTCGAAGGTGGGTGATGATGTCGTCAGCACCTTCTGATGCGTCTTTGTCTGGATAGTCGATGTTCTTCCGCTGGCGGAGCGCATCTGCAAGTTCGTCGCGCGTTGTCTGGTCTCGTTCTGCGATGAGTTCGAGTCCGGCCCTGAGCTGGAATAGCCGTGCGTATTGGAGTGTCATGGATGGCTGTGTTGTGGTCGTATCTGGGTTCGGTTGGTTACCGGTTCGTGGCAGTGGTTACAGGATGGATTCTCGGGAGACTGTGCCGGTGTCGGCGTTGTATTCCGTGGTCCCGTTTCGCGTCTCCTTTTTGATGATTCCGAGTCCTGCGAGCCGTTCTAGTGATTCGTGTACCTCTTCCTGCGTGGCTTCTGTCTGGACCATCGCCGGGAGGGATTCGAAGACGTCTGCTGGTGTCTGGAAATCATCGTTGAGGACGGAGAGGACCTCGTCTTCGATGGATATCGTGCCAGTGTTTTCGGTTTCAGTGGTCGTGGGGGTGTCATCAGTCGTGTCGGTGTCTGGGTGCAGTGTGTCGACGATGGTGTCGGTCCAGTCGTTGATCGGTTGGAGTAGTTCGGGGTCTGTGGTTTCAGCGTACCATTTGAGGTCGGCGAACTCGAGGTATGTGAGTTGGTACATCCGGATTCCAGGGTTTCCGCGTTCGACGACATCCATGAAGTCCTCGCCGACAGTGTCGATCAGTTTCTCAGGCGTACGGTACCAGTTGTGGATGTCGCTGTGTTGCTTGAAGCGTGAGGTAACACGGTCGTATTCATCTGCGGCGTCAACGACCGGGAACGGCATCAGTGATGTCTCGAAGTATTTCCGGTCGAATTCGGTGATGAAGTCGAAGATCTCCTGCGGGTCGATACCCCAGAAGTCTCCGATCAACACTGCGTAGGTTTCGTCGAGATCAGAGGCTTTGCCAGCGGGGATGTGATCAGCAAGGCAGGGGAAGTCCTGCATCCGGTCGTCGATGTTCATTAGGGAGACGCCAAGCGTCGGGTCGACGACCCGGGCGAAGAAGGGGATCTTTTCGAGCGTGTAGTAGAACGCGTTGCCATCGATATCTTTGACGCGGATCACGCCGTCACGCGCGGTCAAGAGATTGTACTTGAACGATTCGTTGGTAAAGTCGTCGCTGCCGCGTCGTCGGTACTTATTGACGATGCGGCGGACGTCCATCTCCTGAATACTGAATTCTTCCGCCAGTTCGGCGTTCGAGTATCGCCCCTGCTCTAACCGGTCGAGTATGAACTCCTCGACCGATTGCTCGAAAATCCTGACCGGCGGCTCACCCTCCGGAATTTCCCGAAGCAACCCGTCTGTTGTCGCTGCACGCCGGTTGTGGATCAGTTGGCGCTGTTCCGGCGGGGCGAGATCGTGGAAATCGATGGAATCGTACATACTCTATTGGGGTGCGCGTCAGGCGTTGGTCGTTCGTATTGGTTGCTCGATGGCAGCAGCGGGGATGGAGCTATTTTGGGTATTGTACTGTCGTAGAGAACGTTATCGCGCAATTCTTCCGCACTGCGTCAAGTGCGAACCGTTATTGCGCTCGGACGCATAGATCCCTTTGTAACTCACGCGGGCATATACGTACGCTCTCGTGGGTACCGCCCGGTCAGGAACCTGCCCCTCTCAAAGACCAGGGTGCTGGATTGGGCGGCTTTACCGGTTATCTTCTCACAGTTCCAACTGTTGGCAGCCAGTTAAATAAAAATACCGATATTAACATTTGAAATTCTGCTCTACAGACCCTTTACCGCCTATTTACGGCAATTCTCCCACGGAATTACCAGAAGCTAATGTATGTCGAGTTATAGATACTACTGCGGTGTGATGATTGGTCGTCTGCAGTGTTTGGTCTAGGAGGGAGGGGGTGATCGACCGGGTTTTGATTATCTGGTATAAAAGATTTTTCGTCTATGTGCATTCTACGGTTCTGGGCCCTGTCAACCGAGTATTAACGTTTGAGGGTGGATGTTGGGATTCGACAGTATTGATGGCTACTATGAATCCAGGAGATGAGGGTCGAAATAATCCTCGACAGGTTTTGTCCTTCTTCGAAGGTCATACTTGGTCTCTGGAATTTCCTAAGCATCTTTTCGCTGTTGGGTGAGCGATTATGTCCTGTTTTTCACATCTTCTCGGCAGCGTATATTCCGAAAAGCCTGAACTTCAATCAATATTAACAGAATTTGATTCAATATTCTGTCCTGTATGGATGTTCAATTATATGTAGAAGTGCTGTACAACTCTCTGGTTTCAGAGGGAAGCTGGAGTCACCGAGTCTCGAGGTGAGTTGATCCCTGCCCGAGAAAATCCGGTTCGCTTCTTAGTGAGTCGTTGCTTGCATGTATCGATCCGGGATACCGTCTAGCGGAGTCTGGACGAGATCAAACCCTTCTGGCAGGACCTCGGTGTATGGCCGGAGGTCGAGCCCATCGATGAGTATGGACCAGTTGTTCTGGAGCCGGACGATCCGGTCTACGTGGATGCCGGTGGTGACCCGATTTCGACGCGGGAAGATCTGGAAGCGTCGTACGTGGAAACGTATAGCGGCGGGGAGCGGTGGGCGTTCCAGTCCGAACAGGCGAAGAAGTTCATCGAGTACCGGGAAGGACTGGTCTAACCGGTGACCCGGCAGATATCGTTTTAAATCTCGGTTTCGGGTACAGTACCTACGAGGGGAGCGGCCCTCCTACCCACGTCTGTCTCAGATACGTTAGGTCTGTGTCTGTGCTGTCGAGTTCGCCTTCGCATACAGGCAGGGTAGGAGTGCCTGTTCTTCCCCCCTCTACTTCTTACCGTTACTGGAGAAAGACAAAGAAGAAGAGAAAATAGGGAAGGAGGTCAAAGACGCTGTTCTCCTTTCCGGTCGACACGGCCTTCCTTCCATGCTTGATGTTCGTCGTCGGAGTAGTTGTGCGATGATACGACCTCGGGACGTGGCCAGCCGTTCTTCCCGGCGCGGTATGCGGCGTCCGGGTTTCCGTCTGACATTTATGCGGTCACCCCGGTTCCGATCTTGACCCAGTGATTCCCGGTTGGTGTGTAGTGTACCGGGTCGTCGGGTTGACGGTATGTTTCTTGTATGCGTTGTTTGTACTGTGTGAGTTCGTTGGTCTGTGCTGTGTGTTCTGTCATGAAGTCCACCTGTTTGTAATTTGAAACCAGCCGCTTTTTATATCTTTTCACCCCATTATAAACCAATGTCTCGGGGCGGGGACACACGACAGCAACTCCAAGACCCAGTTCCGCTGCCCTCTCACTTCTTCCATTCCCGACTCACTACACTCCAACAGGTCACTGACCACCTTGACGGCGCCTACGTCTGCATCGACTGCTGCCTCGACAAAAACCGGGACGACACCGACGCCCATCAGGCACTGTTCTTCGCCGACAAGCCCAGCGCCATCAGCCACAAGCAACGCACCGGTCACAACAACTGGTACTACAAAACCGTCTACAAGCCGCTCAACGACGGATTCATCTACCCTGATATCGTTGCCGCGGCCCAGGAACTCGATCCGTCAATCGACACGGTCAAACTGATCGAAGGCACACGCGACCCACGCCGCGACCACCTTTGAACCGCTGATACCTATTTAAACGATTTCTCCCCATCTCGATACAGCGATGCCCGGCAACCACCGCGACCGCATACCACTCACAAACCGACAACTCATCGCAGTCGCCGCTGCCGCACTTTTCCTGTTCGGCATCGTTACCACACAGACCGCATCCGCCGCCGCATTCACCTCGGACACAGTTCCGGACGCGATCAACAACGGCGGCGATGACGAACTCGAGATCGATACCACCGTCACCGACACCACCGTGATCGATCGTATCCTCGCAGTCATCCCTGATTTCCAGACGCTCGCGGTCGTCGACACCGTTGACGACACCTACGAACCGGGCGACACCGTCGCACTCGAATTCACTGACACCGCACACACCAGTTGCGACGATGCCGAGTTCATGGTCGAAGTCCGTGAACCCGGCAGCAGTACGACAGACCTCTCCGCATCTGACGACCTGGCCGCCTACGACAACTCCGTCATGACAGACCAGCTCATCACCGGCGACGTCACAGTCAACCTTCCCAGCGATGCACCAGACGGTGAGTGGGAGGCTGCTGGTTTCCTCTACTGCCACGACGACGATTCCTGGGGAGATATCGACGGCGACCACTTCGTCGTGGAAGCACCGGAACCGGGCGAACCCGAACCCGGGACAGTGACGCGGTGGGTCCCGGACGACGCGGAGGGTGACTGTGTAACGGAGACTGTTGAACAGGAAGCAGGTGACGGGTACGATACACAGCAGGAGTGCCTCGAACAGCTGCCCGACGACACCGGCGACGACGCCGATGACACAGACGACGACTCCGATACTGACGATAACGGTGACGATGATACGGATCGGCACTGGCTGGACCAGGCCGTGATCGATCTGTGGAACCGGCTCACCGGCTGGCTATAACGAAACAACGGAGACGGATACGAATACGACCGATATAACGTGATGCTACCGATGCGACGAACACTCGTACTCTGCGGCGTTCTCCTTGCCTTGGCCGCTGCTTCGGCGGCCGCCGAAACCACTGACGACACCGAGCCACTGGATGCGTTAGAGGATCCACGCCCCGGTCTTATCACGGCGGACAGCCCGCTATATGGGCTGGACATCGCCGTGGATAACGTGTTGATGGCGGTCGGCCTCCGCTCCGCATCTGATGTGGTGCATAAACGTGCATCCGAGGCTGTCGTCGCTGCCGAGGCGAACGAGACAGCAGCCGCAGAACGCGCCGTTGCAGAAGCACACCGTACCGCCCGAGTCGCGCATGGCGGTCACAGTGACGGGTTAGAAACTGCTGAACAGCTCCTGCTCGAGGTCCGTGATCAGGTCCCGGAAGATACGCACAATGGGATCGACCACGCGTTGAACGAGATCGTGCAGGCACAGGAACGGACACCGCTGGACGTGGTGGACCGAGAACCGGAGCTGCCGGATGATCTGGATGGCCGGAGTGTGCCGGATCACGTGCTCGAACTCGCTGGAGGTGACCAGTAAGATGGGGCGCCACAAGTCCGGCCCGGTGACAACGCCGAGCGACTTGATCGGCCGCACCATCAAGGACGACAAGGGCCGCCGCTACGACTACGCCCGATTCTTCCGAGTCGGCGGTTCCAGGGCCAAGCGAGAAGTCCAGCGCGAAGGCGAGCGTATGAAGGCGAACGGTGAGATTCGGAACTACCGCGTCAAGGAGTATACTAAGGTCCGTGTACAGCGATATCCGGATGGCGAGTTTCGACCATCCACCATCCATGCCCTGTTCACACGGTGATCCAGTGTGGAAACCGGGGAGGACCGCGAACGGTGGTTATCCAGCCAGCAGGCCCGCTGGTTGAAACGCGGCGGCGTCCTGTTCGTCGTGAAGATGTTGCTTCTTGCCGGGTATCTCCTGCTGCCAATTTAACAATTAAACAGCACTCCCGGGTGTTACTGATTACCGTGACCACCCGCGGATTTTTGTTCTTACTAGGGCTACACATTGACTATGACAGATAGTCACTCGAATGGTACCGAAGATACCGACGATGAGGCCGCGGAGAGTGACTCGGACGATACGACGATAACGACCTCAGCAGCTGGAGTTGGAGTTACAACGGGTACTGCAACGGTAACGATTGGATTCTCAACAGACGACATCCAGGATCGGTTGGATGACGACAAGATCGCAGAAGCACTCGTACTCACATCAACGCGCCTTGAAAACATCCTCAGTCAGGCAATCGCAGACCGATACGACATCACGAACGAACAGTTTGAGAAGCTGTACGGTCGGGAAAGCCTGGGTCGGTACCAGGACATGGCCGCGGTCCTCGGATTGTTTGATCAGCATCAAGGAACATTGCAGGACGTAGTGCGCTATCGAAAGAAGTTGGTCCACGACTACGGATACCTGGACGAGTTGCAGACCGACAATGACGAACGGGACGATGTGAAATCAGTTCTCGAGGCTGCAGTCGCGTTCATCGATCAGGTCGAGTTCTGACTTAGTGAAGATTTCTTTAAAAAGTCAGCCTGCAGGTATAGGAGGGGCGATATCTGGACTGATCTTCAGCCGTTAGCGATGGTGATCAAGGCGAGAACCAATCCAATATAGACAACGAGAACGAGGGTTATTAACGCTATACGGAAATTGGTACGAGGGCTGAAATACAGTATGCCATCGTCGGGATATTCGGCAGCATAGAGATAAACAATTGAGGCTAAGAAAGAGAACCCTATGAGAAAGATTCCAACGAAACCTATAGCTTGGAGGTGTGCAGTTTCTGCCGAGTCTCGGATGAGGTTAAGGCGATGAGACGCGATAGCGAGTGCAGCGATGACGATGGATTGTGCTGTCAAGAGAGCAGCAGCTGTACTCTGGTTTGGTGGAGAGTCATCCCGGTCGCCTGAATCGCTGCTGTCGTCTGGATCCTCAGGTGACGTGTCGGTCATTACTGAAAGTTAGAAGATCGGTGAAGTTAGTTCTCTGGGTCAACTAAGAAGTAGCATCATCGTTGTGGATGCGAACTGTTAGATGCTGAGTTGGAAGCCGCCGTGTTCGCGGTAGATGTTGTCTCGAGTCAGTTCTTCAGCGGCGTGGATGTAGACTTCGGTGGTTGAGGTGTCGTCGTGGCCGAGGTAGTCGCGGATCTCTTCTTTGACCTCGGCGATACCGCGGCCTTTCTGGAGTTCTTTCACACACCAGTTGGTTGCGTATGAGTGGCGGAACCAGTGTGGAGTCACGTCACCGAATTTCAGTGCAGCGTTGTTCCCGATCCGAATCATTTCGTACCGGAGCTTCCAGTATTCTTGTTCCCGGTCGAACAGAAACAGTTCGCCATCGATATCGAACCGAGTTATATGGTCCTGGAGGAGTGTGACGGACTTGTCAATGTCCACGGTACGTCTTTTGCCGCGTTTCCCCTCCCTGATTGTAACTTGTCCGTCTTCGAAATCGAGGTCGGTCGTCGTCACCCGTAACGCCTCCGCGATCCGGGCGGCGGTCTCAAACAGGAACACGGGAAGCAGTTTGAACTCGGCGCACTTCCGCTGGGGATCGTCGAGCGTTTTGAAGCGGGGCGGGGAGATATCCTGTGTCTTCCGGTGAAACTCGGCGACCTCGTCGGTATCCAGGTACTTTTTCATGACCTCGGTCTTGGTCAGCCGAGATTCGCTTGCGACGTCGATCTGGTCAATTTCGTTTCGGACGAAGTCGAGGTCTTTCAGCTGGTCGATCGAGTAGTTCTCGGTGTCGCGCTTGAACTGCAGATATTTCTTGTAGGCTGAGCGGATCGCGGGGAAGGTGACCTGAGCCTTGATCATCGCGAGGATGTGTTCGAGGTCCTGCGTGTGGAAATCGAGTGGTTCAGGGAGTTGTTTCAGCCAGAGGGCGTAGTTGCGGGCTGAGGTATCGGAGAGGCCTTTGTCGAGGCACCAGTCTTCGAACGCTTGAGCTTCGTTGTCGATATTGCTATTCCCCACGGGTGTTCCCTCCGCTGTTACCCACACCTATTCCGGGAAAAATCGGTATCGTTGACGGTGATCGGAGGGGTGAAGGTCTGTATGTGTCTGGGTTGGTTTCGTTTATTAAAATTTGGATTTTAATAGACAATCATACGGTGGACTAATGTGAAACCGTGGTTCTACCCGTGTCTTGCCGCCCAATTCAGGGTATTTGGGGTTGAAATCGGTCGATATTCTTCGAAAGTTCTGTTATACCAGAATCTGATATAACAGATACCAATAAAAATGTTAGAACCCAGTACAATACCATGCCCGACAGCGACGACATCTCTTTTCCCGATCTTGACTACAGCGATGACTCACTGAACGAAGTCTGGCGTCGAATCAAGGAGATATACTCGAATCAGGACAGGGTATTCAATGAGAAGATATCCGAAAACGCGGACAAGCTTCCGGATACGTATCCAGACGACACATTACGGAAAGACGTGCTCCCGAAACTGCGGAAAGCGCTCAAGGAGAAGAATATTATCGACATCGAATACGAGGAAGGCGGCGATGATGATACCGGTGGCGCACCCCGGAAAATCTGGGTCTTCATAGACGGTGATTCGCAGTGACACCGTACCAGAAACTGCAGGCGGCCGCACCCGACCCAGCGGAAGAAAACACGTGTCCGTGTAGCCCGGTGCTCGAGGACTGCGTCTGTGACCAGCAACTGGATGACGGCCGGTTCCAGTGTCCACAGTGCGGGACGGTTTGTTTGAACCGGGTTGGTGTCAGGATCCATATCGGGCAGAAACACAAGGGGAATCGGGACGAGGGTGATGCCAATACCTGTTAGCCGCGTCCTCGAGAAACTGAAACGGTTCTACTATCAGCAGTCGATCCAGGATATCGAGGACGCGATCGACCAACTCGAACACGGCTGGTGTCCACGGCTTTTGAGTTTCTTTCATGGTGGACCGGTGAACGGGTGGCCGCGTGTCTCCGTCGACGAGCACATCGCAAACCTGCAGGACGTCAAGCAGCGGCGTGAGGCATGGATCGCTGAAGCGAAAGGTGGTACGTGATCGATCGCGAGATGGGGCTGGCCGTGGTTTGGATGTTCGGCATTGCAGCGTGGTTCATAGTGGTCGGTTATATCACCGCATCCGGGGATTACGTGACCGCGATTTTGATGACTGTTATCGGTGTGTTCGCAGCGTTCTCACAGCTACAGGTGTACTACGACGACCGGGTCAGAGTACGCCAGCTACGGCATCGATTGAACCGTATCATCCCGGTCCGCGGATACGAGATGCGGCGTGAACGCGGTATCCGGGTCCTTGTTGCGTATCTGAGAGGTGAGCGACGGTGAGTGAGACCTGCAGTATCTGTGGCGACGTGTTCGAGAACCAGCACGGGTTGAGCGTCCACCGCTCCACAGCCCATCCCGGTCACGAGGACCTGCAGACCTGCTTCCAGTGTGGGTACCGGTACGGCGGTACGCAGGACCGGTGGGAGTGCCCACAGTGCGCGTGGACAAATCGACCGGTCATCCGGGCTGCGATCGAGGCGGACACCCTGTACTATGCGTCGGGGCACGGACCGATCTATCACGTGTTACCGCCCGATCCGGCAGTGTCGTTGTGCGGGCAGATCACAGTCCGGCAGAATCTGGATGGACGGCCGAACGAGAACACAGCGACACGGTTCCGCGGGTACAGCGACCATGATAAGCCGGAGGAGTATTGGTGTTCGTCCTGCCAGCGGATTTACCGGGTGTTGGAGCAGGCAGGAGCGTTTACCGACGGATCTGGTGCTGAGGTGGTGGAGGCGTGAACGAGGCTGAGGAGTTGCGGATTCGGCCGCGGACGTTCCCGGGGAGGTTTGACCGGAAGGTCCTGAAGGCTGTTGCAGAGGACCCGGCGTGGAAGAAGGAGATTAGTCGTCGTGTGGATAGTCCGAAGTCGGGGGAGTCGGTTCGGCGAGGTGTCGACAAACTGGCGCGGCACGGGTTTCTGGAGGCGTTCACAACGCGGGATCACGACTTGACGCATCATGGGGAGATGACGATGTACCGGTTGACGGAGAAAGGCCGCGAGGCGCTCAAAGAGCACACTCAGGATACTATAGGTGAATCGCAATGAGATATGATGTTGCAGACATCGATGAGGAGAAGAAAGCGGTGCTGCGTGATGCTGCTGAACGGTTTGATCTCGATATTCGGATCGTTCGGAACGGGTATTCCCGCGGAATCGTAGAACGGGTGCTAGCACTGTTTGTAGAAAACAACGCAATGGCTGTTGGGTGGCCGCTCCCGGTATTTAACGGACTGGTGGTGATCGATTCAGCGTATCTCGAGTGGCTGTCCGTGAGCGAAGTAGAGCATACGATCTTGCACGAAGCCGGTCATCACGTGTTCTTCCGGATGGGGCACGAGGAGTTCGCCGAGAAGTTCGCGTTGAAGTATTTCTCTGGAACGGACGAGGAGTTCCAGGTGAACTGTGCGAAGAAGTGGTACGGCTGGAAAACGGACTGGGAGTCTCTTACTGACCGGTCTGTAGGTGACGACATTGTGTAGAACAGAGATCCAAAAGAACGCTGGAGGTGATACCGGTGAGTGACTGGGAGCAGATCGACGCCGTCCAAGGCGACCCTGCGTGTCCGAACTGCGGTAGTCCGATGCAGCCGTCACCGGACCTGCAGCGGTGCAAGTGCTACGGCTGCGACAAGGCATTCGCGTATCGACGGCAGACACGGCACCTCGTCCGCGAACCGCAGGGGGAAGTGGAGATCGACGATGAGGCTGGTATGGATTGATGACGACATCGAACAGGTAGCACAGAAATTCGATCGAGAGGTCGCCGCAGCGTTGGAAGACGACCTCACCGAACTCGAGGAACAGATAGCAGACTTTGATCGGACGAAGCACGTCCGGAAACGGATGAACACGGTGTGGCGGAACTTCATCGAGGAGCGGTACCTGACACCGGGCGGCCGCAGCTTCCGCGCGATCTACATCATCACCGGTCACGGCACCGTGTTCTACGATGTCATCAAGAAGCGGAAGGAGAAGCAACACGCCCTGTTCCGGAGCCTCGAAGAGAACCATGAGCAGGTTATCAAGGATGCAGAGCTGAAAATCGTGGAGGTGACGGAAGGCCTTGCAGAATATACTGACTGAGTGTAGGGTTATCCGCTACTCTTCGAAGGCGAATGCATGCCCGATCTCCTGGTTGGAAAGAGATTGTATCGGGACGATGACGATGCTCTCGATGTCGGTGAACCCGTTTTGCAGTATCCGGCCGATTGTATCTGACATCTTTCTTGCGTCTGCGAAGAATTGGGATACGTGGATCTGTTCGAGGACTGTGATTTCACCCATCGGCCGTTGGTGTGAGACGACTTCGTTGATATAGAAGTCTGGGAAGTCGAGATAGAACTCACAGAGCCCTGGGTTGAGGTCCCAGGCAATGTTCATGTGAACGAGATAGACGTGTTCATCACCGTAGGCGAGGGGTTCACAGTATCCTGTGCCGACATTGGTTACGCCGTCGAGGAACTTGTTGAATTCGTGGCAGACCAATGCTCCGAACACAGGTGAAGTGAGCATGGAGTCACTGTCTGCAACAAGTTCTTCAACGTGGGAACGATCGATAGGTGTGTTCGAGAGGAGGAATTCTACGAGGTCACGCCGAGGATTATCTGACCCGCGGTCGATGCTGAGCAGTAAGCGGTAGAACTCATCCGAGTCGATATCTGAAACAGAATAATCCCGGAGAATCTCCTTTACGAAGGCCACGCGTTGTTCTGGCGGGATATCTTCTGCAACTTCCCCTGAAAGATTCTGGCTGGGTTCAGAATCGTCGTCTTCACTAAGCGTATAGGTGAGTCCCAGATCGCGAAGGGTCCAAAGCTGCTGTTCTTCGAAGGAATCCCCTGACTCTAACCCCATTCCGCGGAGAATACGAATTGCAGCAGGTCGGAGCTGGAAGGTGGAGAAAGAGGACTGCGGTTTCCGGCTTGAATTTCTCACAAACCAGGGTGACCGTTTGCCCTCTGATTTGTTTTTGCGTTTCCGGAGTGTCGACATTATCTCCCCGTACAGAGGCAACTGATATGAAAGGTTGTGAGTCAGTTGATGATCAGGAGAGGAAAAACCGCTGATCAGGATTCGTGGATAGACCGGACTTCGACCGTGCCCTCTCCGCGGACGATGACGATGTATCCGGCGTACTCGAACTCGACAGTACCGACAGCACTGTTGGCTCGAGACATGAACAGGTCGTTCAACGCTTCAGGGTCGACCGCGTTGTAGAGCGGTGGAAGATCAACAGGGTCAGCGCCTTCGGCGTCGCCAACTGCGGAGACAACCGCATAGACAGGTGTGTTCTCTGAATCGCCGTCCCACTCGGTAGTGGCCGCCGCGGTCAGGGAAGTTGAAGAGTCGTCCGCATTGATCTGTGTGTTCATCGTTTACACAGTCAGTGCGACCAGAGTCTGTCATAAAAGAATTTCCAAAACGTGATGGATTTCACACGATCTTTCACGTATGATAGGGTGTTGTCATCAGTATTCTTAAGCCCGGACAGACACGAGTTCTTATATGTACGATCTCACCGGATTCCAACGCGACCTGCTATACGTCATCGCAGGCCTCGAGGAAACGGGCCGAAACGTTGCGACGAATCTTAAGGCACACACGGAAAAGAGCCGGAAGAACATCAACACTCGACTGCCGATGCTTGCAGACTACGGTCTCGTACGCAAAATCGGACCCAAGGAACAGTCCGGACTCTACGAAATCACATCAAAGGGGAAGCAGCACTCGCTCACAGAGACGAGTACGATGAGGTGGTCGATTTCGAACAATTGATTGAAGACGAGACAACATCTACTGGTTGAGGTGTGTTTTCACCTCGAGACTGGTAGTAGAGGATTATTTTCTTTTGAGTGGTCACTAATCGAATTAGATATTCCAGATGTAAACTCCGTTCTGTGTGAACACTTCTCTTTCTCATAGAAATTAGTGTCGATCCTCATACTTCCCGGTGTGACAGGTTGTGGATATGTTAAAATCGACGTGCAAGATTTAGAAAAGGTGTTCAGCACTGCTAAGATACAGGTCGCGTCTCAGACAATTCATTTGGTGATGGTCGAGTATTTTTATTGACTAATACGCATTTTGTATGGATCGACGGCGGGGAGTCACGGGACTTGGGGTACTTGGAATCTCTGGACTTGCAAGGTGGGTGGTGATTCAAGAGACCTACAAAGTACGACACCACAACTACGAAAAGTGCGACACCGAGTTTTTAGAGAGATTCAACGTTAGGCTCTCAATCATGAGAACACATATAACTAATGACACACATGACCAGAACGATGCGATCAGGAGAAGACTCTCAGTTTTCCGAACTGGATGATCATCCGGCTAGTCCGATCATCGTTCACCCCGAATATGTCGATGATTATGTGTATCGGCAGTCTTCCATCTGCAGGTTGATCGAAGACGGTCTAGATGAGGCCCTTCGTCAGGCGGTAACTGAAGAATTGGAGACTGATAATGAGCAAATGGTAACCGCTGCGCAGTCTCGGGAGTCATCGCCCGGGCGAAATCAAAATGTATTGGAAGTCGGATCTATCGGGGGTCCTGTACCACCAATAAAGAGCGGATTCGTGGGTTTGCCGGCAGAAATTGACTCGGATCTCTCGGCTGATTATCACAGCGACGTTGCCGGCCATAATCCGTCTACTTCTTCATATTCGTATGCGGACTATATTGAAATCAAAACAGAAGTGACTCGGTCTGTTAATCCGACAAGTATCAATACAGCGCACCGACTGCACAGCAAAGGAAAACGGAAAATAACTCGGGATAGCCACGCGCCATCCCGAGTAGTAGGCCGTGTACCTGGAAGTGATAGGTATACTGAGGAGGTGCCGTTTCCTATCTACCGTGCTACAGGAACGATAATTTCTCCCGACCGGGCCGATTTCCTTCCTGATCCTGTTGTCAGGGCTGCTCGAAAGAAAGAGGTTTATTTACGTGATTTGGATCAGATAGAAGTATTCTCAGACACTCCTCCAGAGATTGAGAACAGATTGTGGCTACATTTCGTGGAACGACGACCGCACGCAGTCACAAAAGACAAGCAAGAACTGAAGTCACTCTATAACAGATTAAATAACGCTCACAGTCCGTCAGTAGATGGCCTAGACGACCTCAGAAAAGTCTTGAGTGGGAATGTAATCGAAGCCTTCGTCCCAATTTCCCCGTAGACCCGCTCCACTTTGTCTCGGCCACCGCCGCTATATCGTTGATCCCAAGGATAAGGATCTGGTTTTTGTTATATACACATACTCGGTCAAGTTGACCTGAACATCCAATCTTCATCGAAGTCTTTGTGCAAGATACGCGCTTTGTATTCATCAGTTCCAACTTCTCAACTACTCGAGAGAAATGATATAAAAATATGAGTTGCGTTGCTACTCCCTATCTGTTCTGCTAGCGTTCTGCGCCGTAGACGATCTGCGAGGGCGCTTCGTAGCCACAGTCAGGACAGTCGAACCATCGTTGGAGTTTTGCACCAGCGGCAGATTTCTGGCCGACGATGACATTGTCGTTCGGACACTCTGGACACGAGAGTTCGGGGGCTGGTCGGTCCCGAAGTGAATCCCGAAAGCTGGTCGCTTCTTTGGTCTCGAGGCCGTGCGACCAGATCGGATAGCCGTCGACGAGGATCGCTGCCCGCCACTTGTAGGCGTAGGAATCTGGTGCACGATGCAGAACGGCTCGAGCACCAGTCTCCGTGTTTCGATATGCTAGCGTTGGTGTTCGACTCTCTCGAGTCCAGTTGGGTATTCGTGGCATGATTACTCAGAAATGGACGTCCGCCGGCACGATCCAGCACGTCTCGCTCTCATCATTCTCTTTGAGGAGTCGATCGAGGACGTCATGGACACTCGCAGGAAACGGAGCCTGTTCATACTCACGCGATTTACCTTAGACTTCGATCAGCCGCTCGTCGAAGTCGACATCCTCCCATCGGAGGCCGTTGCGTTTGTCGTCTTTCGAATCGGCGAACAACTCAGCACCACGCGCTCCGGTTCCGTCGAGCATGACAACAATCGCCCGGTCACGGAAGGCCGTCTCGGCGTCGGTTCGAATCGGTCCCTCCAGGGCCATGTCGACGCGCTTGGTCACGTACTCGAGCACGACGACGGCGTCGCACTCATCCAAGGACCCATCGACAACGCAATCGCCAGCTACCAACTCTCACCGCGATACGATAGAGGGCGCATCTTCGTTGGACAGGACGTCGTCGACGAACTCGAACTCGACACGGGTGACGATGTCCGGGTCTACGACCTCAAGGCGGACGACGGCCTTCTGCTGGTCGACGCGGGCGACGATCCACGGATCGCGACCGACGGCGGCCATGGTCCAAATCACCCTACCGAGTCGGGTGATCTCGAGCTGGTCCTCGAGTACACGACGATCGACGACCGCCGCCGACAGCGACAGCTCCGTCTCCGATTAGTGTTGTTCAACCGTTATCGACGACTCATCACGACACAACAGGTGACTCAGGTCAGGCTAACTGGTGATGCTTTGTGAGGTACTGATACTCGAATAGCCGGCCAACTTTGGGCTTTGAACAAACGGTACAACTTTTCGCCGCCGTCTGGCGATTCGACACAGCCGAGATTGACGTTTTTCGACTCATCTACGATTAAAGATATATGACCTACTACTCCCTTGGTCACATTGATGCCCTTCATTGCGGTTGATCCCGTTGATAACCGCCCGCGAATCCCGATCGGTGTCGATGACGACGAAGAGGTTCAATGTCCTGTTTGTGACGATTCTCTCCGTGTCCGTGATGGTCCCTCCATTGCTCGTCATTTCTACCATCCACCAGACACCACCTGTCACGGTGAATCCAATCTTCATCTTCGGATGAAGTCGATCGCCGTCGACAAGCTCCAAGAAAAGTATCCTGATGCATCGGTACACGTCGAGTTCGTCACTGACGAAGTACCGCGCCGTGCTGATGTCTTCGTAGAATTCAATCAGCCACGGTTCCCTTTCGGAAAGGGAATCGCAATTGAGGTACAGTACCGGAACGAAAAGAAGAATCTCACAGAAACGACTGCCAGCTACCTCACCGGCGACACCAGTGTCCTCTGGCTATTCGAGGAAAACTACGTCGGGACTCGCCCCGAGTATGTGGATGTCGAACTCCCTGACCCGCTTCCAGTCTGGCCGTACAGCATCCCGCACGGGGAGGCAATGTCGCCAGACCCATCAGCCGGGAATTACTTAGGTATCACTGAAGGCGATCTCGTCGCGGCGCTCCCGAATCACGTTGACGATCAGGTTTCGCTGGCAGAATTCCCAGGTGCGTCGGATACAGGCGATGAATCCGAAAACCTCCCAGAGTGGACCCGTGAGAAAGAACTCCATCTCAGCCTCTCGATAGAGTCCCCAGGCGTTCGAGAAGTCTACAAATCATGGTTAGACGGCAAAATTCAGAGCAAAGGCAGTGAACACCAAGACGAAATCGAGGAGCGCCGGGAAATAGTAGAGTTAGAAGACCGGTTCACCTACTTCTCCGAGCGCTTTAGCAAAGGGCCCGGAGAGACATTTGAATTCAGTATCGGAGTCCGCCACTCTGGTAGTGGTCAGTTCACTGTCCGAAAGTTTGTGGACGGGATGGAACGGGAACTCATGTTCCTTATTGGCGACGATGAGACCAACTCGTTCACCGAGTTCGTGCTGGAATTGTGTTATAGGTTAGAGTGTACTCGTGCTGCGACGTCGAAAGGACAAGAAGTGAACCAGCCAGTCGAATCCAACCTCAGCACGCTCTCCTACGCAATTTCCCAAACAGGAACCGAGACAGTTACCGTCGAATTGAGCAGTACCACAGAAACCATGAATCTAGAATTCTGCCCGCAACAGATCCAACCGCTCGTCAATCTTTGTGCTAAAGTCCGACTCTGGTACGACTACACGGATACCGGTGCTTGAAA
Organism: Natronorubrum sp. A-ect3; assembly: GCF_041821125.1. Lineage (NCBI taxonomy): Archaea > Methanobacteriati > Methanobacteriota > Halobacteria > Halobacteriales > Natrialbaceae > Natronorubrum > Natronorubrum sp. A-ect3. The sequence goes on along the minus strand of NZ_JBGUBB010000003.1, from coordinate 2,992 downwards.
AACGTTTCGTGCAATCGTGACGAACTAGTCGCTAATCCACTAAGCTCTCATTCTAGTGTGATCGATCGATAGCCGCACGTCGGAGACGGACACTTCCAATTCCCGGTTGAGGAGTCCCGTTCAAGTCGGCTCCCACATTCTGGGCAGCGTCGTGTTACAGTAGTGGACTCGTCTTGACCCCGAGAAGTGTCGGATGAGGACACCCGTAACGGGATCACGTAACCAATTATAAGCCAGCTATCACGGCGAAAGATCATCGCCACTGTTTCATCGTCACCCCACGCGAAACGCGGAGTTGACTCAACCGGGTAGAACTGATCGAACACTTCGAGAAACTCTCGCCCGCGATACGTCGCTTCCCCGGAGCCAGCACTTTCATTCCACGACCAATGCGTATCTCCGAACGGAGTTGTAATGGACGCTCTGTCTGGAGTGAGTGTGATTTCCGTCTCAGGAGAGTCTGCTTCCCGGTCGAGGAAATCTTCAAACTGCGAGTCAACGACGTGGATGTCAGCAGTATGCCGGTCATGGGTCGCACGAAGATCTAGATCAGCAATTTTCTGATGCCGGCCAGCATGCTGGCTCGGAATCGTGGTCGGGACAGTGCCTCCAAACTCGTTTGCTTCCATGGTCATCCGCTCGCCGTGGAATGATACCGACACATGCTCAGCGTCGGTCGAGAGCGTTGCAAACTGGAGCGTTGAGAGGTGCGACGGGTACACTGCGACAGCACCAGCGGTCGAACACTCGAACTCCGGGAACGCGTCTGCAGGACAATGAGCATGCGTTCCCTGACGATCCGCCTCCGATCGAATCCAAACGCCGGCGTCATTCACGCCAAGAATTGCAGCCGAGTCTGGCAACATTGCATTCGCTAACACCTTGGCATCGACCGGACGACACTCGATCTCAGCGTCGATCGGCCCGAACTCAACCGGCCAGTCAATGATGTCGTCTCCGGTCATGATTCAGTCACGCCGGAATTGTGATGTGGTTCAGTCACGGGCGTAGCACGAACAGTTGCAGCACAGCGCGGCCGCTGCGCGGGTGCAATGTACGACATAACATCGGTCCAGTCACGACCTCCATAATAAGCATCAGCGCTTTAGACAAGCAGCCCACCTGATTTTATATCGGAGGAATAATAAGACGTGTTTAATGGGGACAGACGATAGCGAGAGGGCACATACTCGCGGCTACACGGAGACAGCACTCACTAAGCATCTGCGAGCAGTGAATGATGCGTATCAGCAACTCCCAACAATCGCTGACCTCGAAAAGTACAATGACGAATACGATCCAGAAATAACGCCGCATCCACAGACCTACATTTCCCGGTTCGGGAGTTGGACCACCGCACTAGAGACGACTTTTCCTGACGCGGAACTCTGTCGGGAGTTGTGGCGGGTTGCGAACCAGCTTGACCGACGGCCGTACCAGGACGACCTTGACGGTCACGGCCGGTTCGGGTCGAGAGCCTATCAGCAACGCTTTGGATCGTGGGAAGCCGCATTAGAAGCCGCTGAGTTTGATCCCTCCGTCCGTATCCCCGACGAATTCCTGATCGATGATCTGTGGCGGGTTGCACTGCTCGACAAGACAGACTCAGAAACAAAGGAAAACGAGAAAAGACAGTTATTCTCGACAATCGACGGCCGGTGGTCACTTTCAGTGGAGAAACTCCAGCAGCATGGCAAGTACTCGTATCACACCTATATTCAGCGGTTAGGTGGGTCTCGTGGTGGTCTTATTGGTGCCGAGCAGCAGGCTGGATTGAGAGGATCTTTAATTGATTTTTAGAATTAGGTGAATACTGAGAGTGTTCGGGATCAATTGACACTGGCTGCAGAAATAGTGCAGGGGCTGTTTGACGAATCGACCACAGTAGAGCAGACAACAAGTCAAGAAATAAAATGGAGAAAGCTGGCGTCAATAGTGAGGTCTCGCACGATCTCCACTGAAATCGGCGTAGATCAGTGGTGATCGATGAATGAGATTGCATCGGGGGTCGTGGTTAGCAGAGACACTCGCTTAAACAGGCTACAGATTTTCATTCGGGCACTGGACCCTTATAATCCCATTTGAGGCTATCACCCTTACGTCTGACAACATAATTGTACGGACTATGCAGTTCGCCACGCTGGCATTTGCAGTTGTCTTTGCCACAGCTTACCTTCTTGATCACTACGGTCCCTTCACTCGATTCTTTGATCGTTTCGATCAACTCGTCCTCTCCGGCGTCAATGTCCTCGGTGGCGATGTCCCGTCGGTATGCGAGCAGTTCGTTGATCCAATCTTGGAGAGCCTGCAAACTCTCGTCGTCTTGCTTCGGGACACCCTCGGCGAGGTACTGCGGAAGTGGATCGAGAGCAGAGGGACGAGTTGGAATTTTCTCACCAAACAGTAGAGCCAATATCAGAATAAATGTTTGGTAAGATCGCGTTTTATCCCTCCGCCATTTCCGAAGCAATCGCCACTTAGATTGTCTCAGGACGGGGTTATTGGAGGATCAGATTGCACCGGAGACTGTGGTTCCGTCTACAATACACACACCGCTGTTTCCGAAGCTATAGACAAAAGAACCTCAACCCCTCCACCACTTCCGAAGCTTCGAACAAGTCGTCGTAAGAATCTGTAAGACCAGAGTCGAACGTCAGCGGTGGCGGTGAGTAAGGCAGGTAGTTCACCTGGGGATACTCATTGAGAAGCCTGGAACTTGTCTCCAGTGTTCATTGTCTGAATCATCTGGATTCGGTAATCGAGCACTGATTCAACATGGGAGATGACGAATAGTTCGGCGAAAGAGAGACGACAACCCTCCACCGTTTCCGGAGCTTTTGCTAATGATGCTTTCTGAGAACCCTCACTCCACTGTTTCCGAAGCTATCTCAAACAAAGAAGAGGGGGTACTAGAAAACAGGTCTATATTACCGGAATGTCTTATGAATCATACAGCGTAAACCAATAGAAAACAACATGTGATTTATCTATA
>NZ_JBGUBB010000002.1:0-1084411 GCF_041821125.1 Natronorubrum sp. A-ect3 | reverse complement strand
CACTGGGGGTTTTCGTATTTATAGTAGCCACTGAACGTCAGTGTGCACCCGACCGCACGATAGCTGTGCGATCGGTGTGCAAACAGTTTCAGTTGTTACTATATTAACAGTGACAACGCGTGTCACGACATTTGCGGTATGCGCCGCTCATGCTTTCAGAAACGGTGTCACCCGGAACACTAACGTCCAGCCTCATCCCGTGGCGGCATGCCGCGTCGGCTGGCTAACCCTCGTGCCGGGCGGAGGAGTATCGAACTCCTCGGTCGGGTGGGCGACGCCCACCGAATTACTGTTGCGTGCCCGGGTTCGCCGTACTGTCATCGCACCCGAATGGGTTTGCTCGGACGGGGACTAAAGGCACGCACCCGAGCTAAGAGCGTGAGCCGTTTAACCCTTTCAATGAGCAGCGAGAACACAGCACTGCTCGAGCGACCCCCTCACTAGCACGGTTGTGTTCTCACCTGGCCGAATCGATAGTCAAAACGGTGATCAGTTTCGAAGTCAGCAGCGTGTCTGACTCGAGTCAGTAAAAGTACTCGTCTTCTCGCAGCTGGACGTAGCTGCCGTTTCGGTGCGCGAATTTTCGCTTCTTGTAGGCAAGCAGGATCTTCGACGCATCGAGACCGGCGGAGTAGCGCTGATTGAACAAGACGTTTCCGGAGTTGGTCCCCTGCATGTCGTTGATCACATTGAATGCCCAGTCCCAATCGTCAGGTTCGTACTCTTTGACGATATCGGCGAACGCGACGTTGCGAAGGATTTCATCGCCGACAGCTTGTTTCCAGATGTCGTTGTAGCTCTCGAGGGAGTCGGTTGCAGCCAGTCGGCCGGCAATTTTCCCCGTTCGGACGGCGACGTGGTACCCGCCCTCGTGGAACGCAGACGTCGTCCCCATTGCACCGCCAGCGACGGCGATGTTTGCGCCGACGGGGGATTCGATCGGGCGTGTCGAGGAGATCGGATACGTCTCTGTCCCCTTCGACTTGCCGCGGTTTTCGACGATCGGAATGTCGTCTTCGATGTTGTACTCGTCGCCGTACTCCTGTTCGAGCAGGCGGCTGATGTACTCCGAACCCGACGGCAGCTGCTCGTCGGAGGGGTCGAGCAGTGCGTAGGAACTGGGGTTGGCAACGTCCTCGAGTTGCATGCCAATCGGCATCGTCAGGCCGACGCGGGCAACCGTGCCGTCGTTGGGGAACACCCATGGGTAGGCAGTTTCGCCGGGCATGTAGCCCCACCAGAATGTGAGGGTGTCTTCGAATTCTTCGAACAGCTCCGCGGGGAACTCACGGTACTCCTGATAGGCGATGTGATTCGCTTTTGGCGGCGAGAGATGATCTGAGACGCTGCGGCCGGGAGCAGTGAACTGGTCGAGTGCGTCGAGGGTGATCCGACGCTGTGGCCCGTCGGCGAGGACGACGTACTGTGCTTCGAGCTGGTCGCCGTTCGAAAGCGTTAGCGTGTGGGTTGGCCCCTTCGGACTCGAGGCCCGCAGGTCGGTCTCGAGGTCTTTGACGCCGGTCCCAACGCGAAGATCGGCTCCGGCGTCGGCCGCACGTTCGTAGAGCCAGTCGTCCATGCGTGCGCGGTGGAAGGTATAGCCAAACTTCGGATAGGTGGCATCCATACCTGTCGTCGTGAGCTCGACGGCACTGCTGGGGCCGATGAACTCCGTGGCCTCGAGCTCGCGGTGGATGACGTCGTCGGGAATCTCCCGATAGTCGAAGTCCATAATGTCGATCCAATAGTCGAGCATGCCGGCGGCGTCGGTCGAGTCCGGGCCAATTCCATCGCGGTCTTCCCGCGGGACGCCCTGCTCGAAGAGGACGGTCTCAGCACCGTGGGAAGCGGCCCGTTCGGCCGCGGATGCGCCCGCGGGACCGCCACCGACGATCGCGACATCAACGCGTTCCATACTCCATTTGGACTCCGTCAGCCGTATTAAACTGCGTGAAATTCAGATGAGAAATTGTATCGTCTCCGCTCATTAGGGTAGGGTTTCCCGAATCACACAGGTGGCGGTTCCCATCAATAACCTGTTGGTTTACACGAAAACGAGACCGTGACGGCGCTGTATCCCGACCCTGAAACAGGGTGTTTGCGCCTGTGATTCAGAGACCGACAACTGGGAAGAAGTTGGTCGAGACGAACGTTTTTGATGGCCCCACTCGAGGGAGTGTACATGACCGACTCGGAGAGCGATGTCGAAACTGTTGCGAGCAGCGACGGCGGCGTCGATAGCGACGCGGCTGACGTGTTGGTGCTTCGAAAAGGGACACACGGAATGCCGGTCGAACAGTACGCCGCCGCGATCCGCGAGCGGCTTCCAGAGCAGACGGTTACACTCGCACGCACGCCCGCCGAGGAACGCGAGGCGATCGAGAGCGCACGCTTTGTCACTGGCATGACGCTTGACGAGGCTCTGCTTGAGGCTGCCACCGAACTCGAGGTGTTTGCGTGTGCCTATGCGGGAACCGGCCATCTGCCACTTGACACACTGGAAGAGCGAAACGTCGCGGTCACAAACGCCTCAGGGGTTCACGGACCGAACATCGGTGAACACGTTCTGGGGGCGATCCTTCGGTTTACGCGCCGATTCCACGTCGGTGCGCGCCAGCAACGCCGCCGGGAGTGGCGTCATTATAAGGCCCACGAGCTGCAGGGCTCGACGGTGACGATCGTCGGTCTGGGGGCGATTGGCCGGGCAGTGTGTGCACGGCTCGAGCCGTTCGGCGTCGAAACGATTGGTGTGCGATACACACCAGAGAAGGGGGGCCCAACCGACGAGGTCGTCGGCTTCGACGGAGCGGCGTTCGACGAGGCGCTGGCTCGAACCGACTATCTCGTGCTCGCATGTCCGCTTACAGAGACGACGCGTGGCCTGATTGACCACGAGGCGTTCGTCACGATCGACCCCGATGCGGTCCTCGTCAACGTTGCCCGCGGGCCGGTCGTCGACACCGATGCGCTCGTCGAGGCGCTGCGCTCAAGTTGGATCCGCGGCGCGTCGCTGGATGTCACCGATCCCGAACCACTGCCAGAAGACCATCCGCTGTGGACCTTCGAAAACGTCCAGATCACGCCCCACAACGCAGGGCATACGCCGAACTACTACGAACGACTCGCGGATATCGTCGCCGAAAACGCTCGGCGCGTTGCCGAGGATCCAACCGCGGAACTCGAGAATCAAGTAATACGCTGAACCGTCATCGACCGGTGTGGGTCTGGTTGCAGAGACTGCAGCTTTTTGACCGGCCAGTCCGAACTTCGAGTATGGAACACTCCCCATTGCTCGGTCTTGTTCTGCGGCGTGTATGCGACTGGACGACGTCTCGAGTGGAGGGGCGACAATGAGCCTCGCGTTCGATGGAACAGTGATCGTTCCCGCGGCGGATCCGGACGACGGTGAACGGACGGCCGCAGCCCTCACTTCGCATCTCACACCGACCAGCTCGGTTGTCATCGTCAACGTCATCGAGAAAGCGGGGGGCGGCATCGACAAAGCATCGGTATCGCAACGGGAGGAGCACGCCGACGACATCTTCGAGCGCACCGAGCGGGTACTCGATTCGACGGATGCAACGGCCGAGACCGCGGTTCTCTACGGAACCGATGTCGTCGAACGGATCTTCGGTGAAGCCGAGGATCGTAACGCTGACGCCGTCGTCTTTACCGCTCGAGAAGGGAACCGACTCGCGGAACTGCTCACTGGTGATGTCGCGCGACGCCTGGTGAAAGAGGCATCTATTCCGGTTGTCGCTCTGCCACAGGGTGACTCTTGAGACGAGGCCAGGCACATCAGGCCCACGGCCCACCGTGTCGACGCGTCGCTCGCTCAGTCACGCCTGCAATGGTCGAACTGCGCGAGCAACGCAGTGCCAGTCTCACACAGCGAGACGGTGTTCGCATCGGTATCGAAGGTAACCGCATCAGCTGCCGCCAGTTTTGGGAGGTGGACGTGACGAAGGGAGAGTTCGATGCGCCGGCGTGTTCCCAACAACGCGTCACCGGTGGCAGCGATCGTGCCGCTTGCTTGGTCTCGTTCCTCGAGTGCGACGTGATCGGCGAGATCGGACAGTGAAACGGGGTCCTCGTTGTCGTTCAGATATCGAAGCACGGCTCGGCGACGCTGGTCGGTGAGTAGGTCAAACGCCGTCTCCGTCTGGGCTGTCGAAGATGGCGTCGTCAGCGATTCGGGGTCGGAGATGACGGGGAGCATAAGCATACCTGTTGTTGAAAGCGAACACGGTTGTATACGCTGCCAACGTGCGTTGGATCGATTTCGGTGAGTGTCGTCGTCGCTGAGTTTACGCCGATGCCATCGTGTGACAGCTGTCGCTGTGCGGGTGCTGTTTGGCTCGGAACGAAAACGCGTCTCTCGAGGCCGGGTTACAGGTAGCCGTTCTCGAGCAGTAGTTCGCCGTTGAGCACGCTGGCGCCAGCTGCGCCGCGCATCGTATTGTGAGCGAGACAGTTGTACTGCAGGCCAAAGGTCGACTCGCGGATACCGCCGGCGGAGATCGACATCCCGTTGCCGAGGGTGCGGTCGAGGCGTGGCTGTGGTCGCTCGGGATCCTCGAAGACCTCGATCAGCTGGTCAGGCGAGGAGTGCAGGTCGGCCGATGGGTACTCGCGCATGGCTTCGGCTGCCTCTGCTGGGGAGAGTTCCTCCGCGGTTTCGACGAAGACGTTCTCGAGGTGGCCGTCGATCGTTGGGATGCGGTTACAGGATGCGCCGACCTCGACGTCGTTGAGCGTCAGTTCTGCGCCGTCGAAGCTGCCGAGCAACTTTTTGGACTCGGTCTCGAGTTTGTCCTCTTCGCCGCCGATGTGCGGGATCGCGTTGTCGATGATCTCCATCGAGGTGACGCCGTCGTAGCCGGCTCCTGAAACGGCCTGCAGGGTTGCAACGTGGACGGTCTCCAGGCCGTACTCCTCGAGCGCGGCAAGCGTCGGCACGAACGTAATCGTCGAGCAGTTGGGGTTTTTGACCATTGCGCCGTCCCAGCCGCGCTCGTCGCGCTGGACCTCGAGCAGGTCGATGTGGTCTGCGTTGACCTCTGGGATGACGAGTGGGATGTCGTCGTCCATTCGGCCGTTCGAGGAGTTCGAGGAGACGACGTAGCCAGCCTCACAGAACGCCGATTCGACGGCTTCGCCGACGCTCGAGGGGAGCGAGGAGAACAGCAAGTCGACGTCGCTGGGGACCTCGTCGGGGTCGGTTGCGGAGACGGTCATCGCCGCAACGTCGTCCGGAATCGGGCTGTTGGCGCGCCATTTGGCGGCCTGCCGGTAGGTCTTGCCGGCACTCGACTCGCTTGCGGTCAATGCTGCAATCTCGAACTCCGGGTGGGGGTCGAGAAGCTGAATCAGTCGCTGTCCAACGGCACCGGTCGCACCGAGAACGCCAACTCGTACTGCCATTTTCCGGGAGTCGGAGTTGCGACTGCAAAACCGTTTGGGTTTCCGTCGCTCGTCACCGTCTGTCCAACCTCTCCTGTTGGGGGGCAAGAGCCCTATTCAACGTGGCCTATTGCGTGATAGCGATCGGCTGCGTGGTAGTCTGTCGGCAATCACTCATTCAGTTCGATACCCTGTCCGGTTGGAACGCTGTGGCACAGTCCAGCCGCGGTATAGAAGAGGTTAAGAAAACGGAGTGGAATCTATCGGTCGATGTACGCACAACAGGTTCGATCTCAGTCGGATGCGGGGGTGTCCCGATGACGAACTCGACAGCAACCTCGAGTGGTGTCGGTCCGTTCGAGAGCCGATTTCAGACCGGTGCTGCAGCGCTTTCGGTGTGTAGTTTCCTCACCGCAGTCGTCATTGGCTGGATGGGTTACCAGGAATCGACGTTGGTTGGGACGGAATTGAATATTCTCTCTGGATCGGCCGGTCTCCTGCTTGCGGGATTCCTCGGAATCGTCGCGCTCGTCGCCGCGTTCTATATGGAACCCGGCTTCGACCACTAACGACTCGAGACCTTCGACACCGCTGACCGTTTCTTTGCACTGCAGGCTCGAGAGCTTCAAAGCCGGCGGCTCACAGTGATTGAACTCGAGGCAGAAAGGTGCTTACGCAGGTACCTGAGCGCTCTTCTTGTGGGTGACGTAGCCCGCGATGCGGTTGCGGACGCCCTTGGACTCAACGGTGGTGAGCTTCGTGACGCTGTCTTTGTTCTGTTCGAAATCGGTCGTAAACGCGTCCGGGTACCGTTCCAGCAGGAGGTTCCCGGTCTTCTTGACGTAGGCCGGTTTGATTGCCATACAGTGTGGTTCCGTCCAGAGGCTTTTAATGCCTTCTCTTCGGCGCTGCGGACGATCCGATTAGGGGCCGTCCGACCCCGTGGCGTGTCGGTCAGAGACTGTTTTGGAGTGCGGGGCGCTCGCTCGGTTGGTGGGGCTGGTCGACTGGCGTCTCGCCGTCGGCCTTCTCGACGAGTTCCTGGAATCGATCTGAGCGTGCGGCGATCTGTTCGCTCGTCTCACTGTCGGGTGTCTTGTCTCGCGATTCCACGAGGAACGTGGTGATCACGACAGTCTTGACCCACGGCTTGAGGAGGCCGGTGTAGACGGTGAGAAACACGCCGCCAACGACGACCCAGCCGGCAACTTCGACCGTCGCCGAAAGACCGCTGAGGACGCTCGCAATCGGCGTCAACGCCAGCAAAACGGCGAATGCAGCGGCGTACAGGCCGAGCACGATCAGCATGGTCGAGCCAAGCACTGGCTTCCAGGTTTTTCCGTAGAGGACGACACCATCTCGAGCCGAACGCCACGGGTTGTCGTCGTCAGTGATGAACATGTGGGCGATGATCGCCTCGTCGATGTAGCTGGCTGCGATTGCGATCGCTTTGCCGACGAGTCGAATCAGCTTTTTCAGGCTCGGGACGGCGCTGAACAGCCTCGAGAACGAAACGACCCCGCTGTTGAACTGTTTCACGACGGCTTTGACGACCTGATCGACGGCGAACAGTGCACTTGCCTCGGCAAACCGATCGGCCACCTGGGCTTTGCCATACTGGAGTTGGTTCGTGGGGACCTCACCAGTGTCGACGATGTGTGCGATGACAGCGATGTGGCCCGCTTTGACCAGATACAGCACGTACCGGCTGAACAGCCGCCAGCCCCAGACGAACAGCCCGATCGCGATGACTAATCCGATCGCTGCGATCCAACCGGAGATCGTTCCTGCCTCGAGGAGTCTGTGCCCGACCCAGAGGATGGCTCCGAAGTAGAGCACGGAAACGATGCCAAGCAGCAAGCCGATGCCGATTCTGAGCAGGACGAACGGGAGCGTCTTTCCGTAGACGCGTGTCGCTTGTCTGAAGTGAAGTGCCATGTGCCCTCGCTTGGCCGCGGCTTTCGCCATAAACCTGCGGACGCGGCCGAGGGTGGGGACTGTTGCTCTCGATTTCCGGTTCACCAAGACGAGTGTTCGCGCACGCGCTCGAGTGCCTCGTGCTCGCGTGGACTGCCGGCGCGGTCGACGACCGACGCACAGTACTCGAGTCGGTCGCGGAGCGCTTGCTCGTCGTACCCTGCAACGCCGAGTCGCGAGGCGGCGACGGTGGCCTCGATGACGGCGCCAAATCCGCGGTCGATCGTCGGCACGCACTCGGACCGGATTTCGGAGTCGACGGGGCGGAGCGCCCACCGTTCCCAGTCAGTTCCGTCGTCGGTGCCTGACTCGACCGACTCGACAGTGACTCGAGTCCACGCGTTCGCGGACTCGAGGATCGGCTCCTCGTCCTCGACGATCGAGAGCGCGGCGTCGGCGAAAACGACGGGGTCGTCGACGAACTGAACGTAGCCCTCGCCCTGGCGATGGAAGTTTCCTCGAGTACGGGTCTTGCCCCACGTTCGCGCGGTAATCGGGCTATCGCCGTCGTCGGCAAACAGTCCCAGCGGCGCGGCGTTCCACAGCCCGTTTGGGCCGAGTGTCGTCACGATGGACTCGGTGACACCCGACAGCGAGACGGGCCAGTTTGCGGGTTCGGCCTCATCCCTCTCGTCGCGACCACGTTTGCCGCTCATACGGTGATCGCCTCGTGCTCGAGGGCGATGAACAGTCCGGCTGCCGTGATGTCCGCCGTCGTTCCCGGATTGACACCGCGCTCGACGAGTTCGTCAGCGAAGGCCTCAACGGCGTCCCGATCGGTCTCGAGCGCATCCCGTTCGACCAGCTCGCCCGCGCGTTCGGTCACCTCCTGTGCGACGGCCTCACCGCGTCGGTTCGCGATGAGCGTGTCGGGTCGGTCGGCGAGCAAGGTGAGAAAGACGTTCGCGGCGCGGTTCGTCAGCGGCCCGTCGGCGTCGGCGAGGCGTTCGGCGGCGGTAAACGACCGTTCGAACCCGGTGAGCCACTCGCGAGCGACGTCGTCGCCCGGCACGCTGTGGCCCATCACATCGAACAGCGTCAGGCCGCGGTCCTCGAGTGCGGGAATCGCGTCGCTGCCGCGGCGCACGTCGAGCGGTTCCATGTCCGTGGGTGGCTCGTCGACGAAGACGTCGACGTGGTCGAACGCGCGGTAGAAACTGGCCGCGTCGGCGACGGTCGTCTCCTCGCAGACGGCTTCGACGATCGGCTGTGAGCACTCGTTGCGGGCGGCCCGAACCAGCGGGACGAGCAACAGCAGCGCCCCGAACTGAGTGTTGCCCCCGCCCTGTGCGGCCATCCCCTCGATCGCGCGTTCGAACGCTGGGCCGATCGCGCTTCCGTTTTCGGCCAGCTCGAGGCCGTCACGGGCGCCGACTGTTCCCGCGAGAAAGTGTTCGAATCGCAGCTCCTCGAGATCACGGTGGCGGTCGACGTTACCCGGTTTGGGTGTGCCTGCAACCTCGAGCAAGAGTGCCAGTTCCGCGTTTTGCGCCGGCGTTCGCATGGCAGCCCCTAGGTGATGGATGGTGTAAGGACTGTCCTTTCGCTGGGTCACCAGCGGCTGATCTACCGGGTCGGTGTCGACTCGAGGCCGTACTGTTTTTCGACGGCTGCGAGCACGCGCGCCAAGACGTCCGGATTGTCGCTGGGGCGACCGACGCTGACTGCGTCAGCGCCGCACTCGGCGTACTCCCGGACGGTCTCGGCGTCACGGACACCGTTGTTGGCGATGACGAACAGATCCGTCGCGTCGACGACATCGCCGACGACCGACTCGCTGTCCATCGCGTCGATGTGGACGAACGCAGCGCCCGCGGCCTCGAGCCCTTGTGCAAGCGCCGGCAGATCGACGCCAGGGACCTCCGTGCGAACCTTCACGCCGACGGTTGCGCCGGTTTCGGCCGCCCGCTCGACGTAGTTACAGAGTCGCTCGGCATCTCGAAGCAGCGTCTCGCCACAGCCGACGGCACACAGCTCGTCCTGTCGGCAGTGGGCGTTGAGTTCGAGCAACGCGTCCCGATCTCGACAGACCCGCGCCGCGTCGGGGATTGGGTCGGGCGTCGCGCTCCGGACGTTGAACGCCGGCTGAATGGGCACGTCCTCGAGGGCGGCGAGTTCACGGTCGATGAAGGCGAGCGGATCGTCGGGCAGGAACTCGCTTCGGTCGCGGGCGACGAGGGCGCGAGCAGCGGCTCGAGAGTCATCGTCGAGGGCGATGCCGCCGAGGAATGCAGCGCCTGCGTACTCGCTTCCAGTGCGGGCCCAGTCGGCGTCGGCTTCGCCGCTGAGACTTGCGAGTGCGAGTAGTGGTGTGAACATAAGTCAGTCGACGAGGTCGATCGCGTCCTTAACCGCCCGTGAGACCCGTGCGGCGTCCTCGGGCGAGTCGATGCGGATGTCCGTCTGGATCGTTGGCTGATCGAACGCAGTGTCGTCGTCTTCGTCGATGACGAACGCGTCGGCAAACGGATACGCGGTCGCGAGCCCCGCGGTGTTCGGCGTTGCGTTGACCGCCGCCATGAGGTCGCCGGCGGGGCCGGAGAAAGCATCGTCGCCGAGAAACGGCGAAACAGCGACGACCGTCGACTGGCTGAGCGTGTCGGGGACACCCGGCAGCGTCAACATTGGGCCGATGCTCGTGACGGGGTTCGATGGACCGACGACGACCGTGTCCTCGAGGGCATCGAGCACGCCCGGTGCGGGTTCGGCGTGTGAAGAGCCCCGGAACTCGACGGTCTCGACGGACGGTTCGCCCCGGTGGGCGACCCAGTACTCCTGGAAGTGCATCAGTCCGTCGTCGGTGTGGATGAGGCTAGCGACGGGGTCGTCGCTCATCGGCAACAGGTCGACCTCGAGGCCGAAGGCGTCGGCAAGTCGTCCTGTCGCCTCGCTCAACGTCAACCCTTCATCGAGCAGGCTCGTTCGCGTGATGTGGACGGCTCGGTCACGATCCCCGATCGTCATGAACTCTGCTGTGCCGGAAAAACGCCGCCAGTTCGAAATCTTTCGCCCGGCGGTCTGTTTGTCTTCGGGGAGATACTGCGGCCCCTCGGGGAGGCCGCCAGCTGAAGCGATATCAGCAAGCGCCGTGTTGGTTCGATGCGTGTCGCCGTCGATTCCCCACCACGTCTCGCGGTCGAGCACCCCACCGCCCTGAAAAAGCAGCGTGTCGACGTCCGGCGAGACGAACAGCCCGCCGAGTTCGATGTCGTCACCGGTGTTGGCGATAACGGTGGTTTCCTCTGGCGAGAACGCGGCGGCAGCACCGTCGAGTAGCTTCGGCGTTCCGGTGCCCCCTGAGAGGAAAGTTACCATACCCGGTCCTCTCGAGCCTAACTACTTAATGGCTTGCGGCTTTCCGGACCACGGAACGAGTCCGTACACCACCGGTGGACGCAGTTGAATCGGTTCTGTGGTGCTCGCTCGAGAGCCGCCCAGCACTGTGTCAACTCCGGCGCACCCGTCCCTGTCACGATTCGATCAGAACTGTCGACGGCGTCAGTCGTCGCTCCCAACGTTTTCGCTGGCGTTCTCGCCGGCGTCTTCGACACCGGACGCGATGCTCTCCTCGGTGAGTCCTCCACCGAGCCAATCCACCCACGTAAACCAGACGTAGGCAATCGCGCCGCCGATCACGGTCGAGACGGCGAACGCGAGCCAGACACCGCTCGAGCCGAGATACTCTGCACCGACCCACGCGAGTGGAAAACGGAGGACGCCGAGCGTGAGTATCGAGATCGCGGCAGCGATGAGTGTCTTACCGGCACCACGGAAACCACCGCTGTAGGCCCGCATCACGCCCATGAAGCCAAAAGTCAGGGCGGTGTACCGGAGGAATAGCGCACCCTCATCGACGACTGCGGGGTCGGTCGTAAAGATCGAGACGATCGGCGCGGCGGCGAGGAAGACGAGGATGCCAAGGCCAGTGAGTGTGACGAACAACACTTTCGCGCCGAAGTGATTCGTTCGCTCTGCGCGGTCACGGTTCCCGGCACCGATGTTCTGGCCCGTCATCGTCTCGATCCCCTGTGAGAAGGCGATTGCGGGGAGGAAGATCACCGAGAACACGCGCGTCCCGATCCCGAACGCGGCGACGACGGTCTCGGGAAAGATCGCGATGATGACCAACAGCAGGTTGATCGACAGCGCTCTTGCCGTTCCCTCGACGGACGCTGGCGTCCCGATATCGACGAGTCGCCGGGCGTACTCGAGGTCGGGTCTCATCTGCTCGATACTGATCTGGACACCGTGTGTCCCACGGAACAGGATCGCGAGGCCGACCGCGAACGCCAGCGCTCTCGAGACGACGGTTGCGATGGCAGCGCCTTCGATGCCCGCGCCCGCGTAGCCGGTGAGCGCATACAGGTCGGCCTCGAGAGCGTTCAGTCCGAGATAGCCAAACAGCGGGTTCTCCTCGAACCCGAAGATGAGGAAGGGATCGAGGACGATGTTGAGCACGACGGAGCCGAACATCACGAGCATCGGCGTGACGGTGTCGCCGTAGCCCCGCATGAGCGCGAGGAAGACGAGGAAGCCGAAGACGGCGACCAGCCCGATGGAGTACACTTCCATGTAGGCGGCAACCAACGGCGCAACGTCGTCGGACGCACCGAGCAAGACGATAGCGTCTTCGACGAACACGTAGCCGGCTGCGCCGAGGACGATCGACGCGATGATCGTATACGAGATCGTCTGTGAGGCGGCGTACTCTGCCTCTTCCGTCTCGCCGGCACCCGTATACTGGGCGACGAGGACGCTGCCGGCGACCGACACCCCGAGTGCGAGTGCGATGAGGAAAAACACCATCGGGAACGCGAAGCTGATCGCCGCAAGCGAGGTCGTGCTGTGCTGGCCGAGCCAGAACGTGTCCGCGAGATTGTAGGTGACCTGCAGCAGGTTCGTGATGATGAGCGGAATCGAGAGGTAGATCAGGGGTTTCGCGATGCCGCCCGAGGTGAGATCAAGCTCGTCGGGCGATTTGAAGATCGCATCCACGTGGTCACGAACCGTCATTCGACCCCGGCCTCCGTTTGGCCGACATCGGCTGTGAGCAGCTGCCAACAGCGTGTACTCGGCGCTGTGGAGGGCGCGTCGTCGAACTCGTCGGTCAGCGCGATTCTGACTGGCTGGTCAGTCAATAGTATTCTAACTGACCAGCCAGTCAGGCAAGTATCTTCGGATTCGTCACGTGCTGGACGACCGCTGTTTCCCGCCTAAACGACCCAGAGAACAGTTCAGTCGCCGATCCAGTCGGCGAAACTCCCCTCGAGCAGCGTCTCCTCCTGCCGGCGGACGTACTGGCGTTGCATGGTCGCAGTCGCTTCCGGGAGCGATGTGCCGTCCGCGACAGCGTCACTGACCTGGTCGTGTTTCCAGGAGGCCGGCGTCACGCCCTGACGAACCCGACGCCGAAGCGGGTAGAGATACTTGGCAGCCTGCTCATCGGAGAGGCCGCGGTTGATCAGGCCGTCTTCGGCGTGGGCCAACAGATCCTCGTACAGTTCGAGACAGTCGGTCGTCTCCTTGCCGTCGTTGGTGATCCACGTCAGGTCGGCCTCGAGGCCGTCCCGCATCGCCGCATAGAAGTTCTCGCGGGCGAGTTCCCAGTCCAGTTCGACGACGGGGTGCTCGAGGCGAACGAGACTCTCCATCAGGCCGGCAAAGGCGGCAAGGAAAGCGATGGAGTCTCTGACAGTTGGCTGGGCGGGGATCGGCCGGAACTCGATACGGGCGTTGGCAGCCGAACGGGTTGGCCCGCCGAACACTGGCCGGACCCATCGCCAGTAGGTGCCGTGTTTGCGCCGGAAGTGGGGGAACTGATCGTCGAACCGTTCGCCCTCGGTGACTGGCATCGGGACCATGGTGTCGTCGGCGGCGATTCGGTCGATCGCCTCCTCGACGGTTCCAAGGTCGCGGGGGAATCGAACCTTGCCTTCGCCGGTTGCAGGATCGTTCAGCATGGTCTCGAAGACACTGATCCGGTGTTCCATCCAGCAGTCCTCGAGGATCTCGTCGGCCGTCGCGTCGTCGTCGTACAGATCGGCCGGGAAAAACGGCGAGTTGACACCGAGTGCGAGGAGGGGACCAGCAACGCGCAGCGCGTAGTTGAAGTATCGCGGCAGGTCGGGAGCGTGTGACACCTGATAATGGGGCTGGATCGACGTAATGAGGCTCTCGGGCATCACCGTGTCGGCCTCGAGCGAGACGTGTGGCGCGTCGATATGCATCCCGGCGACGTCGGCCCGGTCGGTGTTGGCCATCGCGTGATAACGCGCGGAGTCGCTCATATTGGTCGCGATGCGGATCGACTGGTCGGTCCCGTCCGGGCCCTCGATCGTCCGTTCGATGCTGTCGGTGAGGTAAGTCGTCGCATCCTCGCCTTCGGGCGGGATCGTCCAGAGTGCATCACTGACCAGTCGCATACGCTCGGATTGGGTGACGTCGAGGGCCGTCTGTAGCCGTGATTTGACCTCCGACTCCTGGGCGAGCAGCCCGTATGCGTTCAGCGGTTGTGGGCTGGTCGTCATCTCCGCGTTGTGGAGGCCGAGTTCCTTCTCGAAGCCGATGAGTTCGAGGAGGCGACGCGGCACCCGCCGCAGCGTTCCGTCGTCGCTTTTGATCGCGTAAAACTCGTACTCGAGGCCGATGATCGCCTGTGGGTTGTCGAAGACGCCGTGATCGATGGCGTCTTTGATCACCTCGGCGTCGGCCTCGGCTCGCTCGCGAAACTCCTCGGCGTCGACCGAAAGCACGTCTGCGACCCGCGCTGCGAGTTCCTCCTCTGGCATACCTCCCCCTGCGGGCGCGACGGGCTTTAAATCCGTCCCTCCAGATGAGCGCCGGCTTGTCTCCCGCGTCCGCTCTCAGAACCGTTTTACTCCCCCCGACGATACTCTCCGCCGATGGAGTTCGCCACGTTCGCCGACCGTGTCGCTGCGATCGACGCCGAATCCGCGGACCTCGAGATCATTGCCCACGTCAGGGAGCTACTCGAGGACGCAGGCGATGACCTCGCGGTCGTCGCCCGGTTCGTGCAGGGCCGGGTGTTTCCGGCCTGGCAGTCGACGACGCTCGATATCGGTCCGAACACCTGTTATGAGGCGATCGCTCGCGCGGCGGGGACGAACGTCAGCGCCGACGACGTCGAGGAACGGCTCGCCGAGGTCGGCGAGATCGGCGAGGTGGCAGCCGGCTACGATTTCGGTGGCCAGCAGGGGCTGGGGGCGTTCACTGCAGGCGGGACGAGCGACGCGTTGACCGTCCGTGAGGTCTTCGAGACACTCGTTGATCTCGCCGCCACTTCGGGTTCGGGCAGTCACGACACGAAAGTCGATCTCCTCTTTGGCCTGTTCAACCGCTGTGAAAGCGCGGAAGCCCGGTATCTCGCCCGTCTCGTCCTCTCTGAGATGCGTATCGGTGTCGGCGAGGGTGCCGTTCGCGACGCCATCAGCGAGGCCTTCGACGTGCCGGGCGAACGCGTCGAACGCGCGCTGCAGGTGTCGAACGACTACGGCCAGGTCGCTCGAGTCGCCCGTGACGACGGTCTCGAGGGGCTGGACGCGATGGACCTCGAGGTCGGCCGGCCCGTCCAGGCGATGCTCGCACAGGCTGGAACCGTCACCGACGCACTCGAGGAGTGGGACGAGGCGGCCGTCGAGTGGAAGTACGACGGGGCTCGCGTTCAGTTGCACCACGATCCCGAAAACGGCACAGACGCGGCTGAAACCCGTGTCTTCTCACGCAACATGGAGGACGTTACCAACGCCTTACCGGAGGTCGTCGAGTTCGCCGAACACACACTCGAGGAGCCGGCGATTCTCGACGGCGAGGTCGTCGCCGTCGATGACGACGGCACGCCGCTGCCGTTTCAGGAAGTCCTCAAGCGCTTCCGGCGCAAACACGACGTCGCGAAAGCCCGAGAAGACGTCGAGGTCCGGCCCGTTTTCTTCGACTGTCTGCACGCCGGCGGCGACGACCTGCTCGCCGAGTCGCTGACGACGCGCCACGAGCGACTCGAGTCCCTCCTCGCCGACGACCCGGATCAAGAGCCCGAAGCCGTCGACGGCCTCTCTTTGCTCTGGTGCACCGACGACCCCGACGAGATCGAGTCGATCGACGCCGACGCCCTCGAGGGCGGTCACGAGGGGATCATGCTCAAAGATCCCGACTCGACGTACTCGCCGGGTCGACGCGGGAAACACTGGCGGAAACGCAAACCCGACGTCGAGACGCTCGACTGCGTGGTCACGGGTGCGGAGTGGGGCGAAGGGCGGCGGGCGACGTTCCTCGGCACGTTCGAACTCTCCGTGCGCGCGGACGACGGCGGAGAACGACGTTCCGCCGACGCTGCGGTGGACTCGCAAAATCTAGCGACCGTCGGGAAGGTCGCGACCGGAATCACCGACGAGAAACTCGAAGAACTGACCGAGTTACTCGAGCCCCACGTCGCAAGCGAGGACGGACAGGAGGTAGACGTAGAGCCCGAAATCGTTTTCGAGGTCGGCTACGAGGAGATTCAGACCTCGCCGACGTACTCGTCGGGCTACGCACTGCGATTTCCGCGGTTCCAGGCTGTACGCCATGACAAGGACCCGAGGGATGCCGACTCGCTCGAGCGACTCGAGCGGCTCCGGGAGGTCTGACCGAGCGCAACCACGAAGAACTATGAGGGCTGCATTCCCGTCTACTACCGATGAATCTCGGACGGCTTCTCGAACTCGTCCTCGCGATGGCTGCGGTCGCGATCTCGATCTCGGTCGTGACCACCGACCTGCTGGCGGCCGCCTGTCTCCTGCAGTTCGCGATACTGATCGTCCTGGAGCACGATTCGGAGACGTTCCGCACCCTGATCGACGGCTACGAGCGTGAGCTGACGTTCTTCAAGTGGGCGCTCTTGCTCGTCGCGTTCGTGAGCCTCTGGTGACGGTGATCAAGCGCGTCAGCCGTTCACTTCGCCGCGGCATGTGGCTCTTGCTTCGTCGTGGCTGTCGGGTGAACTGACAGTCCCTGCGAGCGGAGACAGTTGAGCACTCTTAAGACCCGTCGTAAACAGCATTGGCGTATGAAACCGCGAGACCTGTCCGATCACGTCGCCTACGAGGCGGGTCGAGGGATCGAGGAAGTCGCCCGCGAGCTCGGGCGTGATCCTTCGGAACTGATCAAACTCGCCTCCAACGAGAACCCCCACGGTCCGTCTCCGGCAGCGACCGTGGCGATCCGTGAGGCTGCCTCGAGTGTCAGTTCGTATCCGAAAGCTGCCCACGCCGACCTCACTGCCGCCGTGGCCGACCGCTGGGATGTCTCCGACGAGCAGGTCTGGCTCGCAAACGGCGGCGACGGGGCGATCGATTACCTCCACCGCGCCGCACTCGAGCCCGACGACACGATTCTCGTTCCGACACCCGGCTTTGCCTACTACGGGATGAGTTCCCGGTTCCACCACGGCGACGTCCGGGAGTACAGCCTCGAGCGCGAGGCCGACTTCGAACAGACAGCCGACACCGTCCTCGAGGCCTACGACGGCGACCGAATCGTCTGGATCACGAGCCCGCACAACCCCTCCGGCTCGACCATGGCGCTCGCAGAAATCGAGCGGATCGCCGCCGAAACCGACGCGGAGACGCTGGTCGTCGTCGACGAAGCCTACGGCGAGTTTGCTGATGGTGAGAGCGCGCTCTCGCTGACCGAGGGACGAAATGGGTTCGAGTCCCGCGATGACGTGGCCGTCTTGCGGACGTTCTCGAAGGCCTACGGGCTGGCCGGCGTGCGACTCGGCTATGCCGTCGTTCCCGACGAGTGGGCCGACGCCTACGCTCGCGTGAACACCCCGTTCGCGGCAAGCGAACTTGCCTGCCGGGCCGGACTGGCCGCAATCGACGACGAAGAACACGTCGAGCGAACCGTCGAGACAACCCTCGAGTCCTGCCAGTACATGCGCGAGACGATCGACGCCCACGTCTGGGAGAGTGAGGGCAACTTCGTGCTCGTCGATGTCGGTGACGCGACGGCCGTGGCCGAAGCGATGCAGGAACGCGGCGTCATTATCCGTGACTGCTCGAGTTTCGGCCTCCCGGGCTGTATCCGCATTACCTGTGGGACCGACGACGAGACCGACCGTGCTGTCGAGACGCTCAACGCCGTGCTCGCGGACCTCGAACTCGATGACGACACCGATTCGGAGGTGGCCAATACGTGAGAGTCGCCGTCACCGGCACTCCGGGGACCGGGAAGACGACCGCGACGGACATCCTCGCTACCAGACTCGATGACGATTCGCTGCCGGACCTCGAGGTCATCCACCTGAATGCGGTCCTCGACGAGGAAGGCCTCTACACAGAGGTCGACGCCGACCGCGGGAGCAAAATCGCCGACCTCGAGGCGCTTTCTGACTGGCTCGAGGGCCGGGACGACGCTGTCATCGACTCACATCTCGCACATCACTTCGACGCTGACCGGGTTGCCGTCCTCCGGTGTGCCCCCGAAACGCTCGAGAAGCGCCTGCTCGAACGCGGCGAAACCGAAGCCAAAGCGGCCGAAAACGCCGAGAGCGAGGCTCTCGACGTTGTCCTCTCGGAAGCCGTCGACGAACACGGCCTCGAGTCGGTCTACGAGATCGACACGACCGATCGTGACCCCGAGGCAGTTGCTGACGCCCTCGAGGCGGTCGTGACAGGCGACCGAGAACCGAGCGCTGGCGAGGTAGACTTCATGGGGTATCTGACATGACGCTCGATAAGTTCCGTCCGTACGTCTCTCGATTTCTCGATCCGTTCGTCAAGGGATTCGATCGTGTTGGGATGAGTCCCGACGGGGTAAGCGTGTTAGCGTTCGGGATGGCGATCCTGGCTGCCGTTGCGTTCTTTTTGGGTGGCCAAGCAGCCCCGATCTGGTACGTCGTTGCTGCGATCCTCGTCTTTTGCAACGGCTGGCTCGACATCGTCGATGGGGCGCTCGCCCGCGAACAAAACGTCGCCTCCGCGGGCGGGGACCTGCTTGATCACGTCCTCGACCGGTATGCGGACATCGTCGTCATCGGCGGCCTGGCTGCAGGTGTCGGGGACTACTTCCTCGGCTTTCTCGCGGTGACGGGTGTCGTGATGACGTCGTATCTCGGGACGCAGGCACAGGCCGTTGGCCTCGACCGAGTCTATGGTGGGCTCGTCGGACGTGCAGACCGATTGGCGATTATCGGCCTCGTCGGCTTTCTCGCCTACCCAGTCTCGGGAACCTACGGCGGGCTCACGCTGATCGGCTGGCTGCTCGTCTTCCTCGCGGTCGTCGGCCATCTGACCGCGCTCCAGCGCTTTGTCTACTCCTGGTCGGCGCTCGAGTAACCGCCGTCTCCTTGTTCGGGAGCGCCCGCATGGTTTATCACTCGCCGCGATATAGTGTCGGGTATGGTCCAGTGCGAGATGTGTGGCGCTGAGACGTCGTCTCCGAAGACTATCAAGGTCGAGGGTGCGAAGTTAGACGTGTGTTCGAACTGCACCGATTTCGGCACTGAAGTCAAACAGCCCTCGAGCACCAGTGGCTCGACGAAGTATTCGACTTCGAGTTCGTCCTCGGGCTCTAGTGGTGGCTCGAGTTCCTCGAGTTCGACCACGAGTGCAAGCTCGAGTTCTTCGAGTTCCTCGAGTAGCCAGCGACGCTCGGATATGTTCGACGACATGGACGAGCTTGCGACGGATTACGACGATCGCGTTCGCAACGCTCGCGAGAACAAGGGACTCAGCCAGTCTGATCTCGCGAACGAACTCAACGAGAAGGCGAGCCTGATTCGAAAGATCGAACGCGGCGATACGCTGCCAAGCGACCGTGTCCAGTCGAAACTCGAGAAGTTCCTCGAGATTACCCTGAGCGCCGAGAGCGGCTCGGCTGACGACTCGGAGTGGTCGGGTGGCTCCTCGACGGGCAGTTACACGCTCGGAGACGTCGTCAAGCGCAAGGACTGAGACGGTCTGCTGTACCGATTTATCGGTGCAACCGCAGACAGTCGTAGCTGCATGGAACTGACGTATAGTTGTCCGTATGACGGCCAGTCGGTGCCGTCATCGACGGACGTGTGCGCCCGCTGATGCCGTCGACTCGCAAACTATTTCTTCCGTGCGAATGGCTGTGCTGATATGTTCATCCTCGTCAACCTGAAGACGTATCCATGTGATCCAGTCGCCGTCGCGGAAGCTGTCCGTGACGTCAACGAGTCTGCCGATGCTCGCGTCGCCGTCGCCCCGCAGGCGGCCCACCTCGAGCGCGTCGCTGAAACGGGTGCTGAAACGTGGGCCCAGCACGTCGATCCGATCGACTACGGGAGCAACACCGGACACACACTCGCCGAGACCGTCGCCGAGGCGGGCGCGGTCGGGACGCTCATCAACCACTCCGAACAGCGGCTGAAACTCGCCGACGTCGACGGCGCTGTCCAGGCCGCCGAACGGGCCAACCTCGAGACCGTCGTCTGTGCCAACAACCCGGCCCAGATCGGTGCGGCGGCGGCGCTCGGCCCGGACGCAGTCGCCGTCGAGCCACCGGAACTGATCGGCACCGGGACGCCGGTCAGCCAGGCCGATCCGGACATCGTCGAAGGCGCTGTCGAGGCAGCTCAGGCCGTCGACGCGGACGTCTCTGTGCTCTGTGGCGCCGGTATCAGTACGGGCGAAGACGCGGTTGCTGCTGGCGAGCTCGGTGCTGAAGGTGTCTTGCTCGCAAGCGGTGTCGCGAAAGCCGACGATCCGACGGCAGCGCTCGAGGACCTCGTCGAGCCGTTGTAAGCCGCATCCGTTTTTCGACTACCGTGACCCGATTCGGCCGGCAGCTTTTCACATCTCGCGTGATAGGGCCACCCATGACCGAAACTCGTCCCATCGACGTCGCACTCGAGAACCGACTCATGGGCCAGGGAATCTACGTCACCGAGTGTACGCTGCTATCGGACAACGATGTGACAGCTGCCGGATTTGATTCGGTCGACGATCTCCCCGACGGGACCGGCCTCGTCCTCGAGTACGAGACCGTCACCGAGACGTCGGGCGTCGGGAGCGACGAGGTCGGCACCGTCGTCCGGACGCTGCTCGACATCGCCAACGAGCACGGGTGGGCACCGGGACGGCTCGAGGCGACGTCGGTGACGACCGACGGCGCGGTCCGCGGCCACTGGCACGTCGACCAGGCGTGGTTTGACGGGCTGGGGCTCGAACTCGACGATCTCGAGTTCTCACAGCGAGTGCTCGAGACGATCCAGTCGGAGGCGGCCCAACAGGAGTGACTGGCGACTGTCAACTATCGTACCAACTGAAACTGGTTGCACACCGATCACACAGCTGTCGTGCGATCGGGTGCGCACTGAGGGTCAGTGGCTACTAGAGCCTGAGTGCTCGCTGTTCGACCGAGCGAGCACTCGACTCGCGTCATCGACTGCTGTTCGATAGTATAATATCGGTTCCCACACCCAACTCCTGTAGAGCAACTGATGACCAGAGAGCAGATTTATGTCTCACACGCGCCCGGTGATCTCGAACTCGTCCAGGAGCTGTTCTCGACGGTCAAGAACTTCCCGTTCGGCGTCCACATCACGTTCGAAGCGGTCGAATCCGGCCGGCAACGAAACCGGCTCGAGGGACGACTCGCAAACAGCGATGTCGTGGTTGCGGTGCTGACGACGGCGTCGGCCGACAGCCAGTGGGTCAACCAGGAGATCGGGTACGCCGTGGCCAAGGGAATTCCCGTGATCCCGCTGTACGACGATGAACACCATCGTGGCGGCTTCGTCGATGCCGTCGACGGCGTCGAAATCGACCGGCAGAACCCGTCGGCAACGATCTTCAACCTACTGAGTCAGCTCCGGGCACAACTCGCACCACTCGGTGCGCTGTCGGTCCCGAACTGGTATATTCGGTTTCCGTGTACGAACCCTGACTGTGGACATCCAGTCACACTCGAGATCGAACAGGAGCAGACAAAACTCTGGACACGATCCAAACACGGTAAGTTGTTGACCGCATCGTGTGAGCGCTGTGGAGCGACGTACGCGTTCGATCCGGCGACGATCGGTTACGTCCGTCGTGACGGTGGCGGCCGCTGACAGCGACGAGTGACTACGCCCCTTCGGTGAGCCGTTCGTAGGCGTCTCTGACGAGTTGGAACGCCGACCGACTCCCGCTTTGCTGGTCTGGATGGGCACGTTTTATCTGCGTATGAAACGCCGTTCGAATCTCTTCGTCGGTGGCACCGGGTTCGACCCCGAGAACCTCTCGAGCTTTCGTTTTCCTGATCTCGACGTCTTTAATGATCCCGTCGTCTTCGGCACTGTCCTTGCAGGTTGGACACAGCCGCTCGGTTCGGTCGTCGATAGTCGTCACGTGGAACAGTTCGGCGCGAACCCACTCGTTGCACTGCGTACAGAGTGTCTCCTCGTCGTCTGTGTCGCTGTCGCTTCCGTCAGTCGGTTCTGCTGTCGTGTCGGTGTCCGCTCTCGTGGCGGTTGCCTCTGAGTCGTTGTCCGGCGCTTTGGCCACACAGGCCGGACAACAGGAGACGACAGTGCCGTCGTTCAACACGATATCCTCGAGTTTGGCCTCGAGGACGGTTTCAGTACACCCATCACAGGTCCCACGGCGCTGGTCGAGCGATGAACACTTTCGTGCAGCCTCGCGGGCATGTGGCTCACAGCGGGGACAACAGGCGACGTGCTCGCCGTCCGGCATCGTCACTACCGTAAGCTCCTCGAGTGGAACTGCGCGGCCACAGCCATCACAGCCTGCATGACGGTCATCAGCCACAGCCATCGGTCGCATCTTTGTATTCATTCGTTATTAGTTCTTCTTCTGAGAGAGTCTGAACGGACACACTCAAGGCTGTAGTGGAGCCGAATCGGGACTACAATATGTGTTCGGTCCCGAACTGACGCTATGGACACAGCAGTTCGAACGGACGGCCGTTCTCGGCTGGTCGATCGAGAGACCCTCATCCTCGGTGTCGGAGACGTTGGGCTGCTCGCAGGGCTCGTTCTCGTCGGCCAACGCAGCCACGGTGTGAATCCGCTCGAGCAGCCGATCGCATCGCTCGAGGCAATCGCACCCTTCGTCATCGGCTGGCTCGTCGTGGCGGTGCTGGCGGGCCTCTATGCGCACACCGTCGTGTCGTCGGTGACTCGAGTCGCGCGGCTGACGACGGTCACGTGGATTGCAGCGGCGAACGTTGGCTTGTTGCTTCGCCAGTCGGTGTTCGGTGACACGGCAGCGTGGCCGTTTCCGCTTGTCATGACGGGGTTTGGACTGCTCTTGATCGTTGGCTGGCGCGTCGGCTACACGGCGGTTCTGTATCGAACATCGCAGTGAACTGCCTCGAGTCGGGTGGTTCGAACGAGCCGTAGATTTTTACTGGCACGCAAACTTGTTGGGTTTTTGGCGCTCGAATCGTCTACAGCAGCCACTGGTCGTCACTGCACAGCCGGTCGAACGACGGCTGTGGAAATCGGCTCCGTTGTTACGACAGGACAGCCATTTCGCTGCCCTCCCGTGAGCAGCCCCTTTCGTGCAGTACGAGACGCGCCGCGGTCTTGGGTGATCGTTTGACAGTCCCGTTGCCGGTACGATCTTCGCGCCTGACAGTTATTCCGTTCATGATATATCACTATTCGTACAGGCCTTTGCTGTGACTGAGAGGACTATAATGAATAACCATTATACATGCACAGTTAAACATCGGCGTCAGAAATGTGGAGTACCACGTTGCCGTACTGCGGTTAACAAATTTGTCTGGTAGAATAATATGTGTTCGCTGGGGGAGATTCAAGCAATGTTGGGGTTATTATTCCACACGTATCGAGACAAATATCCCACCCATAAGTTATGGATATGCACTCAGTTGAATACGAGTTAGAAATAAGTCCAGTACAGAGCGATTATGGGAAACGCTTATATACATATTCCTCATACTATAGCATAGATTATGACTGGATACTACGACATTGTTCTCGGCCTGATCCCAGTCGCACTGCTCGGTATCACTGCAGCGCTGACCGTCGTGGGTGTGTCGTTAACCGCAGCAGTTCCGATCGGCTCGATCGTCGCAATCGCGATCATGGGCCACGCGATGTTCGTCAACGGCCCGGCCGACGGTTCCGACGAAGCTCGCTCTGCACGTCCGCCCCTCAACGCAGACTAACCCGTTCCGGATCTTCTCTCTCTTCGCGGTCGTTTTCTGTCGTGACAATCTCGCTGTTTCGTCTTGCCGAAACTGTTACTGCACCCTTCTCTGTTCGAGTAGATCGATATCGTCCACACAGTAGACACGCACACCGGCCTGGCTGACATCACCACCGAGCCGAATGCGGGTCCGATAATCGGCGACACGAGGTTCGGAAACGCCGAGACAGAGGGCTGAAACCACCTGTGAGACAACATGCCTCGAATTTTGCGTTTTGACAGGGCATTCAAGCGTCTCGTCCCCGTATTTTGAGCTATGTCCCGTGCGGCCGAACTCGCGTCCATCCTCGAGACGACCGAGTCGCTGGTGATCGTCTGTCACGACAATCCGGATCCGGACTGTCTCGCCAGCGCGCTGGCTCTCGAAGCAATCGCGAGTGATTACGACGTCGACGAGGTGACGATCGCCTACGGTGGTGAGATCTCACACCAACAAAACCGTGCGTTCGTCAATATGCTCGACATCTCTCTCGAGACGCTCGACGATACTGATCTCGGTGAGTACGACCGTGTTGGGTTCGTCGATCACTCACAGCCGGGTGCGAACACGGAAGTTCCTGCCCGGACCACGCCCGATATCATCGTCGACCACCACCCCGGTGAGCCGGTCGGGGCCGCGTTCGAAGATGTCCGAAACAGCATCGGCGCGACAGCCACGATCTTCGTCGAGTATCTCGACGCGCTCGAGGTCGAACTGACGACGCGGCTCGCATCAGCGCTCCTGTTTGCGCTCCACCGTGAGCGACTGGACTTCGTCCGCGAGCCGACCAGACGAGAGTACGAAGCCGCACTTGCGGTCTATCCAAATGCGGATCTCGAGACGCTCGAGCAGCTGTATGGCAGCGCGTTTTCCTCGGAGACACTCGATGCGATCGGACAGGCGATCGGCTCTCGCGAACGGCGGGGCTCTGCACTGGTTGCAAGCGCTGGCAAGACCGCTGAAACCGATGCACTCCCGCAAGCAGCGGATTATCTACTGAATCTCGAGGGCGTCGATACGGTTCTGGTCTACGGCATCGTCGGGGATGTGATCCGACTGAGCGCTCGCTCTATCGATCCACGGATCCATATCGGTGAGACGTTGCAGGACGGCTTCGATGATCTCGGTCAGGCTGGCGGCCATCACGATATGGCCGGCGGACGGATCGGTCTTGGCTTGTTCGCCGACAATGCAAACGACACGGACGTGTTGCTCGCGTTCGTCGGCGGTCGACTCGTCCACCGGTTTTTCGACGCGTTGAACCTTGACGACGATCGGTGACTGTCGTTCGACGCTCGCCTCGAGACCGCAGCTTGGTGCGGATTCCGTCACCCAAATGTAACACGACCGAAAGAAATACTGGTTAGAATACTGAACAGTCTGGCGATGTGGTTCGACCCCGCTGTTATCGAAGCCGTCCGAGATGCCGTGCCGACGTGGCTCGGCGTCATCATGGTTGTGCTCTCGTATCTCGGGAGCATCTACCTGATTGCACCTGCAATGATCGCCGCCTACTGGGCCAACCGTGACCTCGTCGCACCGTGGCTCGGTGGTGTCATCGGCTGTTATGGGCTGATGTCGATCACGAAATCCTTTCACACGGCGACCCGACCGACTGTTGGCCCGCCAGTCAGCGCCGATGCATTCCCCGCGTGGTTCGTCCCATGGTACGAACACGCCGCTCATATCTCGACAACGAGCTTTCCCAGCGGCCACGCGATGGCGGCGACGATCATTGTCGGCATGCTCGTCGTCGATCTGCCGGTGAGCACCGTCCGTCGACGGGCTCTCGCTGGAACTGCTGCCATCGGTTGGGTCGGCTTTACGCGAGTTGGACTGGCCGTCCACTATCCCGGTGACGTCGCTGGCGGGATTGCGTATGGGGTTGGCTTTCTGGCGTGCTACTATCTGGTCAGACACGTCCTTGCGCGTCGGCTGTCGATCGATACGGCGACCGCTGCGTTCGCAGTCGGGTTCGTCGTCAGCCTGATCGCAGTCATCTACGTCGGGAGCCGCAACGCACACATCGCCTTCGGTGGTGGGCTCGGCGGCCTACTCGCCTGGCACTACACCCCAGTGCTCGTCACGACAATCCAAGACTCTGTCTGGGAGTCTCTCCTCCCGATTTTGGGTATTGCCATCGTCGTCGGGACCTGGTTCGTGACGGACCTGGGCATCGGAAACCGACTGTTCATCGTCCTCTGGACTGCGTTGTTTCTCACAGCCGTCGTCGTCGTTCCATGGGTTGCACCCACGCGTGCGCTCTGGTCGTCAGCAAAACGCCGTAGTCGCCGGCTCACCGGCTGAGCCGACTCGAGACGAACGCAGCGACTTCAGACCTCCATCGTTGCGAGATTCCCGTGACAGCCGACAGTATTCTTTTATCGGCACAGCCCGTACTTCAGATCATGTACGTCCGGGACGCGAAAAACAGAGAGGAGGTCTGGCTGCTCGACCATATCGAGGCGATGGAGCTCGACGAGACGGCGTTTCGCTCACGTGACTACGTCGTCGCCATCGACGAACAGTCCGGCGAGAAGGCGGGTTTCGGACGTATTCGCATCCACAGGGACGACGACGGCGATGTCTGTGAGTTGACCAGCATCGGCGTCCTCGAGGGATGGCGAGATCAGGGCGTCGGTGCCCACGTTATTGAGCGACTCGTCGAATACGCCAGCGACGAAGGGTTCGAAACCGTCTACGCGTTGACGGGCGCAGGGAGCTACCTCGCCCAGTTTGGCTTCCGGCGGATCGACACCTCACAGCTCCCAGCCACCCTTCAGCAGCGTCTGACTGAGAAACGCGATAGCGTCGATCCGGAGGCGGTCCCCCTGGAAATCAGCGTCGATCGATTCCGAATGCCCGAGGAGCGTCGAGAGGCGTTCAAACGCGCTCCTGAAGACCGTGGGGAAACCTCGGACGAGGAGTCCGCCGAAGATTTCGGAATCGACCCTGAGACGGCGACGTATAAGTACGACACTGGCCGGTAACTCGATGACCGAACCCGACACCGAAAGGTGCAGCGACGACGACAGCGTCCGTGTCTGGCTCGTCGAGCGGACGTACTCGGACGACGAACTGAACCTGATTATTCTGGTGTACGCCACCGAAGACGGTCGCTACTACCACCGCCGCGAGCGTGCGCTGACGAGTTTTACCGGCCCTGCTCGAGCGACGAAAGCCGGATTATGCGTCTCACCCGACGCGGTCGGCACCGTCGCCGATCCCGACACTCGAGATCGGTACGCAACGGAGGCGCGCAGGATGGCCGAGCAACACGAGCCGGACGACGATGTCTAATCGGCGAGCCATCCAGTCACGTCGGGCGCTCAGCGATGACATCAACGAGCCACAGTCCGCGACGACATCAGCCGCATTCATCAACCTTCAAGCCCCACCCCACCAACTGTAACCATAATGTTTGACTCTGACGAACTCGAGGAGATTCGTGCCAACGAGGAGGAGTGGCACGAAGACGAAGTAGAGCCAGTTATCGACCGGTTCGGTGAACGAAAGGAGACGTTCACGACGGACACGGGGGGCCAGGAAGTCGATCGGATCTACACGCCCGAGGACGTCGCTGATATCGACTACGATGAAGACCTCGGCTTCCCGGGAGAGCCACCGTACACGCGCGGTGTGTACTCGACGGGCTACCGCGGTCGACTCTGGACGATGCGCCAGTACGCTGGCTTCTCGACGCCGGAAGACACCAACGAGCGGTTCCACTATCTGCTCGATCAGGGACAGACCGGGCTGTCGATGGCGTTCGACCTGCCGACGCAGATGGGTCACGACTCGGACGCCCCGATGTCCGCTGGTGAGGTCGGTAAAGCGGGCGTCGCGATCGACTCGCTTGATGACATGGAGACGGTCTTCGACGGCATTCCGCTCGACGAGGTCTCGACGTCGATGACGATCAACGCACCCGCCTCGGTGTTGCTCGCCCTCTATATCGCCGTGGGTGATCGGCAGGGCGTCGACCGTGAGGAGCTGCGTGGGACGATCCAAAACGACGTGCTCAAAGAGTACAGCGCGCGGAACACCTACATCTATCCGCCCAAGCCGTCGATGCGGATCATCACGGACATCTTCGAGTTCTGTTCGGCAGAGACGCCGAAGTTCAACACGATCTCCATTTCGGGCTATCACATCCGCGAGGCAGGTGCGACGGCAGCACAGGAACTCGCATTCACGCTCGGTGACGGGATCGAGTACGTCGAGGCGGCGATCGACGCCGGACTCGACGTCGACGAGTTCGCCCCGCAGCTATCCTTCTTCTTCAACGGCCACAACAACATCTTCGAAGAGGTCGCGAAGTTCCGCGCAGCCCGTCGGATGTGGCACGATATCATCGACGAGCGCTTCGATGCCGACGATCCGAAATCCAAACAGCTCAAGTTCCACACCCAGACGGCCGGCTCGATGCTGACCGCCCAGCAGATCGAGAACAACGTCGTCCGTGTCGCCTATCAGGCCCTTGCGGCCGTCCTCGGCGGCACCCAGAGTCTTCACACCAACGGCAAAGACGAGGCGCTCGCGCTGCCGACCGAAGAGTCCGTCCGTACCGCCTTGCGAACCCAGCAGATCCTCGCTCACGAATCCGGCGCGGCAGACACCATCGACCCACTGGCCGGCAGCTACTACGTCGAAAGCCTCACCGATCAGGTCGAGCAAGAAGCCTACGAACTCCTCGAGGAGGTCGACGAACGCGGTGGGATGCTCGAGGCCATCGAACAGCAGTGGGTCCAGCGCCAGATTCAGGACACGGCCTTCGACCGCCAGAAAGAAATCGAGAACAAAGACCGCATCATCGTCGGCGTCAACGAGTTCGAAGTCGAGGAAGACGTCGAGATGGACGTCGAGGAGGTCACCAAAGAGGACGAACAACGGAAGATCGAAACCCTCGAGGCGACCCGCAGCGAGCGCGACGACGAGGAAGCCGAAGCGAAACTCGAGGCCCTGCGTGAAGCGGCTCGAGGCGACGAGAATCTCATGCCGTACATCATCGACGCGGTGAAAGCGTACGCGACCGTCGGCGAGGTCTGTAACGTCTTCCGCGAAGAGTTCGGCGAGTACCAGCCCGGCAGCGCGGTCTAGACAGGGCTGTCCTCGAGTCGAAGCAGCTGTTTTTGCGGCGTGTCACAGTTCGGACACAGGGTAGCGAACATCGAAATCATAATAGTATGAGATTTCCTCTCGCCGAAATAGTTCACTAATGTACACAATTGAACAGACGGAGTTCGGGTTCAAGATTACGTTTGCTGGGAAGATGGACGAACAAGAGCTTCAGGAGTGGACCGACGACTCTCGAACGGCGTTACAGGACGCACCTGACGAGTTCGGTGTCCTCGTCGATATGCGGGAGTTGAACCTGCTTAGCGACGATGAACAGCAGGTCATGCGAGCGGGACAGCAACACTATCAGGACGCAGGGATGGTTCGCTCGAGCGTTGTTCTCGACTCGGCGATTCTGACGCTGCAGTTTCGTCGCCTCGCCAAGGAGTCGGGAATCTATGAATGGGAACGGTATATTAACGCCGGGACGAGCGACGACTGGCACCAGCAGGCAGTCGACTGGCTCGTCGATGGCGTCGATCCTGATTACCAGTAACGCGCGATGCGTCATGGGTGTTCAGCGAAATTTCGTGGAGACGTAGCCCACCGTCGCGGTGTTTTTGGACCCAGTTTGAATAGCCGAGTCGGTGACTGTCGTGGTATGGATTCGAATGCAACGATATCGACGGCAACAGTGGCTGCCAGCGATGCCAAGATTCCGGCGCTCGGTTTCGGCACTGCACGGATGACTGGCGACGAGTGCCAACGGGCCGTCGAACGGGCCCTCGAGGTCGGGTACCGCCATATCGACACCGCCCAGATGTACGACAACGAGCGTGCAGTCGGCGCAGCCGTCGCTGCAAGCGAGGTCGACCGCGACGACGTCTTTGTCGTTACCAAGGTCCATCCCGACAACGCCGCTTTCGACGACGTTCTCGAGTCGACGCGCGCGAGCCTCGAGCGACTCAGCCTGTCGACCGTCGACCTCCTTTTGCTCCACGCGCCAAGCAAGCAGGCTCCGCTTGAGGAGACGCTGGCGGCGATGAACGACCTCCAGAACGACGACCGCGTCGATCATATCGGTGTCAGCAATTTCGGCGTCGATGGCCTCGAGGCCGCCCGCGAGCACTCCGAGACGCCGATCGTCGCGAATCAGGTGAAATACCACCCCTATCACGATCAAGACGAGCTGCTCGAGTACTGTGTCGACCACGAGATCTGTCTCACTGCGTACAGCCCGCTCGCGGAGGGCGTTGTGCCGGGAGATGATCGACTCGAGGCGATCGGCGAACCGTACGGGAAGTCAGCAGCACAGGTCGCGCTGCGGTGGCTGCTCCAGCAGCCAGCCGTCGCGGCGATCCCGAAATCGGCGAGTCACCGACATATCGAGGCGAACGCGGACGTCTTCGATTTCGAGCTGTCGCCCGACGAGCTGGCGGCCGTCGCCGAGGTCGGCGATAGTCGTTGGGACCACCTGGCGGCCACACTTGGGCTTCGATAACGACCGAACGGAACGTCGAGTCGACCACCGACTGCGATCTTATCGGAGTCGAACGGCAGTGCCGTAGGCCATCACTTCGGAGCCGCCGTCGGTGATCTGGGAGGTTTCGAGGCGGACGTTGACCACGGCATCGGCACCCATCCGCTCGGCGTCTGCGACCATGCGGTCGATCGCTTCATCTCGTGCCTTCGAAAGGAGATCGGAGTACGCCTTGAGTTCGCCGCCGAAGACGTTGCGGATCGACTGTGTGATATCACGGCCGACGTTTCGCGCTT
The DNA here is from genome assembly GCF_041821125.1 of Natronorubrum sp. A-ect3. NCBI lineage: Archaea > Methanobacteriati > Methanobacteriota > Halobacteria > Halobacteriales > Natrialbaceae > Natronorubrum > Natronorubrum sp. A-ect3. The sequence continues at coordinate 1,054,015 of NZ_JBGUBB010000002.1, read as the reverse complement.
CGACGGTGTTTCCGCGGGCAATACCGAGCGTCTCGACGATGTCGTGGTCGGGGACCGTTTCAGTGTTCGTGATCTGCATATACGCAGTACTGTACGTCCTCCCAGTCGATATATTCGCCGGCCTACTGTTGGCGATCGATATCACCGCGATATTTGTCGCCCCCCACGAAACGGTCTCCCATGCACTTCGATCACGCGGGAATCGCGACCGAAGACGCACGAGAACTCGCAACACTGTACGAAGACCTGTTCGGCCTCGAGGCCGTCCATGAAGAGGAGTTCGACGGGATGCGCGTCGTCTTCCTCGAGTGTGGCGAGAGCTACCTCGAGTTGCTCGAACCGCTTGAAGACGGCACGATCGCGCGCTATCTCGAGTCTAACGGGGCCGGTATCCACCACCTCGCGCTCGCGACGGACGACATCGAGGGAGCACTCGAGCGCGCACGCGAGCACGACGTGACGCTGATCGACGAGGAGCCACGACCCGGTGCGTGGGGCCACGAGGTCGCCTTTTTACATCCAAAAGACACGGGCGGCATTCTGGTCGAGTTCGTCGAGCACTGAGCTCGCGGCCGACTGTGCACCGACGCGTCTCGAGTTACCGATCCGGCTCGTCGCGCTCGTCGATGGCTCCGGACCCGACGTCAATGCGGTGTGGCTCGCGCTGTTCGCTTCGTTCGTCGCTGTCGCCACCGACCGGGATCTTCGTCTGGAGATTGCTGGCAAACGACTGGACCCGATCGACCAGGGTCTCGACCTCGTCTTCGAACTGTTCGACGGACCGTTCGACGTAGTGGACCCGTCCCGACGGAATTCGTCGAACGATGTCGTGGCCCTGGTCGTCCTCGTCGGTCTTGATGATCCAGTGATCCTGGAAGTAGGCGACGTGTTCGTTCGGTACCGTCTTTTCGACCGTCCCCTCATCGGGGTCGTCGTAGACGATGGTCGCGTTGCCGAGTTCGCGCTCGAGTTCAAGATCGTCGTCAACCATGCGACCGAGTAGTGGAGGAGCGCGGGAGAAACATGTGCTTGCGAACAACGGGAAACTGCGGGTGACGCAAACGGCGAACGTTCAGCCGAAGTTCTCGATCAGCGCCTCGTCGGAATCGCCACCGGCGTCCTCGATTGCATCCGCGACGGCCGTCACGAACGACTCGAAGCCGAACGCGTAGAGCTGGCCGTCCGCGTGGTGCGTGTCGATCGCATCGGCCAGTCCGTCGTCATCGTCCGAGTCGAGGAGGACGACGTCCACGCCCGCCGCCTCGAGGGCCTCGAGGCGCTCGACGTGGGCTGGCTCGTCGTCTTGGTAGATGACGACTGCGTCGTGGCCCGACTCCTGGGCTGCTTCGGCGATCGACACTGCAGGGCCAACCCCTGGGCCGCCGGCGACAGCGACGACGTCCTCGTCGCGCTCGTAGGTGATCGTTCCAAATGGCCCGTCGATGTGGACGGTTTCGCCGCCCTCGAGATCGGCGAGCCACGGCGAGAGGTCGCCGTCGGGGTCGATCCCGACCGTGATCTCGAACGTCTCGTCGACGGACGGTGACGAGAGCGTGTAGTGGCGCATGACGACGTCGTCCTCGTCGACCTCCTCGTCGTCCGCGACGTCCCAGGGGACGGCTCGGAGCAAGACGAACTGACCGGGTGCGGCATCGAACCCGTCAGGCGTCTCGAGTTCGAGTGCAACGGTTCCGGGACCGACTTCACGTACTGATTCGACGGTAACTGGCGTCCCTTCCATACTGAAGCGCTTCGGCGGGAGCGTGAAAAGCCGTTCCGTTCGATCTTTCGTCCGATATACTCATCCCAGAGTAAAAACCTCTTTTCAGAACCGGAAAAACTGCTCAAGCTTTCAGAAGCCTTTTCATTTACTGGGAGCAACGTTCTGCATAACATGGCTGAGGATCTCAACTGGGCGGTCGGAGGCGAAGCCGGTGATGGTATCGACTCCACCGGAAAAATCTTCGCTCAGGCACTTTCCCGAGCCGGACGACACGTATTCACGTCGAAAGACTTCGCGTCGCGAATCCGCGGTGGCTACACAGCCTACAAGATTCGCACGTCCGTCGATCAGGTCCAGAGCGTCGTCGACCGACTGGACATTCTGGTCGCGTTGACACAGCGAACGATCGACGAAAACCTCGACGAACTCCACGAGGACAGTGCGATCATCTACGACGGCGAACGGTCCTGGGAAGCGGAGATCCCTGAGGAGATGAACGCCGTCGACGTCCCACTGAAATCGCTCGCTGAAGACGCCGGTGGCGCAATCATGCGCAACATCGTCGCCCTCGGCGCCGCATGTGAGATTACCGGCTTCAACGTCGAGTACCTCGACGAAGCCTTAGAGAAGCGCTTCGGTGGCAAAGGTTCGAAGATCGTCGAGAACAACAAAAAGGCCGCCCGCGCAGGACAGGAGTACGTCCAGGAACACTACGACCTGGATCATCTCGGCTACAACCTCGAGACGACCGACAACGACTACATCCTGCTCAACGGTAACGAAGCGATCGGGATGGGCGCACTCGCCGCTGGCTGCCGATTCTACGCCGGCTACCCCATCACGCCCGCGACGTCGATCATGGAGTATCTGACGGGCCGAATCGAGGACTACGGCGGTCACGTCGTGCAGGCCGAAGACGAACTCTCGGCGATCAACATGGCGCTCGGTGGCGCACGCGCCGGTGCCCGATCGATGACCGCGACATCCGGTGCCGGGATCGACCTCATGACCGAAACCTTCGGCCTGGTCGCAACCAGCGAGACGCCGCTGGTCATCTGTGACGTCCAGCGATCCGGTCCCTCGACGGGGATGCCGACGAAACAGGAACAGGGCGATCTTAACATGGCGCTGTACGCTGGCCACGGCGAAGTCCCACGCTTTGTCGTCGCGCCCACGTCGATCACCGAGTGCTTCTGGAAGACGGTCGAGGCGTTCAACCTCGCCGAAAAATACCAGACGCCGGTGTTCCTCATCTCCGACCTGGCAATGTCTGTTACCGAACAGACGTTCCCGCCAGAGGCGTTCAACATGGACGAGGTCGAGATCGACCGCGGCAAGCTCGTCGACGAGGACAACATCGACGAGTGGCTCGACGAACAGGGCCGCTTCCGCGCCCACGCCGTCACCGACGACGGTGTCAGTCCCCGTGCAATCCCCGGAACGACTGACGGCGCACACATGAGCACAGGCTTAGAGCACGACGAACTCGGTCGCCGGACCGAAGAGCAGGACGAGCGTGTCGAACAGGTCGACAAGCGATCTCGAAAGGTCGAGACCGCAAAAGAAAACGAGAACTGGGACTACCGAGAGTTCGGCAACGAAGACGCCGATAACCTCATTATTTCTTGGGGCTCCAACGAAGGCGCACTCGCCGAAGCACTCGACTACCTCGAGGAAGACGGCATCGACATCCGCGTCATCTCGGTACCGTACATCTTCCCACGGCCGGATCTCACCGACGAGATCGAAGCTGCAGACGACGTGATCGTCGTCGAGTGTAACGCTACGGGACAGTTTGCTGACCTGATTGAACACGATGTCCTTACCCGTGTGAAACGCATTAACAAATACACGGGCGTTCGCTTCAAAGCGGACGAACTCGCCGAACAGATTACCGAGAAACTCTCCGAAGAGGTGCCAGCACAATGAGCTCCGACGTCCGATTCACAGACTTCAAATCCGACAAGCAGCCGACCTGGTGTCCCGGGTGCGGTGACTTCGGGACGATGAACGGCATGATGAAAGCCCTCGCCGAAACCGGCAACGACCCCGACAACACGTTCGTGGTCGCCGGAATCGGCTGTTCCGGCAAGATCGGGACCTACATGCACAGCTACGCCCTCCACGGGGTTCACGGCCGTGCACTCCCCGTCGGAACCGGTGTCAAGATGGCCCGACCGGACATCGAAGTGATGGTCGCCGGTGGTGACGGTGACGGGTACTCGATCGGTGCCGGCCACTTCGTCCACGCCGTCCGCCGGAACGTCGACATGACCTACGTCGTCATGGACAACCGTATCTACGGCCTGACGAAAGGACAAGCGTCGCCGACCTCGCGCTCGGACTTCGAGACCTCGACGACGCCAGAAGGATCGAAACAGCCACCAGTCAACCCGCTCGCGCTCGCGCTTGCCTCCGGTGCATCCTTCATCGCGCAGTCGTTCAGTTCCGACGCGCTTCGCCATCAGGAAATCGTCCAGAAGGCCGTCGAACACGACGGCTTTGGCTTCGTGAACGTCTTCAGCCCGTGTGTCACGTTCAACGACGTCGACACCTACGACTACTTCCGCGACAACTTAGTCGATCTCAAAGAAGAGGGTCACGACCCAACCGACTACGAGGCGGCCAAACAGGTCATCCTCGACAGCGACAAAGAGTACCAGGGCGTCATGTACCAGGACGAAAACTCCGTCCCGTACCACGAACAACACGGCGTCACCGAGGATATGTCCGAGATTCCGGAGGGCGCTCCTGACGACGCGATGGACCTCGTCCGCGAGTTCTACTAACTCGCCACACGACGAGTCGATATTTTTCGAGTGGTTTGACCGAGCAGCGACGGCGCTACTCGTGAAATCAACACGCGAAACGACTGCGGTCTGGGTCCAACTCGAGTTTGCCGTTCTACTCGCCGCTGTCTAGACGGGGTGTTCGACGGATTCCATGAGGAGTTCGGTGTTGGCCGACTCCTCGGCGAGTGGGGCTGGGTAGGTGCCGATCAAGACGAGGATATCGTCCTCGTGGCTGAACGAGGTCAACGTGATCTCGATATCGATCAGCTCTCCTCGGAACTCGGTTTCACCCTCGAAGACGTCGACGTCTCGGCTCTCCGCTAAGATGTCGAGGGAGAACGACTCTTGGTGGGTGATGTTCTCGACCGAGTGATCATCGTCGAGTTCATCCAGAAACTCCTCGAGAAGTTCCTCGTTGTCCATATTCCCGATCGGGTTCGCCGAGTAGCCAAGCACCGAGTAGTCCGGAATCGAGACGGCAACGAAGGAACTGCCCTCGTACTCGTGGCCCTGATAGTCGACGGTCTTCGAATAGATCGACGTCCAGACCGTTGCCCGAACGTCGCGCTCGACGCCGAGTTCGATCGTTTCATCGATCGATCGGTCCGTGATCTCCGATTCCTCGTAGCCGGTTTCGGCGAGCGCCTCGTCGGTCGGGGCGACCCGTTGGGCCTCGAGTTCGAGCGGGCCAGTGCCACGGACGAAATCGAGACAGCCGGCTGTCAACGCGAGCGTTCCGGTCGCGCCGGCAGCGAGAAGGCGTCGTCGGGAGTACGTCATTACCAGACTACTGCGCTGGTGGACGTATATCGGTTTCGTCACGTTCAGTTCTGTAGACAAGAATATCGCGATCGTCTAGACGTGTGGGCGGCTGGTATAGTAACAACTGAAACTGTTTGCACACTGACCGCACAGCTGTCGTGCGATCGGATGCGCACTGACGTTCAGTGGCTACTATAGAATGGACACACATCAAGAGTTATCGGGATTGGCACCACCCGTATAGACATGACGACGTTCGCAAATCGGGTTGAGCAGGTATCGATCAGTGGCATTCGGAAAGTGTTCGAGGCTGCAGGTGACGACGCGATCAACCTCGGGATCGGACAGCCGGACTTTCCGACGCCCGCCCACGCCCGCCGCGGCGCGATCGAGGCGATCGAGTCCGGCCTGACCGACGCGTACACCTCGAACAAGGGGACACGCAGCCTCCGCGAGGCGATTTCGGCGAAGTACGACCGCGACTACGGCCTCGAGATCGATCCTGAAGACCTAATCGCGACGTCGGGCGGCAGCGAGGCGCTACATCTCGTCCTCCAGGCCCACGTCGATCCGGGTCAAGAAGTGATCTTTCCCGACCCGGGCTTCGTCTCGTATGATGCCTTGACGAAGATTGCCGGTGGGACGCCCAAACCCGTCGGGCTGCGTGCGGATCTGACGCTCGATCCCGCTACCGTCGAGGAGGCCATTACGGACGACACCGCCGTTTTCGTCGTCAACAGCCCAGCCAACCCGACCGGCGCGGTCCAGAGCGAAGACGACATGCGTGAGTTTGCCCGCATCGCGGACGAACACGACGTCCTCTGTCTCTCGGATGAGGTGTACGAACACATCGTCTTCGAGGGCACACACCATCCGCCGATGCAGTTCGCCGAGACGGACAACGTCGTCACCGTCAGCGCCTGTTCGAAAACCTACTCGATGACCGGCTGGCGACTCGGCTGGGTCGTTGGCTCCAATCGGCGCATCGAACGCATGCTTCGGGTCCACCAGTACGGGCAGGCCTGTGCCTCTGCACCCGCCCAGTACGCCGCTGAAGCCGCGCTGACGGGACCACAGGACCCGGTCGACGAGATGGTCGCGGCGTTCGAGGATCGCCGTGACGTCGTGCTTGATGGCCTCGAGGACGCCGGCCTCGACGTTCCGAAACCCGAAGGCGCGTTCTACGTCATGCCGAAAGTGCCCGAGGGCTGGTGTGAGGAAGTGCTCGACCGGGGTGTGGTCGTCGTCCCCGGCGATGCCTTCGGCGCAAACGGCGAGGGCTACGCTCGCCTCTCGTATGCGACCGGGATGGACGAACTGAAGGAGGCACTCGAGATCATCGACGAGGCGACACAGGCGGTGCGATAGACGCGAGTACGACCGAACCGAGTGACGATTTTTCCGTTCGGGAAGACTATCACTTACCGAATCGAACACCTCAAGTCGCACATGGCCGAGAGTCTCATCGAATCGCTGGTGTTCGCACTCGCGCTGATCGCGGGGCTCGTCACCCTCTCGCTTCCGTGGCTCGCAATCGACTGGTGGACCGCAAACAAGTCAGCTGAGGATCACGACGCCGATGAGTCGGACGACAGCTGAAATATGCCTGCCGAGAGGTGTGGAACTGTACGCTTATACGGTTCTGTGGCGTGTGCTCGAACGTCATGCGAGCTGTACGCCTTCACGAACACGGTGACGCGGATGTACTGCAAGTAGACGAGGTTGACCAACCCAAGCCCGACAGCGACGAGTTGCTCGTCGAAGTGGCCGCGGCGGGGGTCAATCCTGTCGACACCTACTTCCGGGATGGCTCCTATGAGCCGGTTTCGGTCCCTTTCACGCCGGGCGTCGACATCGCCGGCGTCGTCGCGGAAACCGGCTCGGCCGTCACGGCGTTCGAGGAAGGCGACCGCGTCTTCGGCACCGGCATCGGCAACGCCTCCGCCCAGGGCGCGTATGCCGAGTACGCGACGATTCCAACCGACCGCGTCGTCCACCTGCCCGACGATGCAGACCTGACTGAGGCCGGCGCGGCGGGCGTCGTCGCCGTTACCGCCTGGCGCGCGCTGGTCGACCACGCCGCCCTCGACCCCGCCGAGTACTGTCTCATCCACGGCGGCTCCGGCGGTGTTGGCCACGCCGCCGTCCAGATCGGGGCCGCGGTCAGTGCCCGCGTGCTCACCACCGCCGCCGAGGATTATCACGACGACCTCGAGGCCCTCGGTGCCGAAACCGTCCTCGACTACGCGCGCGACGACCTCACAGAGGCGACGCTCGAGGCCAGCAACGGTGGCGTCGACGTGATTCTCGACCACCGGCTGGACGACTACCTCCAGTTCGATGCGGACGTCGCCACGACGGGGGCCCGCGTCGTCGGCATCGGCGAGAACAGTCCCGACCCGGCGTTTACAAACGACGGGGTCGCCCGCTCGAAAGACGTCAACTACCAGTTCATGAGTATGTTCAACACGCCGGATCTGCGCGTTCCGCTTCGGGGCGTGGCCCATCTCATGGCGACGGACGCACTGTCGATCGAGATCGCCCGAAGCTACGACCTCGAGGAGGCCGGCCAAGCCCAGCGTGACGTGATGACTGAGAGCGTCTTCGGAAAGCTCGTCATCGAGCCCTAAGACGGCCGGAAACTGCAGGTAAGCGTCAAATAGATCGGTTCGAATTCCGATCGAGAGCCGCCAGACGATCACGAAATCTGATCCATCCATACCGCTAAGCCGACCGCAGTCGTGGCTGTCCTATGGCACAAGCTGTCAAGCTCAATGCCCTCGAGACGGTGCTCGAGGAGCTCGACTATCCGATCTCGCAGGCGGCAGTCGTCGATCAGTGTGACGACGTGACGCTGATTCTCGCCGAAGGCGAGGTGAACCTCGCCGAGACCGTCGCTGACTCGAATGGCGACACGTTCGCGTCGATGGACGATCTGGAAACGGAGGTGTTCAACTTACTGCCCCGAAACGCCGTCGGGGAGCCGTTTCAGTCCGAAGGGGAAGGATAATAAAGGGAGCGACGGCGCACGAGACCGTTACGCCAGTTCGCTGACCGCGTGCATCGTCGTCGTCTTTTCGTCTTCGGACATCCCATCGACGAAGCCGACACGAACGGCGTCGACACCCTCGAGGGCAGCGTAGTTGGCGACCCACTCGCGGACCTCGTCGGGCGTCCCCGCGGGCGCCAGTTCATCGAGCACCTCGTCTGGTAAGGCGGCAGCCATCGCGTCGGTATCGCGCTCGCCCCACGCGTCTCGAATCTCGGAAACGACCTCGGGATACCCCTGCTCGGCGACCGAGTCGCCGTAGTAGGGACCGTAGGCGCCGAGCATGAACGCAATCGTCGAGCGGGCTTTCTCGCGTGCAGCCTCGCGATCTTCGCTTGCGATACCACGGACAATCGGGGCGACACGCAGGTCCTCGAGTGTCTTGTCCGCGAGGTCGGCCCCGCGAGTTAGATCCTCGAGTCGCTCCTCCAGACCGTCTCTCGTGAACATCTGGGGTGCCCAGCCGTCGCCGAAACGGCCGGCCATCTCGGTCGCTTTCGGTCCGAGGGTGGCGATGTCGATCGGTGGTGGGTTCTCGGGCACGTCGCGTTCGTAGTTGAGGCCGGCGATATCGAAGATGTCGCCCTCGTAAGCTGGTGAGCCGTTTTCATAGACCGCGCGGATGATCTCGACGGCTTCGCGGGTGCGTCGCAGCGGGCGCTCGAACGTCTTGCCGTGCCAGCGTTCGGTAATCGCGGGCGAACTCGGGCCAAGTCCGAGTCTAAAGCGCCCGTCGGAGGCGTCGTGCAGCGTCAGCGCCGTCTGGGCGAGCATCGCCGGTGAGCGCCCGAACGGCGAGATGACGTCGTTCGAGATGCCCAGTTCGTCGGTGCGGTCGGCCGCAAGCGTCAGCGGCGGCACGATGTTCCAGCCGGTCGTCTCGCCGACGGTGATCCGGTCAAATCCCATCCCCTCGGCCTGAACAGCCCGATCAGCGACATCCTGTGGCCGATCGTAGTCGTTGAGGCTCACCAGCAGGTCCAGTTCGGCGTTCACGAGACATCCCTCCACGACGGCTGTCGGATCGTGTGACTGTCTTCCATTATCAGCTATCGCGTTACCGACTCTCATAAAATGCAGCGGTCTCGAAAGACGCCACGCTCGAGTACAGTCACTGATCGTCGCGTGACGACTCGAGGATGGCCGCAGCGACCTGTGTTGCCGCCTCGAGGTGGTCGTCGGCCTCGTCGTGGCCGGTCTCGTCGACTGCCGCGAGCAGGTGGTTGATTTTCTCGACGCGTTCGTGAACCGTCGCCGCCTCGAGGTCGCTCGTCGCGACGTCGCTGGCGATGGCTTCGGCTTCGCCGAGCCAGCGGTTTGCCTCCCGGTCGATGGGTAACTCGGCGGTCGCCTCGAGGTGCTGATGGAGCCGCTGCGTCCGGTCGGCAAGTAGGCGTTCACGATCTTCGGCGTCGGCTGTCGGTGGGGTGGACTCGTCAGTCATGGCCGAAGCTATGACGGCGCGACTGGTATACGCTTGGCCAACGGCTATCATAACAACTGAAACGATGGACACACCCACCGCACTGGCCGCGGTTCTCACTCACTTCGTTCGTTCCGAACCGCGTACGCTCCGAACCGCGCTTCTGTCGTACGATCAGGTGCGCACCGACGTGCAGCGGCTACTATACTGACCAGCCGCTCGGTCGCTGACTCGCCACCGGGTGGCCGACAGCCGACGCCCGGCGGTGGAAAGCGTTGATACCGAACATCCCCAACGTAGGCCTATGACACATGACTGCTCGTTTCTCGAGGCACTCGACCTCGAGGACGACCAGCTATCGTTTGCCGAGGGGCGACGGGAATCACACGCTGCGGACTGGGGCGCAGAACAGCGCGGACGTGGTGTCCAGCCCGACGCGGTGGTCTGGCCCGAGTCCACGGCCGATGTTGCTGCCGTTCTCGCCGCGGCGGCCGACCACGGCGTTCCCGTGACGCCGTACGCCGCAGGGTCTGGACTCGAGGGCAACGCCGTGCCCGCCGACGGCGGGATCAGCCTCGATCTGACCCGGCTGGACGACGTCATCGACTACCGACCCGACGACTTCCAGATCGATGTCGGCCCCGGGATCATCGGCTCGGCCGTCGACGAGTACGTCGCCGGCGACGGCCTGTTCTTTCCGCCGCTGCCCTCCTCGGGCGACATTTCGACGGTCGGCGGGATGATCGCCACCGACGCCAGCGGGATGAAAACCGTCAGATACGGCGAGGTTGCCGACTGGGTGCTCGGTCTCGAGGTCGTGCTGGCCGACGGCACCATCGTTCAGACGGGCTCGCGAGCGGTCAAGACCTCGAGTGGGTACAACCTGACCGACCTCATCGTGGGCAGCGAGGGCACGCTCGCAGTCATCACTGAGGCCACGCTGGAACTGGCGGGCAGACCCCACCAGATCCGTGGTGGGCGAGCCATTTTCGAGACCCTCGACGACGCCGCCACAGCCGTCTTCGACACTGTTCGAACCGATGTCGATGTCGCCCGAATCGAACTCGTCGACGGACTGAGCGCACGGATGGCGAACGCGTATCTCGGCACTGACCTGCCGGACGCGCCGATGGTCTTTCTCGAATTCCATGCCAACCACGGCGTCGACGAGGAGATCGCGCTCTGTCGAACGATCTTCGAGGACCACGATGTCGCTCGCTTCGAGATGAGCGACGACGACGCCGAAATGGACGCCCTCTGGCAAGCACGCCGAGAACTGGCCTACGCGGTCGCCAGCTACGACCCCGCCCTCGAGCCACTCCACCCTGGCGACGTGACAGTGCCGATCAGCCGGTATCCAGAAATCGTCCACGAGGCCAAACGACTCGGCGAGGCGTCCGACCTGCTCGTTCCCTGTTTCGGCCACGCGGGTGATGGTAACCTCCACTACACCGTTCTCGTCGATCCGGACGATCCAGCGATGGTCGAGCGCGGCGAAGAACTGTACGCAGCGATCGTCGAACAAGCGCTCGATGTGGGCGGCACGGCAACCGGCGAACACGGTATCGGCCAGGGCAAACGTGAGTACCTCGAGGCCGAACACGGCGCTGGCGCGGTCGAAACGATGCGGCGGGTCAAGCGCGCGCTCGATCCAACGGGCACGTTGAATCCGGGAAAGATCTTCCCCGAGACTGCACGGGGTGAGCGAGTTCGTGAGGACAGCGCGCTCGAGACAGAAGATGAGTAAAGGAGACGGCGATCTACTCTTGTTCGGTACTGTCGAGTAAACCGTGTTTCAAGAGATAGCCAACACCGCCGAGTCCAGCAAGAGCACTCATGACGCCAAAGCCCGGGCTGCCGTCATCGTCTGAATCGTCATCTGTCTCATCGGCTATCCCCGTTTCGTCGTCTTCTGTGTGATTGACCACCGAGTCTGTTTCTGTCTTGTCGTTGTCTTTTTCATCTTTGACGGAAATATTGTCTGCTTCGGTAACAGTAATTTCATCTGTAAACTCTCTTTCACCTCCATTCTCAAGAATGACGGTCAGTGTGATGATTTGTTCTCCTGCATCCTCGTAGGTGTATGTAACAGTCTCCCCGACTGCAGTGTCTCCAGTTCCGAATTCCCACAGGTAGTTGGTAATATCGCTGGTACCACCTTCTGAATTCGAAGCGTCCAACTCGACCGTATCACCGACTGCCGGGTTCTCCGGAGTTGATTCGAACTCCGGTGTCGCTCTGATCGTCTGGCCAAATTCACTCACATCTTCGCCCTCGAGACTCCGCCTGTGAAACGCCACGATATCGTCGGTTGCTGGTTGTGGAGTATGGCCTGCATCCTCATAGACGCGGAACTGTGCTTCGACTCCTGCCTCTTGGTATGCTTCCTGACACCTGGGAAACCGTTCTTCGATCATGTCGTCGCCGTAGACTTCCAGTGCGGTTTGTCGAAGTTCGTCGTCGGTCCACGCATCACCATATGGGATCGTGTCATTGTTGTCTTCTTCACCCATGTAGAGGAATTGATTCACTTCGTCAAGTGCGTCCAGATCAGCCGGCTCGCCCGTCAGTTCTGCAACATCTGCAATTCCAACGTGGTACGGCAGCGTATGTCCCTCGGCCTCCTCCAGCGGGAGTATAGCCATTCCGTTGAGCCCACCAGCGGTCACTGACAGAACTCGGTCAGGATGGAGCATCGTGAACCGATCGACAAAATTCCCCGATGCAGAAAAGCCGTTAAGCATGATCCCCTCGGCGACTGGGTATCCCTGATCTGTAAGTCGGTCCTGTGCATGCTCTACCATGCTGAGTAACTGGAGGTCTACTCGCTCTAGTGGCCCGGACTCGAGTGACATCGTGGTGTCATCGAGTTGATGCACATAGTGGGTTCCATCAACTGGTTCCTCTCTCGGACGCGGGAACACGGGAACGATGAACGGGGCGAAGAGTTCATCAGCAATTTGTCTGCCAAGCCCACCAGATATTGTCCGCTCACCAGCTTTCCGGTGCTCTTCAAACTCATCACTGGTAGTCCCTGTGTTGGTTGGCTCGACCAGCAGCGATTTCGGTTCCTCGTCCTCGAATGTATCTGGTGCGTAGAGATAGTACGGATAATTAAATCCCGCATCGGGGTTAGCATCAATCCGTTGTGGCTCCACGCCATCGATCCGCTCTGGAAGATCATCATCGACGCTGACTAGCGCGTCGTCGCGTGCGAGCCGGGAGCCGCCTGAGGCCGGGTACGCCCTTGCTGAGAGGGTCTGTGATTCAGCGATCGGATCAGTCAACGTGATTGTAACATCTGTAGCCACGCCGGCGTCAAGGTTGGTTCTCCCGATAGAGTCATTCTCATCTCGAATTGTCACGAATATATCTTTGTCTGTTGTAACTTCTTTGATAACAACTGACCTTCGGTCGGATTCTTGGTCCTCAAATGTGATTGAAATATTCGGTTCATTTCCACGAACATGACCGCTTCCTGCTCCGATGGCTGCCACCCCTGCAAGACAGCCGCCAGTCGCTTTCAATAATGTTCGCCGTTCAGTAAACATATTCATCTGTTATCAGTCACATAGAACGAACACTATTTATAATATGTGGCCAAAATTACTTGTGGCATATGTGGTAGTTTCTTCTCATCAATCCAGTGGCACTCATTCCACACTTAATAACTGAAGGTAGTCTACCTGTTCTTCGGTAGCGAATTTAGCGGCCTCGAGTCAGTCGTGGACCAACACGTCGAGCACGTCGACACCCTCGCGAGCCAGCGCGTCCTCGAGTGTCCCTTCGATTTCGTCGGGCGTCTCGACGCGTTCGGCGCGAGCCCCGTGGCTCTTTGCGTTCTGGACGAAGTCGACGGCTGGCTCGAAGTCGATGCCGGTGAACGCGTAGTCGTCCTCCTCGCCGCCCATGAGTTTCAGCGTGTTATCCTTCAGGATGCGGTAGTTGCGGTTGTCCGAGATGACGACCGTGAGATCGACGCCGTGGCGGGCCGCACTGTAGATCGAGTGGGGGTAGTACAGGTAGGAGCCATCGCCGATGAAGCCGACGACGTCGCGAGGGTCGTCGCGCTGGCTTTCAGCGATGGCTGCACCCACGGACGCAGGGAGGCCGTAGCCGAGGCCGCCACCCTTGTTCGAGATGTACTGTTCGGGGGCGAGGTCCCAGCGGGCCAGCATGGCGTACTTCGAGGTAATGCCCTCGTCGACGACGTACGCGTCTCCGGCCACGCGTTCCATCGCGTCGACGAGTTCGGCTTTCGAGGCTCGTGGGTCGTCCTCGGCGTCGCCCGTGCCGATACTGCCCAGCTTTGTAGCTGCCATCTTTTTGACCCCCGCGACGTGCTCGAGTCGCTCATCGACTGTCGCCTCGGGAATACGACCCTGGACTCGCTCGAACAGCCCCTGAAGGATCAGGCCGGGATCACCCACGATGGCTGCGTCAGCGGGCTGGTTCTTGCCAACCTGCCAGTCGTCGTCGCTGAGATGGATGCAGGTCGTCTCCGAGTCGACCAGCGCCGCTTCGTGGCGAGTGAGCGTCGTATTGGTCGAACAGCCGGCGAAGACGACCGTATCGGTGTCGAGCAACATCCTGGCGAGGTCCTCGTCCGGCGGGATGTAGGACACCCACTGGTCGTGGCCGGTCGGGAAGTCGATCTCGGAGGCGAGGATTTCGCCGTGGACACGAGCGCCGGTCGCTTCCGCGAGATCGACCGCCGCGTCGACGGCTGCTGCACCCGATCGTGCGACGTGATCGCCGACGACCAGCACTGGGTTGTCGGCCTCGACCAACAGGTCGGCAGCGCGCTCGAGTTGGGCGGGGTCGCCGCTGCCGGCGTTGGGAATCGGGCCGAGCCGTTCGGGTTCAGCGTCGGTTTCGGCGAGCATGACGTCGAGCGGGAGGCCGAGGAAGACGGGGCCAGTCGGTGGCGTCATCGCGACACGGAACGCCCGCCGGAGCATCGTCGGCAGCGCATCGACAGCTAACACTTCGTCGGACCACTTGCAGAACTGCTCGGCCATGCCCACGAGTTCGCCGCTCAGGATGGGCTCTTCGTGACGGAAGTCGGTGCTGTGGTTGCCCGCGGTGACGACCAGCGGCGCGCCGGTGATCTTGGCAGCATAGAGGTTGCCGAGGCCGTGAGCCAGTCCCGGCGCAATGTGGAGGTTCGCTACGCCGACGGGCGTGATCGAGTCGTCGTGGTGGGCGTGATACCGTCGCGTCTGGGCGTAGCCTGATGCCATCCCGACGGCGATGTCTTCGTGCAATCCGAGGATGTACTCGAGGTCACTCGTCCCGATCGCCTCGATGATCGGCAGTTCCGTCGTCCCCGGATTGCCAAACACGTAGTCGACGCCGTAGGACTCGAGTGCGTCAGTGAAGAGATCGGCACCAGTGTAGGTACTCGTCATGGCAGACTGTGATACGGGACCACACATCAACCTGTGTGTTTCGGAGAACGACCCGCGATCGGTGGCCGCCGATCGCATCGAGTGCCATACCGGGCAGGGTATTATATCGCCGTTCGTTGTCGCTCGAGCCATGGCCCTCGCGAGAGCCGACCGCGGTATCGACGCGACCGCGCGGGCGTTCTGGTCGCAGGTCCATCCCGTCTTCATGACGCCGCCGCTTGCAGCGTCGCTGTTCGGGGCGATTCTGGCGGGGAGTCTCGAGGCGACGCTCGCAGTGATCCACGTCGTCGCGATGTTCGCGGCGGTCTACACTGCTCACGTCAAAGACGGCTACGTTGACTTCTATATTCGCGGTGAGGACGACGACCATCCGCTGACCGAACGCGGCTGTCGGGTTGCACTTGTGCTGTCGACAGCGGTGTTCGTGCTGTGTTGTTTCCTCTTGTTCGTCTTCGTCGACTGGCTTGCCGTCGCGCTGGTGGTGCCGACGTGGGTGATCGCCTACTATCACGCCCCCCAGCTCGATATGAACCCCGTGACAGCGACGATCGGCTACCCGCTCGGGATCTCCCTCTCCTTGCTTGGTGGGTTCTACGTCCAGACCGAGACGCTCGCCGCTGTTCCGCTTGGTTTCGCGCTCGTCTTTCTCGTGCTTCTCTCGGGAATCAAGGTGATCGACGACGCACAGGACTACGCGTACGACCGTTCGATCGACAAACGAACCGTCGCCGTACTGGTTGGCCCACAGCGGGCGTATACGCTTGCCTACGGCCTGATGGGGGCCGCGTTGCTCGCCGTCGTCGGCCTCGCCATGACTCGAGTGTTTCCCCCGACGGCGATGCTCGCAGCGCTTGCCTTTGCCGCGGTTGGGTTTGTCGCCCGCCGGGCCACGCCCGAGGTCGCAACGATGTTGCTCATCCGCGGCTCATACGTGTTTCTGGCCGTCCTCGTCGCTGCTGTCTGGTTCGAGCCGCTGGTGGGACTCGGATAACATCGAAACTACGAGAGAGAGTGGGGCCGATTGATCGGCGAGTTCGACGTAGCCCATGATTTCGATATGTTAGGACTGAAAAGAGAGTGTGGGTAAATCGGCTGCCTCTGCTACCGCTCTGCAATGACGACGTATGATTCCATTGGCGAGACGATTCCTTCGTCGTCAAGATACGTCTGTAATGCATCCTTGATCTCACCAACCAGTTCGTCTCGCACCGCTCGTTTGACGGCCGTGATCGATTCAGCTAACGGCGAGCTTGCTGCCTCGCGACGAACGAACTCCTCGACCGACGGATAGCGTACGGAACCAATTTCAATGGTGACTGATACGTCATCGAATCCTGCATTTTGAGCGAGTGTTCGGAGTTTCTTCCCATCCCATGCGGGAAACGGCGAGCGCATCATTGTTCCGGCCTCGTCACTGATGTACTCCTCCAAAGCGTCGGCCAACACCATGTATGCAGGCTGGTAGTCGAGCGGTCGCCAGACACTCAACACCGCGCGTCCGCCTGGTTCGAGAACCCGACGCATCTCCCGAACTGATGCGCCAGGATCGTCGACAAACTGGAGGGCTTGTTGACAGTAAACGACGTCGAAACTCTCGTCGGAGAACGGAAGCTCGGTTGCGTCGCCCTGTCGCCACTCGATCGAATGGTGAAGATCTGCAGCGATTTCCGCAGCTACTGCAAGCATTTCTTCGTTGATGTCGAGTCCCACGACGGATCCACTCTCACTCACCCGGGACGCAGCACGCCGTGCCACGATACCGGTCCCGCAAGCAACGTCCAAGACTCTATCACCCTCGTTAACACCACTAGTCTCGAGCATTCGGTCAGCCCATGGCGCGAACATGGGTGGCACGAGATACTGTTCATAGGCTTCTGAAGCGCTCTGTTCGACCTGCCAGCCAGCTGATTGACTTGCGTGATTGGTCATGAGCGTTCACCACGAGACAGGTACGGCTCGAATGGACGTATAAATGCCTAGTGAAATATTTCATACTGTGAAAGCATGATCACCGAGACGAATCCGAGTCGAACGACATTGGTCACTGAATTGAATCGACCGAGAGTAGGTCAGTTGCGTCATTGAGCGGTTGAGCCTCGTCTCGGAACTGTTCGTAATAGGTGTCTGCCCAGGCACGCATCTCATCGCTCCCAGTGTCAACAAGTGACTGTAGCGTCCCTGTCTCCGGATTGTAACAGCAGATGCTAACAGAGTCATCGAACAGGCAGATACCACACCGCTCGTCAAGCGGAAGATCATCGTGTAGTAAGACAGTGTAGTTGGCGCGTCTCACCGCATTCAGGACTGTTTTTTCGTCCCACTTGAGGAGATCCTCAAAAACGGCGGGCGGATAGATGTATTCACACACCAAGCCATCCAGGACGTGGTCGAAAAATGGCTCCAGATTCCCCGACTTGAGTAGTGCCATGCCGAACCCGCGCATCGTTCTCGTCGTCGTGATGAATTCCGTGAGACGTTCGACAGGCTCGTAGGGATAGCCAGATCCTGGCTGGGAGACTACCACGTCGGTGAGCAACTCAATGCTGAATCCTTCGAGTTCGTGGGGCAACCATGACCAGACCTCGCGGAGTTGCCGTTGGTACGCCATCGCGTTCCGAAACTCTTCAAACTGATTGGCGACGAACTCGCCTAGACCGGTTAGCTGGTACAGCGTTCCATCTCGTTCGATCCAGTGGCGGTTCTGAAAGTCGGTGAGGATTCGTCCCATGGTTGGGGAGGACGCTCCCGTTGTGGCGCGCAGCTCATCCCGGTCGCTCGGCCCGTCGGCCAGCGCGTTGAGCACCCCGACGCGATGTTCCGAACTGACGAGGTAGTTGATGTCATCGATTGCCGCACCCATGAGCGTGGTACAACTTGACACACAGTAACTGTGTGGGTGCTGTTTCTGGTAAGTACCCACTCTGCACAACACCAGCCTATCTCTGCAGGGGAGCAACTGTGTATTGGGGTTCAGTGGCTACTCGCTTCTCTGTCTTCACCAGCCTACTCCTGACACCATTCGAGAACAGCGTTCTGACTCGAGAACTGTACTGTCTGTACTGATCACTGTGTTCGACTATCGCATACAGAACGGAGGTTCAGTTGCTAGAGCGTTTTCAGTTCGTACTCACGATCTTGAGCAGTACTTCTGAGTACACACAACGTACACAACAGATAAATACAGCCAGACACCGTGCGCTGCAATAGCAAGGATTACGTCGGATGCAGTCCGAGTGGACGAACCAATGGCAGACCCGTTCTGGTATCCGTCAGTGGGCGACGTTCTCGCCATCCACGACGACATCGTCTCAGAGTACTCTGACACGCACGCTGGCGTTCAGAATCGTGGCGATATCGAGTTTGCCCTGAACTACATCGAGAGTGGGAGTTTTGGGACAGTGCCCGAAACGATTCACGAGAAAGCGTTTCACCTCCTTCGACTGTTGGTGGCAAATCACTCGTTCGTCGATGCAAACAAACGCACCGCGCTCAACACGACGGTCGTATTCTATTTCCTCAACGGGTATCGGTTCACGTACGACGACGAAATTAGGACGATTCTCAAGCAGTTCGGCACCGATCAGACGAGCGTCGACGAAGTGGAAACCATTGAATACCTTCGTACTCACACCGAAGAGATCGACCTCGCAGGTGAGATCGAACAGTGGCGCGACGATCTTATCCGGTACGGACTGGACGAACTGACCGGTGATGCGTCTAACCCGAACGATTAACGGCAGTCGCGACGATACAACAACTATGGCGACCAAGGAAAGTTCAGAGTCCGATACTCCACTCGATGAAGTGATGGAGGATATCCGAGGTGAACTCGTCCGGCGGGTAGCAGCAGCTGACCGGGATGCAAATCGAGATATCTACGACGCGCTCGAGGACGAATAACGCGCGACGACTCCGATTTTATCAGTTCGTACTCACGATCTTGATTACCATTTCTGAGTACACACAGCGTCCACAATATATAAACTCCATTTTGATCTGCTTCGATCTTCGCGGTCACTGCAGATGCGAACTTACCAGTGGAACGTGAAATAGAGCGGAAAACACAAGTCTGTTAACTGGATAAACCATTTTACTAGTTATGAGTGAATCTAGCACCCGCTATCACACGTGCATTATACTCATGATTATCGGTCTTCAACTCTCAGTAATCGGTCTTATCGAAGAACAGTTTATCTTTGTTCTGTTATTATATCTTGGACCGATACTTACGTTCAGTGCTGCCGCTTACGCACTATCTGACGTATTGTCTTCCCAGTGAATTATCACAATCTATTTGGACTAAACAGGCTGGTTTGCTCTATCCATCTTTTGTACTGATCGCGCACTCATCTAAAACGCAGAGTCCAGTCTATTAGATAACTGTCAATTTGTACTCACGATCTTGATTACGTCTCCTTCCTCGAGTTCGTACTCTTCTCCGACCTCTCGACTCGACTTCGCGTTGACGGCGTGGAGATAACCGTCACCGATGTCGGAGTGGACGGTGTAGGCGAGATCGACCGGCGTCGAGCCATCGGGCAGGAGGAAGGCGTCGGGGAGGACGTTCCCACTGCCGTCGGACCACTTCGAGGCGTCCTCGACCGGATAGGCGGTGATGTGCTCGAGTAGGTCGTAGACGGCGTAATCGAGCGCCGCCTGGACGCCGGTGCCGTCCCACGCGTCCATCGTTTCGGCGAGCCCCTCGAGGGCCTCGCGCTGGGCGTCGGAGACGTCGTCGCCGATTGCGATTGTCTCGTCGCCGGGGTCGTAGTCGACGAGGCCGTTGTCTGCGGCCCGGCGGAGCGCGAGTTCGCCCTCCGCGGTGGTGGGGATCACGGGTTTGTCGAGTTCGAGCAGTTTCTCGACGTTCTCCTCGGGAGCGACGTCGATCTTGTTCGCCGCGACGACGATCGGTTTGGTGCGCTGGCGGACGTCACGGGCGAGCGCCTCGCGATGGTGGTCCTCCCACTGGATGGGATCGTCTGGGTAGTCGAGATCCCGCAAGACGATGGCGATCTGGGTCGGCGACGCACCGAAGCCCGAAAGCATGTCCGCAAGCACGTCGTCGATGTCGAAATCGGGCGAGCGGGACTTTCGCTCGACGGACTCCCAGTTGTTCTCGACGATGCCCGCCAGCCAGAGGTCCATCTCCTCTTCGACGAAGTCGATGTCCTCGAGTGGGTCGTGTGCGCCGATATCGACGGGTTCGCCCTTCTCGTTGGTGCCGCCAGAGGCGTCGATGACGTTGACGATCACGTCCGCGTTGGTGAGTTCGTCGAGGAACTGGTTACCAAGCCCTTTCCCCTCGTGGGCTCCGGGAACGAGCCCGGCGACGTCTAACAGCTCGATCGGGACGTAGCGCTTGCCGTCCTCGCAGTTGTCGGCGTTACAGCGCTCGTCGCGCTCGAGACAGGGGCAGTCGGTTCGAACGTAGCTGACGCCCCGGTTCGCGTCGATAGTCGTAAAGGGGTAGTTGGCGACGTCGACTTCCGCCATCGTCGCCGCGGTGTAGAACGTGGACTTGCCGGCGTTTGGCTTTCCGGCAAGCGCAATCGAAAGCATGCCTTCCCGTAGCATCGTCCGTTCAAACTGTCTTTCGATTCCCACGCTCGGTGAGACACCGGGCACCGGCCAACCCTATAATAGCCGAACGAATGAAGCCGGACAGGTTTTGAGTTTCGTCTCCTCCCACCGAGTGCGTAAGATGACTCCTCCCGATCGTGCCAATCGATGTTCATCTTCCGCACCTCCATGAGTGGAACTGCTGTGGTCGTTGCTGGGTGTGTGCTTGCCATCACAGTCGTCGTTGGGTTGGTGGCCCACGAGTGTGCTCACGCAGCGGTCTTGCGCCTCGCCGGCGTCGAGTACACGATCACCTACTTTCCAGGTCGGACCGGCGGTGTTGTCGGTCTGCTGGCGAGCTGTCCGTGGGCAGCTGTCCACCCGCGACCGACTGGCCGCGAGTCAACCACGATCCTTCGCGTGGCCGCCCTCGCGCCATTGCTCCTCGCTGTCCCCGCCTTCGGGCTCGGAGCCAGTGGTCTCGTGCCGGTCGAGTCACCGGTCGTGATGGCAGTCGGAATCGGATGGCTCGCCTGTGCGCTTCCCAGTCCACAGGATTTCTCGGTGGCCTTCTACGCACACCGTGCGCTCGAGGAGACAACCAGCGACAAACCGAACACGGCGACCCCTGTTTCCCGCGCCGATTGACGGTCGTCGCACTGTCGCCGTGTGTTTCAGACTGTTAGACAACAGTCAGTAATCGCCCGCTCGCGTCTCACGGCTCGTCGCCGTCGGCGACGACCGTTCGCATGCGATCGGTACGTGAATCGTGTTGGCTGGCAGTCTCAGTCGCGTCCTCGAGGAGGTCACTCACCGAACCGAATAGGCGTGGAGCGCTGTCACCGCGGTGACGGCGACGGTAATGCTCACCGCTGCGACGAACCACGAAAGCGAGACGATGCCTCCTGCGATCGCTGCGAGTACGAGCCCACAACAGCCTACCGTTCCTGCATACCGACGTGGCCAGGGGTCGTGTTCGGTCGCTGTCTCGAGTCCAGTCAGATACGGCACGAGCTGGGTGACACGCGGTGTCGACTCGATTGTGCCACGGTCTTTGTCGTAGTCGATGATGCCATGTGTGTCGAGTTTCGGGAGATGTGTCTGGTACAGCGAGATATAGACGCGCTGGCGCTGGCTCGAGGTCAGGTGTTCGATATCTGTCTCTGATTCCCAGGCTGCGATCCGTTCAGCGAGATCACGCAGCCGAACCTGTCCATCAGCGGCGTGGAGATAACGAATCACGTCTCGACGACGGCGGGTTTGCAAGATGTGGTAGATATCGTCCGGCTCGAGGTCGAGTTGGTGACCGTCCGACTCGGCGTCCCGAGACACGCGCTGGTCATCGATCTCTTGTGTTCGGGACATGAGAATCGCCATTGTCAGTACTGTCTCTGCGAGAACAAGTAAGTATTTTGTCTAGTGAATCATCGAACTGATCAGTCTCGATGCGACGCGCTAAGCGTCTTGAAAACAGGGGTGGGCCGTGGGGAACGGCCTCCTGATCGTCTGTTGATGGCCACACAGCCACGAGTGGCCACAGTGATTGAGTACGAGTGATCTTCCGGCGCGTACCGTTATTCGGTATGCATTGCGGGGTCGGCTACCACGCCGACGATACACACTTCTATCTGTCCAATAATAAAGCTATCTCTTGCGGTAGATGCGTGCTTCTTCTGCAGAAAACTTCTGAGAAGACCACTGAAGGCCGCATTAATTTGGTTGGTTTGCATTATCTTGCTTCCGGGCTGTGAAAATTGTGTCTCTGTCAGTCATTGTGTGCCACCGGGAACATCCGTGCTGCGTTCACCTCTCGCTCAGCACCGAGCATGTGCACTCGAGACCGGGTGACAGAAGCTACGGATCGATCGCTGTTGGTTTCATCCGATCGGTCAACTCTGCGCTGACGAGTGCGGCGTGACACCGTCGGAGCCGTTCCGAGAGCGCCTGGTGTGAGATGTCGAGCTCCGCGGCGAGTTCCTTGAGCGTAATTTGTCGAGGAATGTCGAAGTAGCCGAGTTCGTGGGCTTTACAGATCGTCTCGTACTGCGTCTCTGTCAGCGGTGTCTGGGAACCAGTAAACTCGTTCGTTCCGGCAAGTCGCGTCACCTCCACGTCGAACTCGTACTGGCCGAACAGCGTGTAACACTCCGAGAGCGATGCTCGTTCGTGAAAGAGGAGTTTTACTGTCCATGTGCCGCTCTCACCGCGGGCTGCTAAAATGGCCCCATCGTTTTCTGCGACGATCTGCTGGAACAGTTTAAACCCATCCCCGAACTCGAGTTGGAACAACCAGCGATCGCGGTCGTCCGCGTCAACAGTCCGATCTCCCTGCTTGCTGTCGGTTACACTCGCGATCACGTCGACTGATGGATCCGCCTCGAGTGCCTCGTGGACGGTGTCGATATCCGGACCAATCACCCAGACCAGCGGCGGTGACTCACCGATCATTCCACCGATCTGGCACTGGAACGTCGGGACCCGATCGAACGTCCGGGCAGCCCCGAGTCGATCAGCCGGAATCTCGAGTTCGACGACTGTCGTCATCAGGACAACCCACCACAAAGACGTATAGACTCGTTGTGTTTCCGGTAGCCTTTCCCGCCATCCGGTTTTGATGACTCTCTCTGGAGTCTGAACGTCACGAGCACGTCCAACAACACGGGGAAGGGCTGGTGGACTGTACTCACGCCCTATTCACAGCGAACGTGTTATCGACCTGCGATCACGCTCCGTGAGACACTGTACCGTTCTCAGTGACAGACAGTGCCAAAAAACTATAAGAGTCTTGTGGCCATATATTCAGTTGACCGAGTCCTGCAACTTGGTCGACAGGGAATGCACGGCCAGCAGTCTTGATTTTCTCGTCGCGACGCTCGCTACATCGACCGTTGGTAGCCACACGTCGGACACTGCATCACTCCATCAGCGATCAGGAGGCAACTCCGTTCACAGCGGTTACACGGACCCCCAACTGAGAGACCCGACTGGCGGGCAACGGCGTGGACTGTCCGATCGAGCAACTGCAGCCGGGACTCGACCTGATCCAGTCGCGCGGTCATCTCCTGTAACTGGGACTCCGCCTGCTCGAGGCGTGTCGTCGCATCCTCGAGTCGTGTACGGACCGGTCTGTGATCCCGCTGGCGGTCGTCAATCCGCGTGGGCATTCGAGGAGTCATTGAGGCGGTTACGCGACCAGCAGCTATATAGCTCGCTCTCAGTGAATTGACTCGTCGCCGCGATTCATCGACCACTTCGTTCACGGCTGTAACCGCCGTCTCCAGACACCTCGAGGCCGAGCGAGACAGCGGTCGCCCACGTCTCGAGCGACTGGTAAGCAGCCCCGTTGTGATCGCTTGGCAGTGTCGTGAGCCGACGGTGGACTGCCGAATGGTATCGACCTCGAGCAGGCTGGCGCCTCGCAGACCCGTCATCGAGACTGTTATCAGCATTCGTGTTAGTCATTGCATCTGAACTTATATTCATCTGGAATAGAGTGAAATTTAAACCGAAAGGGATATGTGCTGGCTCTTCTCACGGGTGTGTATGGTTCGTTACTCGGATGAGCGCTGCTCCGACTGTGGTGGCAGACAGAAAATACGCACCGACAACTCTACCTGGTGTCCAAACTGCTCGCTGTTCAGTCCGCCTGGCGTACAGTCGGCGTGACTGTGCAGTTGCCGATGCGTTCGTCGCCCCGTCGGGGTGGCTGCGCTCGCGAGACTACCGCTAACGACTCGAGTGCGTAGCGTCGCGGTGTTGAGACGGAGAATTTATATCGATACCGTCGGGATATCCTCAGCTTCTCGCAGTTCGCGTTCGAAGAACTCGCGGTTATCGAGGATTTCATCTCTGTCCCACTCCCACCACTCGAGATCCAGAAGCTTCTCCCTGATGGCTTTGGGAAATCGCCATTTGACCCGTTCAGCTGGAACGCCAGCGACAATGGCGTACGGTTCAACATCGTCAGTCACGACTGAGCCGGCACCGATGATGGCGCCGTCACCGATTGACACGCCCGAAAGGATCGTCGCTCGAGTCCCGATCCAGACGTCGTTGCCGACTGTGATCGGTCCCTCCGCCGTTGGCGGCAGATCGCTGTCGAGGACTTCGTCGTAAAATCGGATCTGCATCGACGGCTGCGACGTCTTGTGGTTCGTTTGCTGGAACGTCGTCTCCCTGGCAATCGCACAGTACTTTCCGAGCTCGACGTCGCCGACGAGGTCGCAGTTCGGTTCGAGGTTCGTCCGCTTCCGAATAGTCACGTCTCCGTCGAGCACGCAGCCTCGACTCAGTCGCGTGTGCGGACCGAGTTCGACCTGCCGTCGGAGCAAACACCCGATCGAAACTCGCGCCGATGGGGCGATATCCAGCTGCGTCGAATCGGAATACCGGTTGAACAGTTCGTGTGTCGCGGCTGGATAGCCGAGCATCGACAGTGACCGTTCCACGATGGTCTGGAGTGTCATCTGGGGCACTATCTCGTCGACTGCTGCGCTTATATGATTTATTTGGCTACAGCGTACAGTCTCTCTCTGCGAGCACTCAAAAGCTCCTGCTACCCGCAGTCAAACCGTGTTCTGGAGGGGTGCTACTCACCAACGCCTCCGTCCGAGACGGCTGGCTCAGCCCCGTACATTTCATCGAACACATATAAACCCCACATTCTGAATCTGTGATAGACTCAGAATACACATTCAAGAGTAACAGAATGCTACCGATTACGGCCACTCTCACGGACCACTCCCGCTGCTGGACATGTCTGTGGCCGATTCTCGAGTCGCATTCACTCGAGGCGAGTCGAAGATGCGGACACGGACACGCGTTCGGAACTGAAACGCGAACGACGCACGCTGAGCGATTTCGCGACTCGAGTTTCAGAACGAACGGACAGCAAGCCAGCGTTCGATGGCTCGACACCCGTCGTCTCACGACTGCTCACGGCTCAACGGCGGCTGTTTGTTCGCTCTCCATGTCTCACAACGTTTGCTTTACACAGGCTCAACTGTGTTCTACACAACTGTACGTATTTCTGATAGCTGTTGGTGCTGCATACCGGTTTGAGACACTGAACATCACCTCTGTGCGCCGGCTGGCACGATGCCCGATTTGGCAACGATACGACAGTCGAGATCGAGTCAACGCTGCTCGAGTACGCCGACGGCCAGTCGGGCACGTTCGAGGGCTCCCGAACGTCTCACGAGAAGCTTCGGCGGGCGGACGGCTGGTACTGCTTCGTCGTCTCCAAGCCCACGGCCGCAGCGGGCTGACTGTGCTGAAAGAGAAGCTGGTTCGCTCGAGCGATCTCTCGTTGCTCCGATGGCACGGGGGCGGTGATCACCGCGGAACCGAGCAGGCGAATGTCTCCATTGCAGATGTGTTCTAGCTACTCATCGATCATTTCAAGCGTCATCATCGTTTCCAGTGCTAGTTCGTTCGCAGTCGTCTCGCCTGCATTGTACTCTTCGGCCCATTCAGTCTCGACATACCATTCCGAGATGGGTTCGCCTGCGATGTCGAGCGCTGTCGCTTCCAATCGTTCAACCTCCAGTCCCATGTTGACCGCCTCGGCGAAGGCCCCAGTGACGTAGCCCATCTCCT
The DNA here is from genome assembly GCF_041821125.1 of Natronorubrum sp. A-ect3. Taxonomy (NCBI): domain Archaea; kingdom Methanobacteriati; phylum Methanobacteriota; class Halobacteria; order Halobacteriales; family Natrialbaceae; genus Natronorubrum; species Natronorubrum sp. A-ect3. Next base: position 1,027,695 of record NZ_JBGUBB010000002.1, on the reverse strand, counting down.
CTATGATTTCATCTTCGGTCGGACCAAGTGGGTAGTAGTCGAACGAAAGGATCTCCGTACCCAGCGTCTCTTCTTCTTCAACCTCCAGTTCGGCCACCTCAACACCCTCGTCTTCGATTACGATCTCGAACAGTGTGAGGATCTCGTCCTCGGTGAACGCATCTTCGTGTTCGTCGGCACTTCCGATTGGCACCCCGACAGCTGCTGCTAAGACCAGACCACCGCTCGCCAGCACACTCCGGCGGCTACGACCAATGCCCCCCTCTTCGATTTGATCTGCCATATCTGACAGCATGTGACTATGTGCCATACTCGGGGCGAAAAAACCCAATTAAAGGTTCAATTGATAGTCACTGAATGCGATCACTCACATCTCTTCTTTAGTCTGAGCAGACACGTTGCACTCGACATCAAAGCTAACAGCTCGAGTGCTCAGCGTTTCCGATCTCGTGTGCATACTCGGTAAATGAATTACTCCTCGCTCATGAAGTCAAGTGCGGTGAGGAAATGGGGTCGGAGGGATTTGAACCCCCGATCGACTGATATCTCCGGTGCGCCTCGGAACTCCAGAGGGTCATCACACGGACACTGATCAGGTGTCCGATCAGTATATCAGTTCTGGAGTGTCGTCCCGGGCGCGTTGCCTCTGGAGTCAGTCGCCATCCCTGGCTTGGCCACGACCCCTCGTCATCCAGTTGGGGGATGTTGCCTAAAGTGGTTTCGATTCGGAACCGAATTACAGCCACGGGGCACGGCCCTCGGTATCCGTCGAGTCGTCGCCTGGATACGTGTCCGGCTCAGGTTCGTCGACCTCCTTGAGTGCCTCCTCGTCGCCGCCGTTGGCCACCGGGCCGTCCGCGGACGTGTCCGAGTCGCTCGAGTCTCGCTCGAGTGGGAAGTCAATCGCGAAGACGGCGGCGACGACTAATGCGGCAAGGGGGGCCTGTCCGAAGGCCATGCCGAGCATCGAGAGTGGCAGCAAGCCGAGTGCGACGGCGCTGCCAAAGCGGAAGCGGTCGATATCCATATACTCGCGCAGATACGGGCCACCGAGGGCGACCGCCAGCGCGAAGCCAACGCCGACGCTGGCGGCGAGAACGGCGTTGGCGACGAGGGCAGGGTCGTCCATCAGGACGATGGATGCGCCAGAGGGGTCGAAACTCGCGATGAGCCCGAGCCCGATGATGACGACGGGGTTTGGCAGGTAGTCGCCGATCGTCGCACTCGCGGTTTTGGCCGCGATGGCGAGGATCACCAGTGCCGCAAAGCGGGTGATGATGACGTTGTCGAGGACGCTGCCGATCGCCGGTGCGAGAGCGGCCTGGACCGCCGCAAGCAGTATCAGTGGGATGCCGACCAGTAAGACGATCGCCGTCTGTTCACGCGGCGTGCCGGACATTTCGGCGAGGATCACCGCAACGGTGGCGCTCCCGCCGAAGATCAGGAGTCCAACCTGGATGGCACCAAGCGGATCATCGAGCGCGCCCGCGAGGATCAACGCTGGGAAGACGCCGTCGATCAGTGGCAGCATCATCACCAGCGCTAACAGGCGCGCGTCACCACCGACTAGCTGCTCGAGACGGAGTGCAACCGGGTGTTGTGACGTACTCATCGGTCAGGGTCGATGGCCATGACCCGAGGCCGGCGGGCAATAGGGTGGACGATCCCGAAGGGCATGGTGGGTGAGCCACCAGTTCGTCCGATTGCGACCTCGTGCTGTGAGTGTTGTATTCTGATTCCCGAATGTAAATTTGGAGGTGGAGTGATGACTCATCCAACCACCGATTCGGGATTCACTGAAACTCACAGCGTACATACCCAGAGAATACACAGGAGTGTCAATAAACGTTGCGTGGGAAGCGGTTGCACAAGCTGACGTGTTTTCGCCACTGACACCCATATCTGCGAGGGAATGTACGGAGTTGTAGTTGCACATCGGAGAGACAATCGCTATCTGGTAGACGATTGTCTGCTTTTGATGTATCCATGGCCACTGCAGATACCGCTGAAAACGTCCACGAGGAGACCACAGTGAACGTACTCTTCACCAGCGCTGTCGGCCCGAGGTGTCTGCCGATCACCAACGAACTGGGGCCAGCCCACACTCGAGCAACCGGTGATCATTGAGATACTGTACCAGCACGGAAGCTGCTGAATCGGCCGCCGACGGCCGCGTCAACCGTTCACACCCGAATATATCTCGCAACGCTTTTTGCTCGTGGGTTCCGACGGCTTACATGGCGAACGACGTTCCCGAACATGGGACTTATTCTTCGAAACTAGCAGTACCGGAAGCGCTAACGTTCGACGACGTACTCCTTCGGCCAAAAGAGAGTCGCGTCGAACCGGACCAGGCTGATCTCACCTCGAAGGTTTCCAGAAACGTCGAGGTCTCCGTCCCGATCCTTTCGGCGGCGATGGACACTGTTACCGAAAGCGGGATGGCGATTGCGATGGCCCGCCACGGCGGCCTCGGTGTGCTCCACCGCAATATGAACATCGACGAGATGGTCGAGGAGATCGAGCGCGTCAAAAGCGCCGACGAACTCATTATCCCTCTCGACTCGGTCATCACCGTCGACCCTGAGATGAGCGTCCGTGAGGCAGACGAGCGGATGGCCCGCAGCGGTGTCGGTGGCGCACCCGTCGTCAACACCCGCGGCGAAGTGCTCGGGATTATCTCGAGTACCGACATCCGGCCCCACCTCGAGGTCAACGAGGAGGACCCGGTTACCGCGGCGATGACTGACGAGGTCGTCACGGCACCCGAGGAGATCGATCCCCGCGAGGCGTTCGATCTCATGTACGAGCACAAGATCGAGCGTGTGCCAGTCGTCGACGACGAGAACCTGCTGGTCGGGCTCGTGACGATGCAGGGCATCCTCCAGCGCCGAGAGTACAAAGAAGCCGTCCGTGACGAGGGCGGCCGACTTCGCTGTGGGGTCGCTGTCAGTCCCTTCGAACAGGACCGGGCTGAGGCGGCTGATGAGGCTGGTGCGGACGTGCTGTTTATCGACACCGCCCACGCGCACAACCTGAACGTTATCGACGGCGCTCGAGAGATCAAAGAGTCCGTCGACGCAGACGTCGTCGTCGGCAACGTCGGGACCCGCGAGGCAGCAGCGGATCTCGCCGACTTCGCGGACGGAATCAAGGTCGGCATCGGCCCCGGTTCGATCTGTACGACGCGTGTCGTCTCGGGTGCCGGAATGCCCCAGATCACCGCCGTCGCACAGGTCGCAGACGTCGCAAGCGAACACGGCATTCCCGTGATCGCCGACGGCGGCATTCGTTACTCCGGTGACGCAATCAAGGCGGTTGCCGCTGGCGCAGACGCAGTCATGCTCGGCTCATACTTCGCCGGCACCGACGAGGCCCCCGGCCGCGTCGTCACGATGAACGGGAAGAAGTACAAGCAGTACCGCGGCATGGGAAGCGTCGGCGCGATGAAGTCGGGCGACAGCGACCGATATCTCAAGGACGAACCCGACGAAGAAGACGAGTACGTGCCAGAGGGTGTCGAGGCCGCGACGCCGTACAAGGGCACGCTCAAATCCGAACTCCACCAGCTCGCCGGTGGGATGCAGTCGGGGATGGGGTACGTCGGTGCCGAGACGCTTCCTGCGTTCAAAGAGCGCTCGGAGTTCGTCCGTGTCTCTTCGGCCGGCCAGGCAGAGAGTCACGCTCACGACGTCGTCATCACCGACGAAGCGCCGAACTACTCGCCCGACAACAGCTAATCACTCCGGTTTGAGCTCCGTCCGCCGGATCTTGCCGGTGGTCGTCGTCGGGAGTTCATCACGAAATTCGATTTCGCGCGGATACTCGTAGGCTGCTAGCCGATCGCGAACGAACTCGCGAAGCTCGGCCCGTAGCTCGTCGGTTGCAGACGCCTCCGATGCGGGTTCGACGGCTGCTTTGATTATCTCACCACGTCGTTCGTCAGGGACACCCACGACACCGACCTGAGCGACGGCTTCGTGGGCGAGCATCGTTTCCTCGACCTCTCGCGGCGCGACGCGATAGCCGCTCGTGATGATGAGGTCGTCGTCTCGAGAAATATACCAGAGAGACCCGTTCTCGTCTCGCTCGGCGAGGTCGCCAGTAAGATGCCAGCGGTCGCCATCCGGCCCGTCTGAGAGCGTTACTGCATCCGTCCTCGCCGGGTCGTTCCAGTACGACTCGAAGATTACGGGATCCTCACCGCGGCGCACCGCGATTTCACCGACCTCGCCCGAGTCGACCCGCTCGCCCGTCTCGGGCTCGAGCACCGCGACGTCGTGGCCTGGAACTGGTTTCCCCATACTCCCCGGTTTCGCCGGGAACCACTGCCGGCAGTTCGTGACGAGCAGGTTCGCCTCCGTCTGCCCGTAGAGTTCGTTGACGACCACGCCTTCGAGCGTCTCGTCGGCCCACTCGAGGATCTCCGGGGTGAGCGGTTCGCCGCCGGAACAGATCGACTCGAGCGAGAGATCGTAGCGTTCTGTCGGCTCCTCGATGTCCATCAGCATCCGGATCGCAGTCGGCGGAAGGAAGGTGTTCGTCACAGCTTCGGTCGCCATGAGTTCGAACGCGCGCTCGGCGTCGAACGACCCCATCGGGTAGCCGACGACCGGTTGGCCGTAATGCCAGGCGGGGAAGACGAGATCGCCGAGTGCGCCGATCCAGGCCCAGTCGGCTGGCGTCCAGTAGACGCCGTCGCGCACGTCGTGCTCGAAGTAGAGCTGAAACGCCGGACAGTGGCCAAGCCAGACGCCGTGGGTGTGAAGGACACCTTTGGGCTCCCCGGTGCTGCCGCTCGTATACATGATGATCGCGGGCGTGTCGACGTTGGTGTCGGCGGGTTCGAGCGCCGTCGCCGTCCAGTCGACGGCGGTGTCAAACGGCTCCACGGTGACCCCATCGATTCGCTGCTGGTCGACAGTCTCGGAACTCGTGTCATCGACCACGAGAACGGACTCAAGCGCCGGGCAGTCGGGGGCGACCTCGCGAATCGTCGCCAACTGGCTAGCATCGACGACGGCCACGCGAGTGTCGCTGTCGGTCAGCCGATATCGAAGCGCGTCGTCACCGAACAGCACGGAGAGCGGAAGCGAGATCGCTCCCAATTTCCAGCAGGCGAGATGGGTGAGCACGTTCGCCGGCTTTTGCGGGACGACGACAGCGACACGGTCGCCGTGTTCGATACCACGTGCCTCGAGTGCGTTTGCGACGGCGTTCGACCGAGCGTCGAGGTCGCCGAACGTGTACGTCGTCCGCGACCCGTCGTCGGTTAGCTGCACCAGCGCAGGCTGGTCGCCGTCGTGTTCCCCGACCAGATCCACAGCTGCGTTGAAGCCGTCTGGAACATCCCACGAAAACGACTCGCGTGCGTCCGCGTACGTCTCCTCAGTAACCGTGACGTAGTATGACATACCATGATGTTTGTCGACATACAACAAGAAAGAACCGGCGTCATCAGCCACACAAGTCAGCAGTAGACTGGACCGAACGCGACCTCGAGTTACAGATCGACGGTCGGGGTAGAGAACGCACCTTCGTCGGTTTCGGGATCGTACTCTTCTAAGGCGGCCCGAACGAGTTCGAACACGCCGCGTTTGCTCCAGCGTGCGGTGTTGATATTGAGGTCGTAGAACTCGCGTTCGTCGATATCGATTTCGTAGTAGGACTTGTATCGGCCGGCTTCGCTGACCTCTCGGACGCGCATCTCGGCTTCGGTTTCGATGCGGTCTTCGATACGAGCGAGTCGGACGTCTTCAGGGGCATCCAGCCAGATCCGAAGGTCGGCACGCTCACCGGCGAGCCAGCCAGCCAGCCGGGACTCGAGGATAAACGGCTTGTTCGCCATCCCCCACTCTTCGGCGATCGACTGCAAGCGCTGATCGATCGCCAGGTCGATCTCGTCGGATTCGTCCGCCTTCGCCGTCAGCTGGTTGAGCGTCATCTCCTGTTCGTCCGCGATCTCGCGGAAGATGTCGCCCCCAGAGACGTACGGACAGCCCATCGCTTCGGCCAGTTGGGTACACAGTGTCGTTGCCCCACATCCCGGTGGTCCGGAGACGGTAATGAAGAGTGTCGTGTCGATCTCGGCCGATGGAGCATCCATGGACATACACGAACACTCTCCGTTCAGTGTAAAAAGATATCCGGCTGCCGCCGCGTACGAGGCTCGACACCGATCGATATGTTGTCCCCGACGTCGGCGGTCGGGAACGTGCGTTCCCAAACGCGCCGTCAGAAAAACGGCCAGCGCCGCGTGTCGAATTCGATGTCGACGTGCTCGAGGCGTGGTTCCTCCTCAAGGGAGGCGACGATGTCTCGTTGTGAGTCGGCGTCGCTGGTACTGACCAGCGTCATCTGGCCATTGTAGCGGCTGTCGGTGTCGTCTCGCCATTCGAGTTCGAGTTTCGCGCGCCGAAACCGCGTGCCTTCCACGAGTCGGATCGACTCGAGGGCCTCGAGCGGGACGGCGAAGTTCTCCTTGGCCAACTCCTCGAGTTCGTCCAGTTTGCTGTCGTCGACGATCGCCCGATCGCGTTCACCCATATCAGCCCGCAGCAGCATCGATCGGTAGGACTGGCCGACGTAACACCAGACGACTCGCTCGTCGGTGATGACCAGCTCCCAGAACTCGATCGAGTTCGGGCGCTGGCGGAGCCAGCGAGTGAGTCGTGCAATCGTGGTTTCGGTGTCGGTCATGGGTTGGGACTGGGCGACGGTCGTCATCGTTCGAACAGCGCGTGCAGGTCGGCTGGGACGGCTCGTTCATCCTCGGTCGCCTGTGTGAGCAGCGAGACGAAGATGAAGACGACCATTGCGACCAGCAGCGCGATCGCTTCAGCTGGCACCGCAGCAGGGTACGGGTACGTCGCCATGATCGCTTCGTTGAGCCATTCGGTTCCGGTGACGGCTGCGATCTCCGGAATAGCGTTGTAGACGATGTTGAAGATCATCCCGACGACGAGGGCTGCGATCGCGCCTTCCTTTCTCGCCCCCTTCCAGTTCAGTCCGAAGACGACGACGGGAACGAACGCGGCGGCGAAGAAGCCCCAGCTGATCGCACCCAGAATGCCGACCAGTGCCTGTGAGTAGAAGACGACGACCGTCGCGAGAACCGTCAGTCCAGCGAGTGCGGCCTGGGTCACGCGAAGTTCCGTCTGGTCGTCCGTGATCGGGTGTCCCAGCGCTCGCGGGATGTCACGCGAGATCGCGGCAGCGCCGATGTTGAGGAAGGAGTCACTCGTCGACATGATCGCCGCGAGCAATGCTGCGAGGATCAGGCCAGCGATAATGCTTCCCGTGTGATCGAGCACGAAGACGGGACCGACCTCAGACGGCGAGAACGTCTCCGAAATCTGGCCAGCCTCGACCATCGCTCGCATCGAGAACCCGGCGGAGAACGCGATCATACTCGAGATCGCGTACGAGATGGCGGCGATCGGTGCGCCCCACTTCAGGATCGTCATATCACGGCTCATGTAGAACTTCGTGATGAGATGAGGTTGGCCGGCCGCGCCGACGGAGAACAGGACCCACCAGGCGACACCGACCAGGATGGCCGTTTCCGGACCACCGAGCGCGCCGAACGGCGAGACGAGGGCAGGATCTGCACTCGCCAGGTTCTGGGAGATGTTCTCCATACCGCCACCGAACGACATCGCGTAGGCGAAGACGAACACAGCACCGATGATCATCGTAATCGCCTGCAGGAAGTCGGTCCAGACGCCGGCGATCATGCCGCCGAGCATGCTGTACAACAGCAGGATCAACGCGCCGCCGAGCAGTCCCCAGATGAGGGGGATGCCGAAGATCGCCCGCATGACGAACTGGAGTGCGGCCAGATTGACCGCGAGGTAGGCCACCACACCGAGGGCGACGGCGAACCCGGTAAGCCCGCGGACCCACTCGCTCTCATAGCGGACGTAGGTCGCATCCGCAAGCGTCAACACGTTCCGAATGTCGGCGAGCAAGCGCATCCGTTTTGCTAGGACGATCCAGGTAAGCAGGAAGCCAAGCGGCGCGGTAAAGAAGATCCACAGCGCCGTCGTCCCGAACGAGTAGACGAGTTCGGGGCCACCGACGAAGCCGAAGCCGGACTGGATCACCGAGAACGCGGTCATCGCAAGCACCCACGTTCCGATGCTCTTGCCGGTGATCAGGAAGTCACTTGTCGACTCCGTCTGCATCCATCCCCAGGCTCCGATCGCGAGAACGACCAGCAGGTACGCTGCTCCGAAGGCGATGATGATGGGGTCGTCAGCGATAGGGATTCCGTCTTGCTGGAGCGGGAGCGCCAGCATCGAGAGGAAGTTATTCATCGGTCACCTCACCACCGTCGGTCGCTTCTGCGGGACCCTTCGATCTGTTCGGTGCCAGCGGAAACGACTCCTGGCGCTGCTGTTTGCGCGCGGAGTCGATGACGTCGTTGACGATCTCCTCACTGGCGATCCGATCGAAGATCACCGAGTAGTAGATCGCTGCTGTCAGCGGCAACAGCCAGAGGAACCCGAAGTAGATAAGCGTCGGAACTGGGAGCCCGAGTATATAACTGTATTCGGTGACCGAGGGATCCCACGTCAGCCAGATCCCGCTCAGACCGATCAGGAAAAACACTGCCAGTCCGCCGATCAGCCCCGTATACGGGGCCAGGTCGGGGTCGCTATCGCTTCGCTCGATCGTCGACGTCGCGATCACCGAAAGGATGATCGCCCCGCCGATAAACGAGAACGTTCTGTACCACCCGAGACTTGCCGTCACCAGTGCACCCACTGAGAGCACACCGATCAGGCTCATTGTAACGTTTCGTGCCATTGTTAGATTGCTCGTATCGAAGTCATCTTGCGGTCGGCTTGATTATGGACCGGGAACGACCCATTCGAGGACAGTCACCTGGATTCAGGGAACAGTCGTGCCCTCTTTCGACGCCTCCCCATCGCTGCAGCGCTCTTGTCCGCCGCAATACTAGGTAACATGTTCGTTGTGGATGAGAAGGTGACCGTTAACATGTCAACAGCTGTCTCTTGAACAGAGACACCACTGCACTTCGACGGCGACCTCGTCAGCGGCGTCTATCAGTTCACACCCGATCGAGCGACGCCGTTGTGTCGGTGTCGAACCCGTCTCAGTTGAGACACTCGCTCAACACTGGTGGCCAGAACAGCACCCCGCCACCACGCTGCGAGACGCTCGAGGTCGGCGATAGCGATCAGCTGAGCGTAAACGTGTTCTCACACGCCGTGCAGGTCATCCGGAAGGCACTCCCGTCGATGAGTTCGAGCCCGTGGCCGACTTCCTCCTCGCATTCCTGACAGTAGATCAGTGATTCGATCTCGCTCCAGTCGTGTCGAGCACCGGGTGCGCCGAAGGCAAATCCGACGACGCGCTCGTCGGAATCGTTGTATCCATGCTGGAACTCTCCCGGTGCAAACCGGATCACGTCACCGGCCTCGACGGCCACCTCACCGTCTTCCGTATCGAACGTGGCGACACCCTCCTGAACATAAAACACCTCTTCTTGATCGTGATGGGTGTGAAACCCACCCGAAAACGACTCGTCGGGCTCGAGCTCGAAGTAGTTCATCGCGAAATCCGTCATCCCGAGTGCCTGTGAGATCGGCCGCCGAACCGAGTGGACCTCCATCGGATTGCGTTCGATATCGATCTCGTCGATCGTGACTTTCTCCATACGCGGGTGTTTCTCTATCACGGGATAAAAACACACGGTCTGGTCTACCATACGCCAGTGCTGACTGCTCGAGAGAAATAGCTGAAGAGTAACGCCTACGTTCGTTCATCCCTGACTCTCGAGCGTGAATCGTCGCAGGGTACTTCAGTTCGCCGGGGTGGCTGCTACCGCTGGGCTTGCGGGCTGTCTCGATGGGGTCCAAGAGCATTTCGGATTTCAGGGTGTCATCCCGATCGAGATCCACAGCGAAGCCGAACGCACACACAACCTCCATCTCGAGGCTCGTGAGCGTGAGACGGGTCGGCAAAGCTACGAGCAGAGCTACTCCATCACGCCGAACGAAACCGTTGGGCCACCGCACTTAGATCGAACGGAGCAAAGCTTCCGGGTTTCCAGAATCGATGACGACGAAGCAGTGGAGGTCAGAGAAGTGTCGGTGACGGAGAACACCCAACTCGTGATGGTCCGGTTTACCGATGACGAGCTCGTGATCGAGGTTGACCGGGGCGACGACGAAGACAACGTGACCGTCGACGGCGAGGACGGTACGCCGAGCGAACCGGTCGATCCCGACGGAAACGAAACCGACGATCCCGACAGCGACCCCGACGAGTAACGCGATCGGCTGCGGTGTTCTTCGCTCTCGAGTCGAGCGAGTCAGGGATACGGATGAAACGCCCGCTCGAGCCGTGGCTCGAATCCGAGATCGGTCGGCACTTGCTCAGCCCGCTCGCCGAAGTACGGCGCCCCGGTAAACAGCGGCTGTGCGCCGGGGACGACGACCCGGACCGCTTCGAAGCCGATCTCCTCGACGTCTCGCGTCGTCAGTCGGGCCGCATACGGCGTCAAGCCGATGTCGGCCGTCCGTGAGACGAGCGCCTCGAGGGCCTCCTGACCTGAGGGCACCTGATCGGGGCCGACACTGGCTGCGGGAATCGTTTGTTCGACGTCGATGAATGCTCGAGCAGCGTCGGGGAAGGCGGCGTACTCGCCAATCGCCCCCGACGCCTCGGCGGCCTCTTCGGGCCCCAAATTCCGGAGTTCCATCCAGTTCTGGAGGGCTTCCTCGAGTGCCGACCGTGCGGCAGCCGTGGCGTCGAGTCCGGCTGCGGAGCCGACGGCAAACGCGGGCCACGCGTCGTCGCCCGGCTCGATGTCGCCATCCAGCGCAGCCGGCTCTCGATGCACGGCAACAGCAACGACGGGGACATCGACGTCCTGGGTGACGAGCAGCGGCGTCACCGACAACCCCTCGCTTTGGGCACGGCGCTCGAGGGTCGCGAAGGCGTCGTCGTCGACTGCCAGCCCGAGCGGGTCGAACGTCGAGTACCACGCAAGCATCGTCGCATCGCGCTCGAGCACTTCCGTCAGTCCCGACAGCAGGGCGTCGACAGTTGACGAGCCGAGCCCGAGCCCGGTCGTGATCGATGGCACGAGCGACTCGCCGGGCTGGGGGAACTGGACGGCCGCGGCGGGCAGATGGACGGACTCGCCGGTCGCGAGGTCCTCGCCCGGAACCCACCGGTACGTCTCGCTCGAGTCGTATTCGGGGGCGTCGTCCGGCCGGACGAGATCGGTCGGTGAGACTGCCGTTTCCAACTCGGCCTCGCTTGCGTGGACGAACTCGTCGTTCTGATAGATGCCAGCACAGTAGCGCTCGAGGCCCTCGCCAACGGCTTTCATCAACGCTGCGTTCCAGTCGTCGGCGACGCCGGCGGCCTGTGTCGGCGCGCTTGCGTCGCTAAAGCCCGACGTGTCGGCTGTCGTCGCCAGATAGTACGGTGCGGGGAACGATTCGACCTCGCCGATACTCCTGACGATCCCAACCCGGTCGTCGATCGCCGCCTCGGCGTGTTCGACGGCCGCATCCAGACCGAGCGAGTCGTCGTCACGCTCGAGGGCCCGTGATCGTGGCTCGGTCTGGCAGTCACAGCCCGGCACCGGAAGGAATCGCCGTCTGTTGTGGGGGAGTTCGACCGTCTGCCCGATCACCGACTGGTCCTCGCCCGAGAGGACTCGCACACACTCCCGGCCGGCAACTGCGCCGGCGAGTCGGACAGCGCTGCGATCCGCCTGTGGTCGGTCGCTCATCGCCCCCTCCTCGAGATTCGACGCGACACGCTGGCGGAGACAGTCGAAACAGCCCGTCGCCGGGGCAAAGCCCGAGACGGCCGCGTCGACGTCAGCAATCGGGTAGCCGCCGACACCGCCGATTTCGACGGCGATCCACGGAGTTCCGCCCGCCTGTGCAGCCTCGTTCGCCCGCGTGAACGTCGCCGAGCCAGCGACATCGCTGACGACCGCGAACCGAGCCGCTTCGAGGTCGTCCGGACTGGCGTCTTCGATGGCGATATCGACGTCTCCGAGCGCGGCGACGACGGCTGACCGAACCGGATCGTCACCGACGACGTGGATGTGCATACGAAAGCCGTCGCAGGCTGGGCTGAAAAGCGCCGCGCTCACTGGTCGACTCGAGGGCCCGAGTGCCTGCTCGCTCTCGAAGATCTGACACGCGAACGCACCCTGTGACGGGCTAGCCGACACCTGCAAGCACCCATCGTTTGTCGACGGCCGCCGTGAGAACGATCACAATGAGTGTGACACACGACCGAACGGACCTGCTGAAAAACGCAAGCGTCGTGACGACGCTTCTCGACGCCGTCATGGAGTTTGCGAAGGGGCGCAAACGGAGCGGGCTTCTGTTGCTCGGTGCTGCTGCCGTCTCGTCTCGAGTGCCGGGCTTTGGAACGGCGACCTCGGCGTTGCTCCGGCTGTACCGTCGGCTCCGGTGAAAGGTGACAGCAACCGACAGCCGGCCGATCTACGACTCGTCTCGGAGTCGCTCGAGAACGTCCTCAGCGTTTTCGACGGCCTGTTCTTTCTTTGCCGGGTAGGCCTCGACCTTGCCACGGAAGGTGATTCCATCACCCAGACGGATATCGCCGCCGAAGGCCGCCTGCTTGTCCAGTCGCAAGAAGAGTTCGGTGTTCTCGGTGACCCGCTCGTCGAGTTCGTCGATCAGCTGGTCGAACGACTCGAGGTCGGCGAGTCGAGCGAGGACGTGACGGATGTCGTCGGCGTTCTCGACGCGTGCTGAGAGAACGAGAATGCGGTCGCCGTAGTGGCCTTCGCTCTCGACGCGTTCAATCTCGAACTCCTCGGGGAGGAAGGTTCGGAGCGCCTCCTCGACGCGTTTCTCGTCCTCGGTGGCGTAACAGAACGTGCGTAAATCGACGTAGTGAAGCGGGATCTGTGGCATCTGTGTGATACGGGTGCGGTTCGAGTTGATGGGAGCCCGTTGTGCTCCCTGGAACTCGCTTATTCGTCTTCGTCGTCTTCGTCGTCCACGTCGGCTGCCTCGAGGGCATCCTCGGGAACGCCGGCTTCCTGTCCGTCCTCGAAGCTGATCGTGTAGGTGACGTCACCGAACATCGACTCCATCGCCTGCGTAATGGTGCCGGTCTCTCCATCGAACTCGCTGTGCTCGTCGTGCAGGACGACGTGGTCGTCTTCCTCGAAGCTCATAACCGATGATTCCCCACCACGGCGTAAAAAGGGACTGATTCGCGGCAAGGCTGTCTCGAGCGACCCGATGCTGGCGGCCAGCGTGACCGGTCGGCGGTCAGCTCACTGTCGACGACGACCACTCGAGCCCGCATCCGTCCAGTCGCGCCACCACTCGTAGCCGACGCCGACGACGACGGACACCGCACAACAGCCAGCGAGAAACGGAACCCAGTAGAGCCAGAACTCAAAGCGCGGCGCGATGGCGTTGCCGACGGCTGTCCCGAGGCCATAGAGCAGATAGCCCGGCAGCGAAAGCGGTGAGTACAGCGCCGTCGAGAGCCAGCCCAGCGCGAACGGGACGACGAGCAACAGCCACGTCGCGATCGTTGCGGGACTCGAGAGCGCCCGTCGAAACAGCCCTGTCATCGCACCACCTCGACCTCGAGCAGTCCATGCAGCGCGAGGACGTGCGCCGTTGCCAGTCGCGTGAGGTCGACTTTCGTTTCGCGGTCGAGGAGGAACTCGGTCGTCTCGAAGAGATACGCACTCGTCTCGAGTTCGCGGGCCGCCTTCTGGAAGAGCAACGAGCCCGAGAGCGACGTCTCCCGGGCGGTAAACCGATGCAACGGCAGGTACCACGGGACGCCGTCGTCGTTGAGCGCGTCGGCGAGTGCGCCACCGTGGGCGTTCGGCGAGTGAAAGATCGCCTGTCCCACGTACTCTCGGTGTAATCCGTAGATCCCGAGCGATCGGTGGAGATCGAGAACGACGTCGGGATCGTGGGCTTCGACGGCGTTCCAGATCCCACGCGCGAGTTCGCTCACCGGCTCGCTGTCGGTCGGAAACTGACGATTCAGGTCGCCGTCGATACCCTCACGCTCGTCGTTGTCGACGGCCACGCGGTCGGTTTCAGGGACGACGACGAGTGTCCCTGCGTCGGGTGACCAGTCGGTAATCTCGTGGGCAACGTCGATCCCGCTTCGCTCGTCGCCGTGGACGCCCCCGAACACCATCGCCGTCGGACCAGTTTGCGGTGCATCGACCTCGTACAGCTGCGTCTCGTGGGCAGTGCCGGGAAGAATCGTTTCCGTCACTCGCTGGGGCTCGCCTGCGCTGTTGGGTTCGCGCGCCGCTCCCAGCAGGTGTTCGTTCGCCGACGGCCGGCTTACGACCCCTGCTGTAACTGTCCCCGCGAGAACGCCACCAGCGGTCAGAAACATCCGACGCCTCATCGAGTGGGGCAACGGCGTGCGTTCTGAAGCGGTTTTCTATCGGCGAACCGAGTGTTGTCGCGCCGTCACGTCTCGAGGCCGGTGACAGCTGTTGTGGGTGGTTCGAGAGAAGCAGACGGAACACTGATGATTCGGTCGGTACTTATCGCATGTTCTCCAGTGCGACGACGGTATCAGACATAAGCCACGCCTCTTCACTCGAGGCGTCTTCGATACTCAGTGCGAAAAACGACTCGCGACCGTCATCGACGGTGATACGATAGCTGTGACTCTGCAATGAGTCGGATTCTGCGGACGTATTCGATTCGGCAGGGACCACACCAGAATTCAGCAATCAGCGTGTATAACTGGCTCGGTCCCAGGATCCGTCCGAATCGATCAGGACAGATACTGCCGGACAGAACTATAGTAGCCACTGCAAGTCACTGCACACTGATCGCACGACGGCTGTGCGATCAGTGTGTAAATAGCTGCAGTTGTTACTATATTGTGAGAATTCGCCGTACCCGTTCGGCGAACGCTCTTCATAGAGTTCTGTTCGACGGTATGAGGGCCACACACGGCAGTTCGCTTGCGGGCTCGAAACTGGCAGCCGGCTACTCGAGCACTGCCGGCAGTTGCGTGAGCGACGACAGCCGATACGTCGGCTCGATGTCGGCAGCGTCGTCCGCTGGCGACTCACTCGAGCGCGTCAGCAGCGCCGAATCGATCGCCGCGTTGTGGGCGGCCTGCACATCGATCGCCCGGTCGCCGACGTACAGCGCCGACTCGGCCTCGAGGGTGTCCATCGCGCGGTCGATGTTCGTCGGGTCGGGTTTCCGGCGGGAGAACCCTTCCGGCGTCAGGGGACAGCCGTAGACGGTCTCGAACACCGATCGCAGGCCGAAGCGATCGAGCAGCCGCGAGACGACGGTTGGGTGGTTGTCGCTGACGATTCCGAGCGGGACCGAAAGCGAGCGAACGGTACTGACGTCGTCATACATCGACCGCAGCCCGTTCTCGACCTCCGAGAGCTGGGCTCGAACCATCTCGCGGGCCGCCTGGGTACAGAACGTGTCGGTGTCGATCTCGAGGCGTCGACAGCGGTCAGCGATTGACTCGAAGTCGCCGTGCATGAGTTCCTGAAGCGTCGCTGCGACGGGGCCAGAGCGTCCGAGCTTCTCGTATGTTCGTCCAAGTGCGTCGTACATCCGCTGGGACGAGGGCGTCTCGACTACGACCCCATCGAAGTCGAACAGGACCGCGTCGTACTGCATCGCTGGGGTTGTATTTGCCCCGGTCTCAAAGCTTTTTCTAGCTGGCGATAGCGACCGTTGCTACTGACCACCAACTGTCATTACAGTGGCCACTGCACACCGCATCGCACGACGGCTGTGCGACGCGTGTGGCCATCGGTTCAGTTGTTACTAGAGGGTATTCTGGTACTGGGTGGCTATGGACCGTCACTGGAATGTTGAAGTTGCTGACTATCCGTGTCGTCAACCGGCTGAAAGCGGCGCGTACAGCTAAGGAGCACGGTCTCAAACCATGTGAGTATGCTGTCTGCTACAGGGCCACTGCTCACCGTCGATGCCGGTGAACGGACCACACGTGAGACGGTAATCGACGACGTCCTCGAAGCCACCGTCGGCGGTCGCGCGACGGCGACGGCACTCGCCCACGAGCGAATTCCGTTCGATGCGGATCCGTTCGGTCCCGAGAACCGGGTCTATCTTTCGACGGGGCCACTCCAGCAGTCCCAGATGTCCTTTACCGGGCGGATGAACATGACCGGCCTCTCGCCGCTGACTGACGGGCTGGTTTCGACCAACGCCGGAGGGTATCTCTCACGCAACTTCGTTGCGACGGGATACAGCGTCCTCGAGGTGACAGGCGAGAGCGACGAACTGCTCGCCATCCACGTCACAGACACTGGCGTCGAATTCGAGGACGTGCCGGAACTCGAGGGTGCGACTGTTCCCGAAACCTCCGACTATATGAGCGACCATCACGACCTCGGCCCCGAACACTGCATCGCGATCGGCCCGGCAGGCGAGAACCTGGTTCGGTTTGCGTCCGTGATGACGTTCGACTCGCGAGCGTTCGGGCGTGGCGGCCTCGGTGCTGTTCTGGGTTCGAAGAACGTCAAATGCGTCACGTTCGACGGCGACGTGGCTCCGCCACTCGAGATTCCAAACCCGCCGGAGATGGAGATTCATCGGGAGGCTGCCCAGTCGGACGACCGAATGCGCCGACAGGGAACGACGGGTGGCACCGAGTTTATCAACGACAACTTCTCGCTCCCAACACGGTACTTCGAGGGGTACGAGTTCGAGGACGTCGCTGCCATCGGTGGCGACGCCGTCGAGGAAAAGAAGTACACGAAAGGAGCGTGCTCGGCCTGTGCGTACGCCTGCAAGCTCCCGACGCGGGACGAGGCGACCGGCGTCGAGACCGAAGGGCCGGAGTTCGAGACCGTCTACGCCTTCGGCTCGCTGCAGGGCGTCGGTGATATCGTCGACGTCATGCGAGCGAACGAGCTGTGTGACACGCTCGGCATGGACACTATCTCCGCGGGTGTTACCGTCGCTGCGTACCTCGCAAGCGAAGGCGAGTTCGGAAACGCTGCCCTCGCTCAGGACCTCGTCGAGAAAATCGCGACTCGAGATGGCGTGGGAGAGCAACTCGCGGAGGGCGTCGCCCGCTGTCACGACGAGCTCGGTGTCGAGGACTACACTGTCAAGGGGGTGGAGTTTGCCGCCCACGACGGTCGCGTCCTCCACGGCCAGGGGCTGTCCTACGCCGTCGCGAATCGCGGCGCAGACCACATGTATGCGAGCCTGTTGAGTCTCGAGTACAGCGGGCAACTCGACCCACAGGGAACACTCGGCAAAGCCGAAACGCTCGTCGCCGAGGAAAATCATAACGCGTTTCGCGACACGGGGATCGTCTGTGCCTTCGGAGACGACTACGTCACCGACGAGCGCCTCGAGACGCTCTTCGATGCCGATTATGCAGCGCTTATGGAGGTCGGTGCGCGAACCGTCCAGCTCGAGCGTCATTTCAACAACCAGCGCGGGTTCGACCGTGACGACGACGAACTCCCCTACGAGATCCCGGATCTCGAGGATTCGATCACCGAGTACTACGATGCACGTGGCTGGTCCGAAGACGGGCTCGTGCCCGAGTCAGCGCTCGAGTCGCTCGCACCAGCCACAGACGAGAGTCGAGAGTGACCGTCACTGCAACGCCATCACACGACGGTCGCGCGATAGCTGTTCTCGCGAGCTCAGTTTGACTGGGCGCATCTAGCCTGGCGAGCCTGTCCAGTCGTCGCGAAAAAACAGCCGCGATCGAACCACAGTGAGGGGGTCACGCAGGAGTGTGAACGCGTCGGCGGGTCGTCGAGGCGTGACACTCGACGACGCCAATTGGGTCAGGTATCCGAGTGCGTTCTCTCCCTCGAGCGTGCGTGACCCACCAATCGTGTTCGGAAACGGTGCTGGGTCGGTTGCCGAACTTGCTATCGTCCGGCAGTACGCCCAGTGTACGTTCTCGAGGAAATAATACTCGTGGGTGGCATACTCATGCAAAGAATGCTGGAGCCGAGCGAGTGGGGTCGGGCGGGAGCCGAGGCGAGTCGCTGTCCGTACACCGCTATCAACGGCGGTGTGTCTGGTGAGGTCGGTTACCCACCGTACACTGACGGCACCAGCCGAATCACGTCCGTCGAGTCGAGGGCCGTCTCGAGGCCGTCGATGTGCGTGACGTTTCGCTTGTTCTTGGTGACAACCGTCTTCCCGACCAGTTCGCCTTCATCCTCGTCGACCAGTTGACCCTCGAGAGCCGGGTACGCTGTCTCGAGTTCGACGAGCAGCTCGCCGACGGTCTCGGCATCCGTCTCGTGGATGACGATCTTTTCGCCAGTCACGTCCCGAAACGGCCCAAAGAAGACGCACTCGAGTTGCACGCGCTTGGGTTCGACGTGATCGATCTTGTAGCCGCTGGTTCCACCACGTGTCACGTCCAGCCACGAGGGGCGAGACACATCGAAACGTGAGCCCCACTCAGGATGGCGTCAGTCGATCCCACAGCGACTTCATATCCGCCGCGGTCTCCATCGCCGACAGTTCTCGGTAGGCAGACTTCTCCTCGTCGTGGTTCGACGCGAGCGGTTTTCGGATCTCGTCATCGTAGCCGAGCTGGCCCGCGATCGATGTCAGTCCCTCGTAGGCCGTCATCTCGATGCGCTCGGTCATCATCCCTGCGTTCAGATACACCATGTTGCGCAGGTCGTCGTCTTCGATGGCGTTTTCGACCGTCGCTCGTTCTTCCTCGAGCGCGTCGAGGATCGGGGCCTCGCGTCGTTCTGCCGGTCGATCGAGCGCGGCGAACACGTCCTCGAGTCGCCGGATCTGTGTTCGGGTTTCGTCGCGGTGGTCGGCGAAGCCGTCGCTCAGCCGATCGTTGGTCGCATTGATCGCCATCTCGTCTAACGTCCCGACGAGTTCCTCTTCGATGTAATACTGCTGAGCGAGTTTGTGGTAGAACAGTTCCTCGAGGTCGTCGATGTGGTCGACAGTGGTCTCCATACTGGAACACGTACCAGGCAGTTCCATAGTCGTCAGCCCCGAACACGCAGGCGTTGTGCCCAGTCGTTTGCACCCGCAGTCAGTCGTCGGACTCGAGTTCCCGGCTCCAGTCGACCGGCGAGCGAACGAACCGTTTTTGCAGCGACAGCTGACAGGCTTGACGTTGAATCTGCCGGGACGATCGGAATCAGCGACAGGTGAACGAGGTGAGTCCCTCGGGATCTCCTCCCGAAGCGGTTCACACGACGGGGTTAATCGTCGCTGGGACCGGCGGCGGCCTCTGGCGCCGGACTCGAGGAGACGGCGTCGAACAGGGGGCTCTGTTCGCCCGGAACGAACGTGTTGAGCAGGAGTGCTGACAGCGCCGTCATGATAACGGGTTCCCCGAAGAACGTTTCTGCTGCGTTCGGAAGTCCCGAGAGCGCTTCAGGCGTCGTCGCGACGCCGAGCCCGAGGCCAAGCGAGACGGCCACGATGACCATGTTTCGTCGGTCGAGTTCGGTGTGCAGAACGATCAACCGGACGCCGCTTGCGGCGACCATGCCGACCATCAGCAAGACGGCACCGCCGAAGACCGCACTGGGGATGGTCGTGACGACGGCACCGACTTTTGGGCTGAGACCAAGAACCGCGAGAATGACGCCGCTGATGCCGACGACGTGGCGGCTCATCACGCCGGTGAAGTTGACGATACCGACGTTTTGTGAGAACGACGTAATCGGAAACGCAGAGAAGATTGAGCCGAGCGAACTCAGAATGCCGTCGTTGAACAGCCCGCCGCGGAACTCTTTATCGGTCGGGTTACGACCCTCAGCAGCCGTCACACCAGACATATCGCCGACCGTTTCCATCGCGGAAACGAGAAAGAGGAAGGCGAAGACGACGATCGCGACCGGCTCGAACTCGAAGCCGAACCGGGTCGGTGAGGGAACGGCGATCCAAGCTGCGTCGCCCACGGGCGAGAAATCGACGAGTCCAGCCACGACGGCGACCGCGTAGCCGACACCGATGGCGGCGAGGATACTCAACAGTCGTGTGACGCCCGCAGTGAACATGTTGAGCCCCACAGCGATCGCCAATACGAGCGCAGCCAGTCCGATGTGGTGGAGTGCACCGAACTCACCGGCTTCCTCCGCTGTGGCACCACCTGCAGCGTAATCCATACCGACCGGAATGAGATACAGCCCGATGATGACGACGACGAGGCCGGTCACCAGTGGCGGGAAGAAGGGTTTGATGCGCTTGAACTGCCAGCCGATGAGTCCCTCGACCGTGAACCCGGTGACGAGAATCGCCCCGAACACCGCAGCCATCCCGTAGTCGACACCGATCGTGATCGCCGCGCCGACGAACGTGAAACTCGAGCCCATCACGATCGGCAGCCGTGCCCCGACAGGGCCGACGGTGTAGGCCTGCACGACCGTTGCTAGCCCGGAGAACAGGAGCACCATCTGTACGATGTAGGCCGTGTCGGCAGCATCGAGGCCGACGCCGCCGGCGACGACGAACGCCACGGCGGTCGCCGGGACGATCATCACTGCGACATGTTGCAATCCTAGAAGGATCGATTTCGGCCACGGCGGCCTGTCGTCAATCTCGTACTCGAGTTGAATGCTCCCGTCCGTCTCGTTCGACATGTATACGCGACCCGTAACGAGTTGACTTACAAAAAGTCTCGTATATACGCTTATCAGGGAGCTATCCACCGGCGATTTTGTGCACAAATGTGTATGTATTTCCGAGTCGTCGCCCACAGGTCGGTCCCGCATCTCGAGTTCTCGGTTCGTCGCCTCGAGGCGTTCGTTCGATTCGCTAGTCGCATGTCTCGGTAGACGCGAAATGGTCAGTGAACGGTCACTTCACCGTCTTCGACGGTGATATCGATCAGGCTCGTCGCCTCGAACTCGGTGTCGTCCAGTTCGGACGGCCCAACCTTCCGCATGACGACGGCGATATCGACGATCTCGGCACCGATGTCATCCAACGCGTTACAGATGGCCGCCAGCGTCCCGCCCGTCGAGAGCATATCGTCGACGATGACGACACGGTCTCCCGCCTCGATGTCGTTGATGTACATCTCAGACTCCGAGTAACCTGTTTGTTGATGCAAGGACACCTCGCCCTCGAGGCCGTACGGTCGTTTGCGGATGACGACCAGCGGAATGTCGGTTTGCAGCGACAGTGCGGTCGCGAGGTGAATACCCATCGCCTCGGGGGCGACGATCTTGTCGACGTTCAGGTCGATCGTTCGCATGACTTCGACGACGACCTCCCGCAACAGATCAGGATCGAGCCTCGGCACACCGTTACTGATCGGGTGTACGAGGTACTCGTAACCGTCTTTGTCGATAATCGGCGCGTCATCCAGCGATTCGAGGAGTCTCTCCATGGAAGCGATTGGGGAAATCACGGCAAAAACGGATCGTTCTCGGCGTCGCCCGCCGACGAAGCGATATCGCGTCTTACGAAAGCGACACGTCGTCCAGCTCGATTCGATTCGGCTCAGGTGCCGACTCGCTCGAGACCGCATACACACCCTGTTTCGTTGTCGTCTCCTCGTCTGCCAGCACGATCACACCCTCTGCGAGCAGCGGTGTGAGGACACCCGCAATCACGGCTCGAGGGTCCGACAGCGGTTCCCGAACGACGACGCGGTCGCCGGCCTCGATATCGTACTCGTCGATCAGTTCGCTCGCGGCCTCGAGTGCCTGTTCGTGGCTGATCGTCCGATCGCCATCGGTCAGGATCGCCGTCTCGGGGTCGATATCCAGCGGTGGGAACGAGGGGTTCTCGCTCCAGACGCCCGCATCGAAGTGGTGGATATCGGGTTCGTTCGGTTTCGACCCGTAGCCAACCCGCTGGGCACCACGCGGAAGGTCGTAGGTCCCGGCCTCGAGGTCGTCGACCGGTGCTACAAGCGCCCGGAAACCGTCTTCATCCGTGAGGTCGGTCGGTGGCTCGAACCGTGCGGTCCCCTCGAGCATCGCGGTGCCAAAGAAGGCGAGTAAGGCGAGCGGATTCTCGCCGACGATGCCGACGGTGACACCCTTTCGAACGCCCGAATGTCGCAGGAAGTTCCCGGCTTTCCAGGACGTCGTACACAGCCAGTGGTGGTCGAACTCCCGGCCCGTCGCATCGACGAGTGCCGTGCGATCGTCCCGAAGTTCACGCGTGAGTAGCTCGTCGACTGTCACGGCGGTCATACGTGCCACTCAGTACCCAGCCGAAAAAAGCGCGCCGACTCGCGGCCGACGACAGCCCCTCATACGACGGCGAGTCCGCGCTGATCGTCGGCTGCTCGAGTCGGTGTCAGACGGTCTCCTGTCAATTAGTTTCGGCGCGACCGCGACCCGTCCTGCGGTCGTGCCGGGACATCGGGACAGCAGACCGCATCAGTCGTCCGCGGCTGCGGGGGCGGTGTCGGCGTGGTCGATGTCGGTGCCGAGACACGCTAAGAACTCGGCGAGCCACTCGGGGTGGTCCGGCCACGCCTGTCCCGTCACCAGATTCTCGTCGCGAGTCACCTCGCCCGTCCACTCGCCGCCAGCGCCGCGGACGTCCGCCTCGAGCGCTGGATAGCCGGTACAGGTTCGGCCCTCGAGGACGTCCGCGGCGGCGAGGATCTGGACGCCGTGACACACCGCGGCGACGGGTTTCTCGGCTTCGAAGAAGTGCTGGACGATCTCGAGCACCTCGTCGTACGTTCGGAGATACTCGGGCGCGCGACCGCCCGGGACGACCAGCGCGTCGTACTCGGCGGGGTCGACGGCGTCGAAATCGTGGTTCAACTCGAAGTTGTGCCCTGGCTTTTCGGTGTACGTCTGGTCGCCCTCGAAGTCGTGGACGGCGGTCGGACAGGTGTCGCCGGCCGACTTCTCCGGACAGACCGCGTGGACGTCGTGGCCGACCATCTCGAGTGCCTGAAACGGAACCATTACCTCGTAGTCCTCGACGTAGTCGCCGGCGAGGAGCAGGATCTGTTGTGCTGACATGGGTCTCCGTCCCACAGTACGGTCGCATCGGCCATAGTCAATGTTGAACGTTACCATGACACTTCCGTTGGCGAACGTATCGGTACTCGAACGCGGGATCGATCGCTGTGTCTCGAGACGCGACGCGTAGGAGAAAACAGCGAGATCTCGAGATAGCCCGGTAAACGGGCCATACAGTCTGCTGTCCCGATGTCCTGGCACGACCGAGGGACAGCTCGTGGTCGCGCCGGAACTGACTGCCAACAGACTGTCTCAGGCTATAGTAACAACTGAAACGGTTTGCACATCGACCGCACAGCTGTCGTGCGATCGGGTGCGCACTGACTTTCAGTGGCTACTATAGTGGACGAACGACGGCTTAGAACGCCCGCTTGATCTTCTCGAAGAAGCCTTCCTTGACGTCGATCTCGTCGCCGCCGGCCTCGGCAAAGGCCTCGAGCGCGTCGCGCTGCTCGTCGTTCAGATTCTCGGGGGTGACGATCTGGACTTTCACGTAGAGGTCACCCTGTCCGCGGCCGCGGAGTCGAGGCATGCCCTTCCCCTCGAGGCGGAAGGTTTCCCCACTCTGGGTTCCTTTGGGGATGTCGAACTCGACGGAGCCATCGAGTGTCGGCACCGTGACGGTGTCGCCGAAGGTCGCCTGTGGGAACGAGACGGCGAGTCGGTGTCGGAGGTCGTCGCCCTCGCGCTCGAACAACTCGTGGTCACGAACCGAGACGTCGATCAGCAGGTCGCCACGACGGCCGCCCTCGGGGCTGGGCGCACCCTCGCCTTCCATCCGGAGCGTCTGGCCGTCCTGAATGCCCGCCGGAACCTCGACGGTCAGCGTTGCCTCGCTGCGAACGTAGCCCTCGCCGTGACAGTCGTCACAGGTCTCGGAGTACAGTGTCCCCTCGCCATCGCAGCGTGGACACGTCGTCGTCTGCTGGACCCGCCCCAGCGGCGTCTGCTGGACCTGTGTGACCTGCCCCCGGCCCTGACATTCCGGACAGGTTTCGGCGTCTGCATCTGCTGGATGGCCCCTTCCATCACAGGACTCACACTCCTCGGGTCGTTCGACGGTAAACTGCTTTTCGGCTCCGTCGAACGCCTGCTCGAGATCGATCTCGAGTTCGGTTCGGAGGTCCCGACCTTTCCGTGGCCGACGCCGACCGCGGCCCCCACCGCCGCCGAAGACCTGCTCGAAGATATCGCCGAGGCCGCCGCCACCCATGCCGCCACCGCCGCCCATACCACCGAACGGGCCACCGCCCATCCCGCCGGCACCGGCGTCGCTTGCGTCGAAGCCGTGCTTTTCGGCCTGTTCGTAGCGGTCGTGACCCATTCGGTCGTAGGCCTGACGTTTTTCTTCATCGGTCAGGACCTGCTTTGCCTTCTGGATCTTCTTGAATTTCTCCTCGGCGTCAGGGTCGTCGCTGACGTCCGGATGGTACTCCGTGGCCTTCGTCCGGTACGCCTGTTTGATCTCCTCAGCCGACGCGTCGGAACTCACACCGAGCACGTCATAGAAGTCCTCGCTCATTCGTTGTCACACCGATACTCGGTTGAGCCACTTGAAACGAACGTTCCGCGTGGACGCCGCCGTGTCGGTGCTATTTCGATTCACTGACACGGCATCGCTCGCTGGCTGCTGCCCACTCGCCGGCTACGGTGAGTCCGCTCTCTGTGAGTTTTGGAGCTGGCTCGAGTCGCACACTCCGATTGCAACGTCGAAGTACGGAGTCGACTTCGTCTTCGAAACGTAAGCGAGGCGAACGGTTCTGCGATGTCGACAGGATTCTACCGGTGAATGATGTTTTATCATGCTCTGTCCCAAACCACGGGCAGACTTCGAATGCTTGAAGCGATCGTCGATGCGATGTTTGATCTTCTCCTGCACGTCGGCTTGCCGGCTCTGTTCGTATTCTTCTTGTTGAAGGGGGCATTCGTAGGGAAGCCGATCCCTACGACGGTGATCCTTCCTGGATACGTGCTGGCAATCTCCGCAAGCCGCAGCGAAACTGCTGTGATTATCTCTGTGTCGACGGCTGGCTACGTCGCCGGCCAGTTCATCATTTATTATATCGCCCGTCGCGACGGATTATCAACGATTCAATCGTCGCCGCGAATTCGTATCTCTCCCGACAGAATCGACCAGGCGGAACGGTGGTTCAAGCAGTACGGCGGTGTCGGCGTGTTCGTCACGAACTTCGTTCCGTACCTCCGCGGGCTGATCCTCCTTCCAGCAGGGATCGCTCGCTACCCCGTCGCGAAGCTTGTGTTCTTTGCGTTTACGTCAACGCTGATTTATCACGCGGCCATCGTCGCTGTCGCGGTCGGTGTAGTGCGAGCGATATTATAGAAGAGACAGCGCGCGAATGCACCACGAACCTGCGGGCGATCGAAACTGATGTGAATATTTTCGACTGGGTGAGAGGCCTCCGGCAAGACGATGCAGTACACCGATATCACGGTTACCGCTTACGGGACGGCAAGATCGCCGAAGAAACGACTCAGTCTTCGTCGTCTTCGTTCACTTCGAAACGTTCGCTTCGCTCACGTTTCGAAACGACGGAAGGCTCACTTCGTTCACCTTCCGAGCCGACGAAGACTCGTCCTTTCAGTCCTCGTCTTCGTCAACGTCTTCAAAGTCCGCATCAACGAACTCCTCGCCCTCGTCGGCTGCTGCGCCGCCTGGACCTGGGTTTGGACCGCCACCCATGCCGCCCATGCCGGCACCTGCGGCGCCAGCACCACCGGCTGCACCGCCAGCGCCTGCGGCTCCAGCCTGTTGCTGGTAAATCTGCTTGCCGATCTCCTGCAGTTCCTTGCTCAGGCTCTCAGTCGCGGCTTCGATGTCTTCGGCGTCCGCATCGCTGTCGTCGATCGTTTCCTCGAGTTCCTCGACGGCTGCCTCAATGTCTCCACGGAGGTCGTCGTCGACTTCCTCTTCGTTCTCCTCGAGTAGCGTTTCGGCGCGCTGGATCGTCGCTTCGGCCGTGTTTCGGGCCTCGATGCGCTCGCGTTTCTGCTTGTCCTCCTCGGCGTGCTTCTCGGCTTCGGCCTGCATCTCCTCGATTTCGGAGTCGGAAAGCCCAGCGCCACCCTCGATGGTGATTTCCTCGCTTGCGCCGGTGCCCTTGTCCTCTGCGCTCACGTTGACGATGCCGTTCTCGTCGATGGAGAACGTGACCTCGATCTGTGGGGTGCCTGCCGGAGCTGGCGGGATGTCGGTCAGGTGGAACTCACCGAGCATCTCGTTTTTCTGTGCGAGTTCACGCTCGCCCTGGAAGACCCGGACCTGCACGGAGGTCTGGTTGTCCGCCGCGGTCGTGAAGATCTTCGACTCTTCGGTCGGAATCGTCGTGTTCTTCTCGATGAGTCGCTCGAAGAGGCCGCCTTTGACCTCGATACCCAGCGAGAGTGGCGTGACGTCGAGCAGGACGATGTCGTCGACCTCGCCGCCGAGGACGCCACCCTGAATCGCCGCGCCGAGCGAGACGGCCTCGTCGGGGTTGACGTTCTTCTGGGGCTCCTTGCCGGTGAGTTCTTCGACCTTCTCGCCGACCTGTGGCATCCGAGTCGAGCCACCGACCAGCAGGACCTCGTCGATGTCGTCTTTCTCGTAGCCGGCGTCCTCGAGTGCCTGCTCGGTCGGCTCGACGGTACGGTCGATCAGATCCTGCGTGAGCGACTCGAATTTCGCTCGCGTGAGCGACTCCTCGAGGTGGATCGGGCCGTCGTCGGTGGCCGTAATAAACGGCAGATTGATCTCGGTCTCCTTGCGCGAGGAGAGTTCGATCTTGGCCTCTTCGGCGGCGTCTTTGAGCCGCTGGAGGGCCTGACGGTCCTCGCGAAGGTCCATACCGTGTTCGGCCTCGAACTCCTCGGCGAGCCAGTCGATGATGGCCCCGTCCCAGTCGTCGCCACCGAGGTCGTTGTCACCGTTCGTTGCGACGACTTCGTAGACACCGCCGCCGAGGTCGAGAATCGAGACGTCGAAGGTGCCACCACCGAGGTCGTAGACGAGCACGGTCTGGTCGGAGTCGTCGTCAAGGCCGTAGGCCATCGACGCGGCGGTTGGCTCGTTGATAATGCGCTCGACCTCGAAGCCGGCAATCTCGCCGGCGTCTTTGGTCGCCTGGCGCTGTCGGTCCGAGAAGTATGCGGGGACCGTGATGACGGCTTTCTCTACCTCATCACCGAGATACTCTTCGGCGTCGCGTTTGATCTTCTGGAGGATCATCGCCGAAATCTGCTCGGGCGTATACTCCTCGTCGTCGATCTCGACGGTGTAGTCGTCTTCGCCGATATGGCGTTTGATCGAGGCGATCGTCTTTTCGGGGTTCTGAATCGCCTGATTTTTCGCCGGTTTGCCGACGAGTCGCTCGTCGTCGTCGGTAAACGCGACGACGGAGGGCGTCGTCCGCTCACCTTCTGCGTTGACGATGATCTCCGGATCGCCACCTTCCATCACCGCGAACGCGCTGTTCGTCGTCCCAAGGTCAATTCCGAGAATTTTGTTGCTCGCCATCGTGGGGGGCTATTGTGCGCACTTTGTTTTAAAGCTTACTAGGGCGTTTTGTGAGCCGAATAAAATGATCGGAAACGGCGATAGAAGCCACTCTCGAGGGGTTTAGACGGTCGAAACAAAATACCGGAAAATCGGGGCAGAACTGTCAGCCGTCGGTAGCGTCCGTCAGTCGGCCGTTTCCTCGGTCGCGGCCTCGTCGCCGGCGTCGCTATCGTCGCTGTCGGTCGCTGCCGGGGAGTCTTCGTCCACATCGGCCTCGAGTTCGCCGTTCGAGACGGTCACCTGTGCGTTCTGGATAACTTTTTCACCCATCTCGTAGCCGGGCGTGAAGACGTCGGCGATGGTCCCCTCGGGCTGGGCGCTATCGACGCGCATCATCACTTCGTGGCGCTGTGGGTCGCTCTCGGTGCCGGGTTCGGGATCGATCTCAGAGACGTTCTCGTCCTCGAGCACGCGGTCGAACTCTCGAAGCGTCATCTCGACGCCATCACGGAGGCTGTCGGCGTCGCCGCTTTCTTCCTCCAAGGCGCGTTTCATGTTGTCGCGGACGCCAAGCAGCCGTTCGACGAGATCCTCAGTGGCCCGGTCTTTGATCTGCTGTTGGCGCTTTTTTGCGCGTTTCTTGTAGTTCTGAAAGTCGGCCTGTTTGCGCTTGAGCCGACCCTTGAGGTCGTCGACTTCAGCTTCGGCTGCCTCGAGGTCGTCCTGCAACTCGCCGATGGTTTCGGCCTGTTCCTCGACGCGCTCGGAGAGATCCTCGAGTTCCTCGCGCTGGTCAGTGACAGTGGCGTTTACTTCGCGAGCATCCTCGACGATAGCGCTGACCTGGTGGGCGAGGTCGTCGTCGTGCTCGCTGATCTCCTCTAGAAGTTCCTGGATGTCGTCGCTCGTTTCCGGGGCGATGGCCGCCTCGTCGTCTGAAACGGACGGTTCGGCTTGTGGTTCGTCCTCGGTTGGTGTGTCCGTGTCGGGCGAGTCAGCGTCGCCGGCCGCGTCAGACTCGACGTCGGCCGTCTCGCCGTCGTCGGATTGCTCCTCGGACGGGACACCCTGGGCCGTCGCGTTCGTGCCCTCGTCTTCGCTCATGTGCCAGTCAACGAACAGCGGTAATAAAAGGGTTGAGGTACGGTGCGCTGGGCACTACCGGGTTCCCGTCTGCGCCGCTCGAGTCGGCCACTCCATCGGTAGCCGACGGCACCGCCGCTCGAGGCGCTCGAGACACCAGACTGTATTTGTTGCTCCCACCCGGAGCATCGGTCGTGAGGCGGCCCCAAGACGACGCCACAGATGCGCCACCGGCGCTCCGGTACGAAGATGGCACTGTTCGAATCGACGGCCTCGAGTCCGACGCGCTGGCCGCCGTTCGTGAGTCGGTCTCCGGCCTCGAGGCCGATCCCCGAACCGACAGCTGGCGAGTGCCAGCGTTTCGCTACGCTGCCCTTCGACGCGCGCTCGATGCCGAGCACGGCCGAATCGACGACCGCGTCCTCGATCTCGAGTCGCTGCCGGCGCTCGAGTCGGCGTACGAACTCCGCGAGTACCAACGAGAGGCCCTCGACACATGGCTCGAGACGGATCGCTGGACCGACAGCAACGGTACTGACTCGCTCGCGCGTGCACCTGCGGGCGTCCTCGAACTCCCGACCGGCAGCGGGAAGACTGTCATCGCCCTGAAAGCGATCGAACGGCTCTCGGTGCCGACGCTTGTCGTCGTGCCGACGATCGACTTGCTCGAGCAGTGGCAACGGGAACTCGAATCCGAGTTTGACTGTGAGATCGGTCGCTTCGGCGGCGGCGAGCAACGCATAGAGGCGATCACCGTCTCGACGTACGACTCGGCGTATCTGAAAGCTGACGCCGTGGGCGACCGGTTTGGGTTCGTCGTCTTCGACGAAGTCCACCACCTCGGCGGCGAGGGGTATCGCGAGATCGCACGCCTGCTCGCTGCCCCCGCACGGCTGGGGCTCACTGCCACCTTCGAACGTCCCGACGATGCCCACGAGGTGATCGAGGACATCGTCGGCCCGCTGGTTTCCCGCGTCGACGTCGGCGAACTGGCCGGCGACCACCTCGCGGCCTACGATCTGAAGCGCCTCGAGGTGACACTCACGCCCGACGAACGCGAGGAGTACGACCGCAAGCAGGACGTCTTCACGAACTACCTCGCGCGCTCGAACATCCGGATGCAAAGCGGCTCGGACTACCAAGAACTCGTCAAACGGTCGGGCAACGACCCCGAGGCCCGCAAGGCGCTGCTCGCGCGCCAGCGCGCACGCGAGATCATGCTCGGCAGCGAGGCCAAACTCGAGGCCCTCGCCGACATTCTCGACGATCACCGTGGGGAGCGGACGATCGTCTTTACGGCCCACAACGACCTCGCCTACGACGTCAGCGAGCGGTTTCTGATCCCGACGATCACCCACCAGACCGGCGCTGGAGAGCGCCGAGAAATCTTAGCGCGGTTCCGAGAGGGGACCTACACGCGCATCGCGACCTCGAACGTCCTCGATGAGGGGGTCGACGTTCCCGACGCGTCGGTAGCGGTCGTGCTCTCGGGCAGCGGGAGCGAACGCGAGTTCATCCAGCGCCTCGGACGGATTCTCCGGCCGAAAGAAGACGGCACGCGAGCGATCCTCTACGAGGTTGTCTCCGAGAACACGGGTGAGAAACGAGTCGCTGAGCGACGCCGCAACGGCTCGCTGTAAGCTGCAACGCTCGAATGGCGAACTGCGACCTCACGGTATAGCTATCTCCACGACAGAAACGTCCGA
This sequence comes from Natronorubrum sp. A-ect3, assembly GCF_041821125.1. Taxonomy (NCBI): domain Archaea; kingdom Methanobacteriati; phylum Methanobacteriota; class Halobacteria; order Halobacteriales; family Natrialbaceae; genus Natronorubrum; species Natronorubrum sp. A-ect3. The sequence goes on along the minus strand of NZ_JBGUBB010000002.1, from coordinate 997,424 downwards.
GTCGACTCAGGTTACGTATAGATCTTGGATTCGACATGGGCGTGCTCCTCCGGTTGTTGGCGTTGCTCGTCATCCTGCTCGTCGGCATCGGCGACGCGGGCGGTTCGCTCCTCGTCGGCCGATTTATGCTCTCGCGGCCGGCTCTCGAGCCACGCTCACTCACCCGGGTGTGCCATCGTCGTGAGCAGCGCGTTTTCGGCCTGTCGCGAGTCCAGTCGCGTGTGCTGGCAGACGACCGGGACGTCGGACTTGACCACGCTTGCGAAGTCTTTGCCTTTCGGGATCGGTTCCGGGTCCTCGAGTTCGTTGAACCGGAAATGCCTGGTTCGCTTCGCCGGGACCGTCTTTTCGTACGGGCCGATCGGCTCCCGGTCGGTGAAGTACACCGTGATCTCGACGGTCGCATCCTCGTCGGTCGTATTCAAAATGCAGACGGTTTCGTGACTCTCCATCTCCGGTTTGGGGCCGGTGCTTTCCTCGGGGATGTATCCCTCCGGAATCGTCCACGTGTGGGTACCGGTCATCGTGTCCATAGAGCAAAACGTCGGAGATGCGGATAACAGACCGGCTTGTACCATCAGGCGGCGTTGGAATGGGCGTGTATTTTTCGCTGGTTTTCGAGACGAGCGCTTCGTGTACCGCTAGATAGGAATCCGTCTGCTCGTCGGGGTCAGCCCGTCCTCGAGCGTCCATGGCGACCGCCTGGATGGTCATGACGAGTCCGTTATCACATCCGTGCCGATGGCACACCCCGACCGTGCAACTTGCCTTGCTATGGATGGGCTGGCGCTTACGCTGCTCGTTCTGGATACTGCAGTAGGCCGGTCGCGTCACCTTTCGCAAGCGTCGATGGCTCTCGAGACGCGGACGACGGATCGAACCTGCTATCGAACGACGACATGCGGCCCCACGGATTTCAATTATGGTAGCAAACGACTCAAATCCAGACGACCGAGACGACGAACAGCCGAAGTCAACCGACAGCAAAGCGAATCAACCCGATGCGAGAGACGAGCAATCGGAGCGGGAAGCGACAGCCGACGATCCGGAACGACAGGAGCGAGCCGACGGCGGTGACGATGGAGAGTCGCGATCCGACTCGGAGTCGCAAGCGGGTACCAGTGATGATCAGGAGGATGAAAGCGCCGAGAATAGCAAGCAAGCGCAACTCGACGAGGTCCGCGAGAATCCCGAGGGCGAGGAGTTGACGACCGACCACGGTGTCAAAGTGAGTGATACGGACAACTCCTTGAAAGCGGGCGAACGCGGGCCGACGATCATGGAGGACTTCCATTTCCGGGAGAAGATGACCCAGTTCGACCACGAGTCGATCCCGGAACGGGTCGTCCACGCCCGCGGCACCGGCGCGCACGGCTACTTCCAGCCCTACGAGGATCCCGACCTCGGCGACGAGTACGACGACATAGAGGAGCTGACGAAAGCGAAGGTGCTGACGAATCCCGACCAGAAGACGCCCGTCTTCGTGCGGTTCTCGACGGTCGTGGGCTCGCGGGGATCGTCCGACACCGTCCGGGACGTCCGCGGCTTCGCGACAAAGTTCTACACGGAAGAGGGTAACTGGGACCTCGTCGGGAACAACATGCCGCCGTTTTTCATTCAGGACGCCATGGAGTTTCCAGACCTCGTCCACGCGATCAAACCCGAACCCGACGACGGGATGCCCCAGGCGTCGGCGGCCCACGACACCTTCTGGGACTTCGCCTCGCTGAAACCCGAGATCACGCACATGATCATGTGGGTGCTCTCGGGACGAGCGCTGCCGCGGGCCTACCGGATGATGCAGGGCTTCGGCGTTCACACCTTCCGGCTAGTCAACGACGACGGCGAGTCGGTGTTCGTCAAGTTCCACTGGACGCCAGAACTCGGCACCCACCAGCTCGTCTGGGACGAGACGACGAAGCTCTGGGGCAAAGACTCGGATTTCAACCGGAAAGACCTCTACGACGTCATCGAGGAGGGGTACGACCCCGAGTGGGAACTGGGCGTCCAGATCTTCGACGAGGAACAGGCCGAGGAGTTCGACTTCGACGTCCTCGATCCGACCAAGATCGTTCCCGAGACCGAAGTTCCGGTCCGGCCGATCGGCAAGATGGTGTTAAACGAGACGCCGGACAACTTCTTCGCCGAGACCGAACAGGTCGCGTTCCACCCCGGCAACGTCGTCCCAGGGATCGACTTCTCGAACGACCCACTGCTGCAGGGCCGGCTGTTCTCCTACCAGGACACCCAGCTCAACCGCTTTGGCAGCGCCAACTGGGACGAGATCCCGATCAACCGGCCCGTCACCGAGCGGCACAACAACCAGCGTGCCGGCTTCATGCGCCAGGAAATCAACGAAGGTGAGGTCTCCTACAAGCCGAACTCGATCGGCGACGACGATCCGCAGGAAGTCCCCGAAGAAGAAGGCGGCTACGAGCACTTCGCCGAGAAGATCTCCGGGGAAAAGATCCGCAATCGCAGCGATAGCTTCGAGGACCACTTCACGCAGGCACGGCTGTTCTGGAACAGCATGTCCGAGCCCGAACAGCAGAACATCGTCGACGCCGCCCACTTCGAGCTCGGGAAGGTCGATCGCATGGAGATCCGCGAGCGGATGGTCTACGACCTGTTCAACAACGTCGACCATGAGTTCGCCAAACGCGTCGCCGAGGGAATCGGCGTCGAGCCGCCCGACGAACCCGGCGAGGAGATGCCGACCCACGACAGGGAAGATCCGTCGCTCAGCATGGAAAACCGGACCCCGGACACGATCGAGACCCGCAAGATCGCTTTGCTGCTCGACGACGGGTTCGACGATGAGCACGTCTCGACGCTTCGATCGGCCTTAGAGGAGGAAGGTGCTCGAGTCAAGGTCGTCTCGAAAGTTCTCGGCGAGAAGTCGGGAGCCGACGGCGAGACGATTGAAGTCGACAAACACCACGTCGCGGCGGCCTCGGTCTCGTTCGACGCGATCGCCGTCCCCGGTGGCAGCGAGAGCGTCGACGCAATGGGCCAGCAAGGCGATCCGAAGCACTTCGTCGCCGAGGCGTTCAAACACTACAAGCCGATCGCCGCCGTCGGCGAGGGAACGGAACTGCTCGAGGCGGTCGACCTGCCGAACACCGAGATCGCCGACGAGGGCGACCTCGTGTCGGACGCTGGCGTCATCACCTGCCGAAGCGACGACCTCGAGGAGTTCGCGGCGGCGTTCGTCGACGCGATCGCAGAGCATCGCCACTGGGAGCGGAGTCCGAAAGAAGTGCCCGCCTGACGGGCCCGGGGCCGCCGTTCCTCGAGTGCGACGTGGACTGGGCGACCGACCGGCATCACAGCTGTGGCGACGCTCGTTCGCTGTGAAACCGACACGTCACGTAGTTCTCGAGCGCCCGGTCACAAACTGCGTGTGAGAACGGATGCAGCGAACGGAGTTCGGTACTGCCATTGAACTGGCCGAATCACTCGATCCGCGTGCCTGCAAATCGGACGGAGGCCGGCGGGCGACGCTTGTTACTGTTCAACACAGTCCATGTCCGGTGGCGAGATCGGATCCGGCTCTCCCCACGAGTGAAAGTCGGTGGCTCCACTGGCGTCCTTGGATTCGAATCGAATCGGGTAGCCAGAGTCAGTACGGACGTACAGGTATCCATCGTCGACTTCAAATCGGTATACGTCCTGACCGTCGATGGGCTCCGCTTTTGTTGCCGTGACAGAACCAAACTCGTCTATGAGCCGTTCTGGCTCGAAAATGTCCTCGTCCGAACTCCCTGTCGGGATGAAACACTCCTCGTCTACCACGATGTACTCATCCGTTCCGATTCTGTAGGCTTCCATCTCCACCCCGTTGATTGTCCAGGCGGTGTACGTGTCACCGTCGTATACGGTTATCGTCCCGCTTCCTAGTGGCACGGCGAGTTCCATCACATAGGACGATTCCCAGTTGAGGACGTCTCGGAGTTCCGGCTCGCTCGTTGGCTCGTCGTCAGTCGGTTCGTCGTCGGTCGGTTCGTCATCAGTTGGCTCGTCGTCAGTCGGTTCGTCGTCGGATCCGTCCAGACAGCCAGCGAACCCACCGATCGTTCCAACGACAGCTAGCTGGAGAAACTGCCGCCGTCGAGGACGATCTGTGTAACTACGTCGAGAATTCATGCACGCTATGAGTAGGTAACGGAAGATAAGAACGTCGTTCTTACAGAACTCCGTTTCTCCCTCGATGGCCCTATACGGAGTGTTGGTTGTAACACGAATTCGTCTGTAGCGGTGCGAACGGATGGTCAATTCGCGCCACGAGGCGGCGAACATCAGCCATCAGGATTTCGTCGGTCAGTTTCCGTCGTCCCGAGCGCGCTATCAGAGACTGCGTCGCTACTGGAACGACGGCAACACGTCGTCGCCGAACGCCTTGATAAACGACGTCTGATTCGTGTTCACGTTGTGGACGAACACCCTGTCCACGTCGAGATCGCCGTCGGTCTCGAGCCAGTCGACGTGGTCGTCGAGGTCGGCAGAGACGCGGACGTTCTCCTCGACCTCTCCAGCGGTGATCTGGTCGGCGAGTTCGTCGTACTGTTCGGGGGTCCGAAGCTCCTGGGTCACGGGACCCGGGATGCAGTTCGCTCCCCACTGCTCGTGGGCACCCTCGAGTGCGTCTGCGTCGCTTTCGGCGTAGGAGTGTTGGGCCTTGAGATAGACCGGTTTCTCGGGTGCCGCTTCGCGAAAGGCCTCAACGCGGGCGGCGTCGGCCTCGTGGTCGGGAGTGGCGATCGTGATCATGCCGTCGGCCCACTCGCCGAGCCACGCCGCCGTCTCCTCGGAGAGTGCAGCCCCGATCAGCGGCGGTGCGGTCTCGGGCCGGGAGTAGAGTTGGGCCTGCTCGACGTCGACGCGGCCGTGGTGGGTCACCTCCTCGCCCTCGAACAGTCGCCGCATGATCTCGGCACACTCCTCGAGACGGGCGTTCCGTTCGCGCTTGACCGGCCAGTCGGTGCCCATGATGCCTTCGTTCAGCAGTTGGCCGCTGCCGACGGCGAGCCAGAATCGCTCGGGGTACAGTTCGCGCAGCGTTGCCGCACCCTGGGCGATGATCGCGGGATGATAGCGGTAGCCGGGTGCGTTGACCGTCCCGAACGTTAGCTCGGTCGCCTCGAGTGCCGAGCCAAGCCACGACCAGACGAACCCGGATTCACCCTGCTGTTCGCTCCAGGGATGGAAGTGATCCGACGCAAGGGCGTGGTCGAACCCGTGCTCGTCGGCGAGTTGAACGTACTCGAGGAGCGCACTCGGTGCGAACTGTTCGTGAGAGGCGTGGTAGCCGAGGTCGGTCATCTGACCGCCCACCCCTGGTCGTGATAGCGATCGAAATCGCGTTCGTGATCGGTCAGCACGGTCTCAGACACCACGAAACGCGACTTAGTTCCACGGCGTGAGTGTGCTGTCCTCGCAGTCTGCCTTCCGCTCGAGCGAGCGTGACACCGCCGTCTGTTCAGTCCTGTTTCTCTCCCAACGTGAGGTATGGGCACCGTAGCGACGTTCTCGAGTCGGTACGTATATAATGAAATGGCTGTGATGGATGGGCATGCTATCCGGATTGCCAACTGGGAGCACGATCGCTCTCTTGCTGATGCTCCTGGTTCCAGTCGGAACGCTTGCGCTGTACTGGCTCGATCGAACACGAAACGACGGCTATGTCTCCGTCCTCGGGAGGCGATAACGATGGCGACGCTGCAACTGACGTTCGGTGTCTACCTGCTGATCTTGCTCGCGATCGGACTCTACTTCTATTTCACCACCGAGACACAGCGACTCTCGGAGTACCTGCTTGCGGACCGAGATGTCGGGACGTGGCCGATTGCCATCTCCGAAGTGTCCTCAGTCGCAAGTGGCTGGACGTTCTTCGCGTGGGTTGGTGTCGGCTTTACCGTGGGACTCAACGGGCTCTGGTTTTCGGTGACGATGATCTTCATCGTCGTCTTCATGTACCGTTACGTCGGCTCGCGCTTTCGCCGACAGTCCGAGAGCCTCGGGAGCATCACGATCGCTGACCACCTCTCGCTTGCCGTCGAAGACGAACGGCTCAGTTTCTACATTCGGGTCGTCGCAACGCTGTCGATTCTCGTCTTCATGGGTGCGTACATCGGCGCCCAGATCATCGCGGTCGGCGAGGCGATGGACACCGGCGTCGGAATCGATTATCTCGCCGCGGTCGCCGTCGGCGGCGTCGTCGTCGGTCTCTACACCACCCTTGGCGGCTTCAACGCCTCTATCTGGACGGACGTCTTTCAGGGGATTCTCATCTTCGTCGCCGTGGTGACGTTGCCCGTGCTCATGATCATGGAGGTCGGCGGCTGGTCGGTGTTTATCAACGAGGCCGCAGCGATCGACGACGCCGCGTTGCTTGATCTCAACGCTGGCCTCGCTGGGCAGGCGATGCTCATCGCAACGCTTGCGTGGGTAACCTTCGCCTTCGGGACGATCGGCCAACCCCACTCGCTGATGCGCCTGCAGGCGATCCGCTCCGAACGCCATCTGAGCGGCGCAGCCGCCATTGCCGTCGCCTTCCAGTCGCTTCGACTGACCGTCCCGCTGCTTATTGGGATGGCTGGTCGCATCATCTACGGCTCCGTTGAGGACCCCGAAAGCGTCGCAATGGTGGCGATCGTCGACTTTTTCCCGGCGGTCATCGCCGGTATCCTGCTGGCTGCGATCATCTCTGCGATTCTCTCGACGTCCGACTCGATGCTTCTCGTGGCCTCGTCGGATCTGACGCGGTTCTACGAGGAACGGATCGACCCCGAAGCGAGCGACACCGAACTCATCCTGCTCGGTCGTGGCGTGATCGGCGTGCTGGCCATCAGCGGAATCGCGCTCGCGTTCCTCCGACCCGGAACGATCTTCGAGATTATCGAGTTCGCCTACGTCGGCCTCGGCGCGACGTTCGGCCTCCCGCTGTTGTTCTTGCTGTTCTGGGAACGAACGACCGGTGAAGCCGTCCTCGCCGGCATCATCACCGGACTTCTCACCTCGATCGGCAACCTCTATCTGGCCCCCGATCTGTTCCCAATCCTCGTCTGGCCGCTCTGTCTCATCGTCATCGTCGGTGTCACGCTCGTGACTGCAGCGGACGGGGCTGGCGTCGCCGATGTTCCCGAACCGACCCCACAGCGCGTCGATCCGGCCGACGACTAAGCGCCAGTTCCGCGTTTCGTTCTCGAGTCACACCTGTCGTGGTCCGATTCCGAACAACATTTCCGACGCGTTCTCATCCGGGCAACAGGTCACTTTTGTCTCTCCCGCGCCGACACCTCGGCATGCTGACGAAGGACCTGCTGCGCGTCTCGAGGGCCGGGGGCGGCTACCATCCCCAGTTCGCCGGCCGAGAACACCGGCCGCTGGCGGCCCGTGTCATTGGCACGTATCAGGGCCACATCGGCGAACCACGGGCGGTGCTCGAGGACGCACTCGCCGATCTCGAGGCGGACGCCCCGGATTTCAAACTCGTCCGCGGGTTCGCGGCGCTGCTCGAGCGCGAGGCGACGTTCGAGACGGACGCCGCAGTCGATCCCGAACGCGCCCGCCGAGCTGCCTTCGAGGCCGCCGAAGCGGTCGATGTCGTCAGCGAGGACGACCGGACCATGGCGCTCATCCGAGCCGGCGAGTCGCTGTCGTGCTCTGCGGACGCCCTCGAGCGAGCGCTGTACGCCGACCTCGAGGAGCGACAGGTGCTCACTGCCTTCGAACCGCGATGGGACCCTGACAACCTCCTCGCCCAGTACAACCTCTCGCTGGCCCAGACGGCGCTGTTCGACGCGACCGAACTGCGAGTTCGCTCGAGCGATCCGAAAGCGCTGATTTCGGCGATCAAGCGCCTCCGGCTGATGTACGAGATTCGTCGCCTCGAGGACGAACACGCCGGTATCGCCGAACGCGAGGTGGTCGTCACCGGCCCAACCAACCTCTTCCGGGCGAGCCGTCGGTACGGCACCCGTTTCGCACGACTCCTGCGGACGGTGACGAACGCCAACGAGTGGTCGCTCGAGGCGACGATCGACGACCGCGGGACCGAGCGCACGCTCTCGCTTTCCCACGCCGACCCTGTCCGCGCTCCCGACGCTGACCCCGTCGCGGGCGTCTCGTTCGACAGCGGCGTCGAGGCTGACTTCGCCGCCCGCTTTTCGAATCTGGACCTCGAGTGGGAGCTCGTGCGCGAACCGGAGCCGCTCGCGACGGGCACGCGGGTGATGATCCCCGATTTCGCGTTCGATTACCAACACAGCGACTTCCGCGTCTACTTCGAGATTATGGGGTTTTGGACGCCCGAGTACGTCGAGAAGAAACTCGCTCAACTGGCCGACCTGGAGGACGTCGAACTGATCGTCGCCGTCGACGAGTCACTCGGCGTCGGCGAGGAGATCGCCGCCCGTGACTTCCGAGCGATCCCCTACTCGGGGACGGTTCGGCTGAAAGCCGTTGCCGACGTGCTCCGGGAGTACGAACGCCAGCTCGTCGCCGAGAGCGCGGCTACGCTTCCCGCGGAACTGCGACCGGACGACGACGTCACCTCACTCGAGTCGCTGGCCAACCGCCACGGCGTCAGCGAAGACGCCCTCGCGGACGTCTCGTTTCCCGACCACGAGCAGGTCGGACGGACGCTCGTTCGGCCAGCCGTGCTCGAGGCACTCGCCGACGAGATCGGGGCCGGGATGGCGCTTTCGGAGGCTGAGGCCATCTTCGAGGACGTCGGCATCGGGGACTCGAGTGCGACCCTCGCTGAACTGGGGTACCGAGTCGAGTGGGAGGGGTTGGCTGGCGGGACGATCCGTGAGCGATAGTCTCTCGGCTGTTCTTGCGTCGTTACGAACAGCAAGAAAAACGATACTGCCGATGTTCGAGCGGCGGCCGTTCAGATGTCTCGCTGGCGGCCTTTCGGCACCATCGAGCGCAGTTCACCGTGGACGTAGAGGCCGATCCCGAGCGGCTCGAGGTCCCCAGCCACGTCGTGGGCGGCGATGAGATACCCCCAGTCGCCGTCCCACCACTCGAGGTCCTGATCCTCGCCCGCCGCGAACGCTCGTGCCTGCTCGCGGTCGAGTTCGATCACGCAGTCGGTGGCGTGCTGGCCGAAGCGCTGGACGAAGTCCGTCGTCGGCTTCCAGTGTTCCTGTCGCGTCCGGAGGCAGGTCATCCCGATCGCTTCGATCTCGATCGGCGTCGGTGCCTCACCTGCGTAGATCCAGATCTTGCCGGCTCCTTTCTCCCAGAACGTGTAGTCGGCGAACGTCTCGGGCGAGATACCAAAGCGGTCCTCGAAGTAGTCGATCACTTCCTTACGGCTGGCCCGACCCTCGACGGTTCGCTCCGCTGCCGTCGCGGGGAGGCGATCGAAGCGCTGCCCGTCGTTGTCGCTCATTCGGCAGTCACCTCCAGCTTCGCCACGAAAAAGCCGCCGGTGTCGTTCTGGTGTGGGTAGATTCTGGCGGCGCGCTCGAGTGCGTCGTCGAACGTCTCGTCGTCCCACTCGGACAGCCCCGGCGAGTGCTCGAGGCCGAGGTCGAAGTCGACGACGCGACAGGCCTCGTTATCGAGGGCATGCTGGACGACGGCCTCGTTCTCCTCGGGGGCGAACGTACACGTCGAGTAGACGACGGTGCCGCCCTCGCGTGTGGCCTGGACCGCCCGCCGGAGAATGCCTTTCTGGATGCCCGAGACGGAGCTGATGTGGCCTTCGTTCCAGTTGTCGAGCGCGTCGGGGTTCTTCCGGATCGTCCCTTCACACGAGCAGGGGGCGTCGACGAGCGCCCGATCGAACTCGTCGAACGGAAAGCGCTTGAGCGAGTAGGTTCGGGCGTCAGCGTTGGTTACGGCCAGACTCGTCGCGCCGAGTCGTTCGGCGTTGAATCGGAGCGCGGAGATCCGGCCGAGGTTGTTGTCGTTTGCGACCACGGTTCCGCGGTCGTCCATCAGTGCGGCGAGTTGGGTCGCCTTCCCGCCCGGGGCGGCACAGCTGTCCCAGACGCGGTCGCCGGGCTGGGGATCGAGGACGACCGGCGGCACCGCCGACACCTCCTCTTGGCCGTGGGTCAGGCCGTGAAACGACGTCCACGTCGACCCCGGCGAGTCCGTCTCGAGACGCACCACGCGCGGGTCCCAGTCGGCCTGTTCGTAGGCGACGCCCTCCTCATCTAAGGCCTCGAGCGTTCGCTCGACAGACCCCTTGATCGTATTGATGCGGACGGCGTTGCCGAGCGGTCGCTCGCACGCGGCGAGAAACGCGTCGAAATCGTCGATAATCGGTCGATACCGCTCGAATGGCTCCATTGAACCGAGATTCGAGCGCCCGGCGTTTGTGGGTTTCGAAGGCAAAGCGGACCAGCTCGGTCGCGTCGGTCCGCGTGTCGTCGCCGTTAGCTCCCGTGTCATCGTCTTTATGCGGGCTGCGTTCGAATCTCTCCGTATGACTGGCCTTTGCACACAGGGTCTAGAACCGGACCTCGAGGAGCCGACGCTCGTCGAAGGCTTCCCTGGCGTGGGACTTGTTGGCAAGCTCGCGACCGACCACCTCATCGACCAACTCGAGATGCGTTACTACGCGAGCGTCGACTGTGAGGGGCTCCCTCGGATCGGCGTCTACCGCAGCGGCGACCGAACCGCTCGCCCGCCGGTTCGCCTCTACGTCAGCGACGAACATAATCTGCTGGCGCTCCAGAGCGACGTGCCGATCGTTTCGGCTGCAGTCAACAACGTCGCCGACTGTGTGACACGCTGGGTCGTCGACCATGACGCGACGCCGCTCTATCTCAGCGGCTTTCCTGCAGAACGCGAGACGAAACCGGACCTCTACGGGATCGCGACCGGCACCGTCGGCGAGACGCTCGCAACCCACGACATCGACGCCCCGCCCGAAGACGGCGTCATCACCGGCCCGACCGGGGCGTTGATCAACCGCGCAGCCCACCGCGAACACGACAGCTTCGGCCTCGTCGTCGAGTGCAGTCCGCAGTTCCCCGATCCCGAAGCCGCGAGCGTGCTCTTAGAAGATGCCGTCGAACCGATCGCCGACGTCTCAATCGACACTGACGAACTCCTCGAGCAAGCCGAGGAGATCAAAGCAAAACGAGAGGCGTTCGCCAAGCAGATGCAGGCGATCGGACAGGAAGAAAGTTCGCAGGCCCAGCCGCTGCGAATGTACCAGTAGCAGATCCGTTTTCGGAGCCGAGTGGGCCACTTAGCCGCGAAACGGTGGCACGAGATCCAGCGCTGCCCCGGCTACGAGCAGGCTGGCAGCGACGAACGCAGCGCTGAGTGGCAGCGACGAGCCGACGACGAAGCCACGGACGCCGACAAACAGGAACACAAGCGCAAAGCCGAGCAACGCGACGGTGCCGACTGCGTCGAAGATTGCGTCCCGAACCACACTCCGATTGACTGTGTATTCCGGCTCGTCACTCGGCTCGGTATCCGTGTCCATCTCGTGTGCCATCGGGTGGAGGACATATCAATCAAACTGTTGTACTCGTTCCGGTCGTCTTCGTCACTCGAGAGAGCCCACTTCGGCCGACTACTGCTTGCCGACGTCGCTCCCGACCGACTCGAGTGTCTGTGCCGTCGGGAGCCGCCAGCCGTAGGTGACGGCGGCCAGTCGCGTCCCGACCGTGACGGCCGCACACATCGCCGCGGCAGTGCTTCCGCTCGCGCCGAGGGTCCCGACCAGCCAGTAGGTACTGGCTCCTAACACCGCACAACTCGCGTAGAAGTCCTCGAACAAGATGAACGGCGCGCGATCCAGCAGGATATCCGCGAGTGCGCCGCCGCCGACGGCGTTGATCGTCCCGATTGCGATGACGCCGAACGCCGACACGCCGGTGTCGGTCGCGACGATGGCTCCGGCCGTCGTGAACGCGGCGAGGCCGACGGCGTCGGAAACCAGCGTGATCGGGTGATCATCCGGGGACTCGAGGGCGTGATAGAGGCCGATCGCCAGAGCGATGCCGACCACGCCGAGGCTGATCTCTCCCAGCGACCGAAGCGCCAACGGAAGGCGGCTCACGAGTAAGTCCCGCGTGACGCCGCCGGCAAACGCCGTCGCAAGCCCGACGACGGCGATCCCAAACAGGTCGAACTCCTCTCTGATCGCCTTGGTCGCACCGACGAGCGCGAACGCGACCAGCCCGATCGTGTTCATCACGACGAACGGATCGGCCAACAGGACAACGACGAGGTCTCGAGCCACTGGTTCTGACGAGGGTTGCGACGGTCTTGAGCGCTACGTATCGGCCGTGTGGGCGACTCGATACACGGCCGCCACGAACGGAAACCGAACCACTAGCCGCAACCCAAATCCCTTTTCGCATGCTGGCCGTTCTCCCGGCCATGGGAACAGAAGACGCCACAGCTGCCGCTCCTGAAACGTGTCCAACCGCAGATGGGATGCCGATGCTCGGCCTCGGCACCTGGCAGAACGAAGACCCCGAGCAGTGTGCCGAAAGCGTTCGGACGGCCCTCGAGACGGGGTATCGACACATCGACACCGCCCAGATATACGAGAACGAAGCCGCCGTCGGCGAGGGGATTGCGGCCGCCGACGTCGACCGCGAGAAGGTCTTCCTCGCGACCAAGATCTGGATCTCGAGCCTCGAGTCCGACGACGTCCTCGAGACGGCCCGCGAGAGTCTCGACCGACTCGGTGTCGAGTACGTCGACCTGCTGTACGTCCACTGGCCGGCCCGAACGTACGACCCCGAGGACACGCTCGAGGCGTTCTCGGAGCTGTACGACGAGGGACTGATCGAGAACGTTGGGGTGAGCAACTTCGAACCCGAGCAACTCGAGGAAGCCATCGAGATCTGTGACGCGCCGATTCTGGCGAATCAGGTCGAACTGCATCCGATGTTGCCCCAGCAGGAGCTTCAGAAAACGTGCGAACAGCACGACGTCGAACTGGTTGCCTACTCCCCGCTGGCCCGCGGACAGGTGTTCGACCAGCCCGTGATGCAGGAGATTGCGACCAAACACGACGCAAGCGAGGCCCAGGTCAGTCTCGCCTGGCTCCGCGAGAAGGGCATTACTGCGATTCCGAAAGCGACCAGTGAGGCACACATCCAAGACAACTGGGCGTCGTTGACACTCGAGTTAGACCAAGAGGATATCGACGCGATCGACAGCATCGAGGAGCGGAGTCGGGAAGTCGATCCTGACTTTGCACCCTGGAACTGACGTCGCTGCTCAGCGTCTGCGTTTTCCAGTCGATTCGAGTAACATCTAGCAGATCCAGAAAAGCAGGAAAGTTTACGGTACGCCGGCTTTTTGGCTCGCGTATGTCCACCCGTTCACGACAACGTGGCGGCGGTGGGGTCGTCGGGGCGATCAAAACCGACGTCCAGCGGTTACACGGTGCCTGGATGGAACTCGTCTTTCCACGCCAGCGTGGCCGCGGCCACTCCGTCATGGGGAAATGGAAACCCGAGACGCTCCCCCAGCGTATCGCCTACCGGGGCTGGAGTGTCCTCGGAATGCTCGGCTTGCTGCTCCTGTACCCACTGACCGTCCTCGGCTTTGGCACCCGCTACTACGCGGCGAAACTCGACTCGACGCGGACCCGTCTCGGTATCGTCGGTGTCACGGGTATCGCTCTGCTCGGCTGGGGGCTGTTGACGCTCGCTTGGGGCGCGATGTCCTACATGGAACAGGTCGACATCCCGTTCGACGCCGTGTTGGCCGTCGCCGCAGCCAGCGGCGTCGCGACGGTGTCGACCGCGCTCGCCGCCACCTGCTCGAAGTTCGGCGGCCGCGGGCTCACGGTCGCCCTCGCCTACCCCTTCGCGATGACGGCGCTGTTCTTGCCGCCTGTCGTCGCCGCACTCGTCACGCCATCGCTTGAGGGCGTCATCTTGGAGCCCAGCTACGACTTCGCCGTCTGGGTACTCGACAACGTCCTCTTTGTCGGCGGCATCAACGAGTATCTGCGCGGGAACTTCGAACTCGAGGGCGCGGCCTACGCGGCGATGTGGACTGGCATCTCGTTCCCGCTCGGCTGGTTCCTCGGTGTCGTCACCGCGCTGGCGAACCTGGTCCGACCGTCGCAATAATTTCTCGTTTTCTCACCCCTGACAAACCATTGTGAACGGACTGCCGATTCCGGGGATCATTAGGTGGCTGGCTCCCAACGATCACGTATGGAATTCGACCTTACGACGACAGCAGGCGTGTTCATCGCCTTGATCGCTCTCGGCGTTGGCGGCATGATCGGCTCGAACATGATGACGACGGATAGCATTATGATGATGGTACTGCCGTCGATGGTGATCTTCGGCGCGGTCATGCTCGCGATCGGCGTCAAACACGGCGAGTACCGCGCACAGCACTAACGCGTTCGAGAGTCCTTTTTGCGGTCTCACTCGAGCACTGCGCGATCGCTGTCGCTCGAGTTTACTGACAGCCTCAGAAAAATCGATCAACAGCGATGCGACACCAGACCGTCGCGCTTACATGTAGCCGAGGTCGCGCAGGCGCTCCATCAGGTCCTCTTTGTCCTGGGCGCGGCCCGCGCGCTCGGTCGTCCCCTCGAGGTCCTGCAGCCAGGCAGGGTCCTCGTCGCTCTTTTCGGTGCTGATCTCGCTACCGAGCGAGCGGAAGCCGGCGAAGTATTTGGGCGAGACGGGGATGTCGTCCTGGCTCAGGTCGTTCGGCAGGTCGGTGTCGCTCTGTGGGACGTAGCCGTCGTCGGGGAACTCGGCGACGGTGTCCGGCACCACGAAGTTCCAGAAGGCCTCCCAGACGGCGGCTTCGTCGAACTGCAGGATGGGCTGGACGCGGTCGTGGGGCGGGTAAATGTCGGGATCGTGACGCGGCGAGAAGAACGTCTCGTCGGCACGCGCTTCCTGTTCGTCCCAGCGGACGCCGGAGATGACGCCATCGACGTCGTACTCCTCCAGGGCGTTGTTCAGCGCGACCGTCTTCAGCAGGTGGTTGCCGACGTAGGTGTCGAGCAGGAACGGGAACGTGTCCTCTTCGTACTCGAGGATGTTCTCGACGTGGTGTTGGTTGTGCTCGGAGAGTTCCGTAATATCGATCTCGTCGCCGGGCTCGAGGCCGTGTTCGTCGACGTAGTCGCCGATGTCCTCGTTACGCGCGTAGATAACCTCGAGATCCCACTCGTCGGCCCAATGGTCGACGAAGTCGTGGATCTGGTCGAAGTGCTGGTAGTGGTCGATGAAGATCGCCGGCGGCACCTCGAGATCGTAGCGCTCGGCGACCTCTTTGACGAAGTAGAGGACGAGCGTCGAGTCCTTGCCGCCGGTCCACATCACGGCCGGGTTCTCGTACTGCTCGAGTCCCTGTCGGGTCACTTCGATCGCTTTCTCGATCCGGTCGTGGACGTGTGCGTAGTCTTCAGGGTTCTCACCAGCGCCATCGTCGTAGTCGACGTCGACGTACTCGGGGAAGTTCGCTGTCATAGGGTGTAATTAGATATAATTACCACATTTAAACGCTTTGGGGGAGCGGAAACGTCTGTCGCAAGCTGCGACGATGGCTTGAAACTATCTCTCGGTTGCAAAACTCGAGACGATACCATCGAAGTGTTGTAACCGACGCTGCACCTCCGTCTGTACTGCTGGTTTGTCGCCGTCTCAGGCCGAGTTGGAAACTGACTGCTCATCTCGAGAGCTATGTAAAACAGTCACAAGGTAGTCACTCAACTGGCGGGACACGTCTGCGGTCGGCGTCGGAAAGAAGCGGCGAGTATTGGCGAGACCAGAACCGGCCGTCGCCGGCGGTCGCTGATGCTGTGTGGGTCGCTTCTGACACCGCGTAGAATACAGCTCCGACGAGGTGTGCGTTCGAATACTCCTACTCGTCTTCTTCGACGACTTCCGGATCGCTCATCGCGCTCTGGAGGCTGTCGAGCCCGTTGATCCACTCGGTGACGAGTCCGTACTCGAGGTCTTCGGCCATGGACATATCGAGTTCGTCGCCGTCGATGACGAGTGTACCTGCCTGTGCGGCGTAGCCGAGTGCCGCATCGAGGTCTTCTTCGGCTTCGGCGTCGGCCGCCGCGCCGAGGTAGTCGCCGACACTGCCTTCCTCTGCGGGGCCACCGGCGATGAACTCCTCGGCGGCAAAGAAGACACAGACGAGACTCGTCTGGACGCCGTCGACGAGGATCAGTTTCTCTTCGTCCTCGATGTCGACTTCGTCGAGGACGATCTCACGAACGTCACCAATCTCCGCGAGCGCTTCCTCTTGCTCGAGGTTCCCATCGTCGTAGGCGGCGACGATCTTGGCGATCGCGATCGCCGTGTCGTCCTGGAGATTCAACAGGAGACGGGCCGAGTCCTCGTCTTCCGGATCGAGCTCTTCGTCTTTGATGCGGTCGATCCAGTTCTGCCAGCGTTCCTCCGAGTAGAACTCGGTCGGGGGATTGCTCATACAGACACCTACACCGGCCGCTTGAAATGCCTTTCTCTACTGTGCGTTGATCCGAGTTACACCGAATCGCCGGTTTTAGGGCCGCTCAAGGGTTGCTTCCGTATCGATGCCGTAGACGAGCGCGGGTGTTTCGATGTGTGCGTTCCGGACGGCATCCTCGTGCCCGTTCTCAAGTAACCACGCTACCCGCCGTGGCACCGTCTTCGGCCCCAACACGGCCCCCGGCCGGTCCGGATCGTCGATGTAGTCGGTCTCCATCAGAAAGGGCTCGCCGCGTTCGGCCGCCGTCTCGAGTTCGTCTTTGTCACAGATCACGCTCGGAATCGGCCCCTCGAGTCGCCCGCCGGCGTAGTGTTTGACGACCTTGTGCGCCGGGAGGCCGACGTCTTCGGCCCACGCTGTCACCTCGGTCATCTCCTCGCTCCCCTCGGCGTGGAGTTGGACGGCACACTCGAGGTCGCTTGCGCGCTCGAACGCGCGGCGCATGACGGCGTTCGAGGCCGCCCAGACCGCGTCGTCGACCTCGTAGTGGGGTCGGCCGGATTTCAGCGCCAGCGCCTCGCCCGCGTCGACGTACTCGGCCGCGACGTCGATCCCGGCCTGCATCAGGTCGCGCGCGTCGTCGGGACTGAAGCCACGGTCGTCGACGAGCCGCGAAATGAGTCCGGGGTGGATGCCGAGGACGGGCCAGGCTTGCCCCTCGAGTTCGCTCGAGGCATCCTCGACGACCTCGATGGTGCGCTCGAAGACGGCGCGGAAGTCTTCGCCCGTCTCGGCTTCAACACCGAGATGCCACGAGGGTTTGTTCACCACGAGCAGGTGGGTGCCGCCGACGCGAGCGAAGTCCCGGACGGCGTCGATACCGCGATGATGGTCCGGATCGAGATGGAGGTGGTTGTCGAGAATCGGCGTCTCGTCGATCATAGCCGCCACTGTGTCTGCCGCGCGTGAAAAGTCACCGACTTCGGACGCCTCGGCTGTGGAACGAGCGTAACTGCAAGCCCGCGTTTTGACGGCATCGAGAGCTGCCCCCTCGAACGTGTCTGCACTCGAGGTGTGCGTTCACTGCGGGTGTGAACTGAGCGGCGGAATTTCACCAGTTGTCGATGGTGTTTGTTGAGCCGTGCTGCATATACCGCACACCAGCGCGCGCTATTCTTGCGCAGAGATTGTTTAAGAACCACAGATAACGAAGGGATGTGCTTTTCGGTAACAAGGTAGAATCACACACTAATGGATGTTCCTGAGATGGATTCGGCTGTGTTCTTTGGATTGATTACAATGGTAACCTGGGGAATCTGGGTAGTCTTGGGCAACGCTGCGTCGGAGTCTATCGACCCGAGGACGGCCGCCGCGATCTCCTATCTTGTTGCGGGACCCCTTGCACTCGGATACATCCTCGTTTCAGACGCATCACTTGCCATTACTGCGAGAGGAGGACTGCTCGCTGGCACGGCCGGATTGTTCACCGGAATAGGCCTGATTTCGATGTACATCGGTCTTTCCGGAGGGTCAACAACCATCGTCTCGACTCTCGGTGCGATGTACTTCGTCGTCGCGGCTCTCATCGGTATGGTTATTCTTGGAGACGAAGTTACGATAACGAGACTTGCTGGGATAGCGTTCGCAGTTGTTGGGATCGTCTTGGTTACCCGATAGAGATTGGAGAGGTTCCAATCCGCAGCGTCCCATCGTTTGCCGATACTTGCCAGACCAAAATCAGCGCTGATGCTCCCCGGAGGGGTGTAACGGACCCCACCTCAAGACTCGAGCGTGATCGTCTCGTCGGCCGCGTTTCGCAGTGCGTCCGAGCGACCGTACTCGCCCGGGGCGATGGCGATCGTTTCGACACCGAGGGTGCCCGCGTGCTCGAGGACGGGTTTGAAGTCCGTATCTCGAGAGACGATCGCGAGTCGATCGAGTGTGCCGTCGCCGGCGAGAGCGGTCGAGTCGACGGCGAGTTTGACGTCGACGTCGCCGCTGGTGATGATCACTTCGAAGCCACGGGCTTCGGCGGCCTGAATAAGTCCGGGTGTGGCGTGTTCGTCGAGATAGAGCCGGATCACGCCGACGTGGCCGAGCGTGCGGGCGACGTCTCGCAGATCATCCAGATCGACGTCGAACTCCTCGCGAAAAACGTTCGGCCCGTCGACGAACAGGCCCACTGTCGGCTCGGTCTCGCGTTCGGTGTCGGGACCGACGAGGCGGGCGAGACGGGCGCGAACGTGGTCAAACATGTCCTCTCCTTCTGACGGCCGCGAAATAGATGTGACGAAACACGTGCCCCCGAGAGGCGAGTAGCCTGTTCTGTGGCGATGTCACGCGCCGTGGATGCGTGGCCGACGAAAAGACATTACTACTCCGGGAGTGTCCTCCAGAGTATGCCGCTTCAGACGCCGCCGTTACGTGGGGCGCACGATGAGCGTGGAGCGAAGTTCACGGAGTTTGGCGGCTGGGATATGCCGGTTGAGTTCGATTCGATCCAGACCGAACATGCGGCCGTCCGCGAGGATGTCGGCATCTTCGATGTCTCGCATATGGGCCAGATTCACGTCACCGGGCCGGATGCGACGACACTCATGCAACGGCTCACCTCAAACGACGTCACCCGACTCGAGGTCGGTGACTCCCAGTACGCTGCGATCACCAACGAGGACGGGATCATCATCGACGACACCGTCACCTACCGGCTGCCAGACGAGGACGACGAGCCGACGTATCTCTTCGTTCCAAACGCTGGTACCGACGAGGAGACCCACGAGCGCTGGCTCAGCTACCGCAACGAGTGGGATCTCGAGGCAACCGTTGACAACCGAACCGACGAGTACGCCATGTTCGCCGTGCAGGGACCGAACGCACCCACGCTCGTCGACGACCTCACCGAAGAGTCCGTCGCCAGCCTGGCTCGGTTCGAGGCCCAGTATGCGACGCTCGACGGCGTCACCTGTTGGATCGCCCGGACGGGCTACACTGGCGAAGACGGGTTCGAACTGATCGTGCCGTGGTCCGAAGCCGAGCACATCTGGGGGCTCATCGACTGTCTCCCGTGTGGACTAGGCGCTCGAGACACGCTCCGGATCGAAGCCGGCTTCCTGCTCTCCGGGCAGGATTTCGACCTCGAGTCCAATCCGCGGACACCCTACGAGGCCGGGATCGGGTTTACCGTCGACCTCGAGACCGAGTTCGTCGGCCGGGACGCCCTCGAGCAGGTCGACGTAGAAGGCGTCGACGAGAAACTGATCGGCCTCCAGCTGATCGATCGTGGCGTGCCCCGACACGGCTACGACATTACGAACACCGATGGACGGGTCGTCGGCACCGTTACGAGCGGGACGATGAGCCCGTCGCTGGATCAACCGATCGGACTCGGCTACGTTCCGACCGAGTACGCAGAGCCGGGGACGACCCTGCAAGTTGTCGTCCGCGGCCAGTCGAAAAAAGCAAGAGTTGAGACCACACCGTTTATCGACACAGTATAATGAGCTTCGACATTCCAGACGACAGACAGTATCTAGAATCGCACGAGTGGGCACTCGAGACCGACGGCGTCGTTCGCGTTGGCATCACTGACTTCGCACAGGACGAACTCGGTGACGTAGTCTTCGTCGAACTTCCCGACGAAGGCGACTCCCTCGACCAGGAGGGCGAACTCGGCGTCATCGAATCGATCAAAGCCGTCTCGGACCTCTATGCCCCCGTCAGCGGCGAGGTGACGGCGGTCAACGAGGAGCTGTTCAATGCCCCCGAACTCGTCAACGAAGATCCGTTCGGCGAGGGGTGGATGCTCGAGATCGATGCCGACGACATCGACGAACTCGACGCCCTGCTGACTGCCGCGGAGTACGAAGACCAGATCGCCTGAACCGGTCTTCGATCGCCACCGCTTGGAGACGCGCTCACTCGAGGAGCGTACCCGCGCCGATAGCTGCTGTTTTGAGTGGCCGGTGCGATCGCAGGACCGCTCACACTGGCACTAACTGACAGGCGTCCGTCTCAGTCGTCAAGCGGCGGGTCGGACCGATTGGCGTAGACGAGGGCACTTCCCGCGAGCACTACCATCGCAACTCCCCAGGCGAGCCATGCCACCGGACTGCCGACAGAGACCGTTACTGCCAGTGTACCGAGAAAGATGCCCGTTAGCGCGACCGTCAGTTGTTCCATTCGAGTGAGCATTCTGTCACCTCCGTTCGTGAGCTACTCCAGACTGACGAGATGCTCGAGCAGATCGTCGAGATCCGTGTTCGTCACGGCAAGCGAGTAGCCGTCGATCCGGGCGAGATCGGCTGCGTGATCCCACAGTTCGTCCTCGTCGATTCCGTGGAGGATCACGGCGTTTGGCGTCGGGTTGACGACCCGCAGGGCAACGAGTGGTGACTCACCGCGGGTGACGCCCGTAAACACCAGCACACGGTTCGTGCTCTGGCCGTACAGCCGGAAGAACTCCTCGCTCGAGAGGCGAGTGATTGCCTCGATGCTGTTGATAACCGTGTGCCCGCTGATGCGGTCGGTGTTGCCGGTCGTGATCTCGGTCGCATCGATATCGTCGTACAGTTTCACGAGCGGGATCGATGTCGCGTACTCCCGGAGGTCGTAGACGATGTCGCTTTCGAAGCCGGCCGAAAGCACCCGGCCGTACTGCCGGATTCGGTCGCCACCCCGTCGTTCGTCGATTGCGAGCAACCCCCTGACGAGTCGGCGGATGACGCCAATGCCGGGGCTCTCTCGCCGCCCACTCTCGTAGTCGGAGATCACTGACGACGAAATCTCCAACTCCGCCGCGAGATCCGTCTGCGAGATACTGAAATCGGTTCGCCACTTTCGCAGCGTCGCGCCGGGGTTGTCACTCAGCGTGATCTCCCCGGCGATCTTCTCTGCGAGTTCCCGTTTTGGCCCACGGCCGCTCATATGCGACGGTTGCGTGGCCACCCCAAGTAGCTACTGGACCGTGGCCGACGTGACGATGGTCATCGAAGCTCGTAGATAGCTGTGTCTCTGGGAAAACTGGCCACCAGCCGACGCACGACCAGACAACATCGGATGGCTGTCACTCGAGACCCATCGACGTGTGGGTCAGTCGTCGGCCATCGGCGGCGCAACCGTTTCGACCCGGTGGCGAAGCCATTCAACTGCGTTCTCGACGGTCGTCTCGTCTGTTCCCGTGACTCGGATTCGACCCGGGCGATGCTCGCTGCGTGGATAGCTGCCGACGGTCACATCGAACGCCTCGGACACGCCCTCGAGGGCGTCGTGGAGTGCCCCCTCGGGTGCCGGTGTGAAAATCGTTCGGGCGACGCCGTCGCCGGCGAACTCCTCGGCGACGTGGTCGAACATGGCGCGCATCTCGTCTGGAATGCCGGCGAAGACGTAGACGTTCTCGACGAGACAGCCCGGTGCCCAGGCTTCGTCGACGACGATCGGCGTCGCACCCTCGGGAATCGATGCCGCGGCGTCGAAATCAAGCTGCAGATCGTACTCCGCGACCAGCTCCGGGTTTTCCGCACGGAAGGCGGCTGCTTTCTCGAGCAGTCTGTCTTTGATCCCGTTGTGAACGACGAGGTCGCGTCCTAGCCCGTCCGCGACGGCCTCGACGGTGATGTCGTCAGGCGTGCCGCCGATCCCACCGGTGACAATAACCGCGTCGAACGCCGCTGCCCAGCGGGAGACGGTGTCGGCGATGAGGTCGCGGTCGTCAGGAATCGTCAGGATGCGTTCAACGGAACTCCCCCGGTCGGTGATCGCCGATGCTAGCCACGCGGCGTTGGTGTTCGTCGTCGACCCTGCGAGGAGTTCGTCGCCGACGGTGACGAGTGCGACGTGCATGAGACGTGTTCGGGATCAGCCCAGTTAGCCGCTCCGCTCGCTCGAGCACCGTCGGGCGGCACCGAGTTCAGGGCCACTGCGTGATCGGCTCACCGGTCCGTGCCTGACGGATGTACTCGGTTTGCATCTCGTGGACGGCGTCGTCGAACGGCATGCCTGCGTCGAGCTGCTCGCGGACGCGGTCGAGTTTCCATCGGCTTGGCGTCGTGCGGGCCGTCCAGCGCGCCTCGAGCGGTGCGAGATACTCCTCAATCGACTCGGTGGCGATCCCCTGCATACGGAGCCCGCGGCGAGCGAACGCGAAGAGTTCCTCGTAGAGCACGGCTCGATCGGTCGTTCGATCACCGTCGGCAGTCACCCAGACGAGGTCGGCGTCGAGTCCGTTTTTGACCGCGCTGTAGAAACTCCGCTTGGCAGCGTCGTGCTCGAGGCTCACGAGCGGATGATCGGCCGCACACAGCCCGCGGACGAGGCCGGCGACCAGCCACTGGAATCCGATGTTCTCGGCGATCGTCGGCTGTGTTGGGAGCGGTCGGTACTCGATACGGATCGACCAGTGGTCGCCCTGCCCGACCGGCTGCCCGCCGATGACGGCTCGAAGCCACCGCCAGTAGGTGCCCCGCTTGTGGTTGAGCTCCCAGAACCGGTCCGTAAGCGTCTCACGGTCACCGTCTGCGAGCCATTCACGGAGAAACGGTGCACACGTTGGGTCGGCGACGAGGGTGTCGATCGTCTCGGCTGTTCGCTGTATCTCCGCGGGGAAGCACACTTTCTCCCACGCCTGGTTGATCGACTGTTCGAACACCGGGATCCGAAGTTCGTGATCGGTCTCCTCGAGCACGCGGTATGGGTCGTCGACGTCGTACAGATCCGGTGGGAGAAGTGGTGCGTTGGTCGCTACTGCGAGTACCGGACCGAGCGTTCGGATGGCGGTGTTGTAGTAGCGGGGAAACGCCTCCACGTCAGGAACCTGGACGTGGGGCTGGATCGAACTGGCAAGCGACTCGAACAGAATCGACGGGAACTCACGTTCGGCCCCTGGAACAGAGAGAGTGATCGCCCCCTCTGTTTGCCCCAGCACGTCGTTATCGATCGCCCAGTATCGGGCCGACGGCGTCATGTTTTCAGCGATGGTCACCCCTTCACGTTCGCGGACGTCCGAGAGGTACGCCTGCGTGCCCTCTCGTGGTGGTATGGTCCACATCGCGTCCAGAACGATCTCCGTGTCCGCTTGCTCGGCAGCCTGCTGAACGCGTCGGTAGCGACGTCGGAGCTGTGCCGCCTGCACAGTGGCCTCGTCACCATCGAACCGGTTCGGACTCGTGTTGAACTCGACGTTGTGTCGGCCGAGCTCTTTCTCACAGGGCCCCTCGAGGACGGTGTCGGGCACTCGAGTGAGCCGACCCGTGTCAT
The DNA here is from genome assembly GCF_041821125.1 of Natronorubrum sp. A-ect3. Taxonomy (NCBI): domain Archaea; kingdom Methanobacteriati; phylum Methanobacteriota; class Halobacteria; order Halobacteriales; family Natrialbaceae; genus Natronorubrum; species Natronorubrum sp. A-ect3. Next base: position 973,772 of record NZ_JBGUBB010000002.1, on the reverse strand, counting down.
CGACAGCGTACGCCTCGAGTTCGATCCCAAGCCCGAAGCTTGGGTTGTCGAGTCGGCCCGCGCGAACAGCGTCGGTGAGACGGGCGGCTTGCTCGTCGACGCGACGGTCGAACTCGCGTTGTGTCGTGTCCTCGAGCGATCGGCTGACGAGGTCGATGCGATCCGCCATCACCGATACAAACCCGTCCCAGTTGCTTAGAAGTAGGTGTGCCCGCACCGAACGCGTCGTCTCGAACGCGGCGACCCTCTCGAGGGACACGGTGACGTGGTGACAGTCGTTACGGCGGCGACATACGTGGAAGATCACGGGTTCACGCCAGTCGACACACTCCACCTTGTCGAATCGGAGGGCGATACCATCGTTTCCAGTGACGACACATACGAGAGAGTCACACCACGTCTCGACTGAAGACGATCTCCGAGGAGTGACGCTCCGCAACCACTAAACGCGACTCACCCCAATCAGTGTCCAATGAGCGACTGGACCGAAAAGTACCGTCCGACGACGCTGTCGGAGGTACGTGGGAACAACAAAGCCCGTGACCAGCTCAAAGAGTGGGCACAGACGTGGGACGACCACCGGGAGGCGGTGATCGTCCACGGGAGTCCGGGTGTCGGGAAAACGTCGGCTGCCCACGCGCTGGCCAACGATCTGGGCTGGCCCGTGATGGAACTCAACGCCAGCGACAATCGGAAGGCCGACGTCATCGAACGGATCGCGGGCGAAGCCGCAAAAAGCGGGACGCTCACCGCAGGCGGGGCCGGCCGCCGGCTTGTCGTCTTGGACGAAGCCGACAACTTCCACGGCAACGCCGACTACGGCGGCTCGAGGGAGGTCACGCGAGTCGTCAAGAACGCAAACCAGCCGATCGTGCTCGTGGCAAACGAGTTCTACGACATGAGCCAGTCGCTGCGAAACGCCTGTGAGACGGTCGAGTTCCGCGACGTCTCGAAGCGGTCGATCGTCCCGGTGTTGCGAGATATCTGCCGGCGCGAGGGCATCGAGTTCGAGGAGGATGCCCTGAAGAAAATCGCCGACGCGACCAGCGGCGACCTTCGCTCTGCGGTCAACGACTTGCAGGCAGTCGCCGAGGAGACCAGCCAACTCACAGTCGACGACGTCGTCACGGGCGACCGAGACACCACCGAGGGAATCTTCGACTTCCTCGATGCGCTGATCAAGGAAGAAGACGCCGAAGGCGCGCTGCGGGCATCCTACGACGTCGACGAGAACCCCGACGAGATGTTGAACTGGATCGAAGACAACGTCCCGAAAGACTACGAAGGGGCAGAGCTGGCTGATGCCTACGGGTACCTCTCGAACGCCGACCGCTGGCTTGGTCGGGTGCGAGCAACCCAGAACTACTCCTACTGGCGGTATGCGACCGACAACATGACCGCCGGTGTCGCTGCCTCCCGGCGGGGCTCGAAAGGGGGCTGGACCCGCTACGGCCCGCCGAGTTACTGGTCGAAACTCGGTCGTACCAAGGGGACCCGAAACACCCGTGATGCAATCGCCGAACGCATCGCCGAACGCGAGGGAACGAGCGTCGCGACTGCCCGGCGGGAGATCCTCCCGTTTCTCTCGGCGATGACTCACCACTGTAAAAACCGCGAGCTGACCGTCCAGATGGCCGCAGTCTACGACCTCGATGAAAGCGAAGTCTCGTTCGTCACCGGCAGCGGCAAAGACACGAACAAGGTCCAGTCGATCGTCGAGGACGCCAAAGAACTGATCGCCGAAGAAACGGTCGAGCACTCGGGGGGTGCGTTTTTCGATGCTGGCAACTCGAGCGACGGGGATACAGCTGCCGACACCGCTGCAGGCGACGGCGAGACGAACGATCAGGAGACGCTCACGGCAGCGGCAGATGCGGGGACCGACACGACAGCAACGGAGTCAGAGACCGCAGCCGACGACACCGACGATGGACAGTCGGGACTGAGCGACTTCATGTAACGTGTGTCGGCTTGCCGAACCGTTCATCGAGATGAACGTGTCGAAGCACCCGACAAACAACACTATTACTCTGCAGAGCCATGGTAACACGTGACGGTGAGTAACGAATGAACAACCGACATCGCTGCCCCCTCTGTACGGAGACGTACGACGAACGGACCTCCCTCCACGTGCACCTCGAGGTCGAGCACCGGAAATCCGAAATCGTCACCGAATTCATCGAACTACACGACACTGGGATCGACAGTTCGATCGACGACAGGCCAGGGGTAGCCAGCGAAAAACAGCTGATTCCACCGGCCGACTGAGACGGCGTCAGTCGTCCGTTACGATCTGTTTTAAAACCGTCGCCGAAAGCCCATCAGCAACGCCATCGGCCATCGCTCGTGGCGTCTCACCCTCGAGCGGAGGCACTGTTGTAACGTCGTGGCCGGTCATGCGCTCGAGTTCGGCGGGGTTGGTTCGCTCGGCGACTGTCTCACCGGCGTACTCATTGCAGACGACCCCAGCGACGTCGATTCCGCGGCGCTCGAGCGCCTCGACCGAGAGTGCGGTGTGATTGAGCGTGCCGAGTCCGGATCGCGTGACGACGAGCGCCGTCGCCTCGAGGTCGGCAACGAGGTCGACCACCTCGTGGTCGCCAGAAAGCGGCACGCGAAGACCACCGATGCCTTCCACGATCGGCTGTTCGGCCTCGGCGATTGCCTCCCGACAGGCCGTCAGAATCGACGCATACGTCAGTTCGTCGTCACTCTGGGCGGCGGCCACACGTGGCGCGAGCGGTGGCTCGAGATATCGACAACAGGTCGCGGCGTCGGGAGCACCACACGCCTCGGCGACGAAGCCAGCGTCATCATCGGGTGGAAAACCGGTCTGTGCGGGTTTGATCGCCCGTGCATCGATTCCCTGTTCGCGGAGCCAGCGCGTCAGGCCTGCGGTTACGACGGTCTTGCCGACGCCGGTATCGGTGCCGACGACGGCGATCGGGTCGCTCATCGCTTATCGCAGCCCGATATCGGTGCCAGCCGCCCGGAACGCCTCGAGGCAGGTGACGATGTCGTTCTGGTCGTGGGTCGCCATCGGGACGACCCGAATCCGGCTGGTTCCCTCGGGCACCGTGGGTGGCCGGATCGCTGGCGCGACGATATCTCGCTCCCGAAGCCCATCGGCGAGGGCGAGGGCGTCCTCGCGGTCGCCGACGAGCACGGGGAGGATCTGTGACTCGCCGAGCACCCGGTATCCCATCGACTCGAGGCCGTCCCGGAGGTGGGCAACGTTTTCCCAGAGCCGTTCTCTGGCGTCGCTGTGGCGGGCGATATGTAAGGCCTCGCTCGCGGCCGCGGCAGCCGGCGGCGCAAGGCCCGTCGAGAAGACGAACGAGCGAGCGTCGTTGATCAGACACTCGATCAGCGCCTCGCTGCCCGCGACGTAGCCGCCCTGGCTTGCGAGCGCTTTCGAAAGCGTTCCCAGCTGGATCTGGACCCGATCCTCGAGGCCCTCCGCCTGCACGACGCCGCCGCCGTTGGCGTACAGGCCAGTGGCGTGGGCTTCGTCGACCATCACCCACGCACCGAACTCCTCGGCGAGGTCACAGATTTCGGTCAGCGGCGCGACGGTGCCGTCCATGCTGAACACGGAGTCGGTGACGATCAGCCACGATTCGCCAGCGCCCTCGGCCGTGGCCGCCCGCGCCTCGAGTTTCGAACGCAGGCTCGAAGCGTCACAGTGGTCGTAGACGACTGTCTCGGCACTTGTGAGCCGACAGCCGTCGATAATACTCGCGTGATTGAGCTCGTCCGAGAAGATCACGTCCGGCTCGAGGGCCGTGACCGTGCCGACGTTCGCGGCGTAGCCCGAGGAAAAGGCGAGCGCGCGCTCGGTGCTTTTCGTCTCGGCCAGCAGCCGCTCGAGGTCGTGGTGTACCATCGTATCACCGGTGACGAGCCGGCTCGCACCGGCACCAGTGCCGACGGTCGCTGCGGCCTGTCGGGCCGCATCCTGCACACGCTGGTCGTCGGTCAGTCCGAGATAGTTGTTCGCAGCGAACACCAGCGCTTCGTCCGACTCGAGGACCGGGAGTCCGCCGCCGGCGGGGGCCGCGAAGTAGCCCCGCTCGGCGACCCGGTCGACGGGTGATAGCGATCGTTTCAGCGTTGCGTCCTCGAGGGTCTCGAGTCGGGCCTCGAGGTCGAACCCGCGGTCTTCCATTCGGGTGAACGGTGTCATCGACATGGTTTTACTCTCACGGTTCTCCGTGACACGGCCGAGGTCGCACGATAACGGTCGAGGCCGTCGCTCTGCTCACGTCTCGGTACCGAGACTTGCGTGCACTCAGCGACAACCCCAGCCTCTTGGAACACTCCTGACGGATCAGAACCCGGGCATCAGTTCGGCGGGGCCGAAGACACCGTACTCGCCGGCTCGGTTCCGTCGGACGCCGGTTTGCAAGTAGCCAAGCGCTGGCCCGTTGACGTTCGCTTCCATGCTCGTCTCGTCGCCGAGTTGGAACGTGTTCGTCGCCGTCTCACCGTCGAACGTCCGCCCCGTCACGGACACAGTGGTCGTCGTCGGCTTCTCGTCGCTGCGAACGTCTAAGATCCCGCCGACGGTGACGTCTTCGGCAGCACAGACGCCAGCGCGCTCGAGCAGGATGTCGTCGGCGTGTTCCATATCTTCGAACTCGATGACACCGTCGTGGTCGTCGATGATCGCCTCGATCTCCTCGTCGGAGAGCTCTCGAGCAGTATCGATATCGTACTCGGGGAGGTGGGCGATGTCCTCGCGGACGGTGCCGCGGTTGTCCTCGTAACCCGACTTGAGGCCGACGCCCCAGTGGATATCGACGTCAGTGACCTCGACGAACGACTGGGCTGCGAGTGCGGCCGCACCGGTCAGCAGGCCGGGCGTCGCTCCAGCGCCACAGATGAACGTGATGCCGGCGTCCTCGAACGCCTCGCGGCGCTCGTCCAGCATACCGATCACGCGCGAGCGTTTGAGCACGTCGATCATGACACCCGAGTAGCCGCCCTCGAGGAAGCGATCGGCGGTTCGGGGAATGAAGTCGTGTTCGTAGTTCGGCAGCGCCAGCAAGACGGCGTCGATCCCGTCACCGTGATCGATAATATCCTGAATCGAATCCTCGCTGGGGTGGGCCTGCTCGGAGGCGACGACGCCTTTGTCCTCGCCGTGTTGTTTGACACCGCCCTCGGCGGCCGTCGCACCCGCACCGCCGTCAGAGCGGAGCGCTGTCGAGGATTGCGACCCGTCGGTCCGCTCACCGCCGTCAGACCGGTGCTCTGTCGAGGATCGCGAACCGTCGGTTCGCTCACCGCCGTCCGTCGCGACCTCGTTATCGATGTTGCCTTCCGTTGCCGCCAGCAACTCGTCGACGTCGAGGCCATCGAAATCGATCGCGGTGCCGTGGCGATCACACGCCGCGACAGGGGTCAGCGCATCTTTGTGCTGGCTCACTTCGAGTGCTCGTCGGCCGATTCCGCCGGTTCCAACTACTGCAAACGTAATTTCGTCCATGTGTCTCTGTGGGAATGAATTGTCGTCAGTCATCGCTCGGTTCTGCGCCGGTGCTCGCTGTCGAGTCGGCCGACGACTCTGCGGCATCGCTGTGGCGAGCTTTCACCGCCTCGGGGTCGAACTCGTTTGTCTCCTGGTTTGGCTCGAGGCCCGCACGTTCGATGATCTCGATGTCGTCGCCAGGTGACTGGCCCTCCGTCGTGAGGTAGTCGCCCGTGAGCAGGCCGTCTGCGCCGGCCTCGAGCGGAAGATGCTGCTCGTCAGGGTCGAGATTGACCTCGCGACCGCCGGTGAGTCGCACGCGCGACTCGGGATGCAAGAGTTTGTACACCGCGACCGTCTTGATGATCTCCTCGGTCGAGATGGCGGCCCCCTGCTCGGCAAGCGGCGTCCCCTCGACCGGGTTGAGCACGTTCACCGGGAGCGAGGAGATGCCGATCTCTTGGAGCGCGATCGCCGCGTCGACGCGGTCGGTCGGCGTCTCGCCCATGCCGAGGATAACGCCGGCACAGAGGTCCATGCCGGCGTCTTTGGCGATCTCGAGCGTCTGCACCCGATCCTCGAAGCTGTGGGTGTCGACGATCTCGGGGAAGTATCGTGGTGAGGTCTCGATGTTGTGATTGTAGTGATTGATCCCCTCCTCGACCAAGATCTCGGCTTCCTCTTCTGTGAGGATGCCAAGGGAGGCATCGATCTCGAGGGCACATTCGTCTCTGACGAGTCGGATGGCCTCGAGCACGTCCGCCCACTCCTCAGGTCGGTGTTCTTTCGAGACGCCTTTCTCGGCGACGACGATGCCGAAGCGCTGGGCACCATCGCGTTCGGCCCGCTTTGCGGCCTCTAAGACCTTCTCCGGGCCGATGAAATCGTACGTGTCGATGCCGGTATCGAAGTGGACCGACTGCGCACAGAAGCCACAATCCTCGGCGCAGTTGCCCGCCTTTGCGTTAACGATCGAGCAGGCGTCGACCGTGCCGTCACCGAAGTGATCGCGTACGGCCGCGCCGGCCTCAGCGAGCGGGTCGACCGGCTGAGCCATCAGCGCGAGCCCGTCAGTTCGATCGAGTCGTTCGCCGGCGAACACTCGCTCGAGCGCGTCGTCGACCGTCTTGTTGTCCGTCTCGTAAACCACGATTCGAATGGCGGTTAACGAGACTATAATTGTTGTGGATACTCACGTCTTTTGCGACACCAGGGGTTTCGGCACGTCAGTCGCCTTTCGGCGCTATTTCTCGGGTCGTGATCTCGTAGACCTCGCCGTCGTACTCGTAAACGCCGTCCTCGTGGCTGCCGAAGATCGGGTAGCCCGCGTCGTACTCCTCGAGACGAACCCGGTCGGCGTCGTACTCGCAGGCCAGCGCGACGACGTCCCGTAACTGGTCGTTTCGCAGTACGGTTTCGGTGATCAGCGGTTCGGCGGTTTCGTCGTTCGCACGATCGTCGTCACTCTTGGTGTTGGCAACGATGCGTTCGAGTTCGTACGCGCCGAGCCGGGAGTGCTCGTTCTCCGGATCTCCCCGCATCGACCGGGCAACGAGGATGCCGTCTTTCCACTCAGTCTCGTCGACGGCGCGGGTCGGCGTCAGTTCGAGGGCGTCGGTCTCGAGTTTGAACCGGGCGCAGAAGCCGATCTTCTCGTCGGCGCTGTCGAACCAGCCCTCCGTCCCGAAGGCGTACGTGCCGCCGCCGAGCCCCTGGATCGGGTCGCGGTCCCCGTACGATCCCGGGCCGCCGATAGCGGTTCCGTCCTCGACGCCGTCGTTGTCGACTGTCAGCTCCCACTCGTAACGCCTGCGGGGCTTGAGCGTATGCAACGGCAGTGGAATCTCTCGAGGGGCAATGAAGTACCAGTCCTCGTCGACGCGTTTGTGCAGTCGCCAGTTGTACTGATTGTGCGAGAACTCGCTGTGGGACTCGTTTCGCAGGGTGACGGTCATCCGTTCGCCCTCACCGATCGACTCGGCCGACGGCTCGAGGGTGATAGGGACCTCGTCGGGATCGATCTCACGGTACGCGACGAGCCAGTCGACGTCGTAGTCGGGACAGCCCGCGGCGTTCTCGCCGGCCGGAGGGAGCGAGTCGGTCGGGTCCTCGAATCGACCCAGCGTCGAGTGCTCGACGCGACCCAAACAGCCGGCGACCGCGGCACAGCCGGCGACGGTGCTCCCGACGAGGCCGAGGAGGGAGCGGCGTGACGGACGGCTCATACGACCAGTTCGACGCGAACTGGTAAGTGTTTTGTCTCGTTTCGGTGGTGTCTGCCAACACTACCGCGGTGTCTCCGCACCCCACTTCTCGAGTGCCGTCGCCAGTTCGTCGTGGTCGTCGGCAGCGTCCTCGAGCGAGATGCCCTCGAGGCTCGCCTCGACGGACTGTCGGAGCGCTTTTGCGCCGGCGTGCGTGCCGTCGGGGTGGCCGTGGATGCCGCCGCCGGCCTGGACGATGATATCCGTGCCGAGCGCGTCGAGTAACTGGTCGACGACGCCGGGGTGGAGACCGCCGGAGGCGACAGGCAGGACTGGGTTCATGCCATACAGGTCCGACGTGAGCCACTCGTTGATCCCCGGCGTGTCCTCGTTTGCGAGTTTGCCCAGCCCGGCGGTGCCGGTGTGGATGTGGTCGACGCCACAGAGGCGAGCAATCTGAGCGAGCACCCGCATCGAGACGCCGTGGTGCTCGAGGCGGTCGAAGGCGGCGTGCATGGCGCGATGAGCGTGGATCGCGAGGTCGTGTCGTTCGCAACGCTTTCGGACCGTCTGAACGGCCGACCAGCCACAGGTGATCACGTCGACCATGACGAAGCCGCCACCGTGTTCGGCGACGAGGTCGACGCGTTCGAGCATCTCGTTCGTCTCCGCGGTTACGTTCACGAGGTAATCTTTTCGCTCGCCGACGTCTTCCTCGACGCGGTCTCGAGCGGCGAGGCTGTCGGCGAGTCGGTCCTCGAAGGGGTTGAACGCCTGGTCCGTGAGGTTCTCGTCGTCTTTCAGGAGGTCGATACCGCCGCGCCAGGCGTCCTCACCGATCTGGACGTGGGCGTCCGTCGAGAGCCCAACCTTCGGTTTGGGGACCGTCGCGAGGATTGGGCGGTCGCCCGCGTCGAGTTTTTCGTGGGCGACGCTGGTCCCGAACTGCGGGCCGGGGAAGCCGGAAACGAGCGGCTCGGGCCAGTGGCAGTCCTCGAGACGGATCGTCTCAACCGCTTTCATCCCCATGATGTTGCCCGCGATACACGAGAGGATCTGGGCCATGCTTCCCGCTTCGAACAGGGCATCAGGGTAGGCGACGGTGATCTCGTGGCCGTCGATCGCACACGCGACTGCGCTCAGATCGGTCAGTTCGTCTTCGTCGACGTGTAACGCTGCCCAGGTCCCGTTGGAGGACTCAGAGGCGACTCGGCTCGCCGCCGCCTCGGTCGACATCCCCTCGGCCGGATCGATGGTAAACTCGCAGACGAGATCCGTGTCTGTGGGTTCGTACTCGAGGTCAAGGAAGTCGTCGTATTCGATTCCAGTCATAGCAACTTCTAATATTCAATGTGGTGACTAATAGGGTTTGTCCCGATCTCGACTCGCTGAAACCCGTTCTCACCGCCTGCATTGTCTGGCCGGAGAGACCACAGAAAACCAGCGCGATCTCTGATCGGCCGAAACCCGCTTATCGGTCGTTTCGATGGTGTGACGAGCGAGTTTCCGTTCTCGATCGTATCCTCTCGCACTCGAATAGATACAATTCACTCCCTCGGCACTATTATTGGACGCTCGTCAACCTGATCTACTGTTGTCGCCCGAAAACGGCCGTCACACTAATACGGTATCGGATTTTGTCACTAGCAATGAAAAAATTCCGAAAGTTAAAGTCATATGATTAGCTACTATCATAGAAGGAGTTTATGACTGATAGTACGATAAACACGAACTCGAGTGACGGCTCACTCGACGTCGGGGGGACGGCCGACGATCTGTTCGGGGAGATCGACGAAGGGGTGCCAGAGGGGGAGCCAGTCGGCGGGGAATCGACAGGCGATGAGGAGCCGACTGACGATGAGCCAGAGCCATCCGACGGGGGTGTCGAGGACCAGACGGCTGCGACCGTCTTCGGAAATCTCCAGCAAAGTGGGTCCACGACCGACGACATCGATGACGTTCTCGACGACGAGAGTCCCGAGGATATCATCGCGAGTGCGGACGATCCGGAGCCGGAACCGGCCGGTGACGACCTGCTCGTCGACGAGGGGGCGCTCGAGGAACTCCTGTTGACCGACCGGACAAAAGACCAGGAATTCCTCTGGATCGATGCAGACGAGTCCGAGACTGCCAAAACGGCACCCGACGCCGAAGCGTCACCGGAGCCCGAGACTGCTGAGACAGCACTCGACGCCGAAGTGTCCCCGGAGTCCGAGACTGCTGAGACAGCACCTGACGCCGAAGCGTCACCAGAGTCCGAGGCTACCGAGACAGCACTCGACGCCGAAGCGTCGCCGGAGTCCGAGACTGTCCAGACGGCACCCGACGCCGAAGCGTCACCAGAGTCCGAGGCTACCGAGACAGCACCTGATGCCGAAGCGTCGCCGGAGTCCGAGACTGTCCAGACGGCACCCGACGCCGAAGCGTCACCAGAGTCTGAAACTACCGAGACAGCACCTGACGCCGAAGTGTCTCCGGAGTCCGAGACTGTCGACAGCTCGAGTGTCGACGACGACGCCGTCGATACCGAGACGGACGTCTCCGAAGACGGTCCAGCCGAGACAGACGATCCGGAGTCGGCTGCAGCGTCGCCCTCGAGTGACGAAACACCGGACGAAAACGCACCAACTGCTGCCACTTCGGACGGCCGCGAGGAGCCGGCAACGACCGACACAGTCGAGCCGAACGAGGCGTCCGACGCTGACTCCAGCGACGAAACGGCTGCAACGACGGATCTCGCGCTCGTTGATGACGACCAGAGTGGCGTGCCCGCACCCGCGGCTGACGATGATGACCACGCTGGTGGGTTCTTGGGCTGGCTCCGCTCAAAACTCGGTCGGCTGTTCTCCTGAGTAGGACGACAGACCGACCACGCCGCGTGACGGGCACGCTACTGGCCCGGCTCCCCACCGTGCTATCTCTCTTTTTGCCGTGTTTACACTCGTCACTATCTTCGTATGTCCCCACAGAGATGGGACAGTACTGCCGACTGGTGGTCAGTTCCCAAACTGCTGTGCTAGCGTTTTCGACCAGTAGAGATCGCCGTCGTAGATGACTGACGCATCGGTTTCACAGAGCAACGAGCGAACACCTGCCTCCTCGAGTGTGAAACTCGACTCGGTTCCACAGAGATAGGCACACTCGTTGGCGGCAGTCTGTGGAACGTAGTACGAGCCGGTCATCCGTGTTGAATAACAGTCGAGCGTTACCAGATACTCGTCCCCGTCGAGCGCCTCGATGGTGATGGTCGTCGGGAGCTGTTGTTCGCTCTGGATGAGCGAATGGGTGCCGTCACCGACGACGGCGTAGTCTTTGCCCATCATAATCCGGCTGCGTGCCAGATCCAGCGCGCGTTCGATACTGAATCCATTGATCAGGAGCTTTGCGAACGTCGAGCCGACCTTGACCGCGTGGTCGTTCAACACCTCGCGAAAGGTCACCCCGCCGGCGACGCTCCCCTTCTCGATCAGCCGCTTTCCCTCGTGGTATGAGCCACAGGCGTTCAGAAAGAACGTCTGTGCGTTACAGCGGCTGAGACTCGCGGTCGAGAGCAAGCCGTCCGGACAGCACAGCCCCTCGCGTTCACAGTGACCGATGTAGTGGACGAACTCGGACTCGCGTTCGAAAACACGTGCGAGTTCGGCCGTCGTCAGCGATTCGTTGACGGAGACATCCATTGCCAACTCCTGGGCGCGCTGGCGATAGATTTCGGCGACGCTGTCGTGTTCACCGACCATCTCTGGATCGTTCAACACGATATGAACCGACATCGACTCACTCGGCTGCTCGAGATAGTCGAGGCGATTCTGGTAGGCATCCGAGGTGGTTTTGAAGACGTCGATCGGGACACCATCCGCAAGCCAGCCGTGAGCACGGCCGTTCTGAAGGTCGGGTTTGACGATGTCGACAGCGGCAACGTTTCTGGCGCCTGCTCTACTCAGTTCGGTGCTGGCTGTCTCGTTCCCACTCCGGTAGAAATCTTCGAGCGCTCGCTCGATCAGCTCCTTGCCCTCGAGTGTGGACGTTCGAGGCATGTAGACCATGCTCATCCGGTCGAGCAAGAACGGGAGCAACTCGACGCTGTCGTACTCAGGCGTAACGTACGTCGACAGATGCCAGTCCGGCAGCCGGTGTTTGATCGCATCGTAGGGGACGTCGAGATACGTTGCGAGTCGCTGTTGTGGACTGTCGTCGTAGAGCGCCCCAGCGTCGAGGTCGAGTGCCTCGAGAATGTGTTGTTCCGCCAGTTTCGTGCCGTATGGCCCGGCGTTGCGAACGAGGCAGTCGAGAAAGAATGTCTTTCGCAACAGCCGCTCGACGTCGTGCTCGAGGTCGGGCATCGGCGAGAGCCGTTTCTCGATTCCGAAATCGGGGATCCGAAGTCGTGCTCGATCGGAACCACGACCACGGCCATCAGCAGTCCGCAGAGTCGCTTGCAGATGGTATGCCAGCGGCGCGGCCACGAACAGCGATTCGTAGGCTGGTGGAACGACGAGTTCGATTCCGGAATCGGGGCGTGTCGCTCGCAGCTGGTCGGGGATCTCGAGGGAATCGCCCTGTTCGAGCAGCGCCGGATGCCCACGGAGGGAGGGATAGGTCCGGTCCGAACGGTCCGTCTTGTGCGCTGCAGCGAGATGGCTGATGGCGGTTGCGATCCCGTCGGGCGAGTCGGGAACAGTGATCGTCTCCGTCGGGAGGTCGTGGTGGCTCTTGACGCCGACGGTCACGCGGGTCCGGTCCGGGAAAGAAACGACGAGCGACTCGTTGCCTTCGGTGTGGCTGATCGTCGCTGCGTCCGAAAACTGGAGACACGTCTCGAGCGCTGTTTTGATACTGAGAATATACTCGCCAGCAGACAACGAACGCGGCGTGTCGTCTGGGTCGAGTTCGTGATGCTCGCTCGAGCCGAGTGCAAACGCGGAGACGGCCGCGTGTGGGAACCGGAGTTCACTCGTCGTGACGACGAGCGTCTCCTCGACGGGGCGGGGAATCTCGGGGCCCGACTCCTCGACGTGTTCGACACCGTGGATAGACAACACGGTGTCGTCGGCGTCGACGAGACGGAGATGGCTGCCGTCGAGTGCCCACTCTATCATTCGAGATGCTGAATGTCACGCAGGGAAGTTAGTTGTATCGGGTTGTTTCCAATCCGACATATGACCCGTCGGTGCGGTGCAGTGACACCGCTCATCGAAGACGGGTACACTTATACTGCCGCCAGCCGGCACATCGGACATGGAACACGACCACGTCCGGGATGTCGATCCCGCCGTTGCTGATGCACTCGAGGGAGAAGTAGATCGCCAGCGAGAGTCGCTGCAGATGATCGCCAGCGAGAATCACGTCAGCGAGGCCGTCCTCGATGCACAGGGAAGCGCCCTGACGAACAAGTACGCCGAGGGCTATCCCGGCTCGCGCTACTACGGTGGCTGTGAGTACGCCGACGAAGTCGAACAGCTCGCGATCGACCGCGCTCAGGAGCTGTTTGGTGCAGAACATGTCAACGTCCAACCACACTCGGGGACCCAGGCCAACCAGGCCGTCTACTTTGCGATGCTCGAGCCCGGCGACAAGATCCTCTCGCTGGATCTGACCCACGGCGGCCACCTTAGCCACGGTCATCCGGCGAATTTCGTCGGTCAGCTCTACGACGTCGAGCAGTACGAAGTCGACGCCGAGACGGGTTACGTCGACTACGAGGGGCTCGCCGAGCAGGCCGAGGAGTTCGAGCCGGACATCATCGTCTCGGGCTACTCCGCGTACCCACGCGAGATCGACTGGGCACGTATTCAGGAAGCCGCCGACAGCGTCGACGCGCTTCACCTCGCCGACATCGCCCACATCACGGGTCTCGTCGCCGCCGGCGTCCACGACTCGCCGGTCGGCATCGCCGACTTCGTCACCGGCAGCACGCACAAGACCATCCGCGCCGGCCGCGGCGGCATCGTCATGTGCGACGAACAGTACGCCGACGACATCGACGCAGCGGTCTTCCCCGGCGGACAGGGCGGCCCGCTCATGCACAACGTCGCCGGCAAGGCCGTCGGCTTCAAAGAAGCACTCGAGCCCGAGTTCGAGGACTACGCCTCCCAGACGGTGGCCAACGCGGAGGCTCTCGGCGAGCAACTCGTCGAGAACGGCTTCTCGCTCGTTTCGGGCGGCACCGACAACCATCTCGTGCTCGTCGACCTTCGTGAGAGCCACCCAGACACCTCCGGCGGCGACGCCGAAGAAGCGCTCGAGGACGCCGGGATCGTCCTCAACGGGAACACGGTCCCCGGCGAGACGCGCTCGGCGTTCGATCCGTCGGGCATCCGCGCCGGCACGCCCGGACTGACGACGCGTGGCTTCGACGAGGACGACTGTCGCACCGTCGCCGACCTGATCACGCGCGTTATCGACAACCCCGAGGACGAGGCCGTCCTCGCTGAGGTCCGCGAGGACGTCGAGTCGCTGTGTGACGCGAATCCGCTGTACGAAGACGAGTAGGGTTCGAAGACGTTTTTGACGCCACTCGGTTTCTCAGTGTTCGGCTCCCGGAATACGCGCGCAGTGGTTTTGCCGTCGATCGACGCATCCGTACAGTATGGTGTCGGATAACTCGAACGTCGGTCGGCGATCGATGCTCTCAGCGGTCGGCACGGGGCTGCTTGCACTCGCCGGGCAACCAACCTCGGCAGGAACGACGCGTGCGACAACTAGCGTCCGAAACGAGGACGACGTACCCGAAACCGTTGCTCGCGGCGAAGAACGGATCGAACGGGTCTTTGAGTATCATCTCGAGCAGGGACTCCACCACGGTGGGCAACTCGCCGTCTACCGGGGAGACGAACTCGTCGTCGACCTTGCCGGCGGTATCACCGGGGTCGAAGGCGACGACGAACTCACGAAAACGGAGGCCGATCCGGACGGCGTCGAGACCGAGCCGGACTCGAGATTCGTCCTCTTTTCGAACACGAAACCGCTCGCGGCGGCCTGTGTTCATATGCTCGCCGATGACGGGGAACTCGCGTTCGACGATCCGATCGTCGACCACTGGCCCGAGTTCGCCGACGAGAACTCGGAGAAAGCCGAGGTGACGGTCCGACACGTCCTCACGCATCAGTCCGGGATTCCGGAGACCGATATCGACCGGGAGTACGACCAGTGGACCGACCCTGACGCGCTGGCCGCTGCCGTCGAGGACGCAGCACTCCAGTTTTCACCCGGCGACGAGACCAGCTACCAGTTTTACAGCTTCGGCTGGATCACTGGCGAACTCGTCCGTCAGGTCACGGGCGACCGGATTGACGACTTCGCACGCGAGAATATCTTTGAGCCGCTGGGGATGGACCGGACTCACATCGGTCGACCCGAGGATGACGATGGTGACGTCGCGACGCTCGTCGGCTTCGAGCCCTACGACCGGGTTGGCGAGCCGGGACTGATGGCTGGCTACACCACTGAGGAGGCCGCCGAGACCTACAACCGAGAGACGGTTCAGGAGGGTATCAACCCCGCCTGGACCGGAATCGGCCCGGCTCGAGAACTCGCTCGATTCTACGCCTGCTACCTCAACGGCGGTGAGCTCGACGGTACGCGCGTACTGAGCGAAGAGACGGTCACAACGGCAACCGATCTACACGTCGAAGAACCGCCCGAGGACGGCGTCGGCACTGCCTCACGGTACGGCCTCGGGTTCCAGCGTGGCGGGGCAGTTCCCGACCGTCGCGGGGTTCCCGCTCCGGAAGCGACGTTCGGCCACGGCGGACTCGGCAGTAGTATGACCTGGGCCGATCCGGAGTCGGATCTGGCGTTTGCGTACGTCGTAAACGGGATTCGAGACAGCTACGAACACGACGCTCGGATCTCGATACTCTCCGAGACTGTTCGATCCGAACTCACGTGACCTGCCCATCGCTCGCTCGAGAAACTGCTCAGCGATCGGCTGGATCGCCCCGCGGAAACGGGCCACACGTTGCCGTTCGGATCTCCTGGCTCGGTCGCCGAGACGATCGTGGCGTTCTTCGAGGAACGGCCTGCCTAAATATGTCCACGTTTGTGGATACTAACCCTGGTTTTGACACCGATTCTGAGCACGAACCCGAGGGTTGATTAGCCTCGCGACCACCCACTCGAGTAATGACTGAGATCATCGACGGCAACGCCGTCGCAAGCGAGATTCGTGACGACCTGACGGACGCAATCGAGACGCTCGCCGACGCAGGCGCCCGACCCGGCCTCGCGACCGTCCTGATGGGTGACGACCCGGCCAGCCAGACGTACGTCAACATGAAACAGCGCGACTGCGAGGAGGTCGGCATCGAGAGCCACCACGTCGACGTCGCTGGCGATGCTCCGGCCGAGGAGTTGTACGACACCATCGCTGATCTCAACGACAACGACGACGTCCACGGCTACATCGTCCAGGCCCCCGTCCCCGACCACGTCGATTATCGGGAGGTTATCCGCCGTGTCGACCCCGCCAAGGACGTCGACGGCTTCCACCCCGAAAACGTCGGCCGACTCGTCGCCGGTGACGCCCGATTCCGCCCCTGCACGCCCCACGGTGTCCAGAAATTGCTCGAGTCCGCCGACGTCGACACCGAGGGCAAAGACGTGACGATCGTCGGTCGCTCGGATATCGTCGGCAAACCCCTCGCCAACCTACTGATCCAGAAAGCCGACGACGGCAACGCGACGGTGACCGTCTGTCACTCCCGAACTGACGACCTCGCCACGAAGACTCGCAGTGCGGATGTCGTCGTCGCTGCTGTCGGCGTCCCCGAACTCATCGACGGCTCGATGATCAGCGAGGGAACGGTCGTCATCGACGTCGGTGTCAACCGCGTCGACGCCGACACCGAGAAAGGCTACGAACTCGTCGGCGACGTCGAGTTCGACAGCGCGAAAGAGCCCGCCAGCGCGATCACTCCCGTTCCCGGCGGCGTCGGGCCGATGACGCGGGCGATGTTGCTTTACAACACGGTCAAAGCCGCACGCCTGCAGGAAGATATCGACGTCGACCTGCCCTGAGCCGTCGTTTCTACGCGATTTCGTCGAACTCGAGGGCTTCGAGCCTGTCCTGGGCCTGTGTGAATGCCAGTTCGTCACCCCGAAGCCCGTTTGCGAGGTCACGAGTGGCATCGATCAATCGGTCGGCCGTGCGGGGGTCGATGTCGCCATCGAGCATCCGAATTCGGGTGACGTGTTCGCCGAGTGTCTCGAGCGCGCTTCGCTCGGCGTTCGTCAGCTCGCGGTCTTCGGCCCACGTTCGGACGTCGCGGCGATACTCGCGGACGGCGTTTGCAGCAGCGAGCCCACGGGCACCTCGGAGGGTCGGTGGGATTTCGGCGGCCGGCGGCCGCTCACCGGTGTCTGCGTCACGAAGCAACGAGAGGAAATAGAGTTCTTCGCGCTCCTCGAGACGGCGATCGCGGCCGACGATGTCGGCGACGTGTCGGAGTTCGCTGGCAGCGAGGTAGGTGTCGTCGAGTTCCCGAAGCGTGCCGGCGTTGACGAAGCCACGGCGGCGGATGTACTCACGACACTCCGCACGGGCTCGAGCAGCGAGATCGTTGGTCGAGAGGTCGTCGATCGCGTTGCGAACCTGCGTGAGATCGAACGACACTTGCAGATCGGTGTGTTCGGTGCGTTCGTCGATGCCAACACTCCGGAGACTTCCACAGGCCGGACAGCCCACGCTGCCGGTTTCGTAGTACGACCATCGAGTCCCACACTCCTTGCACTCGCGCTCACCCCGGACTTTCATGGGTGTCACTACGGGCGGATGCCCAAAAACCACACCGGAGTTCCATGACGAGAGCGAGTGACCGATGGCTGCCAGTGGCTCAGTTGTCTGTGGGACGCGCGACGAGCAGTCTCGCGGCGGAGAGCCCACCGATTCCGATCGTGAGCCAGTACGTACAGAGCCGGTAGATGAGTGCAATCGTCACTGCAGCAGCTGGCTCGAGCTGACCGAGTGTGGTGAGTCCGGCCGTGACAATCACCTCGACGCCGCCGGTGCCGCCAGGGGCGGGAACGACAGCGCCCAGCTTTCCGAGTGCGACGACAAGGGCGACCACGGGGAAGGCGAGCTGATAGCCCAACGCGAGTGCACCGATATAGATGGGAAGCATTAGGAAAGCCATCCCGAGATGGGCGTAGACGGTTGCGATCACGAGTGTGCGTTTATCGGCTGTGATCGTTTCGACTGTGGTGTAGAACCCATCCAGCCGGGGCCGGACGGCGTCGGGAGAGAGCTGTTCGTCGAACCGGGTGGTAACCCGGCCGACGACGCGACGGCAGAGGCCGGTGATGCTGAGAACGAGTCGGTAGACGATCGCTGGCTGCTGAACGGCGATGTAGACGACACCCACGATGACGAGAAACAAGGAGGCGAACGCGACAAACTGCGTGCCCATGCCGTCTCTGAGAGTGCCGCCGGCTGCGATCAGTCCCAGAGCTAGAAAGCCGAACGTGTAGTAGGGGACGTAGTTTAGCAGATCTGCGGACAGGATACTGGCGAGGCCGTCTTCGTAGGCCATCTCTCCGTCGCGCGAGACAAGGTAGGCAACGAACGGTTCGGTTGCAAGCTGTCCGTAGGGAGTGACGTACTTTACGAACATCGCAGTCAAAAAGACTTCACCAATCCGTCTACGTGGCATCGTTTCGTCGATCAGTGCGATGAACCGTGCCCAAACCAGGCCACGGAACGTCAGCGCGAGCGCGCCCGAAAGGAGACCGAGACCAAGCACTCGATAGTCAGCCTTCGAAAGCTCATCCAGAACGTTCTGGCCACCGATCGCGTTGATCAGGAGGACGAGGAGGAGGAGGGCAAACGCGAACCCGAGGGCGATCCGTCGTTTCACACGTGAACATGGTTCTGATACTACAATTGCTTTATGAATAGACCACAGGCCGAAATCCAACGACGGCTGATGGTTACTCGGAGCTACACGGGAGTTACTCATCGAACGGTACAAAATCAATGAGTATCATGCAGCCAGTCATGCTGTTCAATAGGTCATTAACGGACGGCAGTTGCAGGCCGCAATGAAACCAGCGGGAACGTCCTATCCAGAGATATGTCCGATCCAAGACTCAACCGACGCAAGTTCGTTGCCGCTGCAGGTACTGCAAGTGCACTCGTACTCGCTGGCTGTGCAGATGACGGCAATGATGACGTGGATGAAGAAGATCCCGTCGAAGACGAAGACGACGACGTGGTGGATGACGAAGACGACGACATGGTGGACGACGAAAACGGGACGTACATGCTCACGGTGACCGTCGAGGACGAGGACGAAGAGTCCGTTGAGGGTGCGATGGTCGAACTCGACGAGGCTGACGACGAGATGGACGATGAAGACGATGACGACGAGATGGACGATGAGGAGATGGATGACGACGACGAGATGGATGATGAGGACGATGACGAGGAGATGGACGACGACGAGATGGATGATGAGGACGATGACGAAGAGATGGACGACGACGAGTTCCCACGAGAAGAGGAAACTGACGAAGACGGTCAGGTCGAATTCGACGACCTCGAGGACGGCGAGTACATGGTTACCGCCGAGTTCGAAGGCGAAGAGGCCGAAGACGAAGTCGAAATCGATGGCGACGACGAGGAGCTGACGCTCACGCTCGGCGAAGCCGCCGATGACGACGATATGGATGACGAAGACGACAACGACGACGACATCTAATCGGCTATCGTTCCGTTTCTCGAGCGCGACGCGGTGATCGAACGAACGCCGGGCGGCTGATCGGCTGATCGGCTGCCGTGCCCCTTTTTCCGACGCGAGATCATCATAGCGGCTGCGATCGAAGACGCTGCCATCATCCAGCGTCTTCGATCATCGGCCCGTGATGAACGACATTTCAAACCAGGTAGCGAGGCGGATTCCCGCCCCACGGTGGGCGGGGTTGAACCGTGTGGGGTTGTTGGAATGGACGGTTAGTCAGCGCCGAGGGCACTTGAGCGATACGAGCAGTTGTTCTGCCGGACAGGTAGGGGTACCAGCTCTGCCCCTGTGAACTGTTTACACAACTGTTGTCGATTCAAACCAGCGGCTTCCCCGTGAAAGAGACAGCGCGAGCGACAGCACAGCGCCCCAATTACGTATTATTTTGCCGACTGCACTGGGTGTTGAAGCATTGATCTCGTCTGGAACATCCACGACACTGATGTATCGCACTCCTGTGGTTTCGTTTCGGCGACCTTTTTTGCGCTTTCGGCGTGTAACAGCGCATATGCGAGACGAAGACGAAATCCGCGAACAGTACGAATTTCTCAAAGAACACCTCGAGAGCGAGGAGATGCGCCACGATGGCGTTAGAGAGATGTTCACGTATTACAAACGTGCGCTTGGCTGGGTCCTCGAGGAAGAGCATATTTGAATCCAGTCACGTACGAAACGTATCACAACTCAGTCCGGTGTCGTTAGCTTTAAGTACACTCGGCAGAATCTGTCACGTGACGCTTCGCTTGGAGGGCCGAAGCGTCAGCGGGGACCAATTCAGGGCGGCAAGCGATCGCGTGACATTTTTCCGTCACGCGATCTGCTTTCCTGTTTCCAACTGAAACTACTGGGTAGCGGCTGTACTCTCGATACGTTCGTTGAGTCTCGATTTGACAGCCTCGTGTACGAAATCTGCTGTTATAATTCTCCAGAAACGATCAAGATGGACTGTAAACATGACTTCCACATTATGTGTGCGCTGCTTCGAACCCCTCATAGTGATTATCATTCGAGAACGGTCGAGACGCCGATTCTCATCGGTAATATCCCGGTTTCGATCGAAACAACCCGATAGCCTTATTAAAATTCGACAGTAAGTGCGATTGGTACTTTCCCAATGTACGACCTGACAGGATTCCAGCGGGACTTGCTGTACGTGATCGCCGGCGAGGAAGAACCGCACGGACTGGCAATCAAAGAGGAACTCGAGAACTACTACGAGAAAGAGATTCACCACGGCCGCCTCTACCCAAACCTCGACACGCTCGTCGACAAAGGCCTCGTCGAGAAGGGACGACGCGATCGCCGAACGAACTTCTATACGCTCACCCGTCGTGGCCGCCGAGAGCTCGAGGCACGTCGAGAGTGGGAAGCGCAGTACGTCGAGTTGTAGGGCGTGGTTCGGTCACGAACGGTCACCGCGCTTGCGGGGCTGGCAGTCGGCGTTACGGTGAGCGCCGCTGCCTGGATCTTCTTCGAGACGGCGCTGTTCCTGTTGTTTCTCCCGTTCGTCCCGATCCTCTTCGGCTGGGGACGGTCGGGAGATGACGACGAACAGCGCCGGCTATCGACTGTGAAAGACTGTCCGGAGTGTTCATTTCAGACGACTGAGTCGGCGTACGACTACTGCCCGCGGGATGGCCGTCGTCTTCGTGAGCGCCGAGAGTGATGGGGCTCGAACCCCACGGTACCAGTGACACCGTGCCCGAGGACGGATCCCCAGTTTCGACACGTCGCTTATATATGACCGTGATGAACTGGCCACAGTGAGCGAGGTCTCGTTGCAACTCGTCGATGCGTCGCTAGACAATACAGTCGTCCGGATCGCGCTTGCTGGCGCGCTCGGGATGTTTCTGGGCTTAGAGCGCGAGTGGTCCCAGAAGTCCGCCGGCATTCGGACGTTCTCGCTGATCAGTCTCCTTGGAGCAGTGTTTACGCTGTTTGCCATCGAGACGGATATCGGTGAAGGGCTTCTCGTCCTCGGCGGTGTGCTCGTTATTATCCAGGGTGTGTTGCTGGCGGTTCAGGGGCTGTTGAGCGATGACGACACCGGACTCTCGCTGACGACCTCCGTTTCGATGCTGGTCGCTTACAGCGTCGGTGTGCTGGTCGCTTCCGGATTCATCATCGAAGGTGTCACCGTCGCCGTGCTCTCGTCGCTGTTGCTCGTCCTCAAACGAGAACTCCACGAGTTCGCGTGGGGACTGTCTCGCGAAGAGATGCGCTCGACCACTGAGTTCGCTATTCTGGCGTTCGTCATCTACCCGCTGTTGCCCGCCGAGATCGCCCTCGAGTTCGGTGGATTGATCCTCCCGCTCGAGCCACAGGTGATCTGGCTGATGGTCGTCGCCGTCGCGGGGATCGGCATCGCCAACTATGCGATCGTCTCGACCTACGGCGGCCGAGGGATCGCCGTGACGGGATTTTTCGGCGGGCTCGCCTCGTCGACGGCCGTCGTCGGCACGATGCTCGATCACGTCCGCCAGCGACCGGCAGCCGCCTCGTATGCCGTCGCAGCGATCTTGCTCGCGAACGCAGCGATGGCCGCACGAAACCTCGCGATCGCAGTGGGGTTTACGATGGGTGGGGAGACAGCGATCCTCCTCGAGGCGATCGTTCCACTCGGGGCCGTGATCCTGATCGCGTTCGCGATCGCCGCCATCACCGCCGACTGGCGTGAATCAGGACCAATCGAACTCGAGAGCCCGTTCTCGATGAAAAATGCACTGGCGTTCGGTGCCGTCTTCCTCGTCGTTCTCGTGTTCGGATCGCTCGCTGAGACGTGGTTTGGGACGCTGGGGTTCTACGCGACCGCCGTCGCGAGTGGCTTCGTCTCGAGTGCGGGCGCAACCACGTCGGCGGTCGTCCTCTATCGGGGTGGCCAACTCGGCGCTGCCGAGGCGACGATCGCCATCCTGCTGGCGACGGTCTCGAGTATCGTCGTCAAGGCGCTGCTCGCGTCGACGTCGACGAATCACGATTTTCGCAAGCAGGTCGCGGTCTACAGCGGCTTGCTCTTGCTCGGTGGTGGGCTCGCATCGCTTCTCATCATCCTCTGAGCGCGGCCAGCGAGTATATCAGCCACGCTACCATAGTGCATACTGTATGGACCGCGACACGGTGGAACCCCAGGTCGAGACGATTCCCGACGAGCGAGCCAGACGGTGGGTCGACTACCACCATCAGTTTGCCGCCCCAAGTACGTACGTCTACGAGTTCGTCTGGGATACTGGCGCAGACGCGGTCGGTCCGTTCTGTACCGACGTTGACGGCAACATCTTGCTGGATTTTACGAGTCACGTCGCTGCCGCCCCGCTTGGCTACAACAACCCGATTCTTCGTGAGAAACTCCGCGAGTTCGATCTCGTTGATCCGCTGAAGATCGCTGGCCAGGACTTCTACGTCAGCGGGAGCGGGCCGCCCGAAGATCCCGAATTCCCCGGCCCAACGCAGTTGATGGACCGACTGGTTGCGATGACTGACCACTACGGGATGGACCGCGTCTTCCTCTCGAACTCAGGGGCCGAAGCCATCGAAAACGCCATCAAGATCTGTTATGCCGCAGGCGGCCACCGCGCGTTTACGTTCGAGGGTGCCTTCCACGGCCGCACGCTCGGCGCGCTTTCGCTCAATCGGTCGAAAGCCGCCCACCGACGCGGCTTTCCCGAAGTGCCTGGCGTGATCAGTCTCCCCTACCCAGCGACGCAAGACGAGTACGAACGTCGCTGGCTCACCGACGGCCCCGGCGGCAACGTCGTCGCTGACAAGCTCCACCCAGACCGCGGCGTGATCGACCCTGACGAGATCGCTTTCCTGATCCTCGAGCCGATCCAGGGCGAGGGTGGCTACCGAGTCGCCCACCCTGAGTTCGCCCGCGACCTCGAGACACTGCGTGAACGGTACGATCTCAGAATCATCGCCGACGAGATCCAGTCGGGAATCGGCCGTACGGGCGAGCTATGGGCGATCGACCACCTCGATCTCACACCCGATGTCATCACCAGTGCGAAGGGGCTACGTGTCGGTGCGACGATCGGCCGCTCGGATCTGTTCCCCGAAGAAACGGGGCGGCTCTCCTCGACGTGGGGCGCTGGCGACCTGATCGCCGCGATGCAGGGCGTGCTCACGATCGATATCATCCACGAACAGGGCCTTCTCGAGAACGTTCGGCTTCGCGGCCGGCACCTCCGTGACCGCCTCGAGGAACGTGACCTCGAGCCCATCGTCGACGTCCGCGGTCGTGGACTGATGCTCGCCGTCGAGTTCGACACCAAAGCACGCCGCGATGCCGTCCTCGAGGCAGCGTTCTCGCGGGGCCTGTTGACGCTTGGCTGTGGATACAAAACGCTGCGACTGTTGCCGCCGCTCGACGTCACCGAGCGAGAGATCAGCCTCGGCGTGGAACTGCTCATCGAATCGATCGAGGCCGTTACGCCGTCGGATTTCTGACTGTCGTCGTACGAAAGCCCCACCCTCTTTTCCCGGCCGAGCCAAACCAAGAGACGATGATTGGGGCACTTTCGATCGGCAAGAAAGCAGTGACGTTTGGTTACAAACGCTACGGCGTTCCGGGCGCGATTGCATCAGGTGGAGTCGCACTGGTAGGGTACGTCGCTGTCCGGCGAGCGCTTCGGTCGGCGACGAACGCCGACGAAGACACGCTCGAGTCAGCCATCGATGCCGAGTCGCTCACGAACGCGGTCGAACAAGAGGGGTTGGAGGCGATGACAGACGTGCAGACACTCGACGATGTGATCGACGAGGGACAGCTACGCTCGGCCGTCGACGAAACCGATGTCTCGTCGTCGGTAGGCGAGGTAACGGACGAGTTCACGGGCGAGACAGACGACTCGAGCGCCTCGGATCACTCGGAGTGAGCACGAGAACGACCGGTCGACGCGTCCCTCTCGCCGTCCGTCTCGACGGGACGCGGTTGTCCCCAGCCACGAAGCGATGCTGGGCTCCACCCAACCACCAGCACGATTGCCACGAGGAGCGTCCCGAGATGGGCGTACGGATACAGCTCCGGACTGAAGCCGAGCGTCTCGCCGGTGAGATTGCCGGCGAAGTGAAGTCCGATCACGGCGAGGACGCTCCGCTCCGTGTTGTTGTAGACCCACGTGCCGATGATCGCGGTGAGGACGATACTCGGGAGCCACCACCACAGCTCGGGATCGAAGGTCGTCCCCTCGTAGTAGCCAGCCATGTAGACGAGCGGCACATGCCACGCCGCCCACACGCTCCCGAGAATCAGACTCGCCCCGAGCGCGCTCCAGCGCGCCTGTAGCTGATCGAACCAGTAGCCACGAAGGCCGATCTCCTCGATCGTCGGGAACACGAGCGCAACGGCAACGAGCAGGACGACCGCTGTCGGATCGAGCAGTCGACTAACTGTGATGACCTCGAGCGGCGGCGACGAGACCCCCATCACGAGCGCGACGCCGGCGACGGCCAAGTTGAACGCCGGATAGAAGCAGGCGATTACCAGCCACCAGCGGGACGCGATGCGGTCGCGGTCGATCAGCCGCCGCCAGAGCGCAGCGAGGCCTGCACGGCCGTCCTCGAGCCACAGCAGGCCAAGTCCAGCGAGCAGCGGACTCAGCCCACCGACGAGAAACAGGCCAGCGTTCGGGAGCGACCAGACTGACTCGCCAGAGGCGACGATCGGGAGCCAGCACAGGTACGCCCAGCCCAGATACAGCGTCGGAAAGGCCCACGGCTGCGAGCGCTCGATGGTCCGTTGCACTCGTGTTCGGGCCGTCGGACTTTCCGTGGCGACCATGCTACACCGCTGTCTCGTCGAGTCGATGAAAACGTGCGCTCGGTCTCACACACTGGGAACAGGTTCCAAAAACGCAGTTGCAGCCGTTACTCGCCGCGAAGTTCGTTCATGTGGTCGATCCGGCGCTGAACGAGGTCGGCTTTGCCGATGTCGTGGCGCATGTGTAGGCCTTCGTCGCCGGCGACGGCGAGTGCGTCCTCGGCGATCTCTTCGGCTTCGCTGATCGAGTCAGCGACACCGACGACGGCGAACGAACGGGAGGTCGTCGTATAAATGCCGTCGTCGCGCTCGTCGACGCTGGCGTAGTACAGCAGGGCGTCGCCCGCGCTCTCTTCATCAACCTGGACTTTCGCCCCGGCTTCGGGGTCCGTCGGGTAGCCCTCTGGCACGGCGTACTTACAGACCGTCGCCTGGGAGGCAAACTCGAGTTCCGGCGGGGCCTCGCCGTCACGCGCAGCCGTGAGCACGTCGAGGAACTCCGTCTCGAGGACGGGCAGCGTGTTCATCGCTTCGGGGTCGCCAAAGCGGGCGTTGAACTCGATGACCTTCGGCCCCTCGCTCGTGAGCATGAACTGACCGTAGAGGATGCCACGGTAGTCCTCGAGGGCGTCGACGGTGGCCTCGATGACCTCGACGGCTTCCTCGTACTCGTCGTCGGTCATAAAGGGCAGGGACGGGGTCGCGTCGGAGTAGCTGCCCATCCCGCCCGTGTTCGGTCCCTCGTCGCCCTCGTAAGCACGCTTGTGATCCTGCACTGCGGGAGCCGTCTCGAACGCGCCGTTGGCGACGAAGGCCTGAATCGTCACTTCCTCGCCGATCAGGCGTTCCTCTAAGACGATCCGATCGTAATCGGAGTCGCGGATGTATGCTTTCCCTTCCTCGGGCGTGACCTGATCACCGATGACCTTGACGCCCTTGCCGCCCGTGAGGCCGGCGGGCTTGATCGCGAGGTCGCCGTCGTACTCGTCGATGAACTCGCAGGCGGCGTCCATATCGTCGAACGTTTCGAAATCCGGACAGCCGGGGATGTTGTTTTCGGCCATAAAGCGGCGCTGGAACGCCTTGTCCGTCTCGATGCGGGCGTCGTCGGCTTTCGGCCCGAACGCGTAGATGCCCGCGTCCTCGAGTGCGTCTGCGACGCCAGCGTCGAGCGGTGCCTCGGGGCCGACGACGGCAATCGTCGCCTCGACGGCTTCGGCGTAGTCGACGACCGCGTCCGGGTCGGTCGTCTCGAGCGTTTCGAACCCGGCCGCGATCCGGGCGATACCCGGGTTTTTGTTGCCGGCACAGGCATAGAGGTCGGCCTCACTGTCCTCGAGTGCGCGAGCGATGGCGTGTTCGCGGCCACCGCCGCCGATCAGGAGTACGGTCTCTCGCATGGTCGATAGCGGAACGCACGAACCTGTAAGCGTTGCTCTTTCCTCGAGGGAAAGTATGCACGGCCGTGTGTACTCCGACGATCGCTCTTCTGAGCGTGTTACCGGAACGTACACGTCTTTCGACTGTCAACTTTCGGAATATGCAACGCCGCTCGTTTCTCCAGACCCTTGCGACCGGCGGAATCCTGCTTTCTGCCGGCTGTGCTGAATCGGTTCCGTTTTCGACGACACGGCTAGATTCGAACGAAGTGTTCGACGGCTACCGGTACGAGAACCGTGACCTCGTCGTCGAGTTCCACGACGATGTCGATGTGAATCGAGCGATGCTTGCCGACTCGAGCAGCGACGAGGAGTACGAAACCGTCGACCACCCAGGTGATTCCGTCCGGTTCCCGGTCGTCTTTCCCGACCGCCTCGAGTCGCGCGTCTCGCATTCGCTTCGCGTGAACGCCGAAACAGACCGAGGATCAGCACGACTGGGTGTCGGACAGCCGGTTCACGCGTACGTCCACACTGTCGAGGCGCTTCCGGACGGCCGCGCGCGCCTCGAGATCGAGAGTCAGACATCGGCTCCGGTGCTCGTCGGATTCGTCGGTATCTACGGCGACGTTCCGAACCCGACGCTCGATCCCCAGAGCGACTCGTTCGATCACTCGTCCGTGCTCGGCCCGGGCGTCGTCGGCGCCGCGGCGAATCGACCGCTGTCCGAATGGAGATCCGATCTGGTCATTCCGCCGGAGGAAACGAGGATGTTCGAGACGACGTACGCCCCGTTCGCATTTCCCGACGGGATCGACGCCGCAGACTGCAACGGCGACGAACGCACCGGTACCGTCGCGGTCGTTCACGGCTCCGGTGGCAGTGCCGCGTACACTTTCACGTACCGACTCGAGGGCGAGCCGGCGTCGCTCGAAGATGGGCTCGAGGCTGCGGCCTGTCCTGACATGACATCGGCTTCGGAGTAGCCAGTCGCTACACCTTGCCGAACCACTCTCGCTCGAACCGCTTGCGGAACTCGAGTACGAACGCGTGCCGATCACCGGCCAGTCGACAGCCGGTCTCGGCATATTCTCGCGCAGGGAAACCAGATTCCCCTCGACGTGCTCGAGAGTCGAGCCATTGAAATCGTCGTCTGAGGCCGATAGACAGTTCAGAAAAGTTATCAAATCCGGCAACGATGTCGACGGCTACAGGCGATGAGTGCACCATCCACCCTCGAGTCCACCCATCCCCGGGCGGGGTTCGTCCCGATCCTGCTTGCGAACCTGCTTCCGCTCGTGGGCGTCCTCGCGTTCGGGTGGGACGCGGCGACGCTGGCGATGGTCTACGCGCTCGAGGTGTTCCTGTCGTTCCCACTGGCGGCGGCGAAGGCACTGTTCGCCCAGCAGCCGTCGAAAGTCGAAACCGACGAGAACGACCACAAGGACCCGACCGTCGCGGACGAACTGAAGGAGCGACGCGGCAGCGCGCAACTGGTTCCGTGGCTTCCGCCGATCTATCCGCGGAACGTCCCGTTCGTTAGCACCGTCTTCACCGGGTTCGCGTGGGTCGCAGTCGCCGTCGGGAGCATCCTCTCGACAGCGATTCCCGTCGCGGACGTCCTTACGCGACCCGAGGTTTTGGTGAGCATCCTCGCGCTGGTGGCCGCTAGCGCGGCTGACGGCTGGTTCGACTATATTCGTGGCGGCCGCTACGAGGCGGTCTCCGCCTACGAGGTCGCCGAGACACACGTCGGACAGACGCTTTTCGTCGTGTTCGTCCTCATGCTGGTCACGATACCGGAGGACGTCAGCGGAGTGGCGCTGCTCGTCGGCTTCGTCGCCGCCAAGGTACTCGTCGAGTGGGCTTCCTTTCGCGCCGCCCACAGGGACGGCGGCCCGAACCGCATTCTCGGCTGGCTCGCCGGTCCCGACGATCCGACGGAGCCAACGGAGCCGCCGATCGTCCCCGACGGCGAGCCCACCGCTCGGTTTTCGACCGACAACACCGCCGTGCGCTACACTGCCGTCCAGCACACGCTGTTCAGGAGCCTCTTTTTCGCCCCCTGGATCGTCATTTCGTGGGTCGTCCTGCTCGCAGTTTTTACCGGCGACGGCACGCCCTTATCCGTCGTGGTCGCGACTGCTGTCGCATTCGGCTCTTTGCTCCTGTTGCAACCCGCAGTGGAGTTTCTGAAGTTCGTCCTCAGATACGGCCCGCTCGAGTATCGGCGGTACGAGGACGACGACCGGGACGAGGACCGACTCGTCGCGTACGATACGTGGGTCGACGAACCGCAGTGGTCGGTCCCGCTCCACGAGGTTCGGGACGTCACGGTCGTCCGCGATAATCTTCCGGATCACCTGCTTGACACCCGAACGTTCGCCGCGACGGTCGGTTGGGGCGACGACGAGTTCGAACGCGATATCGGGCCTGTCTCGGACGGCGAGGCGTTCGCAACGACGTTCGATTTGCTCGTTCGATCGACAGAATTGGAACCGATCGATCGACGGCTGGCTGGGGCTGCGGTCGCCCTCGCCGGGTGTGCCGTCCTCGGGTTCGTGCTAGCGGTCGCGGCCACGCCGTCGGTTGGGACGGTCATTCAGGGCGTGTACATCCTTCCGTTCGCGCTGGTTCCGGCGTGGGGACTCTGGCGACTGGCGTATCCGAGTGCGGAGTAATCCTGGTTCCAAGTGCTGGGTTCCGATGCGAGCCGAATTCGTTACTGACGTTCGCGACTTCAAATCCTGAAGCTGCGGGTTTTACCTTACGAACACGCAAACGATGTGTCAACTATGGGCGAGGACTGCGATGTCGAAACGATCGGAGGCGTTCTAGAAGATTCCGTCGCCCGTTCTATCCTCGTTCACGCCCGCACGGAATCGCTGTCGGCGAACGCCCTCGCCGACCGGTGTGACGTCTCGGCGGTGACGATCTACCGGCGCCTCGAGACGCTTCGCGAGCACGACCTCGTCGTGGCATCGACGGTGCCAGAGCGCGACGGAAACCACTACAAGGTGTACCGGACGAACGTGCGTCGCCTGACCGTCGATCTCACCGACGACGGATTCGAGCTGAGTATCGAACGCACGGACACGGCCGCCGACCGATTCACCAGACTAATAGAGGAGATGTGAGCATGATCCCACCTATCGACCCGTCCATCGAAGCGATCGTACAGGGAAGCCTCTTTATCATCTTGACCATTCTCGGTCTCGCCATCATTTACCTCGCGTTTCAGGGCTATCGACGGAATCAGAGCCGACCGATGTTGTTCCTCGCGCTCGGATTCGCCGCGATCATCGTCCCCGAACTCGCGATGACGGTCGTCACGCGACTCGTCGAGATTTCGCAGTTCTGGATCGTGACCACCTACCAGGTCACGAACGTCTTCGCGTTTTGCTGTATCCTCTATGCAATCACGATGGAACCGTGATTGCACTCGAGTCAGTAGCGGCCGCGTTGGCTGACTTCGCCGACAAGACTGACGGAGACGGAGCGGATTCGTAAGCGTGAATTCACCTTCTGAAGCCGCGATGGACGGTCTTTGACAGTGGGGATGGTATTCGTTCCCATGGCTGAATCGACTGTCGACAGGGAATCGAATCGATCCGCCAGCGACACGCTTCTGTACGGCTTGAGCGATACCCGCCTGCGCACGACGTGGCGAGTACTCGCCCCGCTCATCGTCGCTATCGCGCTCTACGTTGCCGGTCACGTGTTGCTCGAGACCGTCGTCACATCGGTTCTCGAGGGCTGGATGGAGGCGGGCGAAACCTCGGCAGTCGTCGCGACAGCGGGCTTTTTTGTTGGGTTGTCGATCACGATCGCGCTCTCGGCGGTTGCGGGATTGCTCGTCGCTTCGCGGCTCGACCGCCGACCCGTCTCGAGTTACGGCTTCGCCCGCTCCCGCGGGTGGATCGCCGACTTCGCCGCGGGCATTCTCATTGGCGTCGCCGCCAGTGCAGGAGCGGTCGGGTATCAGGCTGCTCGAGGTGATCTAACGCTCAGCGTATCGGTGACGGGTGTCGGCGTCGACTCAGCGGCGCTTGGTGGGCTCGTCCTCGTAGTGGTGCTGGGATTTCTCCTTGTCAACAACGTGTTCGAAGAAGTAGTTTTTCGCGCGATCCTCATCCCGAACGCGGCTGCGGGACTGTACGCTCGCTTCGGCTCGCGATCGATTGGCGCGACGGCGACGGTCGTCGTCGCAGTCGCGGTCAGCCTCCCCGTGTTCGGTGCGCTCCACGTTCTCGGCGGCGGTCTCGCGGCCATCGTTACGAGCGCGATCGGCGGGATTCTGTTCGCAACGGCCTACGTCCTCACCGGTCGACTGGGGTTGCCGATCGGTGTCCACTTCGGCGGCATCGCCGCCCTCAGCCTCGAGCAGCAACCGCTCGCCGCTGCTCCCGAACTAACGCTGCCGTCGGTCGTCGTCGCCGAGTGGGTCGGAACCCCGTCGCTCCTCGTGACCGTCGAGCTGTGGACCGTCAGGTTGCTCCTCGGCGTTGTGCTGGTCTGTGGCTGGGTGTACGCGACGTATGGCGATCTCTCGATCACCGAGCGAGTGCTCCCCGTCGACGCCGATTTCGACGCTGATTCGGACGGGTGAGCACTCGAGATGTCAGAAGAGTATTGATCGTGGAGCGATCAGTTGATGCCGATGCTCGAGTGGTTCGGCGGGGTTTCGAACGTCGTCAATCTCACCATCCCGCTGTTCGGTCTGGCTCTCCTCGTGACCCTTCGAGAGATTACCGAGACGAACCGTAGCTGGCAGTACATCGCTGCCGCGTTTTGCTGCTGGGCGGGGGTTCGGCTCGTCATCGCTCTCCGGGACGGAACGCTCGTCGCCGTTCCTCGCCTCGTCGGAGCCAGTCTCGCCGTCCTATTGTTGGTCGGATTTTTTGTGCTGTTCTTCCGCGGTCTGTTCGACGTATGGCGGCTGCGAGACACAGCCACAACCTGACCCGAACGCGGCCGAGCGAACGAATTACGCGGCGGGGTTCGTCGATCCCTGCCGTACTCGTCGTCGGGAGGCGCAAGGGTCAAAGACGGTCTGGACAGCGTGATGAAAGTGCGACCGGTCGATACGAAGGCAGATTGAAACGTTAAGACTGGTGGGTTTTAGTTGCGGAATACGAATGCAGCGACAATGCAACAGTACCTCGAGTTAGTCGACACGGTCCTGTCCGATGGTACCTACAAGCCAAATCGGACCGGCGTCGACACGATTTCGTCGTTCAGCGAGCACTACGAGGTCGATCTCCAGGAGGGGTACCCCCTGCTGACGACCAAACAGATGGACGGCTACCGCTGGAACTCAATGCTGCACGAGGTGTGCTGGTATCTCTCCGGCGAGGAACACGTCACAAACCTCCGCGAAGAGACCAAGATCTGGGACGCGTGGGCCGACGAAGAGGGGCGACTCGACACCGCCTACGGCCGGTTCTGGCGGCGGTATCCGATTCCCGACGGCGACGCACAACTCGAGGGCGAAACGTGGCCTGACGAGGCCCACCGCTGGGTTACCGAAGAGGCAGACGGGCGGAAGACGTTCGACCAGCTCCAGTACGTCGTCGACACCCTCTCGGACAGTCCGAACTCGCGTCGACTCGTTGTCAACGCCTGGCATCCTGCCAACGCGGCCGTCTCGACGCTGCCGCCGTGTCACTACTCGTTCGTCTTCAACGTTCAGGGCGACCGGCTGAACTGCCATCTCACCCAGCGCTCCGGTGATACCGCACTGGGGATTCCGTTCAATATCGCGGCCTACGCGCTCCTGACGAAGGTCGTCGCCCAGCAGACGGGCTTCGAACCCGGAACCTTTGCCCACACGGTCGTCGACGCCCACATCTACTGCGGCCGCGGCGCGCGCGGGGAGTGGTACGCCGACAACCTCGAGGCGCTGCAGTCTCGTCTGGCCGACGTCGACGAGCGTGCAGACTATCTCGCCGTCCGCGAGTGGCTCGAGACCAACGCGCCAGCCGAAGCCGAGGGTGACGAGCGACTCGATCACGTCCCCGGTCTGCTCGAGCAACTGTCTCGAGAGCCACTCGCGCGCCCAACGCTCGAGATCGGTGACGCATCTATCGACGACCTGGCCTACGAGGACGTCGAGTTGCGGGACTACGACTGCCACGACGGACTCACGTTTTCGGTGGCCGAATGAGCGGGGACGACCTCGAGACCGACCGCGAACTCGTCGGTATCGTCGCCGTCGCGGACAACGACGTCATCGGGAAAGACGGCGACATGCCCTGGCATATCCCTGCAGATCTGCAGTACTTCAAGGAGACGACGATGAACCACCCGGTCATCATGGGCCGGGTCACCTACGAGGGGATTCTCGAGGCGCTTGGCGAACCGCTGCCGGGGCGGACGACGATCGTCCTGACGAGTCGAGACCTCGAGACGCCCGAGAACGCTATCGTCGCGAACAGCCTCGAGGGCGCACTCGAGGCGGCCGACCGGGCGGCCCGCGAGCGCCACGACGACACTGACCGCGTGTTCATCGCCGGCGGCGCGACCGTCTACGAACAGTTCTTGCCCGCCCTCGACCGACTGATCGTCACCGAGGTTCACGAAGAACCCGACGGCGACACCGTGTTTCCTGACTGGGACCGGGAGTCGTTTCGGGTGGTTTCGCGTGACGAACGCGATGGGTTCGCGTTCGTGGAGTACGCCCGCCACGAGTGACCGAACTGGGGACTGTGACGGGCAGCGGGCTGTGTTTCAGGTGCCGGACACAGCGAGTGGGCGACAGCGCTCTCTCCGATTCGGCTCCAACTGCTGGCTGAAAATCACCGTCCGACAATCACGAAAGTGGTGTGGTATCAGGACACGCATTTTGGCGACCTGAGTGCCGATTCGTGCCACTCTAACATATGGGGATGGTGAATGGTATATAATGATTCTACAGCAGATTCTCGGGAGATTGAAAACCCCCCGGTTCGAAAGTCACCTATGGCAACCGATTCGTTCTCGGATGCGATCCGGGAATTCGAACACGATGGCGAGACGTACAAGATGGCCGACCTGACGGTCCTCGAGGAGGAGGGCCTCTGTGACCTCGAGAAACTGCCGGTGAGCATCCGGATTCTGCTCGAGTCGGTGCTTCGAAACGCCGACGGCGACCAGATCGACGCCGACTCGATCCGCGCAGCGGCGTCGTGGGAACCTGATGTGCCGGACGCCGAGGTTCCGTTTACGGTGTCGCGTGTCGTCTTGCAGGACCTGACGGGTGTGCCCGCAGTCGTCGACCTCGCAGCACTTCGCTCGGCCGCCGACCGCAAGGGCGTCGACCCGACGGTCGTCGAGCCTGAAGTCCCCTGTGACCTCGTGATCGACCACAGTGTGCAGGTCGACCACTTCGGCACCTCCGACGCCTACGAGAAAAACGTCGAGATCGAGTACGAGCGCAACGAAGAGCGCTATCGCGCGATCAAGTGGGCCCAGCAGGCGTTCGACGAGTTCAACGTGGTGCCCCCAGGAACCGGGATTGTCCACCAGGTCAACCTCGAGCACCTCGGCCGCGTCGTCCACGAGCGCGAAGTCGACGGCGAGCAGTGGCTCGTCCCCGACACGCTCGTTGGCACGGACAGCCACACCCCAATGATCGGCGGCATCGGTGTCGTCGGCTGGGGTGTCGGTGGCATCGAAGCCGAGGCCGCACTGCTCGGCCAGCCGATCAACATGAGCCTGCCGGAAGTCGTCGGTGTCCGCCTGTCGGGTGAACTCCCAGAGGGCGCAACCGCGACTGACCTCGTGCTCCACATCACCGAAAAGCTCCGCCAGGTCGGCGTCGTCGACAAGTTCGTCGAGTTCTTCGGCCCCGGCGTTGCCGAGCTGTCGGTCGCAGACCGTGCGACCATCTCGAACATGGCCCCCGAACAGGGCTCGACGATCAGTATGTTCCCCGTCGACGAGAAGACCCTCGAGTACCTCGAACTCACGGGCCGCGACGAGGATCACATCGATCTCGTTCGCGAGTACCTCGAGGCACAGGGCCTCTTCGGCAAGCAGGACCCAGAGTTCACCGAGGTCGTCGACTTCGACCTCAGCGAAGTCGAACCAAGCCTTGCCGGCCACAAGAAGCCCCACGCCCGTATCCCAATGGGCGATCTGGACGAACACTTCCCAACGCTGCTCGAGGAAGAGGGTGTCCTCCCATCGGGCGCTGCTGAAAGCGACGGCGGCCTCGTCGCCGAGCAGACCCCATCGCTCGACGAGAAGGTCCCCGTCGAACTCGAGGACGGCACCGAGATCGAGATCGGCCACGGCGACATCCTCGTCAGCGCGATCACGTCCTGTACGAACACCTCGAACCCGTCCGTGATGGTCGCGGCCGGTCTGCTCGCGCGCAACGCCGCCGAGCAGGGTCTCGAAGTGCCCGAGTACGTCAAGACCAGCCTCGCACCCGGCAGCCGCGTCGTCACGGAGTATCTCGAGCGTGCGGAACTCCTCGATGACCTCGAAGAACTCGGCTACCACGTCGTCGGCTACGGCTGTACGACCTGTATCGGGAACGCCGGCCCACTGCCGGAGCCAGTCGAGGCAGCCATCGACGAGCACGACCTCTGGACGACGAGCGTCCTCTCGGGCAACCGGAACTTCGAAGCCCGTATCCACCCGAAAATCAAGGCCAACTACCTCGCCAGCCCGCCGCTGGTCGTCGCCTACGGCCTCGCAGGTCGCATGGACATCGACCTCGAAGAGGAGCCAATCGGCACGAACGACGAGGGCGAGCCAGTCTTCCTCGAGGACATCTGGCCGGACACCGAGGAAGTCCGACAGACGATCCACGAGAGTGTCTCCCCTGATATGTTCGAGGAGAAATACTCGAGCATCTACGACGGCGACGAGCGCTGGGAATCGCTCGACGCCCCAACCGGCGAGGTCTACGACTGGGACCCAGAGTCGACGTACATCCGCGAGCCGCCGTTCTTCCAGGACTTCCCGCTCGAGGAACCCGGCGTCGACAACGTCGAGGGCGCACGCGCGCTGTTGACCCTCGGTGACACCGTCACGACCGACCACATCAGCCCCGCTGGACCGTTCAGCGAGGACCTGCCTGCCGGGCAGTGGCTCAAAGAGCGTGGCGTCGAACCGTACGAGTTCAACACGTACGGCTCCCGTCGTGGAAACCACGAAGTCATGATGCGTGGCACCTTCGCGAACGTCCGCATCAAAAACGAGCTGCTTGACGGCAAGGAAGGTGGCTACACGGTCCACCACCCAACCGGCGAGGAGACCACCGTCTTCGAAGCCTCCGAGCGCTACCGCGAGGAGGAGACGCCGCTGATCGTCATGGCCGGCGAAGAGCTCGGAACCGGCTCGAGCCGTGACTGGGCCGCGAAAGGAACCGACCTGCTCGGTATCCGCGCGACCATCGGCAAGAGCTACGAGCGCATCTACCGTGACAACCTCATCGGCATGGGCGTCCTGCCCCTGCAGTTCGAAGCCGGCGAGGGCTGGGAAGAACTCGGCCTCGAGGGCGACGAGCACTACTCCATCGAGGGTCTCGAGGACGGCCTCGAGCCAAACGCCGTGTTGACGGTCACCGCCGAGGACGACGACGGCGAGACCACCGAGTTCGACGTGACCGCACAGGTCGACACGCCGATGGCTGTCGAGTACGTCGAGAACGGTGGCGTGCTCCACCTCGTGCTCCGCAAACTGCTCCAGGAAGAGACGCAGTAACGAACCATCGGTTTCGGCGGCCGACACTGTCGCCGCCGACTCGACTGGTTTCGTGTCCGGAACGGCCGTTCCTATTAATATACGCCGGACTTTTATTATTGCCAACCGTAGCCGAGGGTATGGACCAGCCAACCGAGCGAAACCGCCTCGACGAGGAGGAGAGCCCGTATCTGCGCCAGCACGCGGACAACCCCGTCAACTGGCAGCCGTGGGACGAACAGGCCCTCGAGACGGCACGAGAACACGATGTGCCGATTTTCCTCTCGATCGGCTACTCGGCGTGTCACTGGTGTCACGTCATGGAAGATGAGAGTTTCGCCGACGATGAGGTCGCCGACATGCTCAACGAGAACTTCGTCCCGATCAAAGTCGACCGCGAGGAGCGTCCCGACGTCGACAGCATCTACATGACCGTCTGCCAGCTCGTCACCAGCCGGGGCGGCTGGCCGCTCTCGGCGTGGCTCACGCCCGAGGGCAAACCGTTCCACATCGGGACTTACTTTCCCAAGGAATCGAAACGCGGCCAGCCCGGCTTCCTTGATATCCTCGAGCGTCTCGCCGAGACGTGGGAGACGGATCGCGACGAGGTCGAAAACCGCGCCCAGCAGTGGACCGACGCAGCGACGGACCAACTCGAGGAGACGCCAGACACTGTTGCGGCCGCCGAGCCCCCCTCGAGCGACGCCCTCGAGGCGGCAGCCGACACGGCCGTGCGCAGCGCCGACCGCCAGTACGGTGGCTTCGGCTCCGGCGGGCCGAAGTTCCCACAGCCCTCCAGACTCCGAGTGCTCGCCCGCGCGTTCGACCGAATGGGTCGGGCGGAGTATCTCGAGGTGCTCGAGGAATCTCTCGACGCGATGATCGATGGCGGCCTCTACGACCACGTCGGCGGCGGTTTTCACAGGTACTGCGTCGACCGGGACTGGACGGTCCCCCACTTCGAGAAGATGCTGTACGACAACGCCGAGATCCCCCGCGCCCTGCTTGCAGGCTACCAGCTCACGGGCGATGAACGCTACGCCGAGACCGTCGCCGAGACCCTCGAGTTCGTCGAGCGGGAACTGACCCACGACGAGGGCGGCTTCTTCAGCACGCTCGACGCCCAGAGCGAGGATCCGGAGACAGGCGAGCGAGAGGAAGGTGCCTTTTTCGTCTGGACGCCCGAGGAGGTCAGCGAGGTGCTCGAAGACGAAACTGACGCCGACCTCTTCTGTGCGCGCTACGACATCACCGAGTCTGGCAACTTCGAAGGGCAGAATCAGCCGAATCGCGTGCAATCGATCTCGAGTCTCGCCGAAGAGTTCGACCTCGAGGAATCGGATGTCGAAACGCGACTCGAGGCCGCTCGCGAACGGCTATTCGAGGCCCGCGAGCAGCGGCCGCGACCGAACCGCGACGAGAAGGTCCTCGCAAGCTGGAACGGCCTGATGATCGCGACCTACGCCGAGGCAGCGCTGGTGCTGGGCGAGGACGAATATGCCGAGACCGCTGTCGACGCCCTCGAGTTCGTCCGGGACCGACTCTGGGACGCCGACGAAAAGCGACTGTCGCGACGGTATAAGGATGAGGATGTCGCCGTCGATGGCTATCTCGAGGACTACGCGTTCCTCGCGCGCGCTGCGGTGGGCTGTTATGAGGCCACCGGCGAGGTCGACCACCTCGCCTTTGCACTCGAGTTAGCTCGCACTATCGAAGCGGAGTTCTGGGACGCCGAGGCCGGGACGCTGTACTTCACCCCCGAAAGCGGCGAGTCGCTGGTCACGCGGCCACAGGAATTGAACGATCAGTCGACGCCCTCGGCAGCCGGCGTCGCCGTCGAAACACTGCTCGCCCTTGACGGCTTTGCCGGCGACAGCGAGGCATTCGAGGCAATCGCGTCGACCGTCCTCGAGACCCACGCCAACCGCATCGAGGCGAACCCGCTCCAGCACGCCTCGCTCTGTCTGGCCGCTGATCGGCTCGAGTCGGGTGCCCTCGAGATAACCGTCGCCGCCGACGAACTGCCCGACACATGGCGCGACCGCTTCGCTGAGACGTACCATCCCGACCGGCTGTTCGCACGCCGGCCACCGACTGCGGACGGACTCGAGGCGTGGCTCGAGCAGTTAGGGCTCGCGGACGCGCCGGCGATCTGGGCCGGCCGTGAGGCGCGTGACGGCGAACCGACGCTATACGTCTGTCGTGGCCGGACGTGTTCGCCGCCGACCCGCGATGTCGAGGACGCCCTCGAGTGGCTGGGTGGGAACACGAGCGCAACCACGGCTGACGAGACGACAAGCGACGGACCTGAAAGTCCGTTCTAACGCCGACACATCGGCGTCGAAAAATCCGCGTCGAAACCGTTTCGGGCCGGTTACAGCGCGTCGTCGAGTTGCTCGGCGAGCCAGATGGCCGGCGGCAGGTCCTCCGACTCGACAAATCGGACGACTTCCTCGCTATCGTCGGTTTCGACGACGACCGTCGGAATGTACTCGATGTCGTACTCTTCGACACCGGGACCCTGCTTGTCCTGATCGAGGGCGATCTCCTCGATTCGGTCGTCGGGAACGCCGGCAGCTTGTAGTGCCGCGCCCAGATCGGGCAGCAGTTTCCGGCAGTCCTTACACCAGTCGCCACCCCAGACTTTGTACACCAGTTCGTCGTTGTGCGCTGTGAGCGTGTCGACAGCCGCTTCGTAGGACGCGGCGTCCCACGTCGGATTTGGTTGCATGGTCTCGAGACTCATACCCGCCGGTAGCGTGTCCGGCGGCTTAACCGTCCTGTTTCCACAGTGTTTGATGGGGTCTCGAGTCCGATAGTTACATCACTCCAATCTTATCGCAGCGCTTTCGTGCGATCTGGCGTGAATCGGTTCAGTTGTTACTGTATGCCGTCCGCTGGTCGTAGCGAGCCGTCTGCTGTTGGCTTTCTTCAGTGAGTTCCGTCAGGACGCTTTCGATCATCTCCACTTTCGAGAACTGCTCTTCGATCTCGCCGGTGACGGTCTCGACGTCGTTGTTGATCGACTGTGCTTCGTCGTCGATCGTCTCGATTCGGGTCGTCATCTCCTGTGTACTCGAGGCCTGGGCATCGATCAGCGACGAGAGTTCGTCGACGTCGAGCATGAACTCGCTCGTGCTCTCACGGACGTCGTCGAGGTCGTCGGTCAGTTCCGACAGTTCCTGCTGGCTGGTGTCGACCCGTTGTTGGTTCGTCTCGATCGAACTGAGCGTTTCTTCGGCCCGCTCGCGGAGCGTTTCGACCCGTTCGTCTATCTGTTTCGTTCGGCGTGTCATCTGCTCGGAGAGCTCTTGGAACTGGTCGGCGACGACGTTGAAGTTCCCAGTCTCCCCCGATCGCTTGGATTCGACGTTCGCGTTGACAGCGACCATCCGCGTCTTCTCTGCGGTGTCGGCGATCTCGTCGTTGAGCGTCTCGATCTCGGCGACGATCGATTTGAACGCGTCGACCTCCTCGCGAATGTCGGCTTCGGACTCGCGCAGTTCGACCACCGACTCCGTTGCCTGTTCGCAGTGGTCCTCGCTGCTTTCGACGGCGTCGAGCAGTTCGTCGTCACGGCCAGCGATCGTATCGGTTGTCGTCGACAGCTCCTCGATCGACGCGCTGATGTTTTGCATCTCCGTCGACGCCTGGCTCGTCTGTTGGGACTGTGCAGTGACCGACTCGCTGATGTCGTCGACGCTCGTCGCAACTGCTTCGCCCGCCAGTGAAATATCTTGCAGCGCGTGGGACACTCTACTCGTGACGTCTTGCTGGTGGTCTAACAGCCCCTCGACGTCGGCGTAGGAGTCAATGTACGTATCGATCGCGACCTGCATGTCCAGGTTGATAATCTTCAACAGTGAGTGCAGTTCGTCAATGCGCTCGTCGATCCGAACCGAGAGTTCGTCCTCGAGTTCCGAAATCGTGGTGTCAAACGCCTCGTCTTCGCCCTCATCGTCGCCGCCGCGGCCGAGCAGCGACGATAGTCGGCCGCCGCTGTCGTCCTCGTCGTCTCGAAGCTCTGATTGACGCTCGATCGCGTCACGGATCGCCGCGGAAATATCGTCCTGGATCTGTTCGGAGATGATCGGCAACAGGAGATTGTAGTAGATACCGTACTGGCCGATGTAATGTTTCACCGGCATCTCGAGCATGTCGTGGAGCTTCCCGATCCGCGCCCGGTTTTGGAAATACTCCTGATCGAACGTCCCCGTTGCAAGCGTCACCAGGTACATCTGTTGGGACCATTTGAGCTGTTCGATGCTCCGTGGTGAGCGCTCGAGGATCTCGAGTACCTGTGGATTCTCCTCGATTTTTCCATAAAACATATCCGCAACGTCGTCGCCGTGCCGGGTGAACGTCTCCTCGTAGCGGCGTAACCGCTCGACGTCCTCGTCTGAGAACTCAATGAACTGTTTTCGCCACTCAATCTCGTTCTCGGAGAGCCCGATTCGATCGACGAGTTCCGTCGCGTCGACCCCACTACTATACCCCACGGACCCGAACTGCTGAGAACTATTCATGCTGGTTACTATGATGTAGATGATAAATACGTGGTGGCCACTTAGAGAGGTATGAAATATCAAATTAGTTTTACTCTCACTGTGTATCTCTCCGGGGGGCGCTTCTGGTACTGTTCTCCAAGACATTATGATTGATAAGGTATCTTCAATAAATAACTGCTGGCAAGCTAACGGTATCGCACCCGGTACAGCAAACAGTATACGTCTCGACTGTTTAGCGATCCGTAATGAAGGGAAGCATTCTGGACACGATCGGCTCGCCGCTCGTCCGGGTCGATTCGCCGGAGGGCGTGACCGTCGCTGCGAAGGTCGAATCCTTCAACCCCGGCGGCTCGGCGAAAGACCGCCCAGCCCTCGAGATGATTCGGTCGGCCGAACGCGACGGCGTGATCGAACCCGGCGACTGGCTCGTCGAACCCACCAGCGGCAATACGGGGATCGGTCTCGCGCTGGTCTGTGCTGCTCGAGAGTACGACCTGACGATCGTCATGCCAGCGAGCAAGTCCAAAGAACGCCGCCAGATCATGGCCGCCTACGGAGCCGACCTCGAGTTGGTCGACGGCGACATGACAGCTGCCCGTGAGCGTGCCGACGAACTCGAGGCAGAGGGCGCAACCCAGCTCGGCCAGTTCGAGAACCCGGCCAACCCCGAGGCACATTACAAGACGACTGGTGAGGAGATCGTAGAGCAGGTCGGCGACCGCGAAATCGACGCTTTCGTCGCCGGTGTCGGCACCGGCGGGACGCTCTCGGGCACCGGCCGTCGGCTCCGTGAGGCGTTCCCCGAGATGGAGATTATCGCCGTCGAACCCGAGCGCAACGCCGTCCTCTCGACGGGCGAGGCCGGCGACGACGACTTCCAGGGGATGGGTCCCGGCTTCGTCAGCGACAACCTGGATCTCGATCTGATCGACCGCGTCGAGACGGCTCGCCTCGAGAATGCCGAAGACGAGTGTCGACGCCTCGCCCGCGAGGAAGGTGTCCTCGTCGGCCAGTCGAGTGGGGCGACGAGTCTCGTCTCACAGCGAATCGCCCGCGAACTCGCCGACCCTGACCAGACCTGTCCCGAACTCTCGAGCGCGTTCGACGAGCCGACGACGCCCGAGGCTGACGGCGGCGAGACGGCCGACGACTGTCCGCTCGTCGTGACGGTCTTCTGGGACAGCGGCGAGCGCTATCTCTCGACCGGGCTGTTCGACTGACGAAACAGCGCGCCCCACGTTAGTTGGAGCGTCTCTGAAACCCACGAAGCGGAAATCAGCCTTTCAGCTTACAAATCCCTTTTATCTGCCGTCGTGTTTCTCTCAAGTAATGACTGATCCCTCCAGACGAACGCTCCTGTGTGGCACTGCGGGCCTCCTTGTCGTCGCCGCTGGCTGTCTCGACGACGCCGACCTCGCCTCGTCGGACGACAATGGGACCGACACCGACGGCGACGATGAGACCGCTTCCGAAGACACAGCGAGCGATGAAGACGACACGTACGACACCGTCTCGTTCAGTCACGCCGACGTTCCGACGGAGCCGGATGCGACGCTTCTCAGTAGCTCGACCCGCGCTGAACGGTGGCTCGACGCTCGTGAGTTCGACGATGAGCAGCCGACCGAGTTCGTCGACGACACTGACTTCGAGGAGAGTGCCCTGCTCGCACTCGAGGCCGACGCGCCTCGTCTCGATTACGAACTGGCCCTCGAGACAGTTACAGTCGCACACGAGGACGACAGCGAGCCAGAGCTCGTCGTTGCGGCAGCAGTCCGCGAGATTTCGTCGGGGTCAGACGGGTTCGGTGGCACACAGCTGATCACCGTTGGCCAGCTCGTCCGGGCCACGTTCGACGGCGAACCAGTACCCAGCGCAGCGGTGACGATCGTCGACAGTGATGGTCAGGAACACAGCATAGCGATTGCTGCCGACACCGCGAGCGAGCGCGACGACGGCACTGCCCACGAGACAGCCTGACCTCGCATCCACTCGACTGTGTGGTTTTCAGGGCGAGTGTTCGGCTTCAGTAAGCCGAACGACGAGCGTCTCGTCGACGTCTCTGAGATCGTAGTCGGGGAGTTCGCCCGCAGTTCGGCGCACGTACAGCGGTTCGACGAGTCTCGAGGGCGGCTCGGTTTCGCTCGAGTCATCCCCGTCGGTCGCAGCTGATTCCGGGTCGTCTTCACTGTCGGTGTCGGTGTCGGCCACGCGCTCGAGGCCGTAGATCTTGCAGAACTCGGCCGTCTCGTCCGGCTCGACGGCCCCGTTCCGGAGTTGCTCGGCGAGTGACCGTGAGAGCCACTCGTCGTCACTGATGCTTGGTTCCTGGACGAGAGCCTCATCGACAAAGCGGGTGAGATACCAGTTTAAGTCGTTCAACAGTGAGACGGCAGCGCCGACGCTGACTGTTCTGAGAGCGATTGTGTTCTCGAATGGGCGCGTGAGATCGTACGTTGCAAGGGCCTCGCGGGACGTCTCCCGGGAGAGGAGTTCATACTGGAGATTGCAGTCGTCGTTCCCGATGAGACAGACGCGAGTCACGATTCTAGTCTGTGGTCGGTGCGTCTGTGTAATGTCGGTTACGGATCAGGGCTCGATCAGGGTCGCGTTCTTCGCTGCGTCTGCAGCGCGCTCGAGCAGGTCGTCAGGCTCGGCCGAAAGCAGCGGCTCGAGTCGGGCGTTGGTTTCGACGCGGTCGGGGGCGACGCGGTTGCAGCCGGCGTTGATCGTCGAGTCGGTGAACGTGCCGATCTCGCGGGCTTTGGCGACGATATCCTGTTTGTCCCAGGTGAGCAGCGGCCGGTGGACCGGCAGCCGGGTTGCCCTGCTGGTGACGCCGAGATTGCGGACGGTTTGACTCGATTTCTGGCCGACTGCCTCGCCGGTGACGATCCCGTTGGCGTTGACGCGCTCGGCGAGCGTTTCGGCGGCCCGGTAAAAAAAGCGCCGCAGCGAGAGCATGCGTCCCTGATTCATCTCCTCGACTAGCAGGTCGACCGTCTCGCCGCCAGGGATCTTGTAGACCTGTAGATCGTAGTTGGGCGCGTGCCGCGAGAGTTTTCGCACGGTCTCCATCGCGCGGGCCTCGTGGTCGATGCCGCCGTAATCGCCGAGATTGACGTAGGCTGGGATGACGGGACAGCCACGTCGCATCATCTCGTAG
Organism: Natronorubrum sp. A-ect3; assembly: GCF_041821125.1. Lineage (NCBI taxonomy): Archaea > Methanobacteriati > Methanobacteriota > Halobacteria > Halobacteriales > Natrialbaceae > Natronorubrum > Natronorubrum sp. A-ect3. Next base: position 929,880 of record NZ_JBGUBB010000002.1, on the reverse strand, counting down.
GCTGCGACGGGTGAGTCGATACCGCCGCTGATCAGCGCGATTACTGGCTCCTGTGCGCCAAGCGGGAGGCCGCCCGGCCCGGAGACGTGCTCGAGGTAGATGTATGCGACCTCTGATCTGACTTCGACGCCGAAGGTGAGGTCGGGGTCGTCGAGGTCGACCTCGGGCTCGAACTCGTCTTCGACGGCGTCCCAGATTGCGCTGCCAGCCTCTCGAGCGAGGTCCTCGCTGTCGTAGGGGAGCGTCTTGTCCGCTCGGCGTGCATCGACGGCGAACGTCCCGCCGTCGTACTGTTCCTGTGCGGTTTCGACGAGGGCCTCGATGATCCGCGCTTTTTCGGTGCTGACGACCAGTGCGGGGCTCGCGGAGACGACGCCGAACGCGTCCGCTGCGGCCGCAGTCGCGTCCTCAACGGCGGCTTCGGTCGTGTATATCAGCGGCCGGTTCCAGCCCTTTTCGACATCGCCGGGGATCGAGCGGTCCTCGAGGAGCGCTTCGATGTTCTCGACGAGCAACTCCCCCATGTACCGCTTGACCGCATTACTTTTCGTGTTGACGTCCCCGTGGCGGATGAGGACGGTATCGGCTCCCGGCGGGTGCATGAACTGGCATAGATGATCGGGGCTATAAGGGGATTACGAGGCGAGCGTCCGAGAACCGCGTGTGAACACCCACCACGGTTAGTTGATCGACTCACTGACCGTCGGACTCAGACGTCCTGTGTGGGCGTATATTCCGGCAACGAGGACGATTCCGGCGAGCATCGGCACGATGGCGCTGATCGCATAGATGGCCTCGAATCCGATGACGTCGATCAGCGGCAGCGAGACGAGCGGTCCGAGACCACCGCCGACATCGCCGAGGACGTTGTTCGTCCCCATCGCCCGACCGATGCGTTCTTCGGGCGTGAGATCTGCAAGCAGCGCCGTTAGCGGGCCACCGACGCCGCCCTGTCCGGCTCCGATCAGGAGACACGCCAACACCAGAACCTCGAACCTCGAGCCAAAGGCCAACATGGCAAAGCCGACACACGAGGTCACCAGAAAGACGAGCATGACGGGAACGCGCGCGCCGACAGCATCGCTTAACGCGCCGCCACCGAGGGTAAATACCGAACCCGAAAGCACCGTAATAGCCATCAACATTCCCGAGGAGCCCTGTGCATCGAGGCCGAAAACCGTGATCGAACGCTCGCCAAGTAAGAGCACGAGCGTCGAAAAGAGCACGCCGATGTATGCGAAGTAGAGCCCGAAGTTGACGAGTCCGATCGTCAGGGCCGGGACGCTCGTCTCGAGATCCCACGGCTTGACTGACTCCTGTTCGTCTTCGACGTGGGTTTCGGGGACGATCAGATAGGCGATGACACTCGCGAGGCCGGCGAACGCAGCCGCGAGGACGAACGCCTCGACGTTCCCCCAGAGGTCACTGACGACGCCACCGAGGACGAGTCCCGCGGGAAAGCCGAACGTGATGCCGGCGCGAACGATGCCCATACTGGTCCCCCTCGAGTCGGCTTCGCTGACATCGGCCGTGATCGTGTACGCGGTCGCGAAGACGAGTGCGCTGCCGATCCCCCAGAGAATCCGAGCGATCAGAAACCAGAACTCGGGCAGCGGCGAGATGATCGCGACGACGTACATGAACGTCGCGACGGCCTCGATCGCTAACCCGGCGATGAACGGTGTTCGGGTGCCGATGCGATCGATGAGGACGCCGGCTGGCGCGTTGGCGACGAGTCGGGTAAATCGGTTCGCGCTCAGGATGAGTCCGACCATGAACGCCGAGATACCGAGCACCTCGCCCAGATTCGGCAAGATCGGGAAGATGACGCCACCGCCGAAGCCGACAAAGAAGGTACTCGCGACGACGGCGAGGACGATCCGGTTCGAACTGGCTGATGGCAGGGACACTGGCAATCGCTCTCGAGCGCTGTTTCGGTTGAAACCCGTTAGGCGTCTCTGACAGGCGTGGAATAAAGGGCCTATCGAAAGCGGTGATCACTCGGTCACGACACGCCGCTCCCGCCTCGAAACCGTACTCGAACGTGGAACTCCCACGCCGCAGGCCAGCCTCGATCGGCTGCGTACTGGTTGAGACAGTTACCCGCGACAAGCGTTATCATATGTAGACGCATAGTAATCCACGTGGTGTCGTTAGACCAAGTATTCGAGCTTCTAAGCAAAGAACGGCGACGGTACGCGTTGTATTATCTCGAGCAACAAGATGGGCCAGTTCCGATAGATGAAGTCGCTGAGAAAGTTGCTGAGTGGGAGACGGATGGCGTCCGAGCATCGATTCCGGACGAACTGTTCGAACGCGTTGAATGTAGCCTCCGTCATACAGATCTGCCAAAAGCGTCCGAAGCAGAATACATCGAGTACGAGCCGGAAGAGGGAGTCGTTGAAGTCACCGGCACACCCCCCGAGATGGACGCCATTCTCACCGTCGCGAAGGTCATCGAACGTCCCGACCGCAATCCGTGATCTGGAACGCGTGCATCGACCGCTATGGCTGTCCTCCCTCTCGCCTGTTGTACACCTCGAGCGAGCCGGCGAACACATATTTCCGTCCGTGGTGACGGGGTAACTACCTATGCTCGAGCAGCGAGGCGACCGATGCTGGACGTATGAGGAACCGCTCCGGTTTCTCGGCCTCGAGATCGGCCGTATCATGACCGTGATTCGACTCTCGAGTGGCGGGCTCTTCGTCCAGTCGCCGGCCGAACTGACCCCGGAACTGAAAACGGCACTGGACGATCTCGGCGACGTGCGCTTTGTCGCACCGGCGAGCAAACTCCACGGGCATCTCTACATGGAGCAGTACCGGGCCACCTACCCCGACGCCGAACTGCTGGCTGCACCCGGACTCCCTGCGCGGCGACCTGATCTCCAATTCGATCAGCTGTTGGGCGACACGCCCGATCCGCGGTGGGCTCCCGACATCGATCAGGTTGCGATCGTCGGCCACCGGTGGCTCACCGAACTCGCCTACGTCCATCGCCCGAGCCGAACGGTGATCCTCGGCGACGTCGGCTTCCATATCGGCGAGGAGAGTCCGCTCACGACCCGGCTCGTGGCTCGCGCACTGGGAGTGTACAAGCAGGTCGGGCCGCCGCTCGAGTTCCGACTCACGATCGCAAACGAGGCGTCGTTTCGCCGATCGATTCAGGACGTCCTCGCGTGGGAGTTCGATCGGGTCGTTCCCGGTCACGGCGAGATCATCGATACTGGCGGCAAACGAGCCGTCCTCGAGGGATACGACTGGCTGCTCTAGCTCGCGGAAAAACGAATCCCGTCGATCAGGCCGTTCTCAGAACGTCGTCAGTTCGCCGTCGATCACGCGACGAGTGATGTCGGTGACGTTTGCGAGTTCCGCGTCGACGATCGCTTCGATGTCGGCTTCGACGTCGCTGAGTTCGACGCCCGCTTCGGTGACGACGTGGACGTCAGCGACGTGAGGCTGGTCGATCGGGCGACCGATCTGGGAGAGCAGGCGCACGCGCAGGTCACGAATGCCGTCGACCTCGCTGACGACTTCCTCGGCGATTTCGGTCGAGAGCAGGTTGTAGATCTTGCCGATGTGGTTGACGGGGTTTTTCCCGCTCGTCGCTTCCATCGACATCGAGCGGTTGGGCGTGATGAGGCCGTTCGCGCGGTTGCCTCGACCGACGGAGCCGTCGTCGCCCTGTTCGGCGGAGGTGCCGGTGACGGTCAGATAGATCGAGCCCTCCTCGTAGTCGTCGGCTGTGTTGACGTGGACGGTGACGTCGCGGTCGGTGTGTTCGCTTGCCACCTCGGCGACAAACTCGCGAACGGACTCGACGGCCTCGGCGTACGCATCGAGGTCGGCAATGTGTTCGTCGACCATCGCCGCCGCGACGGTGACGTCGATCTCGTCGCCCTCACGTTTGCCCATGATTTTGATGTCCGTTCCGACGTATGGGTTCTCGTCGGCGAACTCACCGTTGAGTCGACGCTCGGCCTCGAGGACGATCTGTTCGGTCTCGGTCAGTGGGGCGTGGCCGACGCCGAAACTCGTGTCGTTGGCCATCGGGACGCTTACCTCATCCTCACCGAAGACGTCCTGTAGATCGCCGCTGCCTTCGCCGAGTCTGATGTCGACGACGATATCCTCGCCGACGGTGAGCTGTGGAATCTCGGACTCGAGGTACTCACGGGCGGCTCGCAGCGCGATGGTTTCGGCGGGGATGGTCTGGCCGTCGTAATGTTTGGTCGCGCGGCCGACGATCAGCAGATAGATGGGGTCGACGACCTCGCCGCCGCCGAAGGCGGGTGCGGCTTCGCCCGCGACGAGTTGGGTCTCGTCGGTGTTGAAGTGAAGCACTTTGCCGATGCGGTCGAGATACTCCCGGGCCAGCGCCCCGGCGACGGCCTCGGCGACTCCGTCGCTGATCGAGTCGGGGTGGCCGATCCCCTTTCGCTCGACGATCTCTACTTCCTGGTCTTCGACTGCCTGTCGGTCGATCGGCTCGACTCGGATGTTCCGCTCACTCATTACCGGGAATTGGCGGACCGTGGTTCTATAACTTGCGGAAACAGAATAGGTGTGAAAAATGCTTACAAGTAATACGCCTACGGTGTGGACGCGCCACTCAGGACTCGAGTAACAGCCCCAGGTACGATGTCCGAAGCTGGTCGTCCGGCTCGAGACCGAGTTGCTCGAGAACGTCGTAGGCTCCTTCGCGGGCAGCTTCGAGGTCTGATTCGGCTTCGACGTCGGTTTCGACTTCGACGTACTCGCCAACGTCGTCGACGGCATCGAGCGTGATCGTATACCCCTCGAGCGCGAACCGTTCGCGTTCTTTGCGGACCGTCGCGGCGGGCGCAAAGCCCAGATTCGTCAGGATGGCGTCCATCGTCTCGCCATCGCCGACTGCGGTCTCGAACTCTTCGCGGCTCTTGGATTCGCCGTCCAGCAGGGGTCCCTTGTAGGTGACACACGTCTCGTCGGTGCCCGCTTCGGGGGTCGACTCCCGGCGGATCCGCAGTGCTTCGTCGGTTTCAACGAACTCGCGATGGGGGGCGTCGTAGTACGTATCCGCCTGCACAACGGTCCGCTCTCGAGTTGCGCCCAGTTCGTCGAGTTGTGTTCGAACGGCTGCGAGATCGGCAGGAACCTTCGTTTCGACTTCGTACATGGCCGAGGCCACGGGAAGCGGTCGTAAGTATCGGTCGTTCCGGGGCAAAAACGTCGACCTTAAATGTAGACGGCGGGACGTACAACGTATGACCGAGGATCAGGAGGCCGAGCTCGAGGAGCAGGCCGATGACGTCGAAGAAGCAGCAGCCGACGAAGACGCCGAGGAAGCCGAGGGGCTTCAGAACGGCGCTTTCGTCGAGATTGACTACACCGCATACACCGCCGACGGCGACCAGCTGGTCGACACGACCGACCCCGACGTCGCCGAGGAAGAGGGTGTCGACGACCAGGGCCAGGAGTTCAAGCCACGAACGATCGTGCTGGGCGAGGGCCACATCTTCGACGGCGTCGAAGAGGCACTCGTCGGCAGCGAGGTCGGCGACTCCGGCACCGTAACGATCCCCGCCGAAGAGGCCTTCGGCGAGTACGATGCCGACGATGTTCAGACCGTCAGCGCCGAGAAGATCGACGAGGACGACCGCTACCCCGGTGCGAACGTGCAGGTTGACGGCCAGCAGGGCTACATCAGCACGATCATCGGCGGCCGCGCTCGCGTCGACTTCAACCACCCGCTTGCGGGCGAGGATGTCGAGTACGAGTACGAAATCCTCGACGAGGTCGACGACCGCGAACAGCAGGCCGCCGGCCTGTTCGAGATGTACCTCGGGATGGAGCCCGACCTCTGGATCGAGACGGACGAGGTCGAAGAGGAGGTCCCCGTCGAGCCCGATGAGGACGACGAGGACGCAGAGCCAGAGTTCGAGACCGAAACCGTCGAGAAGGAGACGGTCTACCTCGAGGCCACGCCCCAGATGACCATGAACCAGCAGTGGATGATGGGCAAACAGCAGATCGGCCAGCAGATCATCGACCAGATCGGTGTCGACCGCGTCATCGTCCAGGAGACCATCGACGGGATGGGCATGGGCGGTATGGGCGGCATGATGGGCGGCATGGGTGGCATGGGCGACGAGGACATCGAGGCAGCGCTCGAGGACGCCGACATCGATGCTGACGAGATCGTCGACGAACTCGAAGGCGCAGACGAGTAACTCCGGTTCCGTTCTTCTCCGTTCGATAACCAGCGACGAGCACCAGCAGTCGTCGACACGATCGCGCTCGATAGCAAGACAGCTGCTGTAGCCGACCCCAGACTAGGCGATATCCCGACTCGTGTCGATCGCCACCTCTTCCGTGAGCTCGAGTTTGATCGCCTCAGTCGGCTGGCCGCCACCGCGGAACTTCGGGATCGTGAGATGGTTCTCGAGTTCGCTGCCGGCGATCTTCGTCCGGAGATCGAAGACGGCGTCGGCCGCGTGGATGGTTCGAGTTCGGTTGGCCGGCGTGTGGTCGCTTTTCAGACAGTGTAACACCGCGATCGAGCCGGTCTCGAGCATCTGGGATTTGAGCTCGTTACAGAAGTCGATGTAGTCGTCCCTGTCGGTTCGCTCCAAGACATCCATCGTGTCGATGATCAGGTTCGCCCCGTCGGGCAACGCGCCGATGAGCCGGGTTGCTTCCTCGAGTGGATCATCGCTGGTGACCTGTCGGACGGTCGGACTGCCGACGACCGATGGGGAGACATCGATGGCGTGATGGACGGCGTCGTCGGAGCGTTCGGTCGTGAGATACAGCGTGCCGCGAGCGGCCGTGAGCTCATATAAGAGGAGCTCGGACTGGCTGGCTGGATCGGCGCTGTAGGCGACGATACATCCCGGTGGCAACCCGCCGTCGAGTTTCCGATCCAGCACGTCGATTCCGGTATCTAGCCGCCCGACCATTCAATTGTGACCAGTTACTGCAGCGCCCGAATAACTCTTTGGTTTCATGTTGAATCGGTTATTTAAGAATACTGTGTGCAGACAACGATGGGTTCGACCGACACCAATGGTGGTACCGGAACCCGCTCCGTGTCGTTGCCATCACGTGTCACTCGAGTCGTGGCGAGTTCGAATGGAGAGATTCAAGGGCTCGGCAAGAGCCAACACGAACGAATGCGCCACGACCACCTCATCACGAGCAAACAACTCTCACGGGCGGACATCGAGACCGTCCTCGACAGAGCGGCCGAGATCGATGCCGACCCGTCGGCCGTCGCCGATCGCCACGCGAACTCGGTACTTGGCCTCCTGTTTTTCGAGCCGAGTACGCGAACGAAAATGAGCTTCGAGACCGCGATGAAACGCCTCGGCGGCAGCGTCGTCGACATGGGCTCGATCGAGTCCTCGAGCGTCAAGAAAGGTGAGACGCTCGCTGACACCGTCCGTGTCACGGAAGGCTACGCCGACGCGCTCGTCTTGCGCCACCCAAAACAGGGGTCGGCCACCATGGCCAGTGAGTTCGTCGACGTCCCGCTGTTGAACGCCGGCGACGGGGCAGGCCACCATCCGACGCAGACGCTGCTCGACCTGTATACGATCCGAGAGAACGCCGGGCTGGACGATCTCACTATCGGAATCATGGGGGACCTGAAATACGGCCGTACCGTCCACTCGCTTGCCTACGCGCTGACGAACTTCGATACCCGTCAGCACTTCATCAGTCCAGAGAGTCTCCAGCTGCCACGCGAGGTCGTCTACGACCTCCATCAGGAGGGCAACGGGACACAGGTCCGCGAACACGATTCGCTCGAGGAGGTCCTCCCCTCGCTCGACGTGCTGTACGTGACCCGAATCCAGCGCGAGCGGTTCCCTGACGAAAACGAGTATCAGAAGATCGCCGGCGAGTATCAGATCGACCTCGAGACGCTCGAGGACGCACGCGACGAGCTGACCGTGATGCATCCGCTGCCACGCGTCGACGAGATTGCCCCGGAGATCGACGACACCGACCACGCGGCCTACTTCGAGCAGGCTCACAACGGCATCCCGGTCCGGATGGCGTTGCTTGATTTGCTGCTGGAAAACCACACTCGAGGTGAGACTGATGAGTGACGACCACGACCACCACGACGGCCACGACGACCACGAACTGCGAGTGAGCAAGATCAGCAGCGGGACCGTCATCGACCACGTGCGTGGCGGGCAGGCGCTGAACGTACTGGCGATCCTCGGCATCGACGGCAGCGATGGCGAGGAGGTCTCGGTCGGAATGAACGTCCCGTCGGATCGCTTTGCCCGCAAGGACATTGTCAAAGTCGAGGGCCGCGAACTGAGTCAGGACGAAGTCGACGTGCTCTCGTTGATCGCCCCGGATGCAACGATCAACATCGTCCGCGACTACGAAGTGGTCGAGAAACACCGTGTCGAACGGCCGGATGTCGTCGAAGGCGTCCTTTCGTGTCCGAACATGGCGTGTATCTCGACCGGCGACGAACCGGTCGCCTCCCGGTTCGAGGTGCTCGACGATGGTGTCCGGTGTGCCTACTGCGGGACGATCGTCAGGGACGAGATTCCGTCGCTGATCGACACCTGACTGCGGCCGACGTGGCTGTCAGCCGTCACCGACGACGCTTGATTTCGGCTACGGCGTTCCCTCGAGAGGCCGTTGTTCGGGTGCTTGAACTGTCATGGCCCGTCTGCTGTTCGCTCCCAGAGAACCATCCAGAATATCTAAGTGTGCACCGGCCCACCAGTCGAACGTACATGTCACGTACAGTCAAAATCCTGGTTGCCCTGTTCGTTATCGCTGTCCTCTGGAAAGTCGTCTCTGGCGGCTCTTCCGACGTCGATATCGAAGAGATCGAGTACGAACCAGTCGAATAACGTCTCGTCAGCCACGATCCGTGGCACGACAGTTCTGACCGCGTGGCCGGGTCCGTTCGCAACCGACCGCCGGCCACCGAGACAGACACGTTTTGGAGCGATCATCGACAGTTCTATGCCGTTTTCGCAGTCGCTCGTGAATTGGACCGACACCGAACACAGTCGCGTCCCGACAGTAATCCAGACGTACGTGTGCCCGTCGTGCGATGCGGTGGACAGCGGGTGTCGGTCGCATCGATAGCACCCGTCACGATTCCGAACGGCTTACGGCGGTGCCACCGTAGTGTAGCCTATGTACGGTGTCGTCACGCGAAACGCTGAAGAAGTCCGGTGGCCGGAGTTCGACCGCGGGTTTTACGAAGTCAAAGACGTGACCGGCCGGTCTACCGAACCGATCGAAGACGGCGTGAACATGGTGTCCTGTTTCGGCGACAACGCCGCCGCGGACGCTGATCCGTCGCTCGTCGCCGTCGACGATTTTGGCCGCCCGGCCACGCGGGACCGGAAATACTTCGACTGGGCCTACATCTGTCCGAGCCGAGCAGATTATCGTGAAGGTCTGTTCGAGATCATCGACGACTGCGTCGAGGCCAACGAGGACGTTCGACTCGACGACATCGGGTTCCCACGACCGGAGTACTGTCGGTGTGGCGTCTGTGAGGAGTCGTTCAAGGCCAGCGAGTACGAGGACCGATTCGAGTGGCGCGCCAGCGTCATCACTGAGTTCGTCGAGGAAGCCGCTGACCGCATCCCCGGCCGCGTCTACATGACGCTCTATCCCGACCCCTATCCCGGCCATCTCTATGAGCGCGCCGGCATCGACCTCGAGGCCGTCGAAGAACACGTCGACGAGTTCGTCGTGCCGCTGTACGATATGGCCTACGAGACGACGTACTGGCTCGAGACGATCGCGAAGGGATTCGAAAGCGCACTCGAGACACCGTTTAATATCGAGTTGTACGCGATAAACATCGATATCGACAACCTGGTCCACGCCACTGAGGTCGCCGAAGCCTACGGGAACGACGTGTTCTTTGGTTATGAGGCGAGCAACGCACGGGGAGCACTGCGGCGCATGCGGGCCGACGAACGAGATGGTGTAACACACGGCGATCCCGACACAGACGCTTGAGACGCCGCACGGTGGTGTTCCAAGAACTGGTTACTCCAGTTGGTGTTCGATGAAGAGTCGATTGTCACCGATAGTAGCCGCTGACCGTCAGTGCGCACCCGATCGCACAGTTGTCGTGCGATCAGTGTGCAACCCGTTTCAGTTCTTCCGCTAGAAACACGCTGATCGGTCGGAGACAAGCGCACGCAAACAGCGTTGTGCTGGCCGTTGCTTCTCGAAGCCGATTGAATGTGTGTTGTTGTTTCAGACGTTGGGTGTGGCCTTCCAAACGGAACTGACAGGGGTCTTTATACCACTCTTTGCCCCCGTGCGTGACGAACGAGGATCAGTCCATCCTCGAGTGAGTTGAATGACAGATCACCAGCAATCACAGCAAGCGCCGACCGAAGAAATTCAACAGACGACGATGAATCAGGGCCAGGAAGCGATCGAGCAGGCGATGGAGCTGCAGCGAAACATGGCACAGATGACTCTGAGTGCGATGCGATGGCAGGAGACGGCCCAAAAGCAGGGGTTCGAAATGACGAGGTCGATGCTACAGGGCATGCTGGGCCAGCAACTCACACAGTCGATGATAGAGCGCTATCTGGAGGGCCTCGAGACCGTCATGCCGGGGATGGAACAGGCCCTCGAGAAGGGACTACGCGCAACATCGCAACCGCAGTCAACACGGCAGGATGGCCAGTCGGGATCACAGATGCAGTCGGTTGGCGGCCAGCAGATGACGGGCCAACAGCCCCGTAAGCAGCTGGATGCCCAACGGATGCGAGACCAGCAACAGCCGACCCGGCAGATGAGCAACCAGACCCAACAGCAGCCACTGCCCGCACAGACCGGCGAGTGGGTCACGCAGGCAGACTCATACGGCGGAGAGCCGTCCGGTTCACCTCCTCAACAACGGCATCGGCAAACGGCGACGGAGAGACAGTCTTGGCCCCAGCCCCAGCATCCTCGGTCGGATCGTAGTTCACAGCGTGAACAGACTGGCCACGAGACACAGCAAGGTCGGCGGCCGCCTCGACAGAGAGAACGACCTCCACGACAGCATCAGCAGAGAACCGATCAGTCACCGAGTGGACGACAGCAGGAACAGCGAAACCGGGGTCGAGAGTTCAGTCAACCACCTCAGCGGCGACAGTCTGAACAGCCACGTTCCGACCGAAGCCGTCCACAGGACGGGTCCACACAGCGGATCGACAGCGAACGCAACGACCGTCATCAGCATCGACACCAGCAGTCAATGAGACAGGAACGAGGTGGCCGCAGCGAATCCACTGGTCCTCGACGCTCCACGGAAATCAAACAGTCCGGCGGCTCCGAACGGGGTGCTGACCACGACGCCGAACAGGACGAGATGCCACGAGAAGACAAGGACGCCTCGTCCGAGTACGATCGTCGACCGCCCGATAACGAACTCGAGGACGAGAACCGTTCAGCGTAGCGGAATCTCTATTTTCGAGAACAGGTTGTCGATCGATACGGAACGTCTGTGACTGGCGAGACGCCTTGGCGTCTCGAACCATTTGACCCTGATTCGGCTTACAGAGAACACGTCTCAGGAGCCGTGTACTCGAGTTCCGTGTCGGTTCACCGGGTATCGTCGCCGACCAGGTCGTCATCGTCGTCGGTGAGTCCCTGATCATCGTCGCCAATGAGATCGTCATCATCGTCGGTAAGCCCCTCATCATCGTCACCAATCAGGTCGTCATCGTCGTCGGTAAGCCCCTCATCATCGTCTCCGATCAGGTTGTCATCGTCGTCGTCGCCAATGAGATCGTCATCGTCGTCGGTAAGCCCCTCATCGTCGTCGCCGATCAGGTCGTCATCATCGTCGGTAAGTCCCTCATCATCGTCACCAATCAGGTCGTCATCGTCGTCGGTGAGTCCCTCATCATCGTCTCCGATCAGGTTGTCATCGTCGTCGTCGCCAATGAGATCGTCATCGTCGTCGGTAAGCCCCTCATCGTCGTCGCCAATGAGATCATCATCGTGCATCTCTGTGTCGCGGTCCCTCTCCGTTCGAGTGTCTGTTTCTCTCCCGGCGGAATCACCGGCGCTGATTGCACCACCACCGCTTCCAGAGAGGTCGCTCTCGAGATGGATCTGATCATCCGTCACCTGCGCTACCGAGCCCTCCTGAAGTGGGTATGCGTCCTCGTCGGTACCGCCCCAGCCGAGTTTCGCCTTGATTGTATCTGTCACTCCTGGATCCGGCTGGACGTGGGCCGTCCCGTGTTCGACGTCCGCGACGATACCGACCTCCTCGCCGTTTGCGTTGACCACAGTCTTTCCGATGTCGTCGTCAGTGAACTCTGGAGACATTGCAGTACAGATAACGCCGAAGAAAAGGAAGATGGTGGTGCTTGCGGTGGCTTGCTTTCGGTTCGAGTAAGGACGTGTCCGCTTGTGCAGCCTGGCCGATTACGTGTTGAACTCCGGATCTCGTCCCTCGAGGAAGGCGTTAACGCCCTCCTCGTGGTCGTCGGAGGTTCGTGCCTGTACCTGCAACAGGTTCTCGTAGTCGATGGCCTCCGACCAGTGGCGGCTCATGTTCTCGTGCATGGCCTGCTTCATGAGGCCGATGATCTCCGTTGGCCGCTTGCGCAGTTGGGCGACGGTTTCCTCGACCCGGTCGTCGAGTTCTGCGGCAGGGACCGCGTCGTTGACTAACTCGAGGTCGGCCGCCCGCTCGGCACCGAAGAACTCGCCGGTAAAGGCGAGTTGCTTTGCGGCGCGCAGGCCGATGATCTGTGGCAGCATGAACGTGCCACCGGTGTCCGGGATCAGCCCAACGCGGACGAACGCACAGGAAAACGTCGCGTCCTCGGCAGCGTAGGCGATGTCCGCGAGGGCGACGATTGCCAACCCAGCGCCGATGGCGTCCCCGTTGACCTTCGCGACGATCGGAACGGAACACTCGAGCATTGCCTCGACGACGCGGCCGAACGTGTCGGTGATCGATTCATACGCCTCTCGTGTTGATTCAGGCGCCTGTGACAGCGCCTGCAGATCGCCGCCGGCGCTGAAGGCATCGCCCTCACCGGAGATAACGATCGCGTGATACTCCTCGACTGAGGCGTCTTCGATCGTCTCAGCCAGCGCGACAGCGGTGTCTTTCGTCAGCGCGTTGAGCGCGCCCGGTCGGTCAAATGCGATCTGACAGACTCCGTCTTCGATGTCGACGTTCACGAATATCTGATTACTGTCAGCACACATAATGGTACTCGTTGACTCCCGACCGAGCAGCCGTTCGTCAGTGAAGCCACTCCAGGGGCTGATGTCAGGAGGGAAGGAGCTGTCACGAAAACATCGAGTGGGGGCGAAACTGAGGACGGAGCCTGAACCGTCACGAGCTGCCGTGTGATGGCCTCGATTCGACTGGTGGCCAACGGCCGCGTTCGCCTCAGTCCGACGGCATCGGCGGCGCGACAGTTTCGTCTTCGGAGACGTTTAGTTCCGATGTGACGAGGGCGCGATAGGCCCGACGAAGCCGCTCCGAGAGGGCCTGATGGGAGATATCCAGTTCTTTGGAGAGCTCTTGCATCGATACTTCGCGCGGGATCTCGAAGTAGCCGTGGTCGATCGCTGCGACGAGCGTTTCGTACTGTCGAGGGGTGAGCCCACACTGCGAGTTGGTTTCTTCGGCCAGATCGAACAGCCGGACGACCGTTGGGGTAAGACTGTCGTTGTCGAGCCGGTCGTAAAGCGAACTGACACTTTCACGATCAGCGAACCGAATGCTCAGCAACCACGTGTTGCTCGAGGCCGAGGCACTCAGTACGGTTCCACCCTCCTCGAGGACGACCTCGAAGAGATCGATGGTGTCGGGTTCGAACTCGATGTCGTACAACCACCGATCGTTGTCGTCTTCGCTGCTGATTACCGAATACGCGCCGATGGCACTCGCGTCGTCCATCGCGGTTTCGATCGTGTCCTGTGATGGCCCTGAGAGCCACAGTCCGTGTCCACTCGAGGCGATCACCCGCTCCATTTCACAGGTCAGCGACGGGGCTGCTTCGAACAGTTCGCCAGTTCCGGTTCCGTCGGCCGGAATCTCGATGTCTGCGATTGAGGTCATGAGTTCAAACAGTGGTACAAGCGGGATCCAGATAACCCCATTTCCAAAGAGATTAGCAACGACAGTAGCGAATGACACGGCTGCTGTCAATTTCACGGAGTCGTCGTCCGGGTCGATCATGCTCTCGTCCGGACGGCTTCCTCGAGTCGCGTGCCTCGAACAGCTGCCTGAGCGGACGGCTCGTGCGATGTCGACGGCCGTCTCGATAGCCCCCGACGAGATGACGACGTAGACGAGAACACCGCTCCGAGGAGTGCTGAGACGGCAAATCAGCTGGCTTCAACATCTGATATTAGAGCGCGATCATGTCCTGGTCAGCCGAATCCGTCGGTCCGATCTGATTCGTGGTGGCTCACTCGAGGGTCGTCTGTGGCTCGAGTGTCCGGATCGTCTCCAAGAGTTCGTCGAGACTGTCCGTTCCGCGGCCGACGATCTCGCCGCCGACTGCAGCCGGATCGCGGTCACCGACGAGAATCGTCGGCAGTGGAGCTTTTGTGAAGCCCTCGACGACGACGAACGCATACCCCCGTCGCTCGAGTCGAGCGAGTGTGCTCGCAAGCGCCTGCAGTTCGTGGTCGTCGGACTCGAGCAGCCGGTCACCGTCGAGTGCTGGCGGTGGATCCCGTTTTCCGTGCGTGCTGATATCGAAGGTCAGCTCGGGAGTAATGCCGACGACGGTTTCAGCACCCGCCGTTCGGTGGCGATGGGTATCGGTTCCCGGCGTATCGATCTCGATATCATGGTGGATCGATTTGACCGTTGCGACGCGTCCGTACTCGGCGAGTTTCGGGACAAGTTGCTCGACGAGCGTGGTTTTTCCCGAATCGCTCGAGCCGGCGAGACAGACAACCCGGAGCGTCGATTCTCGATTCATTATGGTTGGCTTCACGCAGTGGATACAAGAGCTGTTCGACCAGGCTCAGCTCGGCCGAGGACCGGGCCGAAGACGCGTTGGGTCAGTTGCGTTTCATGCTGTCGGACAGCACTATTCAACGCCCGATCGCGCTACTACGGCCGTCCTCAAGGGTAACGGCCGCGAATTCGCGACCGACGTGTCACTGACTGCTGTCCAACAGTATCAGGGCTGGACACAGACACGCCCACCGTGGGAGACGACAATCGTGTGTCCATGAACGGTCAACAGCCTCGGGGTCGATGCCGTAACGCAGCAGTCGCCCTCAGAACAGCTCGACGCGAATCCCATCGGCCTCGAGTTCCTCGGCGAAGGCTTCGGCGTCGGTTTCGATCGGCTCGAACGTATCGTAGTGTTCGGGCAACACGAGCTCAGGCTCGATGTGTCGAGCGAGGTCCGCGGCCTCGTGGCGATCCATCGTAAAGTGGCCGCCGATCGGTGGGATAAGGACGTCCGCGGTGATCGTCTCGTGGTGCTCGAGTGCGTCCGAGTCGGACGGGAAAAAGACGGTCGTCCCCGACAGTTCGAGGACGAGGCCGATCACTTCTCCCTCAGCATGGAACGGGTTCCCGTCGTCGTCGACATGGTCGCCCTCTGGATCATTGTAGGCGGGCACCGTCTGCACGTCGATCCCGTCGACGGTCGTCTCGCCCTCGAGGGGCAGGTCGACGACGTCGAACGCGAGCTCGTCGGTGTCGACGGCCTCGTAGACCGCGACCGTGGCGTCCGGCCCCGCAACGGCTTCGATCCCGTCCGGATCGTAGTGATCGAAATCGTCGTGGGTGATAAAGACGACATCGCCGTCGCCCGGCTCGCCCTCGAGGACGTCACTCCACGGATCAACGTAGATGACGCGCCCGTCGTCGGTCTCGAGTCGCTTGCTTGCGTGGCCGAGTCGCTCGAACGTGATTCCCTCGTAGGTGACAGTCATACTCGCTCGAGACGTACGGTGTGGGCGGTCTTATAACTCGGCGGCTCATCGTCCTCCAAGGAGGTTGAGCTGGATCGCTGCTGCTCGCGGGTTTGCGTATCGCAAAAGCGGGCCGGGCACGATCGTGAACGACGCCGAGACGTTCCAGTTCGCTCGCTGTGCTCGCTT
The DNA here is from genome assembly GCF_041821125.1 of Natronorubrum sp. A-ect3. Taxonomy (NCBI): domain Archaea; kingdom Methanobacteriati; phylum Methanobacteriota; class Halobacteria; order Halobacteriales; family Natrialbaceae; genus Natronorubrum; species Natronorubrum sp. A-ect3. The sequence goes on along the minus strand of NZ_JBGUBB010000002.1, from coordinate 913,794 downwards.
ACGGGCTGTGACTCGTCTACTTCAAATCGCTTCGGATTCGCGACCTGCTGCTCACGAATTTGTTCGTCGAAAAAGCGGGCCGGGCGCGATTTGAACACGCGACCGTCTGATTAAGAGTCAGACGCTCTGCCGGACTGAGCTACCGGCCCTGTACCTTCGACTTTCGGATGGGACCTAAAATACGTTTCCCTTGGGCGGCGTTGTGGCAGAGAGAACCAGGCGTTACTACATCTGGAACGTCTTTCTCGTCACCTAGACCGTCTGTTGCGATGTAACAATCTTCGGGAGCGTTAAGTGTGGTCGGGCCGACCACTCGGTCAATGAGTACGGGGGTTACGATCTCGTCGATCTCTGACTACGCGATTTTGGGCTGTGGTAGCGTTGGCTACGCCGTCGCGGAGGAGCTCGTCGAACAAGGCAAAGACGTCCGCATCATCGACCGCGACGAGAGCCGCGTTGAGTCACTTCGCGATCAGGACTTGGACGCCCGTACCGCAGACATCCGCGAGCCCGAGGCTGCTGAGCTCGTCGCTGACCGCGATGTCGTCCTCATCCTTGCCTCGGATGTCGAATCGAACAAACGCGCCGTCGAACACATCCGCACCGCTGACAACACCCAGTTCGTCGTCGCCCGCGCGAGCGATCCCGTCTCCGGCGACGAACTCGAGGAACTCGGCGCGGACATCGTCATCAACCCGTCGTCGGTGATCGCCGAATCGGCGCTTCGCGCCCTCGAGTCGGGCGAACTCGAGTACAACGCGGGCAAACTCGCCCAGTTGTTAGAGGAGACCGACGAGCGGCTGGCGATCGTCACCCAGGACAGTCCGGACCCGGACTCGATCGCGAGTGCGGCGGCGCTTCAGGCGATTGCCGACCATCTCGGAATCGAATCGGATATCATCTATCTGGGCGATGTCGGCCATCAGGAGAATCGCGCGTTCGTCAATCTGCTGGGGATCGATCTGGTCCAGTGGGACGAAGTCGAGGATCGATCGGTGTACGATACGGTCGCGCTCGTGGATCACGCGACCTCGTCGGAGATGGAACTCCCCGTTGACATCGTGATCGACCACCACGAATCCGACGTGGAGTTCGAACCCGAGTTCGTCGACATCCGCCCCAACATGTCCTCGACGTCGACGATCATGACGAAATACATTCAAGAGTTCGACATGAACGTCTCCGAGGAAGTCGCGACGGCACTGCTGTATGGCATCCGTGCAGAGACGCTGGATTTCAAACGCGACACAACCCCCGCCGATCTCACCGCCGCGGCCTATCTGTATCCCTTTGCAAACCACGACACCCTAGAACAAGTCGAGTCGCCATCGATGTCACCCGAGACGCTCGACGTGCTCGCCGAAGCGATCGCCAACCGCGACGTTCAGGGGAGTCACCTCGTCTCCAACGCGGGCCTGGTCCGCGATCGGGAGGCGCTGACACAGGCCGCGAGCCACCTGCTCAATCTCGAGGGCGTCACGACGACTGCCGTCTTCGGCATCGCCGATGAGACCATCTTCCTCGCCGGGCGCTCGAAGGACATCCGCATCAACATCGGCAAAGTGCTCGAGGACGCCTACGGTGAGATGGGCGAGACAGCAGGCCACTCGACACAGGCCAGTGCAGAGATCCCACTCGGCATTTTCACTGGCATCGAGATTTCGGAGGATACCCGGGATACACTGCTCGAGTTGACTGAAGAGGCGGTCAAGCGGACGCTGTTCGACGCGATGGGCGTCGATGGCAGCGAAGGGTCAAACGGGAACTAGTGGCTTCCCAAGCCTGAACTGATGAGTCGAACCAGTTGGTGGGTGTCGGTTCGACTCATCAGTCGACGCTTGGGAAGGGACTAGCGCGCCACTACGCGATCAGTTCGTCTTCTTCATCGTCGGGTTGGCGGACACGCTCGACGACGTCGTTGATCAGGATCACGTCGCCAACGGATCGGACCCACCGGTAGGGAACGATGATGCCCTGTCCGCCGTGGGCGGCGTCTGCAAACAGCTCGGTGTTCAGGTTTCCGAGTGCGAGTCCGGTCACCGCTTCGCCGTCGACGTTCAGCCGCAGGTCCTCGACTTCGCCGACGAAGACGCCGTTGTTTGAGTAAACCTCGCGTCCGACGAGAGAGGTGATCTCTTGAGGAGTATCGTCCATGTCTGGCCTCATGCAGGGCGGACTCTTAATTCTTGGTCAGACATGACAGTCATTGCAGACTGAAACCGAACGTGTTGTCGAGATACCTGTCGACGCTGTGGTACTGGCGTGCTGGAATGAATCGAGAACCAGCTGTCTGTTCTCGACAGCGTTCGATGCTGATGGCGGCCGTCACCACCGCACGCTCCTGTCTACCACATTTGACGACTGGTTGCGATGGCTCTCTCAAACGGGTTACTGTTGGCGATCGCTGTCGGCGGCTAGAATCGAATCGATGGCTGCGTGGTCACCGAGGAGCTGTTCCATCCGGTCGACAGTTTCAACGTTGCGCGTACGCCCACTTCGGACGACGTCTTCGGCACGTTCGACGGTCGTCAGCGTGTCCGTCTGCACCGTCAGAATCGGTGTTCCGCGTTCTGTTGCCTGCCCGATAATCGTTCCCGACGGCCGGTGGCCGCCAGTCAGGATGAGACACCGAATGCCGGGTGCCTCGAGTGCGGCCCGGTGGATCTCGGCGCGATCGCCCCCGGTGATCACGGCGGCGTCTTTCGTCCGGCGGAAATGGCGCAGGGCGCTATCGCCGCCCATCGCACCGACAGTAAACCGCTCGATGTACGCGTCCGCGCCAGCGTCGACGAGCATCGATGCCCCCAGCTCCGCTGCCAGTTCGTCAACTGTCACGCCCGAGAGTACCTGCTCGCTCGGCACGACACCGAAGACCGGAATCCCTCGCCCCTCGAGGAAGGGGACGACATCGGTCTCGAGCGGATCGTATGCAGCGTCTGGGACGTCGTTGAAGATCACGCCGGCGAGGCGGTCGCCGAAGGCGTCGGCCGCGGCCAACACGTCGTCGACGTCGCCGGGGACGGTATAGGATGCGACGAGGACAACACGCGCGTCCAACAGCGCTGCGATGTCAACATCCGTGAGATCGACGATGCCGCCGATGTCGTACTCGCCGCCGCCCTCAAGGAACAGTCGATCAGTGCCGTCTGCGAGCGTTTCGAACGCCTCCGAAACGCGCTCTCGGAGCTCTGCTGGGTCCTCGCGCCCGCGAATCGCCTGCTCGATGAACGTCGGCGAGTAGACAACTGGTTCTAAGTCGTGCATCTCCGCGTCGAGGTCGAGCAGTTCGCGAGCGAGCAGCGGATCCTCATCCAGGGTCTTCCCGACATTGCTCTGGAGGCTGGTTCCTTTTGGCTTCATGTAGCCGACGCTGTCGCCCTCGCGCTGTGCAAGCCGGGCGAGTGCGAGCGTGATAGCCGTCTTGCCGGTGCTGGTCTCGAGTGAGCTAACGAGGATCGTGTCGGTGCTGTCGTCGGTCGGTTCGCTGTCGGTCTGGTCGGTCGCCGTGGGTTCAGTGTTGGTCATAGGGTCTCCGTGTCGACGGTGAGTCGAAGGTCGATCGCCTGTACGCCATCGGGGCCGGCAACGAGCGGGTTGATGTCGAGTTCGAGGATTGCCGGGAAGTCAGTCACCAGCTGTGAGAGTCGCTGGATCGTCTCGATAACCTCCTCGATATCCGCGGGCTCTCGTCCTCGAGCGCCGCGCAACAGCGGTGCTGCTCGAATCTCGTCGATCATCTCTCGAGCGTCGCGTTCGCCGATTGGGGCCACACGTACCGACGTATCCTCGAGAATTTCGACGAAGATGCCGCCGAGACCGAACAACAAGAGCGGGCCGAACTGCGGATCGCGGTTCATCCCGACGATCGTCTCGGTGGCGACGTCGAGATCGACCAGCTCCTGGACCTGCACGCCGAGGATCGTCGCGTCGGGCTGGTAGTTGCGCGCTCGAGCGACGAGATCTTCGTAGGCATCGTAGACGTCCGCGTCGGCGACGCCGACTTTCACGCCACCGATATCGGATTTGTGCGAGATATCGGGGCTGACGATCTTCATCACGACGTCGCCGTCGATCCGCTCGGCGACCTCGCACGCACGCTCTGGATCGTCGACGATCTCGCCATCTGGGGTTGGGATGCCGTACGCCTCGAGGAGGTCCATCGACTCGACGCCTAGTCGGTTGTCGTCACGGTCGGCTGCGCGCTCGAGAATCTCGCGGGCGCGTTCGTGATCGACGTCGAACCGTTCGGGCTCGTCGACCGTCTGGTCGCGAATGTTGCGGTACCGGGCCAGCGCATCAAGCCCGGCGACTGCTCGGGCGGGATCGAAGTAGTTCGGGATCCCGAACTCGCGCAAGACTTCTTCGGCAGCACGTGCTCGCTGTCCACCCATCAGACAGGTGACGACGGGCGTCTCGTGTTCGGCGCGTTTCTCGATGACCGTCTCGGCAAGTGTGTCGTACTCGAGGACTGCCGTCGGCGCGCTAACCACGACTGCGCTGCCGACGTTCGGATCCGCGAGTGCGATATCGAGCGCCTCGCCAAAACGATCGGCGTCGGCATCGCCGATGGCGTCGATCGGGTTGTAGATGTTGGCTTCATCGGGCATCGCCTCGCTCAACGCATCGATCGTTTCGTCGGTGAAGTCGGCCATCTCGAGACGCACGTCACCGACTGCATCAGTCGTCAACACGCCGGGGCCACCTGCGTTCGTGACGACCGCAACGCCGTCCGAATCCGGTTCTGACAGCCCCGAAAGCGCCCGTGCGTAGTCGAACAGCTCCTGGACGGAGTTAGCACGGATCACGCCCGCCTGCTCGAGGCCGGCTTTGTAGGCCCGCTCGCTGCCAGCGATCGCGCCAGTATGTGAGGAAGCTGCCTGTGCGCCGGCATCCGTACGACCGGATTTGACGAGGACGATCGGCGTCTCGTCGGTCACGTCACGGGCCGCCCGGATGAATTCGTCGCCGTTGTCGATCCCCTCGAGATAGCCGATGATGACGTCCGTCTCTGCATCGGCACCCCACTCGCGGATGAAGTCCGTCTCGTCGAGCACCGCCTTGTTCCCGAGCGAGACGACGTCCTGAAAGCCGATCTCCTGTTCGTTGGCCCAGTCCAGGACGGCCGTGATGAACGCTCCCGACTGGCTCATAAATGAGATCGAGCCCTCGAGCGCGGTTTCGGGGCCAAAGGAGGCGTTCATATCGTTCGGCGTGGACATAATCCCGAGACTGTTGGGCCCGACGACGTTGAGATCGTACTCTGTGGCAATCTCGCGCAGTCGGCGCTCGCGTTTGGCACCTTCACTGCCAGTCTCCGAGAAGCCGGCAGTGATGACGACGACGTTTTTCGTCCCCGCCTCGGCGATATCCTGGATCGACTCGATCACGATATCGGGCGGGACGACGACGACCGCCAGATCGATCGGCGGCGCACTCGACACAGCTGAATAACACTCGAGCCCGAGAATCTCGTCGCGTTTCGGATTGATCGGCACGACCTCCCCGACGAACTCGTCACGGAGGTTCTCGACGATCGCACGGCCGACAGCACCGTCGCGGTCGGTCGCGCCAACTACGGCGACGGTCTCGGGGTCGAATAACGCGGATAACCGTCCCATCGTTCGCTGGGTCGACGCGAGAGGAATTAAAGCCGTGGCCTCCTCTCGTTTGCTGGGCACGATCCGTCACGTCGGCGCGCAATCCTCGAGACAATCGGGAGGCGATAGCGACCGACGGACTCAGTGCATCGAGATCGACATCCCGGAGCGATCCGAGAGGACGATCGCAAGCAGGTAGAAGCCGATGGCGACGACGACGATCGAGCCACCCGGTGGAAGACTCGCCCAGATCGCAAACGCCAGCCCACCGATTACTGCGGCCTGTCCGAACAGCACGGAGAGATACAGCGTTTCACGGAAGCTTCTGGCGATCTGGGAGGCCGTGGCCACCGGCAAGACGAGCATCGCGGCGACGAGGATCACGCCGAGGATCTGCATCGCGCCGACGACGACGACCGCCGTCATGACGATCAACAGGGTGTTGTAGCCATCGACGTTGAGACGTGCGACACGGGCCGCCTGTTCGTCGAACGTGATGAACAGCAGCTGCTTGTAGGTCAAGACGATCACGGCGACGACGACGATGGTGAGGAACGCAACCATCCGGGCCCCTTCGACGGTGACGATGGTTAGGCTTCCAAAGAGGAAGCCCTCAATGTCGATCGCCATCGAGACACGTTCACGGCCCCAGCTGATGAGGAGGGTTCCGACGGCGAAACTGCCACTGAGGACGATTGCGATCGGCACGTCACCGTAGGTGTTCGTCTTCGCGGTCAGCCACTGGAGGCCGATCGCGCCCAGCGCGCTGACGACCATCGCGATGAGGATCAACGCGCCGCTATTGCTGACGTGTGCGAGCAACACCGTCCCCTCGGCGAACGCCACGAAGATCAAACCGACGGCGACGCCCGCAAAGGCGGTGTGGGCAAGCGTCTCGCCGATGAGTGCCATCTGCCGATGGACCAGGTACGTCCCGACGAGCGGGGCGACGATGCCGATCAGGACACCTGTCGCGATCGCCCGCCACATAAACGGATGCTGGAAGATGTTCGTTCCGAGATAGAAATCCATCCACATCCCGACGATGAGGAACTGGCTGAACAGGAACTCCGCATGGGGCGCGACGCCGAGCCAAGCGGGCGCGCCACGAAGCCAGTCGAGGGTGATAAACGCAATCATCGCCATCGCGAGCAGCGCGGTCGCGGCGATTCCGCCGAGTTCGAGCTGCGTCCTCGAGGGGCCAACCGCGTGGAGACGCGCACGAACACCTACGCTCTCGCCGGCGGCGTCCGTGGCCTCAGCTGGATTGTTCGTGTCGTGGCTCATTGGTGATCGTGCTCGACGACGCCATGGGCCGCGCCGTAGGCCTTTGCGAGTGCATCGCTCTCGAGGAACGAGACGGTCTTTCCGTGGTGGTAGAGCTCCTTGTTGATACAGGCGATCTTGTTGACGTGTTTGGTGAGGATGTCGATGTCGTGTTCGATGAGAATAATCGTGATCCCTTGTTGGTTGAGTTCGTCGAGCAGTCCGTAGAACTGATCGCGCGACTCCGCGTCGACGCCGACTGTTGGTTCGTCGAGTGCGAGCAGATCCGCCTCGGAGGCGAGCGCACGGGCAATAAAGGCCCGCTGGCGTTGGCCACCTGAGAGCTGGTTGATCTGTCGATCGGCCAGATCACTGACCTCGACCGTTTCGAGGGCCTCATCGACGATTTCGTGATCCTCCTCGGTGAGCCTCGAGCGCCCGGCATGGGCGAACCGACCCATGAGAACGACCTCCCGGACGGTCACGGGCATCGTCTCACCCCGATCGGTCGAGCGCTGGGAGACGTAGCCGATCCGCTCGCCTGCCTCGAACTCCTCGATGGGCTGGCCGAACAGTTCGACCGTGCCGCTATCGGGACGCTGGAGACCGAGCATAAGGTGCAACAGCGTCGTCTTGCCCGACCCGTTTGGGCCGATCAATCCGAGAAAGTCCCCCTGCTCGATCGTCAGCGAGATGTCTTCGACGGCGACTTTCTCGCCGTAGGCGAACGTCACGTCCTGTACGTCGACGATCGGTGTCACTGTCTTCTCCGTTGAGCGTCGAGCGTCCGAACGTTTAATTCTTCCATCTTGCGGCGGGCTCTCGGCCGATACCGACGTGGTCGGTTCTGGCATGGACTCACTCGGCATCGAGCGCCTTTCGCAACGAGGGGAGATTGATCTCTTCCATCTGTTCGACCCATCCCCAGTCGTCCTCGTTCCATTCACCCGTCGTTCCCTCGACCGGGCTAAGCGGTTCTGCGTCAGTCGCTGAACTTCCCTCGAGGAGCTGTTCGGCGTCGCTCGGGAGGTCGTCCATGTCGTCTGGATCGCTGGACTCGAACGGATCGTAGAGGATGGTGTCGATGTCGTGTTCGTCGACGATATCGATCAAGTTCGCAACAGCAGCGAAATCCTCACTGGCGTCAGGTGTCGCACCGGTTGGCGTGTGGAACTCGATACCGTATCGCCGGGCGATGTACTGATAGGAGTCGTGGCCGACGAAGACGACGATCTCGCGGTCTGCGTCCTCGACGAGCTGCTCGAACTGCCGGTCGACCTCGGCGAGTCGCTCGTTGTACGCCTCGGCGTTCTCCTCGAACAGGTCGGCGTTGTCTGGATCGATTTCGGCAAGACCGTTGGCGATGTTCGAAACAGCGTCCTGTGCGAGGACTGGATCGACCCAGACGTGTGGGTCGTGGAACTCGCTTGCCCCCTCTCCATCGACCACATCGACGGTCATCGGGCCCTCGTCGGTGTCGTAGACGAGGTCCCCTTCGTGACGAAGCTCGAAAATGATCGCTGTGTTTCCTGTCTCGAGGCCCGTCAGCTCGACGTAGTCGCCGTAGGACGTGATTTCGATGACGTCCTCCTGAGCGCCGTCGGCCAGTCGCGCGTCGAACTGGAACGCCTCGTTTTCGCCGAGCGGAACGATCCGATCGTCCGAATCACGGAACACGGCTCCGATCGGCACGCTGCCATCGACCGGCACCTCTGGAACTCCACCATGCCAGTGGTCGATGTGCCAGTAGCCGAGTTGGTCTTCCGTGCGCAGATCATAGAAGTCGAATCGCTCTCTGACGATATCGTCGGGGTCAAACTCGTGGTCGTAGTCTGTCTCTGGAAGCCCATCGTCCTCGTCATCCTCGTCGTCTGCGCCGCCAAACGGAATGAGGTGTGGACCCATCCCGCTCATCGCATCGATCACGGTGACGCTGTCGTCGTAGTCGCGCTCGAGGCCGGAGACGATGTCCTGAGCCCACGAGAATTCGGGTGTGTCCATGTAAATGAACACTTCACCCGAGGCGACGTCTGCGGTGAGGTCAAAGTCGGGCTCCCAGCCGTGTCCCATCTCGCCGGCCGGGACCGGGTTCTCGAACTCGAGTTCGCCGTCGGCGACCTGATTCGCCCAATCCCAGAGGGTAAAGAAGGCGGCGTAGCCGCCCTCGTTGCCTGTCTCATCGGGCTCGCTCAGACAGCCGGCGACCGCACCGAGCGAGACGGCACCAGTACCCGCAAGCACTGACCGCCGTGTCAGATTCATACCAGTAGGTGGCGGTACGCGGTTAAAAGTATTATTATATCAACGAGGCGGTTTAATAAGGCATGGTGCCGGCGTTTCAGTCGTTAGCAAGTCGCCGCTCGAGAGCGAGACTGAAAGGCGAAGATCGACAGAGCGTTACTCGCCGGTGAGTCGGGGCACTGCACGCCCGTCGTGGAGTTCGACGATAGCGTACTCCTCGATCTCATCACATTCGTCGACGTCATCCGTTTCGTACTCGACGTGGCCGTCGGAGACCTCAATCGAACCGACAACGTCGCTGAAGAACGCGAACGTGTCGTCGTCGTGATCGTGGTCGTGGTCACGCCGGAACCAACCGCCAGCGATCCGCCTCAGTCGTCGCCGACAGTGACGGTGAGCGCCGGCGTCTCGTAGTCGACGTGATCGTCGTGGATGAGCGTGAAGACGACCTCGGTTTCCCCGGCGGACTCGCCGTGGATGTGGACGTGGTCGCCGTGGTAGTCTTCGTCCTCGTCGATCTCGACGATGCCCTCCTCGGCGTCGTCGGCGAGTTCGACGCCGAGTTCGTACTCGGAGCCGAGAACGATCTCGTCGCCGTCGGCGTCCTCGAGTTCGGCGCCGATCGAGACGTTGTCGCCGACCGGGATCGTCGGGAAGTCGTCCTCGCCGTGCCAGTGGTCGTCGTGGACGTAGGAGATCTCCTCGTGTGGGTCGTGCGCGCGGTCGAGGAGCTGGAACTCGCTGACGTACTCGTCGTCGTGATCGTCGTCCTCCTCGACGACCTGAGCCGTGATCGGCGGACTCTGGTAGTCAGCGTGGTCGTCGTGCCAGATGATGAAGACGACCTCGGTGATGCCCTCTTGCTCACCGTGGATGTGGACGTGATCGCCGTGGTAGTCGTCCTCGTCGATGCCGACGACGTCCTCGGGCTGGTCGGGAGCCACGGCAACGCGAAGTTCGTACTCGTCGCCGAGTTCGAGTTCGTCGCCGTCCTCGAGTTCGACCTCGGCACCGATCGAGACGTTGTCGTCGACCGGAATCGACGGGAGGGAGCCGTGCCAGTGGTCGCCGTGGACGTACGCGGCCTCCTCGTGGGGGTCGTGTGCCCGGTCGAGGATGGTGAATCCTTCGTCGGCGACGCCGAGCTCGTCGAAGTACTCGTCGGCGACCTCGTCGTCGTGATCGTGATCGTGATCGTGGTCGTCGTCGTGGTCGTCGTCGTCGTCGTCGGGTTCGGGCTCGTCACCCTCTTCGTCGCCGAGACAGCCAGCGAGTCCGAGCGCGGTCAGCGAACCGGTCGCCGCAAGCAGCTTCCGTCGGGATGCGTATCGGGGTTTGTCACTCACGTATAATCACCATCACACTCTTTTGACCAGTTAGTAATGAAGGTGACGATTCTATTAACTGGAAGCAACGATACCTGATTAGTTAGTATGATTTGCGATCAGTCTGGACCGTCTTACTATTTGACCACGCTCCGTTCCGTGATCCGCGGCGGGAACTACTCCGCGACCGCAGCCGGCGTCGCGTCCGCGTACTCGAGGAGTCGGTCCGGATCGATCGGAAAGACGGCCTGTGGCGTTCCCGCCGCTGTCCAGACCGTCTCGAACTCGAGCAGCGTCTCGTCGACGACGACCGGAACGGTGCGCTCGTAACAGAACGGTGGGACGCCACCGATCGACCAGCCGAGTTGGTCGCGAATCCGGTCAGGGTCGGCCATCGAGACGTCGTCGGGGGCGGCGTCGACCGCCTCGGCGAGCGCGGCCTCGTCGACCCGGTTCGCGCCGCTGGTGACCGAGACGACCAGCGAGCCGGCGACGTCGAAGACTAGGGAGCTGGCGATCTGGCCGACCGCACAGCCGACTGCGTCGGCCGCATCGGTCGCCGTCTTCGTCCCGTCAGGAAACTCCTCGACCGCGGGCTCGAACCCGCACTCGGCTCGAGCCCGTTCGACGAAGGTCGTTGCGCGTGGATGCATCGAGCGCACGTTTTGCCCGCGACGGCAAAAGGGTTCAGACGATTCGTTGTAATTCGTGACCGCTGATGGCTCCCCCATCCGAGCGATCACGGGCAACCCACTGTAACGATCCGTCTCATTCGAGCGAGATGTCGAGGTAGATGCCATCTCGTCGTCGATACGCCGGCGGCTGCTCGAGGTCGTCATCACGGACGACCTCGAAGGCGTCGAACCGAACGACGAGCCGCCCCGGTTCGATCGTCGCTCGCAGTATCGGGCCGCGACTCGTGACGACGACGTACGGCGGCGCTGGGACTGGCTGGGCGCGCAACTCATACCCCATCGCCGCGACGACGTCGGCGAGCACCAGTGGCAGCTGCTCGAGCAGGCCCGTCGCCTCGAGTGTCGACCGAAGCCGTTTGGAAACCGCATCGCTATCGGTGGTCCGGGCAGTGTCCCAGGGCTCGGCGACGTGATCTGCACAGTGAGAGATTCCCTCGATGATCTCGGGATGTTCGTTTTCGATCCGTCGTCGAGCGTCTCGTACCGGGCGCGACACGACTGTGCGTCCGGGCGGGAGTTACTAAGCTGTCCCGGCTCCGTCACCGGGCGCACTGACTCCCCCTCGAGGCCACCTCCATCGAGAGCACCGTCAGTTTCGTTTGATAACTGCGATCTTGAACGTCTGTACGCGATTGAGCACCGCTTGCACGAACTGTCGCCACGCCGGTTCCTGTCGCGTCTGGGCCTCGAGTTCGTTCTGCAACCGCTCGTTTTCGGCCTCGAGTGTGCTAGCGGTCTCCTCCAGAGCCGTCACTCGGTCCTCGAGCTGATAGCGGCGTTCGCGCTGGGCGTGCAGGTCGAGTTGGAGTTTATCGCGTTCACGCTCGAGCCTGTCGGCACGCTCGGTGAGACGCTCACGTTCCCGCGTCCGGTCGTCGACGAACGCGTCACGGTCGGTGTTGGCGATCGAATCGTCGTCCGCCTCGGCATCGTCGGTGGGCTCGAGATACCCGGTCCCAACCGCGTTGACGACCGCCCCCGCGAGCAGGATCAGGCCGCCGAAGTACAGCCACGTCAACAACAGGAGGATGGCTCCGACTGCTCCGCCTCCCTCGTCGGCGGCGAACGCGACGTAGACGCGAAAGAGCGACTGCAGTGCCATCCAACCGACGGCTGCGACGACGACACCGGGGATGACCTCGCGTTTGGAGATCCCTTCGGCGTCGGGAAAGTAGTAGTACATCGGATAGAACGCGGCCGTGAGGACGACGACGAGCAGGAGCGACTGCAACACGCCGAAGCCGGGGATGTTCGGCAGGAACGCGAACACGATACCCATGCCGGCTGCCGCGATCAGCGCGCCGCCGAGTGCACCGAAGACGAGCAACGCGTCACGGAGCTGTTCAACGAAGGAGTTCTTGCCGGTCGTCCCGTAAATCTCCGAGAAGGCGGTATCCAGTCCTCTAAATATCTTCAGCGACCCCCAGACGAGAACGATGACCCCGATTATCGTCGAGCCCGCTGTTGCAGGCGAATCCTCGAGCGATTCTTCGACAAGCAACTGGCCGCTCTCAGGGAGAAAGCCCGCTGTCGTCTCGGTAACTTGCGTCGCGAACTCCTCGTCGGGAACGAGTGTGACGAGAAAAAAGACGAGCACGAGCAACGGAATCAGCGAAATAAACGCCTGGTAGGCGATGCTCGCAGCCATGAACGGGACGTTCCTCTCCTGAATCCCATCGACGACCGTCTTCCCGAACGAAAGGCCGCCCCGAAGGTCGCTGGACATAGAAAACGAAGGGGACCGAACCAAAATAGGCCGTCGGCTTGCAACACCCGTGTTGCTTTTTCGCCCCGACTCTCGATTACGGCTTTTCGATACCCTCGAGCGTCGACTCGACGGCCCCCGTGTCGGCAGGGTGGTTATCCTCCCGTCTCGGCCGGGAAACCGATGAAGAGGGACTCGAGGAGTCAAGCCAGATGAAGACTGTCTGGCTCGAGCGGGCGGGCGAGGATCGACCCACTTGAACTCGACTGAGCCGTCTTGATACGGTCTGCGGTCCCAACCTCCCGGTCGGGTCGCGGGTGCACCGGCATGACTGACAGCGGTCCGGACGAATCTACGGACAGCACGTCGCATTCGATCGTTCTTCGGCGATTCCAGAGACGCCTAGCCGAACACGAACGGAAACCAGAGAAAGGTCAGCAGTGCGGTGACGCCGATTCCCAAGAGATTCAGCCAGATCCCGATTCGCACCATATCCGGGATGGTCAAGTAGCCGGCTCCGAACACGATCGCGTTCGGTGGTGTCGCGACCGGGAGCATGAACGCGAACGACGCCGAAAGCGCAGTGAGCGCCATTAGCCCGAGTGGGTCGATCCCGAGCGTTGCGCCGAGTCCGATCATGATCGGTATGAACACCGTTGCGGTCGCCGTATTCGAGTTGATCTCGGTCAGAAAGACGACGACCCCTGCGATGATGAGCAGCAACACGATCAGCCGCACGTCGGCGAAGACGGCTAACGCGTTGGCGATCAGTTCGTCAAGGCCACTCAGCTGGAACGCGTTCGCGATCGAAAACCCGGCACCGAGCAGTAACAGGACTCCCCACGGAAGATCTGCAACCGCCTCCCACTCGAGCAAGAACTCCCGTTCCCGAAGATTGACTGGAACGACGAATAACAGGATCGCCCCGATGATGGCAATCGTCTCGTCGGTCAGTGCCGGCACGATCGGTTCCAGGAGGAACGGCCGAAGGATCCAGCCGCCAGCGACGATCGCGAAGACGGACAGAACGCGGCGCTCGCCGCGTCCGAGTGCTCCCATCGCCTCGAGTTCGGCCTGGACGACGTCCTCGATCCCGGATTCGGGGACGCGTTCTGGCCGGAGCAACACCAGCAACAGATACCAGGTCGCCACTAGAAGGATCGCCGAAGCGGGGAGCGCAAACAGCATCCAGTCGAAAAACCCGATGTCAACGCCGAGACTCGCGCCGGCCACGCCAGCGAAGACGGCGTTGGGTGGACTGCCGATGATCGTCGCTGCCCCGCCGATCGAGGCGCCGTAGGCGATACCGAGCAGCAACGCGATCCCGAACCGTGATCGGGGGAGGTCCTCGGGATCTGGGACCGACTCTGCTGTCGCCATCGTCGCCTCCTGATTCGGGTTGTCGCGGTGCTCGGCTGTTGTGTCGTCGTCCGCTGTTTCCGCCTGCCCGCCCCCGTCCGGCTCCTGTATCGTGACGTACTGCGTAACAACTGCCGTCCCGATCGGGACCATCATCATGGCCGTCGCCGTGTTCGAGATCCACATCGAGAGCACGGCCGTTGCAAGCATGAAACCGAACAGCAACCGTCCGGGGCTAGCACCGACGAGATTCACGATCGTCAGTGCGATACGCCGATGGAGATCCCAGTACTCGATAGCGAGCGCAAGCAGGAACCCACCGAGGAGCAAGAAGATGATCGGGTCAGCATACGGCGTGGTGGCATCCGCGACGGTCCCAACGTCAGTGAGCGGAAACAACGCGACCGGAAGCAGACTCGTCACCGGGATCGGGACTGCTTCCGTCATCCACCAGATCGCGATCCAGAGCGTCCCGGCTAACACCGCGTTCGCGTCACTCGGAATGGCAAACGGCGTTCCCACGTAGACGATCACGAAGGCGAGCGGCCCCACCAGCAGCCCCAGATTCTCACGCGTCAGCACATCCGGTTCGTCCTCGTCCGCCGCCGACGTACTCGAGTCTGCCCCAGCCGCGGTTCTCATTTCGTCGCTCGAACCCAAATGTCGCCCTCGCGGTGCTTGTGGCTTCGTCGTTGTCCCCTTCCACGGAATCGGCTTGTGAGACCGCTCGACAGAACCTCGGATTCCCTACTCATCGGTCGTGCTATGCGACACGGGATTGTAAGAATCAGTGACAGAAGCGCTGAGTGTCTGTTTGCTGTGTATCGTCTCGTTCGATGTCAGCGCAGTCACGACGTCACGGACGGGTATAGTAACAACTGCAACGATTTAACACTGATCGCACAGCCATCGTGCGATCAGGTGTACATTGACTTTCAGTGGCTACTATAGGTCATCGGCATGGGCAGCACCATGCAACGAACAGCACGATGGAGAGAGCTGGTCGCTCCTCGAGAGAGCGGAGGTGCAAAGCCGCGCGTCCAACGGGGAGAGCGGGTTCGAGTGGGGGCGGTTACAGGACGATGCTCTTCTTTCGCATCATCTCGTGGATCGAAGCGTCGAGCCCTTCGCGGCCGATGCCGGAGTCTTTGTTGCCGCCGAAGGGGACGTCGCCAAGCCCGTGGCTTGGTGCGCCGTTGATCCGGACCGCGCCCGCGTCGATACGGTTGGCTAGCCGCATCGCACGCTTGTAGTCGCTCGTAAAGACTGCCGCGTCGAGTGCGAGGTCGGAGCCGTTGGCGATCTCGAGGGCTTCGTCCTCGTCCGCGAACGTCGTGATGGCAGCAACGGGGCCGAACTGCTCTTCGTCGACGATGCGGGCGTCGTGTGGGACGTTCGCGAGCAGCGTCGGCTCGAAGAACTGATCTCCGAGATCGTCCGGGACACCCTCGGGGGCGCGGCGTTCGCCACCACGGACGATTTCGGCGCCTTTCTCGACGGCGTCCTCGACGAGTTCCTCGACCCAGTCGGCCTGGTCTTCGGAGATAAGCGGGCCGAGCGCGGTGTCCTCGTCGAAGAGATCGCCGGCTTGCCAGGCGTCCATCTGCCCGTCGATTAGATCGACGAGTTCGTCGTGGACGTCCTCGTGAGCGAGCACGCGCGAGATGGCTGAGCAACGCTGCCCGGCGTACTTGAACGATCCCTTCGCGCAGTTGCCTGCGACGTCGGCGAGGTCGGCGTCGTCGAAGACGATCGCGGGGGCGTTGCCGCCGAGTTCCATATGCAGGTTGACCATGCCGCTTTCGCGGGCGACGTGTTTGCCGGCACCCGAAGAGCCGGTCATGGCGATCGCGTTGATGCGGTCATCGCCCGAGAGGAGATCACCAATCTCGCTTGCCTCGCCGGGGACGAAGTTGAACGCGCCGTCCGGAATGCCGTCGACGTCGGCGATGACGTCGGCGAGGACCGCTGCCGAGATGGGCGTCTTGCTCGCGGGCTTGAGCAGGACGCTGTTCCCAGCGGCAAGTGCAGGGGCAACCTGTAATGCCGTCGTCGCCAGCGGGTAATTATACGGCGTGATACAGAGCACTGCACCGATCGGCTCGTGTTTGACGATCGCTTGCCAGCCCTCGTGGCCCTCGGTCGAGCCTTCGCGATACTCGCCTTTGCTGACGATGTTGCGCGCCTCTTCGGCTGCACGGTCAAACCGCGTCGCAGCCTGTTCGACCTCGCCGCGGGCCGACGAGATCGGCTTGCCAGCCTCGCGAACGATGATCTCTGCGAGTTCCTCTTCGCGCTCGCGAAGGCCCTCCGCGATCGTCTCACACCACTTCGCACGCTCGACGACTGTCGTCTCGCGCAGTTCCGGTTTGATCTCGTGGGCCGCCTTGAGTGCAGCATGTGCCGTGGCTGGATCCGCGGCGGCGACCTGTGCGAAGGAACCGCCGTCTGCGAGGTCCGAGACTGAGATGACACTCTCGGTTTCGAGCCACTCCCCATCGACGTAGATCCGCTCTCTCCGCTGTGCGACTCTCGTTGCCATACTCACTCCTTGGACCTCCATACTAAAAATGTTTACTCATACTTGAAAAAATACAAACGAGTGTATACTGCCACTCCGAAACCCGTTTCCCTTACACAATGAGCAACATAGTATTCTTAGCTACGAAGGGCAGTTTCTGTATACAGAAAAATTATTCTGTCATGGATAACGTTTAAGTGTAATGCGAGTGTATCGATAACGTACGATGAGCACCCAGAAGACCGTCCGCCAACAGGCCGACTCCGTCGAAGAGAACAGCCTTCGACTCGAGCAGGAGAAAGCCGAACAGATCGTCGATGCGCTGAACACGGAACTAGCAAACGCATACGTGCTGTATCACCAGCTCAAAAAGCACCACTGGGTCGTCGAGGGGGCAGAGTTCCTGCCGCTTCACGAGTTCCTCGAAGAGGCTTACGAACACGTCGAGGAAGGCGCAGACATCATCGCAGAGCGCACGCAGGCTCTCGGCGGCGTCCCCGTCTCCGGGCCGACCGCTCAGGAGCGACGAGCGACCGTTGAGTTCGAGGGCGAGGACGTCTACGATGTCCGCACGATGTTCGAAAACGACCTCGAGATGTACGGCGACATCATCGAGTCGATGCGCAACAGCATCGAACTCGCCGAAAACCTCGGCGACTACGCCACCGTCGAAATCCTGCGTGAGATCCTCGTGACACTCGAGGAAGACGGCCACCACTTCGAGCACTACCTCGAAGACGACACGCTGGTGCTCGAAGAGGCCACGAAGTAACGAGTCAGACGGCGACCGCTCACGGGTTGTTTTTCCGTGATTTGGAGAGACGTGCCAGCGGAGACTCGACTCACAGCTGTCGCTTTGATTTAACAACGGCTGAACGTTCTATCTGGTTCCGTGGCTATCGTTTGTAACAGAGTTTGACCGGAACAAAGACAACGCAGGTGCGTGTCGTGACAGGTATGGCACAAACCGTTGATGAACTCCGAAATGAAATCAGAGTCGCTGTCGGGCGATTTGAGCGAGAGGGATCGGCAGCGTTCACGAAAGAGGACTTGGCCGCAATTTGTGATGCGGTGGAGTATGAGATTGATACGAGCGGGCGTCTGCCTCCGAAAGCGGAAATGCGGGCCGGAATCTTGTGGAAAACCGGCGCTTTAGAGGAGAATAATCCGAAGGCGGCACCGTCGTCATTCCGGAAAAATGAACTGGAAGCTATCGAAACAACTGTACAGTAGGTTTAGGGGTCGTAGCAACAGACCGATTGAAACCCTTGTTCGGTGATCAATTCGGAAAATCGTGCTGAATGGGTAGTGCTTAGGCTCTGTTGAAATGCGTTATGAGTGATCGGATTCAGCGACCGTGCTGAATCCATAGCGCGCATCTCGCACGGGTTTTATTTCGGTCGGATTACCGAATCAGCCGCTACAGGTTGGCAGATGTCACATGTAAGCCTCTGAGTTCAACTTGCTGAGGAATGAGCCTGCAAAAACCAGTCCGATAAGCGGTGGGAGTATCGTCCCAACGAGAATTGGCACCGATATCTCCACACCTCCCATCAGATCGATGGCCGTAATTGCAGTGAGGGCTGGTGCAACGAGTGCGGCAAACACAAGCAACACACCGGTAAGGACGTATCCCCACGGGCGTTGTTGCCACAGCCAGACAGCAGCGATTGCAAGGCAAGGGACGAGAATACCGAGGTCGATGACGTAGGTATGGGAAGCTTCCGGTCCGAGTTGTGCGATTGCAGAGGGAAGCTCCCCAGTGAGAAGTGCCGGAACGATGTCGAACAGCCACATGAACGCTAGTCCTGCAGCCGAAACACCAAGGAAGCCCACATAAATCCACGTCGAGACAGTGTCGTGCAACTGCTCGAAGAATATCATCGGGTCAGTTCGTACGAGGCCGCTGATCAGCGTGAAAATAGAGACTCCGAACAATGCGACGTATCCAAGAAAGAAATCGTTGTACGCGATGACGAACGCGTAGTGTGTCCACATGTACGTCATGAACGTAAGCGATCCAAGCCAGACAATTCGCCCCCGGGGAGAGCCACGTATGGCAAACCAGAGTCCAATGGCGAGCACCGGAACGCCGATGACGACCAAGACAGCGTCTTGTGCATAAATACGTGCGAGATGGTCTGTGGCGTCTGCATAGTGTCCATCCCGAAAGAGACCGAGGATACTCGAGAAGATGGTGAGAACGATAATAACAATTGTCGAGAATGTTTCAGCCCGAGACGGATGAACTGCCATCAGGTTTGTATTGAGGAACTCCTACACTAAAAATGGTGTATAGCCCCTCCATATTCAACAGGGCGTATTTCGGACAGATCGGCGGTGCGTCGGTAACTGCTTGCTCTGGATATTGCACGCTGTTTGTACTGTTGGTGGGTCGTCACAGGTGTGGGTATGCGAGAACTATTCTACGACACTCTCATCGCATGAATCCACAGACGACGGGACTCTCGTTTGGATGCGCGATTCGAGAACGTTGCACGTGAATGCAGTCACTGACCGAACGGCAAATCGAACACGGATCCACAGGCGTTCCACCAGCGCCAGAAACCGTCCGCTGTAGGGAGTCTCACGCGTCGAGTAGCTGTTCTCGATTGATGAAACGGCTCAGCGCTCGAGGTCGACAACGCAATCGGCTGCGATCCAGCCGTCAGTGTTGTCGCGTTCGGTAAAGACGACTTTGCCGGGTCGGGTTTCGTGACTGGTCACGATCGCCGTCGGCTCCTCGGCTGTCTCGTCGGATTCGGTATCTTCTCTGCGGACGGGTGCGTCCATTAGGAGGAGTTAGGCGAGCCTAAATCTAAAAAGGTTTTGGTTGGCCTAACTTCCCGGTGGGACCGACGCGCAGACGATTTCACGGCCCAGCTTGAAATCGATCGCTCTCGTACCCCCACGTATGCAGTTCGACGTCATTCAGGGAGATATCGCTGCACAGTCAGCTGATGTCCTCGTCAACGCCGCCGGCACGAGTCTCCGGATGGGGTCTGGTGTTGCTGGCGCACTTCGGCGGCGCGCAGGCGACGAGATCAACGAGGAGGCCATGGAGAACGGACCGATCGAACTCGGTGCAGTCGCGGTCACCGACGCTTACGACCTCGACGCCGACTACGTCATCCATGCGGCTGCAATGCCTCACTACGGCGACGGCCAGGCGACCGCTGAGAGCATCCGCGATGCGACCCAGAACACGCTCGAGACAGCTGACGAACTCGGCTGTCAATCGCTCGTGATCCCAGCGCTTGGCTGTGGCGTCGCCGGCTTCGACCTCGCCGACGGTGCCGAGATTATCGGCGAAACGATCGACGCATACGAGCCAGCGTCACTCGAGGACGTGCGTGTGATCGCATACAGCGACGATGAGTACGAGACGACCCGCGCAGCGACTGACACCACCGAAGCGTCGGGTTGAGAAAATGCGCCCCTCGAGTGGCACTCTGTCCCACGGTGGCCTGCGAGTCCGTCGGAAGTGGTGGCGTGAGCCTAGATTCTTGTTTCTATGAGATGAGAACTGGTAGTAGTTTTACTATGTGATGTCACTAACTACTATGTAGGTGATCAATGGTGTACGATACAATCCTCATTCCGACCGACGGCAGCGAACAGGCAGCCCGTGGTGTCGAACAGGGCCTCAACCTCGCCGACCAGTACGACGCAAAAGTCGTATGTCTCTACGTCGTCGATGAACGTCGCCACGGACGACCGCCGGCGCTTGGAAGCGTCGAGGCCGAACACGAAAAAATCGAGGACGACGCCACCGAGATGCTCAACGAGATCAAAGCACGTGCCGATGAACTCGGCCTCGAGGTCGATTGTGAGTGTTGCCGAGGGCTTCCGTGGGAGAAGATTACGACCCATGCGGAACGAAACGACGCCGACCTGATCGTGATGGGCCGGCGGGGAGCGACCAACGACCGGACAACGCCACTCGGGAGCGTCACCGACCGGGTCATCCGTCTCACCGAGACACCCGTCCAGGCGGTCTAACACGGTCTGCCGTCCCGCTTTCCCAGCACAATCGCAAGGCTGCACGCGGTCGCGTCGGAACTGACGGACAGCAGTCCGTCCGAAGTGAGGATCGGCGTCTCGAGTCCGTTCCAACTGCTTTTACACTTTCACAGACTGGAGATGACTCCTGACAGCAGTCATACGGTCGCTTGACGGTTGACCGCACCTCTAAGCGAGAACGGCAGCGCACTCCGCGGCTTCTTGCTGTCTCTCCCCTCGCTGCTGTGTTCGTCGCACTGGCTGTTGTGACTGCGTTTGCGGTATCCTCGAGTACGAGGGTGTCGAAGAAGAGACAATTCGATAGCGGGGACGAACGGCCCGTTTCGGTTGCAGCTGGACATAACTGGGCCTCGCCAGCGCCGGAAACGGTTTTATCCGATCGTCGTATGCGCAGGCTTAGCTCAGCGAGAGCCCGCGGATCTCGACCGAGTTGCCCGCTTCGACGTGGCCGATGATCTGCCCGTCGGTGTCGGCGACGAGCGCCTCGGCACGGTCTTCGGGAACGGCGACGACAAAGCCAGTGCCCATGTTGAACGTTCGGTGCATCTCCTCGTCCGTCACCTTCCCTTCAGCCTGCACGAACTCGAAGACCGGCTGGGCCGGGAACGGATCCTCGATCACGTACTCGTAGTCGCCCATCCGGAGCAGGTTCGTCCAGCCACCACCCGTGATGTGGGCCGCCGCACGAACACCGTGTTCACGCATTGGCTCGAGCAGAGACGTGTAGAGCCGCGTCGGTCGGAGCAGTTCCTCGCCGATCGTCCGCTCGTCGTCGTGGGGGAACGCGTCGGTGTACTCGTGGTCGCGCGTGACTGCCTCGCGAGCGAGCGTGAGCCCGTTCGAGTGGATGCCATTCGAGGCAAAGCCGACGAGGACGTCACCGACCTGTGCCTCTCCCTCGAGAATCTCGTCTTTGCCGGCGAGGCCGGCACAGGTGCCAGCGAGGTCGAAGCCCGTAATGACGTCGGGCATGACGGCCGTCTCGCCACCGAGGAGCGTCATGCCGGATTCCTCAAGGCCGACGGCGAGCCCTTCGCCGATCTCGTTGGTGAGGTCGTCGTCGGGTTCGTCGATCGCGAGGTAATCAACGAACGCAACGGGTTCGACGCCCGCGGCGACGAGGTCGTTGACGTTCATCGCGATGCAGTCGATGCCGATCGTCGAGAAGTCTTCGATGGCTTCGGCGACCATGAGCTTCGTGCCGACGCCATCAGTCGCGAGGGCGAGATAGCGATCGCCGATGTCGAGCAGGCCCGCGTACTCGGTCGTTAGATCGCTGCCAAAGGCCTCGAGCAGCGCTGCAGTCGCGTCTTCGCTGGCTTCGATGTCGACGCCGGTGTCGGCGTAGGTGAGCTGTTCCGTTGCAGCATCGTCGTCCGCTGGATCGGTCATGTCTGAACGACCTCTCGGGGTGAGCAAAAGATCACCGGTTGCATGGTCGGCCGTCGGCTCCTCGAGCGTGTCTCAGAACAACCCAAACGTCAGATAGAAGCCGACGACGAACACCAGACTCAGGCCGAACACGACGCCGAACACTGGCTTGCTCCACTCGAGGACCGTTTTCCCGTCGAGGGGGCCAAACGGGATCATGTTGAACGCGGCAAGGACGAGATTGATGAGCACGCCGAGGTGACCAACAGTCCCGATAATGCCGGGAAACAGCATGAGGGGGAAAAACAGCACTGCGAGCAGGTGGTTTGTAATGGGTCCTGCGAGCGCGACGTGCCCGTTCTGTTTCGTCGTGATCCGGCCCCGGTGGTAGACAGCCCCTGGTGCGGCAAAGAGAAAGCCAATGAGTGCGCTCATGACCGCGAGAAACAGCATCTGGTAGTCTGCACGGAACTCTGCGACCTGGCCGTACTCGATCGCGACCACTTTGTGAGCGAGTTCGTGCAACAGAAAGGCGACGCCGACGGTGACGAAACTCAGTCCGACCATTGCACCGAAGTAACCGACAGTGACCGGTGAACGGTGAATCGGCGCCAGCAATAGCGCGAACGCGACACTCAGTGTAATCCAGGCCAGCGCGAGGTCGAACAGCTCCTTGTCGCTGAAGGAGAGTTCCGGCTCCGGCTGCCGGCGTGTTCGCACGCTCATGTCAACAACCCTCTGAGCAACTCGAGGGTGTTTTCAGCACCGGTGAGAAGCTCACCAAAGAGAGCGTCGACGCCGCCGATTTCGGGAGCGAGCCACGGCAACACCGCGATCGGGAACAGCAGGGTCGCGATCAGACTCCCGATGTTGGTTAACGCAACGATCATGATGAGCCGGAACAGCGGGACATCGAACATGTCGCTCATGGCGTCGCTCACCGGCCGCTCGGAGTCACCGACGATTTCGTTGAGCGTCTGGATATCTCGAATGTTGACTGGCCGGTGTTTGAGTTCGACGTAGCCAGCGAACCAGCCGGGGGCCAGCAGTGGATTGATGCTGGTTAGCCACGCAATCGAGCCGCCGACGCCGGCACTGGTCCAGCGTGCTCCAGCGAGTCTGGCGAGTGTAAACGCAAAGAACCCGTTGAACAGAAACCAGGCTCCAAACAGCTTGAGCAAGAACGTATCCTGCACGCCCGCCATAATCAGCAGGAAGAAAAAGCCGAGGAAGCCAATCATCACCAGATAGCCGGCGATCTTCAGCGGCGAGAATCGTCGCTTGGACGCAGTCCCCGAAAGCGACTCGAGGGAGGGAATCTGTGATGGATTCGCGAGATGGCGTTCGATCCCAGCTTTGTGGCCGGCACCGACGACAGCGACGACGTCGTACCCCTGGTCGCGAAGCTCGTGGAGGTGATTCGCGATATAGGCGTCACGTTCGTCGATCAAGGCGTTTGCGCCGCGGGGACTAAACCGGCGAAACTCCTCCATCATCGCGGCGACAACGTCGCCGTCGGTCATCTCTTCGATGTCGATCTCGTCGACGTCTTCGACGTCGCTACTGCCGGCATCGAGAACGAGGCCGAGGAGGCCACCGATGGCGACACCGACGCCGAGCCCGGCGAGGATACCAACTGTCCCGCGGATCCCGTAGATGCCGGCGCTTTCGAACGCGCCTGCTGAAAACGGTCCAATGAAGGTTCCAGTTGCGACCAGTGCCAGGCAGGCGCTGATCCCGAGACCGACGCCTGCGAGGATCCGTATCGAAAGCCCGTCGAGAAGCCCGCCAGCCGACCCGCTGCTCGTCTCAAGCGAGGGGAGAAAGAGCAACCCGACGAACGCACCGCCGATGGCCCCTCCCACGGTCGCGCCCACGTACTGAAGCGTCGTCGAGCCGGTGACACCAAGCAACAGGAGATCGCCGAGCCCAAGCAGCGGTGCGAGGAAGGCAGCAAAGACGAAGCCGACCAAGAGCCCGCCAACGGCACCGAAGGTGAGCCCGATAGTTCGGGGATCAGTAATGCCGAGGGCGAGTCCGCCGACCATCTTCAGCTTCTCGCCAATCGACAGCCGACGCCAGAACCGCTGAATCGTGACCTGAATATCTCGGTCGACGAGTGCAACACCGCTTTCGTTGCGCTCGGCGGCCTCGATGGCGGCCCGCATGTCCGCCCCGGGCTCGATGTCGAACCGCTCGCCGAGGCGTGACTGGACGTACGACAGCATCCAGTAGGCCAGAAACTGGAAGACGGTGTTGCCTGAGAGGAGGTCTTTGGCTTCGATGTCGTCCGGCGTCCCGCCTTGCATCTGTCGGTACCGACCCTCGTCGAGTTCGACGGCGACGACATCCGGGTCTTCCCGATCGATCGTTTCGTGTACATCATCGACGCTCGCCTGCGAGACGTGTGCCGTCCCGAGAACGTGGACGGACCCCTGTTCGTCTGTTGGCGGCTTCGGGGGCTCTGGCACGCCGGCGTCGCCTGCATCGCTCATTAACGATTCAACTCGACGTGGACTTTTACCAGTATCGGACTAAAAAGAAGTAAGACGGACAGATCGTCGGCCGCTGATTCGAGTACGAGTCGGCCACGGTCACGCCGTCTTTCGTCTTCTGGCGACTGTTGACACCACCGGTGGCGGATGGTGCTGGTCCCGACGCTGTCAGTTCTGCTCGTCGTCGCCGTTCGACAGCGGGCCGAACTCTTTCTCCTTGGCGTCCTCGAGGAACGTGCTCGCAGTATCGCGCGTATCTGCGACCGTCGCACCGACCAGCGCACCGATCGCACCGCCAGTGCTCGCGGCGTTTCGACTGAAGACGGCACCGACCGCGGCCCCGACTGCGGCACCGATCGCTGCGTATCGCGCTCGAAGCAGTACGTGTTTGACGTGGGATTTCGTGTCCGCAAAGTCCATATGACGACTATCAAGACTGTCACAGATAAGTATGTCTCTCAGACCCACATTGTGCAGCGCTCCCACGCCTGTCCGCCAGTCGCAAACGATCGATTGGCTCGCTTACAGCAGCGTCTCGATGTCGGCAAGCGAGTCGAGAACGTAGTCCGGCTGTATCGGCGACGTCTCGAGTGTCGTCTGATCCGTCACGCCAGTCCGAACGAGTGCGGTCGTCATGCCGGCTCGGTTCCCCAGTTCGATATCGGTGTTGAGGCGATCACCGACGACCAGCGTCTGTTCGGGCGCCGCCTCGAGACGGTCCATTGCGGCCGTGGCGGCGATCGTGGACGGTTTGCCGAGGATCGCGTCGGGCTCTCGGCCGGCAACGGCCTCCATTGCAGCGAGGATCGCCCCAGTGCCGGGGATCAACCCCCCATCGACCGGAATCGTCGCATCGGGGTCGGTTCCATAAAACGGCACGTCATCATCGAGTGCACGCAACGCCTCCCAGAGCGCACTGTAGGAGAACGCTTTGTCGAACGACCCAAGGACGACGTCGGCGCGCTCGGGGTCGTCGGTGAGTCCGACGGCCGCGTCCGCGAGGATCGTCTCGAGTCGCTCGCTACCGACGAGATACACGCGCTCGTCGGGATGGGTCGTTGCGAGATACGTCGCCGAGACCGTCGCTGAGGTAAGGACGCTGTCGGAATCGATCGCGATTCCGTGTGGCTCGAGCTTCTCGCCGTAGTGGTCGCTTCCACGGGTCGGATTGTTCGAGAACAGCAGTCGATCGATGCCGGCGTCATCGAGGGCAGAGAGGCCGTCGGTTACGTTCGGGAGCAGCTCCTCGCCTCGAACGATGGTGCCGTCGACGTCGAGGATCGCCGCCTCGTAGCTCGTCATTGTATACTGCTAGGGCTGGCTGTCGATTGAGTGTTGGGTTCGGGGAAATCAGCCGTGGGGATCCACGGTCACTCCGAGCGTTCGAGTTCGAGGTCCGCCGTCTCGATGCCGGCGGCGTCGGCCCGCTCGTTGGCGTCGATCAGCCGCTCGAGTTTGGCTTCGAACTCGGCGTCGGACAGTTCGCCGGCTGCATACCGACCCTGGAGTTTCGTGACGGGGTCGCGTTCGCGGTCCGATCGACTCGAGTCGGCCGTGTCGGTGCCGACAGGACCAACGCGCTGGGTGAGATACCAGACGAGAAAGACACTCACCACGAGCAGCGCCGTGATCGCGAGGGCATACAGCGGGCCGGCAAACAGTAACACAGCGATGATTAGAATATCGGCAAGGACGAACTTGATCGCGAAAATCTCCGTGAGGCTGTAGTTCGTTCCGCCGCGCTCGCTGCCCATACTGACGTGTTGGGACTGTGTCGGAATAACTGTGGGGATCGGCTACATTCGCCGGGGGCGGGACGGTGGCTGCTGGTCGGTCGCTCGAAAACGCGTCGTTCCGGGGAGGGAATTCTTATCCGCAAACCGTCCGTACCCCCGTCTATGACACTCGAGGTCGAACCCCCCGAGCCGCCGGAACTGGAGTACGTCGATCCGAACGAGTACGAGGACGCAACGATCAGTGCAGACGGAGCCGACATCGACTACCGCCGCGAGGAACTGCAGGAGTTTCTCGAGGAGGGTGCCTGGGAGGAGGCATTCGAAGCGTGGCTTGTGGATACTGATCTCGAGGAACGGGCGTACGAGATTGCCCGCGACCTTGATCTTTTCGCGGGGTTTGACTTCTTCTGGGACGACTTCGCTGACCGCGTCGGCTATCACGCTCCCGGCATCCCTGAAGACTGGCAGGCGCGGGAGTACCATCCCGACCTCGACACGTGGGGAACTGTCTCCTCGATCAACGCCGAACTAACCGAGTTCGGACAGATCGTCTCGGAAATACTCAAAGACGAGTATATCGACTGGGAGGCCGAGTACGAACCGCCGGAGGATCTGCCGGATTTCGACTGAGTCACTCGACTGAAACAGGTTTTAGACCCATCCGACGGACGCGGTCGCTCCGGTACTGATGGGAGCCGGCGGTGGGAGAACTTCTGTTGACAGGCGACTACTCTCGAGGGACTGCGATATTCTGCGTGCGGCCACCACAGTCCGGACAGAACGCGAGTCAACTGCCCCGCGCACGGTGGCGCGGGGCTTGTCAGTGAACTCGGCCTCTACCCCAAGAGTGGGGGAGCCAGTGTATCTGGCTAACTCGGCGTCCTCGCTCCTGACTTCAGAGCGTATTGACTGACGCTCCTCCGACCGGACGACTGATGGCCCCGCCGGAGATACAACTCCGCAACGTTCTTCGCCGCATTGTAATCCGCGTGATTCGTCCTCCCACACGACTGGCACTCGAACTGTCCAGCGTGCCGGTTATCGTCGTGCGTGAACCCACACTCGTTACACCGCTTCGACGTATTTCGAGGATTCGTCGTATCCACGAACAAGCCCTCAAACTCCGCCTTGTACTCCACGAAGTCCTTCAGCTTGCGGAACGCCCACTCCGAATGCCACGCCGCTTCTGGCAAGTCCTCTCGAATCCCGTCCAACTCCTCGAACACGATACCGTCGCAGTCGTGTTCGAGTGCTTCTTCTATGATACCGTTCGCCACGTTGTGCAAAACGTGTTTCACGTATCGTTCTTCCCTGCCGGATAGGGATTCGATGGTTCGGTGTGCAGATTGCGTCCCGGTCTGCTGGAGACTGCCACGTGTTTTCTCGAACTCGCGGCGGTAGTGGTTGAGTTCATCTGCGTCGAAGAAGCGAGCTGTACTCGTCACAGCGATTTGGTTGACGCCGAGATCAACACCGAGAACCGTTCCGTTCTCGGTCGGTGACTCGGAATCGTCGTCTTCTTTTGGTGTTCGATAGCCAAGATGAATGTACCAACCACCGTCTCGATAGTGGAGTGTGGATTCTGTGTACTCCCACTCATCACTATCAAGATACTCACGCTGGTATCCATCTTCGGCTTCGGGAAGAGACAAGTCAGCGTGGACGCGACTATGGTCTCCGAGCGTGGTGAGTGTGACCATTTCTTGGTCGGGGAAGACGGTGAGTGTGCGGCGGTCGAATGTCATCGACCGGCTTGTGAACTGTGGTTGTGAGGCTTTCTTTCCGTTTTTGCGACATTCGATGCAGGATTTGATTGCGCCTGCGACTTCGTGGCAGGCGAGCGTGGCGTGCTGGTCGCCTAACTTGGTTTCCTGCTTGATTTGTTGTTTGGCGAGTTGTCGCACGTCGGACTTGGTGTGGCAAGTGTTCCACGCGAGGGTACTTGCGATGTTGCAGCCGTCGAGCCACTCTTCGATTGTGTCAAGGAGCAGTTGCTCATCCTCGTCATTACGGAGGGTGAGGCGAGTGATGAGTGTTCGACGGTGGTACTCGTCCGACGCCACATGTTCAATAAAGTGCTATTGATTTATAAAAGGCAGGGTTGGGTGTCGGCTTCAACCCCGCCCACGGTGGGGCGGGGAATCCGCCTCGCTACCTAGTTTGAATCGCCCACGTCTCGAAACCCACAGACGGTGCATTCGTAGTACGGTCGGGACGGCGTGTACGGGTCGATCTGAGTCATAGTGGGTTGTTAACTCATGCCACAAAAACGGTTGCGTTGGTATTCTTCTAGCGCACTTATCTCGATAGAGAAGCAGATGTATCCTAATGTATTGGACAGATGTTCAGTATGGGGCGACATGGGGCGCCAGCCGAACCGACATACTATATTCACGAACCGATCGTACGTGAACGATCGTCGCCGTCGGCGACGAGCCGTGAGGCGCGATCGGGCGGGTACTGACGGTTGTCTGGCAGTATCACCCGTTGTCGATGGCTGAAGTCGCTGTCGCTTTCGGTTCCAACACGCCATCCACGTGTGAAGCGGTACGGCTGAGCGCTGGTGGTGTATCCGTCCTCGAGGACGGTGAACAAAAAGCGGTCAGCACGCAGCAGTTGTCGCCGCCGGGCTGGATGCAACGTCCCTACCCGGACCACTCACCGGCGAGATCGCTAGCGATGTTCGATCGCCACTGCTCGAACCCGTCCTCACAGTCTGCGTTGCCATCGATATGATCGACGAATCCGGCACCGGGTGACTCGAGTTCGTCGCCACAGAACGGACAGCTGATTGGATCGTTCCAGTCTGCGGTGGTGTTCACTGCCATGCTATCCGTTCTTGGCAGAAGAATTCATATAAGTGTACTCGGTTAAGAACTAGTACCTGTATATGGTATTTAATACCATTATTATTCGCCGTGCTCTCTCTTGATCTCGCTCCCGAGAGCGCGGCTGTCGACCGCTCAGGGCAGTGTCACAGGCGGCAGGGCAGCGACGGATCGAGTCCACGCTGTCGACCGAAGGCGAGACTCGAGTCGCTGAATCGGAGCGTACTCGTTCCCCCACCGATCTACTGTTGAACGTGAACGACACGAGTCGAGGGGTGGCCGGCCGGCTCGCCCACTACGACGTCCTCGTGGTGACGGCAGCGATCTGGTTTCTCGGGAAGTTTCTTCGGTACGCTTTTCCGCCGCTGTTTGACCCGTTTCAGGCGAGCTACGGCGTGTCAAACGCGGTTCTGGGGATGGCGTTCACCGGCTTCATGCTCGTCTACGCTGCCATGCAGTTTCCCTCCGGCGTGCTCGCAGACCGACTCGGATCGGTCGTCGTCATTACCACTGGTGCACTCGTCGCAGCGGTCGCATCGCTCGCGCTGGTCGTCGACTCCCCGTTTCTCGTCCTCGTCGGGGCGATGCTCGTCATGGGTGCTGGAACTGGCGCTCACAAGACCGTCGCCGTCCGGTTGCTGTCTCGAGCCTACCCGTCTCGGACGGGCCGAGCGCTTGGGGTCCTCGATACGTTCGGTGCCTTCGGCGGCGTGTTTGCACCCGCTGCAGTCGTCGCCGTTGCGGGACTTTCGTTCGCGTTCGGTGAGAGCTGGCGGCTCATCTTCCTGCTCGCCGGACTCGCCGGAGTCGGCCTTGCTGTGCTGTTCCGGGTTCGGGTCCCACGACGGATGCCAACTGAGTCCGAAGGTGACGCTGCGCCGACTGCGGCGTCAGCTGCCGGCGTCAGCCAGTATGCAACGCTCTTTCGAGACTGGCGATTTTCTGTGTTTGCACTCCTGACGATCCTGTTTTCGTTTACCTACAACGGGTTCGTGGCGTTTGCACCGCTGTATCTGACACAGGAGGCCGGGCTGACGAACGCAGCCGCAGGACTGCTCTACAGCGCGCTCTTTCTTGCGAGCCTGGTCCAGCTCGCCACCGGCGACCTCAGCGATCGGATCGGCCGGCTCCCGATCATCGTCGCGATGCTCGGTCTCGCGTCCGTTGCACTGGTTGCGTTCATCTCCTTGACTGGAACCGCCGGTCCGGTTGTCCTCGGCGCTGCACTCGTTGCCGTCGGGGTGGGTTCGCACGGCTTTCGACCTGTACGGGGTGCATACCTGATGTCTACGATCCCCGACGACGTCGCTGGCGGTGGCCTCGGAGTAGTCCGCACGATGTTGATGGCTGCCGGTGCGGTCGCACCCGCGATCGTCGGCACGCTCTCGGAAACTGCCGGCTTCCAGCCCGCGTTCTGGCTGCTCGCAGCGTCGCTCATCACTGCCACGGGACTCGCAACGCTGCTCTGGCTGCTCGAGTAGTGTGTGCGTAAGCTGGCATCGCGAACCCGCTGTTCCCCAGTTTACCACGAAAAGAGTTAACACACCTCATTACATAGATACCCTCATGTCTGTTACTGAACCACTCGAGTACGAGTGTGTCGGCTGTGGCCGTCGAGAGACGGTCATGGATGCACTCCTCAGCACCTGTCGTCGATGCGGGGGCGAGATGCGAAACGTCGAGCTGATCCGTGAGTAGTCGAGTCGGCGACGCGCCGAGCCGGAGCGCCGACAGCGCTCTCGGGAGCGAGGGAGAGGGCAGCTAACAGCAGCCACAGCGTCGGTCAGCGTTCGAGTGCGACCGCAGTGCCGATGAGGACGAGTCCGAGCAGGACTGCACCCGCACCGACAGCCCCAGCACCGGTGAGAACGAGCGAACTGCCAGCGACGACGCCGGCACCGCCTCCGCCAGCGACGAGCGGAGTGACGACAGCCTGCGTCTCGTCTGTCGCATCCTGTTCTCGCCGCTGCAGTCGATCCTGGAGTGTCTCGAGGGCTGTTTGGATTGCCTCGAGTTCGTCATCCCGGTCGGTCTCCAGCCCTGATTCGATGGCGTCGACACGTGTTTCGAGCGTCGACAGCTGGGTCTCGACCGGCTCGTCAGCGCCATCCTCGAGCAGTTCCCTGAGATCGTCGACCTCGGTCAGCGCCGTCTTGAGTCGCCTCTCTTGCTCGTCGATGGTCTCGCGTTGGGCCTCGAGTCGGTTCGCGTGATCGCTCGTCCGGTCGTCGAGGCTGTCATGTTTCCCCGTGAGGTCCTCGAGGTGGTCATCGACGCTCTCGAGACGGGTGTCGAAGTCGTCTGAGACCGCTTCGAGGTCGGCTGCGACCGATTCGATCGTTTCCTCGAGCGCTCCAACGGTGTCTTCGGAGGCCATCGAACCACTGAGCGTCTCGAGACGGGTGTCGAGTTGGTTCACTGACTCGGTAGCCTGCTCGACGTCGGTCTCGACCGCATCGAGCGTTTCGGCAACGCCCTCGAGGCGAGTTTCGAGAGCAGCTGAACGCGCTGTACCGTCTTCGAGCCGTGTTTGGAGCGCGTCACTCTCCTCGTCGATCGCCGTCTGGAGGCCGGTGATAGACTCGTCGACGCCGTCCTCGAGCGAGCTGAGACGGTCGGTAAGATCCGTTTCGAGTGTCTCCACAGCAGCAGCGAGATCGCCGAGGTCACTGTCGACCGCGTCGAGATCAGCAGCGAGAGCGTCGACCGCCTCTGCAGGTGCCGTTCGTTCCTCGAGTCCAGTCACGGTCTCCGAGACAGCCGACAGCATCTGCGCGAGACCGTCCAGTTCCGTCTCGAGGGTCGCGAGTTCGTCTTCGATAGCAGTCACCCGATCGCTGTCAGCTGCCGTCGTCTCGAGGGCACCGACCGTCTCCTGTGTGGTCTCGAGACGGGTCTCGAGATCGGCAGTGCGGTCGCGAAGCGAGTCGTGGACCGCAGTCAGCTCGTCTGTCAGCGCCGTGACGTTGTCATCCGTCGATGTGAGTCGTTCTTCGACGGCCTCGAGAGCCATGGTCGTCGTCTCGAGGTCGGCACCGAGTTCGGTGACCCGTTCATCGATGGTCTCGAGGCCGCTATCGACGGCCTCGAGTTCGTCTTCGAGTGTTGAGTTGATCGACTCGAGATCGTGTTCGAGTTGTGTACGTTCCTCATCAGCTCGCTCTGCGTGGGCTGTGAATCGATCCGAGACGTCGCCAATCCGGAGTGCCTGCTCCTCGAGTCGGCCGGCGAGGCCGTCGATTCGGATTCCGTGCCGGTCGACAGTGTCGAGTTCGGCCTCGAGTTCCGAAACCGTTTCCGAGACCGCTTCGAGGGCAGTCGCTGACGCAGTTGTTTCTTCGAGTGTCTCCACCGACGCCTGCAGCCGTTCGAACTGGTCCCCGAGCGTGTCAGTGCGCTCAGCAACTGCCTCGAGATCGGCCGTGAGGTCGCCGATTCGATCGTCGAGCGCTGCCCGTTCGTCCGCGGTTGTTGTCTCGAGGGTTTCGATCGTCGACTCGAGCGTGTCGAAATCGTCTGTCAGCGCCGACTCGAGAGAATCGACGTCGTCCTCGAGAGCGTCGACCGTCTCGGCGCTGGCCGTCTCCGCTTCGATCGACTCGAGATCGTCGAACACTGTCTCGAGGTCGGCTCGAACCGACTGGATCTCATCGTCTCGGTCGGCCAGACGGGCGAACAGCTGATCGATCGCGGCATCCGCTTGAGCGCGCTCCGTGTCGGTGCCGCCGTCGAGTGGATCGTCGAACGACAGCGTCGTCTCGCCGGTCGGTGCGGGTATCGCCGTGGAGACGTCGCCACCGGTGTCGTTCACGTCGGCTGGCGACCACGTCACAGCCTCGTGGGCGTCGACACCGTCTTTGGCGGCTGCGAGTGCACCTCTGGCAGCGCTTGTCGCTGGATCGTCGGCGAGTCGCACGCCACGGATCGAAAACGGCAGCGGTGCCGTATCGAACCGACCGCCAAGGAGATACTCGAGTCCATCGACTACGCCCGACCCAGCGAGTGCGACCGGGACGGCCAGCCCTTGCTGGACATCGTTCTCGCTGGCTTCTGTCTCGAGCGCTGCTGCGAGGTCACCGATCAACGCGTCGAAGGCCGCGGCAAGCGCAGCCTCGATTTCGCCCGCTGCCGCGTCGGGATCGAGGGCAAACTGCTCGAGCGTGGCTTCGACCTGTGCTGGCTCGTGCCCTGTCTCGGCGGCTGCCTGTTCGACGACCCACGCACTCCCTTTTGCAAGTGAGAACGCCAGTGCAGGCACGCCGTAGTATGCGAGTGTGACACTCGTGGTCTGCGGGCCGAGACGGATGCCGAGTCCAGTGTAGTTGTCGTCAGTGAACTGGTCGTAGACGACGGCAAACCCGCTGCTGATCGGTGTGACATCGATTCCGCGGTCGGCAAGGATCGACGCGACAGTATCGCGATGCGTGTCGGTCGGATCGTCCGCGTCGACCAGCGGTCCCGGAGTCGTATAACAGAGCCGCCCATCGACTGCATCGTCGACTTCGAGGACATCGTCAACGAGTGTCTCGAGTGCCGGCCCAGCGTACCCAGCTTCCGTCAGGACACCGTTTGCGAACAGTGTTGCAGGCATCTCACCCTCGGCATCGGCGAGGGTTTTTGCAGTCGGCCCGACCGCATACAGCGTCTCGTCCTGCTCGACGAACAGTTCATCACCCGTCCCTGCTGACTCGGCTTTCTCCTCGTCGGCTGGAACGACGATCGGACGAACCGATTCGATCGCCACCCCGTTTGACGCGTCGGCAGCCGCTCGGATCGCCTCTGGTCCGA
This sequence comes from Natronorubrum sp. A-ect3, assembly GCF_041821125.1. Classification (NCBI taxonomy): domain Archaea; kingdom Methanobacteriati; phylum Methanobacteriota; class Halobacteria; order Halobacteriales; family Natrialbaceae; genus Natronorubrum; species Natronorubrum sp. A-ect3. The sequence continues at coordinate 879,844 of NZ_JBGUBB010000002.1, read as the reverse complement.
TATCGAGACCGTATTCCATGGCAACGGCAAATCGGACAGTCCTCTTTGCGTTTTGGCCTCGAATACCAGAACTGAAAACCAGCCGTGAGCTGTTCCTGTCGGCTGGGAATTAGTTCTGGCCCACCCGCATGACGTACACCATACGGGTACGGCCGACAGCATGAGACAGTCCGGGTCTGTGGACCGTTCACCTGCCAGCAACTCCTTTTTTGCCATCGGAACTGACCGTGGCATATGGAACACGAGCGCCAGCTCGAGAGAGATCTCGAGTCAGCGATTCTGGCTGTCCGTCAGGATGGCGACGACCTTGACGCCGGTCGAGTGAGTGCGTATCTCCTCGGAGAGGATCAGATCAATCGCTATCTGGTCGGGCTCCAAAACGACTGTACGCGGGCCTCGTTTTACTGTACAGCCACACGATCGATCGCATACAAGCCAGTCACAGGAGGGTCGCCATCAGAACTGGCCGACACTGTCCCGGGAATCACTAACCGAAGACAGCTTCGCGACTGGATCGTCGAGCAGGACTGGTCGTGGCTTCATCCGCGCTATCGGTGGCTGCTCGAGGCAGACTGATACGGACTGCTGCAATCAGTCCCAGTGTGCCTGCAGGGCGGTCGCGGGTGCACCGGGACGTCGGGACCGCAGCTCGTCTGACAGCGGAACCGAGTTCTCGGTCACTCCGCCGAGTGTGCCGTCACCGAGTCCCCGACAGTGACCGACTCATCGAGTGCGAGTATCGCCCCGAGGGAGTCGTCGGGAACGCGTGTGTTGACCATCAGCCGGAAGTAGTGATCGAACCACGCCTCGCTGGCCCACTCGGGCAGGGTCGCCTCCCGACGTTCGACGAACGTTTCCTGAAAGCCCTCGGTCGGTTCGCCTGTCTCAGGATCCCGCGTCGGGACGACACACCGCTGGCACGGGTTGACGCCCTGGAGCGTGGTCGACCCGATATCGAACGGGACGACCCGTCCGGGAGCGTCGTAGAGTCGGTCCTCCCAGAACGCGGGCGCATCGAGGATGAGATTCGGCCGCAGCCGACGACACATCTCGCCAGCGTCGATCCCGTCGTACCACGAGGCGACGGCCTCGAGTGTGCCCGTACTGATCACCGTCGGCCCCGAGGCATCCGTATCGTCCGGGAACCCGCCCTCGTCGTTGCGGACGAGTTCGACCGGGTAGCCGACGTAGTCTGACAGCCATGCCGTGAAACAGTCCCGGTCGAGTTCGAGGTGGAACGTCTGTCGCTCGTCGTGACCGTGCTCACCCACCGTGACGGTCTCCCGTTCGAAGTCGTAGGTCGCCTCGAGTGTATGGAGTCGACGCTCTCGCTTGGCGTTGACATACCGGTCGTTCGGCTCGGTCGCTGCCATCGCATCCGGTGACTGTTCGACGATCGCATACCGCCGATCCCACGACAGCCCGCCGTTTGTGACGATCTCGGCCTCGGTGATCGACACCCCGTCGAGGGATTTGATCGGATAGACACGGATGGACTCGAGCTGTGGCATCGTTCATCCCGTCGGTTCGCCAATGCATATGTGTATCTGTTCAGTCGAATCCGATCGTGGCCACGGCTCGAACCAAGGCTTCACGCCGCTACTCGAGGACACGTTTTTCCCGTTCGGAACCGTCAGGACAACCGAAATGTCTGTCGAAAACCCCCTCGCCGAGGTCGTCGATAACCTCGTTTACGAACCGGAACAGGTCCACGAACACGGCATCGATCTGACCGTCAGCGCAGTTTACGAGGTCGCTGCCCCCGGCCAGCTGGACTTCGGGGGCGACGAACTCGAGGATGCCGATCTCGAGCCAGTGGCGACCGACCTCCGACAGCCCGACGACGAGTTCGGCTGGTGGGACCTCGAGGGCGGCCAGTACGTCATCCAACACAACGAGTTTCTGACCGGCCTCGAGGAACCGCTGCAGCTCCAGCCGCGGAACGAACTGCTGGCTCGTGGCGGCTCACACCCCTCGGTACTGGTCACCACACATCTGCCGTTGATCCCACTAACGGTCGCCGACGGCGGCTTGCGAATCAAAGAGAACGCACGAATATCGACGCTGCTGTCGACTGGCGCTCGGCCTGCTCGTCCCGAGTAAGTCGGGGGTGCCGTCCGCCCTCGCGCTCTCCGCTCGAGCGACCAACAGCAACAGCCGACGGTGTATTTATGTCTGTGTACCGAACGTCGTCGTAATGTATCAGGATGTTCTCATTCCGACGGACGGGAGCGATGGCACTCGTCAGTCGATCACTCATGGCCTGACGATCGCAGATCGCTTCGATGCGACGATTCACGTACTTTCGATCGTGCCTGAAGGGCCGCTCGGAACGCTCCAGAGCGATGCAGCGACACCCGCTGCCCATCGCGCTGTCGATCGAATCGAGGCCGAAGCGTCCCGGGACGGTGCCGAGGCCGTAACGGCGGTCGAGCAGGGCGTCCCACACGAGGAGATCCTCGAGTACGCCGATGACCACGATATTGACATGATCATCATGGGGACACAGGGCCGGACGGGGCTCGATCGGCTCCTGGTCGGCAGCGTCACCGAACGCGTCGTCCGCATGGCCGACGTCCCCGTCGTGACCGTGCGCCTGACCGACGAGATCCAGATCGACGACGCCGAGGACGCCGAACGGATCGCTCGAACGACCCTGACAGCCGATGTCGAGGGACTCGAGGCGGACGACGTCACGCTGCTCGAGAAGCCACATCGAATCAGTGCCGTCTGGACCGTTTCTCTGGAGACCGATTCGGAGACAGTGCAGGTCCACGTCGACGCGCTCTCGGGAGAGGCCCGAATCGAGAGATGACGTGTAGGCTGACCAAAAACCGCTCTCCGCTCCGTTTTCTCGGCTGTCTCGTCTGAATCAGCCATCGACTGCGCCGTCGAACAACTGCCTGTCGTCCCCAGTGTTACGCACGGACAACAGTCCAGTAGGCTCCACCATCGAAGATACAGGAGTGATCACATGATTCAAATGTCCGATTTGATTGTACAACGGTGGCACGCACTTATGCTGTGATTTCGGGTTGGGAACCGATATGAGGGCAGATCTGTGAACAGACGAACGATTTTGAAAACGGTTGTGGCTGGGAGTATCGTCCCAGCAGCACACATCGGGAAGCAAACAGTTGCCAGTGACCCAGCCGACACCACTGCAGCCGACAGTGATATGACCACCGACAGTGACACGACAGCTGACCACGAGGACACCCCAGTCGCCGTCCGTATCGTCGAAATTCCGGAGACTGTTACGGGAGGTGCATTGCTCGAGTGGACCGTCGAGGTCGAGAACCCGACCGATCAGTCGATCCGTCCGACCATCGAGTACACCGTCGATGGCGAGCCCGCAGGGAACGTGACACTCACCGTCGGCCCCGGCGAGACCGAGCGACCGTTTCCCGCGAGCTACCGGACCGAACCCGTCCCGGAAGCCGACGAGGTGACGGTTCGGGCCGACGCCAACGGCGAGACAGACGAACGCACCGTTGGAATTCGTGCGACCGACGAACTGGACCCCGAACTGCAGTTTCCCGACCCCGAACCAGCCGTCCAGCCGGAGACAACGGTCCACTTCGAAGTCGGTGCTGTCGACCCCGATGCCGTTCAGACGACCACCTGGTGGATCGACGGCGAGAACGTTGGCGACACGCTGGCAGATCCATGGCAGGGAGTTTATTACGTCGAACAGGCAGCCCACTACTGGCAGGAGACGTTCGAGAGTGACGGACACGACAAGCGTGATGATACCTACGAGGTGGTCGCTGGCGTCGACGTCGACGGCGAGCAGTACCGAGCCAGTTGGACGGTCACCGTCACGCCGACAGGGCTCGAAGACCCAACCATCGACACCGCGCGACCAGCCCCTGGCTCCCTCGAGATCAGTCCCGAGGGAACGACTCTCGAGATCGACGTCAGCGACCCGGACGGAAACCTCGAGCGTGTCGTCTGGTGGCTCACGCAGGCGGATCGAATCCTCGGCGTGAGTGACGTCTCGGGCGCGTCAGATACAGCAACGCTCTCCGTCGACAGCGGCCGCTGTCACACCTGTCAGCTCATTCCCTGGGTAATCACGGCTGATGGAACGTTCACCGCCGAACCGCTGTGGGAGTTCGTGGATCCCGGCATCGACCCTGATGGCGCTGGTCTCGAGACCGAATCCTTCTAACTCGTCTCGAGGGTCCCCCTTGCAACGTGTCTCTGGTTCTATCGAACGACCGACCCAACATGCTTTGGATATGGAATTATCAGGGTCTATCACGTTCGTGCTGAGGACGGGGGCAGAACACCAGTCGCTGCCACGAATGGAGTTCTCACTCTGAGACATCGCCCCTCGTCTTTTAGACGGCGACGACCAGCCAGCGCCGACACAATCACGAACCGTCCTGTGACCACGCCGGTCACACAGCACAACAGCGCGTCTCAACCCCATCCAAACCGCTCGCCAGCGATGACACTCTTGGTGGTCGTGGACAGCTACGCGGTGCAGTCGAAACGTCTCCGGTTTGCACTCGGTTACGGCTGCTTGCGCGTCGAACAAGTAGAGAGAATCGTCAGAATGTCGGTTGCGTCGGTTGCGTCGGTCGCGAATCGAAAAGCCAGGGCAGGGATTTGAACCCTGGGAGTCTCGATTACAAGTCGAGTGCATGAACCACCCATGCTCCCCTGGCGCAGTTTCCGATTAGCGGTCCTCCTTTGAATGTGTATCGTTTTCCGATGAGTCCTCGCCCTCGAGTGAGCGCTGCATTGTGACTCGGAAATCGTCGTACCCTTTTCGGGCGTAAAATCGCCGTGCAGCCTCATTATCGGCCATCACCTCGAGGAGAAGGATGTCTATGCCCTGGTCGGCCAGCGAGTCCTCGACGGCCTCGAGCAACGCGGTGCCGATCCCGTGGTTGCGAAAAGCAGGGTCGACGTAGAGATTCGACAGGTGGCCACGGCTGGCATCGAGCTCGAGCGAGCCGTGTTCAACGGCAAACGACGCAAAGCCGACAACATTGCCACCGAGACGAGCAACAAGCAGGCCGTCGTTGATCTGGTGGGCCGCGAGCGTCTCGCGCATCGTCTCTCGGTTGGCAACAGCCCGAACGGACGAGTCGTAGGTGCGCTGGTCACGGGCAAGCTGGACCCAGAGCGTCGTGACTGCTTCGATATCGTCTTGAGACGCGCGTTCAATCGTCGGCTGGCTGTTGCTGTGTGGGTCCATTTTCGAGTGCCGTCACGGCAGGGAGCGGTTCCGCAGTGAGCATTCGCAACGCGGCACCACCACCGGTGCTAACGTGCGAAAAGCCCCCGACACCGAGTTGGCGCAGCGCCGAGGCCGTATCGCCGCCGCCGACGATACTCATCTCGACGTCTGTCGCCGCGTTGTAGAGTTCCCGTGTTCCAGTCTCGAAAGCCTTGTCCTCGAAGACGCCGGCCGGCCCGTTGAGGATCACCGTGCCCGCATCCTCGAGCAGTCGCTCGTAGTAGGCAAGCGTCGAACTGCCGATGTCCATCGCGGCCTCGCCGTCCTGTGGTGGCAAGGCGTTGACGCCGATTTCGTGTCGCTGCCCGTCGCGTTCGACGGCAACGTCACGCGGGAGTGCAACCCGTTCGCCGTAGGCATCGAGCAAGTCAGCGGCGCGATCGATCTCGTCCCAGTAGCCCTGATCGTAGATGAAGTCAGAACTCGCGTCGCCGAGGTCGACCCCGTCGGCGATGAGAAAGACGTTGCCGACGACGCCGGCAGTGAGGACGTGATCGGCCAGCCCCTTCTCCAAGACGCTCCAGGCGACGTCGATCGAATCGGGAACTTTCGCGCCACCGAGGACGTAGATGCGTGGTTCAGGTGTCTCTTCGATCGAGCCGAGGGTGTCGAGTTCGGACTCCATCACGCGGCCGGCGTAGCCGGGCAAAACGGTCGGAAAGCCGACGAGCGACGGCTGTGATCGATGTGCCGCCGCGAAGGCGTCGTTGACGTAGGCGTCAAGTACCGGGGCCAGTCCCTGTACGAGATGGGTTCGAGCGGCCCGTTCTGGTTCGAACTCCATATACTCCTCGCTGTAAAAACGCGTGTTTTCGAGGACGATGCAGTCGCCGTTTTCGAGCGCGTTGACGGCCTCGCGGGCAGCGTTGCTGAACGTGGCATCCACGTAGTCGACGGGATGAGAGAGCAGTTCAGAGAGTCGGTCGGCGTGTGACTCGAGTGAGACGAACTCATCACCACCGGGACGACCCTGGTGGGCAAGGACGGCAACTCGGCCGCCTCGCTCGATCAGTTCCGAAAGGGTGTCAACGTGGGCGCGTAGTCGGGCATCGTCGGCGAGCATGCCGTCGTCACCAATAGGGCTATTGACGTCGATGCGGACGCCGACGGTGGTCCCTTCGACGTCGAGGTCGTCGAGGGTATCGGTCATTATCGACCAGTCCACCGCGGCCCCCGAAAGGTCTTTCTATCGGAGAGATCGATGTCGATGACTGTTAGCATAGCACAGGAGTCTGTCGGCACAGCCAGCGGTAGCCAGTGCCACCGTTGGCTCGAGCGGGTCAACAGGGGCGTTCAAACCGCTCGACAGTCCGTACAGACTAACTGTCCGTTCGCATCCCACAGCGAGTCCGCAAGCGAGCCACAGGCCTCACAGACACCCTGCGTCGAGTACTCGTCGCCGTTGGAACGCACCGGTGACTCGTGGTCGGAGCCGGCAAGAGTGGTCGACTGGGGGGAACGCTCGTCGATCGGCCGTTCCTCCTCGAGTGTCGGATTGCCTGACCGTGGCGGCGTCATCGTCGCCTGGAACGATCCCGCAGCGGCGATGACGTCTCGTTGAGTCACTAGCCCCACCACGCCGCTGTCGTCTTCAACCACGACGTTGCGGATGTCTTCACGAGCCATCGTGCTGGCAACATCGGTGAGCGACCGATCCGGACCGAACGTGATGACTGGCGAGGTCATCACGTCACCGACGGTCGTCTCATCGGGCTCGTGGCCGTCGCCGACGACACCGAGGACATCCCATTCGGTCATAATACCAACTGGTTCGCTCCCGCGGACGACGAGCACGCAACTCGCGCGTTCCTCGCGCATGAGCGCAACTGCGCCGCGGACGGAGTCTGACTCGCTCACACCGACGTATTCAGTCGCCAGGATATCCCTGACGGACAGTTCCGATTCCATATGTGAACAATACCCATAGATGGGCTAAAAGCTACCTCCACTACACTTAAGCAAATTCGCCACGAAGATCCGTGACTCACCGTCTCGAGCAGCCTACCACTCGAGTTCGACGCGGGTGCCGTCGGCACGGCACGTTTCGAGCGCGTGTTTCGCTGCGAAGCCAGCATCGTGTGCGCTCTTTCCACGCCCGACGCCGACCTGCAACTCGACATCGACTGCTTCTTCGACATGGGTAATCGCCTCCTCGTAGTCGGCTTCTTCGAGATCCGGGCAGACGACGATGATGTTGTCGCCGCCAACGAAAAAGGAGAGGCTGTTGTGGGCGTAGCGCATGTGGCGCATGAGCTCCGCATACCCCTGCTCGATCTCGATGAACGTATCGAAGGCGTTGAGCTCATCAGTGTACTGGCCAGTCGCGTTGACGACGTCGAAATGCGCGATCTGGACGTCTTCGTCGGTTCGGTGGACGTCATCGATGACCCGTCCCTCGAGACACTCTCGTCGGTCTTTGTCCTGTGCGCTACCGGCGTCCTGAATACGTGTTGTTGCGTCTGCAAGTGCCTGAACCGGGTTCGTACCGGTCGCGACACCGAGGCTGAGTGTCACGGGGTAGCGGTTGCCGACGGACTCCTGAAGGAGTTCGTGATCTTCGAACGAGCAGCCGTTCGTGACGGCGACCATGTTATCGAAACGGGTGAAAAAGACGTAGCCGTCACGGTTGCCGACGAACTGGGAGATGTCGGCATAGAGCCGGGATTGCAGCGTCTGGAGGTCTGCCTCCCTGCGTGGCTCCGGTGTCACCGTCCACGGCCCGTAGTTGTCGATCTGAAAGAGCGTCACCTGCGTATTAGTCACGGTGATCGATTCTTTCGAACGGCGTCGTATAAGTGATACGTAATCCAGATTCGTGATGGGAGTCGAAAACGCGACAGTCGATCGGCTCGAGCCGACAGTTAGGCGTGTTTCTTCTCCGGGTCTGCACCCTGTGGGTGGTAGTCCCAGAAGTCACCGGCCCGCATTGCGGCGCCGACTGCTTTGTGCATGTCGAGGATCGTCTCGAACTCCTCGTCATCGATGTATTCGAAGATGTCGCTCATCGGCACGACCGTCTCGTGGTTGATCCGGATCGGGTCGTCGCCGTGCTCGGCAACGAACTCGTCACGGTTGAGCGGGAAGTCCTCCTCCTCGTCGACTTTGTCAGCGATGATCCGCATGTCGAACTTTCGCATTCCTTCGCTCCCTTGCTCTCCGTCGGGATCGTGTGGCCAGTCCATATGGGAACGTGTGTAGGGGTCCCGCAAAAGGGTTACTCTCCATCGTCGCCTCGGTACGGCGCGGTCGCCTGACTGGGTCGGTTTCTGACCGCAGCCGTGTGGGTGGGTGGTCGCAGTCGGTCAGCGATAGTAACAACTGCAACTATGTACACGCTGATCGCACAGCCATCGTGCGATCAGATGTGCAGTGACGTGCAGTGGCTACTATATCGCTTCGAGATGCCGGGGGTCGATCCGGTACTTGACGGGACTATCTTTTTTACATTCGATGCGATATGACCGGACGAGATGACCTCAAACAGGCAACTCAGTCCCGAATGCACGGCACATCTCGAGCAAGCGCTAGCGGAAACTGACCCTGCGGAAAAGGACTTTCACGTGCGGCAGGTGCTACAAGCGTGTGCTGCCGGCCAGCTTTCGGACGAGACTGAGGCGGAGTAGGATTTTCGGCCCGGTGAATCGCCGCAGGCTGTGACTCGAGTGCGGGTTCATTTTACCGGGGACACGTGCTGTCAGTAGCACATCCACCATCGTTCCAAAGCCACCAGAACGTGCGCTGTTTCGTTTGCTGTGACTCTCACTCAAGCCAGTGGCTTCCCTCGAGCAACGACTCAGGGATCTCGCTTGCGTTGGCGTGTAAGGACTTGCACACGACGGCGACGTCCTCGAATCGTGGGCCTCGAGAGGCAACCAGCGGGTCAGTGTCCCACTCGATAAATCCCATGTCTGCTAGCAGTGGTAGATGACGATGGTGGAGCTCTTGTCGAAGTGTGTCACGATCACCGAACGACGTCGCTGGGGTCGCGCCGTCCGGCAACGAAACGGACTGAGCTGTCGGTTGGTCCAGCAGTGAGGCGACGAGTTGACGGCGTGGCTCGGCCGAGATGGCTGTGAACACGTCGTTCCATTTCCTCACTGGCTGTGGCTCTTCCGTAACTCGTTGTCGAGTCATACGAACGCCTTCCATCTGATCTGGCTAAAGCATTACGATATTGATATAATGGTTAATAATGCGATAACATCGGGCTGGTGGACAACAGCGGGAACGATGTTCGGATGCGGTTCCGACGAGGAGTGGCTTTCGTCTGGAATCTCGAGCATCATGTCCGTGTCGGTCATCTGAGAGCTAGCTCGAGGGTGTCATTCAGTTGCTTATAATAATCACCGTCAGATATATGTCGCTGTAAACGAATATAGCGAACGAAACCCTGCGCCCAAAGGCACACACGTCCGCACGTGTGTTCCACCCGGTGTGGGTAGTTCAACGCCCAACGAAGCGATTATCGGCCGTCTCGAGTCGACGGCCATCGCTGACTGTGTACGAGACATATCATGATTGGATCCTCCTCAGCGGGAGTCTCCCATCCCGCGCGACGGTCTGTTTGCCCCAAACGTCTACCGATGAGCCGCCTCAAACAGTGGGATCGATGGAGGTGACCACCGATCTCGAGGCCAGCGACGACGATGAGTCGGCCGACTCGTCGCGGCCTCGCTGTTCGGTCTGTGGCTCGCTGCTGTCGATGGTGACCGTGATCGGGCCGGATGAAGCCATTGCGTCGCCCTGTGGCTGTCATGCCCCACCCGATATACTCGAGTCCTCGTAGACGAGTCCGCTCTGGATGTCGTTAGTCGAATCCAACTGGCTACCAGCGACGTGGAGTGCGGTTGTCGAGATTACGAACGTGCTGTTTTCGCCTCTTGGTTCTGGCTGACAGAGCGGGCCGCTGCAAGTGGGTTTTCGTGGTCGTGTGATCGGGTACGATTCTCAGCAGTTCACCCGTCGAGAGCGATTTCCTCCTCAGTCTGTCCATCCGTTCGTCAGCACGTTCGTCGATCACGAGTTCCTCGAGTCCGCCTCGAACTGTCACCTACAGAGGTCACTGGTCAGACTGGACTGCTCAAGCGCCGTGGCAATTGCCCACCAGAAAACGTGTTCGGCGGTCTACTGATCCGCCCAGCTGGACCGTCTCTCAGTCGTCGGCTGTCGTTTCGGCTTCGTCGCCGAGCACTTCCTCGCGGTGTTCGTCGAGCAGCGGCGCGCGGCCGCGTGGTTTGGGCGTCGTCTTGGACATCTTGATCGGATTGCCGGCAATCTCGACGTCACGGTCAGCACCGGGTTGTTCGACCGGAACGAGCATGTCACGCGCGTGAACGTGCGGATCCTCGAAGATCTCCTCGGTCGTCTGGACCGGCGCAACGGGAACTCGGCCCTCGAGTGTGTCGATGAGTTCGTCGTTGGTCAATTCGGCCGTCCATGCGGCCATTTCTTCGCGCAGCGCGTCGCGATTCTCGAGGCGGTCAGCCGCGGTTGGGTACTCCTCGGCAAGGTCTTCGCGTCCCATCGCCGCACACACTTCCTCCCAGTGGTTGGTGCCGAAGGCGGCGATGACAGTGTAGCCGTCGTCCGTCTCGAAGGCATCGTAGGGGAACAGGGTGGGGTGGGAGTTGCCCTGTCGAGTCGGAGGGGTACCAGCGTAGGACTGCTGGTAAATCGCGCGTTCGGTGAAACTCAGCATCGAGTCGTACATGCCGGTGTCGACGTACTGGCCTTCGCCAGTCTGTTCGCGGTGGTTGACCGCCGCGAGAATGCCGACGCAGTTTAGCGCCGCAGTAAAGAGGTCACCGACGCCGGGTCCGGTTTTCGTCGGTGGGCCGTCTTCCTGTCCAGTAATCTCCATGACGCCGCCGAGTGCTTGCGCAATGAGGTCGAACGAGGGCTGTCCCTGGCGGTGTGTTTCGCCCGTGCGTGGGTCACCGAAGCCACGGATCGAGGAGTAGATGAGCTCTGGATTGTACTCGGTGAGCGTTTCGTAGCCGAGATCGTACTTCTCCATCGTCCCCGCACGATAGTTTTCGACGACAATGTCGGCCTCTTCGACGAGCGAGAGGAAATCCTCGCGGTCCTCGTCGTCACCGAAGTTGAGCTCGATGCTCTTTTTTCCGCGGTTGACACTCTGGAAGTACCCACCGTAGGCTTCCGCTTCGGGGTCGTCGACGAACGGCGGATTCGAGCGGATAAGGTCGCCGCCCGGTCGTTCGATCTTGACCACGTCTGCACCCATGTCCGCGAGTAACATCGTACAGTACGGCCCAGCAAGCACCTGGGTCAGATCGAGCACACGGAGGTTCGAAAGCGCTCCCATGTACGAGTCCTTGCGATACCAGCACCTAAACCCTTACTATTGATCATGAACTTTGTTAGATCGTAACATAGGGACGCTGTTAGGATGTTTAAGGAGTATGATCATGGAAGATCATTAGGTTTATAGTGGTGTTCCTCATGGTTCTGCATACGATGTCCCAAACGGTCGTCCTCGGCGTGATTGGTTCCGATGCCCACGTCGTTGGAATCACAATCCTAGAGCAGGCCTTCAGTGCAGCAGGCTTTGACGTTGTTAACCTCGGTGTCCAGACCTCCCAGCAGGAGTTCGCCGAGGCAGCTGTAGACCACGACGCAGATGCCGTCTTGGTCTCCTCGCTCTACGGCCACGCCGAGCAGGACTGTCAGGGATTCCATCACGTCTTGGAGGAAGCAGGCGTCGACGCAGTCACCTACATCGGTGGCAACCTCGCCGTCGGTCAGGACGATTTCGAGCAAACCCGAAAGACGTTCCGGGAGCTTGGATTCGACCGTGTTTTCGACTCCGAGACAGATTCCGAAGACGCGATCGAAGCGCTTCGCCAGGACCTGCAGATTACACCGACTGAGTCGGAACGCGCCACTATCAGTTCCTAGATGATACGAGACGAACGTATTCCCTCCGACGAGCTACGGCGTATTGACGAGGAGATCCGGTCTAATTGGCACACCGGCGACGACGTCGACTTCGAGGACGCCATCGCATACCACGAGTCGCTGCCCGACCACAAGCGATTCGCGGATGTCCTCGAGTCGGCTGACAAGCCGCTCTTGCAGCCTCGAGCCGGCGTTCCCCGGCTCGACGACCAGATCGAGCTCCTGAGATATCTTCACGAAGAGGGACAGGCAGACCTCCTCCCGACGACGATCGACTCGTACACGCGAGACAACGAGTACGAGAAAGCCCAGCAGGGCTTAGAGAAAGCCCGCGAGACGGGCGACGACACGTTGAACGGCTTCCCGGCCGTCAACCATGGCGTCGATGGCTGTCGGAAGCTGATCGACGCGGTCGACGCGCCGATCGAAGTTCGCCACGGCACCCCGGACGCCCGGCTGCTGGCGGCGATCACCTTCGCAGGTGGCTTCCAGAGCTTCGAAGGCGGCCCGATTTCCTACAACATTCCGTACACGAAACGCCATGGGCTCGAGGAAACGATCGAGCGCTGGCAGTTCGTCGACCGGCTAGCCGGGGCCTACACCGAACGCGGCGTGCGGATCAACCGCGAGCCGTTCGGTCCTCTCACAGGGACGCTTGTCCCACCATCGATCGCAATCGCGGTCATGCTGATCGAAGGCAAGCTCGCAGCGACACAGGGCGTGCGCTCGATCACGCTCGGCTACGGACAGGTCGGTAACGTCGTCCAAGACGTCGCCGCCCTGAACGCGCTGAAAAAGCTGGGCAACGAGTATCTGCCCGACGAAGTCGTCGTCACCACTGTCTTCCACGAGTGGATGGGCGGGTTCCCGCCGGACGAAGCCCGCGCCAACGGAGTCATCAGCTTCGGCGGGATGACCGCCGCGATCGCCAAGCCAGATAAGGTCATCACGAAATCCCCACAGGAGTTCCAAGGGGTTCCGACGATGGAGGCGAACTCCGCCGGCCTGCGCACCACACGCCAGGTCATCGATATGGCCATCGAACAGAAGATCGACATCGATGGCATCGCAGAGGAACAGGACCTCATCGAGCGCGAGACCCGGTGTCTGATGGACACCGTCTTCGAACACGGCGACGGCGACGTCGTTCAGGGGACGCTCAAGGCGTTCGACTCCGGTGCCCTCGACGTTCCCTTCGCACCCAGCGACAGTGCGAAAGGGGCTGTGTTACCGGCCCGAGACGACGACGGTCGCGTCCGCATCTTCGAGTGGGCCGACCTCGCGATGGACGACGATATCAAAGAGATCCACAAGGCGCGACTCTCCCAACGTGCTGACACTGAAGGCCGCAAACAGTCGTTCCGGATGGTTGCAGACGACGTCGACGCGATCAGCGACGGCAAACTCATCGGTCGCCCGCAGGGCGACGTGAAACTATGAATATTACAGGCATATACGCAACACCCGGCTACTCCGGGTTCTTTTTCGACGACCAGCGCGCGATCAAGCAAGGTGCCGAACACGACGGCTTCACCTACGTGGGCGAGCCCGTCACCGAGGGCTTCGACGAGATTCGACAAGCCGGCGAGTCGATCATCGTCGACATTGAACTCGAGGACGGCACCGTCGTCCGCGGTGACTGTGCCGCCGTCCAGTACTCCGGTGCCGGCGGGCGTGATCCGCTGTTCAAAGCCGAGGAGTACGCCCCCGTTATCGAGGGCCCTGTTGCCGACGAACTCGTCGGCCGCGATGCGACCGACTTCCTCGACAACGCTGAGACGCTCGAGGAGATGGAAGTCGAGGGCGACCGTCTGCACACGGCGATCCGATACGGTGTTTCCCAGGCGCTGCTCGCCGCAGCCGCCGAAGCCGAACAGACCACGCAGACAGACGTGATGGCCGATGCACTTGGTACGGAGCCGGCAACCGAGCCGGTGCCCGTCTTCGGCCAGTCCGGTGACGACCGCTACAACAACACCGAGAAGATGTTCGTCAAGGGCGTTCCAGTCCTGCCCCACGCGCTCATCAACAGCGTCGAGAAAATCGGCGAAAACGGCGAGACCTTACTCGAGTACGTCGAGTGGCTCGTCGAGCGATCTCAGGAGCTCGGCCCCGATGACTACGACCCCCGATTCCACATCGACGTCTACGGCATGATCGGTGAGATCTTCGGCGGTCCCTACGACCGCGACGAAGTGGTCGACTACTTCGCCGCCTTAGAGGAGGCCGCCGCGCCGTACCCGCTTCAGATCGAGGGGCCGATGGACGTCGGCAACCGAGAAGATCAGATCGCCGCGATGGTCGAGCTTCGCCAGGGACTCGAGGCGGCCGGTGTCGACGTCGACATCGTCGCCGACGAGTGGTGTAACACCTTCGAGGACGTCCAAGCGTTCGTCGACGCCGGCGCAGCCGACCTCGTGCAGATCAAAACTCCCGACCTTGGTGGCATTCACCGGAGCGGACAGGCAGTTCGCTACTGTGAGGGGACCGACACCCGTGCCTATCTCGGCGGGACCTGCAACGAGACGGAAACCTCTGCGCGTGCCTGTGCCCACGTCGCCCTCGCGACGAACGCCGCACAGACACTCGCAAAGCCCGGTATGGGCTTCGACGAGGGCTACATGATCGTCGAAAACGAGATGCGACGGACGATCGCACGCCGCGAGCGAGACCAACAGACCGAGACTGACGAGATTACTGCAGATGACTGATTGGACCGATCCCGACACGTTTGCACAGGCACTCGAACAGGTCGAAACCAAAGAGAAGGGCAACTGCTTCGAGGACTTCGCGGAAGGCGACGTCATCGAGCACGACCCTGGACTCACGCTCACCCGGTTTGGCAACGAACAGTGGATGGGCCAGACGCTCAACCACGACCCAGCCTACTGGCGAACCGATGCGGCCGAGGCCCGTGGCTACGACGAGCCACCGATCCATCCGGACTACCTGACGGCGGCGACGCTGGGCATCACCGTCGAGGACCTGAGTGAGAAAGGCGGCTACTTCCTCGGCCGAACGGACGTCCGCTTCCCTGAAGCGCCGGTGTATGCGGGTACCGAACTCCACGTCGAAAGCGAAGTCGTCAACACGGCGACCTCGAGTTCCCGTCCCGAGTACGGCATCGTTAGTTGGCGCACTCGCGGCAAAGACGCCGAGACCGGCGAGGTGCTGTGCTCGTACGAACGGACGAACATGATCCCACGTCGCGAGCCCGTTGCGACCGACGGAAGTGGCGCGGCAGCTGCCGAAGCCGACGACGGCCCCGACCTCCCCGAGGAGTTCATCACGCCAGATGGAGGCTACTTCGAGGACTTCCAGGCCGCACTCGAGGAAGCCGACGGCGAAAACGCAGCCGTCGCCTACCGCCACGAACGCGGCCGCACACAGGACGACGTCACCGTCGCCCAGCTTCCACTGTCGACGCTCAACACGGCAAAACAACACCACAACGTCGACGTGATGAGCGACTCGCCATCCGGCGACATCGTCACCTATGGCGATGTCACCCGCTCGACGGCGCTGGGTCACGCTCGCTCGGACGAGCAGACCTGGCGCGAGGTCGGCTTCGACGACGAATCGTTCCACACGTTCGTCGCCGTCGGCGACACCGTCTACGCCTTTACGCGTGTGCTCTCGGCCGAAGACGACGCCTCGAGCGAGCAGGCAGGCACCGTCACCTTCGAACACATCGCGTTCAATCAGGACGACGAGCCTGTCTACTCGGGGACACGCACGGCGGAAATCCAAAAACGTTCTAACTAACACGATCGAATATCATAATCGCACGCAGACAACTACGAACTCACAGACATGACTGACGACATCCGACTCTGCCGAACGTTCCAGACTGCACCGGCCGCCGTTCCAAAAGACGACTCGGCGAAATACCTCCGCTCGGGCCTCGAAGCTGAGGGGTTCCAGGCTCCCGACTGGCTCGTCCCCGACATGGAAGACGGCACCGCGCCGAATATGAAAGACGAAGGGCTCGAGAACACGATCGAGCTCGTTCCCGAGTACGACTTCCCCGGCGAGATCTGGCCCCGCGTCGAGTGGAGCTACGAGGACGCCTCCTTCCGTGACCGCGGTCGCGAACAGATCGATCAGCTCGTCGGCGAGATTGGCGACGAGCTCGACGGCGTCGTCGTCCCCAAGGTCGGCCGCGTCGAGGACGTCAAACGAGCCGCTGAAGTCGTCGCGGAAGCCGAGGCCGAACACGGCTACGCCGACGGCTCGATCAAGCTCTCGATCATCATCGAAACCGGCCGCGCTCGCTCGGATCTGCGCGAGATTGCCAAGTTCGGCGAGGAGTCCCGGCTCACCGCGCTCGTCTTCGGTCCCGTCGACTACGCCGCCGAACTCGGCGCTCGAGACCTCGGCGACGGTCGGCCACGCTGGGACGGCCTGCTCGAGGCGCTCTCGAACGAAGCCAGCGCTGGCGGCCTCCTCTCGATCGGCGGCCCGTTCGACGACCTGTTCAAAGAGCGCGCTGGTCTGACCTACTACAACGCCGACGCCTACGCCGACCAGGTCGAACACGAAGCCCACCTCGGCCTCGACGGCTCGTGGTCGCTGTATCCGAAACAGACGATTCAGGCCAACACCGTCCACATGCCCACGCCCGAGGAACTCGAGCGTGACGTGAGCAAGATCGAGCGCTTCAACGAAGCCAAAGCTGAGGGGACTGGCGCAGTGACCCTCGACGGCCAGATGGTCGACGAAGCCACGTTCAAGGTCTTCCGCAACACGATCTTGCAGGTCCGAGCGATCGACGACACCCGACCCGAGCAGACTGAAGAGTACTACGACGCGGACTTACTCGAACGCGCTCGCACCCTCGAACTCTCCTACCAGTAACCGCGGTCCGACGGCTTGCTTCTCGAGTCGTCTTTTTGTGCTGTCTGAAATCCTACTACGCGACTGAAGCCACCAGTCGCCGGGGCGGCGTCAATTCGGCGAATGTGACGTGGCACGCTACACTGGAAGACAACGCCGACCTGAAACTGCTGTGTGATGGTACTGAAGAGAACAATGATGTCGTTGTAGACTTAGAACTGGAGAGAACGGACGACTAATCAAACCCATAGCATCACAATTATTCACGACAAAAACGGAGGGGATGGGATTTGAACCACGTGAAGACGTTCCGGGTCGCTCACTTCGTTCGCTTCCCGGGCTGCGACTTCCCTCATTCAAATCCCACTGCCGGTGCTGTCGCTCACGGATTTGTTCGCGACAGCAACGGTGGGGATGGGATTTGAACCCATGAGGCTTGTCAGCCAGTTGCTCTCAAGGCAACCGCGTTAGGCCGCTCTGCCACCCCACCTCACTGCTTACTTTTCCGTCCGGTCAAAAAGGGTTGTCGGTTACGATCGCTCGAGTGCACCATCCTCCCCAACCGTCAGCCCGAGGTCGTCAACGACAGCTGCCGTTGCCTCAGCGCCCGGTGTGCCGGCGATTCGGCGTGCCTCGAGGAGCCCAAGCGTTGATCGCAGGCCAGCCGGCGTTGCGATGGTTGGGAGCATCGGGGCAAAACCGACTCCGAGTCCAGCTTCGTCTGTGCGGGTTGCCAGCGTCGCCAGTTCGGGTGCCGTGTAGGCGTCAGTGAAGTCGATCGGCTCGCTAAACGCTGCAAGGTACGTCTGCCCGCCCGAAGATGGGCCGAGGACGACGTCGTGGCGTCGGATCGACATCGCCGCGCCGTCGATCTGGGTTCGACCGATCAGCGCAGCCGTCGGCTCGAGGACGCCGACGCTACTCGCGTCTTCGCGTTCGAGTAAGTGGGTGACGGTGTTGCCGATTCGAGCGCTGCGACTCGAGCCGACCTGTTTCTCGAATCGAACACGCTCGTCGCTGTGTGGGCCGTCGTTGGACTCCGTCTCGAGAGCACCAAGCGCGTCGGTAACGAGCGCACGAACCTCGGCTTCTGGGTCGCCGCCGGCGAACTCGTCGGGGAGGGTCGTCTCATCACGGTAGTTGACGAGCAACTCGCCGCCGCTGGCATCGACGGCTCGACAGACGTCGATGACGGCGGCCTCGTAGAGCGTGACCGCTTCGGCAGCGGTGAGAGGCGTTTGCTCGGTGAGCGACGACAACGCGAGTCCGTCTCGAGGTGGGTCGACCGGAACGACGACGATCATGTGCTGTGTTCGGGCTGCGTGACTCTTGAACGCGGCGCTTCTGGCGGCGCGATAGCGCCACCGGAATGTTCGACCAGCCGCCTCGCCGGACGAATTATACTACTGCGGTGTCTGCAGTCGATTATGGAGGACCACACAGTATCACGAACAGTACCCGGCTCGGTCGGGCTCCTCGGAGCACTGGTCGTCGCCGGGCTAGCAGTGCTTGGCGGCTGGGGCTTCGTCGACGGTGTCGTACTCGAGTCAACCAGCGCGTATCTTGCACCAACGGTCGCCGTGTTGGCGGTCACCGTCGTTGTCGTCGGCGCGTTGATCGCTCTCGGTGCCCGATCAAAACAGTGGCGCGAGGGGCCGTACTGGTAACCGGCCACCGCTTTTTGCGACCGTTCGTCACGGTTCGTCCGTTCCTATCGACTCCGCTGTCCTTTCGTCTGGCGATAATCCGACGCCATCAGTTCGACGAACGCCTCGAGCCACGCCTGCGTTTGCTCGGCAGACTGCTCATGTGGCTCGATCATCGGCACGAGCTCGAAGCCGCGGCCACGGATTCGCCGCCCGTGGTCGTCCGGCAACGCGAGTTCGTCGGTGGGTGTCGTCGTATACTCGTCACCGAGTCCCTGCAACGCTCGTTCCCCGACAGGGATGAGAATGTGTGGATTGATCGACCGAATTTCGGCGTTGAGGAACGGCTCGCAGTTGCCGACTTCCCCGTCAGTCGGCGTTCGGTCGGAGTCGCGACAGCGGGTGAGGTGTGTCAGATAGGCGTTCTCGAGGATGGGCTGGTCGATCGGCGAGGTCGAATCACAGAGGCCGAGTCGCTCGAGGAGTCGTCGAAGAGTTGTTCCCGTGTCGTCGGCTGTCGCCTCGCTGCCAGGGAGAGCTGCAAACGGAACGCCGACGTCGTCTGCGCTTTCAGTCGGTCGCTCGCCGACGAACAGGAAGTCCGCACCGACGTCGCCGTAGCCGTGGACGACTTGCGTCCGTGTCTCACAGAGTGCCGGACAGTTCCGACACGACTCGTCCATGCCGTAGGGGTTTGCTCGAGTTCGCTGATTTGCGTCCACATTCGAGTGTAGCAGCGCGCTCGCAAAAATGACGCGGCTGAGGCAGCCGCCCCGTTCGTGTGGCGGGGACTGAGACGCCCATGAGCGTCGTCCACCTGGGGAAACTGACGGCCAACTGGCGGAATCAGCGATCGAGGCCGCCGCGTTCGGTGACCTCGAGGATGAATTTGACATTTCGGACGATCTCTTCGGGCGTGGTCTCCTCGTCGGGGTCGTAGAGATCGCTGGTTCGATAGAGGATGTTTGCGAGCTGTTTGCTCTCACTGGTGTCGCCACGGATGTCGTCGGCGACGGCACGCAACTGCGCGACCCGTTCGGAATCGGCGTCCAACGGTGGGCTGGAGTCTGATTCTTTTGCCCCGTCAGCAGCGTCGCTGTTGCCGTCCGTGGTCATCGATCGCTCGAGACGGCTTCGTTGCGTCTCGTCTGAGAGACGTTGCGTCGGTGGACGATCCCGGTGTTGTTCGCGACGTTTTGGGTGATCGTCCGGAAGGCGTCGGCAGTATCGTTGTCGTCTCGTAAGACAGTCGGCTCGCCGCCATCGCCACCCTCGCGGACGACGGGGTCGAGCGGAATCGAGCCGAGAAACGGCATCTCGTGTTCGTCGGCGAACCGCTCGCCGCCACCGGCATCGAAAATATCGTGCTCGCCGCCACAGTCGGGACAGGCAAACGTCGACATGTTCTCCGCGATACCGAGAACGATGGTGTCGTGTTCGGCGAACATCTCGAGACCCTTTCGCGCGTCGTCCAGGGCGACGTCTTGGGGCGTCGTGACGATCACAGCGCCCGTGACGGGCATCGTCTGGAGCATCGTCAGCTGGGTGTCGCCCGTGCCCGGCGGGAGGTCGACGATGAGATAGTCGAGATGGCCCCACTCGACGTCCTCGGTGAGCTGCGTGATGACCTTGTGGACCATCGGCCCACGCCAGATGACGGGGTCGTCTTTTCCGGTCAGGAAGGCCATGCTCATCAGCTTCACGCCGTACTTTTCGGGGGGCACGAGCGTTTCGTCTTCGGTCGCCATCGGCGGTTCGTCGGCATCGACCATTCGCGGCACGTTCGGCCCGTAGACGTCGGCGTCGAACAGGCCGACGCGGGCCCCCAGCTGTGAGAGACCGGCAGCGAGGTTGACCGCAACAGTCGATTTGCCCACCCCTCCTTTCCCGGAGGAGACGGCGATGACGTTCTTGACGTTCGGGAGGACTTGCTCCTCGCTGTCGAAGTCGTCTCGGTCTGGAATACTGGCCGAGAGGTCGGGCTCGAGGCCGTCCTCGACGAGCAGTTCACGGATCTCACTGGCGATCGAACTCTCTGTCGGCGAGTACGGCGCACCGAGTGCGAGATCGATGTCGACCTGCTCGCCGTCGACGGTGATGTCGTTGACCAGTCCGAGCGACACGATATCGTCGCCGAGTTCCGGATCGTCGACCGTCCGGAGGCGGTCGCGAACGGCGGCTTCGTCCATGTCCGGAGGTAGGCCCCGCTGTCGAAAAGGGTTGTGTTCGCGGGAGATCGTGCTCGAAACCGTTACCGGTTAAAATCGAAGCGCGGGCCGCCGTAGGTCGCCGGGTCCGGCTCGAGTTCGACGCCCTGCTCGAAGCGGACGAAGTTGAGGTAAAACGGGCGGCCACAGCCCTCGATGGGGGTGCCCTCGCGGTCGGTGACGTCGTCGTCGCCACAGACGAAGGCGATACCATCAGCTGACTCGCGCTCGTCGTCGTCAGGTGTCGCATACTCCCAGCCCGGCTGGGTGAGTTTCGTGACCGACCGATCGGCGAGATCTGGCGGTCGCTCGAGGGTCACGACAGCGTCACAGTGGGGGCAGGTGTATCGGACGGAAACGGTCATCACCGACCCTAGGTGCCTCGAGACCGTATATCGTTCGCCGGGGTGGCGCGAGGCTCTCGGCGCGTTACTCGGAGTAGACGTAGTTGTCGGCCATCTCCGCGGGCGTGATCACCTCTAGGTCACCCGCTTCCTCGAGTTCGCTCAGGTAGGACACAGTCTCTTCGAGTGCGGTGAGCACACTCTCATCGTCGATCTGATAGAACGCGATGCTCGTGATTCCACCCCACTCGGCAGTCCAGTCAAGCAGTTCCGTTGCCTCGCCAGGGTCGGGGCTGGTGGCCAGTGAACAGAGATGCGGATTCCCCGCATACCCCTGCGCAGGGGCATTTCCGGCGAACGCGAGGTCGTAGTTCTCCTGGACGAGCTCGTACGGTTGTTCGGTGTACGTCGAGCCGGGGAACGCAAAGAATCGAGCGCCGTCGTCGTACCCCTCGTCTTCGAGCCAGTCGATCGGATCGGTGATGTTCGACTCGAGGTCGTCGCCGTACGATTCGGTGTCGCCGAGCTGGGACCCACTGGCCGACTGGCTGCCAATCGTCCAGCCAGCGTCGGCGAGTTCGCCAACCTGATCACGGGTGAGTCGGTCTCCCTCGACGGCGACGTCGGCACGGATTCGGTCTGTCGGGACGAACGTCGTCCCCGTAAGATCGTACTCCTCGAGGAGCGGCAGCGCCTCCGTGTAGTGTGTTTCGTACCCGCCGTGGAACTGGAGCATGACTTTCCCCGAGTCGGTGTCGGGGACGAAATGGAAGTCATCGATCCACAGCTCCCCGTCGCTGTCATCACCGAACCAGCAGATGACCTGCAACACGATGACCTCGCTCAGGTCGGGATCGCCCCGAATGCGAGTAACACCGAAGTTCTTCCGAGCCAGTGGCATATCGCCGAGCACCTGCTGGCTGTACTCGATGTAGTCGCCGTCTTCGTCCTGAAGCTGGATTCGCACGATACTCCGATCTTCGGCAGTCATGGCGATTCCAGGAACGACGTCCGAGACGTCGATCGGCTCGTCGAGGCTTCGGCGAACACGGACCTGACCTTCCTCATCGGGCTCGAGGTGTGCCGACTGTGAGCCACTGTAGGAGCGGTCAGTATCGGCTTCGATCGAGCCAATGTCCTGGAACGCTTCCCACTCGCTGAGGTCTTCGAAGTCGTCGAACGTGCCAGTCAGTCCGGAGGTTTCGCTGTCGGTGTCGTCACCGTTCGATTCGTGATCGTCGTCGTTGGCCTCGCCTGGGTCGTCTTCGGCATCTGCTTCGTCTGTGCTGCCGAGTTCTGTGCAGCCAGCGAGGGCAACCAACAATCCTGATGCAAGATAGCTTCGTCGGTCCATCGGTACGTCACAGTTTGAACCCACACTGACGATTTGTTATATGTGGAATAGCACAGCCCGTCGATCGCTCCTGTGACAGTCAATCGAAGTAATCTGACCGAACGGGAACAACGCGTGAACGGGTCCGTCTGCTCGAGGGGGTTGACGACGATGTGTCGAACTAGTTGCCAAGAGACCGTGAGTCTGCCACGGTATCCGTTTGAGCGGATAGTATACTGACCGTACAGGGGTTGTGATTGTAACACACGGATATCGTTGATCTGTACAACGTGATGCTATTCGAACTGATCACTGATCCTACTCCGTACTGGCGACAGTAGAACGGAGCTGGATGCAGACCAGCGTTCGAGAGGCGAGCGCGGAGCAGCGGCTCTTGTCGGGAGACGCGAAACCGGGTGTGGTTCCCGACGAGGCCTCCGGTGTCGTGGCTCGTCTCCGTAAACACGCCCGTTTGTGTGAGACGAACCGTTGTCCGTCAGTGCCGGCGCGACCCCGACCCGTTCTGCAGTCGCGCCGGGACACCGGTACAGCAGTTCGTATGAACCGTTTGCAAGCGATCGTCGACAGTGGTCGCTGACGATACCCGGAACACCTTTTGCGGTCACGGGAATCCATGCAGGTATGATCGACGAGACGGTCGAGGAGATCCAAGAAATGCAGACGCACAGCTCCTCAGTAGTGGCCGTAAACGCGACACGGGCGCTCGAGGATTTGCTCGATCGGGAGTTTGCTACCGTCGAAGAGTACGTTCGAGCGCTCGAGCGCAACGGGACGGTGTTGCGGCGAGCGAACCCCTCGCATGCGTCACTGCAGAACGCAGTGCGAGAGGTCGTCAGCGACGTGAGCGATGCAGACGTAGAGAGCGTCGACGCGGCGAAAGAGCGCACACAAAAGACGATTGACACGGTCATCTCACGGGTCGAATCCGGCAAGCGACTCGCGGCTGAAAACGCCGTCGAACATCTCGAGGACGGCGCGACGCTGTTGACACACGACTACTCCTCGACGGTGCTCGAGGCGATCGAGCAAGCGGTCGAAGATGGCAAGTCCTTCGAGGTCTACGTTACGGAGGCTCGCCCGCGCTACATCGGTCGCAAGACGGCGCGAGCGTTAGCCGAAATCGACGCCGTCGACACCACGCTCATCACCGACAGCGCACACGGCGTCTATCTCGAGGAGTGTGATCGGGTCGTCGTCGGCATGGACTGTATCGTCGACGAAACGCTGTACAACCGTGTCGGCACGTTCCCGATTGCGGCGACGGCGAGCCAACTCGACGTCCCGGTGACCGTCCTCGGATCGGCGTCGAAAATCGTCACCGAAGGATTCGTCTTCGAAAACGAGTACCGGACAGGGAGTGAGGTCATGCCCGAACCAGCCGACGGCTTCGCCGTCGAAAACCCAGCCTACGACGCGACACCGACCTCGCTGCTCGAGGGTGTCATCACGGACGAAGGTCACCACGAGTTCTGATAGCGTCGCGTCTGTGCGTGCTCCGGCGGAGACGCGCTCACTTCTCGCTGCTGGTGACGGCTCGACGAACGATGCGGCCATCGGCACAATCCTGTGGCCGAAAGCACTGACACGGAGTCCTGACACTCTTTTATTGGTGGCGACAGCCTATAGTAGCCACTGCACGTCAGTGCACACCGCATCGCACGACCGCTGTGCGATGCGTGTGTCAATCGGTTCAGTTGTTACTATATGTCCGCATCCGTCGTAGCAGGCGTATGCGTCTCGTACAGGTGTTCGTCCCACAGGACGAACTCGATCTCGTCCTCGAAACGGCAACGGCGATGGGCCTCGATTACGCCGTCACCGAGGAAACGAGTCGCGGGGAGTTCGAGGCGCTTGTCTCGGTTCCCGTGCCGCCAGCCGCTGTCGAGCCGTTTCTCTCGTCGCTTCGAACCGCCGGCCTCGATGAGGATTCGTACACGGTTGTCACGGCTACGGAGACGGTCGTCTCGAACCGAACGGACGAGTTGACCGGCCAGTTCGCCGGGACCAGGATCTCTCGAGCGGAACTGCAGGCACGGGCGGCGGATCTCGCGCCTGCCGCATCGACGTACTTCATTTTGCTCGTGGTGAGCACGGCAATCGCGACGGCCGGGTTGTTGCTCGATTCTGCGGCGACGATCATCGGGGCGATGGTCGTGGCCCCGTTGATGGGGCCGGCACTGGCGGCAAGCGTCGGCGTCGTCGTCGACGACAACGGGCTCGCGACGCGCGGTGTCGGCTTGCAGGTCGCCGGGCTCGTCGTCTCGGTTGCCACGGCGGCGGCGATTGGCTGGACGCTCAGGGGAACGGTGTTGCTCCCGCCCGGGTTCGACATCACGACCGTTCCGCAGATCACCGAACGGATCACGCCGAACGTGCTCGCGCTCTTTCTCGCACTCGGCTCCGGCGTGGCCGGGGTCGTCAGTCTCACCCGCAACGTCGGGTCAGTGCTCGTCGGCGTCGCGATCGCCGTTGCACTCGTCCCGCCCGCGGCCACCGCTGGACTTGGTATCGCCTGGGGGCATCCGATGGTAGTCGTCACCGCGGGCACGCTCGCTCTCGTGAACCTCCTGTCGATCAACCTCACCGCACTGATCCTGTTGTGGGTTTCGGGCTACCGTCCGGACCGATCTGATCGTATCCAGCGTGCCTACGGACAGCTGCGCTCGCGGATCGTCGTGCTCCTCGTCGCGATTGCGCTGCTGTCAGTCGTTCTCGGCGGTGTCACGTACGGCACCTACCAGACTGCCGCCGTCGAACACGACGTCAAGACCGAACTCGAGGCGATGAGCGACGACCCTGCGTTCGACGACCTGCAGTTCCGAGAGAGCGACGTCGCCTACGAACTCGTAGACGTCTACACCGGCGAGCAGCCGTCGGTCACCGTCCTCGTCGAGCGGCCACCGGGCGAACGGGAACCGTCCGGGTTCGCCGACGAGGTGCGCGAGCGACTCGAGGCAGCGGCTGGGGTCGACCTCGAGGTGGTCGTCGAACTGGTCGACACGCAGCGAAGTGGGTAATCACCACATTGCCGTCGTCACTCTCGTTCGCCGAACGTTCGCGGCGAGCCGTCGGTCGGGCTCGCCCAGTCGACGGCGTTAGAAAGCACTCGCTTGACGTTGTCGTCCTCATAAATCGGATACGTCTCGTGGCCCGGCCGGAAATAAAAGATTCGGCCGCTGCCGCGTCTGTAACAACAGCCGCTGCGAAACACCTCCCCGCCTTCGAACCAGCTGACGAACACCAGCCGGTCGGGTTCGGGGACGTCGAACGGCTCGCCGTACATCTCGGTTTGGGGCAACTCGAACGACTCGTCCAGTCCGTCGGCGATCGGATGCCCGGGATCGACGACCCAGAGCCGTTCGGTCGCGCCGTCCTCGCGGTACTGTAAGCTACAGGTGGTTCCCATGAGCCGTTTAAACGGCTTCGAGTAGTGGCCCGAGTGCAAGACGATCAACCCCATCCCCTCGAGCACCCGTTCGTGCACGCGGTCGACGACGGTATCATCGACCTCGTCATGGGCCTCGTGGCCCCACCACAGCAAGACGTCCGTCTCCTCAAGGATGTCCTCGGTGAGGCCGTGGTCGGGTTCCTCGAGCGTCGCCGTACGAACGTGGTGATCGATCTCCTTGTCGTTGGAAAGTCCATCTGCGATTGTTTTGTGAATGCCATCCGGGTAGACTGCCGCGACATCCTCGTCCTCGCGTTCATGACGGAACTCGTTCCAGATCGTGACTGTCGCCATTAGCCCCATTGTCGACGGCTAGCCGCTTAGCCCGGCTGGTAATCAACCGTGAATATCAGTTTAAAATATACAATTACAGCAACTAATGAGTTAAATACATCCACTATGAGTCGTCATGGTGAAAACTCCTGGCCAATAGTGCAGATTAATCAGTCATAACTCTTATTTCGATCGCCGACTCCCTCTCCGTATGGACTGGGATCGCACGCAAACGATAGTTTCTTATGACACATTCGCGGTGGTCAATCAACAATCGGTGATTTCTCGATGAACGCGAACCGGGCCGGAATCGGTGTCGGGATCGTCGGCCTTGGAGGGATGGGGCATCTCCATGCACGCAGCATCACGGATCTCGGCGCGACCGTCGTCGCCGGTGCCGACCTCGTCGAAGAGCAACGCCAGCGCTTTGCCGACGAGTTCGGTGCGACGGCCTATGAAACACACGAGGGACTCGTCGCCGACGACGATGTCGATGCCGTCATCGTCACGACGCCAAACCGATTTCACGAACCGATCACCGTCGATGCACTCGAGGCTGGCTGTGACGTCCTCGTCGAGAAACCCCTCGCTCACTCCCTAGAGAGTGCCGAACGAATCGTGCAGACGGCAGCCAGCGCGGACGGCATCTGTATGGTCGGCTTTCATAATCGTCACGCTGCGTCGATGGCGATGTTTGACGAACACCACGCCCGCGGACGGTTCGGCACGCTCACCCACGTCGAAGCAAACTACGTCCGACGACGTGGAGTCCCCGGCCCCGGCTCGTGGTTTACCGACCCCGAACTCGCTGGCGGTGGCGCACTGCTCGACATCGGTGTCCACGCACTCGATCTCGCCCTCTACGCGCTCGATTTCCCAGAGATCACGGAGGTTTCCGGCACCACCAGAACGACGTTCGGACGCGACGAGGGGTACGCCGACCCTGACGGATTCGGCGACAACTGGGACGCGGAAGCCGAGACCTACGAGGTCGACGACTCCGTCAGCGCCTTCATCCGCACCGCCGATGGCCAGACGATCTCACTCGAGGCCGCGTGGGCGACCAACCGCGAAGAGAGCATGGACTTTCGGATCCGCGGCACCGAGGGTGGCGCCCAGTTCGACATCGGCGATACGAACCTCGAGATCTTAGAGACGGGGACGGCTGGCTGTGACCACTACGCTGACGTCACGCTCACCGGCGACTCGTCACTGACCGGCTACACGGCACAGGACGAGCAGTTCCTCGAGGCTGTCGCCACGGGTGACACTCCTGAGACGAACACCGTCGAAGAGGCACTGACAGTCCAGCGTGTGATCGATGCCATCTACCGCTCGGGCGAGACGGGACAGGCAGTTCAACTCGAGCAGGCCAACGTTTCCGAGGCACAACTCGAGCAAGCAACACAGTTGGACTGAGCGTAACGACTCACGTGGTCGCGTCTGACGGCTGTTTTTGGGCCGCTTTACCAGTCATCTGTTTTCGCTCTCCTGACACCGAGAAGAGAGACTCTCGTGATGGAGCGCAGACGCTGGGCTGGTACAGGAACGCAAAAATCGATCGGTTGGAGCCGAGTTACAGCACTTCGTCGAAGTCGTGGTGACCGTGGATGTCGACGCCTTCGTCGGTAATCTCACAGAGGAAAACACCGTTCCCGGAGCCGGTGTCACGCTCGACGGCGGATTTGATGCCGCGGGCGGCGACCGTTTTTGCCTCCTCGTTGGACATGTCGTCTTCGTAGGCCTGCTCTAAGTGACCGTAGGCGAGTTGCATCCCGGAACCGGTGACGGTGTAGTCGTCTTCCATGACGCCGCCAGCGGGGTCGATGCTGTAGACGTGGCTGCCCTCGTCGTCGACGCCGCCCAGAATCGGGTGGATAGCGAAGAACGGGCCACCGCGGGCGAAGTTGCCTGCAAGCGTCGCCAGCGCGTCGATACTCATGCCTTCTCCGCGGCGGGCCTCATAGAGGTTGACCTCGGCACGGAGACTCGAGATGAACGACTGGGCGCCACCGACGCTGCCGACGAGCGTGAGCGCAGCGGTCGGGTGGATCTGTTCGACCTTCTGGACGTTCTTGTTCGAGACGAAGCGGCCGCCGAGGCTGGCGCGCATGTCCGTCGCGATGACGACGCCGTCGGCGGTCGAAATGCCGATCGTCGTCGTGCCGGTCTTGTTCACGTTGTCCAGATCAGCACGCGAGAGATCGTTTTTCGGCATCGAACCGATTTCGGGCTCGTAGGGGTTCGGGTCGTCGGCCAACTGGTCGACGGTGCGGGAAAAATCCGAGTTATGTTGAGGTGCTCGCATTGACCGAACGTTACGACCGGCACGGTATAAAACACCGGCGGTCACCACGGGGGTTTCCGGTTTTCTTCGGCGGCCAGATCGGCAGCCCGCTCGCTCTCGGCGTCAATCGACGAGAAAAATCGCGGCGTCGTTCCGACCTGTGTCCCGGCGTGATTACTCCATCTGTTCGCTGTTTGCTTCGTAGGCTTCCTCGATGGTTGCGAGGATGCGGTGGATCGGCAGGGTAACTCCAGCTTGGCGGGCGGCGATTGCGAGTGGCATTGCGGCGATACCGATCACAATGCACAGCTGGTACAGTGCGAACAGGGTCGCGTGGTACACGCGGGATATCATCGACGTTCACTGTGGCCCAGTCGAGGGGTATATATAAACATTACTGACTCGCGCAGAGCATACCGATCAATGCTGCTGAATCGGGTCGACGCAGTCATGCGATTAAGATCTACTTTCAGTTTCGGAAACTCGAGGCGGACTCGAGTCAAGATCCGACTAAGCAGGTGACAATCGACTCGCACAATTCTCATAACGTATGAGCATTATCCGGCTCACGTGCGCACCGCGAGCGCGTCGAACGCGACTGGCACAGTGTGCTCGTTCACGTCAGTGTCGGCTTTCAGCGTCGGCTGTCGATGGACTCGATACACGACAGTAACGGCATCGCTATCATGGGGTGGAATCGCTGCTCGAGACGAATCGCAAGACAGGTGGTCCCCCGGGCCGACGACGACATATGACCAATTACATCGTCGCGATGGAAGCGGCATGGCTGGTTCGTGACGTCGAGCAGATCGACGACGCGATCGGCGTCGCCGTCAGCGAAGCCGGGAAACGACTCAACAGCGAAGATATGGACTACGTCGAAGTCGAGGTCGGTGCAACAGGCTGTCCGGCCTGTGGCGAGCCGTTCGACTCGGCGTTTATTGCGGCCGACACCGCACTCGTCGGACTTGGCCTCGAGATGGAGGTCTTCAACGCCGACGGCGAGGAACACGCCTCCCGGATCGCAAAGAGCGAAGTCGGCGGCGCACTGCGGGACGTTCCGCTGTCGGTCGTCGAGGTTATCGAAGTTCCCGACGAAGACTGAGTGGTTCCATCGCAGGCACGCACGCCCGCGTGTCGCGGACGGCAGCGAATTTGGGTCTGACCCAAAGGATTTTCTATAACCCGCAGTTATCCAACCGTATGGAACTCCCGACGTCCGCGGATCTCCGCCAGCGCCGAACCGAACTCGGGCTCACCCAGAGTGAACTTGCGGACAAAGCCGACGTCTCACAGCCGTTGATCGCCCGGATCGAAGGCGGAGACGTCGACCCACGACTCTCGACGCTTCGTCGAATCGTCAACGCACTCGAGAAAGCCGAGAGCGACGTCGTCCGCGCTGACGACCTGATGAACGAAGCCGTCGTCAACGTCTCGCCCGACGACCCCGTCAAGGAAGCCGCCCGAAAGATGGAAGAGGAAGCCTACTCGCAGCTGGCCGTGATTCAGGATGGGATCCCCGTCGGCTCGATCAGCCAGAGCGACCTCGTCCATCTCGACTCCGAAGTGCGAGACGAGTCCATCGAAGAACACATGAGCGAAAGCTTTCCAACGGTCTCGAAAGACGCGACCCTGGACGAGATCAGTAACCTGCTCGAGCACTACAAGGCCGTGATGATCACTGAAGCCGGCGAAACAGTCGGTATCATCACCGAAGCGGATATTGCCTCTCGGTTTTCCTGATCACCACGAGCGCGAACACTGCGAACTACACCGTGAGCGGTCTCGAGGGCCGTCTCGCCCACGCCGACTCGCTCGTCACGGTGTGCTGTTCGGGGTGGCAAACCGCCTCAGCTTTTGTGGACCCAGTCGGTGCTTGTGGACCGACAGCCCATGATCTGCGAGCGACACGTTTGGTCTGCTGTCACATCAGTCCGCAGCAGTGGAGTCGGACGTTGTGATCTCGTGTTCGAGCAGTTCCTGGTAGCGGTTCCGGATCGTCACCTTGCTGACGTCGATCGCATCCGAGACGTCGTCTTGTGTGAGCGTTTCCCCTGTCAGTCGGCTCCCCGCATAGATCGCAGCAGCGGCGAGACCAACGGGATGTTTCCCACTGTGGAGCCCTGCCTCCATTCCGCCTTCGAGGAGGTCATGGGCGCGCCGTTCCGTCTCAGCTGTGATCTCGAGTGCCGACGCGTACCGCGGGAGATACTCGAGCGGGTCCGGCGGTGCCATTGGGAGTTCGAGTTCTCTGACGAGATATCGGTACGCGCGGGCTGCCTCGAGGTAGTCGATCCGGCTGACGGTTGCGAGTTCATCGATCGACCGCGGGACGCCTGTCTGTCGAACGGCAGCGTTGAGCGCGGCTGTCGCCATCCCTTCGATCGATCGGCCGGGTAACAGGTCTTCCTCGAGTGCGCGGCGATAGATGACACTCGCGGTTTCTAAGGTGGCGTCCGGGATCCCGAGTGCTGAGCCCATCCGGTCGATCTCACCGAGGGCGTGTTTCAGGTTCCGTTCGGTGGCATCACGCGTTCGGAACCGTTCGTCCCAGGTTCGGAGCCGTTGAAACTGCTGTCGCTTTCGGGCTGAGAGGGTGCTCCCGTAGCCGTCTTTGTTTTTCCAGTCGATCGTCGTCGACAGACCGCGATCGTGCAGCATGTTCGTCGTCGGCGCACCAACCCGGGACTTTTCGTTCTTCTCAGTGGCGTTGAACGCCCGCCACTCCGGGCCGTGGTCGATGCGGTCCTCGTCGACGACGAGCCCACAGTCCTCACAGTGTGTCTGATCGTTCCGAACGATCAGCCGGCCGTCGCACTCGGGGCAGGTCGTGGTTGTCTCGGTAGACTGGTCAGTTCGCTCGCTCGTGGACTGCGCTTTCGTTCCCTCTGCGGTCGACGATGTCGAATCGAATTTCGTGTGTGGCATTATGCTGGGGTGGCTTCGCTGACCGGACGCCCGACGTCTCGGTTGCATGGACGGCGGCCCGGTCGTCGCTGGTCGACCTGTTGTAACGAACTCTAATTACTCTTTCCCAATATGATTGACTCGTGTAACCATAATCAGTTTACAAATGACAAATATCACATTGGAAAACCCGAAGCAGTGTCGTCACTCGAGCACGCGTTTCGGGTTTCCGTTTTCAATGGAGATCCAGTCCTCGAGAAGCGGGCCAGTCATACGGTGTGCTGTCCCGAGCACCAGCAGCAGGGTCGGTGATCGGTGGTCACTGCCGACAGCAGTCCGTCTCAGTCGTGGCCAGAAACCGCCACCGGCTCGTAGGGCTCCTCGAGGTAGGCGATCTCCGACGACGACAGCGAGAGTTCGAGGGCGGCGACGGCCTGCTCGAGATGTTCGATGCTCGTCGTGCCGATGATGGGTGCGTCGACCCACTCTTTGTGCAACAGCCACGCAAGCGAGATCTGGGCCATCGTTACGCCCTTATCAGCGGCGATTTCGGCGACACGTTCGTTGATCTCTTGGCCGCCGCCATCGCGGTACGGATGGTCGTACATGTGTTCTTCCGTTTCGCCGCGTTTTGTCGCGTCGATCTTCGCGTGCGGTCGGGTGAGATAGCCACGCGCCAGCGGCGACCACGGCATGACGCCGATGTCTTCGTTTTCACAGAGCGGTAACATCTCGCGTTCTTCTTCCCGATAGACGAGGTTGTAGTGGTTTTGCATCGTGACGAATCGCTCGAGTCCCAGCCGGTCGCTCGTGTAAAGTGAGTCGGCGAACTGGTGGGCCCACATCGACGAGGCACCGATGTAGCGAACGTGGCCCCGCCGAACAGCGTCGTCGAGCGCCCGAAGCGTTGTCTCGATCGGCGTGTCGTCGTCCCAGCGATGGATCTGGTAGAGATCGATGGTATCCATCCCTAACCGATCGCGGCTGGCGTCGAGTTCCTGTTCGATCGCCTTTCGGGAGAGTCCGCCCGAGTTTGGGTCGTCCTCGCGCATCTGAAAGTAGCCTTTCGTCGCGACGACCGACTGCTCGCGGTAGCCCTCGAGTGCCTCGCCGAGAATCCGCTCGGACTCGCCTTTCGAGTACATATTCGCCGTATCGAAGAAGTTGATTCCGAGATCGATCGCCCGCTCGATGATGGCTTTGCTCTCCTCGTCTTCTAACACCCACCCGCGCCAGTCACTCGAGCCAAAGCTCATACAGCCCAGACAGAGCCGGCTGACTTCCATCCCGGTCGAACCGAGTGTCGTATACTCCATACCGGACGGATGCGCGCCGGTCAAAAAACAGTATGCGTCGTGGACGCGTCGACGAGCGGGCCGCCAGACGAGACAGTATCCGTGGCGGTGCAAACCTCCATGTCTGCGGCCGACGTACCAGTCGGTACACATGACTCGCCTCCAGACCGCACACACGCGGGACGGTCGCCGTCTCGAGGCTTCACACGTGCTTTCTGTCCCCGCAGCTGACGCCTGGGAGCTCCTCGTCGACACCGCTCGATGGCCAGACTGGGCACCGCTCGTGACTGGCGTCGAGGCGACTGAGCGTCGGATACAACTCGGGACGACTGGTCACGTGCTGGTGTCCGGCGTGTGGGTCCCATTTCGGATCTCCGACTACTCGGACTCGGATCGCCGATGGAGTTGGTGTCTCGCTGGTGTTCCTGCTGCGACCCACCGAGTCGACGCACTCACTGCGGATCGGTGTCGGGTCGTCTTCGAACTCCCGGTGCACGCTGTCGGCTCCGCGCCGATCTCGCTTCGGGCACTCGAGAGACTCGAGTCAGTCCTCGACGCCGACTGAACGCGCCGTTCAGTGTGTCCTGCTAACGCCATGTTAGCTGGTTCGGACCCGAACCACTAAAGACGGCCACGACGTAGTCACGATAGAACGTCTCAATGTCCTCTCCACAAACTGAATCCCGAGACGAGAACGCCGCCTGTCCCGTCATCGAATCGCTCGAGCAGATCGGTTCACAGTGGCGACTGGCCGTCCTCCACGAACTGCTGGCTGGCGAGCAGCGATTTAACGAACTCAAGCGCTCGACTGGGGCAAACGCGCGCACGCTTTCGCGCGTGCTCGACGATCTCGGGGAGATGGGCTTTGTCGAACGTCGCATCGAGGAAGACGCCCCGATCGCCACCTACTACAGCCTGACCGCGAAAGGAGAGTCCTTAGAGCCGGTTTTCGATGAAATCGAGTGCTGGGCTGGCTCGTGGCTCGAGGACGCCGAACTCGAGCACTGAGACGGCGGACTGTCGGTCAGTTCTGGTGCACCCACATGGCGGGTCGCGGGTGTGCCGGAAAACAGTGACCACAGACCGTCTGCGCCGAGCGAACGCGAGTTGCCACCACCGGTTTCGTCGCCAGTCGTTTTCCAGTTGGTCCACAGCGGTTCGTCCCAGCAGTCGTCGGCCTCGAGACAGTTGACTGACTCACTCACGAGCGACGTGTGAGCAATGGCTTGCTACTTCA
Organism: Natronorubrum sp. A-ect3; assembly: GCF_041821125.1. NCBI lineage: Archaea > Methanobacteriati > Methanobacteriota > Halobacteria > Halobacteriales > Natrialbaceae > Natronorubrum > Natronorubrum sp. A-ect3. Next base: position 845,838 of record NZ_JBGUBB010000002.1, on the reverse strand, counting down.
CACCACACAGTTGCAGAAACGATACACGAACGTGTATATAGAAACCCCTTTACTACCCGACTTCCATCACCGACATGAATGAGTCTTGCCGATTCGGACCACAAGCTCGTCGTTTCTGAGCTGGGGCGAGAGCCGACGCCGGCAGAGGCGGCGCTGTTCGAGAACCTCTGGAGTGAACACTGCGCGTACCGCTCCTCGAGACCGCTGCTCTCCGCGTTCGACAGCGAGGGCGACCAGGTCGTCATCGGGCCGGGTGACGACGCAGCGGTCGTTGCCTTGCCCGGAAACGAGGACGAGGACGGCTCGAGCACCTACATCACGATGGGGATCGAGAGCCACAACCACCCTTCCTACGTCGATCCGTTCGATGGGGCTGCGACGGGTGTCGGCGGGATCGTCCGAGACACCCTCTCGATGGGTGCCTATCCGATCGCGCTCGCGGACTCGCTGTACTTCGGCGAGTTCGACGACGAACACTCGAAATACCTCTTCGAAGGCGTTGTCGAAGGGATCAGCCACTACGGCAACTGTATCGGCGTCCCCACGGTCGCGGGCAGCGTCGATTTCCACCCCGACTACGAGGGCAACCCGCTGGTAAACGTCGCCTGCGTCGGCCTCACTGACGATGAACGCCTCGTCACCGCCGTCGCCCAAGAGCCCGGCAACAAGCTGGTGCTCGTCGGCAACGGCACCGGTCGTGACGGCCTTGGCGGTGCGAGTTTCGCCAGCGAGGACTTAGCGGAGGACGCCGAAACCGAAGATCGACCGGCCGTCCAGGTCGGCGACCCCTACGCCGAGAAGCTTCTGATCGAGGCCAACGAACAGCTCGTCGAAGAGCAGCTAATCGAATCCGCACGCGACCTCGGTGCCGCCGGCCTCGGCGGTGCCTCGAGCGAACTGGTCGCCAAAGGCGGCCTCGGCGCACACATCGAACTCGAGCGCGTCCACCAGCGCGAGCCGAATATGAACGCCTTAGAGATCCTGCTGGCTGAATCTCAAGAGCGGATGTGTTACGAGGTCGACCCTGACAACGTCGACCGTGTCCGCGAGATCGCCGAGCGCTTCGATCTCGGCTGTTCGGTTATCGGTGAGGTCACCGCAGAGAACTACACCTGCACGTTCGAGGGCGAGACGGTCGTCGACGTCGACGCCTACTTCCTCGGCGAGGGCGCGCCGATGAACGACCTCGAGAGCGAACCCGTCGACCAGCCCGAGACCGAACTGCCCGCAGTCGACCTCGAGGAGGCGTTCGACGCAGTCGTCTCGAGTCCGAACACGGCCTCGAAACGGTGGGTCTACCGACAGTACGACCACGAAGTCGGTGTCCGCACGAGCGTCGGGCCGGGCGACGACGCGGCGATTATCGCCGTCAGAGAAGCCGAGCAAGGGCTGGCTATCTCCTCCGGCGCGGCACCGAACTGGACTGCCGTCGCGCCCTACGAGGGAGCCAAAGCGATTGCCCTCGAGAACGCGACGAACATCGCAGCCAAAGGTGCAACACCGCTTGCCGCAGTCGACTGTCTCAACGGCGGCAACCCCGAGAAACCCGATGTGTACGGTGGCTTCAAGGGTGCCGTCGACGGGCTCGCGGACATGTGTTCGACGCTCTCGGCGCCGGTCGTCGGCGGGAACGTCTCGCTGTACAACGACTCCGTAGCTGGCCCGATCCCGCCGACGCCGACGCTGGCGATGGTCGGGACGAAAGACGGCTACGACGCCCCGCCGCTGTCGGTCGAATCGGAAGGCACGCTGTTGCTCGTCGGCGACGTCGGCCTCGAGGCCGGCGACCTTCGACTCGGTGGCTCGGAGTATCTCGCCCAGTTCGACGGCAGTGACGGGTTCCCCGAACTGCCGGCCGATCCCGCAGCCGTCGTCGAGACACTCGCCGATGTGGCGAACGACGAGTCGACGCTTGCGGTTCACGACATCAGCCACGGTGGGCTCGCCGTCTCGCTTGCCGAGATGGTCACCGAGAAAGCCGGTCTCGAGGTCTCGCTTCCCGTCCCCGACGCTGGAGACGAATCGGCTGTCCTCTTCCACGAACAGCCGGGCCGAGTCCTGATTCAGACCGAATCGCCCGAAACGGTCACAGACGCGTTCGACGGCGTCGCCCCCGTCGTCGAACTCGGGACGGCAACCGACGACGGCGAGTTGACGATCGACGTTGGATCGGAGACGATCACGACGGACGCCGCGACGATCGACGACCATCGCTCGACCATCGAAAACGGCCTCGAGTAAGCGCTGCTCGGATCGGCAGTTTCCGATGCCCGATATTTTGATATACTATCAGTCACATTCAAGAATCGAACCACTCTTTTGGGGATGACTGTAGAATGACTGTTGATACGACGTCCGTCGTGATCGTCGAAAATGAACCCGACCTCGCGAGCCTGTATACGACCTGGCTCGGGGAGACGTACGACGTCGAGATGGCGTCCGATGGCGAAACGGCGCGAGCTGTAATCGACGGGACGGTCGACGTCGTTCTCTTTGACCGGCGGACCCCCGGGGTATCCGGTGAGGCGCTTTTGGCGATGCTTCAAGAGCGCGACCTCGAGTGTCGTGTCGCGATGATCACCGCTGTCGAACCGACGTTCGACATCATCGAGGCGGCGGTCGACGACTACCTCGTCAAACCGGTCTCGAAAGACGAACTGCGCCGGATTGTCGAGCAACTAGTCTTGCGCTCGAGTTACGACGAACAGCTCCAGCAGTTTTTCGCACTCGCCTCGACAAAGGCCCTGTTCGATGCCGAGAAAACCGCTGCCGAACGCAAATCGAGCGACGAGTACGCGCGTCTTCAGGACCAACTCGCAGTGTGTCGTGTTCGTGTCGAGGAGACGATGACGGAGCTGTTCGACCAGGGCTGTTATCGGCGACTCTATCAGGACCTCACGTGCGAGCCCACACCGTAGTACGATTCAGGACTGCGTTTCGAGGGTCGTCACGTCACGGATCTCGAACCGTGTCTCACCATTCTCGCCGGTATCGACGGTCAACGTCCAGTCGTGGGCCTCGGCGATCGCTCTGGCAAGAGTAAGCCCCAGCCCGTCGATAGAACTGGCTGGCGCACTGACTGCGCCTCCGGTCGTCGACTCGGCCGGTGGCTCGTGAGCCGTCGGCGGAATCTCGGTCGCATCGTCCCGTATGAACACACCACGGGAGCACGCTGTCTCGTCGACGCCAAGAAGCCCCACCTGAATCGTCACCTCGCCGTCGGCGCGAGCCGCCACATCGTCGAACACTGTCTCGAGGAGATGGGAAAATCGGTCTGCGTCGGCCCGAAGCGTTGCTGGCCGTTCGACGACGATGTGGGCGCTGTCCAGTTGTGACTGCTCGAGTGCGCACTCGATTGCTTCCTCGAGATCGATCCGACACCGGGGGCCGACGGCCGAGGCGTTTCGGGCGAACTCGCGGACGTCGTCGACGAGCCGTTCAGCGCGATCGAGCGTGGTTTCGACCGAATCCTCTGCGAGCGGGAACTCCCACTCATCGGCATCGTCTTCGAGTGCGTTTGCGACGGTAGACAGCTGCTGTTTCAGGTCGGTTGAGAGGATCTCGGCAACCGACTCGAGCCGTTCGGTCTGGCGCTCGAGTTCGGCTGTTCGGTTCCGAAGGACCTGTTCACGATTGGCTCGGTCGAGCGCTGCACGCGTGTTCTCGACGAGCATCGAGACGAGGTCGACGTCGGTCTCGTCGAACTGATTGGCCTCGAGCGCCCCAGTCATGAGGACACCATGGGTTCCGATGGGAGCGATGATCTCCGATCGAAGCGTCGTCTCAGGGTTGTAGAGCTCCGTAATCGACTCGAGGTCGTCGAAGCGCTCCACTGAGCCGCCTTCGAAAACGTCCCAGACGAGTCCCTCACCGGGGTAGAACCGCGGAAGCCCACCGAACTCGTCGTGTGCGCCAGCGGTTCCGGCAACGGGATCGAGATACCCCTGCTCGTCGTCGAGCAACCAGACGCCGCTGATCGGGAGACCGAGCAGGTCGCTGCCGGCGTGGACTGCGACTGCACAGATCTCTTCGGGGTCGTCCGACTCGAGAAGCCACCGGGTGACTTCGTGCAGCGACGTGACGACGCGTTCGTACTCGTGGCGGTCGGTGACATCTCGGATAACGGCCGCGACGGTCGCGTGGTCGTCTTCGATCGGGACGAACCGAAACTCGCCGACTCGGTCGCTCCCATCAGCAGCAGTAAACGCTACCTCGAGTTGGCGTCTGTCGGCGTTGCCGACGTCGACGTCGGTGATCGCACGACCGATCTCGACGGCATCATCGTCTGAGATCCCCGCTTGCTGGGTCAGCGTTTCGACGTGTTCGCCGATGAGGTCCGAGCGATCAGTGCCAAGAAGTTCCTCGATGGCGCTGTTGACGGTGACGAGCTCGCGGTTGCGGTCAAGCGTGAGGATCGCGTCGTAGACCGCCTCGACGACGGCGGCGTGCTGGGCGATCGTCGTCTCCTGTGATTTTCGCTCGGTGACGTCGCGCATGTAGACCGAGAGGCCGGTTTCTGACGGATACGCGCGGGCCTCGAACCACGTCTCGAGTTGGGCATGGTACACCTCGAACGAGACGGTGATCTGTTCGTCCATCGCGCGATGGAACCCGTCGGGGAACTGAGTTTCGACAGTCTGTGGGAACTCATCCCACATCACGCGGCCGATCAGCTCCTTGCGAGGGCGTTTCAGCAGGGTTTCGGCGCGCTCGTTGAGATAGGTAAAGCGAAAGTCCGTATCGAGTGCGAAGAAGGCGTCGGTGACACGATCGGCAACAGGAATTGAGCGAATCGTCATCGGTCTCGCCCTCCGTCGCCGTTTGGCACCCGTTGGACACCCCCTCCGAGATGGTGGCTGTGGGGTCGCACTGTCAGATCACTCATCGGCAGCTACTCGGACCCCACTTTGCGGAGTGGCTATTTCAGTGTCGTGGCCGGGAGCCGCTATGGTACGCAACACCACTCATCAGTTCGCGATGGTGTTTGAGCCCATGACGTTCATATCGGTACCGTCGTGCCGAGGTCGGCGTCTTCGGCTCGATCGAAGAGGAACTCGGCAGTTGCAGCGTCTAAAACCGCGCTCCCGACACTTGCGAGGACGACGATTTCGTCCGGCGACTGACGGCCGTCGCCGGTAGCCAACACGTCGCCGAACGAGCGAATGTCGAGGTCGTCGTGGCCTCGAAGATCACCGGTCTCGCTGGCCTCTTCCGGAACGTCGGCGACAATGTGAGACGCGCGTTCGATCGTCGTATCGTCCAGCTCACGCATCTCGGCCGTGTACGCCCCGACGGCAACCACGAGCGCCCCGTCAGCGAGGGCCTCGCCCGGGAACACGGGTTCAGTGCTCGTTGTCGTCGTGACGACGACCGAGGCGTTCGTCACGGCCTCGCGTGGACTCGAGACTGGCGTCACGTCGACACTGAGGTCCGATTCGAGGTCACGAGCACACTCGAGTCGGGAGTCACTGGGCGAGTAAACGCGGATCGAGTCGAGTCGGCCGACGCCGACGGCGGCGGCGATCGCTCGCGTCTGCCAACGCGCTTGCGTGCCCGCGCCGATCACTGCCAACTCGAGCGGCCCGTCGACGGCGAGTTCGCGGGCAGCGAGCCCACCGATACAGCCCGTTCGGGCACTGGTGATCCGGTTGCCCGCGAGATAGCTGACTGGCTGGCCGGTTTCAGCGTCGGCAAGCGTCAGCTGTGCCGTGACCGTCGGCAGCCCGCGCTCGGGGTTGTCCTCGCAGACGGTGACGAGCTTCGTCGCGACGTAGGCGTTGCCGTGGATATAGGCGGGCATACAGAGCCCGGTGCCAGTCGGCTCGTCAGGTGTGTCGGGGTCGAGACCCGCCCCGATCGGGTAGTGGGGTCGTTCAGGGCGCTCGACCGCGCCCGCTCGTTGTTTCTCGAAAGCGTCGGCGACGATCGGGAGCAGCGCCTCGAGATCGAGTACCGACGCGACATCCGCATCAGAGAGCACGCGAACCATACGCGCACATACTCGGTCGGCTACTTTAGTCGTCTGACCATCTTCGACCGATCGAACCGGTCCCGTTGCGGATCGATCGGCGCTCGAGAAGTCATTTTAGACGTCGTCCGGCTGTCCGCCGCGTTCGAGAGTCGACCGAACGCTTATCCACGAACATGTGATTCGTCATCATATGACAGTAGTCGTGATCGGCGGCGGCGTCGTCGGGATGACAACTGCGTACGAACTCGCCACCCGCGGCGTCGACGTCGTCGTCTGCGAGCAGCGTTCGCTCGGTTCGGGGAGCACAGAACGGGCTGCGGGCGGCATTCGCGCACAGTTTTCGACGCCGGTCAACGTCGAGCTATCCCTCGAGAGCATGCGCGTCTGGGACACGTTCGACGAGCGCTTTGGCATCGACATCGACTACCGACAAATCGGCTATCTCTTTCTCGCCCGGAGCGAGGCGGCGGCGACGCGGTTCGAGGAGGCAGTCGCCATGCAAAACGACCGCGGCGTTCCAAGCGAGCTGCTCGAACCCGACGCGATACAGGACCACTGCCCCGGAGTCGACCACGAGCAGTTCGTCGCAGCGACGTACTCTCCAACGGACGGCGTCGCCGACCCACACCTCGCGTTGCAGGGCTATGCGCAGGCAGCGGCCGACGAGGGCGTCGACGTCCGGACACAGACGCCGGTGGTGGACGTGCTCCGAACGGACGCCGGTCGGGTAACCGGTGTCGAGACGCCTGACGGCCGGCTCAAGGCCGAATTCGTGGTTAACGCCGCGGGGCCGTGGGCCGGCGAGGTTGCGGCGATGGCCGACTGCGAGCTACCGATCACCCCGAAACGCCGTCAGATCGCTGTCGTCGAGCCCGGTCAGCCTGTTCCCGAGACCGATCCACTGACGATCGACCTCGAGAGCGGCACGTACTTCCGGCCGGATCGCGACGGCGACGCGCTGGTCGGCGGCCACGTCGGCGACGCCGATCCTGCCTGTGATCCCGACGGCTACGACAGATCGATGGCGTTCCCCTGGGCCGTCGAGGCTCTCGAGACCGTTGCCGACTGGACGACCTACTTCGGCCCCGAGTCGGCGATCAAGCGCGGCTGGGCGGGCCTGTATGCGGTGACACCGGACGAAACCGCGATCGTCGAGGAGACGGTCCCCGGCTTCGTCACTGCGGCCGGCTTCTCGGGCCACGGCTTTCAGCACGCTCCCGCAACCGGGACGCTCGTCGCCGAACTCGTTACCGACGGCGAACTGTCGCTGGTCGATCCCACGGCGCTCTCGAGCGACCGCTTCGAGACGTCGTTGGCTCGAGGGGAACGAAACGTCGTCTGAGCGTCTGGGTCTGTAGCCAGTTACGTCGCTGTCCGTGGATTTATTTCGACGGCCATGGTCACACTCATCATGGCTGATACTATCACTACCTCTCTCCGTGATCTCGCGGCGGCGATCAGGAACGGCGAGCTGTCGTCGGAAGCCGTCGTCGACGACGTGCTCGAGCGAATCGGGGCTACCGAGGAGCTGAACGCCTACGTGACCGTGCTCGAGGAGTCGGCCCGGGAACGGGCCCGCGAAGCTGACCGTGCGGCCGCCGCCGGCGAGGATCTCGGCCCGCTTCACGGCGTCCCAGTCGCAATCAAAGACCTCCGGGATCGCAAGGCTGGCGTCCGAAACACGCTCGGCCTCGCTGCCCTCTCTGAAAACGTCGCGACGGCGGATTCGATCACCGTCGAACGGCTCGAGGCCGCCGGCGCGGTGATCGTCGGCACGACCAACACACCGGCGCTCGCCCACACGATCAAGACCGATAACCGACTCATCGGCGCGACGGCGACCCCGTTCGACAGAGAGCGGTCGGCGGGTGGCTCTTCCGGCGGGTCGGCAGCGGCAGTCGCCGCCGGCCTCGCCAGACTCGCGACCGGCTCGGATATCGGCGGCTCGCTGCGGGTTCCGGCGTCGTGTTGTAACGTCATCGGACTCAAACCCTCGTTCGGACGCATCCCCTCGAACTCACGGCTCGACTCGTTCGACAGTCACTCGCCGTTCATGGTCGGCGGCCCCATCGCCCGCAGCGCCGTGGACGTTGCGCTCGGCTTCGAGATCATGGCCGGGCCGGATCATCGCGATCCACTGAGCGTCCCCCGTGGTGACGACGACGTCCTCGAGGCGCTCGAGCGACCGACAGACGACCTCTCGGTCGCGTACAGTCCGGATCTGAATCTCCAGCCCGTTGCTCCCGTCGTCCGCGAGACGGTTGGGGCGGCCGTCGATGACCTCGCGGCTGCCGGCGCGGCGGTCGACACTGTCGACGTCTCGCTCCCCGACGTCGACGTGCTTCGCCGGGCCTACTACACGCAGGTCGGCGGCTACTTCGCGGCGGTCGCGACCCGGGTCGAAGAACAGTACGGCATCGACTTCGAGACGGCCGACGTCGAGGAGACAGTCCGTTCGACGATTTCGCTGGGTACCGATCTGGACCCGCTCGAGGAACGACTCGCGAACGGGCCGCGGGTCGAGGCCTACGACGCGATCGAGGCGGCACTCGAGGGCGCGGACGTCCTCGTGACGCCGACACTGACTGTCCCTCCGTACGGCAAACACCTGCGCGATCGCTACCCGACGCAGATCGACGGCTACGAGGTCGCCGGCATTCCGACTGACGCGATGCTCACGTGGGTGTTCAATCTCACGGGCCACCCGGCCGCGTCGGTTCCTGCCGGCCTCACCGACGACGGGCTCCCGGTCGGGCTGCAGGTCGTCGGCCGCCGCTACGCCGAGTCGGACGTGCTCGCTGCTGCAAGGGCACTCGAGCGCGCCCGGCCCTGGTGCCAGCACTATCCAGACGCGTGAGATCGGTCAAAATGTCGCGTCGTCACCGCCTTGAGGGGTGACTACGCGTGTTCCTCGACGAACGCTTCGATCCGGGCTAAGGCCTTCCGGAGATCGTCGAGCCCGGTCGCATAGGAGATCCGCAGGTGGCCCTCGCCACCCGCGCCGAAGACGTCGCCGGGGACGACTGCGACGCCCTGTTCGCGGAGGACGCCTTCAGCGAACTCCTCTGCCGTGAAGCCCTCGGGCACTTCGGGGAAACAGTAGAACGCCCCTTTGGCCTCGAAGACGTCCATGCCGATCTCGCGGAACCGCGAGAGGACGAACTGGCGACGGCGGTCGTACTCGTTGACCATGTCCCGGACGTCGTTGTCACAGGAATCAAGCGCCTCGAGGGCAGCGTGTTGGGCCGTCGTCGGCGCGGACAGCATCGTGTACTGGTGGATCTTGTTCATCGCGTTGATGGCCTCGGCGGGGCCGAGTGCATACCCCAGCCGCAGCCCGGTCATCGCGTGGGCCTTCGAGAAGCCGTTGAAGACGATGGTTCGCTCGCGCATTCCCTCGAGGGTCGCGATCGAGGTGTGCTCGTTTCCGTCGTAGGTGAGTTCGGCGTAGATCTCGTCGGAGAGGACCATCAGATCGTGCTCGCGGGCGAACTCCGCGATCGGCTCGAGGTCAGCCTCGGTCATGATCGCGCCCGTCGGGTTGTTGGGGTAACAGAGCACGAGCATGTCGGCCTCGTCCGCGCCCGCTTGCTCGAGGCCCTCGACGGTGAGTCGGAACTCGTCTTCTTCCGTCGTCGGCACGGACAACACCTCGCCGCCGGCGAAGATGACGCCGGGCTCGTAGGAGATGTAAGATGGCTGGGCGATCGCGACCGTGTCGCCAGGATCGACGAACGCCCGGAAGGCGAGGTCGACGGCTTCGCTCGCCCCGGCGGTGACGATGATCTCCTTGTCGGGATCGTAGCCGAGTTCGAAGCGGTCAGCGACGTAGTCGGCGATCGACTCGCGGAGTTCGCGCATCCCCCGGTTCGCGGTATAGGACGTCTTGCCCTGCTCCAGAGAGGTGATCGCGGCGTCGCGGGCCGCCCACGGCGTCGAGAAGTCGGGCTCACCGACTCCAAGCGAGATGACGTCGTCGCGTTCCTCGGCGATCTCGAAGAACCGTCGGATCCCCGACGGCGGCACCGTCTGGACGCGTTCGGACAGTTCGAACGTCATGATTAGGGTGAGAACGACAGCCGCTCGTCGTCTTCGCCGTCACCGAGCTCGATCCCGTTTTCTTTGTAGGAAGTCATCACGTAGTGTGTGACCGTCTGGGTGATCTCGGGGACGGGTGCGACCTTCTCACTGATAAACTGAGAAACCTCGCGGATGGAGTCGCCCTCGACTTCCATATCGAAGTCGTAGTCGCCGCTGACCAGCCGTAAGGCTTTGACCTGGGGAAACCGTGCGAGGCGCTCTGCGATGTCGTCGTAGCCCGTCTCGCGGTCGAGCGTGACGTTCAACTCGACTTCGGCTCGGACGCGTTCGTCTTCCAGTTTATCCCAGTCGACGACCGCTTGATATCCACGAACCACACCTGCTGCCTCGAGTTCCTCGATCGTGGTCTCGACCTCAGACTCGTTGAGGCCGGTCATTCGCGCGATATCCGCCGTCGAATAGCGCGCGTTCTCACGAAGCAACTCGAGTACCTCGCGTTCGCTCATATCTCCCAGAAATGCAAGCGTGAGTAAAGTTCTACCGTTGTTCGATCGTCCCTGAACAGTTGGGCTCGCGTGCGATCCGGATCGCACACCGACAGCCTACCGGTAGTTTTTGAACAACAGCGCCCGCACGTCGTCTTTCGTCTGGACCTGTTCCGTCGTGCCGTCGGGTAACTCGACGCTGTAGCGGTAGTCCGCCGACGTGGCCTCGCCCCACTTGTCGTCGTGGGTCTCGAGGAGGCTCATCATCTCGTCTAACATATCGTCATCGTCGGCATCACCGCTGGCACCGCCGGACGCATCGACACCGATCTCATCGCCGTCGGTATCGGAGTCGGGTTCGTTCCTAGCATCGCTCTCGTCGTCACGCTCCTCGGCGTCGGCTTCGCTATCACTCGAGTCGCCTTTCAACTCGCCCATCGAATCACTGCCAGTCTCGGGGTCGGGGTCCGGGTCGGCTTCGACTTCGGCGTCGTCCGTGACGGACTCGTCTTCGACGTAGGAGACTTCCTCGAGGGCGTGTGGATCCGTCTCTCCCTCGATTGCGGCCCCGACGGAAGCAGCGACGTCGTCGGTCGCCGAGGACTCGACTGTCGCCTCGACGGACACAGCCGCGTCATCGTCGAGATTGTCGAGCAGAAACTGGACAGCGTCGCGTTCGCGGACGAAGCCGTACTCGCCGACGACGTCTTCGGAGATCGCTTCGCGAAGCGACTGGATAGCAGCATACTGGTCGTCCGTGACCTCGAGCGTTTGCATATGATATCGATCTCACGGGGGGTACAAATATGTGGGTCGTGTTGACCGTCCGCTGGCACAGCCTGTTGCTTGAATCCACAGCCCAGCGAGGTGCTTAAGACCGCAGGTCCGGAACCGACGACCATGGTACTCAAAGAATCCGACTCCGAACTCGCGGCTGGCGACGCAGCCCCCGCGTTCGAACTCGAGGGGGCAGACGGCGAGACCTACACCCTCGAGTCGTTCGCCGACGCCGGGGCACTGCTGGTCGTCTTCACATGCAACCACTGCCCGTACGCGAAAGCGAAGTTCGATCTGTTAAACGAGTTGGCCGACGAGTACGACGACGTTGCCGTCGTCGGCATCAACCCCAACGACGCCGAGGAGTACCCCGACGACTCCCTCGAGGCAATGCGTGAGTACGTCGACGACGGCACGATCCAGTACGATGCCTACCTGCGCGACGCCAGCCAGGAGGTCGGTCGAGCGTACGGCGCGGTCTGTACGCCGGATCCGTTCCTGTTCGAAAACACCGAGGATGGATTTCAGCTGGTCTACCAGGGCCGCCTCGACGATGCGCTCAGTCCCGACGACGAGCCGACGCGGTTCCACGTTCGGGAGGCGATCGAGGCGGTGCTCGCAGGCGAGTCGGTCGACCTCGAGTGGCAGCCCTCGCAAGGCTGTTCGATCAAGTGGACCGACGACTGAGAGGGTCGCCCAGCAGTCAGTGCGTTACTGAACCGCCCGTCGGTACTGCTCCGGCCACGCCATCGGATCATCCTCGAGGTCGTCGGACGCTCGGAGCCCGAAGTACGGATAGCGGAGGAACTCCCGGCCGACGAGAACGACGTCGGCGCGGCTGTTGCGGACGAGCGCATCTGCCTGCTCGGGTTCGGTGACGCCGCCGACTGCACCGACGGTGATATCTGCACCCTCGCGGACCGCTTCGGCGAGTGGCACCTGGAAGTTCGGCCCGCCGGGAACGTCTTGATCGGGGTGGAGCCCGCCCGAACTGACGTCGATCAGATCGACGCCACGGTCGGCGAGGTCGTCGGCCAGTCGAACGGACTGGTCAAGATCCCACGCGTCCTGTCCCTCGAGCCAGTCAGTACCCGAAATACGGACGAAAACGGGCTTGTCCTCGGGCCAGACATCTCGGACCGCGTCGACGACTTCTCGGAGCAGTCGAGTGCGATTTTCGAAGCTCCCGCCGTACTCGTCCTCACGGCGGTTCGTCACGGGTGAGAGGAACTCGTGGAGCAGGTAGCCGTGGGCCGCGTGGACCTCGGCGATTTCGAAACCAGCTGCGAGCGATCGCTCGGCTGCGGCCTGGTAGGCGTCGATGACACCCTGAATGTCGTCCGCGTCGGCTCGTTTCATTGCGGGTCGGTCGCCGTCGAACGGTGGGTACGCGTCGGGCGACGGCGAGAGCACCTCCCAGCCCGATGCGCCGTCGGGGTCGGTCTCGTCGGGCTGAATCGGGAGGTTCCCGTCCCACGGCCGGCACTTGCTCGCCTTGTGACCCGCGTGAGCCAGTTGAATCCCCGGCACCCCACCCTGCTCGCGGATGAACGCGGTGATCGGCTCGAGCGCGTCAGCGTGCTCGTCGCTCCAGATGCCCAGATCGTGAGGCGTGATTCGCCCGCGCGGTTCGACGGCGGTGGCTTCGGTCATGACGATACCGGCACCGCCGACGGCGCGGCTCCCGAGGTGGACGCGGTGCCACTCCGTCGGGAGCCCATCAGGCTCACAGGAGTACTGGCACATCGGTGAGACGGCGATCCGGTTCGGTACCTCGAGGTCGCGCAACTCGAGTGGCGTAAACAAATCGGTCATCGCGCGTGTGTTTCGATGGCGACGGGAAAACGGTCGTGGACGGGGCCGGCCTTGCCGCCTCGAGGCTCGACTATCGCCGGTGACAGCTTGCCCATCCTTCGGGCGTTCCCCGCGTCTGAATCCACCACGCGTCACTACACCAGGGAACGAGTTGAACCCGGTACGTATACTCGAGATCACGGACGTAGAGCCCGCGAACGACTGCCGGATGGTCGTGTCCCTCGTGACGGTCGGGGTCGAACACTGGAAGTTCCTCGAGGGCAGCGAACGCGGTGCCAAACTCTCGCCGCGAGAGGGTGACGTGCTCGTCGGGCCGTTCCAATGCTGCGTGGAGCGAGTCGAGGTCGACGAGCTGGTCATCATCGTGGGGAGTCACGAACTCATCCGGCGGAAGCTGATCGTCGTGCTCGTCGGGTTCGAGCGGCGCTGCCTCAATATACCCGCCGAAAAAGCCTGGCCAGTGTGGCTGTCTCGAGGCTGCGACACCGAGGCCCACACCGCCGAGTGCTTGGAGGACCGAACGCCGGGACGGTTCTGGCATCGCCACAGACTTGGTCCACGACGAATAAGGTTGTTTCTATAGATTTGTTTTAGAGATCAACCTCTTTTACGTTGGAATACATACTTATCTGCGCTCGGTTGTATCTCTCGCTATGGACGAAAAATCCGTGCTCACCCGCCCTCCCGGCGTGCTCGCTGTCGTTTTGCTGACGGTGCTGTACGGCCTCGAGCGAGTCGTAGCGAGTCTCTCCGAGACATCACCCGCGTTTTACACGGGCATCGCGGGGCTCGCTGTCGCCTACCTGCTCTGGCGAGGGTCGGTGATGGGGTGGATCGCAGCTGTCGTACTGTACGCGCTATTGCTGCTCAATCTGGCACTCGGGGCGACTGTCTTTGGTCTCAGCCACGTGCCACTCGTCGCTGTCCCGCTCGTCGTCCTTGCGTATCTGTTGGTCGCACGAACCCGGTTTTTCGACAGCCAGCCGTCGACTGCCTGAGGAACCGATATCGTCTGGTCACTTGTCGTGCGGACTTTTGGCCCTCGAGCCCACACCACCGCTATGTCCACACCGACACCCCTCCGCGATCGCTTCGACGCCGATCGACCCGTTCTCGGGATGGTCCACCTCCCACCCCTTCCCGGCGCGCCGGGGTTCGACGGCGACCGTGACGCCATCCGCACCCGCGCACTCGAGGACGCCCGCCGACTCGAGGCGGGCGGAGTCGACGGCATCGTGCTCGAGAACTTCGGCGACACACCGTTTTATCCCGAAGCCGTTCCGAACCACGCCGTCGCAGATATGACCGCGCTGGCGTCGGCGCTGCAGCGAACCGTTGATATCCCGCTCGGCATCAACGTGCTCAGAAACGACGCCGACGCGGCGCTGTCGATCGCCGCTGCCACTGCGGCCGACTTTATCCGGGTGAACGTCCACATCGGTACTGCGGCGACCGATCAGGGTCTCCTCGAGGGACAGGCCCACGAGACGCTCCGGCTTCGCAATCGGCTCGAGGCCGATGTCGCCATCCTCGCGGACGTTCACGTCAAACACGCGACGCCGGTTGGCGAGAGGGATCTCGAGCAGGCCGCACTCGAGACAGTCGAACGCGGCATGGCTGACGGCGTGATCGTCTCGGGACCCGGCACCGGTGTCGAGACTGCACTCGAGGACGTCGAACGAGTTGCGGACGTCCTGGCAGACCAAGCACCGACACGGGAACGAAACCTCGTCTTCGTCGGCAGCGGCGTCACGAACGAGACGGTCGGCGACTGCCTCGAGGCGGGCGCTGACGGCGTCATTGTCGGCACGGCGCTCAAAGCGGGCGGGGAAACGACAAATCCGGTCTCACGCGAGCGCGTCGAGACCCTCGTGGCGGCCGCGCGAGACTCGAGTCAGCCCTGAATCTACACCGTCGAGCCGAACTCTCGAGCAGCCAGCGCTGGCGTGTTGGCACACGCCGCTAGCAGGCTCTGTACGGCGTTAGAAGCCGACCAGCAACGGGCCGATCAACACGCCCATCAGATGAACCCGTCGCGCACGGAAGCGGATCGGGACCATCCCGATCGCGGCTGCGACGCAGAAGACCACGATCCCGACGACACCGGTAAACAGATACGAGAGGGCTAACAGGAGTGCGAGGACAGCGACCGAAATCTTCCAGTAGGCGATCCGGCCGACAGCCTCGAGATACGCGTCTCCGACGACGATCACGAGCACGAAGCCGAGCAGTCCCGCAAGCACGACACCGGCAAGCAGGATCGGGAGCTCGAGCGGGGCGTCGACGCTTTCGAAGGCGACCATCACGCCGGTTCGGGGCTGGCCGATCGCGACCAGCGCAAATAGTGCGAAAATCGTGTTCGCCGTATCGACGCCACTCGTCGCAACGATATAGCCCCTGTCGCCGGAGCGCCCGGGCACGAACAGCAGGACCGCGACGGCAGCGATCGCCGCCGAAATCCCGGGAATGTAGCCGACGACGGCACCCGCAAGTGCACCGGCGATCGCCGTTGCCCCGACGAGCGGGTGGGACATCGCGATGGCATCGCCATGCTGTGGCGGGATTCCGCTTCCACGGATCGCATCGATCAACACCGGCGCACCGAACAGCCCGGCAAACAGGGGTGCAAGCATCCCGCCGGCCTCGAGCGGCGCGTCCGGCGAGAAATCAAGCGTGAGCAGTCCCAGAACAGCGGCGAGGGCGAACGAAACGATGGCACCAACGCGGCCACGCCACGTCCGTTCGGAGGCGACCAGTGCGACGACGACCATCGCCAGCAGGAGCGCTAGATGGTCCCGAATCGTCGGATACGCAGCTGTCACACCCCACGTGATCGGTAACGCCAGCGGAACGGCTGCGAGGACAGCGAGGATACTGCCGAGCGCGGAGAGTCGAATCGCTTCGTAGCCCCGTCCCTCGAGAACCATCCGGTGGGCCGGCAACGCAGTGACGGCCATCTCGGCGTCGGGGACACCGAGTGCCATCGCGGGGACAGCGTTCAGAAAGGTGTGGACGACGCCGGCCGCAAGCATCGCACAGCCGACGAACAGCGGTGGGCCGGGAATCGACGGCGCGAAGCCGGCGAGCAAGAGCGCGAAGTTGTTCGCGTGGAGGCCGGGAACCAGGCCGCTCAGGCTGCCAAGCACCACACCGCCGAGAACCCAGGCCAGCAACTGCAGCGTCGTGGCGGGATCGGTGACGAACTCGACTCCGGGCGTAGCCATCGATCGATCTGGCTGCCCCATCGGATTTAAACCCGAAGCGGGGTCGGTCGTGACCAGTTACGCGGTTTCAGGGGACCAGAACCGCTGCTCTCGATCGAGCAGCGAGACCACGACGACGTGTGGGGCCGTCAGGACTGCGATGGTGACGAGGTACAGCCCCGCGACCTGCGGGACGGTGGCGGGCGTCTGCGGAACCAGCAGCGCAATCGTGGCGAGAACGACGATCGCACCGCCGGTTAGCGGGGCTGCGTCCCTGATGAACCGACGGCTCGCGTTGCCCACTGCACCGCGAGACAGCGCCGCCACGGCTCGGTCGTCGATGAGCATCGTTCGAAGGATGTGCCGGAGACTGTGCCACAGACAGAAGTAGAGCCCGATCGCGAGAATCGGCGGCACAAAGGCGAACAGGGCAACGAGCCCAAGGGTTTCTCCGGCGTCGATCAGCCACGGGGCCGACACTCCCGAGTGGGCGAGCCCACGCCCGAGTGCGGCGACGATCGCGAGCGCGAACCCGAGGCCGACGGCGAGGCGGACTCCCGGTTGAAACGCCGGCTCGAGCGCCGTCGCGGCGGCAGGGTCGAACAGTCCGACGAGCGTTTCCGCGACGAGCGCGTACTGCTCCGGAAAGGCGATTAGCGGGACGATCATGGGGAGTCCGCCCCGAACGAGGATGGTAAGCGAACGTGAGCCCCGACCTTGGAGGTAGTCGACGCCGATCAACTCGATCATCGCGTAGACATCGCCCTGTCCCCAGTGAAACAGGGTGAGGAGAATAAACAGGACGAACGCGGTCGCCGGAGCGAACACCCAGACGACGGCGTAGGCCCCGCCAACCGTGAGATACAACAGGCCGATCGCTGCGAGCGATCGACGAGTAACCGGCTCGTCACGGGCTCGCGGAAGCACGAGGTGGTCGACTGCTCCGTGGGGGAGCCCGAGCACAAGCACGCTCACGAGAAGGGGCAGGAACTGGACCCAGAGCGGAAGCGAGCCGGCTACCGCGACGATCGCGAGTCCGGCGAGAACCGTCATCGCGCCGGCTGCGAGGCTTACCACGCTGGCCCAGTCTCGAGCCTGGGACCACGTCACTGGACCAGTCGCCCGCTCGAGCGTCGTCGTGTTATCCGGCATCGCTCCGGTCTGCGAGACGGCTCCGGACGTCCTGAATGGTCGTGTCGCTGTCGAGTCGATCGAGCGTCCACACGTACAAGACGAGCCCCTGAACGAGGAAGACGTTTGTCACGAGGAAGAACAGCGCCTCCTCGATCGGGAGCCCGAGAAGCGTCAGGCCCGTGGTATGCGTGTCGGAAATGACCCAGACGCCGAGCCCGATTGCGATCCGATCGACGATCCAGAGGTACAGCGTCGGCACGGCGATGGCGAGCAGCGTCCTTCGGCGGACGTCCCACAGCGCCGTGAGTCCGAACGCCCACTGGATCGCGAGAATCGGACCGGCCCAGAGCAAGATCGCGCCGAGATAGAACGTCGACGTCGTCCCGAGAAGGATCCAGCCGAGTCCGCCCACAGCTAGTCCCGCGATAGCACCGAGGAGGCGGTGTTTCCAGGGGATCCACAGCGAGCGATCAGGTATCTGGAGGACGTGAAAGAGCCAGAGTGCGGTCAGAATCGGCTGTAAGATAAAAAAGAGGTACTCCCCGACCGGGGCGTGCCAGATGGTCGCCACCACGGCTCCGTCTCCGTACCACCAGACCCCCTCCGCGATCAACAGGTTGTCCCAAGGAGTCGTGTAGGTCACCGCGAGGACGAGCATGATCGCGAGCCCGCTGGCAGCCCGTCTATTCCACCAGAACCCGTCTCGGCGCAGGCCGAGCCAACCGAGGACGATGATCGGCGGAAGGACGAACACCGCGTGGACGCCCAGATAGGTCAGTGCGACGCTCATACAGTGGGGGCGAACGCGGTGTTCGTGTCGGCTGCAGATCGGTCGGAGTGATATTCGTTCGGTGCCGTGACGTCAGGCCTAACACCGACTCCCCCGGCTCCGACCAACTGGTTACTCATATACTTATCGTAGGTGATGGAGACCTAACAAACGGATACCATACTAGTTAGCCCTCCCTGTATGGAGACAGCATCGCTGGGGATCCGTTCGACGGTGTCTCAGGAGTGTCTTTCCCGACGTCACGAATCCTGGTGGTGTTTTCGAGAAATTTGCTATCACTGGTCCGGAGACACGCACGGAGAGGAGATGTGAAATGTCTTGTTCTCTGGTATTATCGGCAGCGATTGAGGCCGCTGCCACCGCTTGAGCGGTCCCTTACTAGTATGGATTTACTATTATCCACCGTCGGGTCGTCAGTATTGTTGTAGCATGATTGAAACGATCGCGGCAGAGATGGCAACGTACGCACAGCTTGTCCCGCTCGAGATGACCCAGACGGAGATTTACGAGAGCGTACAGGACGATACGCTCCTGAACGCTTCGTTCTGGGCCAACATTGCCCTCGCGGGGATCGCGATCCTCCTGTTCGTCTATATGGGTCGGAACGTCAAAGACCCACGAGCCCAGCTCATCTGGGTAGCGACGCTGATGGTGCCGCTGGTCTCGATTGCCAGCTACACCGGACTCGCCTCCGGGCTGACCATAAGTTTCCTGGAGATGCCGAGCGGACACGCCCTGGCGGGTGAGGAGGTACTCACGATGTGGGGACGGTATCTCACGTGGACGCTCTCGACCCCGATGATCCTGCTTGCACTCGGATTGCTCGCAGGGACGAACCTGACGAAGCTCTTTACGATCATCACCGCTGACATCGCGATGTGCGTGACCGGCCTTGCGGCCGCGATGACCACGTCTTCCTACGCCATTCGGTGGTTCTGGTACTTCATCAGCTGTACGTTCTTCATCGTCGTGCTCTACGTCCTGCTGGTCGAGTGGCCCAAAGATGCCGAGGCTGCGAACACCGCCGAGATCTTCAACCTGCTGAAGATCCTGACGGTGGTGCTCTGGTTCGGTTACCCGATCTTCTGGGCGCTCGGCGCGGAAGGGCTGGCAATCCTCGACGTGGCGATCACGTCGTGGGGCTACAGCTTCCTCGACATCGGTGCAAAGTACGTCTTCGCGTTCCTCCTGCTGCGCTGGGTCGCCGCGAACGAAGCGGTGATCGCAAAGCAGCCGTCGACGTTCAGCATTGGTGCAGGGCCGGAATCGGGAGCCGGAACGCCTGCAGACGACTGAGCCGGTCTGCTGTACCGATCTGTCAGCCCAACCGTGACGCCACGGTTGGGCCGAACGGACGTACAGCGGTCCGTATCCGGACCTGAACCCGCTCCGCGATCGCGTCGCTTCCATTTTTCGAGTCGTGCGTCCCTGTCATGGCCCGTCCTCGCTGTGAGATCTGCTCTCAACTACTGTCTGTCCTCCTCGCGAACACCGCCTTCGTCACGCATCATCTCCTCTTCGTCTGTTTTCGCTCGACCGACGCCAGGTCGGTTGTCGCCGATCCAAAAAGGCTATAATCGGCACTATCCATCGGCCGCTCAGGCCGCATGCACGATCATGACAAGTACACGCAACTCGTTCTGGAGGGATCGGAGTACGAGTTTCTCCGCGCCCGCCGCGGGCTACTGAGTGGGTGGTCGATCCCGCAGAAAATCCGCCGCTGTAGCTACCTCCTGTTCGCGTCGTCGACGTTGCTTCCAATCCTGTTCTTTCTGCCGCCTGCCGTCCGCCAGCAGCATCTCGGGGTCGATCCGATCTCTTCGCGCGTTGCGCTTACGGCGTTGGTGCTGTTTAGCGTCTGCTGTCTGGTCGTGGCGAGCGTCGGCCTCGCCGCCACCGCCACGTACCGCGATCGGCTCGATCGCATCACCGAGCAGCAGGCGTGGTCGCTGGTCGGAATCGAGGGGCTCTTTTCCGGGATCGGCTTCGGGAGCGGCTTCCTCGGAGTCGTCGCCACGCTCGTCCTCGCGAGCGTCGGCTACGCCGGTGTCGAGACCGTAGAAACGCTCGTCGCCGCCGGTGTCGACCCGTATCACTCGCAGGCGGTTGTCGCGGTCCCAGTCGTCGTGGCCAGCGGCATTGCGTTCTGCTGTGCAATCGCCGTTTTCCTTCTCAGCGTTCTCACCGAATCTCTCAGCTAACGACGCCTGATTGTATCCCGCGCTGACTGTTCTCTCCCCGAAACAGGGCCGTTTGCACTCGCTCGAGGCGCGTTTTCTCCGGCTGGTTGCCCCGACTGATCACCGACCGTGAATATGTTAACACAGTAAGGTGTGAGTCCCTTACACACTCAGTTCGCACATACAGCACGTGCCTCCGTTTCACGATATCCCTGAACAGATCAACGATCGTACTCACAGTCGCGACACGAAGTGGGTGATCGATCCGTGACGACCGAACTCAACCGTGACCTCGGTCTGCCAGCGACGATGGCTGTTGCGATCGGTGCGATGGTCGGCTCCGGCATCTTCATTCTTCCCGGTGTTGCCTACGTCACTGTCGACGGGCCGGCCGTTGTCGGTGCGTTTCTCCTCGCGGGGATTCTCGTCCTGCCGGCGGCACTTAGCGCCTCCGAAATGGCGACGGCCATGCCGGAAGACGGCGGTTCGTACGTCTACGTCGAACGCGGAATGGGGCCGCTGCTGGGCACGATTGCCGGAGTCGGCAACTGGTTCATGCTCTCGTTCAAGGGAGCGCTTGCGCTCATCGGCGGCGTGCCGTATCTCGTGTTCGTCGCACCGGAGCTGGGCAACTACATCCTCCCGCTTGCGGTCGGACTCGCCCTGTTTTTCACCGCCATCAACGTCGTCAGTACGAAAAGCACCGGCAGTCTGCAGTTCGTCATCGTCGGCCTGATGCTCCTCGTGATGGCCTGGTTCGTCGTGAGCGGTGTCGGTGGCGGCGCCCCCGAGCGAACTGCCGGCTCCTTCGACGTCGGAAGTGGCGGCTTTCTCGCCGCGACCGCACTCGTATTCATTTCCTATGCAGGCGTGATCAAAATCGCTGCCGTCGCTGAAGAGGTCAAAGACCCGGGGAAAACGATTCCGCGGGCGATGATCGGCTCGCTCGCGATTACCACCGTGCTCTACGTGCTTGTCGTGTACGTTGCGATTGGCATCGTTGACGTCACCGGTGCGATCGAGGCCGGCCAACTCGAAAGCGACGGTGAGGGACCGATCATGGCACTGGCCGCCGAGGCAACGCTCGGGACGATCGGCGTGACTGCCGTCGTCATCGCTGCGCTTTTAGCTCTCGCGTCGACGGCGAACGCCGGACTGCTCTCGGCCTCGCGCTTTCCCTTCGCGATGGCTCGAGACGGACTCGCCCCGCCCCAGTTCGAGCGGATCAGCGCCCGGTTCAACACACCAGCGCTTGCTGTCTCGTTGTCCGGCGCCGTGATCGTCGTGATGATCACCTTCCTGCCGATCGACCAGGTCGCCAAGTTCGGCAGCGCGTTCCAGATCATCGTGTTCATTCTGGTGAATCTCACCGTAATCGGCTTTCGCGAAGGGGCTGTCGACGAATACGACCCCGCCTTCGTCTGCCCGTGGTACCCCTGGATACAGCTATTCGGGATGGGAAGCGGGCTCGTAGTCCTCACGCAAGTGGGACTGGTCCCGCTTGCCGGTGCGATTTTCATTACCGTTGTCTCGATCGCCTACTACCTCGTCTATGCGCGCCACAACGTCGATCGTGAAGGTGCCGCTCGTGACGCCGTCCGACGGAACATCGGTGCATCCGCGGTCGAGCGAACTCGAGCACTGTTCGAGAGCGACGCCGAGTACGACGCGCTCGTCGCGATCACCGAGGAGACCTCCACCGACGCCAAACGAGATATGCTCCGAATGGCGACGGACCTGGGTCGAGTCCGAACCACTGCCGTCTCCGTCGTCGAGTTCGTCGACGTCCCACACCGGGTCTTCGCCGAGCGACATCCCGAAATCGTCGACCGAGACCTTCCCGAGTGGTTTCCGTCGGATCCCGAGGACGCGCCGTCGTGGTTCCCGACGGATGAACTCGACCCACCCGCTCGAACGTCCGGCGGCGTCGACCTCCCTCCCTCGGAGACGGACGCCCCTCTCGAGCAGCTACCGACACGCATCGAGTATCGCGAAATCGATAGCGAAGACCACCGACGCGCGATCGTCGACTTCGCCACCTACGAGAACTGCGATCTCCTCGTCCTCGAGCGAAACGTCGCCGAGTTCCACAGCCGCCTCTTTGGCGGCGAAACCGAGTGGATCCTCGAGAACGCTCCCTGTGACGTCATGTTGGTCGATGACGACGAGTTCGACGAGGCCGACGAGATTGCCGTCGTCGCGAACCGCGGTCCCTACGACCCGCTCAAACTACTCCTGGCCGACGCGATCGCCGAGGAGACGGGTGCCGAGATCAACCTCCTGCAAGCGATCCCCGCTGATCCACCCGACAGACAGCGACGGACGATGGAGGAGTATCACGACGAACTGATCTCGATCTGTACCGTTCCCACGCGATCGACGATCGTCGAGGCCGACGACGCGGTAGCAGGACTGGCTCGCTTTGCCCGCCCTGCCGACCTGCTCGTCATCGGTGCCGACCGAACGGGCATCAGCGGCCGTCTCCTCGGTCGCCCCGGAAACCAGTTGATCGACTCCGTCGACTGCACCGCGGTGATGGTTCAGACCCACGAGGGTCGTCAGGACGGGCTCCTCAAGCGACTGGTCATGGACTACCTGTTCCGCTAGCGGCTGTCTCGTGGCATTTCGTGACACTCAGATGGCACTCGTTTCGGGTTCAACTCTTGACAGCGACCGCTACGGACGCTGGGCCAAAAAAATCAGGATTGAACTGTGTCGTCGCGTCGCGACTTAGCCGAAGAGTTCGCCGAGGCCCTCGCCACCGGCGTCGTCGTCTTCGTCGTCGTCTTCGTCTTCGTCCGTCGTGTCTGGGACGTCGCTGGTTTCTTCGGCTTCCTCACCGTCGTCTGCAGCCCCTGCGGCTGCGCCGCCTGCGGCGGCACCTGCAGCGGGGACGGCAGCGGCTTCCGAGACTGCCTCGTCGATGTCGACGTCCTCGAGTGCGGCGACAAGCGCCTTGACTCGGGATTCTTCGACGTCGACGCCAGCAGCGTCGAGCACGCCAGTGATGTTGTCTTCGTTGAGCTCTTCGTCCGTTTCGTTCAGGATGAGTGCAGCGTATACGTATTCCATTGGTAAATCCTCCGTTGATTATCCGAACATTGCGCCGAGTCCTTCGCCACCGCCACCGTCTTGGTCGTCATCGTCATCGTCGGTGTCGGCGTCGTCGGCCTCAGCGTCGTCGTGGTCGTCTGCCGATTCGTCCTCGCCCTCGTCGGCCGCTGCCGGTGCGGCAGGGGCCTCGACGCCCTGCAGTTCCTCAGGCAGGGCGTCCTCGTCGTCGATCTGGGCCGCAAGCGCACGCAGCTGTGCGTCGGCCTTGGAGACGAGGTCGGGCATTAGGGCTTCGTCCTCGATCGCCGCCTGCAGGCCGAGGCTCTTGGCCTCGCCCGTGGCTTTGGCGATGAGCGTTGGTGCAGTTGCTTCGGTCGGGTAGCTCGCATTGACCGAGAGGTTTCGAGCGCGAGCGGCGGCCGTCGCCACGTCGCTCTCGTAGGCCTCGATGTCGATGTCGAGGTCCTCTGGGTCGAAGAGCACGCCTTCGGCAACGACTGCCTGCAGGTCGAGCCCGACTTCCTTGGGTTCGATCCCAAGCTCGCTGAGGACGTTCGACAGGTCCGCGGAGACTTGCTCGCCGGCCTCTAAGACCGTCGAGTCCTCCATGACCTGGATCGAACCCTCTTCGATGCGTGCGTTTGCACCGATGCTCTGGAGTTCGCCGACGAACGGCCCCGGATCGACACCGGTGTCACCCTCGGGGATGACGATGTCGTTCGGGGCGACTTCGCCCTCGTTAATCGGAGCGGGCGTCTTCGACGCCTCGAGTTCCTTGTAGAGGGCAAACGGGTTGTCGTCCGTCGCGATCAGGCCGACCTGCCCTTCGATGTGGGTGACGAGGTCGTCCAGTCCAGTCTCTTCTAAGGCACGGACCTGCAGGGTGTTGCGGCTGACGCGCAACTCAGCAGTGCCATGCAGGTCTCGGCGCATGTCCTGGAGCTGCTTGCTCGGAATGCCAGCGATGCCGACGATACCGACGCTCTCGTAGCTGTCGATGAGCGACGTGAGCTCGTCGACTTCTTCTTTCTTCCACTGGGGAAGGTTCTCGGTTTTGCGTTCAGCCTGTGCGCTCATTCTAGGCCACCTCCACGGACGGCCCCATCGTCGTCTTCACGTAGACGGCGTCGATGTTCTGGGGCCCCTTCTCGAGGTCAGCGTGCAGGCGACGCAAGATAACGTCGATGTTGTCCGAGATGTCCTCGGCATCCATGTCTTCGGCACCAACGAGCGTGTGGAACGTTCGTCGGTCGCCGGAGCGAAGCTGCACGGTGTTTTTGAGCCGGTTGACAGTCTCGACGACGTCGTCGTCGGGCGAGAGCGGGTCCGGCATCTTCCCTCGAGGACCGAGAATGGTACCCAGGTGCCGGGCGATATCTTGCATCATCGCTTCTTCAGCGATGAAGAAGTCCGTCTCGTCAGCCATATCCTTGGCTTCGTCATCGTCCAGATCGGCCACATCGTCGACCGAGAGCACGTCGTCCGCAGCCTCTTCGGCGCGGACAGCGGTTTCGCCCTCAGCGATAACGACAATGATTGTCTCCTGGCCGGTTCCGGACGGCAGGACGATAGACTCATCAACACGGTTCGACGGTTCGTTCAGGTCAAGGTCGCGCAAGTTAATCGCGAGATCTACCGTTTCGGTGAAGTTCCGATCGGGCGACTCCTCGAGTGCGCGAGCCACTGCGGTTTTAATATCCGAATCTGCCATCGTTCACCTCCGTAGTACGCAGGAATGCTCCTACGGGTCAGTGAAACAGGCAATGCCTGTCTCTGTTGAACGAAGTGGCATGTCGAACTTAAACCCGTCGAACTGTCCTGCAGCGACACTCCGGAGCGGGCGCTGACACCGAACGACACGGTCGATGACTGCTACCGAGAGACACATCTCTGGCTCTACACTCGAGACGCTGTCCGTTGCGCTGATCGCGCATAAGAATGACTCTAAGAACCGAAAATATTATTGAACATGAAGGTATAGATTTGAACTATGTGGCCGTTAGATTTATATACGACCATCGTTCCGATGACACTCGAGTCGGTCGGACCGCTCGTGCTCAGTGGAATCGACGGTGAGACGTACCACTCACTCGGCGCGCTCGAGCGGGCGGGTGTACAGTTCGTCGCGACGTTCGTCGTCGCTCTGGTCGTTCTCGGATTGCTTCAGGGGTACGGTCCGAGA
Source organism: Natronorubrum sp. A-ect3 (assembly GCF_041821125.1). NCBI lineage: Archaea > Methanobacteriati > Methanobacteriota > Halobacteria > Halobacteriales > Natrialbaceae > Natronorubrum > Natronorubrum sp. A-ect3. The sequence continues at coordinate 820,206 of NZ_JBGUBB010000002.1, read as the reverse complement.
ACGGTGACGAAATCGCGACGGAGCCCAGTCATCTCGCTCTGCATCGGACTGCCAAGCCTGCTCGTTCTTGCTGGCGTCACTGCGACGGGGTATCTCATCATCGGGACGAGTCTCGGGACGTTCTTCGGCATTGTTCTGGTTGTCATCGGTCTCACCGTAATCCCGATACTGACAGTACTCGGTATCGTCGCGATTGGCCACTCTATCGCAGCTCGTGTGGGCGTCGACCGGCTGTGGGCTGGCGTTATCGCTGGGAGCGTTCTTAGCGGTCTCGTTGGCTTCTCGATAGCTGCAACCGTCGCCGCTGCCGTTCTTGCTGGGGCACTTGGTGTCGGCGCTGGTGTCCGCGTCTTGTTCGGGTCCGGTAGCTCGACCAGTCCTGACGAGCGAACCGTCCCGCCCGCAAACAAGATCTGACGCCCCCAGAACCAGGCCGAGTGAACAGTCCCTGCGACATCGATCATGCAGTGACGGCTGCGTAGCCACTGCCTGTCGTGAGACGGCCTCCGCTATCGGTTGCACGCGACCGAAAGCGCCGGGTTAGGTCACAACTGACGGACAGGGGTCCGTCTCAAAGGGAGCACAGACCGGCGGCTCGACGGTTGACGTCAAAAAACGGTCTCGTCCGGCGTCGACGTCCGAACCGATTACGCGTCTGCCGCGAGCACGTCGTCGTACTCGCCGCTGTCGACTTTTTGCTTGAAGTCTCGAGCGTCGTTGCCTTCGATGGTAACACCCATCGAGGCGCAGGTGCCAACGACTTCTTTTGCTGCGTTGATCGTATCGTAGGCCAGCAGGTCTGGGTGTTTCTGCTCGGCGATCTTTTTGACCTGGTCGACCGAGAGGTCAGCGACGAAGTCCTTCTGTGGTTCGCCACTGCCAGTCTCGAATCCAGCCTCGTCTTTGACGAGTGCGGCCGTCGGTGGGACACCGACGTCGATGTCGAACGAGCCGTCGTCGTCGTATTCGACGGTGACGGGCACTTCTGTGCCGTCGAACGCGGCCGTCTGGTCGTTGATCTCCTGTACGACTGCCTGCACGTCGACGGGGGTCGGTCCGAGCTCGGGACCGAGCGGTGGGCCAGGGTTGGCCTGGCCACCCGGAACGAGCACTTCGATGGTTCCAGCCATATCCGTGATAACCCGTGCGCGAGTTTTAAGGGTTGCTTTTTCGGGCAGTCACCGCCTGTGACGGCGTACCGTGGCGGTCGGTGTGTGGGGACGGACAGGCGATCAGTCGATGCTTTCTGCTCGCCACTGTGCGAACGACTCGAGGACGTCGGCTTCGTCGAATCGCTCGATACACGGAACGTCGTGTGGATGGAGCGTCTGGACGCGGTCGACCAGTTCGCCGTAGGCGTCATCCGTCGTCTTTGCGAGCAAGACGATCTCGTCGTCGTGGTGGATCTCGCCCTCCCAGCGATAGGTCGAGGTCGTCGAGACACTGTTGACACAGGCCGCAAGCCGCTCCTCGACCAGTGTTTCCGCGATTTCGTCGGCAGCAGCCGGTGGGACCGTAATATAGACGGTTGGCATACTGCTGAATACGCACGACACTGCAAAAAAGATCCGCGCGTCGCTCCCATCGCGTGCGGCAAAGACAGCTGTCGGGTGGTTGATCTGCTGTCTCTCGTCGGCCGCTACTCGTGTGATCAGCCGTCGCTTTCAGCGACTGGATTGAACGTTCCGTTGATATCCCACTCGTGAAGACAGTGTGGGTTTCCGACCTGCTTCTCGCCATCTTCACGGGCGAGTTGCCAGGCCTCGAGGTCGCTATCCCACTGTTCTGCTCGACCACACCGTTCGCAAACGCGGGCCGTCGGCGTTCGTACCTGTGGACTCATTACTGGAGGTGAGAACTGCACTCATATAACAGTATTCCTGTTCGGCAACGCCACATATCCTCCGAAAGAGACGGTCAACACGTCAAAACAGGGATCGTCCGCGACACGAACTCGCTGTGTCGATCAGTAGACGGCGTCTTTGATCTCGTCGCGGAGTTCGTCGAACTGCTCGAGATACGCACGTCGCTCGTCGCGCAGCTCTGCAACCGCATCGTCGTAGTCCTCGACGTGGTCGGGGACGTAGTACTCCTCGATGTCCAGTCCGGGAACGGATTCGGGAATCGTCAGCCCAGTTCGGTCGTCGTCGGTCCATTCGATCGTCCCGCGTGCAGTTTCGGTCAGCACCGTGACGGATTCAGTGACGCCGATATCTTTGGATTTCGCGCCGAGATAGCCCGTGTTGATGACGAAACACTCGGCGTTGAGCTCATCGATAAGATCCTGGAAGATGTTTCCTTCCTCGCCCTCAGGACCCATGATGAAGGGGTTCGTGCCAACGACACGGATCGACTCGCCCGCTCGAGACGGATCGCCAGCGCTGGTCTCGATCGACTCACCGAGCATGAAGGCGACGGCTGCCTGCTCGTCGTTGAGCTTCGCGACCGGCGGCATCAGCGGGTTTCGCGTGATGAAAAAGACCTGATCCATCCGCTCGAGATCGATCTCTTCGTCGGCGCTCTCGAGTTGATCGCGCTGGATGATCGCGCGGGAGTTTGCAGTGTAGCGGTCTTCCTCGAAGTGGACCGTCCCATCGTCGTCGACGGCGACGTTCTCGAGGATTGCCGACTCGTCGGTTGCAGCCTCGTAGAGTTCAGGCTGTTCGTCTTCGCCGAGGCCGATCGTTTTGATGAACAGCCCCTTGCCCTCGCTGCCGGGGACCGAGCCGTCCGGCAGGAGGCCACAGACGTCGTCCTGAAGCATGGTGGCGTCTTCAGGCTCCTCGAGCCAGCAGCCGTGAGACGTCAGCGTCGATTTTCCGGTCGCCGAAAGCCCCATGAACACCTGCCCGACAGTACGCAGTTCGTCGTCGTCATCGCGGACGCGAACGCGCTTGCTGCCGGCGTGAAGGCCGAGCCCGCCCTGCTCTTTGATCCGGCGCATAAACAGCCGGAGGAACGACTTCTTGGCCTCACCGGTGTAGTCGCTACCTAACACCGCAGTGAAGCTTTCATCGGGCAGGATGCGGATTGCCGTTTCGTCGTAGTCGGGCAGTTGGACCGTGTACAGATCGGGTTCGCGACCGTCAGTCGGTTCGAACAGGTTCGCCCACGCCAGCGCGATCCGGGCGTGCTCGACAGGGACGAACAGACGGCAACAGAAGGACGCCTCCGGATGACGGCCCATCAGACGGTCGACACAGACCAGTTCACGATCGCCGGCGAGCTCGATTGCGTCGTCGACAAGTTCGTGATCGTGGTCGGAAAACTCGTGATCGATGGTGTTTTTCGTCCGATCAGAACTCCGCGAGCGATACTCGCTGACGTACGACGGCGAACCGAACTCGGTCGTCGTCTCGTCGTCGGCCGCAAGTTCTCGAAGTTCTGCAAGCGATGGATTGTACCGGACGTTCGACGCTGTCTTTGGATCGGGAAGCTGCCGGACCAGCGGACGGGTCTCAGCCCCGGTTTCGGACATATACATAGACCACCGTTAGCCCGATGTATAAACATGGAGGATTCTGACCGCCGTATGTCATATCCTACCCAGTGACCAGATGACATACGGCATTTTATGCCCTGAAGCCGGCCTAAACGGCTGATTTGTTATCCAGCAACTAACTGTCTCAAATCATATACATATGGAAATATACTCGAAAAAGGAATAATACTCATCGACAGACTGCGGTGGTTTGCACTCGAGTCAGCGGCTGTTACCCGAGGTCATTACCAGCAACGAAAGTTAGGACAGAAGGGACTGATTACTCGATGGTCGGCATCGGTACGCTCGCGAAAATCGAGCTGTGACACTCACTCGGAGACGATAATCTGCCCGATCATGCCGCCTTTGACGTGTGGTTCGCAGATGTAGGTGTACGTTCCGGGCACCTCGAAGGTGTGTGCGAACGTCTCGCGCGTGCCGAGCCGACCGCCGGTGCTGTCGTGCCAGGCGTTTCGTGCCGTCTCCTCGTCCTCGTAGTCACCAGTTGCAAAGTACTCCGCTTCGTCTGGCATACTGTCTTCGAGGGCAGTGACGGTGTGGTCGGCTCCGCTCGTGTTCTTCCAGACGACGGTCTCACCGACGTCTGCTTCGTACTCGTCGGGCAGGAACTCGTTTCGGCTCATGCCGATCGTACACTCGCCGCCACCACACGGCTCGTCTTCGAAGGCGCTACGAACGGCCGAACAGCCCGCAAGGCCGGCGGAGACCGCGGTCCCGACGGCGGCAAGATAGACGCGCCTGTTCATGTGAACGCGTTAGGAGAGTCGCGATATAACGGCCCCGGTTCGATCGTCGAACGCCACCCCAACTCGAGCGATTGCGTTCGCAAACGAAAACACGTAAGGTAGCTGCACGTCGAATCCGCGAGTATGCTCCCCCGGTTTGTCGGGCGACTGGGTGTCGCCGACGCGGTGACGATCGCCAACGCTGCACTGGGGTTTGTGGCCGTCGTCATCGCCTTTGTCGACATCGATCTTGCCGCGCGACTGATCTTGCTTGCCGCGATTGCAGACGGGTTAGACGGGATACTCGCGCGGCGGTACGGCGGCACCGACGCCGGCCCCTACCTCGACTCGCTTGCCGACGTCGCCTCCTTCGCCGTCGCCCCTGCCGTCCTCGCCTTCGTCGTCATTACCGACGGCTTCAACATCGGCTTCGATGCGGTGACGACCGAGCTACTGCTGGTCACTGCGATCTGTGGGCTGTTCGTCGCCATGGCCGTCACCCGGCTTGGCATGTACACCGCGTACGACGTCAGCGGGAGCTGTACCGAAGGCGTCCAGACGACACTCGCGGCGACGATTCTCGGCGCGGCAATCCTCGCGGGCGAAACCGAGCCGTGGCTCGTCCTCGCGGTCACGGGCGCGTTCTGTTATCTGATGGTCTCGCGAATCCGATACCCTGACCTCTTCGCCCGCGACGCCGCGATCATGGGCGTCGTCCACGCACTCGCGATCCTCATCCCGTCGTTTGCCGGTCGAACGTTTCCGTACGCTCTGCTGACGCTTGGGATCGCCTACATGACACTCAGTCCGTGGCTCTACTGGCGTGAGGACACACAGCCGGACACACCCGAACTGCATGGAAACGCTTAGGACGGTCCTGACACGACCGTAATGTATGCACACCGCTACGCGTCGACGTCGTTTCAGCACCCGGGTGATGTCATGAGCGACGACGAGTCAGCAGATGACAACGGAGCGGACGCCGAGGAGGAACAGGAACCAGTCGACCTCGAGGCGATTCGCGACGAGCTCGCGTCCTTCGAAAACGATGTCGAAGGCCTCGACGCGGACCTCGAGGCAGCCGACACCGAAGACGATCTGGACGTCGTCGAAGCCGATCTCGAGACGTTCCGCGACGCGTTCGACGAGCTCGAGATTCCGGAGCCACCCGAAACCGACGACGAAGAAGACGAGGAAGACGAGGAGCCAGCGCCCGAAGAAGTTCTACAAGAGCGCTACGACGATATCGACAGCGACGTTTCGGATCTCGAGTCCGACCTCGAGGACCAGCGCGGTCCCTACGGCGAAGACGTCGTCAGCGAGCTCAACAGTGCCAGCGGCACGATCACCGGCACCCGCTGGACAGAAGAGGGTGACGAGGAGCTGCTCGCAGCTGTCGACGACTTCCTCGAGACGTTCAATGACCTGCTCGGGAGTGACGTGACACGAGCCGCCGACGGCGACAATGTCCCTGACCAGCTCGAGGCGACGCTCGAGGATGCGGTCGACGCCGTCGAGGCCGCCGCACTCGATGCCGACGACGACGCCGAGACGATCGCCGGCCTGCTTGAGTGTTGTGACGACCTCCAGTCTGACATCGACGACGCCACCGAGTGGACCGACCTCAAGGTCCGCGAACAGATGCGCAGAGAGGGCTTTTACGACGTACTCGACCACATCAAAGACTTCCCACCGGAGTGGCACGCGCTGAAAGTCCACGAAAAGCGTGGCAACGTCGAGATGATCCTGCTCGCCCTGGAGACGTTCGACTCCGACTTCATGGAGGAACACTGTCTCGAGGCGCTCGAGCGAATGGGTCCCGAAGAAGCGATCGAGCCAATGCTTCAGAAGGCTAACCGCCGAGATACGGCCGCAATGAGCATCCTCGGCAAGATCGGCGTCGACGACGACGAGGTCGTCGAAACGCTGCTCGATTACGTCGATTCAAACCCGAACCTCCAGCAGCCAGCGTTCAGAGCGCTCGGTGAGGTCGGGTCCGAGGAGGCGGTTCAGCCAATCGCCAACCAGCTGGTCGACGAGAATCCGGACGTCCGGAGCTGGGCCGCTCGCGCACTCGGCCTGATCGGCGACACCCGTGCCATCGAGCCACTCGCCGACGTGCTGGCCGACGACGACGAAGACCGTGTTCGCGCCAGCGCTGCCTGGGCACTCAACACGATCGGCACGGCCGAGGCCCTCGAGGTCGTCGCCGACTACAGCGACGACCGCGCGTACCTCGTCCAGGTCGAAGCCGAAAAGGTCTCTCTCGAGCCGGCAGCCTAACGGTCGGAATCGACTCGGTTTTTCGCGTATCCGTTTGACGGACAGCGCTCACCATCCGCCGCTGAGCCAAGGGTTTATAACAGAAAGAGCGACCAGACGGCCCAATGGAGCGCCGACGGCTCGCCTACGTCGTTCTCGCCGCGGTCGGTGCCATCGGACTCGTCATCACCGTGACTGCGGGAGTCGGGTTCACGGCGGCCGAGCCCGCGACGAACGAGCACTCGTCGACCGAACCAACCCACACACTCGAAACCAACCGATCTTGTCCGCCCAGCGTAGCCGAGCCGACAAGCACGCCAAACGGGACGACAACAGCGACGAACTCCACCGCTGTTGGTCCCCGAATCGTCGAACTCTATCCCAATCCAACCACCCATGGCAACGTCGGCGAGTATCTCGTCCTCGAGACGCCCGAAGCGACGTCACTCGAAAACTGGACGATCACCGATGGACACACGACCGCTGCCCTTCCCAACCAAACCGTCTCTGGACCCATCGCACTGAGTGCCGATCCGGACGCGACCGATGGGCTCACTGACCACCCTGTGCTCGCGTTCGACGGCACACTCCGCCTCGCCGTCGACGGCGACGACCTCACGCTTCGAAACGGAACGACAACAGTCGACGCGGTTTCGTACGACCGCGCACCGACAGCCGAGCGGTGGTACCGGGCCGACGGCGGCGCGGTCGCTGCTGACTCACAGCCACCCGACCCAGCCGACGGCAACTGGCACCCTCGAGACGCGACCTGTCTCCCGGTGTCGAGTGTCGATGCCGATTCGGCGACGGCGTTTGTCCTTCCCGACGCGCCCGGCCTCCCACGTGAGACGCTCGCGGAAGCCGACGATCGACTGCTGCTTGCGGGCTATACGTTCACCTCGAGTGAGATTGCAGACGAACTCGTCGCGGCGGTCGACCGCGGCGTCGACGTCGCGGTCCTCCTCGAGTCTGGCCCCGTTGGGGGCACGCCACAGGCGACCGAACCAGTCCTCGAGACACTCGAGGCTGGCGGTGTCGACGTCCGCGTCACCGGTGGCGAGGGTGCTCGGTACCGGTACCATCACCCGAAGTACGCCGTTGCCGACGACACGGTCCTCGTCACGAGCGAGAACTGGAAGCCCTCGGGTATCGGCGGCGCCTCGAGTCGCGGCTGGGGTATCCGACTCGAAAACGAGCGTCTCGCGGCTGATCTCGCGACGGTCTTTCGAGCCGACCATGAGGGATGGGACACCGAGTCCGCTTCGAGCCACCGGGCAACGACTTCGTTCGTCGACGATGACAGCGACGGGACGGCAACTCGTTCACTACCAACCGAACACAAGCCGACGACAGCCCCTGTCGATACAGTCGAACTCCTCGTTGCGCCGGACAACGCCGAGCGGCGACTGATTGAGCTACTGGCCGAAGCCGACGACGAAATCCTTGTCAAGCAGGCCAGTATCGGTGACGACGTCGCCGTTCTCGAGGCAACGATCGACGCTGCTCGTCGTGGTGTCGACGTCGAGATCCTCTTTGATTCGACGTGGTACCACGAAGCCGAGAACGAAGCGCTCGCACAGGAGCTCCAACAGCTGGCTGCCGACGAATCGCTCCCGCTCGAGGCCAGACTCGTCGAGGAAACCGACCAGTTCGAGAAGATCCATGCCAAAGGCGTGGTGATCGATCGGGAGGTTTCCGTCGTCGGAAGCGCCAACTGGAACGAAAACGCGTTCGAGAACAACCGGGAGATTCTCCTCGCAGTCCACAGCACGGCGATCGCAGCCTACTATGCAGCCGTCTTCGACGCCGACTGGGATGGCGACAGCGGGCTGTGGACACTCCCGTTCGAGGTTAGTCTCACCGTCGTCGCTGCACTCGCGATTGCAGCGCTCGTTGGCCATAGATACGTGCGGTTCGGTCAGTCATAAATTCGCTCGAGGCACAAGCCAAAGAGAGCAGCGTGTTCAGCGCGTGGACGATCGGCAGCGACTCAGTCTGCACGCCCGTCAGGACTGACCTCGAGCCGTTCACAGTAGTCCAGTTCGGGGTCGAAACAGTCCGGGCAGTCACAGGGCCGGTCGATAATCGTGTCGAGGCGTTCCGCGACAGTATCATCAATAACGCTCTCCAACGCGCGGGCTTCCTCGCGGAACTCATCAACCTCGAGGACGTTCGCGAGGAAGCGTTCGATGATACAGTACGTCTGGAGGGCGTTGTGTGCGCGTTCGATCCCCTCGTCAGTCAGGCTCGCACCCTTGTACTTCTCGTGGTCGACAAACCCTCGATCCTCGAGTTTGCCGATCATTTCGTTGACACTGGCTGGACTGACCTCGAGTAAGTCCGCGAGCGTACCGGTCGATGCGGGGCCCTCTTCAATTCGCTGTGCGAGGTAGATCGCCTTGAGATACTGATCTGCGGTGTTCATTGTGTCCCTCCGTTGAGACCGCCTGTCGCGGTAATCGTTCGCCGGGGCGACAGCATCCGGGCGTCCATACAGAAGCGTGTCCGCTGCGGTATCGTTCGGCGCACCGCGATCGGTGCAACAGCCGCCTCTGTCAGCCGCACGCTCATGCTCGTTGCTCCATGATCTTGGTCACTTCTTCGACACCCTCACGTTCCTCTTCTCGAATTCCAGAGAGGGTCTCGAGGAGTCGATCACGATCGATGGCGAACTCGGTGTCGGAGGCCTCGATCGCTTCGATCAAATCGTCATAGAACTTGTACGCTGTCTCCTCGTTTGCCAGCTGATCATAGAGGACGCCATCGGTGTCCTCTGGTGGCCCATATCGGGCATCGACCAGCGTGTTGATTTCCTCGTAGGGGACCGTCTCGGCCTCGAGGTCCTCGATCAGCGTCTCGAGTCGCTCGCGATGGTCGGCCGACTCCGCTGCGGCCTCGATGAGCAACTCTCGGACCGCCTCATCGACTGCGGCCCGCTCTTCCGGGGGGAGCGAGTCGAGATGGTGGGCGGCACGTGACTCGACGAGTTCCTCCAGGACGACCCCAATCTGGAGGAGTCGGGTCAGTTGGTTGTCGCTCGAGACGCGCTGTCCCAAACTCATATCACGTTGTCCGGGCCGCTGATACTTAACCGTCCCTACTCGGTGTCTTCGTCCGGGTCTGCCGGCACTCATTCGGGCCTTCTCCGACTCGAGAGAGGTCGTCCGTGTCGAACACGGTCTGCTGCCTTGATAAATCACCGCCGGTACCGCCAGACGCGTGTGCCTTCACCACCATCGACGCAATCGACCTGTTTCAGCCCTGCCTTGATACAGCGCCACCAGCCATCTGCCGTCTCGTAGCCAGCCGAACACTCCGAATAGAGCGCCTCGACGAAGTCAGATCGGCGCGCCGATCCTTCGTCTCGCACGTACGCGAGCGCTCGACCGACAGCGCGGCGACGTTGCTCGAGTATCTCGGCTGAACGGCCCGGAATCGATAGCGCCTCGAGGTCGGCGAGATCTTCGCCGGGACGGATCCCACCCCCAGCGAGCTGTGTCGAAGCGGTGTACTCGAGGCCCGTCTGGATCTCCCGGTTCAGACGCTTGCGTGTCGTTGCAACCGCTCGTCGAGAGAGTTCGTCGAGTCGCTCGGACTCGACGGTGCCAAGCACACCGGCATCTTCCATCACCGGGTCCTCCGGAATGCGTGCGACGCGTTCCGGTGACAGCGTCGAGGTGGTAGTGGCTGTTCGCTCGAACTCCGCCGCCGAACCGTCGTCTGTCCCGTCATCCGAACTCGAGGGGGGCTGGTCACCCGTTGCAGTGTTCGTGCTCGTATCGTCTTGTTGATCCGTCGAACTGGGGCCGTGTCGAACCGTTCGGGGTGAGCCACGGACCTCGAGCACCGATTCGGGTGTCTGTGGCGTCGTTTTCGATGCCACGTCGTGCTGGCGTTGGCAGTCGCGGTGCTCGTCGCTTGCGTTTGTGTCTCTGTCCGAGTTGCTCGTGTCGGCTTTTGTTACTGTTTCGTCGTCCGATTCCGTTCTGCCAGTCGCCTGCACCCCATCTCGATCGGCCGGTGACGAGATCGCCGCCACACGCTCCTCGAGTCGGCTGAGTCGATCGCCGTGTTCTGCCAGGACCCGGTCTCGATCGCCGTCGTGATCAGGCGTCTGTTCGGCCTCGATCGAGCCGCGGTGCTCGATGATCCAGCGAACGTACGCCTGACGGCTTTCGAAGCCGAACAGTTCTCGCTCGGCCTCGAGTACGTCGACGAGATCGTCCTCGAGTTCGACGGAGAGGGCTCGCATCAGTCCAGAGTACCAGATCATCATACAAAAGTCGTCGTCAGACATAGCGACGACGTTGGACAGACAGCGTCGGCTGACGATGATCGAGATGCAGCCGGTCGCCTATGCCAGGGTGAACTCGAACAGTAGCAGCATTCGGTCAGAAAGAAGCGTCCGTTACTCGCGGCTCGCGTCGTTTCTCGCTCGAAAGCAGTGCTTCGAGATGAACTGCCGGCAAACGTCGCCGACTACGCTCGCTTGCGAAGACACCGTGGGATCGACGACCCCACGAGCCGTTCACTCGCTCGCTACGCACATCCGCCGACTACGCTCGCTTGCGAAGACGCGCAGCAACGAGGTCTTCCAAGTCCTCGCGCAGTTCGTCGACGTCGATTTCCTCGAGAACGGGCACGAAGAAACCTTCGACGAGCATGTTGCGTGCGGCACGGGGGTCGACACCGCGGGAGGTCATGTACAGCAGATCCTCGGCATCGATCTGACCGACCGTCGCGGAATGGCTGGCCTCGGTGTCGTGGTTGTTGATGATCAGCTTCGGTGAGGCGTCGGCCTCACTCTCGTCGGAGAGCATCAGCGTGTTCTCGCGCTGGTAGGAGCTGGTGTCCCAGGCATCTCGGCCGACGTCCTGGACGCCCTCGTACACCGAGCGGGCGACGTCGTCGGTGACGCCGCGGGTGACGAGGTCGGCAGTCGTGTGCTCGGCACGGTGCCAAACCTTGATATCGAGGTCGAAGTGCTGGTCGTTATGACCGTAGAACGCACCGACGATCTGGGTCTCCGAGGAGTCACCGTTGAGCTCCGTCGAGACCTCGGTCTTCGTCAGCTTGGTCCCGAGGTTGCCCTCGATCCAGTCGATCGTCGCGTACGTGTCCGTCACACCACGCTTGACGGTGAAGTTGTAGGCGTCCTCCGAGAGGTTCTGGAGGCTGCCGTACTGGACGTAGCTGTTCTCGCCGGCGGCGACTTCGACGATGCCGCTGTAGTACTGCTCCTCGGCTTCCTCGCCAGTGGACTGGCGCTCTAAGATCGTCACCGAGGACGATTCTTCGGTGACGACGAGCGTGTAGTTGAACAGCGAGCGGGAGTTCTGCTCGGTCCGGATCGTCACGTCCTCGGCATCGACGCCCTCTGGGACGTAGACGACCGTTCCCGTGCTAAACAGCGCCGTCGACAGCGCCGTCAGGTAGTTCTCCTGGGGATCGACGATCGAGCCGAAGTGCTCCTCGAGGAGCGCCTCGTGCTCGTCGACCGCTTCGGCCCACGACAGGACCTCGACCGTGTCGGGACCGACCTGGTCTTTGTTCTCGGCCGCGTTCAGCGGGTCCACGAGCGACTCGAAGTCGAGTTCGTGGAGGTTCGTCCAGTCTCGGCCCGGCGTCCGGATGACGTCAGGCATATCGAGCTCCTCGAGGGCCTCGAGGGCCTCGAGACGGATCTCTAAGAGCCACTCGGGCTCGTCGAGGTTCCCACTAATTTCGCGTACCTGTTCGTCGGTTAGATTGGCGTGTGCCTGTGTTCCTGCGCTCATGTGTTATCCGAGGCTTCCCTCCATCTCGAGTTCGATGAGACGGTTGAGTTCGACGGCGTACTCGATCGGCAGTTCTTCGGTGATCGGTTCGATGAAGCCGGCGACGATCATCTTCTTGGCGTCGTCGTCGTCCAGCCCGCGGCTCTGGAGGTAGAAGATGTCCTCGTCACCGATCTTGCCGACGGTCGCCTCGTGGGCGACGTCGACTTTCGACTCTTCGATCTCCATGTACGGCATGGTGTCCGAGGTGGACTCGTTGTCGAACATCAGCGCGTCACACTCCACCGCAGTCGAGGAGTTCTCGGCACCGTCGGCGATGTGGACGAGCCCGCGGTAGTTGGTGCGGCCGCCGTCTTTCGCGATCGACTTGGACTCGATGGTCGAGCTCGTGTCGGGCGCGTTGTGGTAGACCTTCGCGCCGGTGTCGATGTTCTGGCCCTCGCCAGCGAAGGCGATGGTAATGTGGGTGTCCGTCGAGCCACGACCCTTGAGGATCGTACATGGGTAGAGCATGGTTGCTTTTGAACCCATGCTGCCCGAGATCCACTCCATCGTCCCGTTTGCCTCACAGATCGCGCGTTTGGTGTTGAGGTTGAACGTGTTCTTCGACCAGTTCTGCACCGTCGAGTACTGAACGTGAGCGTCTTCTTTGACGAAGACCTCGACGCCGCCGGAGTGGAGGTTGTGTGCACCGTATTTCGGTGCCGAACAGCCCTCGATGTAGTGGACTTCCGACCCTTCTTCGGCGATGATCAGCGTGTGCTCGAACTGGCCCATCCCTTCCGAGTTCATCCGGAAGTACGCCTGGACCGGCATCTCGACCGTGACGCCCTCTGGGACGTAGACGAACGAGCCGCCGGACCAAACGGCACCGTGCAGTGCGGCGAACTTGTTGTCGCTTGGGGGGACACAGGTCGTCATGAAGTACTCCTTGACGAGCTCGGGATGCTCCTGGACCGCGCGGTCCATGTTCATGAAGATGACGCCTTTCTCCTCCCACTGCTCTTGCATGTTCTGGTAGACGACCTCCGACTCGTACTGTGCACCGACGCCCGAGAGCGCGTTCTTCTCGGCTTCCGGAATGCCCAGTTTGTCGAAGGTGTCTTTGATCTCGTCTGGCAGCTCCGTCCAGTCGTCGACGCCTTCACGCTTGTCGACGTCCGGGCGGATATACGGGACGATCTCTTCGATGTCCAGTTCGGTCAGATCCGGCTGGCCGGGCCAGTCCGTCGGCAACGGCATGTTCTGGTACTGCTTGAGCGCGCGCAGGCGGCGCTCGAGCATCCAGTCTGGCTCGTCTTTGTCGTCACTGATCAGTCGAACGACCTCTTCGGTGAGGCCCTTGTCCGATTTGACGGCCGAGCGTTCTTCCTTTTTGAACTCGAACCGCGCTTCAGTGTCAGTTTCTTTGAGGTGATCTTGTTCGGAACTCATAATTTGATTGTGTATATGGTTACGGCTGTAGGGTTATTACCGTTGTTCTAGCCGAAGTCGGTTACGCGGTGCCGTAGACTTCTTCGCGGACCCAGTCGTACCCCTTGTCCTCGAGTTCCGCCGCGAGCGAAGCGTCGCCGCTTTTGGCGATCTGGCCGTCGAGCATGACGTGGACGTGGTCGGGCTCGACGTAGTCGAGGATTCGCTGGTAGTGGGTAATCTGAAGAATGCCGGTGCCCTGCTCGTCGCGCAGCGCGTTGATACCATCGGAGACATCCTGCAGACGGTCGATGTCGAGTCCGGAGTCGATCTCGTCGAGGACGGCGATCGACGGCTCGAGGATGGCGGCCTGCAGAACCTCGTTCTGTTTCTTCTCACCGCCAGAGAAGCCAGCGTTGAGATACCGCTGGGCGAATCGCTCATCCATGTCGAGCGCTTCCATCTTCTCTTGGAGGATCTGCTGGAACTCGGCGACGCCGACTTCGCCCTCATCTGCGGGGCCTTCCATCGGCGAGGTTTCGAAGCCTTCGTCCGCTTCCTCATCTGCGTCGTCATCCTCGCCTTCGAAGAGCTCTTCGCGCTCTTCGATCTTGGCGTTGAGCGCCGTGCGGAGGAAGTTCGTCATCGTGACGCCATCGATCTCGGCTGGGTACTGGAAGCCAAGGAAGATCCCGAGCGCGGCACGCTCGTTTGGCTCGAGGTCGAGCAGGTTCCAGGTTCGCTGGTCTTCGTCAATCTCGATCTCCTCGCCGAACTCGCCCTCCTCGAGATGGAGCAGGACCTCACCCTCAGTGACCTCGTAGGCAGGGTGGCCAGCGATGACCTTCGCAGTTGTTGACTTCCCGGAGCCGTTTGGCCCCATCAGCGCGTGAATTTCTCCCGACTTAACCTCGAGATTAACGCCCTCGAGGATCTTCTCGTCGCCTTCTGCTACTTCCGCGTGCAGGTTGTTTAGTTCGAGACGTGCCATAGTACTCTGTCACCTAAACCGTGGGTCGTATGACTCATAACGGTTTCGTATCCGGTTGGATACGATCCCGATTGGAGAAGATTATTTAATAAAACGAAAACTGAAGCTGCGTTTCGGCGTATTTTGACCGCGATAGGTAGGTAGAACCCGTCGTATTGGGGGATTCCTGTAGCGCGACAGTTGCAGCGTAGAAATGGGTCGTCGTCGGTGGTCTCTGCGTTCCGAAATCCGGTTCGATTACATAAAGCTGTCCAGGCCTTTCTGTTCTTGGCCGCTTTTGACCTCTTCCCACGAGACACCGAGTGCCTCGAGAATGCGTTCGATGGGTCCTTTCAGCGTTTTCTCGAGCATCGTGTCGTAATCGACCTCGAACGCGTCGGGAATCTGGTCGTCGTACTCGAAACAGATCACGTCGGGGTCGCGCTTGAACGCGCCGTAGAGCGGATCGGTGCGGGCATCGAACCCTTCTTCAGCCTCGAGTCGCTCAAAAAAGCGCGGATCGACACGATCCAGATACAGTCGTTTGGGCTTGCTGCCACGCTGGAAGTTCGTGCCGAGCAGCAGGTTCGCGTACTTCGCGCCACGAACCTGTGCCGTGTCGGTATCGTAGTTGTCGAGTCGCTTGCCGATTCCGCCCGGGATAGCGATCTCCTCGAGCGAGATGTCGCCCGTACGGACGTCCTCGATAACGCCGTTGACGTACTCCTTTGCCCCCTCGACGTCACCATCCTTGACGATCATCTCGATGACCTTGTGCTGGACTTCCTTGGTGATCGGGGCGATGTCCGAGCGCTGGTACTCGAAGCCGACGATATCGATCATATCGACGTCTTTGCCCTCTTTCCAGGTGATATGGCCGGCGTAGCGTTTCTTCTTGCCCGCCTGGAAGAATCGTCGGTACAGTTTCTCGAACTCGATCTGGAACCGATGCGCTTCGGCGTTTAGGTCTTCTCGAGCGAAGTCGTCGTACCGGCTGTTGATGTACTCCTCGATCTCAAAGGATTGCTCGAGGGCGTCTTCTTTCGGGACATCAGGACCGAGCTCGAGCATGACCGAATCGGTGTCACCATACGCGACCTGATAATCAATCTCGTTTGCGGCAGTTTCCGTGAATTCGATGACTTCGCGCCCAGTAGCAGTGATTGCGGCTGCTGCTTCCTTGTCATATAGCCGAAACCGTTCCCACCCTGACACACCATAAAGCGAATTCATGATGACCTTTACTGCACCCTGCTGGCGGTCGTACTGCTCGTACTCGAGCGAACCGGGTTCGTACTCGTTTCGCAGCGATTTCTTCTCCTCGCGCTCGGCGAGCAGTTCGGTGATCATCTCGCGCATGACGCCGTCGGGCTCCTTGCGGAAGTGGATCGGTTCGGGTTTGGTGGGTGCGACGTAGGTCTCTCCATCGTACTCGTCAGGATCGACTTTCGTCTCCGGCGAGGCGTTGACCGTCGTCATACACATCGGGTACAGCGACTTCAAGTCGAGGACGGTGACGTTCTCTTTGACGCCCGTAATCGGGTCGAACACCGCACCACCCTCGTACTCCTCGCCGGCCTCTTGTTGCCCCTTCGAGGGCAGCGCGAAGCGGCCGTGGGCTTCGTGGAGGACGTACATGTCGACTGCGTCGCCGGGTGTGGGGGCGTCCTCGAGTTTACAGCCGACAAAAGAGCGCACTTCGTCCCAGAACGGGATGATCTCCTGTTGGCGGTCGAGTTCGACACAGAGTTCGACGTCCCGAAGGTTGTACGCGAGCAGTTGGGTGGGGTCGTCCTCCCAGAGGTCGCCAATGTCGCCGGCGTAGCGTTCCTTGCCGACGCCAAGTTCGGCCTCGCCGACGGCGTCCAGCCGGTAGGAATCGAGTTCTGAGAACACCATCCGCTGGTAGCCATACAGCAGGTCGAAGACGACCCGGCCTTTGATATCGGGGCCACCCCAGTTGCTGCGCCAGACCTCGTCGACACGAGAGAGGCGATCGATCTCGAGATCGTACTCGTGGTGGGGGCCCTGTAGTTCCTCGAGGCGGTCGAGGAAGTACGGTGCGTCGAAGTCCTCGAAGTTCCAGCCCGTCAGGACGTCGGGATCGGTGTCTCGGACGTAGTCGACGAAGGCCTCGAGCATCGCTTCTTCCTCCGTGAAGCTCCGGACTTCGTGCTCGAGTTCGCCCTCGATTGGCTCGTAGTCGGTGATCGCGTCGGGGATCGGGCCGTCGCCGATCGGGGCCTCGTAGAGCCACATGATGTACTCGTCGCGGTAGGAGTCGTGGCTGGTGAGACAGACGATCGGCTCCTCGCCGTCCTCGGGGAAACCCGAGCGGTCGTCGACCTCGATGTCGAACGTACAGACGCGCGGATCGGCGTCGACGTCCGTGGCTTCGACCTCGTCGTGGGGGACGACTAACGAGCCGTCCTCGGCCCGGCGTTCGGGCACGCGAATGCCGCTGCGGACGTCTTTGTCGATCAGAAACCGGTTCGGAAAGAGAATGTCGGCTTCGAAATGCTGGAACTCATCACGCACTTGCCCGACGTCCCGCGGCGTCTGGCCGAAAATTTTGGTCAGTTTCTCGCCACGAATACTCTCATACGGCTCGCCGTCTGCATCGACGTCGCGGCTGCCAGTGAGCCGGTCGTACTGCTCTTCGGGCGGGCGCTCGAGTGAATCCGTCGGCGCGTAGAAGTACGGCTGAAAGCCGACGATCTGGATGTGTTCTAAGCTGCCGTCGGCTGTCCGTCCGAAGACGTGCATGATCGGTCGTTCCTCGTCGCCGTAGCCGGCGATGGTGTAGTCGACCTGCATCACGGCTAGCTCGAGGTCGCCGTCGGCTTCGGGGAGCGTTTCCTCGATGACGTCGATCACCTCACCAGCGTTCGATCCACCGTTGCCTGCGACGGCAACTGCCTCTTCGTCCGGTCGCTCGTCGGGCTCTTGAGAAAACTCCGAGAGTCCGGTTTGGCCCGCCTCAGTCATGGTGTCGGAGTTGGCAGTGACTGGATAAAAACCCCCACAATTCGGTCGACTCCTCAGGTCTGTCTGAGTATTGCAGGTGCAGCAAGACATATAATGTGGTAACACATACCACGAGTATAGGTGATTGAAGTGTCCACCCACGTCAACGACGACACGACGGATCGAAGCGAGCCACGTAGTGAACCAGCGGGCACCGCGACGGTCGAGTCCTATGAAACGGATGATGGTGTCGTCTTTTACGACGCCGAGAATCCGCTCGCGTGGGTCGAGACCTCCCAGACGTTCTCTTTGGCAGAAGTCGCCTGACGCCGTCAGCTGGCGTCCATTCCAGCGCACCCTGCCGGATGGGTGTGATTGCGTCGAGACACAGTAGCGAGCAGTGTGGGATAGTCAGCCGAGACGGTCGAACGCGAACGTTTTTTTGGATCGTTGTCCTCCGTTCACCTGTGGTATCCGACCGGACCGAGAACGAACCCGACGAGTACGATCCTGAAGCGGAGTTCAGAGACCCCGACAGTGACTCCATTACCATTCCTCGGGTTTCGACCGAAGACGCAGGGTCAGATCTGCGGTCGGATCTCAGATCGGAGTTCGAAGAAGATGAAACCGTCTCCGGCCTATCGGGTTCCGAGACCGATGTCGACAGCGACCTGCTGACACAGTTCTGGGCGCTGGTGCTCGTCGTTAACGCAGCGGTCTTGGCCTTTGCACTCGGACTCCTCTTTTTTATTTTCGAGAGCGAAGTCACGTATAGCACCTATCTGGTGGCCGCCGGCCTCGTCCTCACAGGATTCGCGTTTCATCGTTATCGGGTGTTCCAACGAACGAACGACGCCACTGCGCCAGCGGATGACGACGATGCCGACCGTCCCACGGAACCGATGGAATAGGGTGCAGGCGAAACTACTTCAATGGCGGTCACCCAACGTCCGCCACCGGACGATCATACCTGATCATGAAAACCGTTCACGACGACACCGGCAAACGATATCTGCTTCTTAAACGCTCCGAACGTGCAAGTCTCGTTCGGGATCCACAGAACGGCAACGAGTGTTACATCCAGAACGACCGTCTCGAGGCCGTCGACGAGTCCGCTCTCGAGACGGCTGCCCGTACCGTCTCCGAGCCGGTTCGGACGCTCCTGACGAACGTTCACGACGAGGCGACACTTGGCCTGCTGGTCGAGCTCGAGGACCGCGGCCCGCTTGGGATCCGAACACTGCTCGACGCGTACGACTTCTGTGAGAGTGATCTCCACGGCCGACTCACGGTGCTGTCGGCTGCTGGCCTGCTCGAAACGGTCGAAGTTGGCGGCGAACGTGGGTATCGGACTACAGACACATGTGCGACAGCGCTCGAACGAATTTCGATGGGTGACGGTTGCGAATCAACGACGACCGAAACACACTCCAGCAAGACTGCTGACAACAGTTGATACGGATCTCTAACACTCACCCCTTCCTCTCGCAGTGTCTCGGTCAGTCGGATGCGAGCAGCTCTCCCTCGGGTGGCTCACCGCGCTCGAGTCGCGAGCGGTTCGACGTCGAATCCTTTTCGATACGGACGAGCGAGTCCGCCGCCCCGACGAGTTCCTCGTCGTGGCTCACGACGACGATCTGTTCGACGCCGAGGTCGCGCATCGATTCGACCAGCGAGACCAGTTGCGTGACGTGGCCCGAATCGAGGAAGACCGTCGGCTCGTCCAGAATCAGCGGCGGCAGCGGGGCCGTTCCCTCGACCCCTTCGGCGAGTAGCCGATAGATCGCACACCGCAGACTGAGATTGAACAGCGCCCGTTCGCCACCCGAGAGCTGTTCGGGCTCGAGCGTTTCGCCGTCTTTCTGGTAGACGGTCAGCCGATACTCGCCGTCGAGGTCGATCGCCGCGTAGGAGTCGTTCTGGTAGACCAGCTCGAACGTCTCGTTGAGCAGCCGCTCTAACGTCTCGACGTTTTGTTGGCGGAGTTCCGCCCGCAGGTCGCCATACGTCGCCTGTAGCGTCTCGGCTTCGTCGTACAGCGACTCGAGGCGCTCACAACGTGTCTCGACGGCGTCGAGACGCTCACGAAGTTCCTCGAGTTCCTCGAGTTCCCGTTCGGCGGCCCCAATCGCGTTCTGGAGGTTGGCGTGTTTCTCCTCGAGTTCCTCGAGTTTCGCGTCGACTTTCTCGAGGTAGTTCTCGGCGTTTTGTTTGTTTTCACGGGCGCTCACAACGCGTTCATCGTCGAACTCCGACTCGAGGTCGCGCTTGCGGTCGCGTTTGCTCGAGAGCGCCTCGCGGCGCTCGTCGTTCATGGTCTGCCAGTCCCGACGGCGCTCACGCAGCGTGTCGATTTCGGTTTCGAGGTCGGCACGTTCATCGCCGATGTCGGCGAGACGCTGGAGTGACTCGAGCGCGTCCTTGATCTCACTGCGTTCGGTGTTGATCGCGCCGAGTTCGGCTCGGTGGTCGGCGACTTCGTCCTCGAGATCGTCAGCGGTGGCGCGTTTCGATTCGGCGTCGGCCTCGTGCTCCTCGGCGTCTTCGCGTAGCTGCTCGCGCTGGTCGCGTCGCTCCGCGAGCGTCTCGCGTTTCTCCGCAAGCAGTTGCTCGATGTTGTTCCGGTTCTCCTCGAGTCGATCGACCTGTCGTTCGGCCTCGCAAAGTTCCTCGGCGCGCTCGAGTCGGTCGTCGAGGTCGTCGCGGTCGGCCTCAAGGGCCTCGCGTCGATCGTTAAGTTCCGCGAGTTCCTCGCGTTTGTCGTCCAGCACGTCGACGTGTGGTGAGTCCTCGACGGGCTGGCCACATTCGGGGCACTTCCCCTCCTCGAGCAGCCGCTCGCCCTCCTCGATCGCGTTCTCGACCGTCCTGATATCGGCGGTGACGTCACCGATCTCGTCGGTCAGCTGCGCCCGTTGTGTGTCGAGCGAGTCGCGATGGGCAGTGGCGTCACCGAAGTCGACTGGCGCATCGGTAAATCGCTCGCGTGCAGCGGTGATCTGTGCCTCGAGATCCGCCACCTTCGCTTCACGGTCCTCGATCGCATCCGCGTCGGTCTCGAGTTTGGCATCGATCTCGTCGGCTTGCTTGCGGGCAGCCTCGGCTTTGGGCTCGAGGTCGGCGGCCGTCTCGCGGCGACGTTCGATCTCGCTCGTGGTCTCCGTGATCGCCACCCGAACCTCCTCGAGCGCATCCCGGAGCTCATCGTCGCGTGCCTCGAGTGTCTCGAGACGGGCGTTGACGGCGTCGTTGTCGGGGCTCTCGAGATCGGTCTCGGCCAGCAGCTCATCGCGTTCCGCGGCGAGTTCCTCGCGTCGGTCCTCGAGGTCTCGAATCTCGTCTTTTGCGTTCTCGCGTTTGCGCTCGGTCTCGGAAATTTTCGAGCGCAGCTCCTCGATCTCGTCCTCGAGCGTCGCGACCTCCTCGCGCGTTTCTGCGTGGCGCTCGAGGACGTCTTCGGCGCGCTCGAGGGTGGTTCGTGCCTGCTCACGCTGCGTTTCGAAGTGATCGATATCCTCGCGAACGTCGTTTTGACGGGATTCGAGGCCGTTCAGGCGCTCGTGAAGCTCCTTCCCTTCTTTCTGCTCGACCTGTTTGCGGAGATCCTCGAGGACCTCCTGCTGGCCGTCGAGGACCGTCTTGACGCCGAGACGAGCGTCGCTGGCCCGTTCGCGGTAGGCCTCGAGTGCGCCAAGCTGGAGGAGGTCGTCGATCATGTCCTGGCGATCGCTCGGCGAGGCGTGGATCAGCTTGTTGACCTCGCCCTGGCGGACGTAGGCGCAGTTGACGAACGCGTCGGCGTCCATCCGGAGCAGTTCGGTCACCTCGCGGCGAACGTCGCGTGCACCCTCGATCGTCTCAGTCGGTGTCTCGAGGACGCATTTCGCCGTTGTCGCACGATCACCTCTGAGTTTGAGGTGGCGCTCGATGTGGTACTCACGACCGTCGTGCGTGAACCAGAGTTCGACCTCGCTTTCGTCTTCGCCGGTCGTGATCACGTCGTCTAAGGTGCGATCATCCAGTGCCTTCGAGCCGTACAGCGCGAAGAACACGGCCTCGAGCAGCGTCGACTTCCCGCTGCCGTTGACGCCGTGGACGACGGTCACACCGCGCTCGAGCCCGAGTTCGGCTTCGTCGTAGCATTTGAAGTTCAGCAGCCGGATACGGTCGACTCTCATGCGAAATCACCCAGCGAGGCGGTGTCTGTGGGCTCGTCGCTTGCCTCATCCTCTGGCGTGGTCGTCTCCGCGCTGTCTTCGTCGCCGTCGGCAAGCTGGTCTGCAACCGTCGTCACGTCCTCGTCGTCGCGCTCGCGCTCGGGAGCAGGGTCGAACGCGGCTGTGTCCGCTTCGAGAATTTCCCTGACGCGTCGTTCGACGGTTTCGCGGACGTTCGAATCCACGAGCTCGTCGTTTCGAACGGTTTCGTCGAGTTCGAGGGCGGCGTCGCTGAGCCCCAGTTCACGGACACGGTCACGAACGGCGGCGTCGGGGTCGGCAAAGCGGACCGATAGCTCCTCGTCATCGTCAGGCAGCTCTCGCCGGTCGTTGACGCGGGCGATGAGTGCCCCGCGGTCGATGGCCGCCGTCTCGACTGTCGCTGGCGTAATCGGTCGCCCCTCACCGTCGATCGTCACGATGACGACGGCGTCCTCGAGGTCGTACTCACGAACGCGTTCTTGAACGCGGTCGACGCCTTCACCGTCTTCGAGGTCGACATCAACGAAGACGAATTCGCGGGTCTCAGTGAGACCACGGCGGCTGATCGAGACGGCGTCGTCGGTAAAGTCGACGAGGTTGTAGCCTCGGTCTTCGCGTTCGCTTGCGCTTGCACGTTCGGTCGAGCCACAGTAGGTGATCCATGTGTCGTGCAGTTCCGCGGTGTCGGGTTTGTGGTTGTCTCCGAGCAGGACGGCGTCGAACTCGACCGTCGATTCGGTAAGCAGTCGCTCGGTGTCCCAGTCGGCGTGGGCGAACGGTTCGAACAGGCCGTGGCTCACCAGCGCCGCGTGGTCGGCTGCCTCGGGCACGGGGGCGAACTCGTACTCGAGGTCGTCCCGTCGCGATCGGGGAACGAAATCCAGTCCGTAGACGGCGACGTCGTCGACGAGTTCGGGTTCGGCACCGAGTCGCGTCGCGAGACCGAGATCGGCGAAGAGATCGAGCCACTGGGCGTCGCGTTTGCCCTCGTGGTTGCCGACGACGGCGAGAAAGGGAATGTCGGCGTCAGCGAGTGTTCGCAGGATTTCGACGGTGCCCTGCAAATCAACCAGTCCCGGACGGCGGTCGTGAAAGAGGTCGCCGGCGTGGATCACGGCGTCGACGTCGTCGGCGACCGCATCGTTGACCACGTCACGAAACGCCTCGAGAAAGTCCTGGCGTCGATCGGGCGAGTTGTACTGCTGGTACCCGATGTGGGTATCGCCCGTATGTAGTACCCGCGTCATTGCCACGTGTTTGGCAAGCGCGTCCTAAAGGGATTCTGTAACTGAAGTGAAAGTGAACGAACGACAGACTTGAGTGTGAAACGGGGGGCAGCTGTCTCGGACAGAACGCGCGTTACTCCTGGATGTCGAGACTGTACAGTCGCTTACGAGCGTCGGAAAAGGAAAATCGAGAGTCGATGACGTTTTCCTCGTCGAGGCGGTTCAGTGCGTATCGAACGGTTCGAGACGGCAGGAGCGTCTCGTCGGCGATCTGCTGTTGGGTCATCGTGTCGTTGTACTCGAGGACCTTCGCGACGAGTTTCGCACTCGGTGGTAGCTCTCTGACGTCATCCCACGTCCCCCTCGGTTCGGCCTCGTGTCGCAACGACTCTGAAGCACTCATCATCCTCCCGTTTCGGATACAAGGTAATAATATTTTCTGTTTCAATAAATGCTCGATAGTTATATTTTGAGGTCGAGTACACCTACCCGAAGCCTCTTATGAAGCAACACCCAAGAGACGGGTGATGAGCGACACTGTGGACGACGTCGACCTCCCATACGACGAGGACGAGGCGTCCCAACAGGAGAAGATCCAGGCGCTCGAGGAACGGCTGGAGATCCTCGAGGCGCAAAACGAGGAGATGCGGGACAAGCTCCTCGATGCCAACGCCGAGAATAACAAGTACCAGCAGAAACTCGAGCGACTCACACACGAGAACAAGAAACTCAAGCAGTCACCGCTGTTCGTCGCCACCGTCCAGGAGATCACGGACGAAGGCGTCATTATCAAACAGCACGGCAACAACCAGGAGGCGCTGACGGAGGTCACCGACGAACTCCGTAACGAAATCGACCCAGACGCCCGGGTCGCCGTCAACAACTCGCTGTCTATCGTGAAGAGTCTCTCGAGCGAGACTGACGTGCGTGCCCGCGTGATGGAAGTCACCGAGAGCCCGGAAGTCAGCTACGAGGATATCGGTGGGCTCGAAGAGCAGATGCAAGAGGTCCGCGAGACCGTCGAGATGCCCCTCGAGAAGCCCGAGATGTTCGACGATGTCGGGATCGACCCACCGAGCGGCGTCTTGCTCTACGGGCCGCCGGGCACCGGGAAGACGATGCTCGCAAAAGCCGTCGCCAACCAGACCGACGCCACCTTCATCAAGATGGCCGGCTCGGAACTGGTCCACAAATTCATCGGCGAGGGTGCAAAGCTCGTCCGCGACCTGTTCAAGGTCGCCCGCGAGCACGAACCCGCCGTGATCTTCATCGACGAGATCGACGCCATCGCTGCCAAGCGAACGGAGTCGAAAACGTCGGGCGACGCCGAGGTCCAGCGGACGATGATGCAGCTTCTGAGCGAGATGGACGGCTTCGAGGAACGCGGTGAGATCCGCATTATTGCCGCGACGAACCGCTTCGATATGCTCGATCGCGCGATCCTCCGTCCTGGCCGCTTCGACCGCCTCATCGAGGTGCCAAAGCCCAACCAGGAAGGCCGCAAAATCATCTTCGAGATCCATACCCGTGGGATGAACGTCGCTGACGACGTTGACTTCGCGGAACTGGCTGCAGAAGCCGAAGAGGCCTCCGGTGCCGACGTCAAGGCCGTCTGTACGGAAGCCGGGATGTTCGCCATCCGCGACGAGCGAACCGAGATCCGTATGGAAGACTTCCGTAACGCCTGGGAGAAAGTCCAGGCTGACTCGGATGAAACCGAAGACGTCTCGAAAACCTTCGCCTGAACTGGCCGTTTTTTTCTGTTCTCTCACCGTCGAGAGCGAGCGATAGCTCGATCAGACGGTACGACTCGAGAACAACAGAGCGTGCGACTCGTTTTGAGGCGCTATAGCGCCGCGAAGACCAGCCACGGAACAATAAACAGTGCCACCGTCAGTACGGCAAGAATCAACAGATATCCGACCACTGTTCCGCCCGCAGTGATCCACGACGAATGCTTGAACTCACTGAGATCGACTGTCATACGTGTATGCTCCGGTGAAACGAGTATAAACGTACCGGAACCAGAGACGACGACACTGACCTGCCTCTCTATCGCCACGTCTCGAGCGAAACAGCTGCTCGCTCCGGTATCGAGAGCCAGACATCATCTCGCGTAATATCGGCGATAACGAGGTGCGATCGACCATCGATCTCATCGATTGCCGTGACGACAGTGCCGTCGTTGTCCGGCTGACTGCCCACCGACTCGGCCTCGAGTGTCATACCTACGAATACTGCTGGTGCATGTATGAACGTTTTGGTATACCTCGTGAAAATGATTGAAGAAACCAGAATTTTAGAGCAGATGGGTGAGAAACTGAAGTAGTATGTGGGATTGGTGTACAGAATAAATTTGTTGGCTACAGAGCCAACAAGCGTGCGCTGATCGGACCGGTTCAAGTCACTCTCTCCCCCAGAACACGTTCCGGACCGTTTTTACCGGGTGACTGGCTATGGCCAGTCAATGACGAAGATCGTCGTGGTGGACAACCACGGTCAGTTCACCCACTTAGAGCGCCGCGCGCTTCGCGACCTCGGCGTCGAAACGGAGCTGCTCGACAACGAGACACCCCCCGAGGACGTCGACGCTGATGGCGTCGTCCTCTCCGGTGGCCCGGATATGGACCGAATCGGGAAATCCGCAGACTACCTCGAGGCGGACGTGCCAGTCCTCGGGATCTGTCTGGGAATGCAACTGATCGCCGAAGAACTGGGTGGCCGTGTCGGCAGCGGGGAGTACGGCGGTTACGCCGACGTCAACGTCGACATTCTCGACGGAGATGACCCACTGACGGGCTCGCTCTACCCCGAAACCCGCGTCTGGGCGAGCCACGCTGACGAGGTTAAGGAACTGCCTGACGGCTTCGAACTCACGGCCAAAAGCGACGTCTGCGGTGTCGAAGCAATGAGCGATACCGACCGTGATCTCTACGGCGTCCAGTGGCACCCGGAGGTCGCCCACACGGAAGAAGGCGACGAGATCTTCGAGAACTTCCTCGAGATCTGCGAACAGTAGCGACTCACTCGCGACCGATTTTTCTGTTTTCATACGGTCTGCTGTACCGATGTACCGGCGCGACCGCAGGACGGTTCCCGGTTGCGCCGGAACCGACGGACAGCAGACCGTATCAGTGGATCGTCCACCAGCGTAGCCACAGCTGCAATCATTACCAACGTGTATTCTCAGGGAAATGTGGTAACATCGGTGTAAGCTAGTATCGTTCATGTCGCCAAGCGTATATGTAGGTTTCAAGGCGAATCAGATAACGTAATGAAACCAGTTTCACGTCCCGTTCCAACCACGGTCGTCTCGTCTCCACTCACTGCCACGTGCTTCGGCGAGGTGGACTGAGATGACCACGAGCGTCCTCGTTACCGGTGCGACCGGCAATCAGGGCGGATCGGTCGTCGAACACCTCCTCGAGGCCGACACCGACTTCGACGTCTCCGGGCTGACCCGTGACGCCTCGGGCGACCGCGCACAGGAACTGGCCGACCAGGGCGTGACAGTGGTCGAAGGAGACCTGAACGACAAATCGTCCCTGGAACCGCACGTCGCCGACGTCGACGCCGTCTTCGCCGTCACCAACTTCTGGACCCAAGGCTACGAGACGCAGGTCCAGCAGGGGAAGAACATCGCCGACGTCGCAAGCGAGGCGAGCGTCGACCAGTTCGTCTTCAGCGGCGTCGGGAGCCACGAGAAAGACACCGGCGTCCCCCACTTCGATTCGGCCGACGAGATCGACCAGTACGCCCAACGGCTCGAGTTACCGATGACCGTCCTCCAGCCCGTGTTCTTCTTCCAGAATCTCGAGGCGTTCGCTGCGGATATCGTCGAGGACGGCCAGCTCGCGCTGCCACTCGCGGACGGCGTTGCCCTCCAGATGATCGACGTTGACGACGTCGGCCGCGCGGCTACGGTCGCGTTCGAAAACCCCGACGCGTTCGTTGGCGAGCACGTCGAACTCGCCGGCGACGAGTTAACCCTTGCCGAGACTGCCAAGACGCTCTCGAACGTCACCGGTGTCGATGTCGAGCCGGTCTACGTCCCGATCGAGGACGCCTACGACAGCTTCGGCGAGGAGTTCACCGTGATGTGCGAGTGGTTCAACGAGGTCGGCTACAGCGCCGATATCGACGCGCTCGAGGCGCAGCTCGGTTTCGAGTTTACGGACCTCGAGACGTATCTCCGCGAACACGGCTGGGAGGACAAAGACGGCATGGCGTCCGTTCCCGGCTGGGTCAAAGCGATGCAGTGACTGACAGCGCGTAGCCACCGCCGATAACGACTGTTTTCTACGCGATCATTCGACCCGAGCGGCGCGTATCGATTTGCCCGAGTCAGTCAGTGTCGGCGACCGCCAGTCTATTTATCATCGGTTCGAATGTGGTATCTGATGACAATCGATACCGTCGGCCGGTTCGAACGCGCCCTCGAGTCTCTCGAGGTCGGCGTCGAACGAGTGCCGGCAGTCGATGCGACTGAGCGAATCGCAGCCGTCCTCGAGGCACCTGCTGTCGGTGTCCCCCTCCCGTTCGACGGCGTCTCACAGCCGGAGTCGGTGACGACGCGGCCGACGGCCGGTGAGCTCGAGGACGCGCGGACCGGCGTTACGCCTGCCACGTTCGGGATCGCCGAGTACGGCACCGTCGCCATCGAATCACGGGCTGCGGGCGACGAACCGGTCAGTCTCTACCCCAATCAGCACGTCGCGGTCGTCGCCGCAAGTGACGTCGTGGCGGATCTCGGAGCCGGATTCGACCGCCTCGAGGACTGTTTTGCCGACCGGAAGAGTATCGTCTTCGCGACTGGCCGGAGCGCAACGGCGGACATGGGTGACCTCGTCCATGGTGTCCACGGCCCCGGGACAGTCAGCGTGATCGTTCTGGAGGATCGGTGAGCACGATGGCAGAGCGAACCCACCAGCCCGGCTCTAAAAGCGAGATGGCCGCCCGCATCCGACAGCTCCTCGAGACCGAAGGTGAGGCTGTCCACGCCCACTCGAGCGCGATGAGCGCGCGTCAGGCACAGACCTACGCCGAGACGGACGATATCGAGACGCTGCGGGCCGATGCACGATCGATCAAAGAGGATGCGATCGATCGACTCCCCGAGTTGCTCGAGACGGTTCGGGACGCAGTCGAAGCAAACGGCGGGACGGTCTACGTCGCCGACGACGCTGCGGACGCGAACGCCTACGTTTCGGATGTCGTCGCCGAACGGTCGGATTCGGCCACCGGTGAGCAGCCATCCGTCGTCAAATCGAAGTCGATGACCACCGAAGAGATCGACCTCAACGAGGCACTCGAGACCAACGGCACCGACGTCTACGAGACGGATCTCGGCGAGTGGGTGTTGCAGGTCGCAGACGACACGCCCTCTCACATCGTCGGGCCGGCGATGCATATCAGCCAGCCGGAGATCGCCGAGTTGTTCACCGAGCGCTTCGACCCCGACGAACCGTTCGAAACGGCCGAAGAACTCACCCAGTTCGCTCGCGACTATCTGGGCGAACGCATCCGTGAGGCCGACGTGGGGATCACGGGCGCGAACTTCGTCGTCGCCGAAACCGGGACGATGGCGCTCGTCACGAACGAGGGCAACGCCCGCAAGTGTGCCGTCACACCCGACACCCACGTCGCCATCGCCGGCGTGGAGAAGCTGATTCCGTCGGTTCGGGACCTCGAGCCGTTCGTCGACCTGATCGCAAAGAGCGCGACGGGCCAGTCCATCTCCCAGTACGTGACGATGCTGACGCCGCCGACTGCGTCGCCGACACTGGATTTCGACGCCCCAGACCAGCCCCTCGCGGGCGCGAACGCGGACGCAAATACCTCGGCAGGCACCGAGCCCGACCGCGAGTTCCACCTCGTCTTGCTCGACAACGGCCGCATGGACATGCGCGAGGACGACCTGCTCCGCGAGACGCTGTACTGTATTCGGTGTGGTGCCTGTTCGAACTCGTGTTCGAACTTCCAGGCCGTCGGCGGTCACGCCTTCGGCGGCGAGACGTATTCGGGCGGCATCGCCACTGGCTGGGAAGCCGGCGTCCACGGTCAGGAGAGCGCCGCTGAGTTCAACGACCTCTGTACGGGCTGTTCACAGTGTGTCAACGCCTGTCCGGTGAAAATCGATATCCCGTGGATCAACACCGTCGTCAGGGATCGCATCAATCGCGAGGGCAATGGCGAGTCGTACGACTTCCTCGTCGATGGTCTCACACCTGACGCCGAGACTGGTGGCCTCGACCTCGGCAAGCGGTTCTTCGGAAACATCGACACGGTCGCGAAACTCGGCTCCACGACGGCACCCGTCTCGAACTGGCTGGCCCAGACTGGCCCTGCTCGCAGAGTACTCGAGTCCACCCTCGGCATTGACCAGCGTCGCGACCTGCCGAGCTTCCAGCGCGAGACGCTCGTCGACTGGTTCGAGAACCGAGGCGGCGTGGCGACCTCGAGACGCCGCGCAGAACGCGCCGCGTCCGAAGCCAGCGAGACAGCGATCGACCGCGAGGCCGTCCTTTACCCCGATGTCTACACGAATCACGTCGATACCGACCGCGGGAAAGCCGCGGTCAGGACACTCGAGGCACTCGGCGTTCCGGTCAGCGTCCCCGATCTCCCTGAAAGCGGCCGCGCGCCGCTCTCACAGGGGATGATCGCCACGGCAGATCGACAGGCCAGTCGCCTCTACGGCGCCGTCGTTGAGGATCTCGATGCCGGCCGGGATCTCGTTGTCATCGAGCCGTCCGATCTGGCGGCGTTCCACCGCGAGTACGAACGCTTGCTGCCCAACCGCTCGTTCGAGCGTCTCCGGGACAACAGCTACGAGGTGTGTCACTACGTCTACGGCCTCCTCGAGCACGGCGCCGACCCGGACGCGCTTGCGACCGCCGATGGCGGGACCGACGAGCAAGCTGTGTCGATCGCCTACCACTCCCACTGCCAGCAGCGAACGCTCGGCCTCGAGGCCCCGACGACAGCGCTGCTCGAGCGCTGTGGCTACGACCCACGGACCTCGAGTGTGGAGTGCTGTGGGATGGCCGGCTCGTTCGGATACAAACAGGAGTACTACGAGCTAAGTATGGACGTCGGCGACCGACTGGCCCAGGAGTTCGAGACGGCAGCGACCGTCGTCGCCTCCGGGACGTCCTGTGGCGACCAACTCGAGACGCTGCTCGAGCGCGACGTTCCGCATCCGATCGAGTTGCTGGCCCCGACGCGCTGAGTTTACCTGCGGGCTCCAGTCGCCGTTGCAACTCACTGTACGGGTCCATCGCACGGCGGCGATGCGATCGGTTCGGCTGTAACCGGCGACACCGCTCTCGGTGCAGTCGCTCTCGAACTGTCTTTCAACGGCACCGCAGCGAGTCCGTTCGGCTCCACAAGCGGCGCGCTCTTGGTTCAGTGCTGTGTCGAAAACGGCATGTGTGGCCGTCGACCGACCACTCGCTTATTCGCCGAACAGTTCGTCGACCGCTTCCCGCGCCGCGAGTGCGGCGTTGTCGGCGACTTGTTCGGTATCGGCCGTCTCCTCGTCACCGGGTACGTTGAGATAGACGTCGACCTCGAGGACGCCGTCCTCGAACGTTACAGTGACGTCGAGATCGCGTACGGCCGACTGTTTGTACTGCGAGAAGACGTAGCCTTCCGCAGCGTCCGACGCCGTCTGGACGACGTCGTCGGCCGTCGGCTCGTCAGTCGGCATTTATGCGCCGCCAGCGCCTGGGCCGCCTGCTGGGCTTGGGCCGCCGCCCATGCCGCCACCGAGGAGCTCTTCGAGCTCGCCCTGAAGGCTTTCGAACTGGTCCTGAACGCGCTCTTCCTGTTTCTCGAGGGTCTCGAGGCGGATCTCGAGGGAGTCGACCTTGTCCTCGAGGTCGTCTTCGGCCTCGTCGTACTCCGTCTCGACGAGCAGTTCGCCGACCTTCCGGTACATTGGCGTCTCCTCGTCGATGGTCTCGAGCTCGTCAAGAGCGTTTTCGGCCTCGGTGAGGCTCGATTCGGCTTCCTGTTTCTGGACGGCGACCGTCTGTGCGGTCTCCTGAAGGTCCTGCAGCTGTTCGATTTTCTCCTGTGCTTCCGGCGGTAGATTACCTTGCATATCTCGACCGTCGCCCTCCGGACGGATAAAGCCAAGCTTTGTCGTCGATCAGCGCGCCCCAGCAAGCACACCCCAACTGCGTATTCAGATGTTGGCGTCGCGGCCGTGCTGTGGTGGCTGATAGCACATGTGAGAGTACCCACTGAACGTCACTGCACATCGCATCGCACGACGACTGTGCGATGTGTGTCCATCGGTTCAGGTGTCAGTATAACGACTGTCGCGACCGTCCTGTCCGGCGAGCGCAGAACAATCACAGTTCGGCACCCAGAGCCGGTCTGTGCGGTGTGACTGCGATTTGGGTTGGTCACACAGCGTGACTCGAGTCGCCACTCTGCTTACGACGACTCGAGTGTGCGTTCGCCGATAGTAGCCGTCCGTTCGGCGACATCGACGAGCGAAAACCAGGTGTTGAGTGCTGCTCGCAGGGCGATTACGTCCGCGGCGGCGATCTCGATTCGGACGACCGACTGCTGGTGCTCGATGGTTGTCTGGGAGCGGTCGTCGTCGATCTCGCCGATCTCGCGGCTGACGCTTTCGGCGACGAGTTGAGCACGAGACGGCGTCTCATACTCGAACTCGAGGGTCGCGTCGTGAGAAGACACGCGCGGTTACTGAACGCCGACTTCCTTGACGTCGCGACTGCGCTCTTTCAGGAGCACGCGGTGACCACAGTAGGGGCAGCGAACGCCGCCGTACTCGTCGATCTGGACGTCGCGCTTACAGCGAGAGCATTTGTAACTCATACTGAATCAGTATCCGTGGTCGTTATTCGTCTTCTGCCAGTGCGGCGCGGATCGAACGCTTGACAGTGCGGCCGGCAGGCGTCTCCGGGCGGTAGGCACCGCCAGTAAAGACTTCGCCGGTCTCTTCGTTCTTCCAGATACCGGTGCCGACACGGGTGACGGAGTCGCCGTCGACCTCGGCGTTTTGCATGTCGTCTTCGATCTCACTGACGCGACGTCGGGCAACGCGACCGTAGCGTGCGCCAAAGCGGCCCGCGCTACCGACTATTCCTTTCTTGGCCATAGTAGGACTAGCTATCCCCAGCGGATTCTTAAACCTGTTGAGTCGCGGCGGGGCCGCCAGCGAACACATCTCAGGTTTCGGCCGCTGCCGTTGCGACTGGTCCGGTAAGTAGCTCCCGAAAGACGAACACGAGGGCAGCGAGATAGCCGATGGGTGCAAGTGGGATCGCAAGAAGCCCCGTCGCGACGCCCGTCATCGCGATCGCTGATCGAACGACGAGTCCACTTACCGCAAGCAGCGGAATCGCAGCCAGGACGGCATCTGGTCGCTCGAGCATGGCTAATTATATCTCATTACGGCTGTCCGGATAAGGGACTGACAACCAGCAGACAGTGTCACTTCCATCGGATACTGACAGTATTCGCACCGTTTCACTCGATCAGTGGGGGTGACACCGATCACGACTGCAGTCGCTCGTGGCAAGCGCGGTCGTCTGACGGTCCGTTCGCCTGTCGGTTTCGTGCTCATCTCGTCGCAAAAAATAACGGTCAGGAGAACCCCCACAATGGGTTATATCATTTGTCGTGGTAACTGATATCATGCGGCGACGCAGCTATCTCGCTGCCGGTGGCGGTCTGGCGGCGACGCTTACGGGGAGTGTGGAAGCGATCGAACGGGGGCTGATCAGACGGGGCCGTGCCGTCCAAGACGACGGCGCTACCGAGGTCCGAATCCTCGAGACGAACGCGCCCGTCGACGGTGGGTCGCTGCTCGAGGTAACGGTCGAAGTCGAAAACACCGGCACCACGCCGGTTCGAGCCGTCGTCGACGCGTTCTACGAGGGTGAGCATCGATCGACGATCGAGACGCCGGTCGATCCCGGGGAGAGCCGAACGCTCGACTACGTCAGTTTCCGGACGTCTCCGGTCGAGCAGGACGAGACGGTCACGGTCCGGTTCGAGGTCGATGGCGACGCGGCCGAGCAGACGGTCGACGTCCTCGAGGTCGACGAACTCGACGCGACACAGACGCGGCCGGACCGCGAGCTCACCGTTCAGCCAGGAACCACAGTGCTCTTCGAGGTTGAATCGGATGCGTTGGGAGAGTACGGTGGTCAAACGCAGTGGTTTGTCGACGGAGCGTACGCCGGCTGGTCGATGGGACCCTGGCACAGCGCGTACTACGGCAATCAAGGGGCCGACTACTGGAAGACGACGTTCGACGATGCTGGCACCTACGAGGTCGCCGCCGCCGTCGGCGACGACGACCGCACTCGAGCGATGTGGACGGTCACCGTGGAGGAAACCGGATCCGCAGCGCCGACTATCGAGGGGCAACAGCCGGCCGACGACTCGATCGCGGTCGACCCCGACGACCCAATCGACCTCGAACTGGACGTCGCCCATCCCGACGGCGCGCTTGACCGCGTCGTCTGGTGGCTCGGGCATGCAGACGTCATTCTCGGCGAAACGGCGGTAAGCGGCAGCGGAGACACCGCGACGCTTACCCTCGAGAGCAGCTGTCACGGCTGTCCGATCATTGTCTGGGTGATCGACGAACACGGAACAATCACGTCCGAGAGCCCGTGGGTGATCGACGACGTCGGCGAACCTGACGCGGAGCTGGCCGTGACGATCACCGAGACGAACGATCCCGTCGACGCTGGCGATGTTCTCGAGGTCACGGCGACATTCGAGAACACGACTGACTCTGAACTGACACAGGATGTCGAACTCATCGTCGGCCACGACCCCGAACTCGTCGACAGCCAGTCGGTGACTGTCGGCGCTGGCGAGACCGAAACGATCGATCTCGAGTTCGAAACGGCGGTCGTCAGACAAACCCAGTCGTTCCCTGTGCGGGTCGAAGCCGAAGACAGCACCGACGAACAAACCGTCGAGGTGATCGGCACCGACGACGTCGGGCTGGACGTAACGATCACCGAGACGAATTCGCCGGTCCAGACAGGCGAGTTTCTCGAGGTGACTGCCGACGTCGAGAACACCCACGGCACAGGGCTAACCCGAGAGGTACAGCTGAC
Source organism: Natronorubrum sp. A-ect3 (assembly GCF_041821125.1). Taxonomy (NCBI): domain Archaea; kingdom Methanobacteriati; phylum Methanobacteriota; class Halobacteria; order Halobacteriales; family Natrialbaceae; genus Natronorubrum; species Natronorubrum sp. A-ect3. Next base: position 786,048 of record NZ_JBGUBB010000002.1, on the reverse strand, counting down.
TGTCGGCCACGATCCGACGGTGGTCGAGACGGTCGACGTCTCACTCGAGCCGGGTGACAGCGAGACGATCACGATGGGCTATGAGACCGCCGTCGTCGAGACTGCCCAGCGCTTTCCAGTTCGGATCGAAACCGAGGGCGATTCGGACGAGGTCCCGGTGTTCGTCTACGTTGATGAGCCACCGCTTTCGGTGACGAGCCTCGAGACGAACGACCCGGTTGCGACCGGCGACGTCCTCGAGGTGACGGCCACGCTCGAGAACACCGCCGAGTCGGAGACGACCCAGGAGATCGAACTGATCGTCGGTCACGACCCCGAACTCGTCGACAGCCAGTCGGTAACCGTTGCCGGCGGCGACACCGAGACAGTCGACCTCGAGTTCGAAACGGCACCCGTCCGGCGAACCCAGACGTTCCCCATCCGGGTCGAAAGCGACGACGACGCAGCCGTCCGTGACGTCGAAGTGATCGGGACGGACGAGGTCGACGTAACCGTGACGATCACCGAGACGAACGATCCCGTCGACGCCGGTGACGTCCTCGAAGCGACCGCCGAGATCGAAAACGCGAGCGCGGTCGCCGTCACACAGGACCTCGAGTTCGTCGTCGGCCACGATCCGACCGTTGTGGACACCGACTCGGTGCAACTCGAGCCAGGCGACAGCGAGACGGTTACGATGGCGTTCGAGACGGCGCTCGTCGAGGACGACCAGGAGTTCCCAGTTCGCGTCGAGAGCCCCGTCGCCTCGGACGAACGCACGGTTCTCGTCTACGGTACCGATGACGAAGATGACGACGAACTCGAGATCGAGTTCGCCGACTGTACACAGGCCACCGTCTCCGGCGCGTTCGACGACGGCGACGATCTGACCGTCGAAACACTGTTCATCGACTCGGCAGGTGTCGGGAACGCTCATCACGGGATCACGGTCGGCGACGAAATCGACGCCCCGTTTTCCGGAACGATCCGATTCGAGATCGGTGAGGGTGATGGCGTCGTCGACGAAACCAACGACGAAGTCGTCGTCGGACTCCCGGATGACGGCTTCGGGTCGACCATCGGAACGATCATCGTCAACTGGTTTGGCCCGGATGAAATCCGCGAGAGCAACCCGAACGACTGCGTCGACGAACGACGGCCCGAGCAGCCGACAATCGACCTCGAGGACGTCACGCCCGAGGAAGACGACAGCCTGGTGGTGACGTTCGGCTACGAGAACCCAAACGATCTCGACCTCTTCGGCGGCGCGTTCGTCGCCGGGACGACCCCGGACGAACCGCCCACGCTCGAGCCTGGGTCCCACACGTTCACTGCCGAGTGGACGCCCGAGACCGACGACGAGCGACTCGTCTGGGAGGTCGACCTCTCGTCGTATCTCTACGACGAAACGCTGCGGGCCGAAACGGAGCCCGCCGGCGACTATCTCGATCTGGAGCCGGAGTTTTCGGTCTCCATCCTCGAGGCAACCGACCCCGTGGTGGCCGGTGAGACGCTCGAGGTGACGGCCAACGTCGACAACGTCGGCGGCTCGGCGGGGTCTCAGGAACTCTCACTCGAGATCGGTGGGCAGGTCGTGGACACCACGCAGGTCGACCTCGAGGATGGAGAGAGTGACACCGAGACACTGTCGTACCAGACCCAGCCCGAAGACGTCGGCGACCTCGAGGTAACGGTCCGCAGCGAGGACGACGAGGCGACGACACAGGTGACCGTCGAGGAACCGCTCGAGCCGGCAACGATCGAGATATCGAGCGTCAGCGCACCCGACTCGATCGAAGCTGGGGACACACTCGAGGTAGCTGCCGACCTGACGAACGTCGGCGGCGAAGCTGGCGAGACGGGTGTGGAGCTGGATCTCGACCAGCAACAAGGTGTTGACAGTCAGTCGGTCTCGCTCGAACCGGACCAAACAGAGTCGGTTTCGCTGACCTATCAGACGACCCCGGCGGATGTCGGCGACCGAACCGCGACCGTTCGAACCGACGACGACACTGCATCGGTTCAGGTCACGGTGACCGAACCACCCGAGGAGGAACCGCCTGAGGACCCACCAGAAGAGCCAGGACCGCCTGAAGACACGCCCGAAGAACCGCCTGAGGACCCACCCGGGGAGCCACCGGAAGAACCAGGACCGCCTGAGGACACGCCAGGAGAGCCACCGGAAGAACCAGGACCGCCCGAGGACCCACCGGCTGATCCCCCAGCAGAGCCGCCCGCAGAACCACCTGCCGAACCCGCCGACGAACCGGCAGACGAATCTCCCGACGACGAGTCGCCGTAATCGACGCCACTCCCTCGAGCGAGTGGGCCGTCAGCGGCGACTGTCTCTTGAGACGGCCGTCAACTACTGAAACTCAGCGTCGGTCAGGACCTCGTTCAAATCGTCCCGAATCATCTCGCCCATCTCCCGGTCGCGGGCGGTCGTCACGACGCGGTTTTCCTGCACGCTCGAGCCGTCTCGCAAGAGCATGCGAACGTTGCCGCCGTCGTCGGCGCGGGTTACCTTCGCTCGAAGCCCTGATTGGGACCCCTTCCCACCGGCGTCGATCGGCCCTGGAATGACCTTCTTGACGTGGGGGTGGTCCGCGACGGTGTGGATCGCCCGCATCCCCGTGCGACCGCCGATGAGGGTGGTGTGGCTGCCGCCGATCTTTTCGGCTGGCGGCGTCTGGACGACGTCGAGGGCGCGATTGCCACGGCGCTCGAGGACCGCCTCGACGGGCGCTGCGTCGTCGACGCGATAGCACGGAAAGTGGATATCCTCACGGACGGCCCGGATAACGTCCCGCTCGCCGCCCGCATACACCTCTTCGGGTCGTTTACGCCGGATTTCGTCACCGATTCGGCCCGCGAAGTTTCGCAGTTCGACGATCTCGTTCTCGCCGTCTTCGGGCGTCGTCGTGATCGTCGTCTCACCAAGCACCGGATCGTCGAGCGTGGCCGTCGTCGGATCGTCGTCATCGTCGCCCGCGAGCATCGTCATCGTCGCCCGCTCGCGCCCCGCCTCGAGAACGACCGCGTCGGTGTTTCGCTCCCGACAGACCAGACAGTAGTCGCCGGGTTTCTCGAGCGGCGAGGCACAGTGGCGACACTCCATACTGCCAGTTCGTGCGGGGCGTGTAAAATTGACGTGTTTTCGATCGTCTCGAGACGACTGTCAGAGCACCCGTTCGAGGATGGTCTGCACGGCATCGGTTTCGACGACATCGTAGGGGACTCGCATCGGTGACACCGAGACCTGGCCCTCGAGCAGTGCGTGGCGGTCGGTGTCCTCGGGATCGGGGATGTCCCGGTTGGCCATCTGCTGCCAGAGCCGGTTGGTCAACTGGAAGCCGCCGTCCTCGAAGGTAGCGTCCATTTCGTAGATTTCGGTCGGGCGCGTCAACGCGACGCCGTTGCCCTCCAGATCCGGCCGCGGAACGTTGACGTTCAGGTAGTCGATCCGATCGAACAGGCCCGTCTCGTGTGTATCCCGTGCCAGCGTCGCAGCGATCTCGCCGGCGTGTTCGAAATCCGCGGGCTCGAGGTCGCTTTCCATGCCGAGTGTGTCCATCGAGACCGCGATCGACGGGGTGCCGAGAAATGCGGCCTCCATCGCGGCACTGACGGTCCCCGACCGCGAGAAGACGTAGGCCCCGAGGTTCGCCCCGGCGTTACAGCCCGAGACGACGAGATCAGGGGACGACTCGAGGGCGTTGACGCCGACGATAGCACAGTCACAGGGGGTGCCGTTGACGGCGTAGCCCAGTTCGTGGTCGGTGTGGGGAACTGGCGAGGTAAAGGAACTCTCCTCGAGATCGAGCGTGAACCCGTCCGGATCGTCCGCCTCGTCGCTCGTACGACCGTATGACAGCGACCGGCCGACGGCGCTCTGGTTTCGATCCGGGGCGATAACGGTGACTGAGCCGACCTCGGTGAGCGCATCATACAGCGCGCGAATGCCCGGCGCGTCGATCCCGTCGTCGTTCGTCAGGAGAATGTCCGGCTGCTCGTCCATACAGTCCGTGTTAGGGACGGGGCTGGATACGAGTATCTATTCGACACTGTTAGTTTCCTGACGACTCCTCTCTGCGAGTCTCGTCCCACGGAGCCGTATCGCGATCTCTCGGTGACGACCGATTTATACGCCGAACAGGATGCGATATCCTCGAGGCCACGAGCAGCCGATGCTTCGTGAGCACGACCGCGTCGACTGGTTCTCGAGGGCGATCATCAACGTAGTCGTTTAACTTCCTGCGGTGAGTTGTTCGTATTCATGAGTGTCCTCGCACAGTCCACACTGACAGCACTGCTCGTCGCACAGGCCGGTCCTGGTGTCGATATCGGCATCGGAACGGCCGACAATCTCGCCGGGGGTGCCGTCGGCGCGTTCCTCACGACGCTGATCGTCGGCGCGATCATGATCGCGGTCGTCCCCGAGTACACCGAGCGGATGATGGGTGACGTGCTTGACGAACCCGTCGGCTCGTTCGTGTACGGCATCATCGCGCTGGTTGCCGTGCTGATCATAGCGTTCGTCTTCTTCATCACCATTATCGGAATCCTCGTTGCCCTCCCGCTGTTGCTCGTCGTGTACCTGTTGTGGGCGATTGGGTCGGTGATCGCCTACCTCGCGATCGCTGAGCGACTCATCGGCCGCGGAGACAGCTGGCTGAAACCCCTGCTCGTCGCTGCGGGACTCAACGGCGTGCTCACGCTGACGGGAATCGGCGGCCTCATTGCGTTCTGTATCGGGGCTGCCGGCTTCGGTACCGTGCTCCGATCGGGGCTGAACTGAATCCGCCGTCGACTGGCCCCGTTCGGCGGAACCGCTCATACGGACTGCTGGAGGCAGTGACCGTCGATCACCGATCCTGCGCTGGTGATCGGGACAGCAGACCGTCTCACGCTCGAGTCCACCACGGAAGCGCTCGCCGGAGTCGGGCCAGCAGTGACGGCTCTTGGAGCCGAATCCACAGCGTGGTTCCCTCGGCCTCGAACGTCACGTCGGTCACGGGAATCCGCTCACCATCGGGCAACTGCACGGACTGCTCGGCGGCTGGGACCGTGCCGCCGCTGGTGGCCCCGAACAGCGTCCGTGGCCGACCTGTCGGTTCCGAGACTGGTGCGCTGTACTCGAGTTCGTACACCGTCGTCCCATCACGCTCCGTTTTCTGCCAGTCGACGAGGTCGGTCTCCTGATCCGTTCCAATCATGATCTGTTGTCGGCGTTATAGTAACAACTGCAACTAGTTACACACTGATCGCACAGCCGTCGTGCGATCAGGTGTGCATTGACTTGCAGTGGCTATTATACTGTGCATCCGTCCGTTCCGTCTCGAGCGATCAGCCCAGATCGACCGGATCGACCTTCAGGTACTCCCGCAGAACGACCGTCGCGTACGACCCCTTCGGCAGCGAAAACTCGAGCGTGAGCGGGTCGGTCTCGTACTTGAGCGGTGTCCGGACGAGGATTGCCCGCCGGGTGCCACTCGAGTAGAACTCGCCGGGGAGGTCGAAATCGGCGGGCTCGAGGCCGAGATCATCGAGGACAGCACGTTCGATCTCGCCCTGTTCGCCGTCTGCGAGGTCGGTGTCAGTGCCCACGAGCGGGGCGGTGACGAACGCACGGCCGCGCTCGCAGTGGCGAGTCACGGATCGCACGCGGCGCTCGTCGACGCGCTGGAGGCGGTCCGTGTCGGGTAACTCGAGCCCGTCGGGCGCGTCGGTGTCGGCAAAACAGGCGACGTCGCCTTCGACGGGCCGGTCGAACGGCAGCCCGCGCTCGAGACGCTCGCTGAGCATCAGGTTGAACGCATACGACTGGGCGGCGTGGACGAACAGCCGCTGGAGATTCGAGGGGACGCGCTCGAGGGCAGCGCGGAAGTCTTCGGGACCTGGCTCGCCGTCGCATTCGGTGATCCCGTGGAGCATCGAGCGCTCGTAGCGCAAGCGATTTGGGAAGCGCTCGAGGGCCTCCTGCCAGTCGCGGGTTTCGTGCACGAACGCGCGGGCGTCTTGGGTTCCCTCGGGCTCTGCATCCGTGGGGTTGCCGAGATACGCCATCACCGCCCCCTCCCAGTCGCCACGAGCAATCTCGAGGCCGACTTTGTGCGTGACCGGCCGGCGGCTGCCAAAGCGCTGCTGGCCGAAGAAGTTGGGGACGCCGACGACGGTGCCCTCGGTGGCAGCGTCCTCGAGGCCGCCGAAGGCGTGGAGTTCGTCCGTGATTGGGGCCACGTTTTCGGGCTGATCGGGATCGCTGACGACGAGTTCGAAGGCGTTGCCCGCCAGATCACCGAACTCGAGGGAGCGGCCGGCCCGGCCGAGCACGTCGATTTCGGCCCCGTTGACGTCCGGGAGGTCCGCAGGCTCGGCTCCGTACACCGAAAACAGCTGCGTCGTCACTGCGTACTTGTCTTTCGTCCCGGCCCAGTTGACGCGCTCTCGAGAGATGCCGAGTGCGTCCGACAGTCGGCTCGCGAAATCGTTGGTGTCCCATCCCGACAGCGTCACCCGGAAGACGAGATGCGGGTAGGCGTCGAGGCTCGCGTCGACCGGCTCGGTCGAAAACCGCTCGAGTTCGCGCACGCGGAAGTGCTCGTCGTCCTCGCGAAGGTGGCCACCGATACCGTCGGTGTCGCTGACGTAGTGCTCCATACCGACGGCCTGCTCTGTGGGATGTGCCGGGCGCATATGCTTGGCTGCGCTTTGGCTGCCGGGGATAAATCGGTTCGTTCTCAGAGTGGCGCTCCTCGAGTCAGAACGCTTCTACACGAACGAGTCACTCCGAACTCAGGCGTCGCTGCTGAGGTCTGCGTCGACGCGAATCTCCGAGTCGGTGATCGTCTCGATGTTCTCAGCAGGGATCTCGAGGTCGTCTTCGCCGGCATCGCCACGACCGAGACTCTGGAGCCACGCGTTCGTGAGCGTCGGTTCGGGATCGACGTAGGCGATCTGTTCGATCGGGTCGACTTCGGTGACGATCCCGATCTGTTCGCCACGGATATCCATCAGGAACTTGCCTTCGTCTTCTGTTGAGAGCACAGACATTGTGGCTGTAACTTGTTGTCTTGGCGAGAAGTATCTACTGGTGGTGACAGTACGAAAACAGTACAGTGTCGGCGTCCGGCGGCATCGGTCGACAGCGCTGGCAGCGCTGTTCAGAACAGCGACAGGTCGCCGGTGACGCTGTCGACGCGGTCGTCAGCCGCCGGGCCGACGGCCAGCGTGGTGACAGTGCCGGGCTCGAGTTGGGTGTGGCCGGCATCTCTGACGATGGCGTGTGGAATCCCGTTGCTGTCGGCGATTGCGGCGAGTTCGTGCAGTTGCCGCTCACTCTCACCTTTCAGGACGACTTTCTTCTGGCCGCCGCTTTTCCACTGGCTCTGAAGCTGGCTGTCTGCTTTCTCGTAGGCCGACAGCGACGCGTGTGCGACCTGTGCGGCGAGCTTTCCCTGTCCCATGCCGATGTCGGTGCGAGCGACGATGGCCTGTTTCATACCGAATCGGAGAACGTCGTCCCCTATAGCCACAGCGAAAGCGACAGCGCGGGCCGAATGTGTTTTACCACTGCCTTGTTTGGTGTGAAATATGGCACGCACCCCGCTCGTCGCCCCTGACACGTACTTCGCTCGAGGCGACGCGTTCTCGCCGGGCCGAGCCGTTGTACTCGTGGTCGCGTTCTGGGCCGGGCTCGTCGCGATCGGTCTTCCGGCGCGGGTGCTGGACGAGTTCGGCGTCGCGGTGGGACTGCAGTCGCTGGCCATCAGTAGCCTCCGGACGACGCTGCTGTACTGGCTGCTTCCGTCGACGATTCTGTACGTCCTTGGCTATCTGACAAGTGGAATCGACAGTCCGGTATCCAGCCTGATTCTCGGGGCGTGGGCGCTCGTTCCGGCACTGGCTGCCCGAGTCCTCTGGATCCTGCTGCTGTATGGCGCTGTGCTGTTGGACCTCGAGCCGCTGTTCGTTCCAGCCGGGATCGAGTACGTGCTCTCGATCGTGTTCATCCTGCTTGCCTGCGGGTGGGCAGCCACTATTTGGCGAGTCGGGCTCCACCACGAATTCGGCCTCACGCGATCGACTGCGACGTCGGTTGCAGTGCTCACGGCCGGCCTCTGTGCCGGCCTCTTCGTGGTTAGCCTCGGCGTTTAGCGCCAGCGGACGGCGATGAACCGCGCTCGAGGCAGAGACGTCGTGACTGTCAGTAACGCTGTCAACGTGCTAGTCTACCAGTCATCGACCGGACGATCGCCGAGTGGATGGCGGTACGTATTTCTACGCCGAATCGATAGCTAGCGACATGAAACTCACGCGACGGACGGTTCTCGGCACGGCCGCGGCTGTCAGCATCGGAGCCGGAGTTGCGGGCTGTCTCGGTAGTGAGGATCCACCGGAGCCACCCGTCCTGGGCGATCCCGACGCCGACGTGACGGTGACCGTCTACGAGGATTTCTCCTGTCCGAGCTGTCGGCACTTCAAAGAGGAGGTTTTCCCGGACATCAATGACGCGTATATCGAAACCGGGCAGATCAGATACGAACACCGGGACTATCCCTTCCTCGATGATACCTGGTCGTGGGCGATCCCCTGTGCAGCACGCGAGATCTACGAGACCGAGGGCAACGACGCGTTCTGGGCGTTTGCGGCAGACATCTACGACTATCTAGGCTCGTACTCCTACGATGCAGTCGAAACGGTCGCTAACGACCTGGATCTCGACGGTGCCGCGGCCCGCGAGGCAGCCGAGGAGGAGAGCCACCGATCGCTGCTCGAAGACGACAAATCCTACGGCAGCTCCAACGGTGTCGAGGGGACACCAGCCGTCTTCGTCGACGGTGACCAGATCGACCTCACCGAGACGAATCCGATGGTCGAGATCGACGCCGCACTCGAGTAAGCTGGATCGAACGGTTTACACACCCACCGTTCGACTCGTCGGATATGATCCTCTCCGATGCAGACATTCTGCGACGGCTCGAGGAGGGCGACCTCGTCGTCGACCCCCTCGACGATCCCGAACTCCAGATTCAGCCCGCAAGCGTCGACCTCCGGCTTGGCCAGAAGTTCCTCGAGTTCCAGCGAACGAACATCCCCTGTATCCACCCCACCTCCGAGCGCGAGGTCGGCGAGTACGTGACCGAGACGATCGTCGAAGACGGCGATGATTTCATTCTCCATCCCGGCGATTTCGTGCTGGGGACGACCCACGAACGCGTCGAGATCCCGGCGGATCTGATCGCCCACGTCGAAGGGCGCTCGTCGCTTGGTCGACTCGCTATCGTCGTCCACGCCACAGCCGGCCTCTGTGATCCCGGTTATCGCGGCCAGATCACCCTCGAGCTTTCGAACCTCGGCAGTGCACCCGTCGCGCTCACGCCCGGCATGCGCATCTCTCAGCTAACGTTTACCGAGCTGAAGACCGAAGCCGAACGCCCCTACGGCAGCGACCGCGGCTCGAAGTATCAGGACCAGGACGGCCCGCAGGCCTCACGTATCCAGAGCGACGACGAGTTCGGCGGCGACCAACTCGAGCGAAACGAGTAAGCGCTGGTCACTGTCAGCGCGAACGGATTAGTACCGTCGCTGACGTACAGCCGGTATGCGTACTGCGAATCAGCAACTCGAACAGGCTCGAGGACGGCATAAACCCGTCTCCGTTCGTGCGCTCGGGGCGTTTTCCCGCCACGGAACGCAGACGTTCGTATCACGGCCTCAGAGTTGAGGCCGATGAGTTGTCCGTGTCGAACACCCTCGAACAGCACGCGCCGAGAACGGCGCTCAGCGACGAGGGCCACAGTTATCCGGTGGGCGGTCATACCGACACCAAACAGATGCAATTCGTCGAAGAGATCGTCGTCGAGGAGTTCTTACCGACTGTTCGGTCGTTGCTCGCCGGTGCGCTCCGCGAGCGTGGCCTGACCCAGAGTGAGGTCGCCGGGATGCTCGGAATCAGCCAGAGCGCCGTCTCGAAGTACGCTCACGGCGACGTTACCACGAACGATCGCATCGCCGCCGACGAGCGCGTCAAAGCCCTCGTTGCCGAACTCGCCGACGGACTCGCAGACGGCGACATCACCCCCGTGCAGGCACTGATCGAGATCGAAGTCCTGATTCGGGACCTCGAGGCCGGCGGAGACCTCTTAGCACAGCTGCATGAAGACGCCGTTCCGGAACTCGCCGACTACGGCTCGAGTTTCCGCGTCCACGACCCTGACAGCGAGTTGCGAACCAGCGAGCGCGTGCTCTCCTCGCTCCGGCGAGGCCTGCGCAGTCTCGAGAACGCGAGCGGTTTTACGAGGCTGATCCCGGCAGTTGGCTCGAATCTGGTCGCGTGTACGCCCGACGCAGATGACGTCGACGATATCGACGACGTCGCCGGTGTCCCGGGACGGATCTTCGATGTCAAAGGGCAGGCAACGGTGCCGGCAGATCCCGAGTTCGGCGTCTCCGAACACGTCGCAACAGTGTTGCTCGCTGCACGTCGCCACGGCGCGGCTGCGGCGGCGGCGATCAACGTCACGTACGATCCAGAACTGCTCGATACGCTGGCCGAACGCGGCCACGTCACCGCTGAGTTCGACGAGGAGGGCGACGTTGCCTCGAGCGTCGGGGCGGCGATCGAAGACGAACCGGACGCGACCGTGCTCTACCAGACCGGCGGGATGGGGATCGAGCCGCTGATTTACGTGCTGGGGCCGGACGCGGAGTCGGTTGCGGAGACGATTCGCTCGCTGATCTGAGATGGATTCGCTTCGCTCGACACTCGAGGCGCGTATGGAGCCCGAGGATGCACAGGCGTTTTACGGCCGCTGGGCGCGCCTCTACGACGTCATCGCACGTCGAACGCCCGGCATTCCGGCGCTGCGGCGGCGAGCGGCCGCTGCCTGTCAACTCGAGTCCGGCGACACCGTCGTCGAGATGGGGTGTGGGACGGGCGCGAACCTGCCCTATTTGCGCGAGCAGGTCGGCCCCGAGGGAACCGTTATCGGGATCGATTTTACGGGGCCAGTTCTTACGCGAGCTCGCGCGCTGACGAGCGAGTACGACAACGTCCACGTCGTCCGAGGTGACGCCACGCGGCCGCCACTGGAGGGTATCGACGACGAGGCGTCTGTCGACGCCGTTCTCGCGACGTTCGTCGTCGGGATGCTCGCCGACCCCGCGGGTGCGGTCGACGACTGGTGTGAACTCGTCGGCCCCGAGGGCCACGTCGTCCTCGCCAACGCCGCCCGCAGCGAGGCGTGGTACGCGCCGCCGGTCAACGCCGTTTTTCGAGCGATCGTCGTGCTCTCGACGCCGCCGACGACGAAACTGCGCTACGAGAACGAGCCACATCTGCGACTCGACAAAAAGATCGACACGGCACACGCCCGCCTCCGCGAGCGGTCTGTGGCTGTCGCCGACGAGACACACGTCTTTGGGGTCGTTCGGTTGACTGGTGGCCGACTCGAGGCGTCGTAATCGACGGCCGACCTTCAGGACTGTGTCGACGGCTGTTCCGCTATGTCCTCGTACTCGAGCACCGGCTCTCGAACCTCGCTGGGAATCGTCGACGGCTGTTTCGTCTCGGAATCGATATGAACCATCGTCGTCTCGGCCGTCGCGACGACGTCGCCGTCGACGCGGATCTCGTACTCCATCGTGCAACTCGAGTCGCCGAGTCTGGACACCCAGAGCGCGACCGTGGGGTCGTCACCGGCGACGATCGGCCGTTTGTACCCGATCTCGAGATTTGCGACGACAAACGAGAGGTCGTCGCCGGACATCCCGACCACGTCCGCTAAGTAGTCGACGCGAGCGGTCTCGAGGTAGCTCGCGTAGACGGCGTGATTGACGTGATTCAGGGGGTCGAGGTCTCGGAACCGGACGGGAACGTCGACGGTAAACGGTTCACTCATTGTGTGTTGTCACACACGAGTCGGGAAAAAGAGGGCACCGGTTTCGATTTCGAACGGCTGCGTTCAGACCGCCACCCTCACGAGTCACCGTACAGGCGCGCGTGGGCCGCACAGAACGGCGGGTCGCGCAACTGGGCCTCGATGAGATCCTCGTGGTAGTGGGCGTTGAACAAACGACACTCCTCTCGGTCACAAAACGCCTCGCCGGTCTCGAGGTAGTGGGCGGGCTGTAACACGTAGCCTTTCAGCGCGTCCGTCGACCGAGGATCGTTCTCGACGAGAAAGTCGCCCTCGACCTGATTCTCGAGTACTTCCCGCGGCGGCGCGTCGCCCGACAGCAGGGCGTGGCGCTGCTTTTCTTTGTAGTAGGCCTCGGGCTTGGCAGGCGCTTCGTACAGCCCTGGCACCGAGACGAGCGCGGGCTGACCGAGAACGTTCACGCGCTTGTGCCAGCGCCCGTCGTGGTCGCCCCACGTGCCAATCGCTCGGTCGAGGATTGGGACGTGCAGCGTCTCGAGACCGCGCTCGTCGGCAGGGAGGGCGGCGTTGAGCGCTCGCTGCATCTGGATGCCGTCGTAGAGCACCCCGCCCTCACGCTCGGGTTGCTCGAGGGCGCGCTCCTCGTAGCGAATCGTCCCGAGCATCGTGTTGCCCGTCTCGCGGTCGTACGGCGAGGTGACGCGTGCCTCGGCGAATCGCTCGGCGAGGTCGTCAGTGCGATGGACGTCGAGAAACCGGTCTCGAACCACGACTTCGGCATCGATCCGGGCCTCGAGCCATGCGCCGAGCTCGTCGACGTCGACGACGGTCGAGGGAGCACGATACAGGACGACGCTGTCGACCATTGTTCGTCAGTCGTCAGCGGGCGCTGCACGCGAGGTCAGTTCGACTGGGTCGGCGTCGACCTCGAGTTCGTCCAGCGCAACCTGTGCCGCACGTTTCCCGGAGACGAGCATGGCACCGAACGTCGGCCCCATCCGCGGCAGCCCGTAGGTCGTCGCGGTGGCCATCCCGGTCGCGATCAGGCCCTCGTGGACGAGCCCGGTGTGTTCGACGACGGCGTCCTCGCTTTTGCCGACCCACATCGAGTCGTGGCCGGGCGAGTCGTGGCCGGGTGCGCCGTAGCTGTCGTCGCCTGTCTGGTCCATCCCTGTCGCGTTCGCTTCGGCGTCGGCGATACCCGGTGCGTCGAGGACACCGCGTTCGTCGAGTTTCTTCACGGCCATCGCGTCGTGGCCCGTCGCGTCGATCACCAGATCCGCTTCGACGGCGATCGGATCGACACACGTGATTTCGCGGGGCAGGGCGTGGACTGGCGTCCAGTTCATGACGATGCCACCGACGCGGTGGTTCTCCCGGATAACGATATCCGTGAATTCGGTCATGTTCTGCATCTTCGCGCCCGCATCACAGGCGGCCTTGATCAGCCCGGAACAGGCCTCGGGGCCGTTGGCGACGTACAGTCCTTCACTGTCCTGGGACTGTTTGTAGCTCACCTCGAGTTCGTCCAAGACCTTCTGGGCGGGATCGCGAACCGTGACTTTGTTCATCAGGAACCCACCGAGCCAGAACCCGCCGCCGAGATAGTTGTTCTTCTCGACGACCATCGTCTTCACGCCACGTTCTGAGAGTTCTTTGGCGGCCGTGAGCCCGGACGGGCCGCCGCCGACGATGATGACGTCCGAGTCCGAGAAGTCCATGAACTCCTCGGTCCACTCCTGTCCAATTGCACGCGTAACATCTGCTTCACCGACCTGACTGAACTGTTCAAACTCGCTCATACAACTAGGTGGTACGACTGGGTAGTGAAAAGTCTGTCGAGGCGATAGGCTGACATGAACCTACCTTGGCGATCGGCTGGCACGGCGAGACGACAGACGAAGTCAGAGTCGCGACGACCCGAACGCTGAAGACTCGCCCTCGTCTACAGTAGCCAGATGCATCGTCGTGCGTTTCTCGCGTGTGCCGTCCTCGTTCCGGTCTCTGGCTGTCTCGACTTCCTCGAGGATAACGGCGAGGAGATCACCGAACCTGGCGACGTCGAGATTGTCTGGGACGATCTCGTGCGTGAAAACCCCGGCACTGAAGACGAGCGGGTGGTCGTCTGGGGTGCCGTCAGGAACGTTGGTGATCGGACACTTTCGTATATCGAGATTCGGGCCACGTTTTTCGACGCGGACGGCGAGGAACTCGAGACCGTCATCGAGAGCGCCACCGTCGAAGACGACTCGAGAGAGCAGTGGGCATTCGACGTCGAGTTCCCTCGCTTCGGCGAGGACGCAGCCGACGTCTCGACGTACGAACTCGAGCCAGCAACGGGGGTCTGATGGCACCGAGCATCGTCTCGACTCGATGGAATCAGTCGCGTGGGTGGGTGAATCTGTGTAAGCAGGTGACGCCGTTGACTGACGTGAACGACCGGGCAGGCATACGGAGACACGAGCTGCGATGATCGATCCAGACGCTGGTTCTGCTCACGGGCCACACGACTCGGACGCCGACCCAGACCACGACGAAGGGGTGTCAACGCTCGCAAAGCAGGGAAGCATCACGTTCGCCGGGAACGTTGTCAAAGGGGTGTTGGGGTTTGCGATCGTCATGTTAATGACCCGGTTCGTCAGCCCCTCGGTGTATGGCCTGTTCGTGCTGGCGACGTCCGTGATTCTGTTTCTGCAGGTGTTTGCGAACCTCGGCTTGCCGCTGGCGATCGACTACTTCGTGCCGCAGTATTTGGCCGACGACGAACGCGGGAAGGCAAAGGGCGTGATCGTTCAGGTGACGGCGACCGTGCTGGTCACGTCGTCGCTGGTTGCGTTTGCACTCGCGTTCAGCGCGGCGTCGATCAGCGAACTCTTTCAGGAGCCATCGATGCGGGTCGCGCTGTTGTTCCTCTCGGTCACGATTCCGATGCTTGCGATCTACAACGTCCTGTTGACCTCCTACTACAGCATCAAGAAACTCCAGTACCGGGTGCTGATGCGCGATCTGGTTCGGCCCATCGTCCGATTTGTCGTCACTGCGGGGCTCTTGCTTGCCGGCTTCGGACTGCTCGGACTGATCGGCGGCTACGTCGTCGGCCTGTTCGTCGCGATCACGGTCGGCGCAGCCGTCTTCACCTACAAGGCATGGAACCTGTTGTCGGCCGAGATCGAACTCGTCGCGCCAGGGCCACTGGTCACGTACTCGCTCCCGTTGGCGATGACCAGCGTCGTCTTCGTGCTGATGGGCCACGTCGACTACTTCGTCCTTGGCTACTTCCTCGAGTCAGATAACGTCGGGATCTACCGCGTCGGCTACATGCTCGGCTCGGGATTGATGATCATCTTCAACTCGCTGTCGCCCGTGTTCAAGCCGTTGATCGCCGAAACCAGAGACGATATCGACCTCGTCGAACAGCGCTTCCGAATCATGGCTCGCTGGATCGCCGCGATCACACTCCCAATTGCGATTTTCCTCTCGCTCGGTGCGAGTTCGTATCTCGCCGTCCTCTACACGCCCCAGTACGCCGAAGCGAGCACCGTCGTCATCCTGCTCGCGGGGGCCTTCCTGTTTAATGTCACCTTCGGCGGCCCCGACGGCTCACTGCTCCAGGGGTTGGGCTACTCGCGGATCGTCTTCGCCAACACACTCGTCCTCTTCGGCGCGAACTTTCTCGTCTCGCTCGCGCTCGTCCCGATCATCGGCATCGAAGGGGCCGCGGTCGGGTCAGCGACGGCGCTCTTTCTCGTTGGCGGCCTGACCCTCGTCGAAATCTACTATCTCGACGGCATTCACCCCTTCACGCGGGATTTCGCCAAAATCGTCGGTGCCGGCGTTCCCGCGACCATCGCCGGCGTGCCCGTCGTCTATCTCTTCGAGTCAGACACGATCACAGCCGGGGTGCTCCCAGTCGTCGTCGTCGGCACCTATCTGCTGACGCTGATCGCGACGGATGCTTTTACCGACGCCGATGCCCAGATGGCCGCGGAGTTCAGCCCGACGCTGCAAAAGTGGCTTCCGGGTCGCTGATCAGTCATTGATCGATTCCACGTCGCCGTCGTCCACCGCCTGCTCGCCTCGAGGGTGAGATGACGAACTGGCGTCCGACTCCGCGTCGTCGTCGATGACGCTCTCGGTCCACGTCCCCAGCCGGAACCAGCCGACGGCGACGATGAAGGAAGCAGCCATTCCGAACGCGTAGGCCCACCAGATCCCGTTGACTCCCCAGTCGAGAGCGGCGATCTCGAGGCCGAGAACGGGTATCGTCACGCTCCAGGCGAAAGCGAGCACGAGCGCGACGGGAACCCGGAAGACCCACCGCGAGAGAAAGGAGAGGACCATCGCCTCTTTCGTGTTGCCAGCGCCGCGGAACGCCCCCTGAATGACCATCACGCCGGCAAACAGCGCCCAGAAGGGAGCCATAATTCGCAGGAAGACGACGCCTTCGGCGATCACGTCGGGGTCGTCGACGAAGATTCGTATTGCCTGTGCGGGGAACGCAAGGAGCACGACGACGACGGCACCGATCAGGACCATCGTCCCCGCGGTCGCCGTTCGCGTGACAGCAGCGGCACGGTCGGGTGTCTTCGCGCCGAGGTTTTGGCCAACGCCGGTCGCCGTCGCGTTTCCGACGGCACCCGAGACGGCCCACGTGACCGACATCAGCCGCACACCGATCCCGTACGCCGCTGTGGGTGCTGCACCGAACCGGGCAACGAAGCCGGCCATCGCAACCGATGCGAAACTGCGCGCCCAGCCGTCGATCGTCGAGGGCGTACCGATGTCGACCAACCGCCGGAGGATTGTCGGATCAGGCGTGAGGTCCTCGAGGCGCAGCCGAACACCGAACCGGCCGTCGAGCAGGATGTAGACGCCGGCAACGGTGGCGACGCCACGAGCAATGAACGTCGCGACGGCGGCACCGCGGGTCCCCATCTCGGGGAACGGCCCCCAGCCGAGGATGAAAAAGGGATCGAGAACGACGTTGATACCTGCCGAGACGACCACGAGCCACATCGCCGTTTTCGTGTCGCCAGCGCCTTGCAGCGACGAGCGAAACGCAAAGAACAGGAAGGTAAGCGGCAGCGCGAGGAAGATCACCTCGATGTAGGCAAGCGCCTCGACGAACACCTGATCGCGCGCGCCGATGAGGGTGAGCAGCGGCCGCCGAACGGCGAGCCCGAGCGCCGCAAGGACCGTCGAGACGGCAACCGTAAGCAAGATCGTCTGGCCGACGACTTTGTCGGCAAGCCGGTCGTCATCGGAGCCGACGTACTGGGAGACTAAGGCGATCGTCGCGGCGGTGATGCCGATCGCCGTCGAGACGAACATCCACGAGAGGGGAAACATCAGGGAGACGGCAGCGACGGCCTCGCTGCTCACGCGACCGACCCAGAACATATCGGCGAGGTTGTAGAACGTCTGGAGGAGGTTGCCCAGAACCAGCGGCCAGGCCAGCGCCAGCAGTTTCGGGGGGATCGCCCCCGTGGTCATATCGACGCGCTTGCGGTCCGTCTCCGTCTCTCCCACGGTGTGTCTGCTACGAGTGAGTCCCGGTTCCGTGAAAAGCGCTTGGCTCCCCGGGCCCGTTGCCGGCACCGCGACTCTCACAGCTAGCCACCAGCCACACCATCTCGCACACGCGCGACCGCTCGAGTACGCGCATACCTGCGCTGTCGGCGGGTTTTGGCGAAAGCGTTATCAGAACTTCAGCCGTAGCCGCCGACGATGCAGACTACTCGCCCACAGCCGAGGGGACCGACCGATATCGGAGGTGAGCCGCCGTGGAACTGATTATTACGGAGAAAGACAACGCCGCACGGCGGATCGCCGACATTTTGAGCGGCGGCACGTACGACTCGAGCCGTGAGAACGGCGTCAACGTCTACGAGTGGGGTGGCAAGCGCTGTGTGGGGCTGTCGGGCCACGTCGTCGGCGTCGACTTCCCGTCGGAGTACTCCGACTGGCGAGACGTCGAACCCGCCGAACTCATCGACGCGGACGTCGAGAAGACGGCGACGAAAGAGAACATCGTCGCGACGCTGCGAATTCTCTCACGAAAGGCCACACGGGTCACGATCGCGACGGACTACGACCGTGAGGGTGAACTCATCGGCAAGGAGGCCTATGAAATCGTCCGCGACGTCAACGAGGACGTCCCGATCCAGCGCGTTCGGTTCTCCTCGATTACGGAAAACGAGGTTCAAAGCGCATTCGATGAACCAGACGAACTCGATTTCGATCTGGCGGCCGCGGGCGAGGCTCGTCAGATTATCGACCTCATTTGGGGCGCGTCGCTCACCCGTTTTCTCTCGCTATCTGCCGGCCAGCTCGGCAACGACTTCATCTCGGTCGGCCGGGTTCAGTCGCCGACGCTCAAGCTGATCGTCGACCGCGAACGCGAAATCGAGGCGTTCGATCCCGAATCCTACTGGGAGCTGTTTGCCGACCTCGAGAAAGACGACGACACCGACGCCTTCGAAGCCCAGTACTTCTATCGCGACGAGGACGACAACGAAGCGGAACGCGTCTGGGAGGAAGCCGTCGCCGACGAGGTCTACGAAACGCTCTCGAGTCACGACAGCGCGACGGTCGTCGACGTTACCCGCCGAACACGAACCGACACGCCACCGACGCCGTTCAACACGACCCAGTTCATCCGCGCGGCGAGTTCGATCGGCTACACAGCAAAACGGGCGATGTCGATCGCCGAGGAGCTCTACACGGCAGGGTATGTTACCTATCCCCGAACAGACAACACCGTCTACCCCGACGATCTCGAGCCCGAGGAGTTGCTTGATGACTTCGTCGGCCACTCGACGCTCGGCGAGTCAGCCGAGTCGTTGCTTGAGGCCGACGAGATCGTCCCCACTGAGGGCGACGAGGAGACGACCGACCACCCACCGATCCATCCGACCGGCGAGATTCCAACTCGAGGCGATGTCTCAGATGACGAGTGGGAGATTTTCGAACTCGTCGTCCGGCGCTTTTTCGCGACGGTCGCCGACGCAGCCGTCTGGGAACACCTCAAGGTCGTCGCCGAGGTCGACGACGACCGACTCAAGGCAAACGGCAAGCGCCTCGTCGAACCGGGCTATCACGACGTCTATCCCTACTTCAGCACCACGGAGAACTTCGTGCCCGACGTCGACGAGGGCGAAGAGCTGTCGCTTTCTGGCGTCGAACTCGAGCAAAAAGAGACCCAGCCACCCCGCAGATATGGCCAGTCGCGGCTCATCGAGACGATGGAAGACCTCGGCGTGGGCACGAAGTCGACCCGCCACGACATTCTCGAAAAGCTGTACGACCGCGGCTACGTCGAAAGCGATCCACCACGGCCGACTCGGCTCGCGATGGCCGTCGTCGAGGCCGCAGAGGAGTACGCCGACCGGGTCGTCAGCGAAGGGATGACCGCCCAACTCGAGCGGGATATGGATGCCATCGCACAGGGCGAAGCGACGCTGGACGACGTCACCGACGAGTCCCGCGAGATGTTAGAAGAGATCTTCGCGAATCTCGCGGAGTCACGGGAAGATATCGGCGACCATCTTCGCAAGTCGCTCAAAGACGACAAGCGACTGGGTCCCTGCCCGGAGTGTGGCGAGGACCTGCTCGTCCGGCGGAGCCGCCACGGCTCGCATTTCATCGGCTGTGATGGCTACCCAGACTGTGAGTACACGCTGCCGCTGCCGTCGACTGGTAAGCCACTGATCATGGAACGCGAGTGTGAGGAGCATGGGCTAAACGAGATCAAGATGCTCGCCGGTCGCCAGACGTTCGTTCACGGCTGTCCGCTCTGTAAAGCCGAAGATGCCGGCGAAGGGCCGATTCTGGGCGACTGTCCCGACTGTGGTGACGAGCACGGTGGGGAACTCGCCATCAAGACTCTCCAGAGTGGCTCGCGTCTCGTCGGCTGTACACGGTATCCCGACTGTGAGTACTCGCTACCGCTGCCCCGACGCGGCGATATCGAGGTCACAGACGACCACTGCGAAGAACACGGACTCCCGGAGCTCGTCATCCACAGCGGCGACGAACCATGGGAGCTGGGCTGTCCGATCTGTAACTACCAGGAGTTCCAGGCCCGTGAGAGCGAGACTGGCTCCGATCTCGAGGCACTCGATGGAGTCGGTGCCAAAACGGTCGAAAAGCTCGCGAACGCAGGCATCGAGAGTATCGACGATCTGAGCGAGGCTGATCCCGACGCCGTCGCCGACGACGTCGACGGCGTCAGCGCCGATCGAATCCGAACCTGGCAGGCAAAAGCCTGAGTCGGCTCCGTTCGAGGGCGTTCCTACGCGCTCGTAATCGTGGCTGCAGTCCCGTCACCCGTCTCGTCAGAGTCGGTGTCCGGGTCTTCGTCAGCCGCCTCAGCTTCGGCTTCCGCCTCCGCCTCGAGGACGGATTCGACGGCCCCGACGATCTGATCGGCGCTCTGGACGCCGTTTTCCTCCCACTGTTTTTCGCCGTTCGTATCGACGACGATCGTCACGGGAAAGCCAACGACGTTGTACGAAGTGGCAAGTCCCGAGTCGTAGCCGATGTGCCAGTCCCCGTCGTGGGTAGTCCACCACTCGCGGAGTTCGTCTTCGGGTTTCGTTTCGGGCGTCTGGTAGGTGACCGACATGACCCGGACGGCATCGCCATACTGGTCGGCGAGCTCCTCGCGAGCCGGGCCGAGTTCTTGCATCTGCGTCTGACAGCTGCCACAGCCAGTCGAGAAGAACATAATGGCCATAACCGAGTCGTCTGGGACAGTGATCGAGCCCGCCTCACTTCCCTGCGCATCGATCGTTTCGACCTCGAGTGGGTCGCCAGTGCTCTCGTCGTCGGCTGACCCCGGGCTGTTGTCCCCGAACGACGGGAGCCCGTTCCAGAGGACGGCACCGGCACCGCCGAGAACGCCAAGACTGCCGATTCCGGCGATGAGTTCACGCCGGTTCATCGGATCACCACCGCTGCCCATCGACAGCCTGTTTCAGGCCAGTGTGGCGAGAGACGTTGCATACAGAGAGAGACGTCCTCAACGCCAAAGGGTTCACTGGTTCATTCGTGGAATGGACGAACGAATGCGACGTCTGAACCACAGAGGACGATGTTGGGAGCGCGTCTCGAGGTGCCAATGATCAAATAGGTCTCGCCCGTGCATACCGCTATGGCCGACGACCGCGACCGATGGAACGAGAAGTACAGCGGTGTCGACTTCGAACTCCCCGACGACCCGATCCCGGAACTCAAGCGACGACTCCCGACCCTGCCAGATGGCCGTGCGCTGGATGTCGCGACTGGCAACGGGCGAAACGCGCTCTTTCTCGCCGAGCATGGCTACGACGTCGACGCGATCGACATCTCAGACGTTGCCCTCGAGCAGGCACGACGCCGTGCCGATGAGCGCGGTGTCGAGGTGGACTGGATGCGAGCGGACCTGGACGAGTTCGACTGGCCCGTCGGCGAGTATGACGTGATTACGGTGAGTTTCTTCGCTGCACTCGAGCATCTGCCGGCGCTCAAGGAGGCGCTTACACCGGGCGGTGTGCTCGTTTACGAACACCATCTGCGATCGAGCGACCCCCTCGAGGTCGGCCCCTCGAGTGATCGGTATCGGTACCGATCGAACGACCTCCTTCGGGCGTGTCTCGACCTGACGATTCTCTCCTACGAAGAGCGACGACGGCCAGTTATCGGCGGAACCGCTGCGGTCGCGACGCTCGTAGCACGGAACTCAAGCGGTGGTGCACAGTCGTATCCGAAGCTCACGGGGCGTGAGCTGTCGCCATCGTCACAGCAGTAGCCGTTCTGTCTCCTGTGCCTCGAGTGCCGTCCGGACGCCGGATACCATGTTGTTTGCTGCCGTCGGGCCGTCGTTGCGCCAGTGAACCTCGCCAGCGCCATCGATAGCCATGACGACTGGAAAGCCACGGATCTCGTAATAGTCGTTGAGCAACCCGTCTTCGTCGATTCCGATCGTCCAACTTCCGTCGTGTTCGCGCCACCAATCGGCCAGTTCCGCCGGTGACGGTTGGGGGCCAGCGCTCCCGTCGGTGACAGAGATAACGTCGACGTCGGCTCTTCGGAGGTCATCTCTTGCATCCCCGACAGCCGACAACAACCCCTCGCTGGTCGGACAGCGCGTTCGGGTGAAGTTGAGCAGCATGACCCGTCCCGCCTGTGGGATCTGGACTGTCCCTGCCTCGCTTCCGGGCGCATCGACGGTCCGGATCTCGAACGGTGGGTCGCTCTCGTCGGTGTCGTCCAGCTGGTCAGCGGGCTCCGATCCATCGTCGAGACAGCCCGCCAGCACCGATATGCCCGCTGTCGCAGCGAGGAGTTCACGCCGTCTCATAGCCCATCGAACGGCTGCCGTAGTATGTTTCCTGTGCACACGCAACATAGTCGCCTATGCAGTGTCGACTCACGGGTTTTCATATCAGTTTGTACATGTTGCGTGGTAAAGAACGGATCCTTACTGGACAGTACGGTGTCGTATTGCAGAGTCACGACGCCACGGTTTCGGAGTCGTCTCCACCGAAAGCATTACGCCAACTGTTATCGTGTTATTTGCTCCCACGATGTGCTCGTGCTCGAGCCAAAAACTCCTGTCCATCCTCGATGAGCGTGGGCCAGTCGACACCTCATCGCTGGCGGCAGCGCTCGGAGTTCATCCACTGACGGTGCGAACGGCGTGTCGCGAACTGCACGCGGACGGCTACGTTCGCCAGGTTTCGAGCGGCGTGTACGCGATCACTGCGGCCGGCAAAGCACATCTCTCGACGCGCTCGGGTAGCGGCTCCTGACACCAGTCGTCGGATCATACGGACTGCTGTCGTCACGTCCTCCGATCACCGACCCGCCGCTGGTGTGTGGCGGTACATCGGTACAGCAGACCGTATCAATCTGTCGGCCTGCGTCGTTCTCGCTCGATCGTCGTTACGTAGATGCCCGTGAGGACGACCAATCCACCGACCACCGTCACTGTGTCTGGTACCTCCGCGAGCAAGACGAGCGCGAGTAGCGTCGCGCCAACGGGTTCGCCCAGCCAGGCGACGCTGACCACGACCGACTCGAGGTGTTTCAACACCCAGTTGACGACGGTGTGGCCGAAAACGCCGGGGCCGATCGCCATCCCGAGAAAGAGCAGCCACTCACGAGCCGGGTAGGCGACGTACGCGTGGCCCTGCGTGCCGACGAGGACGAACAGCGTCAGCGCACAGGCGGTGTAGACGACAGTCACGTAGGGAAACAGCGAAACACGCTGGCGAATCGACCGGCCGGCAAGCACGTAGCCCGCGACGGTGATCGCGCCGAGCAGGGCCAGCGCGTTCCCGTACAGGGTTGCATCGGAGATGGGTGCCTGACCGGCATCACCGAGCGACATCGCGGCTGCGCCGCCGATCGCGACGGTGATCCCCACCACGGTCTCGCGGCTGATCCGTTCGCCGAGGACGAGGCCGGCTCCAAGTGCGACGAAGATGGGTTGGGACTGGACGATGGTCACACTCGCCGCGACGCTCGTATGATTGAGACTTTCGAACCACGAGGCAAAATGAATCGCCAGCGCGACACCGGCCACGACTGCAACGCCGAGATCACGCCGCGAGAGGCGGGCAAACTCCTCACGATACCATAGCAACGCGACAGGGGCGACGATCGCCGTCGTAAACAGCACTCGGTAGAAGGCCGCGACCGAACTCGGGGCAGTGCTCCAGCGAACCAAGATCGCGCTGGTACTCGCCGCAAACACCGCACCGGCAAGGGCGACAGCCGGCGTTACCTCGAGATCGGACGCGTACACGTCACCAGCACACGATGGAGCGACTCAAACCCCTTGCGAAAGGCCTCTGTGAGACGAGTTCAGCAACAACCACCCGACGGCCCGCCTCAGAGCCGGTTGCCGCGATAGATCGACGCGATCTCGAGGTCGACGTCCTCGAGGCCGACGATGTCGTCTTCGGTCAGGTCCTCTGCATCCCACTCCTCGAGGTAGGCGACGGCGTCGTCGTGGTCAGCGAACACGCGCGGGTTGATCTCCATGGGATCGTCGGCCGCGTCCGCGTCAGTGACGAGGACGAAGTGTGCATCGGTCGCGTCGACGAGTTCTGTCGTCTCGTGTTCCGTGGCCCACGCCCCAGCGACCGACGAGTCAGACGACGTTGCGACGAGGTAGGCAAATAGACACCCCGGTGTATCGAAGACAGCGCCTGTCCCGTCTTCGTGTGCGAGCTGGCTCTGCCACCGAGGGTAGTCGGTCGTCGCCATGTTACAGATGGCACAGCTGTGGGACGACTCGAACTCGATCGGATCGTCGCCCGGGTGCTCGTCAATGTTTGGGTCATAGGAGATGTCAGCGGTTTCGCCGTCGACATGGTCATCGCCATCGTCACTATCCCCGTTCAGACAGCCCGCAACACCGGCTGCTGTGCCTGCCACAAGCGTGCCAAGGAGGCCCCGCCGTCCGATGGGTCGTCCATCGAGTTTCGCCATAGCTATTCGTACTGGCGCGATCGGCAAAACGAACGTGGTTCATACTGCCAGACAGCAGTCAGTGAACGGCCGAACGCGCCCAGTCGTCGCCAAAGGCAACAAGCCGTGAGACGCGAACAGTGCATGAATCGTGTTGGCCGGCAGTATCGGCTACTCGAGGCGCGCTTTCGTCATCCGATGGCGCGTCCGGAACATGGTTTCGAAGCCGAGCTTCGAGGCCGCTGTAATCCCGTCGCCGACACAGGTGACTCCCTCGAGCCCGCCACGTGGCAGTTCGTACTCGACGCGATCCTGAAGGAGCGTCTGATCGCCGTCGGCGTAAAACGAGTGTGTGTGCTCCCAGTGGTCGAACGGGCCGTGAACCATCTCATCGCGAAAGAACGCACTCCCGTCGGCTCGCTCGCGCTCCGTGATCAGCGATGTCCAGTACTGGCGTGGACCGACGCCAAACGGCCGCATCGAGAGCGAGATTTCGGCTCCCTCCTCGAGCAGATCCGGATCCAGTGTTCCGTCAGGGCCGATCACCGACTCGACGCGCAACCCCATCCAATCCGGCGTCAATGCCTCGAGGCCACTGATCCGCGAGTGAAACTGCCAGACGTCTTCGAGCGGCGCATCGACTGTTGTCCGGCGTTCGTACGTTGCCATTACCCATCGTTACGGCGGCTGGCGTCAAAACGGGACTGCCATACACGGTCTCAGAATCCAGCCGTTTCGCGATCAACGCTTTTCGATCGGGCTCACTTCAGCCGCTCCTGTAAGAACGAGGGATGCGCGGCCGTGATTCCCTCGATCTCGAGCAGCGTCTCCGAGATGATCTCGCCCAGCTCGTCGCCGTCTTCGGCGCGAACCTCTGCCATCAACATGTGATCGCCGCTGGAACTGTACAGCGCTTCGACCTCATCGAGCGCTCTGAGCGTTTTCGTCGCCTCGACGTAGCGTTCGCTTGCGACGTCGAAGCCGACCAGCGCGATCGTCTTGCTCGAGAGCTTTTTCGGATCGATATCCGCCGAGTAGCCCACGATAACGCCTTCATCTTCGAGTTGATTGATATACTTTCGAACTGTTGGTTTCGAGACATTCGCCCGATCGGCGATCTCGGCGTAAGACGCCTGGGCATCCTCCTCGAGCACCTCGAGGATGCGATCTTCTGTCGCCTGTGTACTCATGCTACTCTCTTTTGCTCGGACGGAAAAATATCTTTTGTATACGAAAACGACCGGTAACCCGACGGAAGCGCCGGGATACGCCGGGATCAAGCGGTCTGTGCATCTGCTCGAGTTCGCGCTTGCGAGACCGTCGGACTTATTCGCTCAGTGACCCCAGTTTCGGGAGAACGACATGGTCGATGCGAACATCATCAGCGGGACCGTCTGGTTGCTCTGTGGCCTCGCAATCTTGTATCTCGGCTACGTGATCGCCATCCGCGGACGCGCTGACCTCCACGCCAACTACGACGAATCGGTTGATCCGGCGTACGTCTCCCGGTGGGCTGGCGGCACCGCTTTGCTCATGGGTGTGCTCGTCGTCGTTTATGCAATCCGTGAGATGATCTACGGCTTTCACCCCTTTGCGCTCGGTGGGCTGCTCGTCTCGCTGCTCGTCTTGAGTTACCTGACGAAACTGTTCGCACGTGGTGTCGGCTACCGCGGCGAGTACGACGGCTGAGGCGCTCGTTGGCGTGATCGGCCTGTCGATCTCGAGCCGATGACATAATAGGGATTGACTGTGCTTGTTACTGATATGCGCGTCTCCGCTCCCGATCACGTTCCTCTCCGCGTCGCCGCTGCGTTGTTCCTCACTGTAGTGCTCGCCGGCTGTGTTGCCGTTCCGGACGCCGGTCTCTCACAGGACTCCCTCGAGGATCAACTCAACGACACCGAGCCGCCGGACGAGCTCTCAGCAACCGTCGAAATCAGCGAAACGATCGACGGGGAGACGAGCCAGCGTACCGAAACGGTCTGGCTCCGTGCGGACGGCACCAGTCGGATCGAGACCACCACAAACGGCAGCGAGCAAGTCATCGTCAGCGATGGCACCGACCGATACATTCACGACCTCGAGCGCGACGCCATCCGCAGCTACGAACGCGATCCGAACGCGAAATCGTTGCTCGAGGGGCTCTCCGCTCAGCCCGACCGATACCTCGACGCCTACGACGTGACCGCTCTCGAGGAGGTGCAGTTCGACGGTCAGGACGCTTATCGCGTCGAGTTCGAGCCACCAGCGAACGAAACGATCGAGCGCTCAGTTGGCGTTCAGGTCGCCCAGACGGAGTACGTCTTCCCACTCGAGACAACCGAAGCCGACCCCGACGAGCGAAGCGCCGACCGAGTCGAACTCTGGCTCGAGCAGGAGACGCTGTTCCCCGTCAAACACACCATCGCTGGCGACGGCATCGAACTGACGACGACGTATCGAAATCTCTCGATCAACGGCGGCCTCGCAGACGACCTGTTCGAGCCACCGACGGCCGCGGACAACGACACCGACGAAACCGAGTTCGTCTTCCCAACGATCGACCAGTACGACACGGTCGCCGACGCCGAGGCGGCAGCGCCGTTCGCGGTCGCCGAGCCGTCAGCCGACGCGCTGCCGGACGCCGTTTCCTTCGACGGCGCGAGCAGCTACGAGTTCCACGACAAAGACCGCAGACAGGTGTCACTGTTCTATCGCAGCGAGGCTGGCGAGTCGGTCGCCGTGACGACGAGCGACGGGCCTCGAGCGTTCGCGACCGACGGCGACTCGGTCAGCGTCGGTGAGACGACGGGCACGCTCGAGGCCACCGAGCAGGGGACGGAACTGCAGTGGTCGTGTGACGGGCTGTACTACTCGGTGTTCGTCAGCGACGCTGTCGGTGACGCGGAGGATGCGATTGTCGTTGGTGAGTCGCTTGGCTTCGAGTGTTGACTGTCGCGGTGGACTGCTGGTCACACTAGTTTTCCTGCATCCAGTAATAGAGTCGGATGAGACCGAACGCGCCGGCGATAATCCATACGAGGGTCGTTAGCGCGGCGATAAGCAGGACACCGAACTCTCGCCAGTGGGAGGACCCAATCCAGCCGACCGAGGGAATCCAGCCAAACACGTCGATCCAGCGAAAGAGCACGATAAGAACGGTGAACACTCCCAGCAACAACAGCCGATTTCGGATGTATGTCTTGATACGTCGTGGGGAGGTCCGCTCCGTCATGGTTCGCTTTGCAACGAGGAGTTGCATAAGCACCACCGATCCGTACCGTCGCCTGCAGCTGTCGCCGTGGGAAGCACCCGATCAAGGCTGCTGGACACGACTATCTCAGTTGTCACTCTCTGCTCGCTCGAGCAGCCAACATCGCGAAAAATGGAACCTCCAGTGAGGGTACTGCCGACGGTTACTTGTGACGGTCGAGCAGGTCGTAGCTGCGCTCCCACTCGGCGTCGTCGTCGAAGTAGCGCTCAGCGAGTGGCTGGTCGGGCAGTTCGCCGATGGCCTTCTTCTCTTCGGTGTAGGACGGACGGTCCTCGTCGACGTAGTACCGGCCGGTCAGGACGGTGCCCTCGTTGAGGACGTCCTCGGTCTCGCGCATCATCTCAGCGGCCTCACGACGGTCCGTAATGTCGAAGTCGTAGTCGTCGGACTCCTGGACGTCGATGTACGGAACGTACTCTCGGGCGTCCTTGTTCCAGGTTGGACACTGG
Source organism: Natronorubrum sp. A-ect3 (assembly GCF_041821125.1). Lineage (NCBI taxonomy): Archaea > Methanobacteriati > Methanobacteriota > Halobacteria > Halobacteriales > Natrialbaceae > Natronorubrum > Natronorubrum sp. A-ect3. The sequence continues at coordinate 758,026 of NZ_JBGUBB010000002.1, read as the reverse complement.
GTCAGGAAGTCGACGTGGGCGAAGCCGTCGTGTTCGATGGCTTCCTTGATGATCTCTTTGGCCTGGTTCGGGTTGACCGCGGCGGTGCGGGCGACGTAGCTCGCACCGGCGTTCAGCGACATCGACAGTGGACGAAGCGGCGTCTTCGCGCTGCCGGATGGCTGGGTCTTCGACTTGTGGCCTTTCGGGCTCGTTGGCGAGGTCTGGCCCTTCGTCAGGCCGAAGATCTCGTTGTTGAACACGATGTAGGTCATATCGTGGTTCTCACGGGCCGTGTGGATCCAGTGGTTGCCACCGATGCCGTACCCGTCACCGTCACCGCCAGCGGCGATGACCTCGAGTTCGGGGTTGGCGAGTTTGGCGGCACGGGCCACGGGCAGCGAACGGCCGTGGATGGTGTGGAACCCGTACGTGTCGAGATAGCTGTTCAGCTTGCCCGAACAGCCGATCCCGGTCACCGTCAGCACTTCCTCCGGCGTCTTACCGACTTCCGGGAGGGCCTGCTTCAGCGACTTCAGGACGCCGAAGTCACCACAGCCCGGACACCAGGTCGGCTGTGGTTCGACACCGGGAGTGAACTCGTCCCGGTCGATCTCTCGCTCCTCTCCGATTGCGTTGAATGCACTCATGGTTAGTCACCTGCTGCGGGTTCGATTCGGACCTGTGCAGTCGGTTCACGCTCCTCCTCGGCGACGTTGACCTCGTACCCCTCGACGACCTCGGCAGGTTCGAACGGGTTGCCGTTGTACTTGAGGAGGCTGGTCAGTTTCTCGCCGAAGCGGCCGAGTTCCTTCTGGATGAGGCCGCGGAACTGGGCCGTGGCGTTCATCTCGACGACCATCGCCTCGTCGACGCTCTCGAGGAATTCGGTCATCTCTTGCTCGGGGAACGGCATCATGTCGGAGACGGTGATACCTTTGACCGAGTGACCGTCATCGTTCAGGCGCTCGACGGCTTCTGCGACGGCACCGTGGCTCGAGCCCCACGTGATGATGCCGTAGTCGGCCGTCTCGTCGCCGTAGTAGGTCTGGTTCGAGGGATGTTCCTCGTCGAGTTCCTCGCGGATGGTGTCGAGTTTCTCGATACGGCGCGTCATCTGGTAGACCCGGTTGTCCGCATCTTCGCTGATGTGGCCAACGGGCGAGTGTTCGTTCCCGGTCGCAAGGTAGCGCCCGCCCTTCTGGCCGGGCAGCGACCGTTTACTCACGTTCTTCTCGTTGTCATCGTAGCCGAAGCGTTCGAACTTGCCGGAGGCGTCGTGGGCGGCCTCGAGGAGTTCGTCCTCGGTCAGCGTCGTGCCCAGTCCGGGTTCGGGCTCGCGGTCGAAGAACTCGACGTCGACGTTCGTGTTCTCGCCGGAGAGCTTCTGGTCGTAGATGATGATCGTCGGGATCTGGTACTCCCAGGCGATGTCGAAGGCGAGTCGTGTCTGCTCGTAGGCCTCCTCGATGGTGCCGGGTGCGAAGACGACGCGCGAGGAGTCGCCCTGGCTCGTGTAGAGCACGAACTCGAGGTCGCCCTGTTCGGGCTTGGTCGGCATCCCGGTCGAGGGACCGGCACGCATCGACTCGACGAGCACGAGCGGCGTCTCGGTCATCTCGGCGAGGCCGAGCGGCTCGGACATCAGCGCGAAGCCACCGCCGGAAGAGCCGGACATGGCCTTGACGCCAGCGTGGCTGGCACCGACGGCCAGTGCGGCGGCCGCGATCTCGTCTTCGACCTGTTCGGAGATCCCGCCCATGTCGGGGAAGTTCTGGCTGAGGATGGTGAAGACGTCCGTCCACGGCGTCATCGGGTAGCCGGAGATGAACCGACAGCCGCCGTCGATCGCACCGTAGGCGATCGCGTTCGAGCCCGACAGCAGCGCCTGTTCGGTCTCGTGGGAGCCTTCGGGGGCACGCAGCTCGTGCTCGAAGTCGTACTCCTCCTTGGTCATCTCGTAGGCCTCGTGGAGAATCTCGAGGTTCGACTCGAGGATGTCTTCGCTCATCGCGTCCGACATCAGATTCTCGATGTGCTCGAGTTCCATGTCGAGCAGTGCGGCCGTGACACCGACTCCAGCGGTGTTACGCATGACTTCGCGGCCGTGTTCTTTGGCGAGGCCACGAAGGTCGACCGGGAAGACGTGCCAGTTGTTCTCCTCGGCACGCTCCTCGAGGTTGATCGCCTCGACGTCGTCCTCGCTGATGAGGCCCTCGTCGTAGACGATGATCCCGCCCTCTCGGAGTTCGTCGAGGTTCTCCGAGAGCGGCTTGATCTCTTCGTTGCCGTAATAGGCCTCTTCCTGCGGGTTGCGGGCGAAGGAGTCGCCCAGCGAGAGCAGGAAGTTGTAGCCGTCCCCGCGTGACTGTACCTCGTGGTCTGCGGCCCGAATCTCGACGTACGTGTGGCCACCGCGGATCCGCGACGGATAGTGGCGGTGAGTAAAGATGTCGAGCCCCGAGCGCATCAGCGCTTTTGCGAAGTTCTGGCTCGTCGAGTCGATTCCGTCTCCGGAACCGCCTGCGATTCGCCAGATGAGTTCGTCGTCGCTCATAGGTAAATCAGTGGCCTGTGGGCCAACCGTACCGGAATTTTGCCCTACTGAACCTAAAGCCTTTGCTATACATTACCATATATCTATCGTGAAGAATGAACAATCATCCAGTACCCGGCACGACTGCGTGAACCTTATGAAAAGATCATGCAGAATCATGCGTATTCGATAACCGAGTGTCGGGTCCATACTGGCCAGTTTGACCAGCGCCGCCCGGACTGTCTCACGACACGGAGCTACCGGCACGCTTTATGTGACTGTTATGGTATGGTATTTCATGGCTTATATCGTCAGGATGCCAAAGCTGGGATTGGAGATGGAGCGAGGCGAACTGCTCGAGTGGCGGATCGACGCGGGCGCGACCGTCGAGGAGGGTGAGGTGATCGCGGAAGTCGAATCCGAAAAGAGCATCGCCGAGGTCGAGGCGCGAGAGAACGGCGTCCTTAGGGAGACGTATCTCGAGGAGGGTGGGACAGTTCCACCCGGCACGCCGATCGGAATCGTCGCGCCCGAAGACGCCGATATCGGCGACCTCGAGGCGGAGGCGTCGGCCGACATCGAGGAGGCGACGGGTGACTCGGCGGCCGAGGAGCCAGCAGCCGACGATACGGCGACCGAAAGCGCCGACAGCGGTGCAGTGAGCGAGACGGCAGCCGCGACGGACACGGCCGACGGGGAGGTTCAGGCCTCGCCGCGGGCCCGCGAGCGCGCCGCCGAACTCGAGGTCGACCTCTCGACCGTCGAGGGAACGGGGTATCAGGGCTCGATTACCGAAGACGACGTCGAAGCGGCCGCCGAATCGGGTGGGGCCGCCGAGGCGGACGTCAACGCCTCGCCGCGAGCACGCAAGCGCGCCGAGGAACTCGGTGTGGATCTCGCAGCCGTCGAAGGGACCGGGTATCAGGGCTCAATTACTGAAGACGATGTGGAAGATGCGGCCGGCAGCGGCGATCGAACGCCGGTCGAAACACGCCCCTTCAGCGGGATGCGCCAAACGATCGCCGCCCGCCTCGGAGAGAGCTATCGGGAAGCCGTTCACGTGACGGTCCACCGCAAGGCAGATGCCGAGGCGCTGTTCGACGCCACCGACGCCGCGGACGACGCCCTCGAGACCGACGTCTCGATTCAGGACCTGCTCGTACTCGCCATTTCGGCGACGCTCGAGGACCATCCCGAATTCAACGCGACGTTCGAGGACGAAGTCCACACGCTCTGGGCCGAACACAACGTCGGCCTCGCCGTCGACGTCGAACACGGGCTGATCGCGCCCGTGTTGGGCGACGTCGGGAGCAAGTCGCTCGAGACGATCGCCGACGAACGGCGCGACCTCGTTGGCTCGGCCCTCGAGGGCGAGTACACGATGGACGACCTGCAGGGGGGGACCTTCACCGTGACGAACCTCGGCGTCCTCGGCGTGGAGTCGTTCGACCCGGTTATCAACCCGCCGCAGGTCGCTATCCTCGGCGTCAACGCGATTTCGGAGGCCCCCACACGTGGGTCGAACGACGAGGTGGAGTGGCGACGACAACTTCCACTCGATCTCTCTTTCGACCACCGCATCGTCGACGGGGCTGACGCCGCCCGCTTCCTCGAGAGCCTCGTCGAACACCTCGAGGAGCCGTGGGCGCTGCTGCCCGATGAAATCAGTGCCGACGCAGGAGTCAGCGCACAAACGGAGATGCCCGAGCGTACGGTCACGGCACACAACCCCGAGGGCATGGCCGGCACGATCGAGGCTGGCTCGTTCGAGTGGGGATACGACGAACCCGAGGAAGCCGGCGGCACCGAAACGGGGCCAACGCCGGTCGACGTCTTCCTCGGCTCGCTCGCTGCCTGTCTCTCACTGAGCATCCGCTTCCAGGCCGGCAAACGCGACACACCGATCGACGGGATCGACGTCACGACGACCGCCGAGCCCGAACACGGCTCGATCGAACAGCTCGAGGCGACGGTCAGCCTCGAGTCCGACGCTGACGACGACACGCTCGACCGACTCGTCGATATCGGCGAACGGGGCTGTCACGTCTCGCAGGTGGTCAGAGACGACCTCGAGGTCGAGATCAGCTGGGAGCGAGTCTGACGCCGTCGTCCGCTCACTCGGGGTAGGTCATCTCCGGCTCGGGAATCGAATCGACGTTCGCCGCGGTTTCGAAGATCGTCCCGTTGAGTTCGTCGGCGGTGTCGAAGTACCAGTACTCGACGCCGTCGAAGTTGCCGCTCTGGATCACGGGCATGCCGGCGTCTTCGAACGTCTCGACGACGGCGTGTGGATCGTCGAACGCGAAGCAGGCGACGTGATGTAAGCCCTCGCCATGCTCGTCGAGGTGTTCGGTGTAGATGCTCGGTCCCTCGAGGGGTTCGATCAACTCGAGCATCGTCTCGCCGAGTTGGGCCAGCGCCAGCCGCATCGAGTACTCGTGGGACTCCCCGCGGAAGGAGCGGTCGGTCAGCGCCGGCGGCTCGAACCGGTACACCTGCCACGGGCCGACTCCGAGCAGTCCCTCGAAACGATCCATCCCATCCTCGAGGTCTTCGACGACAAACGCGACCTGTGAGAGCTCTGGGATCTCGACGTCTAACTGTGGTATGGAATTGCCAACCATAGTTGGCTGTCCACACCGGGCAAAATAGTGTTTCCAGTACTCTCGAGCGAGTGAACCGTTCGGTCAGCGATCAGTCCTCGGTCGACTGCAGCCGACCGGCGTGCTCGAGTGCGCCGCCCTCGACACCGGCTGAAAGCGTCGCATCGACGTCGACGAGTCGCGGGCCGTCGGGGACGGGCGTGAGTTCGACCGTTGTCTCGGTGAGTTCGAGTTCGCGCTCGCCGTCGGCCCCGACGACGCCGTCGGGAACGTCGAACGCGGCGGGCTCGTTCCACTCGAGTCGCTCGAGTGACTCGATGCCGACGGTCGCAGTGACCCCCGGAGCGAGCACTGCACGGACGGTCCGCGCGGCGTCGTCGGGCTCAGTTAATCGAACGGCGACACCGCCCGGTTCGGTCGGCTCGAGGCACTCGACGGCCCCTGCGATGGCGGCGAGGCCGATATCGGCCGGATGAGCCCTCGAGACGACGCCACCGCGGAGATCACTGGGATCGAGCAGCGCCCGCGTTCCGATGAACGACTGTGTGGACACCTCGGCGGCCGCGAGCGCCGAGAGCCGCTGTGTGCCGCCTGCGGTCTCCGCGCGGGCCTCGATCATCCCGTGGCGCGTGGTCGCGTCGGCCGCCGGGACTGCACCCGTCGCGAGGAGTGCCGCAGCGACGCCCGCGACGGTGCCGTCGACGGCCGTCGGCACGACGTTGTTCGTTCCGGTCGAGACGGCGACGACGGGCACGTCACCGATCTCGCAGGCGACATCGCGAGTCGTTCCGTCACCGCCGAGCGCGACGACGACGTCGACATCATCCTCGCGAAACCGGGTGGCTGCCCGGCGTGTGTCGGCTGCGGTGCTCTCGACGAGCATCTCGAGTGTCTCGACAGTGAGGTCGTCGGGAGCCTCCTCGAGGACGTGGTCGGAGATTCCTCGTCTGTCGGGCATAACCAGCGCGTCCGGCGGCTCGGAAACCGCTGTCAGCCCCTCGAGGACACAGGTCGCAACCCGACGCTTCGCGTAGTTGTCGACGACGCTCGCGCCACCGGTGAGCCGCCGGATGTCGCGGCCCGCAGCGGGGTTGACGATCAGTCCGACGCGGCTCACGATGGCTATGTCACCCGCCGGATCGCCTCACGGACGTCGTCGCCGGAAGGCAGCACTTCCTGCTCGAGTGGTGGACTGAACGGGATGTGCGTGTCGGGCGTGCCGACGCGCTGGATCGGTGCGTCGAGGCTGAAGAAAGCCTCCTCTTGGACGCGAGCGACGATTTCAGCGTGGGTGCCGTAGGACAGCGGGCTCTCGTCGGCGACGATGAGTCGGCCGGTCTTTTTTACGCTCTCGACGATGGTGTCGATGTCGAGCGGGTACAGCGACCGTGGATCGATCACTTCGACGCTCGTGTCGTCAGCCATGTTTTCGGCCGTCTCGAGCGACTCGCCGACGAGCCGTTGGGTCGCGACGACGGTGACGTCCTCACCCTCGCGTTCGATGGCGGCCTCGCCGATCGGGATGGTGAAGTCCTCGTCGGTCGGCACCGCGCCTCGTTGCTCGTAGATCATCTTATTTTCGAAGACGAAGACGGGGTCGTCCGAGCGGATGGCGGCTTTCGTCAGGCCCTTTGCCGAGGCCGCAGTGCCGGGGGCGACGGCTTTCAGGCCGGGGAAGTGAGCGATCCAGGAGTGGACCGTCCCCGAGTGCTGGCTCGCTGCACCCATGCCGCCGCCTTCGGTGGTGCGGACGGTGACCGGCATCTCCGCTTTGCCGCCGAACATATACCGCATCTTCGCCATCTGGTTCATAATCTGTTCCATCGCAACGCCGGCGAAGTCCGAGAACATGAGTTCGACGACCGGCCGCGTGCCGGTTGCCGCCGCACCCGTCGCTGCCCCCATGAAGCCGGCTTCGCTGATCGGCGTGTCCTTGATCCGCTCCGAGCCGAAATCCTCGTAGAGATCGCCCGTGACCTCGAGCACGCCGCCGAAGACGCCGATATCCTCGCCGATGAGGAAAACGTCCTCGTCGCGCTCGAGTTCCTCGCGCATCGCCTGTCGGATCGCTTCTCTGACGGTCAGTTCCTCGGTTTCAGTCTCGAGTTCGGATTCTACCTGTGCAGTCATTATCGGTCACCTCCTGGCCGGCCGCCGTCCGTGCGGGCGGCGCTGGCAAAGCGTTCGATCTCCGGTGGCATTTCCGCGAACATGTCTTCGTAGGCCTCGTGCGGTTCTGGCGCTGGAGCGTCCTGGGCGAACTCGATCGCGGCATCGATTTCGGCCTCGATGTCGGCCTGCAACTCGTCGAACTCCTCGCCGGTGAGTTCGCCGCGGTCGATCAGTCGATCTCTGAACGACTCTATCGGGTCGCGCTCTTGCCAGCGTTCGATCTCCGCGTCGTCGCGGTACGGTTCTTCGTCGCCTTCGTAGTGGCCGCGGTAGCGGTAGGTCTCGGCCTCGACGATCGTCGGCCCGTCGCCGGCTCTGGCGCGGTCTCGAGCCTCCGAGACGGCTTCGGCGACGGCGGTAATATCCATCCCGTCGACGGTCAGCCCGGGAATGTCGTAGGCCTGTGCCGTGTCGCTCAGGTTGTCGAGGTTGTGCTGGTCCTCAACTGGCGTCCCCTCGCCGTAGTGGTTGTTCTCGATGACGAAGACGGCAGGCAGGTCCCACGTCGCCGCGATGTTGATCGCCTCGTGGACCTGTCCCTGCGCGACGGCCCCGTCGCCAAGGAAGCCGACCGCGATCTGGTCGCGGTCCTGATAGTCGATCGACAGCGCCGCGCCAGTCGCCATCGGTGGCCCCGCGCCGACGATGCCGTTCGCGCCGAGCATCCCAGCGTCGACGTCTGCGATGTGCATCGAGCCACCCTTACCGTTACAGTAGCCATCGGCCTTGCCATAGAGCTCGGCCATCATATACTGCGGATCAAGCCCTTTCGCGATACAGTGGCCGTGGCCGCGATGAGTGCTCGCGATGTAGTCGTCCGGATCGAGGGCGGCACAGGTGCCGACCCCGACCGCCTCCTCGCCGATATACAGGTGGACGAACCCCGGTATCTCGCCGTCTGCGAATCGATCCCCCGCCTCCTCGTCGAACGCCCGGATGGTTACCATCCGTCGCAGCGCCTCGAGTCGGCCCTCCTGGCTTGCTAAGTCGAAATCGGCCATGATGCATAATACCGTACCACAATCCCTAATATAAATGCTACCAATTACCACACCGTGGTACAACGAAATTGTATCTCTATCCAAAACGTTCGTCGTGAAAATGAGCGACCGGGAGAAGAGAACTGAAAGACGTGGTCGCTCGAGAAGCCTAACAGCGCCGCGACACGGACACGGTACGACTAGCTGTCAGGCCACCGACCCCTGCTGCGTGTCGTGTTGGCGCGGCCGTTCACTCGTTTCGCGGGTTGCTCGGGTGGTAGTCCGTGTCGTACGTGCCGGGCTGGCCGTCGACGCGGTCGGGGTTAAGTCGTCCCGACAGCAGCATGAAGTCGACGAGGGTGAGCGCAAGCATCGCCTCGACGACGGGGACGCCTCGTGGCGGGAGCACGGGATCGTGGCGACCGATGACTTTCTCCTCTTTGAGTTCGCCCGTTTCCCAGTCGGCCGTCTGCTGGGTCTTCGGGATCGAGGTGGGTGCATGGAGCGTGACTTCGCCGTATATCGGCTCGCCGCTCGAGATGCCGCCCTGAATGCCGCCGTGGTCGTTCTCGACCGGGACGGGGTTGCCCTCGTCGTCGAACTCCCAGTCGTCGTTTCGCTCCTTGCCGGTCCACTCGGCAGCCTCCGTGCCGATGCCGAACTCGAAGGCGGTCGCCGCCGGAACGGCCATCATCGCCTGCCCGAGTCGTGCGGAAAGCGAGTCAAAGCGCGGTGCCCCGAGGCCGACGGGAACGCCTCGAGCCTCGAACTCGATGCTGCCACCGATGGAATCGCCTTCCTCCTGATACTCCGCGATCAGGTTCTGCATCTCCGCGGCTGATTCGGGGTGGGCACATCGGACGTCGTTTTCTTCCGAGTGCTCGAGCATCTCCTCGAAGCTCACGTCAGGGGCCTCGACGTCGCCGATCTGGTTGACGTGGGCCTTGAGTTCGATCCCCTCTCGCTCGAGGAGTTTCTTCGCGATCGCACCTGCGGCGACCCAGTTGACCGTCTCACGTGCGGAGGAGCGACCGCCGCCGCCCCAGTTTCGCGTCCCGAACTTGGCCGAGTACGTGAAGTCGCCGTGGCTCGGTCGCGGCGCGGTGATAAAAGGCTCGTACTTGCCCGAGCGGGCGTCTTTGTTCTGGATAACTAATCCGATCGGCGTCCCCGTCGTGTAGCCGTCCTGAATCCCCGATTTGATCGAGACGTCGTCGGGTTCGCCGCGGCTGGTCGTGATCATCGACTGACCCGGCTTGCGCCGATCGAGGTCTTTCTGAATGTCTTCTTCTGTCAACTCGAGGCCGGCGGGACAGCCCGAGATTGTACAGCCCATCGCCTCCCCGTGGCTCTCGCCGAACGTGGTCACCTGGAAGAGGCGACCGAAGCGGTTGCCGTTCATTACGGCACTCTCAGTGACGGGGACACTTAGCGGTGCAGGATTCATACTGTCGGACACCACGGTACACACTCGAGCGCCCACGGGCACTTCCCACACCGGCATTGGCCTGCCCAACGTCCTTTATGCTGACCCCTGTCTGACGGGGCACAACATGAACCGTCGATCGTTGCTCGCTGGCGTCGGTGTCTCGAGTATCACTATCGCGTTCGCGGGCTGTTTCTCCCTCGACGAGTCGTCGGACGAACAGAACGCCGCCGACGGAACGGGTGACGACCGAACTGACGGCGATCGGGAGTCCGAGACTACCGGCGACGGAACCGGCGAGACGACCGTCGAACCGCCCGCCGACCCGGACGACCCGGTCGGACGCTCGGTCATCGGCACGCAGTCGAGCGACGATCCACCCCATCGCGTCCGACTCTGGAATCTGGATGACGAGCGCCACGCCGTCAGCCTCGAGATCGATTCCACCGACGGCTCGATCTCCACCGGCGGCTCTTATGACCTCGCCCCCGAGGCCCACGTCGCCGTCTTCCTCCACGGGCGAAACGAGTTCGACGTGACCGTCACCGTCGACGACACGGCCGTCGACGCCCCCGACATCGAGGCCGAATCGTTCGATGACCCCTGTCCGGCAACGGAGCTGTTCGTCCTCGAGGACGGCTTTGAGGCGACAACCGAATCCGAGGCCGACCACTGTTAGCAGCTATTGGTAATACGACCTCTTTATTTATATTAACGTGTGAAAATAACAAAAGTTCAGGAACCATAGTTATCAATCAAGAATCGCCTCTTATCAGTCAGACAGTTCTTTGAACCGCCACCCGGCATAGGCGACTAATCCGCCCCCGATGAGAAAGAGGAGGGCTCTGACTTGAGCGAGGCTGCCATCGCCCGTCCAGTGCGAGCTGCCCCTTGTTCGCGTCTGGTAATAGTATTCTCCGTCGTGCTCGAGTACCTCATTTCGTTCGAACGTTTCAACCGTCTCACTGTAGACGGTGACCGATCCGGTTGTAACGGCTTCGCGGACTTCTTCCGGTCGTTCATCGGTAGGGACGGCAATTTCTTCGACGGCTTCCATCGGAGTAACCTCTTCTAGCGTTAGCACGGTTTCGTTCTCCTCCACTCCCCGCTCCGGAACGTACGTTCCGTTCGCGGTTCGTACGACGGTGTACCACGGCGACTCGTCTCCGTACACTGGAACGTCGGATTCCACGGAACCGTCCTCAAGAATCTGCTGCTCTAACACACACGGTCGGTCACTCGGACATCCCAGCACCTCTCCGGAGAGACCTAGCGCTTGGGAGGCCATCGTTTCGTTTTCTATCGGCGTAACGTGATACGTCCTCTCCCACTCACCCCCGCCGTTCGGATACAAATAAAACGGATTAAAGACCAACCCGATACCAAGGAGAGCAATTCCGAAGACTACAACTAACTGAACTCTATTCACGTCGGTCATAATATTGGTTGATTTAATAGTAAAATAAGCTTTAACACTCAGTTGACACACGTACCTACTGAATCGCGACTCGAGCGAACGGAAGAGTCAGGACTGGCGCTCGAGCGAACACCCAAGCGCCTCGAGCAGGCCGAAGAAGCCGGGGAACGAGACGTCGACGTGGTCAGCGCCTTCGACGGTGGTCTCGCCGTCGGCGACGAGCCCCGCGAGCGCGAGTGCCATGATGATCCGGTGGTCGGCCCGGCCGGAGACGGTCGCACCCTCGAGCGTCGAGTCGCTGCCGTGGATCGTCAGCGAGTCGTGCTCTTCGGTCGTCGCGACGCCCATTGTGCCCAACTCCTCGGCCATCGCGCTCACGCGATCGGTCTCCTTGTAGCGGACGTGTTCGGCGTTCGTGATGTGGGTGTCACCGTCGGCGACGGCCCCGAGGGTTGCGATCGTCGGCAGCAGGTCCGGCGTGTCTTCGACGGAAACCTCGATCCCCGACAGCGGGGCACTCGAGACGTCGATGGTCCCCGCCTCGCGGTCCCAGTCGACGTCAGCTCCCATCCGGTCGACGATGTCGACGATGGCCGTATCACCCTGTGCGCTCGGGTTGGCACCCTCGATGCGGATGCCGTCCTCGCTGGCGATCGCCCCCGCGGCGAGCGGGTAGGAGATCGACGAGAAGTCGCCGGGAACGGCGTACTCGCCGCCCACCGGATCGTATGACTGGCCGCCCTCGACCGAGAACCCGTCGGCCGTCTGGCGTGCGTCGACGCCGAAGGCCTCGAGCACCTCGAGCGTGATGTCGACGTACGGCGCGGACTTGAGTTCGGTCTCGAGGACGACATCGATCCCGTCGTCGGTGACGGCGCCGGCCATCAACAGGGCAGTGATGTACTGCGAGGAGACGTCGCCCGGAATCGCGACCTCGCCGCCGGCGATGGGGCCGGTGACGACCAGCGGGGCCTGGCCGTTCCCGCGCGTGCTTTTCGCCTCGCCACCGAGGTCGGCGATCGCCTCGAGCAGCGGACCCTGTGGACGCGAGCGCAGCGACTCGTCGCCCGTGAGGACGGTGGTGCCGTCGGCGAGGGCGGCGGCGGCCGTGACCAGCCGCATCGTCGTCCCGCTGTTGTCGCAGTTGATGACGTCCGCGGGGATGTCGGGCTGGCCGTCGAAGCCCTCAATTTCGAGCGTGCCGTCGTCGGCCCGCGAAACGGACCCACCAAAGAGATCGACGGCCCGCGCGGTCGCTTGCGTGTCGGCACTCCAGAGTGCGTCGCGGACTGTCGTCTGGCCCGCATACCCCGACGCGAGGATCGCTCGGTGGGTGTAGCTCTTCGATGGCGGTGCCTGTGCCGTACCCTGCAGGCTCGAGGGTGTGATCGTGACGTTCATGCTCTGTCTGTGGGATGGGCCTGCCTTACCGGTACCGATCCGCACACTCGTTGCGGACCGATCAGGCGCTTACGGACAGCCGATCGAGGCCGCGATCTCGAGCAACGGTGTGTCGTCGGTCAGACTCGAGACCTCGTAGTTCAGCTCCTCACAGGCCCAGAAGACGCTCTGGATTCGTCCGTCTCGACGGTAGGCCGTTCGGCCGTCGATCTCGGTCTCCTCGAGGGCGTCCGGGTTGAACCGCTGGACGGTACGAACGACGACGAACAGTTCGCGAGCGATTACGTTCGGGTCGTTATACCACAGCGTCGTGGTGGTCCCGAATCCCTCGCCTTTTTTGACGACGGTGATTCGGTCGAGCACATAGGAATCCGGCACGTCCGGCTCCGGCAGGCTGTACGGAAGGATCTTCTCGGCAGCCGCGCGAGTCTCGAAGACCCCCTCGGGTTCGGGGCCGTCGGTGACGACGGTCGCGTCCGCCGGCGGCTCGTAGGTGAACGTTTCCGGCTCGAGTCCCGTATCGATCGCTAACTCCTCGTAGGTGACGGCAACGCGGTGGCGCGTCTCGCCGTCGTCGCTGATCGTGTTTTCCTCCTTGATCGGATACCGATACTCGTCGTCAATCCAGATGGTCCGGGAGACGTCGAGTTCCTCGAGATCCCCCGTCGCTCGCAGCGGCACGACGAACGTCGTGTCCCCGACGACGAGGTCGATCGTCGGCCCGATATCGTCGACCGGCGGCTTCGTTTCGATAATATGTGCGTCGCGTCCATCGACAGTCGCCGTGCCCTCGTATCCGAGTCGGTTGTTCTCGAGGACGGCCTCGAGGACGAGTCGCGTTCGATCGGTGTCGACCTTGTTCGGGTGATACTGTTTGTCGACCGTCTCAGTCTCGGGATTGTACTCCCACGTTTCCGCGCGATTCGTCACCGTGACCGAGCCACTCGGGACGCTCGGATCGGTCGACTCGAGCACCTCGATTCGCTGTTTGGCCGGCGGCTGCCGTGCGACGGCCTCCGTCCGTTCAGTCGTCTTGTCGGGCGTTTCGACCGTCATCGTCCGACGGGCTGTGAGGTCAGTCATCCGCTTTCGTGTCTCGATTGCGTCCTGAACGAGTTCATCGCTGCTGGGTGAGTCATCGCCATCGGCAGTGTAGCTCACACAGCCAGCCAGTGCAGCCACGGCCCCTGCTGCGAGGACCCGTCGACGGTTCATGTACGCCAGATAATCGCATTTGTTGATAAGAATATGGGTTTGAATCGAACCATGGTGTCCGCCCTCGAACTGGGCTCTGTGACCGACGACAGCGAACAGTATATGTGGCCGCCCGTTAGACACCCGCCCATGAACGTAGACGTCGACCTCTCGTCGCTGCGCGAGTATCTCGAGGCCGAAGCCATCGACGGGTACAGTATCGACGCCGACGGGACCGACTCGGACCAGCGGTACGTCTCCGGCTTCACCGCACCGGATCCCTACCAGACGCTCGTCACGGCCGAGGGCGTCCACCTGCTCGTCTCCGGTCTTGAGTACGGTCGTGCGAAGGCAGACGCGAGCGCCGACTCGGTGACGCGCCGGTCGGCCTACGACTACCAGCAACTCGTCGCCGACCACGGCCCCTACGAAGGGAAATGTCGCATGGTCGCAGCGTTCTGTGCCGACCACGGCGTCGACTCGCTCGCTGTCCCGCGATCGTTCCCGACGGGAACCGCGGACGGGCTGCGAGCACAGGGCCTCGAGGTCACGGTCGAACCCGAGGGGATCATCGAAGGCGTTCGGGCGACGAAAACCGAGTGGGAACGCGAGCAGATCCAGGCAAGCCAGCGTGCCAACGAGGCCGCGATGGCGACCGCCGAGGCACTGATCGCGACTGCCGACATCGAGGACGGCGTGCTCGTCCACGACGGCGAGCCACTCACCAGCGAGCGTGTCAAGACCGAAATCGAGGTGACACTGCTTCGCCAGGGCTGTAGCCTCGACGACACCATCGTCGCCTGCGGCGCCGACGGCGCAGACCCGCACAACCGAGGGAGTGGGCCGCTCGAGGCCGACGAACTGATCGTCGTCGACATCTTCCCGCGGGACAAAGAGACTGGCTACTTCGCGGATATGACCCGCACCTTCGCCCGCGGCGACCCGGGCGAGGAGGCCCGACGACGGTATGAGGTGACCAAAACGGCTTACGAGGCCGCCCTCGAGGCCGTCGAGGCGGGTGTCACCGGCGCAGACGTCCACGACGTCGTCTGTGATGTAATCGAAGACGCCGGCTACGACACCCTCCGGAGCGATCCCAGCGCCGAGACTGGCTTCATCCACGGCACGGGCCACGGCGTCGGCCTCGATATTCACGAGGCTCCGAGCGTCTCGCCCGCTGGAGGGGAACTCAAAGCCGGCCACGTGATCACGATCGAACCCGGCCTCTACGACCCCGACGTTGGCGGTGTCCGGATCGAGGATCTGGTCGTCGTCACTGAGGACGGCTACGAGAATCTGACCGACTACCGCGTGGACCTCGAGCCAACTACCGAGTAGCGTGGGCCTCGAGCCAACTGCTGAGTAGCGCGGGCCTCGAGCCAACTACCGAGTACGAAGCGGGTTCGACGTTGACTGCTGCGGTGGCGCGCGCTGGACCACGGTGAGCGACGAGCGAATCGTGGTCCGACACTGTGCGAGGGATGAGCGAGCGACAGCGGAGCGCGAATCGGTTGGGGAGGACGTGGCAATCAGTGGTTCCGGTGTGTGCGAGCCAGTGGCTCGTCGTCGCCCAACGTGACAGTCCACGTCTTACTCATCACTCACAACGCGATCGCCGACCTCGAGCCCATTGCGCAACGCAGCGTGAACTCGCGCCTCGCCGGCGACCCAGTCGCCGAGACAGTACAGCCCCTCGGCTTCGGCTTCCCGGAGCGGCTCCCGGTCGACTGCGGCCTCGGGCTGAGCGTAGCGCCAGCCCTGATGGTCCGTCCAATCCGGCTCGAGCAGGCGCTCGTCGTCGAATACAGCCGCAGTCAGCGACGCCAGTTCCTCGAGGTTCGCCTCGGGGTCTGTGTCGTAGTGGTCGACGGACCACTCGTGGTTGGCCTGGACGATCAGCAGGGACTGGCCGTCGGGGACGTGGCCCGGCTTGCACTCCTCGCGTGAGATCCAGCCGATCTCGTGTTCTTTGTCCGTGTTCACCAGTCCATAGTAGGGCACCTCGAGATCGAACGGGTAGTGCAAAACGCCGGTCCAGATCGTTCGGTAGGGGACGGCGTCGACGGCCTCGAGCAGCGGCCCGCGTCGGTCACTGTCCCACTCGGCCGACCGCAACAGGTCGGCTGTCTGTGGCGCTGGCGGGTTCAAGAGCACGATGTCGAAGGGACCCCACTGGTCGCCATCAGTGTCCTCGAGATGCCACATCTCGTCGTCTCGCCGGAGCGTCTCGATGCGTGTCTCGCGATGGATCGTCGCGTTGGTGCGGCCGAAAAGCCGTTTTGCGAGCTGGGTCAACCCCGTGCGGTAGGTCCACTTGTGCTCGTCTGCAGCCCGGCCCTCAGAAACGCTGCCCTCGCTGTCGAACGTCCAGACCGGCTCCGTGATATCGACGAGCCCATCGGTCTCGAGCGTCTCCGTGAGCAACTCGACCACGCGCTCGTCGGCGTCTTTGACGTAGTTCGCGCCGTAGTCGTACCTGATGCCGTCACGGCGTCGCGTGGCCGCGCGACCACAGAGGCCGCGAGATTTCTCGAAGACTGTGATCGACGCGTCTTCGTGTGTCGTTTCGATCGTGTCCGCTGCGGCCGCGGCGGCGACACCAGCACCGACGATCCCGATCCGTGTCATAGCTGCTACTCAGGGCTCCCCTCCCAAGTAGTTCGGCCCAGCCTGTGTCGCTTGCCGGCGTTGGCAAACGGCGACGTGTGGCGGTGTGTGTTAGAGTTCGCGGGCCATCATCACTTCATCGACGAGTTCGCCGTCGATTGCGTAGTGATCTCGGCGGATCGCTTCGGTATCCCAGCCGTGATGGGTCAGAAACTCGAGGGCACGATCGTTGGTGATCGGCACGCTGTTGTACAGTTTCCGGTAGCCGTTGGCTTCGGCCCACTCGAGGCCGCGACTCAGGAGTTTGCTGCCGATCCCGTGGCCGCGGTGGGCCTCGCGGACGCCGACTGTCTGCTGGGCAGTGCCGTGCATCTGTTCGATCTGTGGCAGATCGAGATGGGTCCAGCCGACGACCTCCCCGTCAATCGTCGCGACGAAGAACACTCTGGATTTGACGGTGTTGTGTCTCGTGACGGTGTCTTCATAGAGCAGTTCCTCGGCGATGGTCTCTGCGACGACGTACGTCTCCTCCGACGTGACGTCCCGGATCGTCTCGATGAGCCCGTCGAAGTCGGACTGTCGGCCCGGCCGGATGACGAACTCGACACCGTCCCGTTCGTGTTTCGTCACCGCCCCGAACTCGAGTGCGATCTGAAGCGTTCCGCCCTCTTCTTGCAGATAGCCGTCAGCTTTCAACCCCTCGAGATGTGTCTGGAACTCGTCTGACGAGAGCGACACGACGTCCAGGAGCTTGTGTCGCTTGACGGTCCCGTTGCGCTCGACGTACTCATAGAGACGCCGCTTGGCGTCTGATGTAAACGTTGGCCGTTCGGTCGCTCCCATACGGCTCGTATGCAGACTAGTGACTTAGATATTGGGTGATGATATCAATAACCACGATCGTTCGCATTCGAGAGAGGTGTTTGCCTCGTCGCCAACGGCTCGAGCAAGCAGACGGTCCCGCGAGACGATCGATCGAACGGCTTTTGCAACGTCGGGAGGTAGGTGGCGTCGATGGACGTACTGATCGTCGGCGCGGGCGAGATGGGGACGTGGTTCGGGCAGGCCACGGACGCCACGGTCACGTTCGCCGACGTGGACGAAGACGCTGCCGTCGCAGCCGCCGGTGCAGTTGGGGACGACGCCGAAACCACCGCTCTCGATGGAACTGAGAGCTACGACGTCGTCTGTATCGCTGTCCCGATGGGTCACGTCGTCGACGCGATCGCCGACCACGCTGGCCGGGCCGAACGCGCAATCGTCGACGTCTCGGGCGTGATGGAACCACCGCTCGAGGCGATGGCGACCCACGCACCCGACCTCGAGCGAGCGAGTTTTCACCCGCTGTTTGCCCCCGAGCGGGCCCCCGGATCGATCGCGGTCGCCAGCGACAAGCCAGGCCCAGCGATCGATGCGCTGCTCGAGTCGCTCGTCGCGCGTGGCAACGACCCACTCGAGACGACGGCAACCGAACACGACGAGG
This sequence comes from Natronorubrum sp. A-ect3, assembly GCF_041821125.1. Lineage (NCBI taxonomy): Archaea > Methanobacteriati > Methanobacteriota > Halobacteria > Halobacteriales > Natrialbaceae > Natronorubrum > Natronorubrum sp. A-ect3. The sequence continues at coordinate 740,228 of NZ_JBGUBB010000002.1, read as the reverse complement.
CGATGGAGACGGTGCAAGCGGCAACCCACGCAGCCGTGCTCTCGTTTGCTCTCGCTGCCGAGTCGGTGCCGGACGGATTCGAGACACCGATTTATCAGGGACTCCGGCAGCTGACCAAGCAAGTAACCGGCGGGACGCCGCGTGTCTACGCTGATATCCAGCAGACGTTCGATGGAGCCGACAGGGTCGCCGACGCCGCATCGGCGATCGCCGACGCCGACCCGGCGACACTCGAGTCGCTGTACCGAGACGCTGCCCAACAGTGGCACGGCGAGGACCACACCGCTGACGACTGCGAGAGCGACCGCGTTGGGACCCGTTGCGACGCCGACACCATGGACCGAGAACCCGTTGCCGACGAGACAGATGGAGGACCTACTGAATGAGTGATCACCGCGACGCCGTCCGCTCGAACGCTAAATATCTCCGCAACGTCAGACCGATCGATCCCGAGGAGATCTGTGACTACATCGAGGGCTCGCCTCACCCGGCAGTCGTTCGCCAGCATCTCCGAGAGATGGCGGTCGATCTCGGCTTGCTCGAGCGCGACGACGGCACGTTCGTCCCCGTTTCGGACGAGCCGGTGTCGCCGCGGCACGGGCCAGTCACACAGCTCCCCACATCGTACGAACGCCGACTCGATGACCTGTTGGCCGACCGCTACGGCGTCAACTGGCACGAAGACGCAACCGGCGACCTCCTACGGTCGACCGTCCGCCGATTCAAATCTCACTACCTCGAGGGACGACCGGTCGAGTACGACGACGACGTCGCTGCGGGCTACGCGATCTACCACCTGCCGGGCTACTACGCCGCCGTCCAGTACGCACTGGACGACCTCGCCGAGCGCGGGCTGTTAGATCGCAGCATGCGCGTCCTCGACATCGGCGCTGGCGTCGGCGGGCCAGCGCTCGGGCTCTGTGAATATCTCCCCGACGACTCCTTGCTCGAGTACCACGCCGTCGAACCCAGCGCCGCCGCGGACATCCTTGAGGAACTCCTCGACGAGACAGGACAAAACGTTCACTCGACGATCCACCGGACGACCGCAGAAGCGTTCGATCCGGCTGCCGTCACCGACGACAACAGCGACGGCTTCGATCCAACGGCTCCCGACGACGGCTTCGACCTCATCCTCGCCTGTAACGTGTTGAGCGAGGTCGACGACCCGACGGCCGTGCTTCGCTCGGCGCTCGAACTGCTCGCCCCGGACGGGACGGCCCTCGCGATGGCTCCCGCCGATAAAAACACCAGCGTCGGGCTTCGTGCGGTCGAACGCGATCTCGAGGACGAGCGGCTGTGGGAGCCCGACGAACTGGGACTCGCCGATGGGGACAGCGCTGATGGCCGACACGGCCGCGTGACCGTCTACGGACCAACCGTCCGCCTCTGGCCGAACGAGCGCCCCTCAGATCGTGGCTGGTCGTTCGACGTCAGACCCGACCTCGAGGTGCCGCGCTTCCAGCGCAAACTCGACGCGGCGACGCCAGAAAGCGACGACGAGCACGCCCCCGGCGAGTTCGTCAACGTCGACGTCCAGTTCTCGTACTCGCAGTTACGTCTCGATGGCCAGCGACGGTTCGATGTCGCACTCGAGACCAGCGACTGGGCGACGATGGCCGAGATGGAACGCCACGTCACCAACCGGATCGACATCGTCGCGGCGAAGCTCAGTCGCTCGCTAAGCGAGAGCGATGACGACTACAGCGGGCGGTCCAGCAGATCGAACCCACTGTTCAAGATCAGCGACGGGAGCGAGGCGATCGACCACTACGCCGTGCTGACGAACGAAACCGAGCTCAATCGACCGCTCCTCGAGGCCGATTACGGCGACCTCTGTTCGTTCGAACAGATTCTCGCCCTCTGGAACGACGACGAGGGGGCGTACAATCTGGTCGTCGACGAGAACACGATCGTCGACCAGCTCGGCTGACGCCACCTCAACTCACCCGGTCGTCACATTGCCGACGTCGTTCGACGATCACGGCCCAGTTTTCGGACCGCTGACTCCCAAAAGCGGTGGGCTTTTCGCACTAGACACCAACCCGGTGATATGAGCGACCCCCTCGAGATCCTGCTGACGAACGACGACGGGATCGACAGTACCGGCATCCGGGCGCTACACGATGTGCTCTCTGAACACGCCAACGTAACCGTCGTCGCTCCCGCAAACGACCACAGCGCTTGCGGGCGCTCGATCTCACACGAGGTCGACGTCAGCGACCACGAGCTGGGGTATGCCGTCCATGGGACACCCGCCGACTGCGTCGTCGCTGGGTTGGCCGAACTCGGCCCGGTTCCGGATATCGTCGTCGCGGGCTGTAACAAGGGGGCGAATCTGGGCGAGTACGTCCTTGGCCGGTCGGGGACGATCAGCGCCGCCGTCGAGGCTGCCTTTTTCGACGTCCCTGCCATCGCCACCTCGATGTACGTTCCCGCCCCCGGGACGTCGCTGCGCGATATCGATCTCGACGTCGACGATTATGCCGAAGCCACTCGCGTGACGAGCTACCTCGTCGACCACGCCCTCGGAGCTGGCGTCTTCGACCATGCCGCGTATCTCAACGTCAACGTCCCGCTTGCCGACGGCGAGCCCGCTCCCTTCGAGGTTACGCGACCCTCGAAACGGTACGAGATGGACGCCGAACGCGACGGGAATCGGGTGCATCTCAAGGACCGCGTCTGGGAACAGATGGATCCCGAAACGCTGCCCGACCCCGACGGGACTGATCGTCGGGCCGTCGTCGAGGGACGGATCAGCGTCTCTCCGCTTACAGCACCCCACTCGACGAACCATCACGAGGCACTGACTGCACTCGCAGAAACGTATCCGGCGGCCGTCGAGCACTAAGCTGCTTGTTCACCGACACGAGAACGGAATTCGCGACCGAACTGATTTGTATTGGGATGGTGAATCCTCAGCTATGACGAGCGTCGAACTCGAACACTGCGTGTCGTGTGGGTCTCTCGAGCAGACCGAGAGGCGCCAGTACGCGCGCCTGTCGGCGATTGGCGACCACCTCGAGGCAGTTACACCTGCGACCGGTGTCCACGGCGTCTTCAGCGGTCGAGTCGACAGCGACGTCGTCGTTACCACACAAAAAGACACGTCTATCGTCGACGAGGACGTCGATCAGATTCGTGATCGATCGTGAGCGCGATACCGACTCACCGCGTGTGTCGAATCGGTGATGTGATAACTGACTTGCGGGTCGCAAGGCCGTCGCTATTCGCCGACAGAAGCATTACGATACTCATACCGTAACCGCCAGCGACAGGGATAGATAATATATGAAACACGAAATTAACGTAGAGACGCGTTCGAGTAGCGATCGTTTCGACGGAAAGTGATCAACAATGGTATTCAATGCACTCTGGGCCCGGCTTTCGTCTCTCTGGTCGTCGGATTCGACGGACGAAGCGGCGGACGACGAGTCCACGGCCGAGAAGTCAGACGACGAAACTGGTGACGAAACACTGAGTTATGCAGAGGAGATCGAGTACGGTGTCGATGAACAGGACCTGCCGGACGAGGACAAAATTCTCAGGCTGTTGGTCAAACGTGGCGGCCGTGTCGATCAGTCGACTGTTCGAGAAGCAACTGGCTGGTCGGACGAGCACCTGGCGGAGGTCATCAACCGGATGGAAGACGACGGACAGATCAGTGCGATCTCTGTCGGCCGGAAACGAGTTATCTGTCGGCGTGGATTCGAACCGAAAGGGTACCGATCACATCTCAGTGAGTGACGAGCCACAGCCGACAGACAACGGGCGTCACAGCAGGTGAACACGCAGTTGGTTCTCGCCTTCGCGTTACCCGCAGAGAGTTCCGACGGTGTTCTCCACGGTCGTGTGTGCACTCCGGCAGCGCCCATATGGTGACAACCAGCGGTTGAACAGCCCTGTTCACACGACAGTCCTGCGTTGCGTGTCGCCATCGAACCAGATGTGACAACACCGCGGTCGGACCAATACGCATCCAATTTGGCGTATTCAGGCCGAATTCACTTCCGTCGAACGCGTCTTACAGTAGCTATGTTAGAACTCGCAATAGCGTTCTTCGTGATCGCAATCATCGCCGGCGCACTCGGCGCGACCAACGTCGCGGGTGTCACCATGTCCATCGCCAAGTGGCTGGTGGTGCTCTTTCTCATCCTCGCAGTCCTGTCGCTGCTGCTGTGAGTCGCCGTCTGACTCACCGCCTGCGCCGGGTTGCCGTGTTAGCCGCAGGTGCACGTCGCCGTCGACTGATGCAGTGTCAGGTCGGTTCGACAGAGAACACCGTCGACAAACAGCTGGCCATCGCTTGTGATCGTCACCTCGTGGTCGGCGACGTCAAAGGTAAACTCCCATGTGTTACCTTCGTCACCAGCTAACTGTGTCAGGACCTCCGGGTTGATGTACTCATAGAGGGTGTACTCGACCTCGTAGGGGTCAAGCCGATCTGCCTCGGCCAACGCCTCGACCACATCGACGATCAGGCAATCTTGCCCGTGCTGTGCCGCTACCGTTCGAGTCGACCTCGAGTGAGATGGATTCATGACGAACTCTGTTGTCGTGGCTGCGAGTATATTCTCTCTCGTTGGGCGGACCACTATTAACTACGTTGTCACTACTTACCCGGCGGTACACGCGTCGTTTGCGTACGGTGTACCTGACCGGTTCGTTTCAATAAATTCTGTTCTGAGGGAAGTTCTGTGTGACACGATTTACGTTCATGGAATACGATATGTTGTACGGCGTGACGCTCGTCTTGTCTTCCGGCACGCAGACGAGTGCCAACTGAACCGAGTAACAGACCATCGCTGTCGTGGGATGCGGTGTGCAGTGACTGTCCAATCGGTCACGCGCGGCTGTCGACCGAAAGGCGGGAGTCTTGGGGATCCAGCCACAACCGTCTCACACAGATGCAGACCAGCACCAACGACGCGGGGTGGCGTCGATGATTCTCGACGATTCCGAGGGGACCGCAGCCGAGTACGAGGCGCTTGCCGACGCCCTCGAGGAGTTGCGCGATGAGGTCGCAGCCGAGCCGATCAAAGAATCACGACTCGAGGGATTGTTTGATGAGGCAACCACGAGCAACCCCAAGATCTGGAACACAGTGACCGCCTTCATCGATCTCGAGGACGGCACCGCAGTCGTCACGGAGGAGTCGAAACTCGCACGTGGGAAGTGGGCTCCGGAAATCGTCGACGACTGCGATGCGATGGTGACCGTCGACGTCGAGTACGGCCAGATGCCCGACGAATTCAAATACACTGTCGCGAAGAAACTGGACGAACAGATCGAAACAGCACGGGAGCGGGCGCAAGCGACTCGAGACGACGAGTGAGCGCTCGCGGCCTGTCAACAGCTGTTTTGTGATCCACGCTTGCGATAGGCGGACCTCGACGGAGGAAGGCGTCCGACTGGTCGGATCACAGGCCAATCGTCCATGGAAACTCCACACAGGCGACGCCACCGGGGCTGCGTGTCGATCAACGCAGGGATGCAGACGGCACTCATCGATATCACAATGCGTCGTGAAAGACAGTCACGCGATCAATCAGGACCATTTTCCGGGGCTCTCGAGTGCCCCTTCTCCATCTCGGCCCACACCAAGCGGCCGCCGTACAGCGTCGACCTGCTGGACGACCGGATCGTAATCAGTGGCTACGACGCCGATAGCGGGGCGGTTCAAGTGGTAGTCGTGACCGCCATGCCGGTCACTCGAGCGTGGGCCAAATCGGAGTGTTCGTCCGGCCGGGACGACGCTCGCCCACTCACAGCAGCCCGCATCGTGGACTGACTTCCGGCGATGTTCGTGTCGGCTTACACTGGTCGGGTCCTCACTTTCGATCTGGATCTTGGCTCTCGGTACGGTTGGTCTCACGCACGAGCCATCGATCAGCTGGTGACACGTGTGCAACAGGTGCACGAACGGCAGCAACTGCTGAACTGTCATCAGATAGCTACCTTACCCACCTTCTCGTAGCAACCGTTGATGGGGAATGACAGACCAATGAGTCTCGACCAGCACATCACCCGCGGCGTAGGCATCGAGAACCACGAGTCCATTTCGGACCAGGCGGTGAACGCCTGTCAGAAATACCGTCTGATGGGCATCTCGATGCGTGCCGACAAACCAGCCCCAGCAGTGGAACCATGACACAACTAACAGAGACACAGGACGTTGCGTGCCCGAAATGTGGAGAGACCATCAGTCTCACCGTCCCTGGAGCGGACGTGGAACTGAAAGTGAGCCCGTATGTCGCTGCATTTGGTGAGTACACGAAAGTCGAATGTACGGATGAACATTCCTTCTGGGTGTACTACTGTTAGCCCGATCACGATTTTTGCTCGCGGTCGGCCACAGTCGGAATCGTCTCCATCACCGCCGCCGGAGACACCGAGCTCGAATCCAGAGCTGCCTCGAGTACCCGTTCGACGTCGCCCGAACCGTTGCGGTGCATCGCCACGAGCTGCCGGTCAGCATCCGTGCGATGTGGTCTCCGATCAGGGTGTCGAAACACTCGTACAGATCAACTGCAGCTGGCTCGAGACTCGAGTAGCGTGACCATTCGACTCACTGAATACGTCGAAACAGGCCACTACCGAATCGGAAAAGCAGTGCTTACTGGGTTGTTCGCGCTACAAGAATGGTGGACTCGCCGGGATTGAGCAACCACTTTTGCGATGTTCGGCGAGTTTACTGATCGGAGCAAGTGAAGCGAGCGGAGAGAAGTGGACTCGCCGGGATTTGAACCCGGGGCCTCTCCCATGCCAAGGGAGTGATCTACCCCTGATCTACGAGCCCTCGTTCGCATTCAATCGTTTCTCCGGGGAATAGATAAACCCCTCGAAACGCTCGAGCCAACCCTGTCGTTACCACACATACGAGACGATCGGCGGTCATCGCCGAAACGACGCGAGGCCACAGGCCAGCTGGAACCGAACGCGAGCGTCCAGCCGAGAGCTGTCGACGGCAGAGTCGTGGTCGCGAGCCCGGTCTAGAAACCCTTTAGTCCGTTCGACGGAAAGCAGGCATGGGAAGCGCACGGCCGCAAATCCGACTGTGCCATCCACTGTTTCGGATGGCTTGGGATTGCGGAAGTGCACCGGCAGTCGGCCGACCCGACTGTTGCGTACGGAGCGGTCAGTGCGGTTCCTATCCTCGACCAATGGCACGAATGCACACCCGCCGTCGTGGCTCGTCCGGATCGGACAAGCCAGCGGCAGACGAACCGCCGGAGTGGAGCGACGTCGACTCGGACAAGATCGAAGACCGAGTCGTCGAACTAGCAGAGCAGGGCTACGAGCCAAGCCAGATCGGCATGAAGCTGCGTGACGAAGGTGTCACGGGCACGCCGATTCCGGACGTCAAGCTGGCGACCGGCAAGAAGCTCACCGAGATTCTCGAGGAGAACGACGCGAAGTCGGACATTCCCGAGGACCTCTACAACCTGATGGAACGTGCCGTGCGCCTGCGCGAGCACATCCAGCAGAACCAGCAGGACTACCAGAACAAACGCGCCCTGCAGAACACGGAATCGAAGGTTCGCCGCCTCGTCGACTACTACCGTGGTGACGAGATCGAGCCTGACTTCACGTACTCCTACGACGTCGCCGTCGAACTCATCGAAGAGTAAGCACTCGCTCCATGGCAACCGAAGGTCGGTCCGTCGAATCGGCGTCTGCCCCCGTCTCGAGGACACTCGAGAGCGCGGGCTTCGTCCACATCGTCGCGCGAGCCGACGGCGACGCGCTCGCGGCGAGTGGCCTCCTCACGAGGGCACTGGCCGAGCACGGGACGCCGTTTCAGGTGAGCGTTGACCGGACCGTCGCGGCGCGGACGGCACGCGTTCGCGACCGAACGCCGACAGCAGACGACGTCACGATCGCAATCGGTGCGATCGATACGGACGTGACGCGACTCGAGACGGCCGACCGACCAGCCACGCTCGCGGCACTCGACTGTGTTCGCGAACTCGGGACCGATCCGGAGCCCGTGCTTGCACTCGCCGGCCTCGTCGCCGCCGATATCGAGCCGGGTGCCGGCGAGAGCGAATGGGTGCTCGAGACCGCCCAAGAGCGCGGGCTCGTGTCCCGCCGACCAGGGGTTGCAGTTCCGACCGCAGACCCAGTCGACGGGCTCGCCCACACGACGCGGTTGCACGCATCGTGGTCGGGTACTCCAGACGCGACGCGCGACGCGCTTTCGCGACTCGGCATCGACCTCGACGCTCCCGAGACGCTCACGGCCGACGACCATCGAGCGATTGGCTCGAGTGTCGCACTCGACGTCGTCGGTGCTGAAGCGGCGACTGCAGCGACCGCAGAGACGGTCCAGCGGGCGCTTCGCCCGTATGCGACGCCAGATCACACGTTCGAGACGGTCGGCGGCTACGCCGACGTGCTCGAGGCGACGGCCCGGACCGATCCAGGGACGGGCGCTGCGCTCGCACTGGGCCACGAGGTCCACGAGCCGGCGCTTGCAGCCTGGCGCGAGTACGGCCGTCGCGCTCACACGGCACTCGAGACGGCGTCGACGAGTCGTTATAACGGACTGTTCGTCGTCGAGATCGACGACGGGCCAGTCGAAGCAGTCGCACAGATCGCCGCAGCGTGTCGCTCGCCGGAGCCGACCGTCCTCGCGATCGGCGAGGGACGGCAGCAGTCGGCCGATGCCGACAGCAACGAGGCAGCGATCGTGACCCGGGGCGACGACCCGCTCGGCGCGACTGTCGAGGGTGTTGCCCGGGAACTCGGCGACGAGGGCGACTCGAGGGCCGAGTACGATATCGGCCATCGGCGTGGCTACCTTCGGTACGATTCAGCCAGGGATAACGCGACGATCATCGAGGCAGTGAGGGAGTTACGATGAGCCGACACGCGACCATTCGAACGGCTCACGACGAGCCGGAACTCGTTGTGCGGGCAATAGACCCGGACAACACAGACGAGATGGAGACTGTCGTCTCCGACGATGGTGAGGCCGTCGTCACGCGGATCGACCGCGAGACCACTGGCGGACTTCACTCGACGGTCGACGACTACGTCGTCAATCTCGAGGTCGCAGTCGACGTCATCGAGCAGACGCGAGCGGGACAGCACGACCAACCGACGGACACGGGCCCTGTGTCCGACAGCGATCAAGAGACACTACCAAACAATGAGTGAACGATCAGTTTCACGCGCAAAACAGGAAAAGCGGTGGTACACCGTCCTGGCACCGGAGCAGTTCGACCGGCAGGAACTCGGCGAAACCCCCGCTGACGAACCGGAGAAAGTCTACGACCGAACCATCGAAACGACGCTTGGCGAACTGAACAACAACGCCAGCGAGAACAACACCAAGCTGACCTTCAAAATCACCGACGTCGGCAGCGACAGCGCCTACACGGAGTTCAAGGAACACTCCCTGACCCGTGACTACCTTCGCTCGCTGGTCCGCCGCGGTGCCTCGAAGATCGAAGCCTACGTCACCGTCCTGACGACGGACGACTACCGTGTTCAGATCCAGCCCGTCGCCTTCACGACGAAAAAGGCCGACGCAAGCCAGGAGAAAGCCATCCGCGAGACGATGGTCCAGATGATCGAAGAGGCCGCCGCCGAGCGCTCCTTCGAGGAACTCATCGACAGCGTTGTCGAGGGACGACTCTCCTCGGGCATCTACGGCGAAGCCAAGACGATCTACCCGCTGCGCCGCGTCGAGATCCAGAAGACGACACTCGAGGCACACCCCGAAGAAGTCGCCGAAGAGGAAGCGACCGCGGTCGACGTCGACGAAGAAGACGTCGCCACGGACGACTAAGCGCAGACAACGACGACACCGATTTTTTCGACGCGACGAACACCGACAGCAGCAGCATCCATGCCTGTCTCAGTCGTCTGCCGGCACTTCCGACGTGCCACCCGAGTCGTCCTCGAGTGCGTGTTCTGGATCACGAACCACCGTCTCGACATCGGGCGTGAGGTCGTTGCTGACCGATCGTCCGTCTTGCTCACGGACGATCAGGTCGTCGGCTGCGAGCGCAGCGAGGTGGTGTGAGACAGTGCTCGGGTCGCACTCGAGTTCGTCGGCGAGTCGGCCGTTAGAGACCGGGCCGAGGGCCGCGAGCGTCTCGAGCAACTCGCGCTTTGCGGGTTCTGCGAGGGCAGCGTGGAGTTCGACACCGACGGTGCCATCAGGAGTTGTGACTGTTCTCTCGCCGTCGGCCTCGAGATAGTATCGGCGCTTGCCGTGTACTTTGGCCGTAGCGACCAGTCCCTCAGCTTCGAGGATACGGACGTGATGGCGGACCGTCGAGAGGGCGACGCCGCTGTCGTCGCTTACCTGCGAGAGGTACACACCCGGTTGGGATGCGATCGTTTCGTAGACGGCTCGACGATGCTCGTTCTCGAGCGGGTCCGAATCGTCGTACCGGCTGTATTTGAAGATGGGGGCGAGCTCCCAGGGAACGACCGAGCCGACACGCCGGAGCAGACGGAGCCCACTCGAGTGAGTGAGCCAGTTGGCCACCAGCCCGCTCAGACCGCCAGCGCCAGCCGCTCCGGCCGACGTGCTGGCGCCTGCAGACGCGCCGGCACCAGCGCCAGCACTAGCGGCGGTGATCGCACCCAATAGACCGACGAGGACGGCATCCGTCGCGGGTGTGGTTCCACCGGCTGGCATCCCGTCAGCACCATTGTCGGCTGCAGCCTCGGCGGCATCCGCTCTCCCGGGTGTGTCGCTCATCGAACGGTCGACGCTGGCCTCGAGTCCGACAACTGGCGCGTCGATCGTGGTCGATGCTCCACGGTCGCGCTCGAGGCCAGTAACAGTCGTGTTGGTGGTGTTCTCGACCGTGTTCGTCGTTTCAGTGACTGTCCCATCGAGGGTGTCGGTCGTGTTGGTGGTGTTCTCGAGCGTGTCCGTCGTCCGGTCGGTTGTGGCCTCGAGACCGTCTGTCGTCTTCTCGAGATCGCCACTCGTTTCATCGACCGCCTCTTTGAGATCCGCAGTCGTGTCGTTCGTCGTGTTCTCGAGCGCACCAGTCGGTCCGTCGACTGTGTCCTCGACCGAGTCGGTGTCTGTCTCTAGGGCTATCGAGCCGTTAGCTGGTGTCGCCGCTGTCACGACACCTGCCATCCCGACACCGACGAGCAGCACAGTCACGAGGCACACGACAATCCGGCTCGTGGCCGACGAACGGTAACTCATACTACGCAGGTCCCTTTCTGCAGTCGAGCGTAATACATGTTTCTCGTTTCGTGACAATAACACAATTAGAACAGTTTCACCGGGGCTCCAGCCGCGGTCGATCCAGCAAGCTATTTCCGCGTTCGAAGGTGGGTTCCCCATATGGATCCGGCGCTTGGCCCGCCTGCAGCGATGGCCGAGAAACGCGACGAGCTGACGCCAATGATGGCGCAGTATCACGATCTCTGTGCGCGCTACGATGACGCGATCGTGCTCTTTCAGGTGGGGGACTTCTACGAGACGTTCTGTGGAGCCGCCGAACGGACCGCACGGCTGCTCGAGATTGCCTTGACCAGCCGCGAGGACTCCACCGGCGAGTATCCGATGGCCGGGATTCCGATCGACAACGCCGAATCGTACATCGAGACGCTGCTCGAGGCGGGGTATCGGGTTGCCGTCGCGGATCAGGTCGAAGCGCCCGGCGAGTCACCGGGAGTCGTCGAGCGCGCCGTCACGCGCGTCATCACGCCCGGGACGCTCACCGAGGACGAACTGCTCGCCAACGATGACAACAACTTCGTCGCGGCGCTGGCTCGTGGACGCGACACTGACGAACTCGCACTCGCCTTACTCGACGTCTCGACGGGCGACTTTCTGGCGACGAGTTCGGACTCGAGCGACGCCATCGCCGACGAGATTAGCCGCTTCGAGCCGTCGGAGGCAGTCGTGGGTCCGGACGCACCGGCCGACGTCTTCGACAAGCACTGTATGGTGACGCCGTTCGACGCGGCCGCGTTCGACCGTGAGCGCGCGGGTGACACCCTCTCGAGATACGTTCGAAACCCCGACGCCTTGCTCGCGAGCGAGACCGAGATTCGAGCCTGTGGCGCACTGCTCGCCTACGCGGAGTACGTCCGCGGCGGCAACCACGAAGGCGAACGCGAGACGCCAGTCGAGACAGAGCACGACGAACCCGAGACGGACGCCGATGAACCGGATCAAAAGCGACTCGAGTACATCACGCACCTCACTCGCTACGACCCTCGCGAGTACCTCCTGCTGGATGCTGTCGCGCTGCGCAGCCTCGAGCTGTTCGAGCCTCGTGGCGTCCACGGCGACGACGAGGCGACGCTCGTTGGCGTGCTGGATGAGACGGCGTGTGCACTTGGCGGCCGGAAGCTCAGAGACTGGCTTCGCCGGCCGCTGCTCGAGCCCCGCCGGATCGAGACACGGCTGGATGCCGTCGAGGAGTTGACCGCTGCCGTCCAGCGTCGGGAGACGCTTTACGAACTGCTTCGGAACGTCTACGACGTAGAGCGACTGATCGGTAGAATCTCCCGCGAGCGAGCGAACGCGAGAGACCTCCGGTCGCTTCGAGAGACGCTGGCCGTCGTACCCGACATCCGGGAGCAACTCGCCGACGCCGACTGTGACCGACTGCAGGAACTGCACGCAGATCTCGACCCGCTCGTCGACGTGCGCAAGTTGATCGACGACGCAATCGTCACCGAGCCGCCGATCGAAATCACCGAGGGCGACATCATCGCAGAGGGGTACGACGACGCGCTCGACGAGCTTCGGACGACCGCCCGCGAGGGCAAACAGTGGATCGATGACTTAGAAGACGGCGAGCGCGAACGAACCGGCATCGACTCGCTGAAAGTCGGCTACAACTCGGTGCACGGCTACTACATCGAGGTGACGAACCCGAACCTCGATGCCGTCCCAGCGAACTACGAGCGCCGTCAGACGCTGAAAAACTCCGAGCGATTCGTCACACCGGAGCTCAAAGACCGCGAGGACCAGATCGTCGGCGCCGAAGAACGGGCCGACGGCCGTGAGTACGAACTCTTCTGTGACGTTCGGAAAACGATCGGTGAGGAGGTCGAGCGCGTGCAGAGACTCGCCGACGCGCTCGCCACGCTCGACGCACTCGTCTCGCTTGCGACCGTCGCCGCACAGTACGACTACTGCCGCCCCGATATCATCGAAGACGACCAGCACGACCTCGAGATCGACATCGAGGGCGGTCGCCACCCCGTCGTCGAGCGTACACAAGCGTCGTTCGTCCCCAACGACGCACACCTGACCGATGATCAGCGGCTCGCGGTGATCACGGGGCCGAATATGTCTGGCAAATCGACGTACATGCGTCAGGTCGCCCAGATCGTCCTGCTGGCGCAGGTCGGGAGCTTCGTTCCTGCGAAAGCTGCGAGGCTGACGCCCGTTGACCGAATCTTCACCCGCGTCGGGGCCAGCGATGACATCGCGGGCGGGCGCTCGACGTTCATGGTCGAGATGGACGAACTCGCGACGATCCTGCGCGAAGCCGACGAGCGCTCGCTGGTCCTGTTAGACGAGGTCGGCCGCGGCACGTCGACCGCCGACGGCCTCGCCATCGCACAAGCCATCACCGAGCACATCCACGACGCGGTCGGCGCGACAACGCTGTTTGCGACCCACCACCACCCGCTGACCGAGCTTACGGCCGATCTCGAGGCCGCGTTCACGCTCCACTTCGAAGTCGAGCAGGACGACGGCGAGGTCGTCTTCCACCACGAAATCGTCCCCGGCGCGGCGACGGGGTCGTATGGCGTCGAGGTCGCAACCGCTGCGGGCGTGCCCGAAGCCGTCGTCGAACGGTCGCGGGAACTCGTCTCAGCAGCCGCAGAGACATCGGACGACACTGTTGAACCGACAGCCACGGACACCGACTCGAGTGCACCGTCGCAGGCGACAGCCGATGGCGGCGCGGTCCCGCCCGCTGTCGCTTCTGAACTCCGCGACCTCGAGCTTGCCCATCTCACGCCGGTCGAGGCGCTGACGGAACTCGACCGACTGCAGCGGCTGCTCGAGGAGTGAAGCGGTGACCGGACAGACAAGGGAATGACAGGGTCGCGCTGATTGGAACGTCTCTGTTGCTCGCGAGGGAAAGCTACCAACAGACCGGATACATCACGTCACTGCGCCCAGCGCAGCCAGCGCCGTCCTACTCGCTCGTCGGCTCGAGGGAAACGAACTCGAGGCCGTGATCGACCAGCAAGCGGTCGGCGCGATCCGTCACGGAGGGCGCGACCAGAATCCCGCGGACGTCGGCGTCGGCGTGGAGATCGCGTTCTAAGGCGTCGACGTACCGCCGGAGTTGGCCAACCGCATCTGGGCCGACGCGGCGGCGTTTGAGTTCGACGACGACGGTTCGGCCGGCCGCGTCCTCACCGTAGATGTCGACGGCACCGGCGGCCGTCTCGCGTTCGGTCGCAAGCGGCCTGAAGCCCGCCTCGAGTAGCGTCGGCTCCTCGAGGATTCGCTGTCGGAGATCCTCTTCAGTTCCCGACAGCGTGAGCTCGTTCTCGTCGGTTCCCGAAAACGCTGAGACCTGCAACACGTCCTGGAAGCGAACGCACAGTCGCTCATCGGGCGTCGGTCGCCTGCTCTCGAGGACGAGCGTTTCCGCACCGTTTGCGTCGACGTCGTCGGCGGTGCGGTCACAGAACACGTCGTGTGTACAGCCCGGCGGCTGCCAGTTGACTGGCTGTTGGCCTTCGTCAGTGTGGACCAGCGCCGCCCCGTCGGGTTTGAGCATCACATGGCGATCGCCCGCCTCGAGCGTGCTCGAGGCACGGCCCTCGTAGTCGACGGTACAGCGGCCGAAGACGGTCACCAACGCCTCGCGCTCGAGCGCGTCGGCGATGGCCTCACAGGCCGCCCCGAGTGTGGGTTGCTCGAGCGTTACGGCCCGTGCTGACGATGTCGGTGTGCCGGAAGTCACTGCAACGGGGTAGCTGTCGCGGAACTAAAAGCGGTCCGGACCAGCGGAGCGAGTGGGAGACGACCGCTGAGTTAGCGTATATCAAAAACCCTTATGACTGTTCGTCCATGCGTTCGACGCAATGACGAACGGACACAACCGCCGTCGATTTCTCCAACTCACCGGCACCGGCGCTGCCGCATCACTTGCTGGCTGTACCGATCTCGGACTCTTGAGCGATGACGAGGCCGACGAGCGGCTGACCGCCATCGTCGAACCGGACCAAGAGGACGTCGAAGCACTCTACGACGACCTCGAGGCGGGCGAGATCGACGAGGCGGAGTTCCAACAGCGCGCTCAGGAGCTGCAAGAAGAACCGATCGAGGAGTTCGAAAGCTATGCGGACGCCGAAGACATCCAGATCGACGAGTCCACGACTGAGGGTGCTGGGCTGTATCTGATCGACGGCCCGGACGAGGCGATCCTCGGTGCCCTCCGAAGCGGCCCCATCACCGTGCTGTACGGCAGCGATGCCTACGACCTGATCCTCGAACAGCAGGCACAGCAACAACAGCAACAAGAACAGCCCGAGCTGGACGAGGACGACCTCGAAGAGGAACTCGAGGAAGAACTCGAGGAAGAAGACGGAGCGGTCGAAGACGATGGCGACGCCGAGGAGGACACTGACGACGAAAGCGACGGCGAAGACGACGAGTAACGTTCCCGCAGCGAACTTCTTGACTTTCGCCAAGCCATCGGCTCGAGCCGGCGCTTACTCGGCGTTCGCTGATCGGTCGCCGACGCTGAACGGACTCTCGCGTTCAGTCCAGTTCCAGCCTGGGAGCCGTTCCTGAAAGCCGGCTGCGAGTGCCGCCTCGAGATCGTCCACACCCGCGTTCTCATCTTCGTCGCCGTGGACCTGCAGGTCTGCGTAATGAAAGGTCGCCTCGCCGAGTGTCCGCAGCGGCTGGGTGCCGGCGATCGTCGCTGCGAGCTCGCGGCCGAGGATCTCATCGACGATGAAGCCGGGATAGTCGCCCTCGACATCGAGGTCTCGGAGGATCGCGACCATCGCGGCGACGTTGACCGCCAGATCACCGTCGGCGAAGACGGCGTCGACTGCCTCGAGATACTGTGTTTCGGTCACGTGATCGACATCGGTCTCGAAGATTGCTCCGAGATCATCGCGGACGTGATTGATGACCGGGACGACGGTTTCAGCACGGTCTGCGACCCAGTTTCGCTCCGTCACGACACGCTCCGGTGTGAGCTCCATACCCCCTGTTTGTGACGGATCATCCTGATGTTTGCGAAGCTTTTTATACCGCGCAAGCAGTAGCGTCGAATAAGCGGGTTCTCCCTGGAATCTTCCCGCACGAACCAGGATAACCGACCTGGGAGCGTGTTCGTACACACGGTATAACGCGATGATTTGGGATACTGGACGGTATATGATCACTGTTGTCACACAACGACAGCATGGATCTCTGACATCGAGATTAGCAGACAGCGATCGTCGCTTGGCTGTTCTCGAGTCGCAGTTCCTAGTCGCGTCGGACCGACCGGACACCGGCTCCTGGCGGCGAGTTCACGCAAGCCACAATCGGCGATTATGAGTACTGTAGAGCAGCAACTTGACGATTTGAAAGCAGAGATCACGAGCGAGTTACCGAACGATATCTCGGTCTCCTCGGTGAAATATGAAGGCCCCGAACTGGTGGTCTACACGCGCGATCCGAAGAAGTTCGCCCAGCAGGGTGACCTCGTTCGGAAACTCGCGAGTAAGCTTCGGAAACGGATTACCATCCGACCTGATCCGTCCGTTCTCTCACGGCCCAACGAGGCCCGCGAGGAGATCATGGGTGTCATCCCCGAAGAAGCAGGCGTCACGGACCTCGATTTCCACGCCGACACTGGCGAGGTCGTTATCGAGGCCGAAAAGCCCGGGATGGTCATCGGCCGCCATGGCTCGACACTCCGTGATATTACGAAAAACGTCGGCTGGACGCCCGAAGTCGTCCGAACGCCGCCGATCGAGTCTTCGACGGTCTCGAACGTCCGCAGTTTCCTCAAACAGGAACGTGACGAACGACGGGACATTTTGGAGAAAGTCGGCCGGCAGATCCACCGCGAGGAGATGTCCGACGACGAGTACGTCCGTATCACGACGCTTGGCTGTTGCCGCGAGGTCGGCCGCGCGTCGTTTATTCTTTCGACACCCGAAACACGGATTCTCGTCGACTGTGGCGACAAGCCCGGCGCAGAGGGTGAGGTCCCATATCTCCACGCACCCGAGGCGCTTGGCGCAGGACCCCAGACCATCGACGCCGTCGTCCTCACCCACGCCCACCTCGACCACTCCGCGCTCATCCCACTCCTGTTCAAATACGGCTACGACGGCCCGATTTACTGTACCGAGCCAACGCGGGATCTGATGGGGCTGCTCACGCTCGACTACCTCGACGTCGCGGCCAAAGAAGGCCGTGCGCCACCGTACGAAAGCGAGCAGGTTCGCGAAGCGATCAAACACACCATTCCCCTCGAGTACGGCGATGTCACGGACATCGCCCCCGACGTCAAACTCACCTTCCACAACGCGGGCCACATTCTCGGCTCGGCCGTCTCGCACTTCCACATCGGCGACGGCCTCTACAACGTTGCGTTCTCCGGCGACATTCACTACGACGACACCCGCCTGTTCAACGGTGCCGTCAACGACTTCCCCCGCGTCGAGACGCTCGTCCTCGAGTCGACCTACGGCGGTCGCAACGACTACCAGACCGACCAGCAGGATTCCGAGGAGAAACTCAAGGAAGTCATCAACAAGACCCATGAAAAGGGCGGCAAGGTCGTGATCCCGGCGTTCGCCGTCGGTCGATCACAGGAGATCATGCTCGTCATCGAAGAGGCGATGCGCAACGGCGACATTCCGTCGATGCCGGTCCATCTCGACGGGATGATCTGGGAGGCGACAGCGATCCACACGACCTACCCCGAGTATCTGCGTGACGACCTCCGAGATCGGATCTTCCACGACGACGAGAACCCGTTCCTCGCCGAGGAGTTCAACCACATCGACGCCGGCGAGGAAGAGCGCCAGGACGTCGCCGACGGCGGCCCCTGTATCATCCTCTCGACGTCGGGTATGGTCACCGGCGGCCCGATCATGTCCTGGCTTGGCCACATCGGCCCCGATCCGGACTCGACGCTCGTCTTCGTCGGCTACCAGGCTCAGGGAACCCTCGGTCGACGCATCCAGAGCGGCTGGGACGAGATCCCAACAAGCGAAGTCGGTGCCATGGGCAACAACGGCGGTGGACGTGGGACCCTCTCGCTGAACATGGACGTCGAAACCGTCGACGGCTTCTCGGGCCACGCCGACCGAGCCGGCCTCGAGAACTTCGTCAAGACGATGAACCCACGCCCCGAGAAGGTGCTCTGTGTCCACGGTGACGAACGCTCGACACAAGATCTCTCGAGTGCGCTGTATCACGACTACAACATGCGGACGTTCGCGCCGAAGAACCTCGAGACGTTCCGGTTTCTCTAACGCTCGATAGAATCCGCGCGGACACACCGCTTGCGGCCGTGTTTTGCCTGCTGTCCGCTCCAACGCTCGCCGATCGTGCCGGGCTGAACGAAGACGAGCGGGACTTTCGGTACAACGGGGCAGGACGGTGTCTGAGCGCCGTGGTGAGCGAACACGCTCCGGTTCAGACGGTGATGAGGACGACAGCGACGACGGCGAGTCCCAGACCGAGGAGAGTCGTCGCACCGAGATTCGTCTCGAAGTACACGACGTCGACGACCACGGGAACAATAAAGTAGAGAGCCGCGATCGCCGACACGATCGCCATGTCGCCCCGCGTGAGCGCGCCGTAGAAGCTCACCGTCCCGATCGCGAGGAACACTCCGGAAAGCAACGCGAAGACGAGATCCGTCTGGGTCCCGGTGATCGGTCGCCGAGCCAGCAACACGTAGATCCCGATGATCCCGAGACTCGCAACGTAGGACAGAAAAACCGCGTTCACGGCCGAAACCGACCGCGTCGCGAGACCCGCTGTCACGACCCAGCCGCCGAACAACAGTAGCGCTCCAACCGCCAGTCCGATTCCGACGTTGACCATGGGCGATGTTTGGCGACGCGAACTAAAGTCCGATCACTCCGGCAGATACCAGAACGCTCTTTTGACGTCGTCGTGGCGAGGTGAGTTCGGTACCGCCTCGTGCGGTCTAGTGTAGCGAAAGCTCCACATCCGCGAGCCGTCTGCGGGTGTCCCAGTACTGACACAGCAGTCCGCCCCACGCAGCGCTGACCGACAGCGGCAGGACGTCCGTGACCGAGAGCGCCGGTCAGGACAGTTGCTTCGAGACCCACTCGAGGTTCGTCGCGAGCACGGCGAGTGCGAGCGCGCCGAGCGAGATGAGAATGAGGAACGTCGAGACGACGCTCACCATCGGGTCCATCGCCTGTCGGAGTTCGGTCCAGGCCAGGACGGGAATCGTCTCTGTGCTAGCCGTCGAGAGGAACAGCGCCATCACGAACTCCTGGAGGCTGATGATGAAGGCGAGCAGCGCGCCGACGAAGACGCCGTGTTTCACGTTCGGAAGCACGACGTGAACGAACGACTGGACGGGACCCGCGCCGAGGTCGTGGGCGGCGTCTAGCTGTTGCCAGTCGAAGCGGCTGAACACTGATCGCATTACGAAGTAGACCAGCGGCGTCGCCCAGAGGGTGTGTGCGAGGATGATACTCGCGTAGGAGCCCCGCAATCCGCCCTCGTTGAAGTACATCAACAGCGTGATGCCGAGGATGACCGGCGGAATCAGTAGGGGGATGAGTACCAGCGGCGCCACGACGCTGCCGAGCGAACTGTCGTCGAACTCCTGGCCGAACGCGCCGAGCACGCCGAGCAACGTCGCGAGCGCGGCGGTACCGACGCCGACGACGATGCTGCTCGTGAACGCCTCGAGCCAGCGGATGCTGTCGAAGAACTCGACGTACCAGGTCACCGAGAGGTTCTCGGGCGGGAACGCGATTCGAGCCCCGTCCGAGAACGAGGTTGCGATGACAACTAACAACGGCACGACCATGAGCGCGAACAGCGCCAGATAGCCGGCGCGGAACGCGACGGTTTCGACGGTTTCTCTATGCAAGTTCGAACTCACCTCCGAATCGGTTGAGGACGCCGAAGATTACGGCGATACAGACCGACATCAGACCGAGCATAACGGCCGACAGTGCGGCTGCAGTGGGATAGCTCATATCGCCGAGCATCAGGCTCTCGACGTAGATGGCGAACGTGATGTTGTTCGAGAGGAGTTCCGGTGCCGCGTATGCCCCGACACTCCAGGCGAACGAGACCACCGCCGCGACGATGATTCCCGGCATCACTTGCGGCACAACGACCTCGAGCACCGACCGCGGCCGGCTCGCTCCGAGGTCGCGGGCGGCCTCGACGACGTGCCAGTCGGTCGTCGCCATGACGCTGTAGATCGCGAGCACGGCGTACGGAAGGACGATGTACAGCTGTGCGATAACGACGCCAGCAGTGCTGTACAGCAGGCCGGCGGGTTGCAACAGCGGATCGAAGGCGTAGGTCCGGATGACGAGCGTCGTCAGCAACGGGAGCACGACCGAGAACAGCAGGAGCGACTTGACGACCCCGCTCGAGCGCCAGATCGCGTACGCGTAGAACAGCCCGATCGCGACGGACAGCACCGTCACGACGACGCCGAGGAAAAACGAGTAGCCGAGGACGCTCCAGATCAGGTCGCTGGCGAAGACCTGCTGGTAGGCTTCAAGCGACCACGTTCCCTCGTGGTAGACGCCGTCGCTCGAGGGAGCGGCGAAGCTGATCCGCAACAGAATCGCAAACGGGATCACGAAGATCAGGAGTTCGAACGCGATCAGCGGTGCCATGAGCAACAGCGCCCGACGCGACCCCGACTGGGCGGCCAGTCGGGACCGAGCGGCGCTGATCGGGTTCGAGAGCGTCGACAGCGGGGTGGACGATGTCTCCGTCATGGCTCACGAAGCGAGACGCGGCTCCCGTCCGCGCGGAACGCGAGGACGTCTTCACCGTTCCACTCGAGGGTCACGTCGTCGCCGGCCGACAGCGACCCCGAACTCGCGTCCGTTCGCTCGGCGAACACCGACGTGCCGTCGATTGATACGGAGTAGCGAACGGTCGAGCCGCGGTAGATGACGTTCGCGACCGTGCCCGCGACGGCGTTGGTCGTGCTGCCGTCGGTGACCGCCCGCTGGCCGGTGGTGGCGGTCGTCGCGGCGTCCGGTTCCTCTCCATCGATCGAGAGGATCTCCGGTCGCAGCGAAAGCGTCAGCTCGTCGCCAGACTCGAGGGCGTGGTCGCCGTCGCTTGGAAGGATCAACTCGGCGTCGAGTTCCGTCTCGACGTAGACCGCCTCCCTGTTCGTTCGCGCGACCGTCGCGTCGACGAAGTTGGTGTCGCCGAGGAAGCCCTCGATGAAGCGGTTCTTGGGGTTCTCGTAGACCTCGTCGGGATCGCCAACCTGAATCAGTTCGCCCTCGTTCATGATGCCGATGCGGTCGGCGAGCGTGAACGCCTCGTCCTGGTCGTGGGTGACGTGGACGAACGTCTCCTCGAGGTCGTCGTGGATCTCGCGGAGTTCGATCTGCATGTCTTCCCGAAGCCGCTTGTCGAGGTTCGACAGCGGCTCGTCAAGCAGTAAGACATCCGGGTTGACGGCGAGTGACCGCGCGAGCGCGACGCGCTGTTTCTGGCCGCCGCTGAGTGTCGTCGGATCCTCGTCGCCGTAGCCGGCCATCTGGACTCGCTCGAGCATGGACTCGGCGCGTTCTTGGCGTTCGTCGGTCGAAATGCCGCGCATCTTGAGTCCGAAGGCGACGTTTTCGAGGACGGTCTTATGTGGGAACAGCGCCCAGTCCTGAAACACCGTCGAGGTGTTCCGGTCGTAGGCGGGCTGGTCGGTAACGTCCTCGCCGTCGAGTCGAATCGCGCCCTCGGTGGGCGTCTCGAGACCGGCGAGCATCCGCAGCGTGGTGGATTTGCCGCTGCCGCTCGGTCCGAGCAGGCAGAGCAGTTCGCCGTCGTCGATCTCGACCGAGACGTCTTCGACTGCGGTGGTCTCACCGTATCGCTTCTCGAGTCCCTGCAAGGTGATGGTGGACATAACAGTTGAAATAGCGTGGTATGGAAGTGGTTCGGTTATGACGAGTGTTGCATACTGTCGAACGCCTCGGAGAGTTCACCGGCGTGGTCCGAGAGGAAGCTCCAGTCGGGGAACGCGATGTTCTTCGCTTCCTCGTTGGTCGTCGGGAGGTCCGCCTCGAGTTCTGCGGGGTACTCGATGTTCTCGTTGCTGAACATCATCGGATGGTCTTTGGCCCACGCCGATTGGACCTCGGCGTCGAGCAGGAAATCGATGAACTCCTCGGCCTCGTCTTGTCTGTCGGTGCCGCGGACAACACACCAGTTGTTGATCCAGCCCGTCGTCTGCTCGGGCATGGTGTGGGTCAGTCCCTCCTCGTCGTCGATATCGTATGCCGTCTGGTCGTAGTACCACTGGGCGACGTCGATGACGCCGTTGTCGAACGCCTGCCAGATGTCTTCGCCGGAACTGGCCCACTCGTCGACGCCCCAGTCTTCGACGGCCTCGAGGATCTCCTCGTGGTTGTCGTCGTCGTACATCGCTTCTGCGTCGCCTTCCTCGCCCATCCCGAGCGCCGCGGCGTACATCGGGTACCACCAGAAGCCGGTGTCGATCCCGACGCCCTCGCTGTCGGCGACGGCGTCGCCGGAGAGGTCGGCCCACGTCTCGGGGTCGACATCGGCGTCCTCGCGGTGGATGATCGTACAGGGCGCGCCGTCGACGGGCATCCCGTACTCGGGGTCGCGAATCTCTGTGAAGAAGTCCATAATCTCGTCCTCGTTGGAGATGTTATCCCGGTCGATCGGCTCGAAGAGGTCATCCTGTCGCCCGTAGTAGTAGAAATTTCCCTCCGCGACGGTGACGTCGAACGGTGGGTCGTCCTCGGGTGCGTTTCGGATCTGTTCTAAGACGCCGTCCCAGCCGCGCTCGATATGGATGTCGGTGTCGTGCTCCGCCTCCCACTGGGAGACGAGGCCCTCCTCGAATCGGTCGGCGTAGTTGCCGCTCCAGACCATCACACGCAGGCCCGACTCGCTGCCGAGCAGTTCGGCACAGCCCGCGAGCGCGGTGGCCGAGCCGACCGCCGTCGCCGAAAGCAGCCGTCGACGTGATGTCGTCGGCGAACGATCGACTGGTTCGGAAACTGTCTCGCTCGTCTCTGCAACCCCATCAGGGTCTGCAGCCATTGGTGCCCCGGTTCTACCCGGGTGCTGACATAAAACCGTTGTGGACCTCGCCGAACGCCAGAGTCCGGTCGCCGTTGCCTATAGTAGCCACTGCACGTCACTGCACACCAGATCGCTTGATGGGTGCGCGGTTCGACGCGATCCGGACGGCGACCCGTCAGCCGTCATCTCGCGCCGTCTGTCGCGCCGGTCGACTGATCGCCCTCCCAGTGGTCCTCGTGGACGAGCGCGTCGACGTCTATGCGCTCACGCCATCCTTCCTGCTGGAGAACGGGCTCTTCGGGGAAGCCGTCCTCGGGATAGCCCAGACAGAGATATGCAACCGGTTTGACGTGGGGCGGAATCTCGAGTACCGCCTGCAGTTCGGAGGGGTAGAGCACGCTCACCCAGCCGACGCCGACGCCTTCTGCACGCGCAGCCAGCCAGAGGTTCTGGACCGCCAGACACGTCGAGTAAACGTCGGTTCGTTTCATCGAACTTCGACCGAGCACGTGGGGTGCCCCCCGCGTCGGATCACAGGTCACGCAGATGTTGATCGGCGACTCGCGGATCCCCTCAAGTTTCAATGCGGCGAACTCCGATCTCGTCGGCTCTTTGTAGCCCTCTCGAGCGGCCGCGATCGCACGGTCGGCGATCTCGGCGATCTCGGCTTTCGTCTCGTCGTCGCGAACGACGACCAGATCCCAGGGCTGTGAAAAGCCGACACTCGGGGCGTGGTGGGCCGCCTGAATGAGTCGCTCGAGGACCGCCTCAGGGATCGGATCGTCTCGAAACCGGCGGATGTCCCGACGGGCGTAGATGGTCTTGTAGACTGCGTCTCGCTCGTCGTCGGTGAATGAAACCATCGTTTCAGTGGATAAATCAGAGTTGCATAAAGACGGTGATCGGGTTCGGACGACGATCGATAACTCAAGACCGACATCGCGCCGTGTTCACTCGCCGACGTCGGCCGGATCGACGACTTCGCCCGTTTCGGGATAGACGCCGACCTGATCGCAGATGTCGCCCATCGGGCAGGCGTCAGGGTCCTCGAGACAGGCGGGTCTGCGGGCCGTACAGTACTCACGGCCGAACTGGATCGACGCCGTGTGGCCGAAGCCGCATTTGGCTGCGGAGACGTCTTGCTCGAGGAGTTCGCGAACGGCCTCGTGGTCGGCGTCGGGTGGGGCGATACCCATGCGCCGATAGATCCGGTGGACATGCGTGTCGACGGGGAAGACACCCGATCGGCCACCCGAGAACAGCAACACGCAGTCGGCCGTCTTGGGACCAACACCGCGAACGGAGAGTAGTGTCTCGCGGACGGCCGATGGCGACTCGTCTTTGACGTAGCGATCGAACGCGGCGGCGGAGCCGAACTCCTCGAGGACCCATGCTGCGGT
Source organism: Natronorubrum sp. A-ect3 (assembly GCF_041821125.1). Classification (NCBI taxonomy): domain Archaea; kingdom Methanobacteriati; phylum Methanobacteriota; class Halobacteria; order Halobacteriales; family Natrialbaceae; genus Natronorubrum; species Natronorubrum sp. A-ect3. Next base: position 715,592 of record NZ_JBGUBB010000002.1, on the reverse strand, counting down.
ATCGATGATGGTCTCGGACTTCTGGTTGTACAAGCCAGCACCACTGATCGTTTCGGCAAGCATCGACTGGTCGGCGCTTGCAAGGGATTCGGCGAGATCGATGTCGTCGCCATCGTACGTCGCTAGCAGCGCGTCGTGGGCCGGCTGGCTCGCCTTGTCGCTCGTATTCTGGCTCAGAATGGTCCGAACGAGACAGTCGAACGCATCCTGCCTGTCACCGGTCCGGTCCCAGAATATCGACTCATCGTCATCGATCGTGACCGCGTTCTGTCCGCCGTCGATGTTGTGTTCGGGAAACCCGCGATCGCCGTAGCGATGGGCAAGGCGATTCACGACGGCTTCGGCACGAGTGTCTGTGACCATCCGTACGGAGGCTCATGGTTCCGGTGAACTAACGGTTGTGGTCGACCAGCCGACAGGATCACTACGTTCTTTCGCACGCAGGTCGCATCTAGGAGACGATGGCGAAGCGATCCACGAAAGACATCGATCCAACCGACGCCGAACACCGCGAAGTCGGAGGCGGACTGCTCGAGGAGCAGATGGGGCCGAGTTCGTCGCTGGCACACCTCTATCGCGGCGAGGTCCACCGGATGCAGGTCTGGCGGGAACGGCTCGATCAGACGACGAACTGGGCGGTGATCGTTATGAGTGCGATCATCACGTGGGCGTTCTCGAGTCAGACCAACCCCCACTACATCGTCTTGCTCGGGACGACAGCGCTCGTCGCGTTCCTGTTCATCGAAGCCCACCGCTATCGTGGCTACGACCTCTGGCGAGGGCGAGTCCGGATGTTCCAGCGGAACGTCTTCGCATACGGTCTCGACGCCTCCGGTGGGCTCGAGGAGCCAGACTGGCGTCAAAAGCTCGGCCAAGACTACCGCAGACCAGTCATTAAGATCTCTCTCGAGGAGTCGGTCGCCCACCGACTGCGACGGATCTACCTGTTTCTGTTCACGGTCATGCTCGGGGCCTGGGGAATCCACGTCGTCGCGTTCACGACTCAGCCGTGGCCGGACAGCGCATCGATCGGCCCGCTGCCGGGACTGGTGGTGACTGGCATCGTCGTCGCGCTCTATCTCGTCGCCGTCGGGATTGCGTTCCGACCCCGCACGTGGCAGGCAGAAGACGAACTGCACGAACAGGCCGTGGGCAGTCACCGGTAACGACCAGTGACAGCACGGACGTATCGTCCGAGATCGCGCTCACTCCACGGAGATCGTCACCGTCGCCTCGGCCCCGTCGGCTAACGCGGCGATGAGGTCGCGATCGAATCCCTCGGCCGCGAACGACGCGTCGTTCATGATGGTCCGATCGTCGACGTACTCGCTGGTTCGCCCGACGAGACTGCGCTCGTTGGTGCACTCGAGGTCTGGATCACCTCGCCCGGATACCGAGTCCACATGGCCGCCAGCCTCGATCGTGACCGTAATCGTCGCCTCGACGTCTTGGCAGGCCTCGATGAAGTCGGGATCGAAGTCGGCGGGTGCGCGGTCGGCCTCGATCGCGAGAATGCAGTCTCCCGCGGGGGTGAGAAAGTCGTCAGTGGTGATTTCGAACGTGCTCGAGTGCTCAGCGGTGACGTGCTCGTGGCCGCGAGCGTGAATGAGTTCTTCCATGCTCGGCGGTTCGTTGCCGGGCGGAAAACAGCCTCGAATCGGCCGCAGTAGAGAACGGGTCACCTGAGGTGGGGTGGCCGGATCACGTCCCGTCGTCTCGGTGGGCAACTGCGACGAGTATGGCGGTCAGACCAGGCTTGCGCCGTCGAAATCCCCGCGGCTGTACTCGATATCCATCAGCTCGAGAATGGTTGGCGTGATGTCGAACAGGTCGGCGTCATCGATCGTCACGTCGGCGTCGTCGACGTACAGCGACGTGTTGTCGAAGCTGTGCATCCCGTTTCGGGGACCAGTGGTGAAGATGTCGGAGTCGGCTTTGAACCCGGATTTGAGGTCGAAGCCGTTGTTCGGGATGACGACCAGATCCGGCGCGATATCGTCGTGGTCGCCGCGGAACGCGGCTTCCTTTTCGACGACTCGGTCGACGACCTCGTTCCCGTTTGGCCCCTCGAGTGCCTCGAGGTCGGCTTTGAGCTGATCGCGAACCTCGTCGTACTCCTCCTCGGGGACCGAGCCACGCGGTTCGCGGCCCTCGAGATTGAGGTAGAACCGACCGGGGATGAACGAGTAGGCCGTGGCGTCGTCGGCGATGTCGCCCAACTCTTCCGGGCTGTCAGTGTTGAACGAGAGCCAGCCTTCCTCCTGAAGCCATGCGTTGAAATGGACCTCGTAATCGAGACTGGTAAAGCCGTGGTCGGAGGCCACGATCATGGTGACGTCCTCCGGCAGCAGCTCACGCAGCCGACCGATGTAGTCGTCGATCTTTTGGTAGAACTCGAGGAACTCGTCTTTGTAGTCGCCGTCGCGCTCGTAGTCTTTGAACAGGAAGTGGTTGACCCGGTCGGTCGTCATGAACACGCCGAAAAACAGGTCCCAGTCGTCTTCCTCGATGTAGTGTTTGAACGCCTCGAAGCGGGCATCGACGGTCGCATGAGCGTCCTCGATGAACTCGGCTTTGTCCTCCTGATGGCCGAGTTTCGGATTAACGTCGATCCGGTAGTCCAGCGACTCGAGGTGGTCACGGACGTCGTCGGGGTAGGCTGCCTTGTCGAGTCCAGGCGAGAGAAAGCCTGAGACCATCCGCTGAACGTTTCGCTGTGGTGGGAAGGTAACAGGGACGTTCATGATGGTCGCCTGTCGGCCAGCCTCTTGGATACGGTCCCAGACACGGTCGGCCTGCACTTCACGCCCCATCGGGACGTAGGTGTCGTAGGTGCCGACCTCCCGGTCCTGGAAGCCGTAGACGCCGGTTTCACCGGGGTTCATCCCGGTCGTCAGCGATGGCCAGCAGGCGCTTGATTCGGGCGGCACGATACTCGAGATCTCGCCTGCCGTTCCTTCGTCGGCGAGCGCTGCGAAGTTCGGAAACAGGTCCTCGTTTTCCGATAGAAGACTGTACGGCACGCCGTCGACCCCGATAAATGCGACTCTGGGGGCGCCGTCACCCCGCAGTCGATCGAACAAACCCATGGACGGACGTAGTTCAACCGTATACAAGAAGGTTCGTTTCGGGACACTTTATTGAGAATGTCTACGACGGAGTCATGACCACGATATCGATCAAACAGCATCGACGTGACACGGAAGCCGTGACTCGGGATGACTGCTGGCGTTGCGGCCTCGAGCGAGACAACAGCGATATCTGCCGCCTTCGAGTGTGAGAGGGCTACTCGTCGCTGTCGTCGTCCACAGTGGCATCGAAGTTCGTGGGGACGACCGTCAGGTGGGCCATACCGACACCGGCGTCGTCGGTGTCGTCTGCCTGGGACGTTCGTGGGGACGGGTTGGTTGCTGCCATAACAAGTCAATATACCCCGTCCGACCAGATAAAATTACTCATGCTCATAATGCATGAGCCAGACGCGAGCGTATAACTGCCGTGAATCGGGTCGTGACGAAAACAACAGTGGAGCCCCGGCGTGGAAACCGTCATCAGGCCGATCGACACTGGCATCGATTGCTTCCGGTTCAGTAGGGCCGGTCTCGAGGTCATCACAGCGGCCGACCGTCGCTCTGCAGTCCACAGTCGATCAAAAAGTACTTTCGTAATCAAGTGTCATGTTCGGGACGACGGTCATCAGATTACGACGAGACGCCGTTCGGTTACAATCCACCAATATCCGGCAACAGCGTAGCCAATACATCGAAAATAAATTGGTCGAGAGTGGCGAATAGTTGGCAAGTCTTAAATAGTCTGATGACATTTGCAAAAGTATGTCAGAGGCACAATCAATCAGCGACGAACAGAGTATTGCACGCGAGCTTACAGCGTTCCAGAACAACATCCTCGTCATCCTCGCTAAAGAGCCGATGTACGGCCTGGCGATCAAACGTGAACTCGAGGACTACTACGGAACGGAAGTAAACCACGGACGTCTCTACCCGAACCTCGACGAACTCGTCGACCTCGGTCTGGTCGAAAAAAGCGAACTCGACAAGCGAACCAACCAGTACTCGCTGACCGACGACGGCTACGAGGCCGTCCTCGACGGCATCAAGTGGACGCTCTCGAAGGTCGTCACGGGCGACGACCGCGCCGACGAGATCAACGAGATCGTCGAGAACAGCTACTGAACGCGACTCCCCAACTCCACCAGAAGCGATTTTTATCGGGCGGTATCGAAGAACACCTCGGTGCGTGACCCCGAGGCGATTTACCGGACCTGTGTGCCAGGCATCGGCTCTTCGGCAGTCTCGTAGACGAGTCTGATCGACTCGTCGATCACGGCTCGTTGCTCGTCCGATGGCCAGCTGTTTCGCACGAAGTACTCCGTCCGAAACTCCGACAGCTCTGGGTCAGTCAACTCTTCGATCCGTTTTGCATAATGGTTGCCGACGAAATCAGCCAGTGCGGTCGCGTTGTCGCCATGGACGTCGCCGTGGCTCGCTCGCACCTGCTCGACAAGCTCCCGGTTGTGCGCGTCGACGACGTCCCAGTCGTCGGGGTCGCCAGATCCTTCCAGTGGGATCTCGACTGCACGCGAGAGGTCGTCGATACGATCGGTCCTGATGACGCCTTCCGCCTCGTCGTGCCACTCCTCGGGGTGGAGCACGAGCACGTCATCACCATCATCGTCGCGGATACGAGCGGTAAAATCGTGGTCCTCGAGGAGTTCGGCCCGTCGCTGTGCGTGGGCCTGTGCTTCGCTTTCATCGGGAGTCGTCCGCGTGAGGCGAGTGAGTCGTTCGGCTTCGTCGACGACATCGGCAGGGAGCTCCTCGTGGTCGGCGTCGACTGCATCGGTGTGTGGGTTCTCAGCCCCATCGGCGCTCCTTGGGGACTCGTTCGAATCGGTCATACTGATCCGTACGCGTCCGAGGACTTTTCCCTTGCTGGTCTCACCGCCGAGCCGTCGCCGCGTCTGGGCAGCGCCGTGAGAACGCTCATCCCTGATCGAGTACCTCGTTCGCCAGACGGTCGGCACGAGCGTTGATCTCACGGGGGACGTGCTCGAGTGTCCACTCATCGAACGCAGAGAGCAGCTCGTGGACGGTGACACGCTGTTCGCGCAGTTCCGGGTTGTTCGTATCGTACTCGCCACGGACCTGCTTGACGATCAGCTCAGAGTCACCGCGAACGTGGACTTCGTCGTAGCCGTAATCGCGGGCCGTCTCGAGTGCCGAGATCAGTGCCGCGTACTCGGCCTGATTGTTCGTTGTCGTGCCGATCCGCTCGCCACCCTCGGCGACGATGCCGTCGCCAGTAACGATCACCCAGCCGGTGGCTGCAGGGCCCGGGTTGCCTCGGCACGCACCATCGAAGTAGACGTGCGCGCGGCCACCGTCCTCGCGCAGCAGTGCCTCGATATCCTGTGGGTTCTCACCCTGGATGACGATTTTGTCGTCGTAAGCGACCGCTGTCGCGCCCTCACGGCTTGCTCGCCAGCGCTCGTGGTCGGTGTTTCCTGATTCGACAGTTACTCCTGCATCCTCGAGTCGTTCTCGAGCGGCCTCGACGTCGCACTCGATAACCGGCATTCGTGGCTGTTGTCGGCCAGAATCAGATAAAGTCTTTCCGGTTCCGAATTGTAAACCTTGACCTTAAAGCGCTGTGTGGCCTGATTTCGGGCGATTAGCGACAGCGGATGAAAACCCGACCCAAGAGTTTATATACGTTGGTGATACTACTATAAAAGTGCGATGACACGGTCCACCCGCCAGCGGGAGCGAACGCGTGAGACGGACGAGACCGAGGATCAGGAAGGGGTTCGTGCATGCCCTGAGTGTGAATCGGAAAATCTCGTAAAAGACTCCGACCGGGGTGAGCTCATCTGTGAAGACTGTGGGCTCGTCGTGGAGGAAGAAAAGATAGATCCCGGTCCTGAGTGGCGGGCGTTCAACCACCAGGAGCGGCAACAAAAGTCCCGCGTCGGTGCGCCGACGACACAGACGATGCACGACAAGGGGCTGACGACGACGATCGACTGGAAAGACAAAGACGCCTACGGCCGCTCGATCTCCTCGAAAAAGCGCAGCCAGATGCATCGGTTGCGCAAGTGGCAAGAACGCATCCGAACCAAAGACGCAGGCGAACGGAACCTCCAGTTCGCACTCAGCGAGATCGACCGGATGGCCTCGGCGCTTGGCGTCCCGCGATCGGTACGGGAGGTCGCGTCAGTGATCTATCGCCGCGCGCTCAAAGAAGACCTCATCCGCGGTCGATCGATCGAAGGCGTCGCGACATCCGCGCTGTACGCCGCCTGTCGGAAAGAAGGGATCCCGCGCAGCTTAGAAGAAATCTCGGAAGTCTCCCGCGTCGAACGCAAGGAGATCGGTCGTACGTATCGGTACATCTCACAGGAACTCGGCCTTGAGATGCGTCCCGTCGACCCGAAAAAGTACGTTCCCCGCTTCTGTTCTGAACTCGAACTCTCCGAAGAAGTCCAGACGAAGGCCAACGAAATCATCGAGAAAACGGCCGAAGAAGGACTGCTCTCGGGCAAGTCACCCACCGGCTACGCTGCCGCCGCAATCTACGCCGCTTCGTTGCTTTGCAACGAGAAGAAGACCCAACGCGAGGTCGCCGATGTAGCCCAGGTGACCGAGGTGACGATCCGGAATCGATATCAGGAACAGATCGAAGCGATGGGAATTCACGGCTAACTCGTCCACTCACCAGCTTCGCCTTTTTATAACAGGGAGCGTGTACGCGCCGTGCTATCCCGACACCGGCTGTCGAACCGCCAGCACGATCAGGTCCGAAAACGGCGTATCGGCCTCGCCGCTGCCACCAGCGTGTTCGGATAGCTCGGCCAGCGTAAAGCGATGAATTTGCTCGTCCTCGTGGGTCAGCTTCTCCAAGACCAGTGCCTCGAGGTCCGGTTCGGCTCCCTCCTCGAGCAGGAACTGGGCGAGATCGCCGGGCATCCGGTCGTACGGCCGTGGGAGCACGAGCAGGTGGCGTTCGTCCTCGGTGACGGCGGCAGCGAGCCGGTCCATATCGGCCTCGAGGTCGCCACTTTTGTGCAGTGTGACGAACTCGGTGTCCTCCATCGGCGTTCGGGCACGACTTGCGGCCATCTGGATCGAGGAGATGCCGGGGATGACGCGTACCGGCGTCTCTGGATCTTCACGTTCCGCGGCGTCCTGACGAGCCTGCGAGTCAGGGCTCGTGGAAGCGCGTTCCACGGCGTCCTGGCGAGCTTGCGAGTTAGGGCTCGTGGAAGCGCGTTCCACGGCGTCTTGGACTTTCCCGACGAACTGATAGCCGGAGTGGTTGGGGTCGCCCATCGCGACGGCCGTCCCCGACTCGCCGTCAGCGACACGTTCGCCGAACGCCTCGAGCGCCTCGGCTTCGTCTTTGTAGCCACAGGTCAGCAGGTCAGCATCCGTCTGCTCTTCGACGAACTCGACGACCGTGGTGAAGCCGACGACGACGTCGGCCTCGCTGATCGCTCGCCTGCCGCGGGGGGTGAGATACTCGGGGTTGCCCGGCCCGACGCCGACGGCGTAGACTGGGTTGTCAGTCGCTTCATCGAGATCTGGCTCCGGCGCTGCCGCGGCGAACGTCGCCGGGTCCGGCCCCGACTCGAGATCGTACTCGTCGCTCATTGCTCGCCCTCGGTCGCGTGGTCTCCGTCTTGTGCCGCTCGCGTCTCGGCGTCGAGCGCTAACTCGAGATCCTCGGTCCGGGCGTCTTTTGCGACGTGGATCAGCTCGTTCGTCAGCGCGGCTGCCAGGCCGCTGCCGCCGCGGCGACCGACGTTGGTGATCGCCGGCACGTCGTAGGCCTCGCTGACCTCACGGATGCGCTGGCGGCTCTCCTCGGCTTTGACGAAGCCGACGGGGGTCGCGACGATTGCGGCGGGGCGCGTGCCGTTCTCGATGCAGTCTGCGAGCGCGAACGCGGCCGTCGGAGCGTTGCCGATCACAGCTATCGCACCGTCGTAGACGCCCTGTTTGTCGAGTTCGAGCACCGAAGCGGCGGTTCGGGTCATGCCCGTCTCCTTCGCCAGTTCGGCCCCGTTGCCGATCGCCTTGCGCTTCTCGCAGTTGTGGCCGCGGCCGGTGATCCCGGCTTTCGACATCGTAATATCGGTGACGATGGTCGCCTCCTCGAGGACAGCCCGCGCACCGGCTCGAACCGGTGCGTCCTCGTCGTCGCCCACGTCGTCGCTGCCGGTACACTCGATCAGATGCTGGAACTCGATATCGCCCATCGAGTGGACCGACTTCTGTCGAATTCGGTCGGCCAGCGTCTTGTCCGGCACAAACTGCCGCACGATATCCATACTCGTCTCCGCGATATCCATCGCGTTCTGGGTCGTCGCGCCCAGATCGGCGTACTCGTCCTCGATGTCTTGCTCAGTCATCATTTGTCACCTCCATCGCCGGGTTGGTCGTTCGTGCCTCGAGATCTCCCTCGACCTCGAGGTTCAGATCGCGCAGTCGGTCGACCGTCTCGTCGTCGGCGTCCCAGAGGTCGCGCTCGATGGCTTCGAGTAAGGTGTCCGTGATGGACTCGAGCGCCCACGGGTTCACCTCGCGCATCCACTCTTGACGATCCTCGTCGAATGCGAACTTTCCGGCGACCTCCTCCCAGAGCGTGTCGCTGACGACGCCGGTCGTGGCGTCCCAGCCCAGCGTCACGTCGACAGTCGTCGAGAGATCTCCCGCGCCCTTGTAGCCGTGTTCCTCCATTGACTCGAGCCAGTCGGGATTGAGCACCCGAGCGCGCATCGCCTTGCGAACTTTCTCCTCGTTCGTGTAGACCGAGACGTTGTCCGGATCAGAGGAGTCGCCGACGTACGACGCCGGCTCTTCGCCCGAGATCTCCGACACGGCAGAAATGAAGCCGCCGTGGAACGCATACCAGTCCGAGGAGTCGAACTCGTCCTGTTCCATCGTGTCCTCGAGTTTGACCGTCGCGTCAACACTCGAGAGTCGCCGTTCGAAGGCGTCGTGAGCGTCGGAGACGCGGCCACGCGAGCCCATGGCGTAGCCGCCCCACTGGACGTAGACGCTCGCGAGATCCGAGCGGTCGTCCCAGTTGCCCTCGTCGACGGCCTTGTTCGTGCCGGCTCCGTAGCCACCGGGTTTCGTCGTGAAGACGCGGTGTTTCGCCGCTTTTCGGGCCGCTTTCTCGTCCAGCCCGTCGTCCTCGAGGTCGGCTTGCTCTTCCTCGACGTGCTTTTTGACGTAGTTCATCTCGTGCGGTTCGTCGAGGTCGACCACCGCGTCGACGGCGTCGTGGATAACACCCGCCGCGGCAGGGAACGCATCCCGGAACAGCCCGGAGACGCGCGTGGTAACGTCGATCCTGGGTCGGTCGAGTTCCTCGAGTGAGATCGGCTCGACGTCGTCGATGCGACCGGCGTCAGTCCACTGGGGTTCGACACCCATCATCGCGAGCACCTGCGCGATTGTCTCGCCGCGGGTGCGTACTGTGGGGGTCCCCCACGCCACGACCCCGATCTCCTCGGGGTACCCGTCGTTTTCGCTGTAGTGGCGCTCGAGGACGCCTTCGGCGACCTCACTTCCGACCTGCCAGGCAGCCTTCGCCGGCACCTTGCGCGGATCGAGCGTGTAGAAGTTCCGCGCAGTCGGCAGCAAGTCGACGCCGCCACGAGTCGGCGCGCCCGACCCGCCTGGCGGGACGTACTCGCCCGAGAGTGCGTCCGCAGTTCTCGGGATCTCGTCTTCGGCACCCTGCACGCGGGGCTGGGCCTCCTCACAGATGTACGCGAGGGCCTTCCGGAGGTCGTCGTGAGCTCCTGGCTTCGCCCGCGCGTCGCCGATCGTCTCGAGGTCGACGATCAGGAGGTTGATGTTGACCTCGTCGTCGGGGCCGCCCTCGAGTTCCGAGACGGGGACGTCGAACTCGTTCGCCGCGAGCGTCTCGATCAGGTCGACGCTGGTCTCGTAGACGACGTCGGCGGCCTCGGCGTAGGTCATGCCAAGCGCGTCATCGTACGTGCCCGGCGAGTCGAGCATCGTCTCGTAGTCGACGCCGAGTGCGCCCGCCACGCTCTCGCGCAGGCTCGGCGCGCCGGGGTTCTCGAGGCGGGTCAGCGCGACGAGATACTCGGTCAGCCGCTCACCTTCCGGCGGCTCGGACATCGTATGGAGCCCGAGTCGGATCTGGGTCGTCTTCACGTCGGTGAGATACTCGTGAATCCGTTCGACGAGGTCGTCGATCGCGAGGTCGTCGCCTTCGACGTCGCCTTCAGCGAGCGTCGAGCCGGCCTCGTCGGGGCCGCGAACGTCGGCTTTCTCGTCGATGGTGCCTGTGATACCCAACTCGACCGCGAGATCCAACTCCTCGACTTTCTCGCGCATGAGATCTTCGAGGTGCTCGCCGTCGTCGGCGCGGGCGTCTTCCATCCCGGCCTCTCGGTACTGGTTGGCGAGTTCCTCGAGTTCGGATAGCTCGTCGTACGTGCCGGCGTTTCGCATGACTGGCGTCAGATAGTCGACGATGGCGGCATACGAGCGCCGCTTGGCCTGGGTCCCCTCGCCGGGGTTGTTGACGATGTAGGGGTAGACGTTCGGAATGTCGTCGATCAGCTGATCCGGCGCGCTTGCGCCGTTGAGCCCGACAGTCTTGCCGGGGAGCCACTCGAGGCTGCCGTGGGTTCCCAGATGGACGACCCCGTCGGCCTCGAACTCGTTTCGGAGCCAGCCGTAGAAGGCGTAGTAGTCGTGGGGTGGCTGCAGGTCCGAGTCGTGGTACACTTTCGAAGGGTCCATGCCGAACCCACGTGGGGGCTGAACGGTGACGAGCACGTTGCCGAACTCGACGCCCGGAATCGCGAACGGCCGGTCCGGAACGTCACCCCACTCCTCGAGAATATTCTCCTGAAATCGCTCGTCGGCATCCGAGAACCACTGCTCGTAGGTGTCTGCGGAAACCACGTCGACCGACAGGTCGCGAACGTCCTCGGGCGCGACCCAACGGTCCTCGAGGGTGAGTTGGGCGGTCAGTTTCTCGACGAGTGTCTGGCCGTCCTCGGGCATATCGCCGCCTAACTCGTACCCTCGAGCCTCGAGTTCCGCGAGCAGGTTCACGGTCGACTCGGGCGAGTCGAGTCCGAAGGCGGTCCCGATTCCGTCGTCGCTCGGCGGGTAGTTGTGGAGGACGACAGCGATCTGCTTGTCCTCGTTCGGCGTGTGTCGTAGTTGTGCCCAGTTGACTGCCAGCCGGGTCGCGTGGTCGACACGATCATCGATCGGGTAGTGGTGTTTCGGCGCGCTGCCGATGCCGGCCTCGTCGTCGGTGCGCTCTTTGCCCGAAATCGGATGCGTGATGACGTTGCCGTCGAACTCCGGCAGTGCCACGGAGAGGGCGAGTTCGAAGCCCATCACGCCGGTGTCGCTGGATTCGTAGCGCGACCGGGATCGCATCGTGGTGACCGTCTGCAAGACCGGCACCCCGAGCCGGTCGAGGAAAACGTCCTCAGCACTCGAGCCCTCATCGCTGGCGCTGCGGCCGCGCTCGTCCATCGAGAGCGAGAACATAAACGAAGAGAGCACGGCGTCGACGATCGGCTCGCCCGCGTCGTCTATCAGCCACGTGTCGGTCACCCACTCGGCGTCTTCCTGTTCGTCCGTATCCGTCGCCGGATTACAGAAGATCGGGAGCGCGTTCGCACCCTGCTCCTCGAGCGCCCGAACTTGGGCGTCGACGTAGCGGGTGTTCTCGTGGGTCCAGTGGGATTCGTAGAACCAGACCGCGACCGTCGGCTTGTCGGGGTCGTGGGTCTCGAGCAGGCCCTCGTACTCGATGCCCGGATGGTCGGGGTGGTAGACACCCTCCGTTGGGAGTGTCGCCGGCTCGTCGTAGTCGACGTCGCGGCCCTCGTACTCGGCGACGAGGAAGCGACACAGGTTCGCCGTGTTGATCGTCCCGCCTTTTTCGAGGTACTCGTAGGCGAGGTCGCGATGGGTTGCACTGACCGTCGTGTCCTCGATGGCGTAGGCGTCGCCGGTCGCCTTGACGATCAGGGGAACCCCCGCATCCTCGAGGGTCGCCGTCGCGTACTCGTAGCCCGGCATGCTGTCTTCGGCGCCGTGCAGCCAGAAAATCGCTGCCGTGGCGTCGGTCAATTCCTCAACGAACTCCTCGATGTCGGCCTCGTCATCCAGGTCGCTTTCCGATCGAACGACCAGTTCGACGTCCTCGAGGCGCTCGGCGGCCCGTCCAATCGAGCCGAGTTCGTTCTCCGTCGCGGTGTAGATCCCAATCCGTGTCATCGCGTTTTTAAACCTCTGTTGTGTTAGCTCAAGTATGGTTGCAGACGCTGGGGACAAAAAGTTGTCGTCACTTCCTTTTCCGGCGATCGTCGGGCAAAACGAGCTCAAACGCGTGCTGCTCGCCGTCGCGGCCAACGACGGGCTCGACGGCGCACTTATTAGTGGCGAGAAGGGGACCGCGAAATCGACTGCCGTCAGGGGACTGGTCGATCTGCTCCCCGAACAGCAAGCGGTTGCTGACTGCCCCTACGGCTGTTCGCCCGACGACCCGAGCCGGCAGTGTGCAGACTGTCGTGAGCGCGATCCCGCAGAACTGCCGGTCGAGACGCGACCAGTCCCACTCGTGACCCTGCCGCTTGGGGCGACTCGAGACCGCGTCGTCGGCACGCTCTCGGTCGAGGACGCATTGGCCGGCGAGGCCGACTTCGACCCCGGCCTGCTGGCCCGCGCGAATCGCGGCATCCTCTACGTCGACGAGGTGAACTTACTCGACGACCACCTCGTGGACGTCATCCTCGACGCTGCTGCGAGCGGCGTCAACACCGTCGAACGCGATGGAATCAGCCGCTCACACCCGGCCGAGTTCACCCTCATCGGGACGATGAACCCCGAGGAAGGCGACCTCCGTCCGCAGCTCCGTGATCGCTTCGCCCTCCAGGCGACCGTCGAAGGTTGTCGAGACCTCGAGGACCGCGTGGAGATTATCGACCGAGCACTCGGAGACGGCGGCGACGACGATCCGATGGCGTACGCCGACGCAGTCGAAACGCGCCGCGAAGAGCTTGCCACAGCCCGCGATCGGCTCTCGAGCGTGACGCTCCCGGCCGAGTTCAAAACGGAGATCGCCGGGCTCTGTCTCGAGGCCGGCGTCGACGGCCACCGTGGCGACGTCGCAACGGCCCGAGCTGCGAAGACGATCGCCGCACTCGAGGGGCGGACGACAGTCATCGAGTCGGACGTCTACGAAGCCGCCCGCTACGCGCTGCCCCACCGCCTGCGGAGCACGCCGTTCGAAGACGAGCCGGAGCTCGAGGACATCCTCGAGGACCGCTTTGACGAGGAGGCGTCGGACGGGGATGAGAACGAGGCTGACGACGCCGACGACGAGAGCGATTCGGCGGCCGACGGGGACGGTGAGACGGGAAACGAGTCCAGCGGCGAGGATCGTAACGACGACCACGACGACGCCGATTCGGGGCCTGAAGACGGACGCGATGGTGGTGATGATTCGAGCGACGGGCCCGACGGCGCTGGTGACGACGAGCGCCCCGACGACAGCGGCGACACAGCCGGTGGCGAGCCGTCACCCGCCGACACTGGTCCTGACGGGGATGGCGATGGCGACGAGACTGACGACTCGGGTGAGCAGGAGGGGGAGGACGGCGACAGGGAAGACGAGGCCCAGCCGCTGGTTCCCGGCCAGCAGCGCGCCGAAATCGCCGACGTCGGCGAGGCTCGAGCACCCGACCTCGAGTCGCCGGCCGTCGAGAGCCGCGACTCGACGGCTGCCGGTGGCTCTCGCGCGAGTACGACGCCAAGCGTCGACAACCGTGGGGCACGCGTCCGGACTGAACCCGCCTCGGGCGACGGTGCCATCGACGCGGCGGCGTCGGTCCGATCGGCGGCTGCCCGTGGGAGTTCGCGCGTCGAGAAAGCGGATCTCCGACAGTCGGTTCGGGCCGGTGAGACGTCGGTGACCATCGTCTTCGCCGTCGACGCCAGCGCCTCGATGCGACCCGCGATGGAGACCGCCAAAGGCGTCGTCCTCGAACTGCTTCGGGACAGCTACCAGCAGCGCGATCAGGTCGCGTTCGTCGCCTTCGCAGGTGACGACGCCGACGTGCTGTTGCCCCCGACCGACAGCGTCTCGCTCGCCGCACGCCACCTCAAAGAGCTGCCGTCAGGGGATCGCACGCCGCTCCCCGCCGGGCTCGAGACCTCGAGACGGGTGCTCGAGCGCGCGGAGACGGATGCCTCGGTCGTCGTGCTCGTGACGGACGGACGGGCGAACGTCGCCGACGGGAGCCCGACGGCGGCGACACGGCGGGCTGCACGCGGGCTCGCGGCCGACGAGGCGACGGTGATCGTCGTCGACGCCGGCGACGACAGTCGGGCTGGCCTCTCGAGACTGGTCGCGGACGAAACGGACGGCGAACTGGTCGATCTCGAGGCGCTGTCGGTCGAGACGGTTCGGACGGCGGCGAACCAGGCTGCCACGGACGAGTCGTAACGTCGGCGGTCGAGTGACGCCGAACCGCGTTACGGCGTGCCAGCGCCGGTGTGGATCAATACGTCTTTGACCCCCCTCGCACGTTATCCGACGAGTCTATGACTGATGAGGGGGACAAAGACGTAGACAGGGGCGCTGGCGACGAGGTTGATCGCGACGTCAGCGACCAGATCGAGTACGGAATCGATGACCGACCGCCGCTGGGTGAGTCGACGGTGCTTGGCATCCAGCATTATCTGACGATGGTCGGTGCGAACATCGCGGTGCCGCTGATTCTGGCGAGTGCGATGGAGATGCCGGCCGACGTGACTGCCCAGTTTATCGGCACGTTTTTCGTCGTCTCGGGGATCGCGACGCTGGCCCAGACGACGTTCGGGAACCGCTACCCGATCGTGCAAGGCGCGCCGTTTTCGATGCTTGCACCCGCGCTGGCAATCATCGCCGTCGTCACCGCTGGCGGTGTCGGCGGTGCCGGCACAGACTGGCAGGCCGCACTCCTCCAGCTACAGGGTGCGATCATCGTCGCCGCGGCCGTTCAGGTCGCGATGGGGTATTTCGGGCTCGTTGGCAAACTCCAGCGGTTTCTCTCGCCCGTCGTCATCGCCCCGACGATCGCACTGATCGGGCTGGCGCTGTTCGACGCACCACAGATTACGACAGTCGACCAGAGCTGGTGGCTGCTCGGACTGACGCTCGTGCTCATCGTCCTGTTCTCGCAGTATCTCGATCTCAAACACAAGGCGTTCCGTCTGTACCCGGTTATTCTGGCGATCGCCATCGCTTGGGTCGCCGCCGCATCTCTGTCGATCACGGACGTTCTTGGAAGCGAGCATCCGGGTCACGTGCCACTCGGAGAAGTCACCGACACGTCGCTCCTCTTGCCGATCTACCCGTTCCAGTGGGGCACCCCTGAGATCACGACCGCGTTCATCATCGGGATGTTCGCCGGTGTGCTCGCCTCGATCGTCGAAAGTATCGGCGACTACTACGCCGTGGCGAATATGACGGGCTCTGGCGCACCGAGTGAGAAACGGATCAACCACGGCATCGGGATGGAGGGGGTGATGAACGTCTTCTCCGGCATTATGGGAACCGGTGGCTCGACGTCGTATTCGGAAAACGTCGGTGCGATCGGGCTCACTGGCGTCGCCTCCCGCTACGTCGTCCAGATCGGCGCGGCCGTCATGCTCGTCGTCGGCTTCATCGGCTACTTCGGCCAACTGATCGCGACGATTCCGGATCCGATCGTCGGTGGCCTTTTCATCGCGATGTTCGCCCAGATCGTCGCCGTCGGCATCTCCAATCTCAAACACGTCGATCTCGACTCCTCGAGAAACGTCTTCGTCATCGGCTTTGCGCTGTTCGTCGGGCTGGCCATCCCCGAGTACATGGCCAACTTCGGCTCGACACTCGAGTTCCGCGATGCGGTCGCCCTCGAGGCCACACTCGCGCCGCTGCTCGAAGCGGACGCGGTCGCCGGCACCGTCGTCGCGGCGTCGCTCGAAGCCGCGATGCAGGCGTTCGTTGACACCGTCTTCATCATCGGCTCGACGGGGATGGCTGTCGGCGGGCTCGCAGCGCTCGTTCTCGACAACACGATTCCGGGCAGCCGCGAGGAACGCGGGCTGGCCGAGTGGGACCGACTCACGGAAGACGACGCCGAGTTCGAGACGTTCTGGGAGCGCTGGGCCGGCTCGGACGCCGATACCGATAGACGCAACTGAGGTCGAACCACCCGTTCTGGCCGTTTTCTCACAGTGTATGCAACCCGTCGAGCTATACGTCCAGCGCCCGATAAACGGTAGTAATGGCAACACTTCCACTCGAGGACGGCTCACTCTGGTATGAGACACACGGCGACGGCCAGCCGCTCGTGTTCATTCACGGCGGCTGGATGAACGGACAGAGCTGGGCGCCACAGGTCGAGCGCTTCGCCGACGAGTATCAGGTGGTCACCCTCGACGTCCGTGGCCACGGCAAGACTGGTGCGACTGACTCCAGCCAGTACTCGATCGAACTGTTTACCGACGACCTCGAGGCGCTGTTCTCGGAACTCGACGTCGAAGACCCGATTCTCTGTGGGCTCTCGCTTGGCTCGATGGTCGCTCAGGAGTATCTGACTCGCCATCCAGATCACGCAGCGGGCGCGATCCTCGGCGGTGCGGTTCGCTCGATGCCGCCAGTATCCCTGCCAGCAGGGATGAAACCGTTCATCTCTCCGCTGCCGGCACTGACGACGACGCTGTCGATGACGGGGCCAGAGGCAATGTTTCGGTCGTTGCTGGTGTCGATTCAGGCGACAACCGGTGAACAGTGGCTGTCCGTGGATCCGTCGGTGCGCTCGACGGCACTGGATGCCGTTGGCGAGATCTCTCGACACGAGTTTCGGAAGGTGTTCAGCGCACTCTACCGGTACGAACCGTCTGATCTCTCCCACGTCGAAACGCCGACGCTCGTGATCCACGGTGAACAGGAGGTCCCGCTGGTCAAACAACAGGGACGGCAACTCGTCTCGGAGGTCGCCGACGGCGAGCGACTCGAACTCTCGAACTCGGGCCATCTCGTCAATCAGGACCGGCCGGAGGCATTCAACGCTGCGACCGAGTCGTTTCTCGACCCGGCAGCGCGGTAATGTCCGTCCCAACACGTACGGATTATGAACAGTAACGTTCCGAAAGCCAACACGATTTGGCAGCGAGTGGAAGTCGATCGCATGCAAAAGGCTATCATGTGTCGGGACCACATGGTAATCGGAACGCCAGCCACGAATCCTTCACACTTATGAGCAGCAATTGTCCGGAGTCCGACGCCACCGACAGCACGGTACCGTCAAACGAGCACTGGTCCAGTGTTTCGAAACACGTCGTTAACAGCTATCTCGAGGCCAACAACGCGTTCCTCGCAGCAATGGGGATCTCGCCCTCGAGCGAGAGCGAGACCAACACGATCACGACACGACACAGACCCGAGAACGCAGAGGCACCAGTCACCGAACTTGCCTTCGGTAACGAGGCGTGGCTGATGGAGCGATCGGTCGACAGCTACGACGACCTCGATGTCGGTGAGTACGTCCGGTTCACCAAGACGATCGATGACACCGACGTCTCCGCGTTCGCCCACATCTCCGGTGACACCAATCGACTCCATCTGACCGAATCGTTCGCCGAACAGACGCAGTTCGGCGGTCGAATAGCCCATGGCACACTCGTCGCCGGAACGATCAGCGCTGCGCTGGCCCGTTTCCCCGGGCTCACGATCTATCTCTCACAGGACCTCGAGTTCCGTGCGCCGGTCGAAATCGGCACGACTGTCACCGCCAACTGCGAAATCATTGAGAAACTTGGCGAGACACGCTATCGGCTCCAGACGACAGTCGAGACCGACGACGAAATAACGGCGATCGACGGAGAGGCGATCGTTGTGATCAAGGAGCAACCTGCCAACTGATCGCGTTCCGGTGGCGTCGCCGAACTCTGACCGACGCGAAGCGTGTGCCTGCCGTCGATATCCACACCACATGACACAGTCATCGCCGACACGATACACGCCGCCACTGCGGTCGCGCCGTAAAGTCGGTACAGCAGTCCATCACAGTCGTCAACGGCAATCCTGTGGCGTCGTGACCACCAAATCACCTTGGGCAAATGGTGATGTCCGCACGTCTCATCGTCACAGTAATGAGTCGCTCAAAATCGCAGTCAAAGATCGTTGCCGTCTGCCGTGCCTGTGACTCCGTCTACGTCTCCGAGCAGAAACCGGACGGGACGATCAGGCCCATTGGCGTCTCGGACGAGTGTTCCTGCGGTGACGGCGATTTTCACCGAGTCTCCATCCCAGACGATGCTGGCCCACCAGCGGCGCACTCTCCGAACTAAATCACTGCTGGACGACCGTCCGAGCGTCCCGTTCGGCGTCGACATCCCCAACTATGTAGGGACAACTATGTTATGCCACACCAGTCTCTCTCGATTACGGGGAATCCAGAGGGAGCGATTCTGGTCCCCGATACACGACTGACTGCCGTTTGGCAGTCGCTCGTGGACATCCTCCTGTTCGAGAATCCAACCATTGCCCCGAGAGCCAGCAGATTTCGGTGCTGTGTCCGGTCTTCCGTCGGTATTCTAGCACTGCGGGCTGCGGAAGAGCACTGAAACGGGAATCATAAGTACACGGAGTCGTACGATCCATACGAGAATAGCTGTGGCAACCGCATCCTCGCCGTTCCCCCGCCCGATCGGCACTCGACAACGGTTCTCTGCACTGCTCGCAGCGACTGCACTCGGTGTGTATCTTCTGTTAATCATCGGTGCAACGACGTCGCTGACGGACGCCGCGTCGGCGTGTTCAACGTGGCCAACCTGTCACGCGCCGACCGATCCACTGAGTCAAACCGAGCTCGCGATCGCCTGGGGCCACCGTCTCGCGGCTGTCCTCGTTGGCATCCTCGTCGCCGTGACAGCCATCACCGCCGTCATCGGTGACGTCTCGAGACGCGTCCGCGGAACGATCCTCGCCGGCACCGTCCTCTACGTCGTCCAGGTCGGCGTCGGTGGTGTCACCGCGATCGCCGGGCCCGCCGCAATCGCGCCCGGACTCCACCTCGGGCTTGGACTCGTGATCTTTACGCTGATCGTCCTCGCACTCGCGTGGGACCTCGAGCTCGCAACTGGGAGCGAGAACGATACGATCGACGACCCCGAGCCGTACGAGCCCGACACGGCGGCCGGCGATGGGACGGCCGTCGCCAGTCACCCGCTTCCCAGCGGCGGCCTCGCTCGAGCACGGCTCACCGCGTTTGCGTACTTCAAGATGATGAAGCCGCGGCTGATGTGGCTGCTCTGTCTCGTTGCCGCTGCAGGGATGGCGCTGGCTGCCGGTCCAGAGCTGACACCCCAGGTCATCGTCGCCACGCTCGGCGGCGGTGTCCTCGCGATCGGTGCCTCGGGGACCTACAACCACGTCCTCGAGCGCGACGTCGACCAGAAGATGTCGCGCACAGCTGATCGACCGTTGGCGAACGAGCTGATTCCAGTTCGGAACGCGCTGGCGTTCGGTGGGCTGTTGACGGTCGCCTCGCTCGGCGTCTTCCTGACGATCAACCTGCTCGCGGCCGCGCTGGGCCTCGCCGCGATCATCTTCTACAGCGTCGTCTACACGCTGTTGCTCAAGCCAAACACGGTCCAGAACACGGTCATCGGTGGCCTTGCGGGCGCACTGCCGGCGCTCATCGGTTGGGCTGCCGTGACAAACGAGATCGGACTCCCCGCACTCGCGCTTGCGGGCGTGATCTTCCTCTGGACACCGGCCCACTTCTATAATCTCGCGCTGGCGTACAAAGACGACTACGCTCGCGGTGGTTTCCCGATGATGCCCGTTGTCCGCGGTGAGACGACGACCCGAAAGCACATCCTCTACTACATTGCGGCGACGCTCGTTGGCACCGTTGCACTCGCCTGGATCGCCGACCTCGGCGTGCTCTATGCCGCAACCGTTTCGATCTTCGGCGGGATCTTCCTCTGGGCGGCGATCGTGCTTCACTTCGAACAGACCGAGGACGCGGCGTTTCGCTCGTTCCACGCCTCTAACGCGTTCCTCGGTGCCGTGTTAGTCGCGATCCTCGTCGATGCGCTCGTCCTCTCGGTCTCGTTGTTCTGATCGATCTCTTCTCCGCCGTGACGCCTTCCCCGTCGCCGTCGAACCGCACTTTCTAACCGTGGTGCAGCCATAGCTCCAGACGAATGCACCGCCGTTCGTTTCTCACACTGGCTGGCACGGGGGCGACCCTGTCGATCGCCGGCTGTACGTCGCTGTTCGAGGCCTCACTTCCAGATGAACTCGAAGATGTCGAGCCCGATGCCGACCAGCTTCCGGTCCCGACGATCGCCAGCGGACCAGTCACTATCGACGTCTACGAGGATCTTGGCTGTCCCGTCTGTCACGACTTTCAGGCCGACGTCTTCCCTGATCTCGAGGCGCGACTCCTCGAGACTGGGGAGGCGACCTACCGCCACTATGACTTTCCGGTCTCAGCCGACGACCAGTCGACCGCGATGGCGACCGCCGCTCGAGCGGTGCAAGCCGAGACGATGACCGAAGATGAGCCCGCCGGCGAGTTCTTCGCGTATAAGCAGGCAGTGATCGCGGCCGACGACTGGAGCGATGACGCACTCGCCGACCTCGCCGCGAGCGAGACCGACGTCGACCGCGACGCAGTCGCTGACGCCCTCTCAGATGGGACATACTATCCAACGCTCGTCGCTGACTGGAACCGTGGCGACGAGAACGGCGTCGAGGGCACACCGACTGTCATCGTCGACGGCGAGCAGATCGAGGACCCCTTCGAGATCGACGAGATCGTCTCGAGCGTCGAAGACGCACGCTAGGGACTGTCGAGTGAAGCGACGGCTTACCGGTTGCTGGATATAAAACGGTTCACGCTTTCGTCGCTGCCAGCGACGATGAGCTCGTCGTGTTCCTGCACGACGAACGAAGCGCCGGGATTCGTGATCAAGTCGCCGTTCCGTTCGACTGCGACGACGGTACAGCCAAGCTGTGCGCGGATATCGAGTTCTTCGAGGCTCCGTCCGACGAACTCGGGTGCCATCGTCCGAATGATCTCGAACTGTGTTTCCGGGGCCAGAATTTCTTCGTCCTCGAGCAACACCGACGAGAGCATTCGGCCTGCCACCGTCGACAGGGAAAGGACGTATTCGGCACCCGCTCGGTAGAGTTTGCGAACGGCTTCCGTCTCGTTTGCTCGCACGAGGACCTCGATATCCGGTGCGACCGCCTCGAGGACGAGCGTCGCGTAGATCGCTGTCGTGTCGTCATCGAGTGCGAGAACGATCGATCGCGCATCCGTACAGTCGATGGCGCTGAGCGTTGCCTCGTCGGTGATGTCACCGACGACATCGACACCGTCGGATGCCTCCTTGTCGACGACCGTCTGTGGAACCGCTGCGTCGGCGAGTCCCTCGCTGACAGTGCGTCCGACCTCGCCGTAGCCACCGACGATCACGCGCTGTGATCGCGTTGCCGAGGGTGAGACCGTTCTCGAGGTCAGTTCCGTCAGCGCGTCGTACTGACCGGCGACGAGCAAGATCGTGTTCTCCTCGACGACGGTCTCGGGATCCGGAACGGGCTCGAACTCTCCATCCATCCAGAGACCAATCACGTTGATACCCATTCGTTCGCGGATGCCAGATTCGGCGATCGTCTGTCCGGCGATATCGCTTCTGTCCTCGACGAGCAACTCGGTGATCTCGAGTTGCTCGCCGAGTTCGATCGTCTCCTTGAGCTCTTCAGTGACTGACAGCGCCGCTTTCTGTGCGAGACTGTGCCCGAGAACCTGTCGCGGCCGAACGATGGCATCCGCACCAGCATACCGATGATAGGTCGCCACCTCCTCGTCTTCGGCGACGCTGACAATTTTGATATCGTCTCGGAGCTCTCGTGCGGTGAGGATCACTTCGGGATTGGCCTCGTCGGAGACGTCGATCACGATGGCGCGAGCGTCGTCGATGTTTGCTGCCCGGAGCGTCTGTTCTTGCTCTGGATTGCCAAGCATCGTCTCGATGCCATCGTCGGTGAGTTCCAGTACCGTCTCCGGATCGTCCTCGATGAAGACGTACGGGACGTCCGCGGCCTCGAGTTCGTTTCTGAGGACGTCTTCGCGTTCAGTATGCGAACAGATGATAACGTGGTCGGTCAGCTCGGTTGACTCCGCTGGCTGTCTCGCAAGCGCTTGCTGAAAGAGCGGCACGACGACCAACGGCAAGGCGAGAAAAACGAGCAGCACGCCGGTGAGGTTCATTCCGATCACGATGGCGGTCATCGGGGCGGTTGTCCAGTCGGCAGCGTCGCCACCGAACCCGGCGGTAGTCAGGATCTCGATAACAGTCTGTGCCGACTGGAACAGTGTCCGATGTTCGCCCTCGAACGCCATCATCGCCCACTGATAGAGAAGACTGTAGAGCACCACGACGCCGAAAACGGCGACCAGTGAGAGCCCGATCCGTCGCCACCAGGTATTCATTGCACACAGATACGACAGAGGCCGTCTGAAAGCTGACGGTCCGCCGATGGATCGCCCGTCCGTCTACCATGTCGACTGCGACACGCTCGTTCGACGGTTCGAACACCGTCTGCCGTGGCGTCCGACCGGCAATCTCCGGCAAGGATATAGTAGCCACTGGATGTCACTCCACACCACATCGCACGACTGCTGTGCGATGCGTGTGTCACTCGTTTCAGTTGTTCCTATAGGGTACGGTCTCACTCGTCGTCCGTTCTGGCCGACTCGATCCGCGCGAACTGCTCGTCGTCCAGTTCGAGGTCGACCGCGCCGACGTTCTCAGCGAGTTGGTCGGACGTTCGCGCACCGACGATCGGGACGCAAGTAAACCGATCTTGGTCGATCAGCCATCGCAGGGAAACCTGTGCCGGCGTCGCCTCGAGTTCGTCGGCGACGTCCTCAACGGCCTCGAGGACGTCCCAGGCCTGCTCGGTCGCGTAGTACTCCTCGAACATATCGTCGAGGCTGGCTCGCGAACCGTCCGGCGCTTCGATCGCGCCATCCTCGGTCCGATCGTACTTGCCAGTCAACAGGCCACCGCCAAGCGGCGAGTACGGACAGACCGCGAGCTCCTGGTCCGCACAGACGTCGAGGTAGTCACCGACCGCGTCGTAGTGGGCGGCGTTGACCATCGGTTGGGTGACGTCGAACCGCTCGAGGCCCTCGACATCGCTGGTCCACAGCGCCTTCGTGAGCTGCCAGGCGGCCATACTCGAGGCACCAAGATAGTGGACTTTCCCCTCGCGAACGAGTTCCGAAAGGACCGAGAGCGTCTCTTCGATCGGCGTCTCCTCGTCCCAGCGGTGGATGTAGTAGAGATCGAGGTAGTCGGTGCCGAGTCGCTCGAGGGTGCCCTCGATCTGAGCACGGATGTGTTTCCGTCCGAGCCCGGAGTCGTTCGGGCCGGGTTCGCCCCGGCCGTCGAATGGGAAGTAGACTTTCGAGGCGATGACGAGGTCCTCACGGTGGTGGCCGCGGTCGGCGAGCCAGTCGCCGATCCACTGTTCGCTCGTGCCGTTTGGATCGCCGTAGACGTTCGCCGTGTCGATGAAATTGATACCGTGATCCCAGGCTGCATCGAGCAGTTCATAGGCCTCCTCACGGTCGGTTTCGACGACACCGCTGGTCTCGCGACCGAACCGCCACGTGCCAAAACAGAGTTTCGAGACGGTCGTTCCCGTGTTGCCAAGCGTGGTGTACTCCATATGCGGGCTGTCGATTTGGAGGGTGAAAACGGACCGGAAAGCGGCGAGAAAGAGCAGGTTCGGTCGGATTAGTTGTCTTCTTTGCCGACGCTGATGACCTGCAACAGTGAGTAGACCGGGACGCCATCAAGTTCGTCGAGTCCCTGTTTATCCGCGAGCACGACACACGCAAGCGGCTCACCGCCCTCGGCACGAATGGCCTCGATGGTTTCACGCATCGTGGTGCCGCTGGTGATAGTGTCGTCGACGATGTAACACTCGCGGTCGCGGATACCCGCGAAGTTCCGGCTAAACGTGCCACCGAGCTCTTCGATGTCGCCTTCTTCCCACTGGTGTTTCGCGGGCGTGTACGTCCCCAGATCAGTCTCGAGTGCGCGGGCGACGAGCGTCGCGATCGGGCCGCCAGCTTTCTCGATGCCGATCGTGAGATCGACGCCCTCGCCATGCTTGGCGAGCATGTCGGCCATCGCCTCCGCGATTGCGCCCATTCGCTTGCTATCCCGGCCGATCGCGGACCAGTCGACGTGGATGTCCTGTGGGCTGCTTCCAGGACTTGCTGCTCCGCTCTGGGCAGACGTGTTCGGAGGCTCCGCCGTCG
This sequence comes from Natronorubrum sp. A-ect3, assembly GCF_041821125.1. Lineage (NCBI taxonomy): Archaea > Methanobacteriati > Methanobacteriota > Halobacteria > Halobacteriales > Natrialbaceae > Natronorubrum > Natronorubrum sp. A-ect3. The sequence goes on along the minus strand of NZ_JBGUBB010000002.1, from coordinate 691,174 downwards.
CGCCGCTGCGCTCAACGAGCCAGCTTGCCGTCTCCCGTGAGACGTTCAGTTCGTCTGCGATTTCACCTTTGGAGAGCCCGCGGGCTGCGAGCTCTGCTGCGCTCTCGATTAAGTCGTCGACGTTTTTCATATAGGCGTGAATTCGATCGCTGCTTTTATAGTCGTGTCGTCGTCGGCGAATCGCTCATCAGTCGTCGCACTCGAGTAACCTGATCGATGGACCGACTCGGACGTCGAAACTCACCGCCGAAGCCGCTCTCGGCCCGCCAGATCGAGGGGACTGGCTATGCGGGCAGTTCTTCGACAGCTTCCCACAGGGTTCTAAATATATTCACTCTATGCACAGTTAACCTTTTAATGCGTTGGGCCAGTAGCGACTGGAACGCCCTCGCAAGCACTGAAAACGATTATCTCCCTGCCCCTGCCTGTAGCTGACATGGAACGGTATGATCTCATCTACCAACTGTACGACGAGTACGAGACAGAGACGTTACAGGAGTACCAGGCGTTCGTCAACGTCTTTCCGGCGATCGACTCCCGTGTTGCACTGGAACACTGGCAGAGCGCGAACGAGGAACTCGAGGAGCGCAAAGACGAGATCCGCTCGTCGTTTGCCGCTGGCGAGACGTTCGCCGAGATCGCCTCGCGGGCCGACAGAGATCAGGCCTTTACGGCGCTGGATCTCGAGGCCAAGTACGGCCGCGCGGTGAACGTCCTCGTTTTGGACGTCGACGAGACGCTGCGGTCGGCCGGCGGGACCGACAACGAGATCCCACGCGACACGCTCCACGTGCTGACGGAGTTTCACGAAGCCGGCGTGCCGATCGTCATCTGTACGGGCCAGACCTTAGAGAACGTCAAAGGGTTCGCGATTCAGGGACTGGGCAGCGAAATCGTCCACTCGGGCGATCTCTCGATCGTTTACGAGGCCGGAACAGGTGTGTTCACGCCCGGCCACGGCGCACAGACGAAACAGTTGCTCTACGAGGAACTCGATGCAGAGATCAGAGACGTCTTCGACGACGTCCGCTCGCGGGTGCTTCCCGAAGCGCCCGAGGAACTCCGCCGTGGCTGTCACCTGCAGGGCAACGAGTTCAACGTCACGATGAAGCCCAACTACGAGACCGGCTCGACGAAAGCCCGTGAAACCATCGACACCGCGCTGGTCTATCTGATCGATCTGCTCGCAGACGCTGTCGGCACCGCACTCGAAGCGGCCGACGATACCGACGACGACGATGGCAACGGCAGCCGAGAGCTCAACGACGAGACGATCAGCGACTGGACACGTGCCTTCTACGCCGACCAGGACCCAGAGATCAGGGCCGTCCTCGAGGGCGAAGGCGCGTACCCCGATCTCGAGGTCAGCGAGGTTCCCGACCGCCTCACGGACGTCTTGAGCCGCATCGACGTCGCCTACTACGAGGCCGACGCGGCCGAGATCGGGAGCCTCGAGTTGAACAAGGTCGTCGGGGTTGAACGAGCGCTCGATGTCCTGGGTGTCGACGATCCGTTCTCACTCGTGATGGGTGACTCCAAAAGCGACCTGCGCGTAATGGAGTGGGTCGACGAGAACGATGCAGGAATCTCAGCCGCGCCCGAACACGCCTCCCAAGACACCTTAGAGCACGTCCTCGAGACGGATGAACTCGTCTTCGATCGGGGAAAAAGCGTGGACATCCTCCGGACGGTGTACGCGCTGAACCGGCTGGCGCGACTCGAGTGAGACGATCGCTGGGCCCCATCCGCGGTGGGCGTGGGCTACTGGAGGAGTGCCCGCGTCCGAACGGTTCCGGTCAGGACGAGCGTGCGGCCCTCGTCACTGACTGAGTAATCACTCATCGTCCCCCATCGGTCGCCGATGTTTCGGTTCGAATCGACGTGATCGCGAAGCGCCTCGGGGTCTGCGTCTCCCTCGTGTTCATAGAGGAACACCTCGTGGAGGTCGCTCGTTTCGCCGTCGAACTCGTAGGCAGTCGCTGTTCCCGTGAGTCCAGTTTCCCAGTCGTCGAGGCTGTCTTCGATCCGTTCTTCGAGTTCGTCGCGTTGTGACTCGGGGATCTCCTCGAGGTCCCCGTACTGTGCTTCGAGTCTCGAGTCGACAGTTCGAGGGTCGTGGATTTCCCCGGTGGCGAAGTGGCCCGAATCGAACGCTGCCAGCAGTGCCTCGCCGTCGTCCGTCTCGGCCCAGACCCCATCCGAACTCCATCGGGCATCGAGAGCCGCTTTGACGGCGGCAACCGGGTCGAGATAGGTGTCGGCATCGGCTTCGATGACGTGACTGTCGCCGACAGCAAACGCCAGGTTTCCGACTTCGTACAGCTCGAACCCTTCGTGTTCGCCCGCTTTGGAGAGATCCTCGTCGCCCGAGTGCTGATCGTCGACCCAGCGCTCGAGGGTTTCGTCGACAGTTTCGGGGTCGAACGATCCCGAAAGCGTTCCGATGTCGACCGAGGCGGTCTGTGTTTCCTCGATGGTCTGGCTATCGTACCGGGTTTCGTGCAGATGGGAGTACTCGTACTCCCACTCGACGTGCTGTGAGAGCTGCCAATCGAGGTCGGTTTCTGGAACGCCCACCTTCGCCCGCAGGTCCAAGCCCTGCTCGAGTGGCCAGTAGACGACCAGTTCTTCTTCATTGTCGAAGATCGCCTGTGGAACGACACTACTGAACTCTCGGTCGGTCTGGTCGTACTCCTCGAGTGTGGCCTCTGCGTAGTTCTCGTTCAGTTCATCTTCCTGGAACAGTTGCGTAAACGAGAGGTCGACGAGCCACTCATCGGCGGCCATCGCCGATGCGTCATCGCCAACGACCGGAAGGCTGCTCGTACAGCCCGCAAGTCCCGCGGTACCGACTGCGAGTGCCGTTGTGCTGCCGTTCCGGATGAAGTTCCGTCTTGAAATATTGTCACCCATCGAACCAGTCAAGACAGTATAGATAAATAATATATTTGGTTTGTTGTCGTTTACAGCGCAGTTCACAAGGATCGTGGATCGAGCAGCCTCCCTCTCGAGTGTTGCCTATCGAATCTCCGGGACCGAAGTCACTATTCACCCACCGGACGTATCGACGCGTGTGACCGACTACGACGCCGTTGTCTACGATCTCGATGGGACGCTCGTCGACCTCGACGTCGACTGGGATGCCGTCGCTGAAGACGTCCGCACAGTGTACGAGCGCGCAGACATCGACCTCCCGAGTACAGAGCTGTGGGACTTACTCGAGGCCGCAGCCGACGTTGGCGTGGCCGACGAGGTCGAGGCGACGATCGCCGCCCACGAACGCGATGGGGCCGCGAGCGCGCCACGGCTGGCCCACGTCGACGAGTTGCTCGAGCGCTCGGTGCCGGTTGGTGTCTGTTCGCTCAACTGCGAGGCAGCCTGTCGAATCGCTCTCGAACAGCACGACCTCACCGACGCGGTCGATGTTGTCGTTGGCCGAGATACGGTCGCGACACAGAAACCGCATCCGGAGCCGCTCCTCGAGGCGGTCCGTGAACTCGGGGTCGATCCCGAGACGGCGCTGTTCATCGGTGACTCTGCGCGGGACGAACTGACAGCAGAACGGGCAGGGATGGCGTTCGAATACGTCGGTGACGGGCCATCTGGCGTCTGAGTTTGGTCGAGTATCCGACGGTGGCAGATGCGGGTGGTTCGTTACGTCTGCTTGCGTTTTGCGTACGTGAAGACGACAAGAGCCGTGAGAAACCAGATTGGCGCGCCAACGCGGATCGCAAACTCGGCTCGAGCACCCCAGCTTGGCAGGTCAGCGTTCAGCGAGAGTATGGCGACGATCGGTGCGCCGACGAGAATCGTCACGACGAAGGTGACCTGCATCACCCAGCCGTAGTCGACACCCTCGGGCGTAGTTGTTTCGACGGGTTCAGGCACGGCTGACAGTGACGTCCCAGCCCTCTTAACTATCGCGGATGCCGGTTTTGCTCCCGTCGGCTCGCCACACTGGGATCTCGTCTCGACTCGCGGGACGAGTCGAGAACGGTGGCGTTTAATCATCGGGGACGAAGGTGTGTGTATGCCTACCGTCCGGGATCTCAGAGAGCAAGCAGGTGACGAACCGATCACGATGTTGACGGCCTACGATGCGCCGACAGCAGCCATCGTCGACGATGCTGGCGTCGATATTATTCTCGTCGGCGATAGCGTCGGCAACGTCTCGCTTGGCCACGAAACAACGGTTCCCGTCACTGTCGACGGCATTGCCCACCACGTCGGCGCGGTCTCGCGAGCCACCGACGACGCACTCATCGTCGCCGATATGCCGTTTCTCTCGTTCGGTGTCGACGAGAAAGACAGCTTAGAGAACGCCGGCCGGATGCTCAAAGAGGAGGGTGCACAGGCAGTCAAACTCGAGAGCGGCCCTCACACTATCGAGCTCACCGAGAAGATGGCTCAGCTTGGCATTCCGGTGATGGCTCATCTGGGGCTGACGCCACAGCACGTCAACCAGTATGGCGGCTATCCGCGACAGGGGACTGATCAGGAAGCAGCCGAGCGAATCCTTGAGCTCGCACTCGCCCACGAGGAGGCGGGCGCGTTCTCACTGGTGTTAGAACACGTCCCATCGAATCTGGCGGCCGAGATCACGGCGGCGCTCGAGATTCCAACGATCGGGATCGGTGCCGGACCGGACTGCGACGGACAGGTGCTCGTGGTCAACGATGCCGTTGGCCTGAGCGAATGGTCTCCTTCGTTTTCCAAACAGTTCGGAAACGTCCGCGAGGAGATGAAGTCGGCGATCGACGACTACATTTCGGCCGTCGAATCCGAATCGTTCCCCGCGGCCGAACACAGCCACGAAGAGAGCGACCTGGACGAACTCTACTGATGATCTGGGCGAGTGCTTCGAGGCGTGTCCGTGCCCCTCGAGGTGCGTTACTAAACGGCGATGGTAGCCGAAACGTGCTGTCCCCCGAACTCACCAGGAGAGAACTGGAAACTGATTCAGACAGTATCCAAGACACATAATAAGGGCATATTATGACGAAATAGGTATTTTATATCTTTATCGGAACAATTTATATGTCTTGATCGAGGATACACCACTACCGACGCGGTGATCGAGACAATGTCCGAACAGCCAGACACCATGATCGAGCCAGCAACAGAAACAGACGGTGCTCACAGCGCCGACGCGGACCACTCGGCAGCGCTCCAGCACGTGACCGTCGAACACGACGACGAAATTGCCGTCTGTACGATGTTTCCACAACACGTCGCCGAAGACGAGGTCGCCGACCAGTGGATCACGGCGACAGGCGAATCGTTCGTCTCGCTCGAGGACGCCCGGTAGGTACTCAGTATTCGAAACGCGCAGTTCTGGTGGCATCCGGCCCGACCGTGCTGCTTCGCTTTTCTGGACGCTCCTGCGTTCGTCGCCCGGATGCGCGCAGCTACTCCCGTTCGAAGACGATATCCAGAAACTCACTGACAGCGGCGTTGAACGCCGTCGGCTGCTCGAGCATCGCGAGATGGGCCGCCCCCTCGAGTTCGGCGAGCCAGGCGTTGTCGATCTCGTCTGTGAGGAATTCGTGGTATCTCGGTGGAGTGAGCTTGTCGTGTTCACCGTAAGCAGCGAGGACGGGGCTGTCGATCTTCGAGAGATCGTTTCGAACGTCGAACTCGTGGCAGGTCAGGAAATCGCGGCGGGTGACGTCTTGGCCCGTCTCGTGAAGCTGTTGCATCGACTCCTCGCGCAGCTCCGGCACGGGGTCGTGAAAGAGTCGGTCCGGTCCATGCAGGAACTCGACGGCACGCTCGAAGTCGTTCTCGAGCCAGTCGAGCAGATCCTCGAGGACGCCGAGTCGTGCGCCAGTGCCGGTGAGCACCGCTGCGTCGGGCTCGAACTCGCGTTCGATCAGAATGTGCATGACGACAGCACCGCCAAGTGAGTTGCCGACCAGTACCTGACTGTCCGTCTCGTCGACGACGGCAAGCACGTCATCAGCGTACGCAGAAAGGCGTGTATAGCCAGGTCGAGCATCGACATCGTCGGAGTCGCCGTGGCCGCTCAAATCGAGCGTGACGACCGGGTTTTGATCAGCCAGACGGTGCTGTGCCCGCCAGATGTTGCGTGAGCCACCGCTTCCGTGGACGAAGCAGACCGGCGCACCATCCCCGCCGCGATCAGCAACCTCGTAGGCCGTGTCTCGGCCATGATGTGTCACAACCTCCATAACGTGTCGAACGAGCGGAACGGGCTTAAACTCTCGAGTTGTCGGCGATCCGTCGAGTCACGCTCTTAGAGCCACCCAGTTTGGTGTGAACCGCGAACAGTGTTCTTTTGTCGAATGCAGAGCCGTCATCGCATCAACCAGCGAAAGAGATATATACTATGGGTGCTTACTTTGGGTTAGTCGAAACATGACTCTCGAACAATTCACTACAGAAGCAGGGCAGGTTGCCCGCCAGTATGAGTACGACGAGTGCTCGGTGCTGGCCGTTGACTTCGGGGTCGCCGAGACGGATGCCACCGTCGACCTTGTCGACGATACGGTTATCGTCGTCGTCGATCGCGCGGAACGACGTTCCGCTGACCGTTCAGGCGGCTCGTTCCCCGAAGACGGCCAATACGAGATTAATCTTCCCGATGGCGTGGATGACGCACACACGTTTATGAAAAACGGCGTCCTGACTGTCGAGATGGAGGGCGATCTATGAAACTTACCGTCAAACCACTGAAACAGAAGGACGCAGGGCGTGGACTGGCCGCGATCGACCGCGTCTCGATGCGCGAGCTCGACCTCGAGAACGGCGATTACATCGTCATCAAGGGGAAAGGTGACAACCAGTCGGTCGCCCGCGTCTGGCCCGGCTATCCCGAAGACGAAGGTCGCGGGATCGTCCGGATCGACGGCCGCCTCCGACAGGAGGCTGACGTCGGGATCGACGACCGTGTCGAGATCGAAGCTGCGGACGTCAACCCCGCGAAATCGGTCACGGTCGCGCTCCCACAGAATCTCCGCATTCGCGGCGATATCGGGCCGCTCGTGCGCGACAAACTCAGCGGGCAGGCCGTCACCGAAGGCCAGACGGTACCGTTCTCGCTCTCGTTCGGTCCGATGGCCAGCTCCGGCCAGTCGGTGCCACTGAAGATCGCGAACAGTTCGCCCTCGGGCACGGTCGTCATCACGGACTCGACGAACATCGAGATCTCCGAGACGCCGGCCGAACAGGTCAGCGCCGGCTCGGGTGCGTCCCCGGAAGGCGTCCCGGACGTCACCTACGAGGATATCGGTGGCTTAGACGACGAGCTCGATCAGGTCCGCGAGATGATCGAGCTGCCGATGCGCCACCCCGAGCTGTTCCAACAGCTTGGTATCGAACCACCAAAGGGCGTCCTCCTGCACGGCCCACCGGGTACCGGGAAGACCCTCATGGCGAAAGCGGTCGCCAACGAGATCGACGCCCACTTCGAGACGATCTCCGGCCCGGAGATCATGTCGAAGTACTACGGCGAAAGCGAGGAGAAACTCCGCGAGGTGTTCGAGGAGGCTGAAGAGAACGCCCCCTCGATCGTCTTCATCGACGAACTCGACTCGATCGCCGCAAAGCGCGAAGAAGCCGGCGGTGACGTCGAACGCCGTGTCGTCGCCCAGCTGCTCAGCCTGATGGACGGCCTCGAGGAACGGGGTCGTGTAACCGTCATCGCGGCGACCAACCGTGTCGACGACATCGACCCCGCGCTCCGGCGTGGTGGTCGGTTCGATCGCGAGATCGAAATCGGCGTCCCGGACAAGGAAGGCCGCAAGGAGATCCTGCAGGTCCACACCCGCGGGATGCCCCTGACGGACTCGGTCGATCTGGAACACTACGCGTCCAACACCCACGGCTTCGTCGGCGCAGACCTCGAGTCGCTCGCTCGAGAGAGCGCGATGAACGCCTTGCGTCGCATCCGCCCGGAACTCGACCTCGAGTCCGAGGAGATCGACGCCGACGTCCTCGACCGACTGCAGGTCAACAAGCAGGACTTCAAGGAAGCGCTCAAGGGCATCCAGCCCTCGGCGATGCGGGAAGTCTTCGTCGAAGTTCCCGACGTCACCTGGAACGACGTCGGCGGGCTCGGCGACACCAAAGAACGGCTGCGCGAGACCATCCAGTGGCCACTCGACTACCCCGAGGTGTTCGAGGCCATGGACATGAACGCCGCCAAAGGCGTCATGATGTACGGTCCACCGGGGACCGGAAAGACGCTGCTCGCCAAGGCCGTCGCCAACGAGGCCGAATCGAACTTCATCTCGATCAAAGGCCCCGAACTGCTGAACAAGTACGTCGGCGAGTCCGAAAAAGGCGTCCGTGAGATCTTCGAGAAGGCGCGGTCGAACGCACCGACCGTGATCTTCTTCGACGAGATCGACTCGATCGCCGGCGAACGTGGCCAGCGACAGGGCGACTCCGGCGTCGGCGAACGCGTCGTCTCCCAGCTGCTGACCGAACTCGACGGCCTCGAGGAACTCGAGGATGTCGTCGTCATCGCCACCACGAACCGACCGGATCTGATCGACTCGGCCCTGCTCCGTCCCGGCCGACTGGACCGCCACGTCCACGTCCCCGTCCCCGACGAGGACGGCCGCAAGAAGATCTTCGAGGTCCACACCCGAAACAAACCGCTGGCCGATACGGTCGACCTCGAGCGGCTCGCAGGCAAGACGGAGGGCTACGTCGGTGCCGACATCGAAGCCGTCACCCGCGAGGCCTCGATGGCTGCCAGCCGCGAGTTCATCAACTCGGTCGAGCGCGAAGATATCGGTGACTCCGTCGGCAACGTCCGCATCAGCACGGACCACTTCGAACACGCACTCGAGGAAGTCGGACCGAGCGTGACCCCCGAGACGCGCGAGCAGTACGAGGAGCTCGAAGAGCAGTTCCAGCAGGCAGAACCGACCACGGAAAAAGACCAGCTCGGTCGCACCTTCCAGTAAGCAGCCACGTTGCTGACCCAACGCGGTGCCAGCGACAGTGGCGGGTGTTTTTTCACGGATTCGATGCAGCCAGCGGCTGTGCTAGTGAGTACGTTCGTCGTGCCACGCTGACTCAGCAGGCCGCGTCCTCGACTGAAACGGTCACTGTGACGGTCACGTCGCTCCCAGCGGGATGGGGGCCAGCGCACTCGAGGGCCGTGTCGTTGCCCTCGTTAGTTGGCGATGCTCATGTCGTATCGATCCCGGTTTCGTAGGTGGCCTCGTTATCGACGACCGCGAGGTATGCAGCCTCGCCAGCCTCGTTGCGGTCGACGATCGCGCCGTCGGTAATGAACGACTCACCGCCGTCGATCCGTGCCAGCACGACGGTTCGGTCGGCATCGGCGTCGACTGAAACGACTTCCCCCGGCGCCTCCTCGCGATTGAACGACGACCAGCTAAGACGCTGGCTGATGTCGTCGGTCGTGACCAACAGTGCGGGGTCGCAGCCGCGGTACTCCCCGACCGGCTCGCCGTTGACTGACTGGGCGTCGCGGGCGGCCATCGACGCGCAGGTCGACCCAGCAACAAAGACGCGTCCGTCGGCCGCCGAGACATCGCTGACACTGAAGGTGTTCGATTCGCCGTCGTCCTGTCTGGCCATCGTCAGCTGTGCCGACTCGACGTCGCCGCTTTCGGCGTCGAGGCGCGCGTGATACGCGATGTGTGCCGAAGCGGTGTCCCAGAGGTTGTTGTAGTGATCGACTCGTTCGACGATTTCGTCGCCCGCATAGCGCTCGCCGTCGTACCGGAAGATCGTCTTCGAACCGGCCGACTCACCGAGGACGAACAGCTCGCCGTCGACGTACTCGATCCCGTAGAGACGCGTGTCGGCGATGTTGTCCTCGAGGTTTCCCCCGTCGAAGCCAAAGCGCTGCCACCGAAACTCGCCGTCGAACGAGTAAGCAGTAGCGTAGGCAACCTGAACCGGGTTGCCGCCCGGCAGCGACTTGTTATCAAAACCGACCTGATAGATCGTGTCATCGTCGTCGTCGAGTTCGATGTCGGTGAGATAACTCCGTTCGACAGACTCGGTCGTGAGCGTCTCACCGTCCCGGTCGTACACCGTGTAGGTGTTGTTCTCAGCGACAGCGTAGCGCCCTCGTGCATCGACCGAAACGGCATCAGCAGCTCCGTCGATGGGGTCTCGGTGCGCGATCGTTTCTGGGTCGTCGAGATCGACGACGAAGACGTGCTCGTCTCCTCCGACGACTGCCCGATTTGCGGTCCGGTCGTAATCGACCGCATGAACCGGCTCGTCGAACTCGAGCGTTCCTTCTATCGCGGTGGCGTCAGCGGACACGTACATCAACGAGCCGACCGTTTCGTCCTCGTCGTTCGTTGCGACGAGTATTCGCCCGTCCGCCCCGAGGTGGACGGATTGCGGATCGATCGCCTCGTCGTCGAGGTACGTCCCGGCCTCGAGTTCGATGTTCGTCGTGTAGAACGGGCGATCGTCGAGGTTCAGTTCGTAGCGGAGAATTCGCTGGTCGATGTCCGTGTCCGTGTGATAGTCGTCGAAGTCCTGGACGGCGTAGACCGTCCCATCGACTACGACAGTCTCCCGGATTCGTAGCGCGGTGTTTTCGACGTCAATATCGGCGTCCAACGGCGGGAGGGTCCAGAGCCGGTGGTTCTCGATGGCGAGCGCTCCGAAGCGACCGCTAATACAGATCGCGCGGGCGCCACTATCGCCGGGGACGCACGATGGACCGTAGCCGGAACTCTCGTGGCGAAGCGACCACTCGCCGTCACCCTGGTACTCGTAGAACTGGGCGATCTGGGTCGTCGGAGCGCGTTCTTTGGCCAGGTACACCGTTCCATCCGCGCCGAGTCCCAGGGCACCGCTGTCCTCGTGTGCTGTCGACCAGAAGCCCCCCTCGTAAACGAAGATACCACTGTAGTTCGATTGATACCAGATTCGGCCATCGTCGTCGACCAGCAGGGAGACGTGCGGTTTGCCGTCGAGATCGTCGAATGGGAACTCGAGGTTTTCCCACTCCCCGTCAGAGACGTCAAAGCGGTAGAACTCGGGATCCGTGTCATCGCCGCCGCGTGCGATGAGTTGTCCGTCGCCGTACGCGATTCCCTTAACCCACTCATCGTCCTCACGGCGACAGCTGAGACACTCCCACTCGCCGTCGACGAGTTCGAACAGGTGCCAGTGTGAGACAACGAACACTCGGCCGTCGGCGACTACGACGTCGTCGATTCCGTAAGCGACCGGCCGGTCAGCGATGTGGACCCAGTTGTCGCCGTCCAGTTTGAACAGCCCGTCTGTTCCCGACCCACGAACCGTCAGATAGAGTGTCCCGTCGTGTGCGTCCATCCCGTGGACGTCGTAGGCATCGGGCAACCCGTCGTCGACGATCTCCCACTCGAAGTCGTCCGAGACGCCAGTCGTCGTCTCTCCGTTTCGTGCCAACACGTACACGCTGCCGAGGAGTCCCGCGGTCGCCGCCACACCCAGTGCCTGTAGTGCGGATCGGCGCCCGACTGTCGGCTGAGCGTTGGCCCGGTTTTCCTTCGACGGCGAATCCGGACCCTCGGGTGGTGATTGCCCGCCCATGTATTATCTCCGTAGCAGAGTGTCGTTCTTCCAGGACTGTAGGCACCTCGGTTACGCTCGAGCGACCGGTTTACCGTCCAAACAAAAAACGAAGGTCACTGCGATCGAACCGATTACGCGGTAACTGCTGGGAGGTCTTCGAGCACCGCTTCGGCGTGGCCCTCCGGCGTGACACCCTCGTAGACGGCCTCAATCAGGCCATCGGGGCCGACGACGTACGTGTTGCGGAAGACGCCGTCGAAGGTGTTCCCGAACAGCTGCTTCTCGCCGTAGGACTCATACAGCGTCGCGACCTCGCCGAGTTCGTCGGAAAGCAGATTGAACTCGAGGTCGTACTCGGCGGCGAAGGGCTCGAGATCCTCGACGGGGTCGTCGCTGATCCCGACGATGTGGGCGTCACGGTCGGCGAACTGCGAAAGGGCGTCGTTGAACGCACAGGCTTCGGTGGTACAGCCGTCCGTGTTCGCACGCGGATAGAAGTACAGAACGAGCCGCTGTCCCTCGAACGCAGACCGGCGGACAGCCTCGCCGTGTTGGTTTGGCAGTTCGAACTCGGGCGCCTCGTCGCCTACATCGAGCATGGCCGTGTGTTAGCGACTGCTATTGTATGTATTGTGATTTCGGCCGATCGAATCAGCAACTGGCTACTCGAGCGGTTCGGCTGCCTCTCGTTCGACAAGTGGGGTAGCGTTTTGGGCGGGCAGGGTGACGACATCGTCGGTCGAGAGGGTGTACTCGCGGTCGTCGACGCCGAGGATCGAGCCGATATCCTGCGTGATTCTGACAGTGACGCGATCGACGTCGTCACCGCCGTTCGTCTCATCAGTCGAACCAGCATCAGCGACAGCCTCGTCTGGTGGCGTCGAAGGCGGTTCGGCGGGCGCGTCGTCGATCGACGGCCCATCGCCGCCCATGACATCGGCAGGCGTGACACCACTCGAGCCACCCGACTCGAGACCTGCCTCGACGTCCAAACTGTCGGATTCGTCGGCAGGGATGTCACCCTGTGGGGGTTCCTGTGGTGGGGCCGGCGGTGTGTCGGCGGGCTCGCTGTCGGCCGATGGCGCCGTCTCGTCGCCAATGTCGGGTGCGTCGGGTTCGACGTGTGTCCCAGTGTCGACACCCTCGAGGACGTCGAGCACGCGGGATTTGTTCGAGCCGATACGGTCGACGAGGTCGTCGAAAAGGTCGGCCTCTTCGGCGGTCAGTCCCTCGTCGTTTGCGGCCATCCCGGCCGCGGCGAGGCTGGCCTGTTTGACGAGTTTCCCCATTCGGCGCTCGTAAATCGCCTCGACGACGTCTTTGGCGGTCTCGATCTCGTCAGTGAGACGACCGATCTCGGGTGAAGAAAACGGGTCATCGACCTGGTCGGCGACGCGCTCACGTTCGTCCTCTAACTCGGCGATGTACTCGCCGACCTCCTGGTAGAACGAGGGGCGAAGATTCTGGAGACTGTCTTTCTTTCGCTCCTTGCTCTGGACCGACCGCAACTCGTCTAGGTTCATTCTTTCTCCTTTTCAGCCCTGCCGCGTGCCATCAGGAACACGGCAACGTACTCTGGTAATGACTGGTCTCCCTCCGAGACCGTAAAGCTATCCCCACCGAGTTCGACCTCGCCGCCGTCGGTGACGTCGACCGTAATCTCGTGGCCACGGAACGTCTCCGGCACGGCGTCATCGAGTGGATCGAAGTCGGCGATCTCGTCGCGCTCGAGGCGCACCGTTTTGAGACCACTCCCGCCGTGAAGACTGCCCGGTAGCCGGATAAGCCGATTCGTGTCGGTGGTAACGGGTTCGTCGATCGGCGCGTTGTCTCGCTCGACCGCCCGCATCGCGAACCGTTCTGCCAACTGGGCGATCGCTGTATGGACAGTGACGTTGCCCGCCTCGAGTTGCTCGCGGTTGTTCCGAGCGGCGTTGAGTGTCGCCGTCGCCTTCCCCTCGCCGATGCCGTCGAACTCCTGGAGGCGCTCGAGCGCGTCCTCGTCGTCGAGTGCGAGGAGTTCGTCGAGAAATGCCATCAGGTGGGTATGCGTGCGTGCACCCCAGCCGCCTTCCGTTCTGAGCGTTCGGCGCTCGGTCGGCGTCTTCCGGCCCAGGCCGGCGACGGTTTCGGTTTCGATCAACGACTCGAACTCCAGTCCGATCCCACGAACGTAGTCGACGATCTCTCGGCGGTGTTCCCGTTCGAGATGCAAGACGTTCTCGTCGCGGACGTGGACGTGATACCCTCGGCCGCCCGAGAAGACGATCTCGAGGTCCTCGAAGCCGAAATCCTCCTCGAGGAACTCGAGGAGGCGACAAAGCGCGTCCTTACACTTGGCGAGCATCTCGCCGTAGGAGTCCTCGCCGAGGGTGACACTCGGCAGATGGTCGGCGTCGAGATCGAAGACGAGATCCGCGGACTGCCAGTCTTTTTCATGCATCGAACTCGCGCCGGGATCGCGAAACCGTCCCGCCGAGAAGTAGATGTGTTGTGGCCGTTTCCGGACGAGAAACTCCGAAATATCGCCTAACTCGAGCAGCGAACGGTGTCGGACCATCGTCGTCTCCGGACCTTCTGTCCAGGGAATAAACCCCCACTCGCGTTCGTTGGCCGCCGGAGGCGGCGTGATCTCTGTCCGCCGGTAATGATCACGAAATCGTCCCCGAAGATAGGCCCTCGTTCGCTCCTCCATGCACCTCGATTTCTCGTCGGCACGGCATTATAGGTGTGCCGAACTGCGGCGGCCAGAAGTCGCTCGTGTGTTGGGGAATAACAAGCGTCAGCGGCGAGGCCTACCGGCGCATCAGGTCCGAAATTTTGTCGGCGATCCCGACGTCGGAGCCGAGTTTCAGATAGTAGGCGTCGCCGTTGTCTTCGTAGTAGTCGTCGATACGTCGTTTGATCTCGAAGCCGAGATGCTCGTAAAACTGGAGGGCGTTTTCGTTGGTCGTCCGAGCGTGACACGTGATCGTGTCGTGGTCTTCGGCAACGCGGGCGACGAGTCGTTTGCCGATTCCTTCTCCCCGAAGATCGGGCGACACAGCCAGAAAGAGTATATAACCATCACGACGGACCGCAGCGAACCCTACCAGTTCACCCGCTCGAATATAACAGTGGACCTTGGATCGACGATACGCGTCAGTAAAAAAGTCGCGTCGCTGTTTGAGCACGCCTTCCCGACGATTGATCTCCTCTTTGAGGTGCCAGGCTTCTTCGACGAGGTCGTCGCTCCCCGGCGCGACGACCCGACTGTCGATGTTGACGCTCACTAGTACTGCGTAGTATCGTAGCCAATATAATTCCACCGGCAGCCGTCGATCCGGCCTGTCAAACGGAGCAAAAACCGACGAACATAGGATGCTCACAGTCGAACGGACACCCAGTACTTGTTATGACACGCAAACGAGGCCAGCGGTTCGAACTCCGCGAACACACGGCCGATATCGCCGTCGAAGCAGCCGGCGACTCACTCGAGGGCGTCTTCGCTGCAGTCGCCGACGGGCTTGGAGCCGCCTCGTGTGACGAGATTCCCGACGAGACCGGCGACCGGTTTTCGCTGTCGGTGACCGCGGAGAATCGTGAGGCGCTGCTGTTTGATTATCTGGACGAACTGATCTATCTGCGAGATGTTCGTGTCGAGCTCCCGGTCGACCACCGTGTCGAGGCGATCACCCACAGCGACGACGCCGACGACGCAGAGAGCTGGACGCTCGAGGCCAGCGCCCGCGGCGTCCCACTTGCCGACATCGACGCC
Organism: Natronorubrum sp. A-ect3; assembly: GCF_041821125.1. Classification (NCBI taxonomy): domain Archaea; kingdom Methanobacteriati; phylum Methanobacteriota; class Halobacteria; order Halobacteriales; family Natrialbaceae; genus Natronorubrum; species Natronorubrum sp. A-ect3. The sequence goes on along the minus strand of NZ_JBGUBB010000002.1, from coordinate 675,891 downwards.
CGTGAAGTGAAAGCCGTCACCTACTCCGAGATGCGACTCGAGCGTGTCGACGACGGATGGGAGGCGTACGTCGTCTTCGACGTCTGAGACGGTGTCTCGTCGGCTCACTGATCGAGTCCGCTGAGAGTCGTCGAGTACGTGTCGCCGAAGACGTGGTGTTCGGTCACGGAAACGCGACGGAGCAGGTCGTCGACGGTCGCCTCGACGCGATAGCCGGTCTGGGCGAGATCGTCGGAGCAGCCGGTGGGTGCGCTCGAGTCGTCCGCAGCGACGACGAGCAGATCCAGCCGCTCCTGTGACCCCTCGTAGGCGGCGTGTGCCAACTCGACTGTCCCACATTCGCTCGAGCCGTATTCAACCGTTCCGCGGGCCGTGACAGTGCCGTCGTCGACATGCACGTCCGGCCGGGCCGTAGCGTCGAATTCCGTCTCGACGAGTTCGAACGTCGTGTCCACGCTCGAGCCGACGACTGGAAGCCGACCGAGACAGCCGGCGGTGAGGCCAAGACTGCTTCCCGCGACGCTCGCAAGCAGCCCTCGTCTGTTCATAGATCCAACACAATCAGTGCGGACAAAGCCGTTCCGGTGACCGGAGACGATCGGTGTCGAGAGTCCCGTTCCTGGGGGTTCCGATTGCTTGGCGGGAGTCTCGATCGGCAGCGAGTGTGACTTGCGATGGTGCCGACAGAGACGAACATCTTTGGGCGTTCGGGGTGGAGTCGTTCGTATGAGCAACACGACGTTCGACGCTGACGGCATCACGCTCGAGAAAGTGCGTGAGTACGTCTGGGAAATCCCACAAGAGGGCGACATGCGCACCCCCGCTCGAGTGCTGGCGAGCGAAGCGCTCCTCGAGGAGATCAAAGAGGACAAGACACTCCAGCAGCTCAAGAACACGACGCATCTGCCGGGAATCACGAAACACGCGATCTGTATGCCCGACGGCCACCAGGGGTATGGCTTCCCGGTCGGCGGCGTCGGCGCACTCGACGCCGAAAACGGCTGTATTTCGCCGGGTGCGGTCGGCTATGACATCAACTGCGGAGTGAGAATGATGAAGACGAATCTCACGTACGACGACCTCCAGGGCCGCGAGGAGGAACTCGTCGACTCGCTGTTCGCGAACGTCCCCTCGGGGCTTGGCGGTGGCGGCATCGTCGAGTCCGGCGTCGACACCGTCGACGAAATTCTCGCCCGCGGCGTCGACTGGGCCCTCGAGAACGGCCACGCCGTCGAGGACGACCTGCGCCACTGTGAGGACGAAGGCCACCGGGCTGAGGCCGATCCCTCGAAGATCAGCCAGAAAGCGAAAGACCGCGGGAAAAACCAGATTGGCTCGCTTGGCTCGGGGAATCACTTCCTTGAAGTCCAGCGCGTGACCGACGTCTTCCACGACGAAGTGGGGTCGACCTACGGGCTCGAGGAAGACCAGATCGTCGTCTTGATTCACTGTGGCTCCCGCGGGCTGGGTCATCAGACGTGTAACGACTACCTGCGGAAGATCGAAAAACAGCATCAGGGGCTGTTGAATCAGCTGCCAGACAAGGAACTCGCGGCCGCGCCCGCGGGCTCACAGCTGGCCGAAGACTACTATGGAGCGATGAACGCGGCGATCAACTTCGCGTGGGTCAACCGACAGCTGATCATGCATCGCACGCGCGAGGTCTTCGAACGCGTCTTCGACCGCTCGTGGGAGGAGCTGGAGATGGACCTCCTGTACGACGTGGCTCACAACATCGCGAAAAAAGAGGTCCACGACGTCGGTGGAGAAGAACGCGAACTCTACGTCCACCGCAAAGGGGCAACGCGAGCGTTCCCCGCCGGCCACCCCGAAGTGCCGAAAGCCTACCGCGACGTCGGCCAGCCGATCATCATCCCCGGAAGCATGGGTGCGGGCAGCTATATCCTCCGCGGTGGCGAGAACTCGATGGAACTGACCTTCGGCTCGACCGCCCACGGCGCGGGACGACTGATGAGCCGAACCCAGGCGAAAAGCGAGTACTGGGGCGGCGACGTCCAGGACGAACTCGAGGCCCAGGACCAGATCTTCGTCAAAGCCCAGTCCGGCGCGACGGTCGCCGAAGAAGCACCAGGCGTCTACAAGGACGTCGACGAAGTAGTCCGGATCTCCGATGAACTCGGCATCGGCGACAAGGTCGCCCGGACGTTCCCTGTCTGTAACATCAAAGGCTAAGCGTCGGCCAGCGCCTCGAGCAGCATCTCCTCGAGTGGGTCTTTGGCGGCCTCGTTTTGGATGTTGAGCGCCGAACAGTCGATGAGTTGCTCGACGAGATTGATGCCAGCGGTCGTGTTCGTCGTGATCCCTGCCACGAGATCAGGCGAGTGTCCGAACGCCTCCTCGATGCCGACGACTGCGTAGGGGTCGGACGCACAGAGGACGGTGAACGCGACGTGATCCTCGAGCATGTCGACCACGGCGGCTCCGTTGTACGGCTCGAGCGGGCTGGCACCGACCTCGGCGACGATGACGTCTGACTCCTGCAGACGGCCGAGGACAGGGCGAACGGCGTCCCGGAAGGTTGCTTCGGGGACGACTGTCGTCGGCAGCCCCGCGTCGACGAAGTCGTAGATGGGGTCTGCACCCGCCACTTCCATCGACAACACGTCTTCGTAGGTCCCCGCCCCTGTCAGCTTGCAGGCAGCGACATCGTATCCGTTTTCGACGAGCACACGGGTGATCACCCGTCCAGTCATGGTCTTTCCAGCCGACATACTCGTTCCGAGGACGAGGACGACCGGCACTGCGGGCGTCGTCGATGGTGCCGTCAGGCCGTAGTCGGACATTCGAGCGACAGCATCGTCGATGACGACGTGGCCTTCGTACTCGAGTTCGACCGGTGTCTGAGTGAACGGTGAGGCAGAGGTAACTCGACCGAGAACGCCACCCCCGGTCAGGATATCTAACAGCCCATCGTCGCCGACATCCCGCCAGCCGCCGACCAACTCACGGGTCGCTCGACGAGTTCCAAGCGCGCCGACGACCGTCTCACCCTCCATCAGTTCGACACGTCTCCCGCGCGGATTCTCGATCCTGACGCCGGGAGCTGGCCGTTTGGTGACCCGACCGAACACGTACTCCCCAGTCTCCCACGCTGTCTTCGGACGGGACTGGATCTCGTACGACCGCTGCTCGAGGTCGGCGATTCGTGTCACGGAGGTGTGGACGTCTGCGTTCATAGCCATGGTGCTGTGAGTTGGATCATTGCTGTGGATCGGTTGGAAGCGGTTCGTCGTGTACGCAGGCGGCCAGAAGTGCCACCCGGTCAACGAGTGCATCGAGTTGCACGTGTTCGTACGTCTGATGGGCACCGTCGCCGACGGCACCGAACCCGTCGATTGTGGGGGCGTGCTGACTGGCGTCGTTTCCGTCGCTTGCACCACCCGAGCGCGTCCCCTCGAGCGAGAGGCCGAGACGCTGCCCAATCGTCTGGACACGGTCCCAAAGCAGGCGATTGCCCGGTGTCTGTTCCATCGGCGGCCGCCCAAAGCCGCCGTCGATCGTCAGCTCCGTCCCCGGCGTCGTCGCTTCAAGCGAGTGGATCTGCTCGGTGACGGCAGCTGCCGTCTCATCGGTGGGTGCGCGAACGTCGACTTCGGCTCGTGCCTCTGGTGCGACGACGTTCGACCGCAGCCCCGCTTCCACCTGACCGACGTTGACGGTGATTCCCGACTCGATATCGGTGAGCTCGTGGAGTTGATGGATGACGGTGCCGAGTTCCTCCGTCGCACTGGCTCCTTCTTCTGGCTCGAGGCCGGCGTGGGCGGCTTTTCCCTCGATCGTGACCGTGAAATGCCCGACTGCTTTCCGTGCGATCTTGATTTTTCCCTCCGGGCCGCTTGCTGGCTCGAGTACGAACACCCGGTTCGCTTGTTTGGCGAGGTCGATGATTCGGGGCTTGGATTCGGGACTCCCGATCTCTTCGTCGCTGGAGACGAGGATATGAACCGGCAGTGACGGCTCGAGTGAGGCCGCGTCGAGGGCACGAAGCGCGAACACGGCCTGTGTCAGTCCGCCTTTCATATCGAGCGAGCCCGGTCCCTCGAGGATGCCATCCCGTCTCTCGGGCGGGTTCTCGTCGACGGTTCCGAGCGGCCAGACAGTGTCTGCGTGTCCGATCACGAGCTGGATCTCGTCTGCGTCATCGCGACCGGCTGACCACGCCTCAAGCCGTCCGCCGGTTTCCTCGCCTGGAACGCGCTCCGTTTCCAGGCCGAGTTCGTGGAAGTCGTCCGCCAGTCGATCGAAGAAGTTGTCGAACGTTTCGGGGTTCTCGGTGGGCGTCTCCAGTTCGACCAACTCGAGGAGATACTCGGCAATGTCCGCTCGATGAGCGGAGACCCACTCCTGAATCCGGCGTTCAGCGGCGGATTCCGCTTCGGAGGGCGTCATCGCTCGAACCCCTCTGGGAACGGAAACGCCTGGGTTTCGCTCACCTTGGCGAACCGGTCGGGATAGAGATGTGCCAACACTGGGGCCTGCTCGAGTAGTGTCTCCGGCTCGATGTCGTCGCTGCGGTAGGCATCGGTGTGAACGTGTTTTTCGACGACGGTGCCGGCGACGAGGCCGGCTCCATCGAACCCATCGACGATGCGCTCGAGTTCACACTCCAGTACACCGTAGGCCCCAGCTACGGCGGGCGCATCGACGACGTCTGCGTCGACCGTTTCGACGTCCGTGAGCGAGGGTTTCTCCCCCTCGGTATCCCGGGGCGCCGCGGCCAGGCTGGCATCGAGTATGCTCTCGGGCCGGGGGTAGCTGACGGTGAACGCCTCCGTCCGCTCGACGTTTCGATACGTCCCGTGATCGGGCGTACAGACGAACCCGAAATAGTCCGACCACCCCAGCGGGGTTGCCATATGTTTTGGCGCCAGGTTTTCCGAACCGTCTTCTTCACGTGTGCCGACGATCACCAACGGAGCGGCTGTATACAGCGTCTCGAAGAACGGCTGATCCGGCTGCAGCGTGATGAGGTCGGGATCATTGGAGAGGGTCATGGAGCTGTCCGTGTGTGATATAGACGCTCACGAACCATACTGGTTTTGTAAGCTCACATAACTATCGGCAGCCGAGAAGATTCGACGCGTGGCCGCTCGAGTCGGATGCATCCGTCGCCCTCCTGTTTCGCTCGAGACCCCGCCTACCAACACCGATTTGCACAGCTACTTCAGTCGGAACGGGTTCTCGTCGTCGCTGTCGTCATCATCCGCTGCCGTCTCGCTCTCGTAGGGTTTTCGCGCCGTGATCGTTACTGTCGCCTCGGGGGTGTCCTCGTCGGCCCACGGGCTGTCGTAAGCCGAAATCTCGAGGTCGGTGACGTCCCAGCCCTCGTCCTCGATGAGTTCTACGAGGCGACGCTGGTCTGCGAGCATATCCTCGTCCATACACCCCTCGTTCGAGTGTCCACCGGGTAGTTCTTCCGCCGCTGCTCGAGTGTGACTCGCTGAAACAGAACAGATCGGCAAGAAGCCCCATTCACGAAACCAAAACCAGTTACGAAATCACGAACAGCCCGGGATGTTTAAGCGGATCCGTCTGCTATCTGGTGGCATGCTCGCCGACGAATTTGGACGCGAGGTAACCGGGGTTCGGGTTTCACTTACCGACCGGTGTAACTTCGATTGCGTCTACTGTCACAATGAGGGGTTAGGGGACACACGCGGCCCGATGGATCCACAGGACGACGAGATGTCGACCGACGACGTCGTTCGGTTTCTCGAGGTCGCCGCGGAGTTCGACGTCGACGCGGTCAAGTTCACCGGCGGTGAGCCGATGCTTCGCGATGACTTAACGGAGATCATCGAGCGAACCCCCGATCAGATGGAGGTCTCGCTGACCACGAACGGGACGTTCCTCCCGGGACGTGCCGAAGCGCTCGTGGATGCGGGCTTAGAGCGAGTCAACGTCTCGCAAGACGCCCTCGATCCGACGGATTTTGCCGAAATCACGAAAAGCGGCGCGTACGAGAAAGTCATCGAGGGCGTCGAGGCGGCGCTCGAGGCGGGACTGGATCCGGTCAAACTCAACATGGTTGTTTTCGAACACACGGCCGGGTACGTCCCACAGATGGTTGACCACGTCGCCGAAAACGAGGGGCTCCAACTCCAGTTGATCGAGTACATGCCTGAACTAACTGGCAAGCCGGAGTGGAACGTCGATATCGAACGAGTGCACGGCTGGCTGGCCGAGCAGGCTGACGAGATCGAACACCGCGAGATGCACGACCGGAAACGGTACTGGGTCAGCAACGACGGCGACGGGCGGGGGATGGTCGAAATCGTTGACCCTGTCGAGAACCCGACGTTCTGTGCGAACTGCCATCGCGTCCGCGTGACTCACGAGGGATACCTGAAAGGCTGTCTCAACCGCAACGATGATCTCAAATCGATGGGTGAGATGTCCAAACCCGAAATCCGTGAGGCGTTCCGCGAGGTCGTTGCCAATCGAGTTCCCTACTACGGTGAGTACATGATTCAGAACGCCGACGGCGAGTGGGAACTCAACGACAAGTACATCGGAGAGTACGCCGGAATCTGATCCGACACATTGGGTAGATTCCGGACCTCGGATCGTCTGTCCGCCCCGCGAATGTGAGGGGATGACGTTGTGGCCACCTTTCGTTGCGCTTAAGTACCCGTCGGCGGTAGGTTGGGGTGCAATACGTGTAGGGGAGTAGTCCCCGAGTCCGTGAGGGCGATGATAAAGACACGGTGTTGTGGTAGCCAAGCGGCCCAAGGCGCATGGTTGCTAACCATGTGGCGTCAAGCCTCCGGGGTTCGAATCCCCGCCACAACGTCGGTTACACCTTGGCTGGCATTTCCGTCAGCCGAATTTGCAACGCGCGCAGACAGACAGAGATACACGACACATGAGCGAGGAAGAACCTCAAGAACAACAAGACGACGAAGACCTTCAGTACTTCGTCCGCATCGGTCAGACCGACCTTGATGGGACGAAGTCTGTCGAGCGCTCGCTCTCGGAGATGAACGGGATCGGTCGACGAACCGCCCGACTCATTGCCGACGAAGCGGACGTTGACCGGACAGCGACGTTCGGTCGTCTCGACGACGACGTCATCGAAAACGTCGTCGACATCGTAGAGAACTATGCTGGGAACGTTCCTGACTGGCTCAACAACCGCCAGTCGGACTTTTATTCCGGGGAGACAACCCACGAGATCGGTAACGATCTCCAACTCACCCGCCAGCACGACATCAACCGGATGAAGATGATCGACTCCTACAAGGGAACGCGCCACAAGCGCGGCCAGAAGGTTCGCGGTCAGCGAACCAAGTCCACCGGTCGTACGGAGGGCACCATCGGAGTCAACGTCGAAGAGATCCGCGAAGAGCAGGCAGAAGAAGCTGCTGCCGAGGAGGATGACGAATAATGCCACTCGGAACAGACACTAAAAAGTACGAGACGCCGAATCACCCATATCAGGGTGAACGGATCGCCTCCGAGCACTCCCTGCTCGACCGCTACGGGCTGTCGAACAAAGAAGAGCTCTGGCGAGCACAGTCCGAGCTTCGCTCCTACCGGCGCGAGGCTCGAGAACTGCTCGGCCAGGCCCAGGACGACGAAGCCGTCATCCGCCGCTCCGAGGAGTTCCTCGGACGACTCAAGCGCGTTGGTGTGCTTGACGAGACCGACGAACTCGGCGATGTGCTGAGCCTCGAGATCGAAGACGTTCTCGAGCGCCGTCTCCAGACGGTTGCCTACCGCAAAGGGCTGGCCAACACGCCACAGCAGGCCCGACAGTTCATTCTTCACGGGCACATCGTGGTCGGCGAACAGCGCCACTGCATCCCATCGTACGTCGTCGACGTCGATGAGGAGGATCTCGTCGCATTCGACGAGAACAGCTCACTCGCAGACGAACTCCACCCAGAACGAGCGGAGGGCCAATAACATGAGTCAGGACGACGAGAAATGGGGCGTAGCCCACGTACACGCATCGTTCAACAACACCGTCATGACCGTGACCGACCTCACGGGCGCGGAGACGATCGCAAAGTCCTCCGGTGGGACGGCGGTCAAACAGAACCGCGACGAGGCGTCGCCGTACGCGGCCATGCAGATGGCCGAGTCGATCGCCGAAGAGGTCAAAGCGGCTGGCATCACGGGCCTGCACGTTCGCGTCCGTGGCCCCGGTGGCAACCTCCAGAAGTCTCCCGGGCCAGGCGCACAGGCAACGATCCGCGCACTCGCCCGCTCGGGCATCGAAATCGGGCGCATCGAGGACGTCACGCCGATCCCACACGACGGATCGCGCGCACCGAAAGGCAAGGGCGGCTACTAGATCCATGACTGAAGACTACGACGTCGAGTTCGTCGAACACGAGGACCGGTACGCACGGTTCCTCGTTCGCGGTGTCACACCCGCGTTTGCCAACGGGCTTCGTCGCGCGATGCTCGCGGACGTTCCCACGTTGGCCATCGATACCGTCCGGTTCATCGAGAACTCGTCGGTCATGTTCGACGAGCAACTCGCACTCCGACTCGGGCTCGTCCCACTGACGACCCCACCTGAAGCCGAGTTCGCCGAGGACGACACCGTCACGCTCTCGATCGACGTCGAAGGACCAGCCACCGCCTACTCGGGCGATCTCGTCTCGAGCGACGATCTCGTGCAACCCGCAGACGAGAACATTCCGATCATCGACCTCAAGGACAACCAGCGCCTCGAGGCCGAGGCTGACGCCGTCTTCAACCGCGGCAAAAACCACGCGAAACATCAGGGCGCTGTCTCTGCAGGCTACCGACACCTTCAGCGTGTGACGGTCGTCGACGACCTGCCAGAGTTCGAAGAGCAGGAGTCCCGAATTATTCGTGGCGTCATCGAAGCAGACGGCGAACTGATCCAGACCAGCGAGTTCGATAACGATCTGTCGAACCGCTATCCTGGAAAGCAAGTCGAAGTCGAGGACGTACCGAACGCGTTCGTCTTCAACATCGAGACGGACGGCTCGTTCCCGGTCGATGAACTGGTTACACGAGCTGCAGACTCGATTGCGGCGCGTGCAACCGACCTCGAAGACGCAGTACAGCTGTAGACAATGAACCAACGCCCCCAATCCCGACACCGCGAGTCCGCGTTCACCGGCGCCGTGAGCGACGAGACCGGTACGCGCTCGCGACCTGGAATCGAAAGGGGTTTTACGGGGCAACGGATAGAAAGAAGTGCAAGCAGGGATAGCCAAGTCAGGCCAACGGCGCAGCGTTCAGGGCGCTGTCTCGTAGGAGTCCGCAGGTTCAAATCCTGCTCCCTGCATCCACTTCTCTCTCGTCGAACACACGGTGGCTGTTCGATCACGACTGACCGAACAGCGACCCGACTCGTTCGACACACAACCGATTCCACGATCGGTGAGACGCTTCCTCGTCTCTCCGATACGACCGACTTTGGAGGAAATCAATGAGTAGCAAGACTAATCCGAGGCTCAACGATCTTATCGCCGAGCTCAAGTCGACGTCCCGCGAGACGGACGCCGATGTCTGGCGAGACGTTGCGGACCGACTCGAGAAGCCCCGGCGCACCCACGCAGAGGTGAACCTTGGCCGTATCGAGCGATACGCACGCGAAGAAGAGACTGTCGTCGTTCCCGGTAAAGTGCTGGGCTCCGGCGCATTACAGAAAAACGTCACCGTCGCGGCTGTCGATTTCTCGTCGTCTGCAGAGACGAAAATCGACGCCGTCGGTGACACAGTACCGCTCGAGCAAGTGCTCGAAGAGAACCCACAGGGATCCAACGTGCGGGTGATTCGATGAGTATCGCAGAGTTCGACGCGGACGTCGTCGTCGACGCCCGTGACTGTATCCTTGGTCGCGTCGCCAGCGAAGTGTCCCAGCTCGCCCTCGACGGCGAGCGCGTCGCCATCGTCAACGCCGAAGACGCCGTGATCACCGGCGACAAAGAGGACATCTTCGACACCTACCGCACGCGCGTCCAGCTTGGCTCCGACAGCGGGCCATACTACCCACGCCGACCGGACACGCTCTTCAAGCGCTCGGTCCGTGGGATGGTGCCCTACAAGAAGCCGCGTGGCCGTGAGGCGTTCTCGAACGTCCGCGTCTACCTGGGCAACCCATACGAAGACGACGATGACCGCGAGGCCGAGATCCTCGAGGGAACGTCGCTGGACCGACTTTCGAACATCCGCTTCGTCCACCTGGGCGAAGTCTCCGAACAACTCGGTGCTAACGTCACATGGTAACGAACACGAGTGGAAAGAAAAAGACCGCCGTCGCTCGAGCGACCGTTCGCGAGGGTGAGGGTCGCGTTCGAATCAACTCCAAGCCAGTCGAACTGGTCGAACCGGAAATGTCCCGCCTCAAGATGCTCGAACCGTTCCGCATCGCCGGTGAGGACCTCCGCGGCGACATGGACATCGACGTTCGTGTCGAAGGTGGCGGTATCAGCGGCCAGGCAGACGCCGTCCGCACGGCCATCGCCCGCGGAATCGTTCAGCACTCGAACGACGCCGAACTCCGTGATGCGTTCATGGAGTTCGACCGCTCGCTGCTGGTCAACGACGTTCGCCAGTCCGAACCGAAGAAGTGGGGCGGCCCGGGCGCTCGGGCTCGCTACCAGAAGTCCTACCGCTAAGGTGATTCAATCATGATGGTACCGGTCCGGTGTTTCAGCTGTGGGACTGTCGTCGGCGAACACTGGGAGGAGTTCGACGAGCGCGCACAAGAGGGCGACGAGGACCCAGAAGAAGTCCTCGACGAACTCGGTGTCGACCGCTACTGCTGTCGGCGCATGCTCGTCAGTCACACCGACCTCGTCGACGTCGTCTCTCCATACCAGTAACATGCAACAGGAACGTTACAACCGCTACGAGAAAGCCCGCATCCTCGGTGCACGAGCACTGCAGATCTCTTACGGCGCGCCGGTGTTGATCGAGACGGATCAGTCCGAACCGATCCTCGTCGCCGCTGAGGAGTACGACGCTGGCGTGTTACCCTTTACCGTCAAACGAGGGAAGCAATGACACTGATCACAGACATTCGACTCCGACGCATCCTCGATTCGCGTGGCAACCCCACCGTCGAGGCAGATGTCGTTACCGAAAGCGGTGGCTTCGGCCGTGCTGCAGCACCAAGCGGTGCCAGCACGGGCGAGTATGAAGCCGTCGAGCGACCACCATCCGAGGCGATCGCCGCGGCTCGAGAACATGCCGTGGGGCGACTCGTCGGCGACGCCTACGCAGGCAACCAGCGAGAAGTCGACTCGATTCTCCACGCGGCAGATGGAACCGATGACTTCTCCGAGATCGGTGCCAACAGCGCCGTCGCCATCTCGATGGCCGCTGCAAAAGCCGGTGCCGACGTGCTCGGCGCACCGCTGTTCCAGCACTTAGGCGGTGCGTTCCGTGGCGAGAACTTCCCAGTGCCACTGGGCAACGTCGTCGGTGGTGGCGAACACGCAGCCGACGCAACCGACATTCAGGAGTTTTTGGTCGCACCCGTCGGCGCTCCAAGCGTCGAAGACGCCGTCTTCGCCAACGCAGCCGTCCACAGCACCGTCGCTGACCTCCTCGAGGAACGCGACGTCCCGTGTGGAAAGGGTGACGAAGGCGCGTGGGCGCCCTCGATCGACGACAGCGAGGCGTTTGAGATCGTCGACGAAGCGGTTTCGATGGTCGAAGACGACGTCGGCTTCAACATTGGCTTCGGACTCGACGTCGCAGCCGCTGAGATGTACGACGACGACTCCGAAACCTACGAGTACGAGTCCGAAGGCGTCAGCCGCGACACCGACGAGCAGATCGCCTACATCGCGGATCTGGTTCGCGAGTACGATCTCGTCTACGTCGAGGACCCGCTCGACGAGAACGATTACGACGCGTTTGCCGAGCTCACCGACGAGGTCGGCGACCAGACGCTGATCTGTGGTGACGATCTGTTCGTCACGAACACCGAGCGTCTCGTTGACGGGATCGAACGCGGTGCGGCAAACAGCATCCTGATTAAACCGAACCAGATCGGGACGCTGACCGATGCCTTCGACGCGATCGAACTCGCGACACAGAACGGCTACGACTCCGTGATCTCCCACCGGTCGGGCGAGACCGAGGACACGACGATTGCACACCTCGCCGTCGCAACCGACGCACCCTTCATCAAGACGGGTGCCGTCGGTGGCGAGCGAACCGCCAAGCTCAACGAGCTCATCAGAATCGCAGACGACGCGACATGACAGAAAACGACGCAACCCAGGAAGGGCTCGACGCAGCCGAAGACGAGATCGACGAGGAGCCAGCCGAAGGGCCTGGCCCCGCCGCCGATCCCGAGGACGACGTCGAGCCAGTTGACGAACAGCCCGCCGACGCCGACGCCACCGAGGCCGACGCCGATGCAGAACCAGCCGACGAAGACGCCGGTCCAACCCTCGATGACGACGTAATGGCCGACGAGGAGGCCGACCTCCTCATCCCCGTCGAGGACTATCTCGGCGCCGGTGTCCACATCGGGACCCAGCAGAAGACCGACGACATGGAGCGGTTTATCCACCGTGTCCGAACCGACGGGCTCTACGTCCTTGACGTCGGCAAGACCGACGGCCGTATCCGTACGGCCGCGGACTTCCTTTCGAACTACGACCCAGAGCAGATCCTGGTCACCTCGAGCCGACAGTACGGTCGCTTCCCAGCAGAGAAGTTCGCCGAAGCCGTGGGCGCTCGTGCCCGCACCGGCCGCTTCATCCCCGGAACGCTGACCAACCCCAAATACGACGGCTACATCGAACCCGACGTACTCGTCGTCACGGACCCGATCGGCGACGCCCAGGCCGTCAAAGAGGCCATCACGGTCGGGATTCCCGTTATCGCAATGTGTGACTCGAACAACCAGGTCAGCAACGTCGATCTGGTCGTCCCGACGAACAACAAGGGTCGCAAGGCCCTTTCGGTCGTCTACTGGCTGCTCGCCAACGAAGTCCTCGACCGCCGCGGTGCCGAGCCATCGTACTCGCTCGAGGACTTCGAGAGCATGGTCTAACCCGTTTTAACGCTGTTCGTTTTTCTCGATCTGCGCGGTTCCGGATGCGTAACAACTGAAACGCAGTAGCGACGGTAGCGATGGCAAAGGAGTTACGTACACACCGGGACAACGACGACTATGATCGATTCACTGTTCAAATTCGAAGAGGAGAAGATGCCGCTCCCGGTAATCGCCGCGACGGCGGCACTCATCGCGATCTTCGCGGTCGGGATTCCGTATCGCATTCTCGTCGGCCTCTTCTGAGCCGACCCCTTCGCAACCAGCGTAACAACTGAACCGATGGACACACGAATCGCACAGCCACCGTGCGATGCGGTGTGCAGTGATTTGCAATGGCTACGACAGTTCCTCCTCGAGAAAGTCGGAGGACGGCTTCTGTGATCGAACACGAAACCAACTGACTGAGACGAAGTTCAACAGTCACGCCTGCGTACATTTAAATATGAAAACGGAGCCAACCGGGGCATGGACTGGGAGGCCCCTCTCGATGCATGGTACGTGTTTCTGGCAGTCTCTCTCGTCAGTGTGGCGGTCGCGGGTGTCGTACTCAGCCTGCCATCGGGACCGCCACCGGATGCCAACCAAGCGGCAAATACGATCGAACCAGTCGCGGGTAGCACCACCGAAACCAGCGCCACGTGGACGTACGATGCCGAGACGATCGCCATCGACGGAACAACGGTCGAGATGGAAAACGAGCACGGCACTACCCATGCCAGCATGGCGTACGGCGTCGTGGTTCCACTCAACGATTCTGAACGGCTGGAAAACATAACCCGCGGAGCGGCGTTCGAAGACGAGTACGAAGACGAACTGGCTGACGGAGACACACACGCAGTCGAAACGTTCCTTTCGGAGGTCCGATCCCAATACGAAGCAAACAGCGGCACACCGCTGACCGCAAGCGGTGAGCTCGTCGCTCGGCAACTCAGCGTCGACCCAGAACGTGATCGTCTCGCCCCGCTCGTCGAAACCGTTAGCCTCGAGACAACTGTCTCGGAGCTGTCAGTCGGCGGCATCGGATACACGGGTATCGGGACCGTTCAGGCATCGTATGACGGCATCGCTGGGAACAGTGTCGAACTCTCTATCGATGGGACGTACGTCGGTCCAGACAACACATCCATCAGCGACGCCGATACCGACCGCGTCTTTTCCGACGGCGAGGGTAAACTCGAGGAAGACATCGAGTCATCACACCTCAGTCGGCCGGCTGCAGCTCCCGTCGACGTGACGATATCGTTCGACGACGGTGAGACGTGCGAGCGAACGGTCGGATTCAGTTCTGAGCCGACGTGTACGAACCTGATACCACGATCCGTAGGGTTCGATGATGATGAGCCGTTTGTCGAATACAAGGAGGCAACCGAGAGCTATCATGTCACGCTGGTCGTCGTCTAGAGCACAGATGGAACCGATCGCAGCCCTCTTCGCCGTGATGGCGCTCATCACCGCCGTTGGACTGTACACCGTGTATCTCGGCGGTGTGCTCCCGGGGATGAGCGATCGCACTACAGAAGAGACGACGATCGATCGCATCTGGGACGACCTCGAAGACGACGAGCGGGGTGTCTTTCCTGCCTACGAGTACGACGCTGCCATGGACCGGAACATGCGTGAAGCCATTGACCAGGCGTCACTCCCGAACGGAAAGAACAGCTACGTTGCAGTGAGAGCCTACGAGGATGGTGAGCCGACCGTCTTTGCGTCGGCACACTTCGATTCCGATGGCGACAACCTCCGAGACAGACAGCTGTCATCGACACACCCTGATTACGGCCCACCCGACGCAGCCGGAGCGCCCGATGAGACGGGGGTCGCTACCCGTTCGATTTCAGTCGAAGTCACGGAAGCCGACATCCGTGGTGGAACGCTTCACGTGGAGGTCTGGTGATCGTGGCCCGATTCGACGCCGAACGGGGTGTCAGCACCGTGGCCGACGTCGCTCTGGCGTTGCTCCTCATCACTGCAAGTGTGATGATCGTCGGCTACACCCTTGCCAACACATCGACCAGTTCGACAGGATCGGACGCAACTCCAGCAGGTCATCCCCATGGCGATGTCGACAGTCTGTCAGCGACCCAGACCACAGCGGTCCTCGGTACATCAACAGTCTCCATTACGTACAGCCTCGAGGCTGTCACGGACGAAGACGCGTTCTCCGAACCAGTTATCACAAACGAGCAGACGTACACACGAACCGACCACGGCCCGCCGCTCGGGCTCTTGGCCGACGCCGCGGTGTCGAACCATCAACTCAATGGCGAGCCCGTACTGGCGTACGGCGAGGAGTACGAGGCAGCCATTGACTGGGCGATTCGACACACCCTGCTCGGTGCCGAACGGAATTTCTACATCGTCGCTACGTGGGAGCCGTATGCGAATGCCAGTCTCAACGGAACCGCGACGGCCGGCGAACGGCCACCCGCCACCGCAGACGTCTCCAGTACAACAACAACCGTCTCGAGTGGCTTTTCGGAAATCGACGAGGACGAACTCGAATCGAACTGGCTGGCAGCAGACGACTGGTGGGACGACTGGATCGACGACGTGGCCGACGTTCACCCAGCGGTCGACGATTCGTCGGACGTTCCGAGACTGAAAGGGGCAGACAACAAGTCATACGCAGCAGCCGGGACTGTAATCGGCGACGAAATCGTCGACGGGCTCTTTCCGCCCGAATCGGCCCAGTACGCACTCGAGGATCAGGGACTCGAGCGAGCGCTCACAGTCTACCACTACAAATCGATGGCCGACACCATCGGGGACTTCTCGTTCCGGAGTGCGGAGACACACCGACCACTGGCTCGGTCCGAAGCCCGGGCCGAAGAAGCGAATCGAAAACTCCTCGTCGGACAGGAAGGCGGCTACGACGTGACCGACGCAGACGCACTCGCCGCCTGGATCGCGGCGGACATCCCTCGAGCGTTTGCCGAGGAGTTCGAAACGATCGACGAACGCTACGACGGGACCGAGCGCGATGAACGGAAAGTCGAGACCGTCGTCGATGCACTGGCAACCGAAGACGTGACCATCACCATCCAGACCTGGGACGAATGAGACGCACCCGACCACACACGATTTCGATCGCAGACGACGACAGAGCACGGATTCCGTTCGCAATTATCGGCGTCTTGCTCCTCGTGAGTTCCATCATGATCGCTGCGACACTTCAGACGAGAAGCGAACCGGAGATCGACCGCAGTACGGAAGTAGCGGTCGACCGCGGTGAAGCGTACGCGATCAGTGAACTCCGTCACGCAACCGTCCGTGCAACCGACACCGTCGTTCAGTCGCCAGTGACCACCGTCGATGCCGATATGGATGGCGTTCTCGACGACGACTCCGCGTTCGAAGACCAGACGCGACTGACCATTCTTGCCGAAGCCACCGCAGCACTCGACGGTCGTGAACAGACCGTCGGACAGGGTCGGACCGTCGAAGTGTCGCTGCCCGACGTCGACGACTGGAGCAACGACGACGACCTCGAGTCGGCACTCGAGTCCGTCACACTCGAAGAAGACGACGGAGTCATGGACGTGACGATCGACGACATCGAGTTCACTGTCAGGGACGCGGATGGCAACCTCGAGACGACGGTGTCGCGCGACATCACCGTGTCGGTGGGGACGACGATGATGGAACTCCACGAGCGTGTCGAGGAGTACGAGACGCACCTGAACAAGGGCATGCTCGAGAGCATCGATGATCGCAAGGGGTACGGCTACGACCTCACAAAGCGGTTGTGGCCGCTCGTCTGGGGGAAAGCCTACTACGATCGGTTGATGAGTGATCCAGGTGATCGTGCCTTCGAGAACGTCACGCCGAACGACCACACAGAGGTCATGGCCAACGACGCGCGGCTGACGGCCCAACAAGAGGTCTTTGGAACGCAAGATGACTATGGCAATCGCGTGATGGCGGGTCCGTTACTGTGTCTGTCGTACGATCTATCCGATAGCGCACTCGATCTCGGTGAGACGTACGATTTCGACGCCCTCGCCGACGATCTCCACCCCGACGAGAACGTCAGTTCCGTCGATGATCTCTGTGCAGCAGGGGCCGTCTCCCCGGACGGTGAACTACCGGATATGCCGACCGTCGAAGAGATTGTGGCAGGAATGCTCGAGAACGTCGACAAGAACGGCACGATTCAGGGCCATCCATTCGCCGATATGGCAATGTACGAGATGGAAGCCGGACTTGGACAGGGCGACCTCGAGGACGAGATGCGAGCGGGGCTCAACGAGACAGAACGGTTCAATGAGGCGTATCTCGAGGATTATTATGGACACAGTGGTAGGTCAGATAATATTGATGATGCGGACAACAGTCCAAATGCATTAGAAAATATTGGTGATATACAAAACAGCCTTGATAACCTTAGAGAGACTGCTGTTCAAGAGATCGATAATACTGATTCCGTCATCGACGACGTCTATACTGTGAATGGAAAGGTCGGAACCGTTAGAAGTTCTCCATCGATGAATGGTCTCGGGCATCCGCTCCCTCCTTTACCAGAGGAATACGATGCCGGCAATCATACAGAAGTCGACCGCGTGTACGTTACGACCGACACTGCTGTAGATGGGAGTCTCGAGAAGGTTACTGACGACGGCAGTGATTCGAGTCTCGAGCGATCGCTCGTCTCGGTCAATGTCGAAGTCGAGATGAAATACGAGACCTATCGTGCGTGGAATAATACGACAACCAACTCTTCAGTCGACGTCTGGGAACACGACCAGCGGTACACAGATTTCACAGCCTCGTTCGAACTCGATGGTGAGTTCGCTCCCGGTCTAGATATCGATCCAAACAGTGTTGATAACGTGCTTGATCAGGGCGGCTCACCAGATCCATACCTCGGAGAGCCAACCAACTGGGAAGACGCGGCTGACGAAGTAACAAGGGCGTTCTTCGGTAAAGACTTCAGTTCTGACGCGGAGTTTGAGCGATGGCTGAATGGGAGAGTGGGTGATATTGAGTCGACAAACGACTTCAGGGACGCGCTCAACTACGACAGCAACTTCGAGGAGGACATTCAACTTTCACCGCGCAACGAAGGAATGCTTCACACCCACATCGTTTGGGACGATCTCCTTGAGATCCACAACGAGACGGTAACCGAGATTGACCCAGTTGAAGCGGAAGTCATGGAGATGCTGACTGCCGATGAGAGCCCGATACGGGAGATGAACGAGAGTATCGCGGAAACGGAAACAAAGCACGTGAGTGACCGTGATAACTTCAAAAACGCTCCAGATCTCGCCAGAATGGAAGCTCGACAGGTGTACTTCGATAATATGTACAAGTACGTCGACGAGTTCGCCAGTGAACACGAGAGGGTAACGACTGGTGGCGGGAATCTCATCGATAGTCTTCTCGGCGGCTTCTTAGATTCCGTCAACGAGATTATCAACGGTCCAATGGACCTGCTCGACGAAATGCTTGGTTCAGGTGAAGAACTGCTTCAGGACGACGGGGAAGCCGAAATAGATACACCGGACGTGCTGAACGATGTTCACGTTACTGTTGACGGTTCGCCGACGTATCACTCATCACAGGTAGCCGTCAACCAGACCGAAGTTCCAGCAGTCCGGGCAGCGGGCGATGGCCCGCTCGAGATCGATGACGAGATGGATTTCGCACCGATGGGTTCTAGGTACGAAAACGAGGTCGGGCTACCGGGCTTCCCATTGATTCCGTGGCCACCGCTGTTCTACCTGCAAGTCGATGCATGGGAGATCGAACTCGAGGGCGAATATGCTCGCTTTGAGGTAGAAGCGACCAGTGACGATCCGTCGAAGGTTGGCTCGACGACATATGTCCGCGAGGATAAAGACGTCACACTCGAGACGCCCGATGGCACCGACCTCAAACTAGGTTCGACTGATCCGATTAGTTACGAGAATGGCCAGTCGATTCTTGTCGTGGTGCCCGCACCGCAGTTCTTACCGCAAGGTGCACCAGGAGTAGGTGATAATCAACACGCTGGGGGTGCACCCGATAAAAAGTGTTCACCTCTCTGGGAGGCAACGGGCCCGGATTTTAGAGACGAAGACCCCGAACCAGAGAAGGAGGAATGCACGTAGTGTCAATTTTTTATGTCATTTGGTTAATTTATCTGCGGTCAAAATATGATATATACGTATTAAATCCTGTATTGATTCAAACGTTTTCAATTACACGTAGAGTTTCATCGTTTGATGAGACATAAATCGATCCATCATAAACTACTGGTGGTGCAATAAAACCAATATCGCTCTCATTTGGAATTTCATATTTCCAATCAAGCTTACCCGATCGTGCATCGTACGCCCAAATGCCAAATCTAGATGCTGCATAACATGTATTATCTGCTACTATAACATCTACAGGAGTCCCAGTTAGACTCTTTTGCTCCCATTCTATCTCACCACTCTCGGCATCAACAGCGATTATGTGATTTGGTTCGCTGAGGTAGACAAGATTGTCCATAATAGATGGACTCGCTTCAACTCTAGTGTCAGTATCAACTCTCCAAATTTCTTCTCCAGACTCAATGTCAATTGCATGTAGATTCTGATCTCGACTCGCCAAATAAACTGCTCCGTCACCAATCGCTGGATTGCTATCTATCATGCTTCCCTTATTTTCTGGTTCAAACGTCCAATCGATTTCAGACGTTTCAACGTTCAGCGCATGGAGTTCTGACCCGCGGACAGTGTACAGCGTATCATCAAGGAATGCTGGCCAATCGTTGGACCCGCCAATATAGGGTGGTATTTCGATAACCTGTGTATACTCGCCAGTGTTTGGATTAATCCGCCAGACTTCTTCAGACGTGGTAACAAAAATCCCATTTTGAGTTGGCAATGGACGCCCAAGCCCTCCTACAGATTCAAGTTTTTCCGACTCCCAACGGTTTCCGGTCTTAGTGTCGTAGCCGTGAACACGCATATCTGTTGTTGGACCGTAGACCATTCCATCAAATACAATTGGATAACCTGTCCGTTCTGTCTCCCAGAGCCGTTCTTCCGTTTCGAGATTTAGTGCATATATTTTGCCTGCAGTAGTGTGGCCGTATGCGATTCCATCAACAATACAAACAGGATCAAAACTAATCCCATTCAAATCCAGCAACGGCCGTTCTGTAACTTCATTACCATCCGGACCTCTTGCATCCGGGTGATGTCCCGTGTTCTGCAGATCAACACCATACATCGGCCAGTCACTGCTCGAGGATTCGTCACCGTCGCTGTCTCCATGCCCGTCTTCTCTACCCTCACTTTCATCGCTTCCAGAACAGCCAGCAATCACTGTTGTCCCTGCAACAGTTGCACACGTTTCGAGCCACCGTCGGCGTGACAGCTGAGTAACCATTATCGTTTCGTTCAAAGTGGCCAAATAAATAACCATTGGTGTCTGAATTTTTGTCGGGAATAGAACTCTACGAATGCGTGTCACTGCTCACTCGAGAAGATAGTTATTAACCGTCCTCGTGCGAACGGCTGGATATGGCAGTCTCGAGCGCTCCCGGCAAGGTGTACTTATTTGGGGAGCACGCAGTAGTCTACGGCGAGCCCGCTGTTCCGTGTGCCATCGAGGTACGAGCACGGGTCGGTGTGGAACGACGGACGGATAGCAAACTGCGCATTCATGCCGAAGACCTCAGTCTAGATGGGTTTACGGTGGAGTACGGCGGGACGGCAGACGGGCCGCCCGACGTGGACGTCTCGGAGTCGCTGCTGACCGCAGCGATGGGGTACGTCGACGGTGCGATCGAACAAGTGCGGGACGTGACGGGCGAGAAAGACGTCGGTTTCGACGTGACAATCGAGAGTGATATCCCGCTTGGTGCAGGGCTTGGCTCGTCTGCGGCGGTCGCGGTCGCCGCAATCGACGCCGGGACTCGCGAGCTCGGGACGACACTCGAGGTTGACGAACTCGCTGAGCGAGCCTACCAGACCGAGTACGAGGTACAGGGCGGACAGGCGTCTCGGGCCGATACGTTCTGTTCGGCCACTGGTGGTGCTGTTCGAGTTGAGGGGGATAGCTGTCGGTCGCTTGAGGCTCCCGATCTGCCCCTCGTTATCGGTTTCGACGGCGGTGCCGGAGATACCGGGGAACTCGTGGCTGGCGTACGGAGTCTCCGCGAGGAGTATGAGTTTGCGGCGGACACGGTCGATGCGATCGGCGATATCGTCAGAAACGGTGAGAAAGCACTCGCTGCGGGCGATCTCGAGGAACTCGGCCGGCTAATGAATTTCAATCACGGACTGCTCTCGGCGCTCGGAGTCTCCTCTCGCTCGCTCGATTCGATGGTCTGGGCGGCTCGCGACGCCGGTGCAGCGGGCGCGAAGCTAACAGGTGCCGGCGGCGGCGGCTGTATCGTCGCGCTTGATCCGACCGACGAGACCGAGACTGCGCTATCGTACACGCCAGGCTGTGCGGACGCGTTCCGTGCTGAGCTTTCTGAAACGGGGGTCGAACGGCTCGAATGATCGTTCTGAAACTTGGCGGGAGCGTCATTACGGACAAAGAGCGACCTGAAACGCTCGACGGCGATGCACTCGAGCAGGCCGCCGACGCCATTGAGAACGCGCTGGCGGCTAACGACGATGACCTCGTGATCGTTCACGGCGGCGGCAGTTTCGGCCACCACAACGCCAGCGAACACGGCGTGAGCACGACTGACGGAACACACGACGCTGCGGCGGTTCTCGAGATTCACGGCGCGATGAAGACGTTAAATCAGTTCGTCCTCAGCCGACTGCTCGAGCGCGGCGTGCAGGCGGTGCCGGTTCATCCGTTCTCGACCGCTCACCGCGACGATGATGGCACCCTCGAGTTGCCGGCTGCCCAGATCGAGACGATGCTGTCGGAGGGGTTCGTCCCCGTGCTCCACGGCGACGTGATCGCTCACGCTGGCGCAGGCGCGACCATTGTCAGCGGCGACGAGCTGGTTGCTGAACTGGCTCGTGATCTCGCCGCAGATCGAATCGGACTCTGTTCGACAGTCCCCGGGGTGTTGAATGCGGATGATGCGGTTATCGATCGGATTTCGGCTTATGAGGACGTCGCATCGGTGCTTGGAGCCAGTGATACGACTGACGTCACCGGCGGGATGGCAGCGAAGGTCCAGGCATTGCTTGCACTCGACGCCGAAGCGTCGATCTTCGGGCTCGAGGGGCTAGCGTCGTTTCTCGAGGGAGCGAACCCGGGGACGACGATCGAGTAGTTTTCCGAACGACTGAACCGATTTTCTCGCCCAGCGCACAGCCATCCTGTGAACGGGTTTGCAGTGACGGGCGGTGGCGACGATCGCTGTACGTCAGTCGAACAGTACGCGCTCGAGGATCGGCCGGAGGAACGACCCGCGGCGGGTCTCTTTGGAGTGAACGAGCAACGCCGGTTGCTCGATGGCTGCGGCGAGACGATCTGAGCGCTGTTCGATGAGCAGATCGGGCAGCCGCCGATGTGTGACGGTGCTCAGGATGACGATATCGGACGGCTCGAGCGCCTCAGAGAGACCGTCAACCGCATCGTCCGAACGAACGATCGACGACTCGACGGGGACGGTACAGAGCGCGTCGAGTTCCGCATGGTAGTCCGCGATGGTCTCAAGCAGTTCGTCGGGTGCGTTCTCGGAGACGGCAAAGAGGAACCGAATGCGGGCCCCGAGGACGTCTGCCATCGCATCCGCGAGTTCGACCTTGAGCGGGTCGTTAAACGGGCTGCGGTCAGTAACGACGGCGATCTCGTCGACGGAAACTCGCTGAGCATGCTGGACGAAGGCGACATCACAGGGAGCGTGTTCCATGATCCAGTCGGTATCCCGGCCGAAGAGAGTCCCCAGGCGACTGGTCGCCTCTTGTCTGGCGAGGACGAGATCGGCGCCGATTCGCTCGGCAAAGTTGACGACCGCATGGCGCGTATCGTGGCTGACGATCTCTCCGACCTCGACAGGAACCTCGAGATCCTGAACAAGTTCGTCAGTCCGCTGTTCGAACTCGAGATCGGTTTCGGAGAGCGTTTTGGCGGCGGTATCGAGTGGCACTTGGTCGGGAACTTCATCGAACCGGACAACACGGATTCGCCCGCCTCGACGGCGCACGATCGGTGCGGCTAACTGGATCAACGCGTCTTCTTGCTCGCGAGTCACGTCCCGGCGAAGCGGGATCAACATCTCGAAGCGGTCCTCGCGCTCGAGTTGTTCTTCGGTGTCGCGAACGAACTGTTTCCCGGCTTCACGGCGGGCGAGACCTTTGGCGGCACCTTCGCGTTCGATCCTGTCTTTGGCGTACCATCGGAACCAGAGGAAGCCGAAGACGACGATTCCGACCGAGCCGATGATCTCTTGGGCGTCCATCTGTGTGATGATGAAGATTCCCGAGAGGATGCCGAACAGCTGTATCCAGGGATAGCCTGGCGTCTGGAACTCCGGATCGTACCACTCGAGGTTGTGCTCGCGAAAGGCGATCAGCGCCCCACAGACGAGGATGTAGACGAGGATCTGAAACGCACCGGCCATCTTGGCGATTTCGTCGACTTCCTGTGTGGCGACAATAAAGATGATGATCGCACCAGTGGTGAGAATGGCGACGAACGGCGTCGAAAAGCGCGGGTGGATATACTCGAACACCTCGAGAAAGAGCTTGTCGCGACTGAGTGCGAGTGGATACCGGGAGGCCGTCAGAATCCCTGCGTTAGCCGTGCTGACGAGTGCGAGGAGGGCAGCAAGCACGATCGCCGCGACGGCGAACGATCCAGCAGGAAGGGTCCCAACAATCGGAACAGGGATCGTTGCCGCTCCGAAGAGGAGTTCCGTCGCGACAGCCATTGGCTCTTCTGTCCCAGTCAGTTCAGGTCCTTCGACCACGCCGACCAGGACGAACACGAGTAACGCGTACAGAAAGGCCGTCGCGATAAGTGAGATGAACAGTCCTAGCGGGAGGTTTCGGCCGGGGTTTTCGATCTCTTCGGCAACAGCAGCGACCTTCGTGACCCCGGCATACGAGACAAGCACGAGTGCAGTCGCGCTGAGAACACCGTCTATCCCATCGTCCGGCCAGAACGGATCGTAGTTCGCACCTTCGACCTGGACGATCGAGCCGACGACGAACGCCGAGAGGATCGCAAGCATGACCATCACCATAATCAACTGGAGTCCGCCAGTCTGTTTGACGCCGACCAGATTGACCGCGATCAGCACGATTGCAAATGTGATTCCGAGTGCGCGCACGCCGGGGATCGTCAGGCCCGCCTCGAGTGCCGGAATCGCGATTTCCCACGTTGGGAGCTGGTAGATGAAGTTGACGTAGAACATGCCACCGTAGAGCGCAAGCGATCCTTTCAGCATGAGCATGAGCCACGTGCCGAGGCCGGCGATCGTCCCGAACGACGGTCCCAGCCCTCGTTCGATGAAGACGTAGTCACCGCCGGCCTCGGGCATTGCCGTGCCGAGTTCGGCGATACTGAGTGCTGCTGGCACGACGAGAATCGCTGCGATCACGAACGCAAGGATCACAGCTGGCCCTGCTTCGGCCATCGCAACGCCTGGTAAGATGAAGATCCCGCTGCCGATCATCGCCCCCATACTGATCGCGATTACGGCAAACAACCCGAGATCACGCTCGAGATCCTTCGCCATCGAGTAGCTGTTCTGTGCGGACGTTACAAAAGATTCTTATTGATAATTCGTATGTCTTCATAGAACACAGTTAACAAAAATATGGGATAATGATACGGAATATAGTACTCATGTGGTTGATTTTATTCCTCGAGTGATATCGCCTGTCGTGGCTCCAGCGGGCCGCGTGCGCTGCGTTTCACACTCGCCGCCAAAGCGGGACGTATGCGGGCGAAGGCGACCAACCCACTGCGTTTTTAACACCCGGGCGTGTATGGACGAATTAGCGAAACCCGCGGGCAAGTGCGTTCGAGATTCGCGACTATCGTGAGTCAGTTGGAGGAACAGCCTCCACGTTCGCATAGCGGGATGGCCGACGTGCTGTAAGACGCCGGGGCCGCAAAACCGGGAGTCCGCGGACCGTTTCGATGAGAGTCCACCACGCGGCTTTCAGTACAACGAACCATGGAAATCGAAATTGCAACAATCGGCGGCTACGAAGAAGTTGGACGGCAGATGACTGCCGTCCGCGCCGGTGACGACGTCGTCATCTTTGACATGGGCCTGAACCTCTCGCAGGTTCTGATCCACGACAACGTCGAAACCGAACGGATGCACAGCTTAGACCTGATCGACATGGGCGCGATCCCCGACGACCGGATCATGTCCGACTTGGAAGGCGACGTCCAGGCAATCGTCCCAACTCACGGGCACTTAGACCACATCGGGGCGATCAGCAAACTCGCTCACCGATACAACGCGCCGGTCGTCGCGACGCCGTTTACGATCGAACTGGTCAAACAGCAGATCGAGGGCGAACAGAAGTTCGGCGTCGAGAACGACCTGATCAAGATGGACGCCGGCGAGACGATGTCGATCGGCGACTCCGGCAAGGTCGAACTCGAGTTCGTCAACGTGACCCACTCGATCATCGACGCGATCAACCCAGTTCTCCACACGCCAGAGGGCGCAGTCGTCTACGGACTGGACAAACGGATGGACCACACGCCGGTCATCGGCGACCCGATCGACATGAAGCGGTTCCGTGAGATCGGCCGCGAAGGAGAGGGTGTACTGTGTTACATCGAGGACTGTACCAACGCGAACAAGAAGGGCCGAACGCCCTCGGAGAACGTCGCCCGCGAACACCTTCGGGACGTGCTCTACAGCATGGAAGATTACGACGGCGGGATCGTCGCCACGACGTTCTCGAGTCACATCGCACGTGTGACGAGCCTCGTCGAGTTCGCCAAGGATATCGGTCGACAGCCAGTCTTGCTCGGTCGCTCGATGGAGAAGTACTCGGGCACTGCAGAGCGACTCGACTTCGTTGACTTCCCGGAGGACCTCGGGATGTTCGGCCACCGCAAATCCGTCGACCGGACGTTCAAACGGATCATGAACGAGGGCAAAGAGGACTACCTGCCCGTCGTCACCGGCCACCAGGGCGAACCACGCGCAATGTTGACCCGAATGGCTCGCGGCGAGACGCCTTACGAGCTGGACGACGGCGACAAGGTCGTCTTCTCCGCTCGCGTCATCCCGGAGCCGACCAACGAGGGTCAGCGCTATCAGGCTGAGAAACTGCTCGGTATGCAGGGTGCCCGGATCTACGACGATATCCACGTCTCGGGCCACCTGAATCAGGAAGGTCACTACGAGATGCTTGATGCGCTCCAGCCCCAGCACATCATCCCTGCTCACCAGGATCTCAAAGGGTTCTCCGGCTACGTGAACCTCTGTGAGAGCGAGGGCTATCAGGTCGGACGTGACATCCACGTCACGCGCAACGGGAACCTCATCCAGCTTGTCGACTGATATGACAACCCCAGAGGCACGAGAAAAGGCGGTGCTCGAGGCGGTCCGCAAGCGCCGCGAGTTGGTCAACGAGGCCATCCCAGAGGAGCTGCCGATCCAGCGGCCAGAGCGACTCTACGAAGCGTCGCGGTACCTGCTCGATGCTGGCGGCAAGCGGCTCCGACCCACCGTCTTACTCACAACGGCAGAAGCGCTCGCGAATGTCGACCCACTCACTGTCGACTACCGCGAGTTCCCAACCCTCGATGGCGAGACGATCGACATCATGGACGCCGCCGTCAGCGTCGAAGTCATCCAGTCGTTTACGCTCATCCACGACGACATCATGGACGACGACGACCTTCGACGTGGCGTCCCCGCCGTCCACAAGGAGTACGACCTCGAGACCGCGATTCTCGCCGGCGACACGCTCTACTCGAAAGCGTTCGAGATCATGCTCGAGACGGGCGCAAAACCCGAGCGTGCAGTCGAAGCGCTCGAGGTCCTCGCGACGACGTGTACGAAGATCTGTGAGGGCCAATCGCTCGACGTCACCTTCGAAAACCGCGCAGAAGTCTCCCCCGAGGAGTACCTCGAGATGGTCGAGCAGAAGACCGCCGTGCTGTACGCTGCCTCGGCGTGTCTGCCCGCGATCTTACTCGGTGCTGACGACGAAACGATCGACGCGCTATACGGCTACGGACTCGATATCGGCCGGGCGTTCCAGATCCAAGACGACGTGCTCGATCTGACCGTCCCAAGCGAGAAACTCGGTAAACAGCGCGGCAGCGACCTCGTCGAGAACAAACAGACGCTGATCACCGTCCACGCCCGCAGCCAGGGTGTCGATATCGAGGGACTCATCGACACGAACGACGTCGACGCCGTCACCGAAGCCGAAATCGACGACGCCGTCGCCAAACTCGAGGCCGCCGGCTCGATCAGCTACGCGAACGAGACTGCTCAGGAGCTAGTCGAACAAGGGAAAGCGCGACTCGAGGTTCTTCCGGACAACGAGGCCCGTGACCTGCTCTGTGAGATCGCAGACTACCTGATCGAACGCGGCTACTAACCCCGGTTCGACTCGCGGTCACGCGACTCGAGTGAGCTCTTTTGTACTGTCAGACTCCACGTTGGGGTGAGAGACTGTGTGCCGCTCTGTTTGAGAATATTCGCCACGGACTGTCGGATGAGAACTGCGACAGTCGTCGCTAGATCGACTTGCAGGCTTTGAGCACGAGTTCTGGGTTGTCGACGAGTTCGTGAATCGTGTGTGCACCCTTCCCGTGGCCACGTCCTTTCCGGGTCTGTTCGATAATCGAGAGAAACGCCAGTTCGCTGAGCAACTCACGGACGCGTCGGATTCGAAGCGGGTCAGAGCCTTCCTGTTCGCAGAGGACCTCGTAGGTTGAGTAGATGTCCGCCGTCGGAATCGCCGGGTCGTCGTCCGGGGCCTGTTGGGTCTGGAACGCAAGCGCCTGGAGAAGCAGTTTCGAGTGTGGCGGCTGTTTCGAGATGAGTTCTGCCAGCCGATTCTGTTCCTCTCGAGTATGGGCCTGGTTGACGTGTTCTTCAGTGACGGTTTCGGCGCCGTTCTCGTCGGCGATCTCCCCGGCGTAGCGGAGAATGTCGATCGCTTTTCGTGCGTCGCCGTGTTCTTTCGCGGCCAGCGCTGCCACGCGCGGGATGACCGAATCCTCGAGGACGCCATCTTGGAACGCATCCTTGCGCGACTCGAGAATCGCCCTGAGTTGGTTCGCGTCATACGGTGGGAAGACGTAATCCCGTTCGCTCAGACTGGATTTGACGCGCTCGTTGAGTTCCTCTTTGTACCGGATCTTGTTGCTGATCCCAATAATTCCGAGCGTGCTCTCCTCGAGTTTCCCGGATTCGACGGCTCGAGAGAGCTGCATCAGAATGTTGTCGTCGCCGATCTTGTCAACCTCGTCTAAAATGATGATGCCAACGTCGAACCGTCCGTCGAGGACGTTCCAGAGCCGACGGTAGTACTCCCCTGTACTCAGCCCGGAAGCGGGAATCGTGACTCCCGTCTCAGCCTCGTCGTTGAGTTCGCGGGCGATCGTCCGCACTGCCTGCGTCTCCGTCGCGTGTTGGAGACAGTCGATGTAGGCGACACCGATCGAGACGTCGTTTTTTGCGGCACTCGAGCGAAGGTCCTTCGTAATATACTTCGAGCAGAGCGATTTGCCCGTTCCCGTCTTGCCGTAGATCAGGACGTGATTCGGCGTCTGTCCCTGAACGGCGTCTTTGAGTGCCTGTGCGAGACTGTTGAGTTCGTCCTGTCGGCCGATAATTCGATCGCCTTCGACGAGATGGGAGATGCGGAGCAGATCCTTGTTGGCAAAGATGTAGTTTTGGTTGTCGAAAAACGACTCTGAGCCGGACATACGTCGGCAATGTCCGAGCGACTACTTAACGCTAACTCCTCAGTGCCGATGTAAACACACCGAAGTGCCGATGTAATTCTATTAGAATAGCGTTTCAGACCCACTAACTGCATTTTAGCCACTCCCCAGTGCCAGTGTAACTGGACCGGAGTGCCAGTGTAGCGCGGTAGGATGGAACACACCCACCCCGGAGTGCCGATGTAACTGTTCCGAGCGTGTCCACGGGAACCGCTGGAAAGACCGATTCAGCGACGTGGCACCGGACGGAACAACGGGCGAGAAGGCACACGTGTTTCGGCTGGACACGTTGTGACCGACGTCACAACTCAACTGCTGTGACTCTCGTATGACCGATATCGAAGGTCGGTTATTTATACGCTTTGGTATTGCTGTATGAAGGAAATCGATGAATATTCCTATTTCACCGCTAGAATCGCTGGTGGGCTCACTCTCGGAGGATTTACATCGGCACTCCGGGGTGTGTCTGGGCGCATCTGGATAGCCGACCGCCTCTTCCGGACCGAACACCAGCGGAGCTGAGCCAAACATCACCACAACTGTCTGCAGTTCGGCTCTCGAGTGTCACCTACTCGGGCAAACATCGCGGAGGTTTTGGTTCGGGGCCGAATACGTCTCGGTAATGAACGACGAGTTACGAGAGCGCGTCGAGCGCGAGGCAGAGAAGCACGCGCTGTTGAACGCCGTCAAACACGAGAGCGATGCCGACGTCGGCGCGATCATGGGGCCGCTGATGGGCGACAACCCCGAGTTCCGCGAGCACGGCGACGAGATTCCGGGAGTCGCTGGCGGCGTCATCGGCCGGGTCAACGACTTCACATACGAGGAAAAACGGGCCCGACTCGAAGACCTCGCCCCCGAGGAACTCGCCGAGATCGAAGCCGAAGACGAAGAAGACGAACACGATCTGCCGGAGCTGCCGAACGCAGACGAGTACGACGAGATCCGCATGCGATGTGCGCCGAACCCGAACGGGCCGTGGCACGTCGGCCACGCACGGATGCCCGCCGTCATCGGCACCTATCGCGAGCGCTACGACGGCTGGTTCTGTGTCCGCTTCGACGACACCGATCCCGAAACGAAACGACCGGATATGGAGGCGTACGACGCAATCCTCGAGGATCTCGACTATCTCGGCTTCGAACCTGACGAGATCTATCGGGCCAGCGACCGACTCGAGACCTACTACGAGCACGCCCGCGAACTGATCGAGATGGGCGGGGCCTACACGTGCTCCTGTAGTGGCGAGGAGTTCTCGGAGCTGAAAAACGCTGGCGAGCCGTGTCCACACCGCGACAAAGACGTCGAGACCGTCCTCGAGGAGTTCGAGGACATGATCGATGGCGAGTACAGCAGTGGCGAGATGGTCCTCCGCGTAAAGACCGACATCGAGCACAAAAACCCAGCACTGCGTGACTGGGTTGCGTTCCGGATGATCGACACGCCACACCCCCGTGAGGAAGCCAGCGAGTATCGCTGCTGGCCGATGCTGGATTTCCAGTCGGGCGTCGACGACCACCTGCTCGGAATGACCCACATCATTCGCGGGATTGACCTGCAAGACTCCGCGAAACGCCAGCAGTTCGTCTACGACTACTTCGACTGGGAGTACCCCGAAGTCATCCACTGGGGCCACGTCCAACTCGACGACTACGACGTGAAGGTGAGCACGTCCACGATCTCAGCGCTGATCGAGGACGGCGAACTCGACGGCTGGGACGACCCACGCGCGCCGACACTCAAAAGTCTCCGGCGACGTGGTATCCGCGGCGAGGCAATCGTCGATTCGATGGTCGAGTTGGGGACCTCGACCAGTGATGTCGATCTCGCGATGAGTTCGATCTACTCGAACAACCGCGATCTGATCGACGAGGAAACTGATCGCCGATTCTTCGTCCGCGAGGGGACCGAGATTCCGCTCGCCGGGAGCCCACCAGCGGAAGCCAACCCCCCACTGCATCCCAACCACGAAGACCGTGGCGTCCGAGCGATCCCATCCGGCGACGCCGTCTTGCTCGAGGCCGATGATATTCCAACGGCCGAAAATCGCATCTGGCTGAAAGGCCTCGGCTGCTTCGAGTACACCGGCGACTCGCTTGCATACACCGGCGACGACATTGACGTGGTCCGTGAGGGAGATGTCGACGTCATCCACTGGGTGCCAGCAGCAGAGAGCGTCCCTGTCCGACTGCGGACGATGGATGGCGACGTACGCGGCCGGGCCGAACCCGGCGTCGCTGAGCTCGAGGCTGACGAACTGGTCCAGTTCGAACGCGTTGGCTTCGCGAGAATCGACCGCCACGAGAGCGCCGACGGTGACGAACGGACGGTTGCCTACTACACGCATCCCTGAACTCGGAGGAAGTGTTGGCGTTGACGCTCTGAATCAGGGTTGAGACAATCGGTTCTGGTTCTGAGAGGGTGAGTCGATTGTCGCGTCTTCGGACAGGTACGTTATACGAAACTGAAACGGTGCACACACATCGCACAGCGGTCGTACGATGTGGTGTGCAGTGACTTCCGTGGCTACTGTACTCCTAGACTCGTTCAATCTCGCGACTCCCACAGTCGGGACACGTCTCTTGCTCGCGGTGGAACCTTTCGCCACACGCACGGCACCGATACTCGACGCTGTCCGCCCGGCCGGCTTCGGCTTCCTGTTTCAACCGCTCGACTTTCTTGCCGAGCCGTTCGAACATGCTCATAGGTATGACATCGTCCTGCACACGGATAAGTACCGCCGTCAGTGAGCGAGTTGCCCACGTCCAAAGCAGCTACAGCGACAGCACTCGTGTCCTTAGAGCAGGAAGACAGCCACGAGAAAGCCAACCAGAATCGTGCCCGTCAACAGGACTTGTGTCGCCGTCGAAGCGAGCGTGCCAACGGTCGCGTAGAACGCAGACCGCGTGCTGGCCTCGAACTCGCCGTTCCGAGCGAACTCGAGGGTGAAGACGGTGCCGAAAAGCCCCACGAGCAGCCCGATCGGGCCGGCGATGAGCATCAGGACGATTCCAACGGCCGCGGCAGCGGCAGTCGTTCCCCAGGACGCGCCGCCAGCTTTCGCAGCGATCGAGCCACCGAAGAACTCGACGACGAGCGTCAGCACGCCGAGCAGAGCGAGGACGGCGACCGCGATGATTCCGGGCTCGGTGAACTCGGAGTGCCACCAGTAGAGTCCGAGTCCGGCGAGCGAAAAGAGGCCGCCAGGAACCAACGGAATGACTGTCCCGACGACGCCACCGACCAACAGCGCGATGGCGACGACGACGATTGCGTCGACCATTACTCTACAGAGGTGTGCTGACACCAAAACCGTGGTGCCAGCATCACCGCCGTCTCGGTCGATGCAAGGCCGGATGCTGGTTCGGCTGAGATATGACCCCAGTCCCGACCAGACGGAATTGCAGGGGCTGTCGAGCCGAAACCAGTATCGTAGATCGCACCTATCGTATATCGTACCAACTGGAGCGTGTGACACATCGATCGCGTTGGCAGTGGATCTCGCTTACGTCGTTCGCTCCAACCCACGTTCTCGTCGTTCGATTGAGTGTATGGTGGCGGTCAGTGGCTACTATATCATCTGTCACCGAAACGGATAGCTATGACAGACGGTGCGATCGTCGTCGGCGCATCCTCGGGAATCGGCGAGGCACTGGCGCAGGAACTGGCAGCTGAAGGCTATGAGGTCGGCCTCACAGCCCGCCGGACGGAGCGCTTGGTCGAAATCGGCGCAGTGCTCCCCACGAACGCGTACGTCGCGACGATGGACGTTACCGACGTCACCGACGCTCGTGAGGGCTTCGACGAACTCGTCGACGCGATGCCGTCGGTCGACCTCGTCGTGATCAGCGCCGGCGTCGGCCACCTGAACCGCGACCTCGAGTGGGAACCCGAACGCGAGACGGTCGACGTCAACGTCCGTGGCTTCACAGCGCTCGCGACGGCCGCGATGGCTCACTTCGACGACCGTGGGGCGGGCCATCTCGTTGGGCTCTCCTCGGTCGCAGCCGTCTTCGGCAACGGCAGCGCACCCGCCTACAACGCATCGAAAGCGTTCGTCTCGACGTATCTCGAGGGGCTGCGCTATCGGCAGGCCGGCCGTGAGAGCGACGTGACAATCACGACGGTCGAACCCGGGTTCGTCGACACTGAGATGGCGATGGGCGAGTTTTGGATGTGCTCGCCCGAGACGGCGGCGAGACAGATCCGGCGCGCGATCGACCGCGAGCGCGATCACGTCTACGTGACTCGTCGATGGCGACTCGTTGCCTGGGTCCTGAACGCGCTTCCCGAACGTCTCATGCAGCGCCTTTTCACCTGAGTAACACTCCGCTGAACAGCCTACTGAAACCGGTCACGAACCTCGAGCGCAACCGCCGACCCGTAGTAGTCGACCAGCGGGCAGACGGCATCCCCGAGCGCGCGCATACACTGGCTCGTCGAATGGTACTCGAGACGATCCACCACCCGTTCCCACTCGCGAGCCTGCAAGGCACGCATAACGAGCAGTCGCTCCTCACGGGCCGTCAACTCGATTGTATCCGGCATCTCGAGGAAGTAGCGGACGACGAGTCGGCGAAACGGCCCCGGATCGATATCGAACAGACCGGGACCGTAGGCTGCGCCGGCGACGAGTCGCCACTCGTGGTCAGTCAACTCGCAGTCGTCGACGTCGGTGTCGACGCTCCGGAACACCGCGCGGGCGACATCTGGCTCGAGGTCGTCGAGGGCGTCCGTACAGAGTGCGCGAAAGCGGCGGGCGAACCAGTCAGCGTGGCGGTCGTGCAGTGCTCGGCCTGCCTCACTCGTCGGCGCGAGCATGAGCGCGGAGTACTCGCCGCTGGCGTCGTTGCGCGTCGTCGAGACGTGGACGGTTCGGTAGCCGTTTTCCCGCCAGAACTCGAGGAGGCCAGGCGTTGTACCGAAGCCAGTGCCGAGCCAGTCGACCGGGGAGTTGAACTCCTCTCGAACACACTCGAGCAGCCGCGAACCGAGGCCGCGTGAGCGCACCGCGTAATGTGTTGCAATGCGGACGACACGGAGACCAGCCGGCTCACCTGCGGACTCATCGCGGAGCTGACTCGTGAGGATGTCCGGAAGCATGTTGCCGCGCACCCGGCCCCCCTCGTACATCATTGCTCGCGTCGGCGCTGGAAGATCTCCCTCGCGAGCCAGCAGGGCAACGCTGACGACGTGCCCATCGTAACACAGTGCACGCGCCTCGAGATTCGGCGCATCGAGGAGCCGTGCGAGGTCGTTTGGCTCGGTCTGGTAGTGTGCGAGCACGAGCAGCCCGAACGCCTCGCGAAGCAGGTGCTCGTCGGCCAGCAAGGCGTCGGGCTCGAGGCGACGATACGTGACGGTCTCGGGTGTCGCGTCTTCGACCAGCGACTCGACTGGCGGTCGCGCATCGAGCAACAGCGCCCGAAACGCCCATACTTCGACGGGGTCGCCCGCCGCGTAGCGGATTGGCTCGCCGAGCGTTCGATCGACGACGTCGTGGTCGCTCTCGTCAAGTCGGTCCCGAAACCGAACCGAGAAGCCACGCCCTGCACCCTCGTAGCCGTGAATCGTCGTTGCGAAGGCGATGCGATCGGCCGAAAGCAGCGACTCGAGAACCGAGACAGGGAGCGCCGCGGCCTCGTCGACGATGACGATGTCTGCAGTCTCGAGACGGTCGACGGCGACGGCGGGCTCGAGAAAACGAATCCGTCCGCCGGCGTTCGTCTCGAGTCGACGGGCATCGACGCTGGCGGTACAGTTCTCGAGTGTGTCACAGAGCTCCGCGGCGCGGTCGAACAGCTCCGCGGCGTTTCGCGACCGTGGTGCCGTCACGAGGACGTCCATGCCGTCGGCAACGAATGCACCTGCAGCCAGTCCGGCGGCGCTAGATTTCCCTCGGCCGCGGTCGGCCTCAAGGACGACGGCTCGAGGCTGGCTGTTGCCGTCTGTGTCATCACCGCCCGCGAGTAGCGACTCGAACGCTGCGACGGCCTCGACCTGATCGCGCGTAAGGCAGGCCTCGTAGGTGGCAGCCGGGAACCGGGCATCTGCCGGCGCTTCGAGCGCTGTCTCCTGCGTGCTGCACAGCCGCGGGGCCGGGTTCGTCAGCCCGTTCTCGACGATCTGTCGGGTCTCGAGATTCACGATTGCAATCCCACGATGGACGTGCAGTGTCTCGACAAGTCGTCGTCTGAACCGGCCAGTGACGTCCGCGGGTGAAAATGGGGGGACAGCAAGGGAGTCGTCGAACTCGTCGTGGCGGTCGGGCCACGCCGAAAGCTGCGGGGCCAGCACGATCAGCAGGCCACCGCCGTCGACCGTTCCGACGACTTTCCCGAGTGCGTTCGGCTGGAGTCCGCCGTGGGCGTCGAGGGCGACCGCGTCCCGTGTCGTCCCGAGAAGTTCGCTCGCGTTCGACTGCGGGAGCTGCTCACATCGTAGCCGATCGTCGGGGCCAACGAGTGTGGTGGCTGTGATCGGAACCGGCAGCGTATCGAGAACCGACTCGAGGGCGTCGTATCCGTGTTCACGCTCGCCTGCTAGCACAAGCAGCCGTCGCTCGTTCGTCTGTGTCGCCTCCTCGAACAGCGACTCGGCGAGTTCGACGACGTCTCCGTCCATGCTCTCGTTTTGGGGGCTCGAGAGTAATAGGCAACGGAACACTACCTGTCGGAGCTGCGGTACTCGTACGGGCTGCTGTCCGTCAGTTCCGGTGAGACCACGACCCGTCCTGCGGTCGCACCGATACAGCCTTCCGTCTCAGTCGTTCCTTGCCGTGGCCATCGTACTGGTCCCGTCCACGACGTGGGGACTCGATACACAGACACGTTTGGCGATGTTTCGACCGAGCAGGTTCTGTGTGTGCCTATCGCATAGCCCCGGCTGTTTGAACACGCTTTTAAGGAGGGCAGCGCTACAGCGTAGTACACCCTACGCGGGGTTGATGATGCTCCTAGCCTTACAGGACTTCCGCCGGAATCTGATCCGGCACGGAGTACCCAGTGCTCCGGACGGCAGGGGAGCGCGAGCCCACGTGTAGGAGAGGTGAACAACCAATGTCAGTCTACGTAACCACCGACATCCCAGCCGACCTCGCAGAGGACGCCCTTGAGGCCCTCGAGGTCGCACGAGACACCGGACGAGTAAAGAAAGGAACCAACGAAACGACGAAGGCAATCGAGCGCGGCAACGCCGACCTTGTTTACGTCGCAGAAGACGTCTCCCCCGAAGAGATCGTCATGCACATCCCTGACCTCGCAGAGGAGAAGGGCATTCCTGTCATTTTCATCGAAACACAGGACGACGTCGGCCACGCTGCCGGCCTCGAGGTTGGCTCGGCTGCCGCCGCGATCGTCGACACCGGCGAAGCCGGAGACGACGTCGAAGATATCGCCGGCAAGGTCGAGGACCTCGACTGAGGTGATCAGAGATGAGTGCTGAAGAGGAAGAAAGCGGCTCTACGCCCGCCGAGGTCATTGAGATCGTCGGCAAGACCGGCATGCACGGTGAAGCCATGCAGGTCAAGTGCCGGATCAAGGAGGGCGAGAACCAGGGACGAATCATCACCCGAAACTGCCTCGGGCCGGTTCGCGAAGGAGACGTGCTCCAGCTTCGTGAGACCGCCCGTGAGGCAGACTCCATCGGAGGTCAATAATGGTCGAGAAACGAACCTGTGATTACACGGGCGAGGATATTGAACCCGGAACGGGCATCATGTATGTCCAGAACGACGGGAGTATCCTCCACTTTGTCGACTCGAAAGCGGAGAAAAACTACAAGCTCGGTCGCGAACCACGCGACCTGGAGTGGACCGAAGACGGCCGTCGTGACAAAGGTCCTGCAGAGCCAGCAGCTGACGAAGCTGACGAAGCTGATGAGGCCGACGAAGCTGACGACGCTGATGAGGCCGACGAAGCCGACGACGCTGGTGAGGCCGACGAGGTCGACGACGAGTCCGAGGAGGACGAGGAATGAGCGATCACGAGCGCACGTTCGTGATGGTCAAGCCCGATGCCTTCGCGCGTGGGCTCGTCGGCGAGGTCGTCTCCCGACTCGAGGACCGTGGGCTCAAACTCGTGGGCATCAAGGTCATCAACATGCCCGAAGAGCGTGCCCAGGAACACTACGCGGAACACACCGACAAGCCGTTTTTCGATGATCTCATCGACTTCATCACGTCCGGTCCAGTCGTCCCGATGGTCTGGGAAGGACAGGACGCGACGCGACAGGTCCGACAGATGATCGGCGAGACGGACCCACTCGAGGCCGAACCCGGCACGATCCGTGGTGACTACGCACTCGATCTCGGTCGGAACGTCGTTCACGCCGCCGACCACGAGGACGAGGGCGCAAACGAGCGCGAGATTTCGATCCACTTCGACGACGACGAGCTGATCGACTACGATCAGCACGACGCTCAGTGGCTGTACGAGTGACAAGTTCGTCTCGGTGACGAACTCATTGTTCTCGGTTCGATAGTACTGATCGACTACCGGATACTGTAGCAGCCAAAAGCACTACGATTGACTCTTCTGTGTCTGCGTTTGATCGGCTCGAGTCACGTCTACTGAGCGACGGCTCGTTCTCGAGCCGTGTTCTGCCCGCCACCTGCGTGTGTGCTCTCGATTGGAACTGGTGTAACATTCTATCGGTTGTCCTGCAGTTGTTTCAGAGGGGTGGCTGTGTCATTGGAGTGTTCAAAAATATTAAGATATCACACATGTTCGTGACTAAACAGACGTAACATCTAATGTGACGGCTGTAGTAAATCCGAGTGGTGGTTTCGAATGGTAACAGACGGTAGGTGGTCCGTGGATGCATGATCCGGAGAGAGAGTCAACAGCAGCGACAGCCCAGGTAACGCCGTCGCTGGACCTGATTTTCGACCTGCTCTCGAATCGTCATCGACGATATACACTCTACTATCTGCACGACCAGCCAGACGGTGTCGCGACGTTCGAAGAAGTTCTGGACGGCGTCGTTACTCTTCAGGAGCGTCTGGCTGAGTCAGAGTCGACGTCGAGTGCCGACGCCGAGACGACTACCGAAACCGATCGCAAGCAACGCCAGCGGCAGATCCAGACGGAACTGCAGCATACGCACTTGCCGAAACTCGAGGACGCGGGCATCCTCGAGCACGATCACCGCAGTGAGACGGTCCGGTACTGGAGCCAGCCGTCCCTCGAGGAGTGGCTCGAACACGCCCAGCATAAAGAACAGCAGTAAGACAACGGGCTGTTATCAGTCGGCGTGAAGATGCTGAGTAGACACTCTCTGATGGGGTGTCTATCGGCTGTCGGCGACGAATCACGCGACGTGGCGGTGATAAATTATGCTGAATGATAGCATTGCTCTCCTTAAAACTTAACTCGCCAGCTACCGAGCTAACAGATAGGTGAAACTCAATGACTGACCACGAACTTCCACCACTTCCGTACGATTACGACGCACTAGAACCATCGATCTCCGAGCAGGTCGTGACCTGGCATCATGACACGCACCATCAGGGCTATGTAAACGGCCTCAACGCTGCCGAGGAAACCCTCGCGGAGAACCGCGAGTCCGGTGAGTTCGGCTCGACGCCCGGTGCGCTGGGTAGTGTCACTCACAACGGCTGTGGACACTATCTCCACACGCTGTTCTGGGAGAACATGTCGCCAAACGGTGGCGGCGAGCCCGAGGGAGACCTCGCCGACCGCATCGAGGAGGACTTTGGTTCCTACGAGGGTTGGAAAGGCGAGTTCGAAGCCGCTGCCGGCGCTGCCGGTGGCTGGGCACTGCTCGTGTACGACCCGGTTGCCAAGCAGCTGCGAAACGTCCCAGTCGACAAGCACGACCAGGGCGCACTCTGGGGCTCGCACCCCATCCTCGCACTGGACGTCTGGGAACACTCCTACTACTACGACTACGGTCCAGACCGTGGCGACTTCATCGACGCCTTCTTCGACGTCGTCGACTGGGAGAAGGCCGCAGAAGAGTACGAGAAGTGTCTCGACCACTTCGAGTAAGCTGAACGCAGCAGGCGCGACGAGCAAGTCAACACTGACGTTTTTTTGCAACGATACGATCCTGGCAGCCACAGCGCAGTCAGTCGCACCGACCGGCACACCATTGAACGAGATGGTATCGAAGCCGTCGTAATCGAGCGGACCAGTCGTAGGGAAACGAACGATTTAGGCGGCTGAGAGCGGTAGCGATGAGCATGCCCGTATCCAAATCCGAGTTCGACAGCCTGCCGCCGTGTGACTTCTATACACCCGAGGAACTGCTCGAGGACGATCAGATGTACACTGTCTACGAGATCGCCCGCCTGCTGCAGGGGCTCGAGCCAGACACGGATATCGACCGCGAAACCGAGGATATCCTGCTCGACTGGGCGATTCCGTGGGTGATGACCAACGCCGACGACCTCGTGGTCGCCGAACCACGCAACGATGACGAGCCCGGCTACTATGGCCTGAAAGAATGATTCTCCTCGTGGTCGGTGCCGATCGTGTCGACGCCGGCAAGACCACGTTCTCGGTTGGCCTGCTCGAGCGAACCGGTGCGGTTGGCTACAAACCCCGTGCCGGGAACGACTTCTGGTTCGACCACGACGACTGCCAGCGAGCGCTTTCCGAGGGGCGGCTCTACGGCAAAGACGCCGCCCGACTCGCAACGGCGGAAGACTGTGGCCGACCCCCCGAAGCGCTCAATCCTGTGCACCGACTGTGGCGGCCAACCCCCGATGGCGGGACTGGACTGCTCGGCAAGTCGGATCGAGAGTTCCTTGTCGATCGCATTGGTCGGCCGGACGACACCGCGTCGACGTTCGTCCGCAACGCGACCGCCGACATTCCGGACGTCGTCGCCGACGCGCTCCCGCTCGAGGACGCGATCCCGGTCGAAACCGTCGGCGAGTGCAACGAGCTTGCCGAACAGCGATACGTCCCCGCCTTCGAGGAACTGGCTGCTGAAATCGAATCGTCGGCCGTTGCTGTCGTCGAATCCTACAGCGACATCGCCCGGCCGCTGCAGTCGCTCGACCCTGCAGCGATCAGCGCCGTCGCGGCCGTCGAGCCCGGTCGTGCGAGCATCTATCCGGGCGACCGCTACTGTCGGGCCGCCGAAATCACCAGTTCGAGTCCGAAAGATGGGACGCTCGAGAAACGTGTCCCCGACGTGCTCGAGTATCTCGAGCCACTCGAGCGCGTTCGCCTGCCGGCGCTTGGCAGCGCCGATCGGGCGGAGCCAGCACGGATCGCGACTGCGTACAGCGACGCCTACGACGCGTTGTTGGATGCAGCCGGCACGCGCCGATGAGACCCAACGGCGACTCCTGGCGCTCTGTTCTCGGTGTTCGGTGTCGAGCTATCGCCGCCAAACCGACAGGTATCGAGCTGAGAACTCGTGTTCGTCGATTGCAGTGGTTACGACTACCCAGTGGAACGCAGTCGTCCTCCGACTCGAGGCCGTGTCGGAGCGAGGCGGTCGCTGTCGGTCTCGAGCCGGCCGACGCCCAACGTGGTCACGTCCGAGTGATCAAGTGCCGGTGTCGTCGATCTCGAGTCAGCAATCGACACCGGCGCGGTCCGTCTTCAGGCCTGCCGAGCCATCTGTGACGACAGTTCGACATGGCCGTAGGGCTGATTCGAGACACTCGGCCCGTGGCCCGTATGCATCTCTGTGAGGTCTTCGTCGATCACGTCGAGCACGCGGTCGATGCTCTCGATGAGCGTCGGCCGGTCACCCTCCTCGAGATCCGTCCGTCCGAAACTCCCGTTCTGGAAGATCAAATCGCCCGCAAAGAGCACGCCGGCGTCGACCGAATAAAAACAGAGATGGTCGTTTTTGTGCCCCGGCGTGTGGAGCGCGACGTACTCGTGATCGCCGAGTTGGACCGTCTCCTGGTCGGCAATCGCGTGGTCGACG
This sequence comes from Natronorubrum sp. A-ect3, assembly GCF_041821125.1. Lineage (NCBI taxonomy): Archaea > Methanobacteriati > Methanobacteriota > Halobacteria > Halobacteriales > Natrialbaceae > Natronorubrum > Natronorubrum sp. A-ect3. The sequence continues at coordinate 635,117 of NZ_JBGUBB010000002.1, read as the reverse complement.
CCGTCGATCGACGTGTCGTACCCCCACACGTCGACGTCGAAGGCAGCTTTGACTGCCTCGAGGTTGCCAACGTGATCGCGGTGGGTATGTGTGAGGACGACGGCATCGAGTTCGTCGACTCGCTCACGGATGGGTTCGACGACGTCGAAGTTCGCCCCCGTATCGATGAGGACGGTTCGGTCGCCCGTGACGAGATAGACGTTACTTGTGAAGGCCTGCACACCCTGTGCGAGATTAGCGATCATGGCTCACGATATGCCATCGATCGATTTGTGCGTATCGACACGGCGCCACGAAAATGTGCGCTGCTGCTCGAGATCGGTTGCTGTGTCGTTTCCGTTTCAATTCCCATATTCACAAGCATTTTTAGCTCTGGCACGTAGTAGTAGACGAATGAACCGGCCGGTCTCTGTCGCTTTCATCGCTCTCGTCGTTGTCGTTTCCATCGTCGCTCTCGGCCCGATGACGGCTGCCGGGACCGGAGATGAGACGGTTGCCTCGTCTCAACCCCACCAAGCCGTCCTGGAGACCCAGACGGAGATGGATAGCGCCATGCAACTGCAGCCATCTCCAGAGACGACACATTCGCTGACTGGCGATTCGCAGGATTTTGACCGGACGACGTTCAAGATCACTGTCCACGAAAACGGGAGTGCGACGTGGACGTTCCAATATGAACAGCGCTTTGGAACCGGCAACGAGACGGAAGAAGACGACCGCGAGTCGTTCGAGGAGTTCGCTGCAGCGTTCGAGTCCGAGGAGACTGAGCTCTATGAGGGGTTCACCGAGCAGGCAGACGCCATGGTCGACTCCGGTGGAGAGCTGACTGACCGGGAGATGGACGCGACAAACTTCGAGCGCTCCGCGACAGTCGAAGACCAGTTTGGAACGCGCGGAATCGTCGAAATGTCGTTTACTTGGTCTGAGTTTGCCGACGTCGAAGACGGCGTCGTCGAAGTCGGTGACGTCTTCCAAAATCTGTATATCGGCCCCGATCAGGCGATCGAGATCGAGGCCGCCGACGATCTCACATTCGACCGTGTCGAACCCGCAGAGAGTGCCCAGTATCCACGTTCCGACCTCGAGGATGCTGATTCGGTTCGCTGGAGTGGCGAACAGCAGTTCCTCGATAGCCAGCCCTGGGCTGTCCTCGTCCAGGACGGTGCCACAGCCGAGAGCGACTCTCTCAGCAGCGATAACATGTCGTGGTATCTCGCTATTGTGGCTATTATCGGGCTGGGAATCGCCGGCGGTGGTCTCTGGTATCGACGGCAGTCAGCCGAGCGCGAAACCGATACCGGAGCGAGTGCTGGGCAGCCTGCTGGTCCCGACGAGACAGCTGCAACGACAGCGCCAGCCGAAGACGACCAGCAGACGGAGCCGTCGACGGACGCCGCTCCACTCGCTGATGAGGAACTCCTCACTGACGAAGATCGAGTCGTCAGGCTCATCCGCGAGAACGGCGGTCGGATGAAACAGGTCAACATCGTCGATGAAACTGGCTGGTCGAAATCCAAAGTCAGTATGCTCCTCTCGGATATGGAAGAAGAGGATACGATCAGCAAACTCCGTGTCGGCCGCGAAAACATCATCAGCCTCGAGGGATACGAACCTGAGGCGACGAAGTCCCCGTTCGACGAGTGAGCGACAGTCGCCACTGACCGTCAGTGCACACCCGATCCGCGACAGCTGTGCGATCGGTGTGCAAACCGTTTCAGTTGTTACTGTTGGCCTCAATACCAGTGAGACACGGCGACACTGTCGGGTTGAAACGGAACCCTTAAACATCGAAACGCACAACGATTGAATGCAGACGAAGCCCGCTCCGATAGTGTAGTCCGGCCAATCATATTGCCCTCTCACGGCAATGACCAGGGTTCGAATCCCTGTCGGAGCATCCTTTTCCCGTCGTCAATTTAACCACAGCAGTGAGCGTGTCTTCGTGATCGAGAACGGATCCGCTCAGTTCGACAACGGCGGCGTTGTCTCCGGCGGCTGGCGATGGTCCGTCGCCTGTTCGAACGAGTAGCCGAGCTCGAGTAGGGTTGGTTCATCGAACGGCCGTCCGAGTAGTTCGAGCCCGACTGGCAGCCCGTCGTCGGTAAATCCCGCTGGGATCGAGACGGCACTACACAACGACTGCGAAGCGATGATCGTATTCGTCGCAAACGTCATCGTTTCATACTCACCATCCCGGATCTCGGCTTCCGTTGGCGGTACGACCTGCACGTCCGGGTAGACGATCGCATCGAGGTCGTGGCTCGCGAACACGTTCAGAATGATCTGCTGGAACTCATACTGCGCGTTTCGACATTTCCAGTACGCCAGATTATCCGTTAGATCCGCGGGCCCGTCTTCGGCGAAGCCAATAAACAGATCCAGAATGTCGTGGTACTGGCCACTCTCGTACAGTTCATCGACGGAGTCGACAGGTGTCTCGCGCTCCTCGAGGAACGCGTTGAGATCGCGTTTCGACTGGAGGATGTACAACATCGTCTCCTCGAGAGACGTCTCCAGGTCCGGAATCGCAACCGGATCGACGAGGGTCGCACCGAGATTCCGCATCGTTGTCAGTGCCCGTTCGATGACGTCGTTGACCGGCGCGGCGGCGGGATTTTCGTCGTCACCAAAGCCGTCCCGGAGCACACCGACTCGAGCCCCATCGAATCCGTCGGCGAGGAGATGGTTGGTGTACGAGCCGTGAACGGCGGTCAACTCTGTGTTGCCGGTGAGGTCGTCGCGAGCGTCGTAGCCGACGAGGACGTCAAGCAGTGTCGCTGTCTCGCGGACGGTTCGGGTCATCGGCCCAGCCGTATCTTGCTGTGAAACCAGCGGGCTGACACCGGTGCGACTGATCAGACCGGGTGTGACGCGAAACCCGACGAGATTGGTAAACGACGCGGGGACGCGAATCGATCCGCCACAGTCCGTTCCGATGCCGACGGCTCCTAGATTTGCCGCCACCGCTGCCCCCGTACCGCTGCTCGAGCCACCCGGATCACGAGACAGTTCGTACGGGTTTTTCGTCCGCCCGGCAACCGAGGAGAACCCGAACCACGAGGTGGCCCAGTCCGGCATGTTCGTTTTGGCCAGCACGATCGCTCCCGTATCACGCAGTCGGCGTGTGACCTCGGATTCGGTTTCGGGGATGTAGCCGTCGAACGCCGCCGAGCCATACGTTGTCGCCATGTCGGTCGTCTCGAGGTGATCCTTGACGAGGACTGGAATCCCATGGAGTGGGCCGACGAACGTTCCCGAATCGGCAAACGTTCGATCGAGTTCGGCCGCCCGCTTCGATGCATCCTCGTTCACCGTGATGATCGAGTTGAGTTCGGGACCATTGCGGTCGTAGGCGTCGATGCGCTCGAGATAGCGGTCGACGAGTGCCTCGCTTGTGAGCGTGCCAGCCTCGAACGCGCGGTGAAACTGGCTGATCGTTGCTTCCTCGAGTGGGACGCTATCGTGTGTCATTCCCATGCACAGTCGCGAGGAACGGGTATCAATCGTTCCCCACACATCAGTGTGGCTGACTGACGACGGATACGACGTGTGCTCGCGATGATGCTCGAACGCGTGCGCACTCGAGGGGCTGTGATGTCGTCGAAGTGCTCTCCGACTCCGACCCTTTGGGAGAGGCTGTCACAGCGTCGCCTCCGGGCACAACGAGCGCAGCCAACTCGTGCTCGCTCGTCTCCCCTGTCGGCCGTCGGAAGCATTTACTGCTGGGCGCGTCTCCGAACGGATATGGCCGATCTCAACCCAATCGGAAAGCGGATTCACAACATCTCCCCTGATCCGGTGAGACTAACACTCGATGATGGGACTGAAGCAGTGTTTCGCGTCTCAGGCGCTGAGTTCTTCCAACAGGAGTTTCAGGCAGAAGGCACTCGAGACGACGACGACGGAGCCGCGTATCGCTTCGTCTCGAGTGCAGATAACGATGCGATTCTTGTCGGTCGAAAGGGTCCCGACGAAAAGGGTTGGTCGATGATCGGCGAGGCCGTCGAGGCCGAGCCCGTCGAGGCTCCCTGAAGGCGATAGCGTACGGACTGCTTTTGCTCGTCCGGGCGGTCGAAACGCGATCTATCGCTCTGGCTGACTGTGTGATGTCCTGCGGTTGGACTGAACACGAGTTCATGGACTGGCCGAGAACGGGACGGGAGTGACAGTGACCGCAACACGACCAGCGCGCGCGAGCACATTCACGGTGCTTGTCGGCCACGTGCAAAGCGAAGTCGACGGCCGCTGTTTCCGAGATGTTCATTAATAATGGTGAAAGTGAATGGCGCTGCCGAGAAACAGCCTCCCGCATCAGTGGGACACTAATCGAAGGCGAGCACCGACGTCATGGGTTATCCGGCAAAAGCGACTCATAAGACAGTGTGTTCGAAGTATGCAAATTCTATCATAAACGACCCGAAGTCGAGCATCGAAATTTTTACTCTACTGCCAGTAATTATCATGAACGAAAATGTAGTACTGTGTGACTGATCGACACGGGGGTTTTTAATGTTGAACACGTATCGCCGGGAAATGCCATTGCATAACAGGGACGTTCGACAGGACGTCCGTGAGCTGGGTGCATTGCTCGGAGATGTCCTCGAGGAGCAGACCTCTCGACGGGGCTTCAGGACGGTCGAGTCGTGCCGGCGGGACGCGATCAACTACCGTTCGGGCGAGCTCGATTCTCGCCAGCCGCTCATCGCAGAACTGGAAGAGCTGTCGCCGCATCGACAGCGGATCGTCGCCCGTGCGTTTACAACCTACTTCGAACTGATCAACCTCGCCGAAGAGCGCGAGCGGGTGCGCACGATCCGGACCGGATCGCAGGAAGGCACGCTCGAGGATAGCCTCGAGACGGCAGCCGCGGAGTTAGCGGAGAGCAACGTCGACACCGTCGAGCAGGTGCTGGACGACGTCCTGATCGAACCAACGTTTACCGCACATCCGACGGAAGCCCGGCGCAAGACGGTCAAATCGAAGCTGCGAACGATATCGACCCAACTCGAGACCTTAGACGAACGGCTGCTGACGGACAAGGAGGAAGGACAGGTCTGGCGGGATATCGACGCCGAAGTGACGAGTCTCTGGCAGACGCCACAGGTTCGGAATCGCCAGCCCGAACCCGAAGACGAGGCCCGAAACGTCCAGTGGTACCTCGAGAACACGCTGTTCGATGTCGTCGGCGAAGTGTACGACGAACTCGCTGACGCGATCGACGACGAAATCGAGGATTCCCTCGAGATCCCGAAACTCTTCGAGTTCCGATCGTGGGCTGGAAGCGACCGGGACGGCAACCCCTATGTGACCCCCGACGTGACGGCGAACACGCTCGAACAGCAGCGTGAGGTCGTCCTCGAGAAGTACCGCGACCAGCTCAAACGCCTGTCTGGCGTGTTGAGCCAGGACGGCAGTCGGATCGAGACTGGCGGCACGTTCGAGCGCACGCTCGAGGCCGATCAAGAACGGCTCCCCGGCAGCGCTCGGACCGCCGAAGAGCGGTATCCAGACGAGCCCTACCGCCAGAAACTCAAGCTCATGCGTGAACGGCTCGAGCGTGTCGGTGACGTCCGCCCCGGCGGCTACGAGGACGTCGACGGGCTGCTCGCTGACCTCGAGGCGATCGCAAAGAGTCTGCGAAACAACGGGGCCGAAAGCGTCGTCGAAGCCCACGTCGACCCGATTCGACGGCAGGTTGCCACGTTCGGCTTCTCGCTTGCGAGTCTGGACCTGCGCGAACACCAGCAAAACCACACCGATGCCATCGCCGCTGCCCTCGAACGCGAGGGAATCGACTATCACGCCCTCTCGGAGGACGAGCGGACCGAGTTACTCACCGACGCGATCCTTCAGGACGACCGTGTTATCGACTGTGCTGACACCGAGGACCTCACCGAGGAGTCGGCTCGAGTGCTCGAACTGTTCGATAACCTCGGCGACTGGCAGTCGGAGTACGGTGTCGAAGCGATCGACACCTACTGTATCTCGATGACCGAGGAGCCAAGTCACGTCCTCGAGGTGCTGTTCCTCGCCGATCAGGCTGGTGTCGTCTCTCTGCCCGAACACTGCGGCATCGACGTCGTCCCGCTGCTCGAGACCGAGTACGCCCTCTCGGGCGCTCGTCGGATCATGGGGACGCTGTTCGAGAATGCGGCTTACAAACAGGCCCTCGAGGCCCGCGGGCGCACCCAGGAGATCATGCTGGGGTACTCGGACTCGAACAAGGAGAACGGGTTCCTTGCAGCAAACTGGTCACTGTACAAAAACCAGCGCCGACTGGGCGAGATCTGTGCCGATTACGACGTGACGATGCGGCTGTTCCACGGCCGTGGCGGGTCGATCTCTCGCGGTGGTGGCCCGATGAACGAAGCGCTGCTGGCGTTGCCGAACAGCACCGTCACGGGGCAGGTCAAATTCACCGAACAGGGCGAAGCGATCGCCGAGAAGTACGCCAATCCACGCATCGCCGAGCGAAACATCGAGCAGATGCTGAACGCCCAGCTTCGGGCGCGCCTGCACGCGAAAGACCAGCCCGAAGAGGAGGTTCATGAGGAGTGGGTCGACGCCATGGAGACCATGGCCGACGCCGCACGACAGGAGTATCGCGATCTCTTAGAGAGCGATGGCTTCGTCCAGTACTTCGAGCAGGCGACGCCGATCACCGTCATCGAAGATCTCGATCTGGGCTCTCGCCCCGCCTCGAGAAGCGGCGAGCGAACCGTCGAGGATCTGCGGGCGATCCCGTGGGTGTTCTCGTGGACCCAGTCGCGGTGTATCCTGCCGGGCTGGTACGCCCTCGCGACTGGTATTGAAACCTACTTGGACGGTGGCGGCTCGATGGAGACGTTGCGAGAAATGTACGACGAGTGGCCGTTTTTCCGGACGACACTCGACAACGCCGCCCTCTCGCTGTCCCGAACTGAACTCGAGATCGCCGAGCGGTACGCGGATCTGGCGGATGCAGACCTTCGAGCCCAGTTCTTCCCACGGGTGAGCGAGGAGTACCAGCAGGCGACCGAGTTGATCACCACCATCGGCCAGCGAGACCAACTGCATACGCGTGACTGGCTCGGTGAGAATCTGGCACGGCGCAACCCATACGTCGATCCGTTGAACCTGTTGCAGGTCTACCTGCTCAATCAGACCCACCGCACGGATATCGAGGAACGAACGCTTCGGCTGACGGTCAAAGGAGTCGCCGCCGGCATGAAGAACACGGGATAGTCCGCCGTCGTCGCTCGTCGCGAGCGGTCAGCGACGCTGTTCGTCGCCAGTGTCGTATCGCTCCGCGGCCGACTCGAACCCCAGTTGTTCGCGTTCGCGACCTCGCCGCTCCTCGAGGGCGGCGATCGCCTCCGGATCGCGGGCTGCATCGTCAGTGATCCGCGCCCACGAGGTGTGGACCTTCGCGTGACACCACCGACAGAGATAGACCGTGATCTCGTGGCTCAGTTGTGTCCCGTCGCGGGCATAAGAGAGGTGGTGTTCCTCGAGTAGCGGGCGCTCGTTGTCGTGGGCCATCCGCTTTTCCTCGAGGCCACAGCGGACACACTCACGCTCACGGTTGCGCGAGCGAAAATGCGGACAGTCCGCCCACGTCTCGTCGGTTTCGGGGTCGACGACGGGACAGGCGTACTCCTCGCTGGCGCGTTCGCGGGCGAACTCGGGATCGTGGCTGTAGTGCTCGAGGGCGTACCGACACTGGCCCTCGCCGGTGAGATGGTCACAGAGGCCAGCGAACTCGTAGGGGTCGTCGACGCCGACCGAGGTTCCCTGTGGCGTTTTCTCCATGTGCGGTTGCCTCTCATTGGTGAGGGCGCCAATTGAACCTCACGGGTGCTGTATGGATGGTTAGAGTCTACCTACGTCAATGGGGGTTGTGACCGAGCCGGAGATGCTATTTCGGTCGTTGAGTTCTTTGTGTCGAGCCCTTTGTGACGTGATTTGGGAAGGTTATAAATCATCAAAACCGATTGAGGATACCGTACAGAATGAACAGTCCGTCGCTGGAAGCAACTGTCCCAACACGAGCGCAATCGATGACGTTCGTTGTTCTCACATTTATCATATCTTGGCCGCTTTGGGGTGCAGCAGCGCATCTGGTCGAAAGCAGCATGCTCCGAGGGCTGTTTACGATCGGAGGTGCATTCGGACCAGCACTGGCTGCCCTCGCTGTCTGGCGGTATTACGAAGGGACATTTGCCACAGTAAAACGCCAACTGACGAGATGGAGCGTCGGCATCAGGTGGTGGCTCCTGACTCTCGTTCTCCCAGTCGGGATATTCATCGCTGGACTCCTTGGAGCGTCGTTAATTGGGGTCCCAATAGAGTCACGGACGGACTCCCCCGCAGTTGCTGTCTACCCGGTAGTGTTGGCTGCTTCGGTGGTTTTGTTCGGCGGAAACGAAGAAATCGGTTGGCGTGGACTGATGTTGCCGGCGTTGCAGACGAGCTACGGCGCCCTTGGCGCAAGCGTGATCGTCGGTGTGGTATGGGCGCTGTGGCATGCACCACTTTTCATGTTCAGTGCACTGAATCCAGCTGAACTCCCTTATGTAGTGTTCGTCGTGGGGATCGTTGCTCTCAGCATCCTCCACACCCTGCTGTATCATACTACCGGGCAGAGCGTGCTGGTCGTGGCGGTGTTTCATGCAGGGTTCAACGCGACTCTCCTATGGCTACCAGAGAGTACGCCGAATACTGCACTGGCACACCCGTATACGATGATTGTCGCTGTGCAGTGTCTCGTGGCGATTGGCGTGGTTGTCTTGACTCGCGGCACCCTCGGTTCGAGAGAATTATCGTAACAACTGAAACTGGTGCACACCGATCGCACAGCTGTCGTGCGCTCGGGTGCACACTGACGGTCGGTGGCTACTATCGGCCAAAGCGATCGACAGCCGTTCCGATAACTGCTCGCCCTGTGCATACTTCTGAGGGCGTTAATCACCTGTAACGGATTTTGGCAGAGACGCTCGAGCCTGTCGAGAAGGTTTTTGAGATCGGCCCTCCGACTCGAGGATGTGCGGCTGGTCCAGTATTCGACACCCGACAGCGAGACGGATCCGCAGACGGATGGCGACAGCACTGCCCAGCGTGACGTCGTCGCGACGGACGTCGACCTCGCGGAGTCGATCCTGAGCCAGACGCGCGGACTGATGTTTCGGCGCTCGCTCCCCGACGACTACGCGCTCGCGTTTCGGTTCGACACCGCCAAAACCCGCGATGTCCACATGCTGTTCGTCTTTGTCCCCATCGATGCGGTCTGGGTCGTCGACGACGTCGTCCAGCGCGTCGAGCGGTTGCGGCCGTGGCGGAGTTTCGAACGCGAGCGGTGTGACCTGCTCGTAGAACTGCCCGCCGGCGCTGGAAGCGACCTCGAACCGGGCGACCGACTCGTCCTCGAGTCGTCCTGATTCGTTCTCACTCGAGGATCTCGACCTGTCCATCCCGAACGCGAACGTCGAGGAGGCTCGTCACGTCCCGAGAGACGTCCGCGTGGTCGACGTCGACCCGTCGGAGGACGACCACGATATCGACGAGTTCGGCTTCGACGGCCTCGAGAGCGTCACAGACGGCCTCGATCGTGCCCCCCGAGGAGAGGACGTCGTCGACCAGCAGGACACGATCACCGGCGTCGACACCGTTGAGATAGAGCTCGCTCTCGCCGTAGCTGGTCTCCTGATGGACCGCGACCTCCTCTGGGAAGCCATAGGAGCGCTTGCGAACGACGACCAGTGGCACGTCAGTCGCGATCGACAGCGCCGTCCCGTGGTGAATCCCCATCGCTTCCGGCGCAACGATCTTGTCGACGGACTTGAGGTCGACACGCTCGCTGATCCCATCGGCGACCGCAGACAACACTGCCGGCTCGACCGGGGGAATCCCGTCAGTGACGCCGTGGACGAAGTATTCGTAGCCATCCCGGTCGACGACGGGGGCCTGTCGAAGCGATCGCGCAAGCGGCTCCAGAGTGGAGTCCATACACTGGTACCATACACCGGGGAGGGATATCGTCTCTCCGGTCTGCCAGACAGTTGTCACGCCGTTTACGACGGGAGCCTCGAGTCGGGTGTCACGGGGCGAGATGACCGTTTCAGTGGGTGCTGATCGATGTGGTCACAGGCGTTGTCTCTCCGCTGTCGAAGCTCGCTTCAGGACCGGCGGATTTAAGTCAGCATAATCCATTAGGATCTGATACCATGGCACGAGATTCGTTCTCAACGCCGGAGTCCGAGGATAGAGGAAGTCGGGGCAACCCGGCTGGGCGTGAAATTCCGCGACGAAACTAATCGTAGTGTATCACTCTTGCCTGTAACTCACTCCGCCGAACAGACGATTCCATCTGATCGTACAGTCCGCCTTCTCGATACGACGCTTCGCGACGGCGAACAAGCACCTGGTGTCTCGCTTTCACCCGACGAAAAAGTCGAGATCGCCAACGCCCTAGAGCGAGCCGGCGTCTCCGTCATCGAGGCCGGCAGCGCCTGTACCGGGGCGGGCGAACGGCAGGCGATCTCGCGGGTCACCGACCTCGATCTCGATGCTCGCGTCACCAGCTTCTGTCGCGGGATCCAGACCGATATCGATCTCGCACTCGACTGTGACGTCGACGGCATCCATCTCGTCGTCCCTTCGAGCGACCGCCACGTTGAGGACAAAGTCGGCACCTCCCGCGAGGACAACCTCGAGAAAACCGCCGAACTCGTCGAGTACGCCACGGCCCACGATCTCTGGGTCGAGGTCATCGGTGAGGACGGCTCTCGAGCCGACCTCGACTATCTCGAGGAGCTGATGGGGACCTCGCTCAATGCTGGTGCCGACCGAGTCTGTTTCGCCGACACCGTCGGTCACACCGGCCCCGAACGCACCGCCGAAGCGGTCTCGAGACTCGCCGAACTCGGTCCAGTTAGCGCCCACACGCACGACGATCTTGGACTGGGTGTTGCGAACGCGCTCTCGGCGATTGCCGCCGGGGCCGACCTCGTTCACTGTACCGTCAACGGGCTCGGCGAGCGGGCCGGCAACGTCGCCCTCGAAGAGGTCGCGATCGCGCTGTCGCACGTCTACGACGTCGAGACACTCGAACTCACGGAGCTATACGGCCTCGCCCAGACCGTCTCTCGAGCGACCGGCGTTCAGCTACCGCCGAACAAGGCCGTCATCGGTGAGAACGCCTTCACCCACGAGAGCGGCATCCACACCGACGGAACGCTCAAAGACGACAAGATGTACGAGCCCTACGCGCCCGAAACGGTCGGCCGCGAGCGCCGACTCGCCCTCGGCAAGCACACGGGCCGAGCTGGCGTCAAAGCGACGCTCGAGGAACACGGCGTCGAGGCCAACAGCGACGAAATCGCAACGATCGCGACCCGCGTGACGGAACTCGGCGACCGCGGCCGCCGGGTCACCGACGCCGATCTGCTCGCAATCGCTGAAGACGTCACCGGTGACGACCGCGATCGCGTTGTCGAACTGCTGGATCTCACCGCCACGAGCGGTGGTGCCGTTCCGACCGCGAGCATCCGCCTCTCAGTTGGTGGCGAAGAACGCGTCGCCAGCGGCACCGGGTCTGGCCCTGTCGACGCCGCTGTCTCCGCTGTTCGCGAGGCGCTTGGCTCGATGGCCGATGCCGAACTCGAGTCCTACCACGTCGATGCCGTCACGGGCGGCACCGACGCTGTCGTCACCGTCGAGGTGACGATGGTTCGCAACGACCGGTCGGTGACCGTCGCCCGCAGTGAAGCCGACATCACACGCGCAAGCGTCGAAGCGATGGTTGACGCGCTCGATCGGCTCCTTGCATCCGACGAACAGCCGCTGACACCGGCAGACGACTAACACTGCCCGAGACCACTCTCTTCGGATTCCTGTCTGCTGTTAGTGAAACGGCTGTCGACTGAGAACCCCCCACGGGTCGAACAGATAGATGCCAGCCAGAAACAGTGCAACGATGACGACGAACAGTCGGGCGAACGCGTTGGCCGAGTCGGGAACGCCTGGCTCGAGGGTGATCGCCATCAGCGCTGCGACCCCGATCCAGAGACTCCCGACGATCAGTCGTTGACGAGTGTCCATACGTGGGAGTTTCCCTCAGTCGTTATCAAGCCGACGAGTCGATTCGAGACGGTGGCAACTGGAGAACCCGCGACGGTCTGCATCGCTCATCGAATAGATGTTGGAAAACGCCGAGAGGGAGATTTGAACTCCCGAGTCCGTGAGGACAGTAGATTTCGAATCTACCGCCTTGGCCGGGCTAGGCTATCTCGGCTCATCAGTACATACCCGGGTGATGTTTTTACCCGTTTCGATTCTTCTCCGTGATTGTGACCGGTTCACGACCGAAACCGGATTCAAGAGGCGGGTCGATACCGCCGTCGGTGTCGTGGCCACTCATCTGGCCTGGTATGATACGTTACCGGTGATCGCTCGAACGGGCCAGCGATTACCGGTAAAACGGGATCCCGATTCGGATCAGTCGAGAATATCTCCGACTCGGCGCGGTTCGCCCTGCAGGTTCGGCTGGTCGGCGACCATTTGCAGGACTTCGTGATCAGTGACGTCGTAGTACGATTTCTCCGTTGCCTCCTCGATGAGAGCCTTCTCGAGACGGAATTCGGTGCCTTCGTAGACGACATCGACGCCGTCGTCGTCGAACGCGAGAGTTGTCATGGAGTGATGTATGCGATGGGCAACTAAAAGCGAGGCGACCTGAAGCGAAACTCGTCCGACGTGTGTCTGACACATGGCAGACGACGCGCGAGGTTTATTAGTTGATACCTCCTGTAGTCCGGAATGTGGCCTTCAGCAGGGATCCGCTCGACGAGCTGGTCGTTCCCGACGGCACGCAAGCCAAGGAAGTCGATCTCGTTACCGACGGTGACGTCCTCGTCGGCGCTCGATCAGCGATCGGGTTCGGTGTGCGCGGTCGTAACGTCCTCGCTGGCGAAAGCGTCGAGTTCGGCGGTGCGATCGAAGCCGAAGGCGATTGCCGACTCGACATGTGGTGTGATGTCGCCGAGAACGTTCTGGTCGGACAGGACGCCTACATCGGCGAGCGCGTCCACGTCGCCGGTGAGATGAAAGTCGCGGGCGATCTGGATATCGGCGACGATGTCGAAATCGACGAAGGGTTCGAGGCAAACGGCTGGATCGTTATTCGAAACCCGATGCCGACCATCGTCTTCCTCTTTGTCTATCTCAAACACCTCCTCCTCATCGGAGAGGACGATACTGCCCAACAGCTCGTCGACGAACTCGTCGATGAAGACGAAGCGGCCGACGTCGAACCGCTCGTCATCCCCAGAAACGCGACGGTCAATGACGACGCCTGGCGAGTTTCGACGCCCGCCACGATCGGACAGGACTGTCGGCTCCACGGCAACGTTCGTGCCGAAACGATCGATGTGGGATCGGATACAACTATTTTCGGCAGTCTCAGAGCCCGCGGCGACGTCACTGTCGGTGACGGAACCCGCATTCATGGCGATCTGACTACCCGCGATGGAAACGTTACCATCGACGGTGACGCCCGCATTCTCGGCGACGTCTCGTGTGCCGACCTCGAGGTCGGCCCAGACGCCGAGATCGATGGGACGATCCGTGCTGACGGCGAGATCACGATGGGAACGAGCGAACGGGACCCTGAGTGAGTACGCCACGACTGGTGTCGTGGAGTTTCACTTCACGCCGTGTCAGTGGCCGATGGAAAAACCGAACGCGTCGAATTAGTAGATCAGCTCGTCATCGTTTTCGACCATATACAGCGTTCGCGCGGCGATGTTGACCGCGTGATCGCCGACACGCTCTAAGTCACGGATCGTCAAGAGAAGCCGAGAGACGTCTTGTAACAACAGTTCGACTTCATCGGGAGACTGGAGTTCGCGCTCGATCAGGTCACGGACGACGATCTCGCTTGCCCGCTCGGCAAAGTGATCGAGGTCGTCGTCACGGTTGGCGAGCTCTCTGCACGCGTCGGTGTCTTCGGTATCGTATGCGATCATTGCGTCTTCGATCATCGCAAGCGTCAAATCGCCCATCTCCTGAACGTCGACGTCGGGGAAGAGGTCTTCCTGGGCGTCTAAGGTGTACTCGCCGAGATTGACCGCGAGGTCGGCGATCCGCTCGAGGTCGGTGATGATCTTAAACGAGGCAGCGATAAACCGGAGGTCGCTTGCCACGGGTTGCTGGAGCGCCAGCAGCTCGATACAGTCTTGCTCCAGATCGAGGTACATCCGGTTGATCTCACCGTCGCCTTCGATCACTTCGCGAGCGAGCGTGTCGTCTTTCTGTTCGAGGGCATCGAGCCCCATTCGAAGTCGTTCCATAACGACTTCACTCATATAGAGGATGTCCTCGCGGAGCTCCGCGAGTTTCTCCTGGTACGATTTCCGAGCCATACTGCAGAAAGCTCGCTCGACAGTGATTAGACTTATGTTCAAATAAGAACGTAACGACCAGCCGCGGGTGTGATCGACGCCGAGATGACGACCAGCTTGCCGTTATCCGAACTTGCCGGTGATGTAGTCTTCAACGCGGTCGCTCTCGGGGTTCTCGAAGATCTTGTTCGTGTCGTCGAACTCGACAAGATGACCGCCAGTGAGGAAGACCGCAGTTTTGTCCGAGATGCGGGCCGCCTGTTGCATGTTGTGGGTGACGATAACGACTGTATACTCCTCGGAGAGCTCCTCGACTAAGTCCTCGATCTTCGAGGTTGCAACGGGATCGAGCGCCGACGCTGGCTCGTCCATCAGGATGACTTCCGGGTCGGGTGCGATCGCGCGAGCGATACAGAGTCGCTGTTGTTGGCCACCGGAGAGATCCAGTCCGGACGAATCGAGTTGGTCTTCGACTTCGTCCAGCAGCGCTGCTCGCTCGAGTGCGGTCCGAACTTTCGCATCGACATCGCCGTCGTCTTTGCCCTGTACGCGGAGCCCGTAGGCGACGTTGTCGCGAATCGATTTCGGGAACGGGTTCGGTTTCTGGAACACCATGCCGATCTTCCGTCGCAAGGCGACGGGGTCGACATCATCGTCGTAGACGTTCTTGCCGTGGAAACGAAGGTCACCCTCGACACGCGCGATGTCGATGAGGTCGTTCATCCGGTTGATCGAGCGCAGGAACGTTGATTTCCCACAGCCCGATGGGCCGATGAGTGCGGTCACCTTTCGCTCGGGGATGTCCATGTCGATTCCGTGAAGTGCCTGATCATCACCGTAGAACACGTCGAGACCACGCGATTCGATGACGGCATCGTCGACCCGTGGCGAGCCGAGTGGAGCGTTGTCGGTCATCGCAGCGTCCGAACGGGAGCCGGATGATTCGGGCGTCGATACGGTTCGTGAGCCGCCACCGTTCGTGGTCATATGAGGTAGTTGAATCTTGGGACTCACGCAGTTACTTGTTGCGGAACGGATGCCGAACCAGCTGGCACCGTGTTCCGGACTCATACGCGAGCGCCCTTACGGTACGCAGGCGACTCAGCAAATAAATACAGTGCTATGACTGCTCTATTGGGCTGTTGTCTGCTCAATACTGCTATATAGAACTATGGAGGCTCTGCCGTTCACTCGTCGCGACCGGCACAGTCGTCGCCGGAATCGGAACCTGTCTCCACGTTCGACACCGGGTCCGTCGCTCGAGGGAACTCGAGAACGACGGTCGATCCCTCGAAATCACTGCCCTTGAACTCTCGCTCGGCCTCGCCGACACCCAGGCTGTCCGAGTCGGTTGGCTCGAGCACCAGTCGACCGTCGTATCGGCTGGCGATCCAGTCGACCAGCCATAACCCGATCCCGCCAGTGTGACAGACCTGTGAGATTGCCAGCTCACCCGTGATGACAGCGGCTTCGTCGTCTGGGATTCCTGGCCCACTGTCCTCGATCCAGACCCGGACAGTGTCGGCCGTCGTCTCGACAGTGACGGCGACGGTCGGCTCTGGCCCGGCGTGGGTGATGGCGTTCGAGAGCAACTCGTCGATCGCGATCTCAACCTCCGGTCCGCAGGCTGCAACCGCTCGGTCTGGAGCCGTAACCGTTATCTCCGGCAGTGGCTCGGTGTCACGGTCCTCGAGGGCAGCAGTCACCCGCGACACGCGATCACGAGCCACCGCTGCAAGATCCGTTCGGTGTGTCTCGTCACCGACCGGATCGAGCAAGTCCTCGGTTATTCGGGCTCTGTCGGCCAACTCGAGCAGTTCCTCCGTTGCCAGCCGGATTTCGCGGGCAGACGCCTGGTCGGTCCCCTCGTGCCGGGCCTCGAGATCGGCGGCCCGACCGGCAACGACGTTGAGCGTGTTTCGAAGGTTGTGGCGCAGAATGCGATTCAGGACGAGCAACATCGTCTCTCGGCGCGCCAACGTGTTCGCGAGGCCGGAAAGCGCCTCGTCGATACGCTTCCACTCTGCGACCCCACCAATCGATGGCCCAGCGTCGTACTCCCGTTGCTCGAGTGACTGGACACGGTCTGCGAGGAGGCTGATACGGCGGATCTTCGATCGGTACACCCACCCGCCAAAGACCATGATCGAGCCGAGCAAGGCAGCCGCCGACACGGCCTGAAAGATCGCGAGACGGTTGATTCGAGCATCGACGGCCGCCTGATCGCGGTGGGCAGTCACCGTCCAGTCGACGACCTCGAGTGAGACACTGTGAGAGACGGTGTCGTCGAACCGATCTGCGGTCGTATACAGCGTCCAGGTGTCCGCTTCGACGGTGATCGCATCTCGGTTGTCGGCTCCGGACAGCGAGTCGAACAGCCCGGTTTCATCGAGATAGTAGGCTCCGTTGACCGAGCCGACGACCTCGCCGTCATCGACGAGTGGCGCACTGACGACGACGATCGCATTCCCCGTCTCAGCACGAAACGGGTCGCTGATGTGTGGCTCGCCGCCGAGTGCAACGCTGACGTACGCCTGATCGCTGAGGTCTGTTCCGACGACCGGCTCGGTTTCATCAGACTCTCTCGTCGTCGTGAACGATTGGACCGTTCCCGTCTCGTTGACGACGGTTGCGCCATCGAACGCCGAGGATGTGACGATCGACTCGAGGGCCCGGTCTTGGTCCGCCGTATCGTGTGCCGCGAGGTCGGGGTTGGTCGCAGCGACCGTGATCGTCCGCTGTTGCTCGGTGAGACGATCATCGAGGGTCGACGCAGAGAGCGTCGCCCGATCTTCGATCGACGTCTCGGTGTTTTCCTCGACATCGGCTCGGTGTGCGTCGAACGTGGCCACGAGGACGCCACCGGCCACGAGAACGACGAGGAGAAAGACGATTGCGAACCGATATGCGAGTCTCTTTCGAGCACGCCTGTATACGGTGTACAGATAACACGGGTATTATTCTATCGGACGGCTGTCGGTGAAAAAGTCACAGTAGCGGACAACAAAGCGGTTGATTTCGTCGACCGGCCGCGTTCAGCTTCTGGGGTCGTACTTGTTCCGGATCAAGATCGCAACCGCGTTCATCAACAACAGGATCGTCAGCAGCACGACGATCCCGGCGGCGGCGACGTGTTGGAACTCGGGTTCGGGCAGCGTCGCCCACTCGAAGATCATCATCGGCATGGCGCTGAACGGCGCCGTGAGGCTGTCAGGAGAGACGAACAGCGACGTTGCCGCACCGACCATCAGGATCGGTGCCGTTTCGCCGATCGCACGCGACAGCGAGAGGATCGTTCCCGTCATGATCCCTGGCAGCGCCCGCGGCAGGACGACGTCACGAATAACCTGCCACTGGGTCGCACCGACCCCGTAGGCAGCCTGCCGTTGTGAGTCCGGAACGGACCGCAACGACTCCTGTGTCGAGACGATGACGATCGGGAGGATCAGCAGCGTCAACGTCAGCGCACCGGCGATAAGGCTCGAGCCCAGCTGCATCCCCCGGACGAAGATCGCCAGCCCAAGCAGTCCGTACACGATCGATGGGACACCGGCGAGGTTCGCGATATTCGCCTCGATGAACGATTTCAGCTGACTGTCAGCCGCATACTCCTCGAGGTAGACTGCCGCACCAACGCCGAGGAAGATGGTGAAGACGGCGGTCAACGCGATGAGGAAGATCGAGCCGATGATCGCGGGATAGATCCCAGCCCCACGGCCATCGGCCATGAAGTTCTCGACGACCTGTGACGGCGGGTACGTCAGGAACTCCCAGGTGACCCACCCCCACGACTCGTAGATGACGTCGGCGAGCAGGGCGACGAGTGCGACGATGCCGACGAGCGTGGAAGCGAAACAGATGCCGACGAATACACGGCCGATCTGTCGCTTCCGTTCGATGTCGTCCGTGCCCTCGGCGAACGGATTGGTCGTGCTCATTGGTACTCCTCCCGGTAGCGCGATTTAACCCATAGACTGATCATGTTCATCGCCAGTGTCAGTATAAACAGCGTCAAGCCGACAGCGAACAGGCTCTGGTAGCCGATCGAGTCGACCGAAACGTCACTGATCCCGATCTGGACCATGTACGCAGTCATCGTCTGGATCGAATCGAGCGGGTTTGCCGTAATCTGGGGAGTCATCCCGACGGCGAGTGTGACAGCCATCGTCTCCCCGATGGCTCGCGACAGCGCGAGAATGTAGGATGCAACCACGCCCGACAGCGACGCCGGAACGACGACGTTCGTCGACACTTCGAACTTCGTCGCGCCGAGGCCGTAGGCCGCGTTCCGCAACTCGTCCGGCACCGACGACATCGCGTCTTCGCTCAGACTCGAGACCATCGGGATGATCATGATCCCGACGACGATCGCCCCCGCAGCGGCATTGAACGTCCCCGTCTGGGGGAACACGAGCTGGATCACCGGTGTGATAAACGACAGGGCGAAGAAGCCGTAGACGATCGTCGGGATACCCGCAAGGATCTCGAGTGTTGGCTTGATGACCTTGCGGACCCGTGGCTCTGCGTACTCACTGAGATAGATCGCTGTGGCCGTCCCGACGGGGATGGCGATGAGCGCCGAGCCAACCGTAATGATCAACGTCCCCCAGACCAGCGGCAACACGCCGTAGCTGTAGGGCCGAATCACCGGTGACCAGTTCGTTCCGGTGAGATACTCGACGATCGAGACGTGCTGGAAGAACTCGATCGAGCCCTGAACGAGCACGAGGATAATCCCCAGCGTCGTCAACACCGTGACGAACGCACAGGAGAAGAAGACGTATTTGATAAAATCGTTTTTTCGGTCGTCGATACTACTCCCGCCTGTAGTAATCGTTGTATCGGCCTGGCTCATGCTGTCGCCTCTTCGATCGCATCCTCGAGTTTCTGCCGGCCGGTCTCGACCTGTTCGTCTGGAATCGCGTAGTATCCCACTCGGCGGGCAGCCCACTCGGTCCAGCTCAGTGTCTCTCCGGATTCGACAATATCTGCCTCCGTCGCCTCACCGTCGATCTGCTCGAAGTAGAAGCGAGCGAACGCACGAACCTCCTCGCGCTCGAACGCATCCGTCCGGAAGTAGGTGTACAACGGTCGGGTCAGCGGCTGGTACTCGCCGCTTTCGATCGTCTCTCGGTCCGGTTTGACACAGCCGTCGCCGTTGTCGACGGCGATGAGCTTGAGATCGTCCTCGTTCTCATAGTAGTAGCCAGCACCACCGAAGCCAAGCGAATACTGGCTCCCGCGAACGCCGCGGACGATCACGTTCGTGTCCGCACTCGCGGAGTAATCAGATCTGATATCGCCGATCTCACCGCTGATCTCCTCGGTGAAGTAGTCGAACGTTCCCGAGGCCGGATCACGGCCGTAGAGGTCGAACTCCTCGTCGGGCCACTCATCGCGGACGTCACTCCACGTCTCGACATCCGACCCCGACTCCCAGATCTGTTGGAGTTCGTCGACGGTGAGACAGTCACACCAGTCGTTGTCCGGGTTGGCAAAGACGGCCAGTCCGTCGAGTGCCGTCTCGAGTTCGAGATAGTCGATCCCGTTCGATTCACAGAGCGTCTGTTCGTCCTCGAGTATCGGGCGACTCGCGTTCTGTGCGTGGGTATCCCCGTTACAGAAGCGCTGGAATCCCGCACCCGTTCCCGATCCGCGAACCGGAACGATGACGCGGTTGTTTCGCCACTGGAACTCTTCAGAGACCACGGCCCCGTGGGGCAACACCGTGTTGCTGCCATCCATCCGAATCTCCCCCTCGAGCCCGCTGTCCTCGCCCCTGACGAGACAGCCAGCAAGTCCCGTCAGTCCGGCACTGGCAGTGCCGAGCAGAAACCGACGGCGAGAAACCGCGCCGTCTGAACCGGATATCGGCTCGTTTCCCATCAGTGCACTCTATAGGCGAATCTATCTAAATACCCTGCTATGTTATCTATATATCTCTATGTTCGATACCCAGTGACACTGGCAGACAGATCGCTGCACTCTCTGGAGCACACCCTATCACCACGGAGACACGAGTTTACAACGACATCTCCGGCGGTCTATAGAGGCAGATGGATTTATCAGTATACGCCAGAATGCGATCGTATGGAGACGCGAAAGGTCCAGGTAACGGGTGGCTCAACGTATACTGTTTCGCTCCCAAAACCCTGGGCAACCGACAACGGCGTCAGCGCCGGGAC
This sequence comes from Natronorubrum sp. A-ect3, assembly GCF_041821125.1. NCBI lineage: Archaea > Methanobacteriati > Methanobacteriota > Halobacteria > Halobacteriales > Natrialbaceae > Natronorubrum > Natronorubrum sp. A-ect3. The sequence continues at coordinate 614,554 of NZ_JBGUBB010000002.1, read as the reverse complement.
GGTCGTCGAGTTCTATCCCGAAAACGACTCGCTGCTACTGACACCACAGCGAGAGTCCGACCGACAAGAGGGGACACTCGACATCACCGACCTCGCAGGCGAACGACTCACTCGAGCCGTGATGACGATGTACGTCAGCGGCTTCGACATTATCCGCCTCGAGGCAAGCCGTATCACGACCGACCAGCGCAGCGCGATTCGGAGTGCAACACAGAGTCTCGTCGGCGTCGAAGTGCTCTCGGAGACGACTGACAGCGTCGTTATCCAGGATCTGCTCGACTCTTCGGAGCTGTCGATCGTCAACGCCGTCTCACGGATGCGCCTGATCGCACGATCGATGCTCGAGGACGCAGTCACGGCACTCATCGAAAACGACGACGACATCGCCGAGGACGTCATCGAACGTGACGACGATGTCGACCGACTCTGGCTGGTCGTCTCGCGAATTTTCCGGGCGACGCTGCGCTCACCGCGTGCTGCCGAAGAGCTTGGCGTTCCACGGGAGGACTGTTTCGACTACCACTCGAGTGCGCGCCAACTCGAGCGCGTCGCCGACCACGCCGCCAAGATCAGCAATCTCGCCCTCAAACTCGACGAGATCCCCGAGGCTGTCGCCGATGCGATCGTCAGTCTCCACGCGGATGCCTCAGATGTTCTCGAGAAATCGATGGACGCGCTGGTCGCTGACGACACTGAGGAGGCGAACCGACTGGGGCATGCCGCTCGCGAGGCTGTCCTCGAGATCGACGACCATACGCGGACGATCGATGACATGCTCCGGGAGTTAGAACCCGTCCAGGCCCAATCGCTTGGCTTGATCGTCGACTCGCTCTCTCGGAGCGCTGACTACGGCGGTAACATCGCCGAGACGGCACTCCAGAAGGCTGCCCCACGGCCCTGACGGTCATTGGTTTCTGATTCGTCTCGAACGCGAGAACGTGGCATTATCTGACCAGTCACGCGGCCGACAGCAGCTGCTCACGGGACTGAAAACGCCAGGAGCTCAGGTGAGAGCTGTGGTCTTACTCGAGGAGAACGGCGTTGACCTGTCCGGTCTGACCGGGACGGGACGTAACACGTGCCTGTCCTTCAGTCGTCTCGATGAGGGCGCCTTTCGTGATGATGTTTCGGCGGACGTAGTTCGGGTTCGCGTCGTTCTCGACGACGTCTTCAATCTCGGCCGAGACCGTCTCGTCGCCTTTGTTGACGCTTACGACGTTCGTCGCGAGCGCGCGCGTCTTCGTTCCGTTGCCGCGGACGTCGACAGTGCGGAATCGTGGCTCGCCGACCTGCGTCTCCGTCGGCAGGCGACCGAGTTCGTCTTTACGGCGTTTGCGTACGTTCTTCAGTCGGCCACCGGTTCGCTTTCGCGTAGAGCGTCCCTGATTTTGCATACTCGATCAAATTGCTGGCGTATACTTGAATGCACTGCTATGCGCTTTTCCGGCGAGTGGACGTGCTGTCCGGCAGTACTGGCCCCCGTTACTCGTTGCTAACCAGACAGGAGGCGTGGCCAGGCTCCACTAGTCTCGTCTCCGCGCTGCTGTAGTAGTTCGAAAAGACGCCGCGTTCAGCGTAGTAGAGCCGACCGTCGACGGGCACTGGCGCACTGGTAACCCGTCCCCGGTTCTCGACCCGCCACCGCCGGTCGCCAGTTGCCTTGTCCAGCGCGTAGAGGTGGCTGTCGTACGAGCCAGCCAGCACCGTCTCTGCAGTGACCGTCAGCGCACCGATAACGCGCCCGCCGACATCCGCCGACCATAGTTCCTCGCCGGAAGCGGCCTCGAGGGCGAAGACGTACCCGTCGTCGTTGCCCATGTAGACGATTTCCTCGTCGACATCGACCGCCGGATTCGACATGATCGAGCGATCCGTCTCGAACGCCCACTCCTCGCTGCCGTCCTCGAGATCGATGCAGTAGAAGCTGTCGTCCCAGCTCCCGACGTAGCCGTAGCCGTCGTAAGCCGCGGTGGTCCCCTTGATTTCGGCACCTGCACGAAACGCGCCCCCCTCGCGTTCCTCGCCGTCCGCGTCGGCCTGAAACGCCCAGGCGAATTCGAGCGAGGGGTACTCCCAGCAGTAGACGACGCCGTCGTTCGAACCGGCGAGGATCCGGCCCGCCTCGAGATCGATCGTCGGTGAGGGGTGGGGCTGGCCCCACATGCGGTCGTCGCTCCAAGTCGGTTCGCCAGTGTCGGGGTCGATCGCCCAGAGTGCGCCCGAGGAGGGCGAGCCGTACTCGGAAACGACGTAGAGCGTTCCGTCGTGGTAGGCCGGACTCGAACCAATCGCGAGCGCGCCGTCTAGCTCGTCTGACCGCGTTCGCCAGACGATTTCGCCGCTGTCGACGGCCAGCGCGTAGAGGTCGCCGTCGTAGCCGCCGATATAGGCGGTGTCACCGACGATAGCCGCCGAGCCGTGGAAGCCGAGTTCCGTCGCACCGGTGAGAGTCGACCAGCGCTTTTCGCCGCTGGGCGCGTACGCGTGGACCCGGCCGTTATCGCCTGCAAAAATGATCGTTTCTCCATCGGGGGTTGGGACGGGGCTGGCCTTGGCAGCCGTATGGCCGACGTAGTTGATCGGGAACGTCCAGTTGACGGTCACTGACTCCGGAACGGTCTCGTCAGGGTAGTAGCCGAGACGGCGCAGTCCGCCGTGGAACAGCGACACCGCAGCCGACTCGTCGACGCGACCGCCAAGCGTCGTCGGGAGGTCGACACAGCCAGCGAGTCCGGCCGCCGCGGCCGCGCCGCTCACACCGAGCAATCGCCGTCGGGAGAGTCGAGCGGGCCGGTCTGATCCGCGCCCGGATACCGCGTCTCGGTTTGGAAATCGCATTGGGTTCTAGACGGCGCCTCGAGCAAGACTCGCAAAAACCCACTGTTTTCACAGTCGTCACGACTGCGATGACGATGGTACTCGCTACTGCGCTCGAGACAACATGTTTATACGATGGCACTACAGTCTGTGGATATGACACATCCAGGTCCCCGCCGACGGGACGTTCTCGTTGCGGTCTCGAGCACCTCTCTCCTGTTGGCAGGCTGTACGGAAAGCGATGCGTCGGCGTCGGGCTACGGAACCGCCTACGGTCGTAGATACGGATCCGGAGGCGAGTAAGCGTGGGCGACCGAACACCGCGACTCGGACTGGGCACGTTCGAGGACGGCGAAGCGTGGGACCACACCGACACGGTCGAAGCCGTCGACGAGCACGCGATCGTTCGGGGACCGATCGCCGACCGGCCGGCATCGGGCGAGTACGACGACGAACTGTACCACGCGACCGATCAGGGGATTACCTGGCGCTGGGATGTCTCGAGCGAGGACTGGGTCTATTTCGGCGGGCAAGGGTGTTCGGACCAGCCGGTCCCAGGAACGAGCCACTTCGACGCGGCGCAACTCGTCCACGCGCGCACCGCGAAGACCCCCGTCTGGAACGTCGAAGCCCACGGAATCAAGGGTGATGGCGAGACCGAGGTCGGCCAAAACATCCACGATCTCTTCGCGGAGGTCGAATCGGCCGGCGGCGGGATCGTCTACGTTCCGCCCGGCCGGTATCTCCTCGAGCGGACGCCGCTGATCGGCGACGACACAATCTTGCTGGGTGCGGGTCGTGCAACGGTCTTCGAAGGAACGCGCCCCGACGGCGGGGAAGGACAAGCACTCCTTTCTAACAGGGGCTACGACACGGTCGAATACGGTGGCGCATCGAACTGGGGAGTCTGCAACGTCCGCATTGATTCGCCAGCGTCAAACGGGATCATGCCCGCCCACGCCGAGAACGTCCGGCTCGAAAACATCTACGGCGACCGCATCTACTATCACCATATCGACGTTGTGTCGTCTAAAAACGTCGTTGTCGACGGCTACTGGGCGACTCGAGGCGGCGAAGGCGGGTCGGACGCACCGATCCAGTTCGACAATCAGACGTCGGAGATCGCGTCGAACAGCGTCTGGAACGGAACCGACGAGTTGCTGTCTAGGAGTGACGGGACCCCGACGCGGAACTGTACCCTCAAAAACTTCGAAATCGATCCGGAGAACGGCCCCGACTACGGCGTCCACATACATCGGAACGGGAACGAGTCGATCACGATCAGCGATGGCTACATCACCGGCTGCCTGTACGCGGCGATCAGGGCCGATACCGGCGACGAGATCGCCGATCTGACGATCGACTCCGTCTCGTGTATCGAGAACGCGAGAGGCATCTCGCTCGGTCAGATCAAAAGCGGCCGGCGAGAGCTGACGATCAGCAACGTCACGATCAGAACCGACAATAGAGGGCTGGCCGCCGGATCGGGAATTTATGCGGGCGGGTTCGACGGCGCCGAGATCGCAAACACCATCGTCGACGGCGAGTTCACGAACTCGATCCTTTTCGACGATATGGATGACCTGAAGCTGAGTACTGTCACCGCTACGGGAGCGGACAGTCAGGCGTTCCGGTTCCGGGAGAACGTCGACGCGACGCTGACGACCGCTCGCGCAGCGGACTGTGGCGATGCCGGCATCTACTCGGGACCCGGCTGTAGCGTCGCCTACGGTGGCGTCTCGTTCGAAGACGTGGGACGCGAGGTCGTCGTCGACGGGGCGCTACGGGAGTGGGCCTCGTCGTAATCGGGTTACTCTTTTTGAGCGTCGACGACCGCCACACCAGCCAGATTGACGATGTCTTTGACCTCGTCGCCCCGCTGGAGGACGTGGACCGGCTCGTCCATCCCAACGAGCATCGGGCCGATGGCGTCTGCGCCGCCGAGACGCTGGAGCAACTTGTAGCCGATGTTGCCCGACTCGAGGTTCGGGAAGACGAGCACGTTCGCCGGCTCATCGAGTTCGGAGAAGCCGTACGTTCCCTCAAGGATGTCCTCGACGACGGCGGTGTCGGCCTGCATCTCACCGTCGACGGGGAAGTCGACCTCGGGATCGTCCTGTAGCATGCTTGCGGCCCGGCGTGGCTTGCGCGTCCCCTCATTGTCAACGCTGCCGAAGTTCGAGTACGACAGCAGGGCAGCGCGCGGCTCGACGTTGAATCGGCGTGCGAGTTTGCCGGTCTGTTTGGTGACCTCGGCGAGAACTTCCTCATCGGGATCCTGGTTGACCGTCGCGTCGGCCACGAAGAGCACGCGGTTTTTGAACGTGAGCATGTAGACACCCGCGGCGTAGTCGACGTCCTTGTCGGTGCCGATCACCTGCAGCGGTGGGCGCAGCGCCGAGGGGTAGTGATGTGAGAGCCCAGTCAAAAGCGCATCAGCGTCGCCTTGTTCGACCATCACGCTCCCGAAGTAGTTCGAGTCGCGTTCGATGAGTTCGCCTGCCTCGGTCCGCGTGACGCCTTTTCGTGCGCGCAGTTCATGCAAGCGATCAGCGTAGCCCTCGTAATCGCCGACGGATGGATCTGCGATCTGTGGATCGAAGTCGAGGCCGAGATTTGCCGACGTCTGTCGAATCTCGTCGCCGTCGCCGATAAGGATCGGCAGGGCAATACCCTGCTCTTGGATCTGGTAGGCTGCCCGGATCATCTTCTCGTTTTCACCCTCCGCAAGCGCGACCGTTTTGGGGTCGCTCTTTGCTTTGTTGAGGACGACGCGCATCATCTCGCGGGACTTGCCCAGCCGGGCCTCGAGTTCCTCTTCGTAGGCCTCGGGGTCGAGTTCCGTCCGGGCGGCACCCGACTCCATCGCGGCTTCGGCGATCGATGGTGCAACGCGGAAGAGCACGCGGGGGTCGACCGGTTTTGGGATAATGTAGTTCGGGCCGTACTGGATCGGGTCGTCGCCGTAGGCCTTGACAACTGCGTCGGGAACGTCCTGACGCGCGAGGTCGGCCAGCGCCTCGGCACAAGCGACTTTCATCTCCTCGTTGATTTCAGTCGCGCGCACGTCGAGTGCGCCACGGAAGATGAAGGGGAATCCGAGGACGTTGTTGACCTGGTTGGGGTAGTCCGAGCGCCCAGTCGCCATAATGACGTCGTCATCACGGGCCGCTTTGGCATCCTCGTAGCCAATCTCCGGATCGGGGTTGGCCATCGCGAAGACGATCGGATTGTCACCCATCGACTGGACCATCTCCTGTGAGACGATGCCACCGATCGAGAGGCCAACGAAGACGTCCGCCCCCTCCATTGCGTCCGCGAGGTCGCCCTCAGGAACGTCGCGAGCGAACTGCCGTTTGTACTTGTTGAGTTCGCCTTCCGCCGCTCGCTGCTCGGTGATGATCCCCGAGGAGTCACACATGGTGATGTTCTCCTTTTTGCAGCCAAGCGAGACGTAGAAGCGGGCCGTCGCGATCGCACTTGCGCCGGCACCGGAGAACGTGATCTCGAGGTCTTCGAGCTCTTTGCCGGCGATATCTGCGGCGTTGAGCAGTGCAGCACCCGAGATGATGGCGGTCCCGTGTTGGTCGTCGTGGAAGACCGGAATGTCGATCTCCTCGCGCAGGCGTTCCTCGACGGTGAAACACTCGGGGGCTTTGATGTCCTCGAGGTTGATGCCGCCAAAGGTTGGCTCCATCATTTTGACGGCTTCGACGAGCTTGTCAGGGTCGGCTTCGTCGAGTTCGATGTCGAAAACGTCGATGTCGGCAAAGCGCTTGAACAGGACGCCCTTCCCTTCCATAACGGGTTTCGACGCCTGTGCACCGATATCACCGAGACCGAGCACGGCAGAGCCGTTCGAGACGACGCCGACCAGGTTGCCCTTGGCCGTGTAGGTGTAGGCGTCGGTCTCGTCCTCGTCGATCTCTAAACACGGCGCGGCGACGCCGGGCGAGTACGCAAGCGAGAGATCACGCTGCGTATTCGTCGGTTTCGTGGTCGAAATCTCGATCTTTCCGGGGGGATCGGTCCGATGGTACTCCAGTGAATCCTCATCTAGTCCCATACCGGTGACACTGCAGGGGACTACTAAAAACAATGCGAAGGGGACTTTCGTCATATGTCGAAAGTCAGCCCACATAGCATACGTGACTGTCCAAAGAGACGATTCATCGATTCGACCGTTTTATACGCACCGCGACAGTGTGGTGGGGTATGGACGTCGCGCTTGGTGGGACGTTCGACCCCGTCCACGATGGCCATCGCCGGCTGTTCGAACGGGCGTTCGAACTCGGCGATGTGACCGTGGGACTGACGAGTGACAATCTCGCACCGAAGACACGGCACGTCGAACGGCGCGTGAGATCGTTCAGCGAACGAAAGCAGCGGCTCGAGACGGAACTCGAGCCACTCGCCGCCGAACAGGACCGCGAGTTCGAAATTCGCCGGCTCGATGAGCCAACGGGTATCGCAACCGAACCGCAGTTCGACTACCTGGTCGTCTCACCCGAAACTCGCAACGGTGGGAAGCGGATCAACGAGATCAGGCGTGAACGGGGTCACGATCCACTCGATGTCGTCGTGGTTCCGCATATGCTCGCCGACGACGGCGACATCATCTCGAGCACTCGAATCGTTCGCGGTGAAATCGATGAGCACGGAACCGTCCTCAAAGAAAGCGAGACAGCAGATAACCCAGACGACGCGCGGTGACAGTTGGGAGCCGTCAGCAAACGTTCTATTCCGCTTCGTCGGCAGCGTATTACTCGGTCTACCGGACAGAAACCGGACTGTTACATCCGATTTCGCCCCCGTATCACGCAGTTACCATGGTATATCATACCACTTCGTAGAGAAACCCACCGAAACAGTCACCGCTACCACCGTGGCGGCTCGAGTCCGGCTTGTTCAAGCAAGTCCTTCCAGCGTGACTGAATCGAAAGCCGCGAGACATCCGCAGCGTCAGCGACTGTCCCTTGAGTCCGACCGTCGCCAGCGACGAGCGACCCAGCATACACACTCGCGGCGAGGACCGCCTGTTTCGAGCGGTCGTCCTCGGGAACGTCAGCGAGAAATAGGTCCATCGCACACGACCGCGCGTCGGTCGACAACTCGAGCCGTTCGGCGACGGTCTCGAGTTCCTCGAGCCACTGTTCGTACTCGATACGATCTCGAGCGCTGTGCATACACCAGACTATCGTCTCCGTGCGAATAAAGTACAGGGTTGACCGTCTTCTATTGGTATCAGTTAATAGATATGGCGCTGCTAGTTTCGACGACTGCGTTGTCCAATACGGTACTACGGCGGGGCAACGTATCGATACGAACGAATCGCAAAATTGGCCGTTCACTGTCAGTTTCACTAGGATACGACTACTAAAGCAGAGAGCCACCAACAGTCGAACCGACGCCCGTCACCCGTTTCGGTTTACGGCTGCGTCTGTCCATGAAAGAGCCCACTTGCAAACTCGTCTGTACCGGCTGCGGCCTCGAGATGCCGTACCGGGATCGCTCGCTGGCCGAACACGCAGCGGAACTCCACCAGCTTCGCGCGTCTGAGCACGTTACGTTTATTGTGCCCCCTGACTGGTCTCCTGAGGAGCCAGTGAAGCAGCGCTGACGCGGACCGACAGGTACTTACTCGATTCGTGAAAATCAGGAGATGAGCGCGGGTAGCCAAGCCAGGCCAACGGCGCAGCGCTTAGGACGCTGTTCCATAGGGATCCGCCGGTTCGAATCCGGTCCCGCGCATGCTTCTCCGAGCAATTCCGCGAGGAGAAGCATCGCGATGAGGAGTCGAACCCTGGAAACCGAGCGGAGCGAGGTTTCATCCGGTTCGAATCCGGTCCCGCGCATACTTTTCCGAGCAGTTACGCGACTGACAGCGGTCGAACGAGAAGACGCCACTGGCCATGTCTCGAGCGACGGACACACCCACGAGAGAATTGATGTCGTGACATGTGGGCGAGAGCAGTGGCCGAACCGACTCCACTCGACCACACCGTTTCGAAGCCGATCTGCGGACAGCAGACGCGTGTCAGACGCTCCAAAACGCTTATTCACGGGGCGAAGCTTGTATGATTAATGGCCGGGTTAGACGACGTATTCGGGGAGCTCTTTCAGAGTGTCGATGCTGTGATCCTTTTCTCACCAAGTGGCTCATACTACGAGCGCTGTGCGAGTATTGAGGACCTCGACCTGATCGTCATCGGAACGGAAAACACCGTGGGTGCAGAGACGTTCGTCGAGCTGCCGCTCGCGTTCGACGACATCAGAGACCGGATCAAGTTCGGACTCGAGGGTGCCATCGAACAGGATTTGATCGAAGACGGCGACGAACTCGCCTGTGCGACGAGCGTGTTCAGCGACGGGATCGACACCGTCTCGCGTGTTCGAGCGGATGCCGAAACGCGCACCGGAATCTACGATCTATTTGTCAAATCGCGTGCAGAGCCGGAAGTAGTCAAAGCCGTCCTCGAGCTGGCGGTCGAACTCGGGAAGAAAGGTCAGAAAGGGAAGCCGGTCGGTGCGCTGTTCGTCGTCGGCGATGCAGGAAAGGTGATGAACAAGTCCCGTCCACTGTCGTACAACCCCTTCGAGAAGTCTCACGTTCACGTCGGCGATCCGATCGTGAACGTCATGCTCAAGGAGTTTTCACGACTCGACGGCGCCTTCATTATTTCGGATGCGGGCAAGATCGTCTCGGCGTACCGCTACCTCGAGCCATCCGCGGAGGGGGTCGACATCCCGAAGGGACTGGGAGCGCGGCATATGGCCGGTGGTGCGATCACACGGGACACGAACGCGATTACGATCGTGCTCTCCGAAAGCGATGGGCTCGTTCGAGCGTTCAAGGCCGGCGAGCTCATCCTGGAGGTCGATCCGGAGGCGTACTGATATGGACTGGCAGACCCTCATCGACGAACCAGCCGTCATCGCTGCGGCGGTGTTGGCACTCGGGATCGTCGTCGGCTATCTGGTCGGACGGCTCAACGAAGAGCTCCTCTCTGCATCTGGGGTGCCCGAGGCCGTCGAAGGGACGCCGTTCGAGCGGACCGCCCAGTCGATTGGTACCTCCACGGTCAAGATCGTCGCCCGCTTGAGCTCGTGGTTTATTTATGGGATCGCCGTTCTGACGGCGATTCACATTGCACAGCTGTTGGATACCGACGCGTTCTGGCTGCGAGTGACGGAGTTTATTCCGCAGGTGTTTATCGCCGTCCTCGTGTTGATTCTCGGCTTCATTATCGCTGACAAGGCAGAACTGGTCGTTGGCGAGTATCTCCGCGGGGTCAAACTCCCCGAGGTTTCCCTGCTTCCGAAGCTGGTCAAATACTCCGTGCTGTATGTGACCTTCATCATCGCGTTAGGCCAGATTGGCGTCCACGTGCTGGCACTGCTGATTTTGCTTACGGTGTACACCGTTGGCCTCGTCATCGTCGGCACTGTCGCGTTCAAGGATTTTTTGGTCTCGAGTGCGGCCGGGATTTATTTGTTGCTCGACCAGCCCTACGGGATCGGGGATCGGATTCGGGTCGGCAACCAGACGGGAATCGTCCAAGAGGTCGACCTGTTCGTGACGAAAATCGAGGACGACTCCGAGGAGTATATCGTGCCGAACCGGAAGGTGTTCGAGGATGGGGTTGTCCGGATTCGGGACTAGCGAGAGTCCCTCGACCGAACGAGTGTCGTGCGCTGGGTAGCAAAGAGAACAGACGGACCGTTGTCCGTCAGTGCCGGCGCAGCCACGACCCGTCTTGGGTCGTGCCGAGACCTCAGAACAGCAGTCCGTATCAGTCCTCAAGCGAAAGGCCGGCATGCCAGCGGTCCGCGCCAGTCTCACGCTTGATCGCGTCCATCTTCGCGAGGAGGTGTGTCGCAAGCGTCGCGGTTTCGGCGGCGCGTGATTCGCCTTCGGTTCGGAACTCGCCGGTGTCACGGTTGGCGTAGACGGTACAGACGGCACCCGCACGGAGTCCGTAGATGTTTGCAAGCGTCAGTATCGCACTCGCCTCCATCTCGATGTTCTTTACGTTCGCGGCTTTGAGCTGGTCGACGAGGTCGGCCGATCCGGCGGCCTCAAAGCCGTCGAACCCTGGCCGACCCTGCCCCGCATAGAAGGAATCCGCACTCATCGTGATCCCCGTGTGGTAGTCGTAGCCGAGTCGGTCAGCTGCGGCGATCAACGCGCTGACGACCTCGTGATCGGCTGTGGCGGGGTAGTCTTCACGGACGTACTCGTCGCTGGTCCCCTCCTGGCGAACCGCACCAGTCGTAATCACGAGATCGCCGACGGCCATCTCGGGCTGGATTGCGCCACAGGAACCAACGCGAATGAACGTCTCGCAGTCGACGCGAGCGAGTTCCTCGACGGCGATGGCAGCCGACGGACTGCCGATCCCAGTCGATGTCACGGAGATCGGCGTCCCCTCGTAGGACCCCGTCGCAGTCCGGTACTCGCGGTGGTGGGCTTTGATTTCGTGATCGTCCCAGTGAGCGACGATTTTCTCGAGTCGGTCGGGGTTGCCGGGGAGCAACACGGTCTCGGCAACGTCATCTGGACCGACCTCGAGATGGTACTGTACGTCTGTGTTCGGGTTTTCGCTGTCGCCGGTCATCGAGTAGCGGCGATTCGAGCCGGCACCGTATATAAATACGGGACGATCCGATTGCCAGGATGACTCGCGAAACTGGGATCGTCTCAGCGGAGACAGACGAGCCAGTATCCGGAGCTCAGGTCAGTCTCGTTCGAGGGACGAAAAAAACGATCGAACCGTGTGTACCGCTCGGGTTACAGCTCCGAGTTCGAGACGTCCCGCTCGGACGTCGTCTCGTCGCCGTCTTCAGGTAAGAACGCCCACACGAGGATTGCAGCGACGAGGATACCACCGAGTGCAACCGTCTCGAGGACGCTCAGATGGATATCGAACCAGGCGAGCACCGTCCGCAACTCGACGAGAATCGGTGCGAGAAACGCCAGCACGACCAACAGTCCTGCTTTCGAGATGCGCATTAGTTCATCACCCCCGAAAGCGCGCTCTGTGCTGCGGTTCCGGCCGACTCGAGTGTGGCAGTTGCGGCGTGTTCGACAGCGAACGCGAGGAACGTCACTGACTCGAGGCTAACCGGCAGCGGGGTGATGTCGGGGCCGTAGAGCCCGCCACGGTCAACGATGCTCATCAGTGGGAGCGAGTACGCGATGATCACGAGCACGACCGCGATCGCGGTCCAGAGTTTGAGGTTGTCGAGCACGCGCGGTGCGTCATCGGAGCCGGACAGTGCCTCGGCGTACCCGTTGTCTGGAAGGTTGTCGCTGCGACTGCCGAATGCCGTGCCGATGATGTTGGCGAAAAACAACACCAGCGAGAGAGTGAGCAACACCCCGCCCAGCGCGATCTGGGCGTCAAGCTCACTGACAGAGCCGACGGCCGTTTCGAACTCGAAGCCGTCGTACTGTGGTTCGGCAGTCCGGCGTGGCATCCCGATCAATCCAGCGCGGTGCATCGAGTTCGTCATGAACGTCATCCCGATGAACCAGAGGACGACCTGGACCAGCGCAACGGAGCGGTTCCAGAGTTCCTTGCCCGTCACCTGTGGGATGAACCAGTAGGAGACGGCCATGAATGTCAGTGCAACGGCAGTGCCGACGGTGAGGTGGAAGTGACCGACGACCCACAGGGAGTTGTGGACGAGATAGTTGATGTTCATCCCGGCGTTGACCATCCCCGAGAAGCCAGCGGCAGCGAACAGCAAGCCAGCAAGCGCCATCCCGGCGAAGACTGGGTCACGCCACGGAAGGGCTTTGAGCCAGCCGAAGTAGCCCGTGCCGCCGCGCTGGCGGGCACCGTGTTCCATGCTGGCAACGACCGTAAAGGCGGTCAGAAAGCTCGGCAGCAGGAGGAACATCGTGTTCGTCATCGCGATGAACTTGAATCCTTCTGCGATGCCGGGGTCGAGATACTGGTGGTGGATCCCAACTGGCGTCGACAGCAACAGGAACAGGACGAACCCGACGCGGGCCAGTGGGTCACTGAACAGTTTTCCACCGGAGAACTTCGGCAGCATGACGTACCACATCATGTACGCTGGCATCAGCCAGAAGTAGACGACTGGGTGGCCGAAGAACCAGAACAGCGTTCTGGTGAGCAGCGGGTTGATGCTATCGATCCAGCCGAGCGACCACGGCAGCAAGAAGACGAGGATCGACGTGGCAACGCCCATCGTGGCGATATACCACATGATCATCGTCGTCAACACCATGAACGTCGGGAGCGGAATTCGCTCGTCAGGGTTTTCCTTCTTCCACGCCCACCAGGATCGGAACCAGTCAGCCCCGGCGACCCAGGTCCCGACGACGAACAACACGAGCCCGAGATAGAACAGGGGATGGCCCTGTAGCGGTGCATAGAACGTAAACAGCACCGCTGCGCTCATATCGATCGAATCAGTCAAGCCAGCGAGAATTGGCACGGCGGCCATCACAGTCCCGAGCGACATCAGTCCGACCCACGCCCAGGTGAATCGGATATCCTCGACTTCCCTGTCGAGACTGGTCGTCACACCCCAGGTGAACACGCCCACGAGGAAGAAGATCGTGAACGTGATTACCATGAACACACCGTGTGCAGTGAGGACGGAGTAGTAGTCCGCCGAGTCAATAAACCGGTAGATGTCCGTTCGGTGAAGCGTCTGGATGATCCCGAACACGCCACCGAGTGCGAGTGCGACAAAGGAGCTGTAGAACAGCGCCTTGACTACTTTCGCTTCCGCAGGAAACTGATCAATATATGCGTTACTCATCGTTGTTGCCTCCGTCGTTCTCGTCTTCGAGTTCGTCGACAACGGTCAGCGTTCCGCTGTCATCGTAGTCGTCAACCGTAATCGTCCAGTCGTGGTCACCCTCGCCGAGATCCGACGAGTCGACGGTGAACGTCGTCTCCTCGGCGCCACCGCCCGCGACGGTGATCTCCTCTTCGACCGTCTCGTTGTCGATCTCGAACGTGACGGTCGTCTCGAGATCGTCGAGCATGCCGTTCTCGACTGTAACGTTGAACGTCGCCTCGTCACCGAGTTCGACCTCGTCGTCTGCCTCGACCGAGAGCTCGGTCATGTCGAACTCGTCTTCAGGAACGACGTGTACCATTCCCTCCATCGTGTGGTGGAAATCGCCACAGTACTCGTTACAGACGACGCCGTACTCTTCGGGTTCGTCGAACTCTGCGGTCATCGACGACACCTCGCCGGGTATCACCATCGTATTGACGTTGGTCCCAACGAGGCTAAAGCTGTGAATGACGTCCCGACTGGTCACATGGAACGTGACTTCGCTATTTTCGGGCACCTCGATTGGATCCGGCTGGTACATGAACGTCTGCGCGATGACGTATGCCTCATACTCGTTTTCACCCACGTGCTCGACACGTGGTTCGCCGAAGTCTTCATCGAGAGAGCCGGGGTTGACAGTATCCTGACTGTCGTCGACCATCGCGATGCCGAGTCCAACTGAGCCGTACGTGATCGTTGCGATGAACCCAACGATCAACAGCAGTGCGGCGATCAACCACAGTTTCTCGTATGAGTGAATGTTCATCAGGCTATCCCCCCAATCAACATCGTACCGATAACTGTCGGATCGTTGCCAAGGAATTCAACGAAGTATACGAAAAACCATAGCAACACAAGAATGACGAAGTACAGTCCGATCAGTGCGAGTGTCCCGACTGGATCGTACTCATCGTGGCCGATCTCTTGTAGTTGCTCTGGCTCTTCTGTCGCCTGACCCATACGCCCGTGTTAGGATAGTCCTTGCTTAACAGCTTGATTCATTCTCACTCCGTAGGAACGGTGAGTGTTATTATAGAATCCGACTCCCACCTGTCCAGTATGGAACTCGAAGAGCTCTCTCCACGAGTCGGACTCGTGGTCGGCTTACTGGCGCTCTTGCCAGTCACCTGGTATGCGTTCGGGAGTTCACTGCCCGCTGGCGCCATCTCTGCACTCAACGTCTTGATTATCATCACCAGCCTCTATATCGCGTTCGGGCCCGTCAGCGACTCGCACGCTCACGGGTCGAGCGACGCGTCGTAAGTGTCTGGCCTCACGTGACTCGTTCGCGTGTCCAGCTGACTCCCCGAAGTCCACACGTATTGTCGAGTCGTCCGCTTGCTAACCGCCCTGCTGATAGACAGGATTACTCTTTCACATCTGCTAACACGGTCTTACCAGCTATCGTGAGTCTGCAATCTCAAATTTAGCTCATGAGCCGATTCCCACCACACTCTGAAACCGATGCGGCCGTCGAACCTCCCTCCAGCGAGCCAGGCACAGACACTCAACAGGCGGCTGACAGCGGCGAGTGTACGCTCTGTTCGTTTCCGACACCGGCCGACCCCATCACCGCAGACGATGTCGACGGCGTCTTCTGCTGTCAGGGCTGTCTCGAGGTCCACCGAACGCTCGAGACGGTCGACGATACCGACGCCGACGCCGTCCGGGACCGACTCGACGATGACGGCCCCGACTTAGACGAGTTTGACGGCGAAGATGCGTTTCTCGCCGTCGACGGAATGCACTGTGCGACCTGTGAGGCGTTTCTCGAGACGCGTGCGACTGCCACCGACGGCATCAACGGTGCAGAAGCGAGTTACGCAACGGATACGCTCCGGCTGGTGTACGATCCCGAGTCGCTCGAGGCGGAGACGCTTCCAGAGCTCGTCTCCGGCTATGGCTACGACGCTCGCGATCGTGGTGAGGGACGCAGCGACGAGCCTCGAGACGCGGCGCTGGTAAAGTTCCTGATCGGCGGCGGGATGTTCGGAATGATGGTGATGATCTGGTATGCGCTGTTTCTGTATCCGACGTACTTCGGCTACGAGCCGCTGGCGGAGTTCGGCAGCTACGATGGGTATTACGTCGTCGCGAACATCTGGCTGATGACGTCGTTCGTCCTGTTTTACACCGGCTATCCAATCTTACGCGGTGCGTACGTGAGCCTTCGAGCCGGAATGCCGAACATGGACCTGCTCGTCACGCTCGCTGCGGTGGGTTCGTATGCATACAGTACGCTAGCGATGGGTCTCGGCCGGACAGATCTGTACTTCGACGTCACAGTCGCGATTATCCTCGTCGTTACGGCAGGGACGTACTACGAGGGGCTGATCAAACGCCGAGCTGCTGGCCTGCTCTCGGATCTAACCGAGTCACAGGTCGACGAAGCCCGGCGTGCAGACGACGGTGAGATGGTCCCGCTTTCAGCTGTCGATCCCGGCGAACACCTGCTCGTCAGGCCTGGTGAGCGCGTGCCACTCGACGGTGCTGTCGTCGACGGACAAGCTGCCGTCGACGAGTCGCTGGTCACTGGTGAATCACTGCCCGTCGAAAAGCAGGCGGGCGATCCGGTTCGAGGAGGGACCGTCGTCACCGACGCTCCACTGGTCGTCGAAGTCGGTGACGACGCCGAAAGCACTCACGACCGGCTCGTCTCCTTGCTCTGGTCGATCCAGAGTGCACGGCCCGGCGTCCAGCGACTCGCGGACAAGCTCGCCACGATTTTCGTGCCGCTTGTCGTCGTTCTCGCAGCAACTGTCACTGCACTTTTGCTCGCGACAGGGTCGCCGCTCTCGACGGCGTTTCTCGTCGGCCTCACCGTTATCATCGTCTCCTGCCCCTGTGCGCTCGGCCTCGCGACACCGCTTGCAATCGCCTCCGGTGTGCAGACGGCCGCACGACGGGGGATCGTCGTCGCCGCGGAGACGATTTTCGAGGATGCGCCGGCTATCGATATTGTCGTCCTCGACAAGACTGGCACACTCACTGAAGGCCGGATGTCCGTCGAGGGTGTTCACATCGCCACGGGTGCGGACTCGATGGCCACAGATGCCAGCCCCGAAACGATCTTGCGGCGTGCCGGTGCCGTTGAGGCGCTCTCGGAACACCCGATCGGACAGGCCATCACCGAAGCAGCGTCCGAAGACCACGATCTCGAGGAAACTGTTGACGCCGATGGCTTCGAGCGCTACTCTCGCGGCGTAAGCGGCGTCATCGACGGCGAACGAGTGTTCGTCGGCCACCCCGACCTGCTTCGTGAACACGGGCTCTCGATTCCCGCAGCACTCGGGGACCGGATCGATCACGTGCGAGCAGCTGGCGACGTTCCGGTCGTCGTCGGCTGGAACGATCGGGCCCACGGCGTGGTCGTCGTCGGCGACTCGCCGCGAGAAGACTGGGAAGCCGCTGTCGAGACGCTCGCTGATGGCCGGGAAGTCGTCGTTCTCACCGGCGACGAGGGCGCATCAGCCGACCGGTTCCGAGCCGTCGACGGTGTCGACGACGTTTTCGCTGGGGTTCCGCCGGAGGCAAAAGCCGAGACTGTTCGGCGACTTCGCGCTCGCGGGACGGTTGCGATGGTCGGCGATGGGAGCAACGACGCGCCGGCGCTGGCCGCCGCAGATGTCGGTATCGCGATGGGAAGTGGGACACAGCTTGCAACTGACGCCGCCGACGCTGTCATCGTCGGCGACGACCTCGAGGCAGTCGTCGAGATCTTCGATATCGCCGCTGGAACCTACTGGCGGATCCGTCAGAATCTCGGCTGGGCGTTCATGTACAACGCGATCGCGATTCCGCTCGCGATCGTCGGCCTGCTGAACCCGTTGCTCGCAGCGGTGGCGATGGCGACAAGCAGTCTGCTCGTTGTCCTCAACTCCTCGCGGTCGCTGTGATCGGGCATGAACCGCAGCCCGGACGAACGGCGCTACTCGAGTGTTTCTTCGGAGATCGTATTCGGCAACAGTTCGCCGAGCGTGTACTTCGTTGGCGGTTCGTCATCGCCTTCGTCACAGATGACGAGGAGTTCGTCGTCACAAAACTCGGCTAACGTCTGGCGACACATCCCACAGGGGGTGACACCGTCCCGGCGACCGGAGCTGACGGCGATACGGGCGAACTCGCGGTGGCCGTTTTTGACCGCCTCGGCGATCGCGACTTCCTCGGCGTGAAGGCTGTTACTGTAGTTGGCGTTCTCGAGATTACAGCCGACGAAGACCTCGCCAGCTTCGGTCTCGAGCGCAGCGCCGACGGCGTACTCCGAGTACGGAACGTGAGCAGCTGACTGGACGCCACGGGCAGCATCGATCAGATCGTGCATGGGTGTACTGATTCGAGCGAGTGCAAGAAACTGCCTACTGCACGCTACGTCGACTCGGACACTGCGGACTCGATGACGCCGCGTGTCGTCTCGACGAGTTCGTCGACGGTGTCACTCTCGGCGTACAGACGCACGTACGGTTCGGTGCCGCTCGGTCGGACGAGTACCCACGAAGCGTCGTCGAACTCGAGGCGAACGCCGTAGTCGGTGTTGACTGTGGCATCGGAAAACGCCTCGGGGAGTGCGGTCTCGAGGGTGGCCATCGTCTCGGCCTTGGCGTCGTCGGGACAGTCGACGCTCACCTTTCGGTAGGGGCGCTCGGAGACA
The DNA here is from genome assembly GCF_041821125.1 of Natronorubrum sp. A-ect3. Lineage (NCBI taxonomy): Archaea > Methanobacteriati > Methanobacteriota > Halobacteria > Halobacteriales > Natrialbaceae > Natronorubrum > Natronorubrum sp. A-ect3. Next base: position 596,265 of record NZ_JBGUBB010000002.1, on the reverse strand, counting down.
GGTTCCCGGAGGGCGTCTGTCCCGCCGGCGTCGGCGACTAACGCGGCGACGACAGCAGCGCTGACGACGGCGTCGATCCAGCCACCGAACGCCGTGTGAATGTGTTTCCACGGCTCGGCAGCGAAGACGATCTCTGTGTCGTCGTTCCCACGGCTCCGTTCTCGGGCGATACCTTCGTGAAGCGCCCCGAGTCGGACCCGTTCGACGCGGCCGCCAGCGTCACGGACCTGTTCGTCGATGCGGGCGGAGGCGTTGGGTGTGGTGATGACGACTGGATCGTCGACATCTGCCGCGTCGGTGTAGTGGGCTGCGACGACGGCGAGAATCGTGTCTTCGTGGATGACCTCTCCATCCGAATCGAGTACGACGAGTCGGTCGGCATCCCCGTCGTGGGCCAGCCCAAGATCGAATCCGCTTGCGGGTTCACCGCGTGTTCGTTCCGTGCCGCGTTGTGTCTCCGTTCCCTCCTCGAGAAAGGCAGTAAACGCCGACAAGGTCTCCGGTGTCGGTTTGCTCTCGCGGGCGACGAAGTGGCCATCGACGTTCGCGTTGACTGCGACGACCTCGGCACCGAGTCGATCGAGGACGTGTGGTGTCGCAACTGATCCCATCCCGTTGCCGCAGTCGACAGCGATGGAGAGCCCAGAGAGGGGGCCAGTAGACGCAGGCTGTGCCGTGTCCGTGCCGTCGAACTGCTCGAGAACGTATGAGACGACACTGTCGCGATACTGCTCGAGAATGTCGTGGGTCGACGACTGGCCCCACTCGTCCCACGAAGCGAGGTCGGTCGTGTGCTTGGCACCGTCGAGCTGGTCTTCGATGGCCCGTTCGGCAGTTCGGTCGTACTCGACGCCATCAGCAAAGAGCTTGATCCCGTTGTCCGTGGGCGGGTTGTGACTCGCGGTGAGCATCACGCCTGTTCGTCCACGCGAGGCGAACGCGAGTGCTGGCGTCGGTACCTCACCGAGTCGACGGACGTCGGCACCGGCACTTTCGAGGCCGGCTTCGATGGCCGCAGCGAGTGCGGGGCCGGTCTCTCGACCATCGCGGCCGACGACAACCGTTTTGCTAGGATTTCCGACGGCCTGGCCGACTGAGAGTGCCAGCGCCGGCGTCACCTCCTCGACTGGACCACGGATTCCTGCAGTCCCGAATAAGGTCATAGGGAGGCGTTCCGCGAGGAGCTACTTAGCAACATTGCACACGCTCCGGGCGGGGATCGGACCGGCAGCTGTGTGGTGGCAAGCCGACTGACGACGTTGGGGTGCCGTTGAGACCGCGATTACTCGTCAGGCAGATCGTCGATCAGCACGACAGCCTCGCCGTTGATGACGGTCGCATCGTCGTCTTCGTTCCGGATGACCGTCTCGAGTCGGTACTGTCTGTTCCCGAGGTCTTCGACGACTTCGACGCGGGCGGAGACGCGGTCGCCGATCCCGACGGGGCCACTGAACTCGAGATCCTGGGAGAGATAGATCGTGAGTCCGGGGAGTCGAGCCAGCGCGGCGCTGATGAGTCCGGAGACGAGCGTGCCGTGGACGATCCGCTCGCCAAATCGGGTGTCGCTTGCGAACTCCTCGTCGAGATGCAGTCGGTTCGTGTCGCCGCTGATGTGAGCGAACGCACGGACGTCGTCTTCACTGAGAACCTTCTCGAACGTGACAGTGTCGCCAACGCTGATATTCTCGGTATCGTCGACGGTTCGGTCGAACTGCCAGTCGAGATGAGAGTGATCGATCGACGGGATCGATGCAGCGACAGTCTCGCTTCCTGATCCGTTCGAAAGCCCCGGGGCCAACATTGCAGACATCGCTGCACGGTTTGCCGCGGTTGCACTCTGGAGGACCGTCTGTGTCATCGTCGCCCACGCGTCAGTCATCGCAGCGAAATTGTCTTTCGCGGTGTTCTGGTGGGACATCTAGTCTGTCTGTAGGTGTGTGATGGTTATGACTTCTTTGGCTTACCCAAGACGAATTTACTCTATATATTGCCGAGTAATTTAGTACTAGAGGCGCTCTTAGGGCTGTTTTGTCGAAAATAGCGATTGTTATACGATACCACATGTATGTGAGTGCGAAAATACAGATAGAAACATCTAGCGGAGTCAAAATACAAATTGAACCACTCAATGGCATCAGATGGGTTTTGGTGGGAAGGTTTATATGCATCGGGTTCGTTGTTACAGGTGATGACGGACGACTCCGACCGAACGCCCTGGTTCCCACCTGCGATGTTCACCGAACAGATGCAGGAGGCAGGCGAGCAGGTTGCCGAATCCCAGCAGGAGCTGTTGCAGAAGATGATGCAAGCCGGAAGCTCGAACCCGTTTGACACCGGGTCAGCGCTTGGCCCGATGAACATGGGAACGGCAACGTTCAAAGCCCGTGTCCAGAGCGGTGGTCGGATCAGTATTCCCGGTCCAGAGCGGGAAGCCCTCGACATCGAAGAGGGAGATATCGTCCAGACGATCGTCGTACCCGTCAAACGAAACCGAGACTAATACCATGACACAGAACCCATTCACCGCCGTTTTCGACGCACAGCGCACCGCAGTTGAACAGTCCCAGAACCTTACCCACGACGCTCTCGAGGCCCAGAAGGCGTCGATCAGCGCCTTCAGCGATGCGATGGAGTCCTCGAGCACCCTCTTCGAGTCCAACACCGAGATGACCAAAGGTGCCATCCACGCCTACTTCGACGCCCTTGAGGCCTCGATGCCCGAGGACGCCGCCGACTTCGACGAGATGCGTGAACTCGTCGACGACGGTTTCGACTCCGCTTCCGAAGCCCAGACCCAGTCGATGGAGTCCATGCTCGAGATGCTCGATGAGTCCGAAGCTGCCTACGACGAGTTCGCCGCGAACTACTCCGAGATGGTCGACAGCTCGTTCGACGCCGTCCTCGAGGCCCACGGTCAGGTCGAAGAGAACGTCTCCGCCGTCGCCGAGAACGTCGAAGACGCCACCGACGAGTTCGACGTCTCTGCGTAGACGTTGAAAGAGGCCGTAGGCTTTTGACAGTCGATTCCCAATTTTATACCAATGACAGATTCACAGCCCCAGATGCAAAACTGGAACGCGTTTGTCGAACAGTGGAATGAACAGTTTCTCGACGCACTCGAGGACAACATGGAAGCCCAGGCCGAGTTCGTCGAGAGCTGGTCGGAGACCGTCGGCGAGGTCAGCGAGGACAACGAACTCTCCGATGGTGTCGAGGGGTACGCCCGTGCCTACGAGACGTGGATGAACGCCTCACAGCAGATGGTCGAGCGGATGAACGACACTCTCGAGGGCGAGGACGTCGACGTCGATGAGTTCCGTGACATCTGGCTAAACACGGCCAACGAGGCGTTCAAAGACGTCATGTCGACGACCGCCTTCGCCAAAATGACCGGCGAAACCGTCGGCGACGTGCTCGAACTGCAACAGGAGGCCGACGAGGCGTCCCAGGAAACCTTGCGGTCGCTCGGCTTTGCAACCGAGGACGGTGTCGTCGAGGTTGGTGACCGCCTCGTCGAACTCGAGCGTCGGCAACACGCCGTCGAGAAGAAACTCGATCGCGTCCTCGAGCACCTGGACGACGAACAATGAAAAACCCGTACGCAACCGTCTTGGATATGCAACGAGAGGCCTGGGAGGCGACCGCCGATCTGGCCGAAAAGAGCCAGGTTGCCCCCGAGCGAACCGAAACGCTCGAGAACGCCGAGGTCGGACAGACGCCGAGCGAGGTCGTCTACGAGGAGAACAAGCTGAAGCTCCTCCACTACGAGCCGATGACGGAGGAGCAACACGACGTTCCGATCCTCATCGTCTACGCGCTGATCAACAAGCCGTACATCCTCGATCTTCAGCCCGACCGCTCGGTCGTCCAGACGCTGCTCGAGGCCGGCTTCGACGTCTACCTGATCGACTGGGGCGAGCCGTCGAAGCTGGATCGACAGCTGTCGCTCGACGACTACGTCAACCGCTACATCGACAACTGTGTCGATGTCGTCAGCGAACGCTCCGGTGAAGAGAAAGTCAACATTCTCGGCTACTGTATGGGCGGCACCATGTCGGCCATGTACGCGTCGTTGCACCCCGAGAAAGTCCAGAACCTGGCTTTGATGGCCGCTGGACTTTGCTTTGCCGGTGACGGTGGGGTGCTCGAACTCTGGGGTAGCGAAGAGTTCTACGATCCCGAGACAGTGACGGATACGTTCGGCAACGTTCCGGCCGAGTTCTTGGACGTCGGATTCGCGCTGATGGACCCCGTCGCAAACAACGTGACGAAGTACGTCCGGTTCTACGAGAACATGGACGACGAGGACTTCGTCGAGAACTTCGCTCGCATGGAGCGGTGGCTCGACGAGGGGATCGACGTCGCTGGCGTCGTCTACGAGGAGTTCATCCGCGACATCTATCAGGAGAACAAGCTGATCAACAACGAGCTCTATCTGGACGGCAAACACGTCGACCTCGAGAACATCGACATGCCGCTGCTTCAGATTGTCGCAGAGTACGACCACCTCATCCCGCCAGAGGCCTCCAAACCGTTCAACGAGTTCGTCTCGTCCGACGATACCGAGGTCCTCGAGTTCGCAACGGGCCACATCGGCATGTCCGTCTCCTCACGCAGCCACGACGAGCTGTGGCCGGACGTCTGTGAGTGGTTCGAAGCACGCTCGAACGGGACCGAAACCGAAACCGAGGCCGTGGCCGAGGTTTCGGCCGAAACGACCACGGACACGGACACAGCGGTCGCTGCTGATGCTGGCGGCCAATCCAGTCTCGAGGACGTCACCGATGGCGGGACGGGCGTCGAGCCCGAACACAACGAAGACGTCGGGTCTGAGCCCACAGAGCCGACTGAGACGACCGCCGACGACCAGTCCGTTGCCGACGCCGACGCGGACGATCTCACAGACCTCAACGGTGTTGGACAGGCGTACGCGGACAGTCTGGCCGACGCTGGTATCGAGACGTTCGACCAGCTTGCCGAAGCCGACGTCGCAGACCTCGCCAGCGAGACGGGTATCTCGCCGAGTCGAATCGAGGACTGGATCGGTCAGGCACGGAACCGCTGACGTCGTCACCGGACCACGACTCGTTCTTCACTCGGTTTCTGCCGTGTCCCCCTGACACTGCTGTCCAGCAACTGTCTCTGTCAGTGATAACTCCTGTGGGGCCGAACCAGTTCGGTTCCAATATCTAACAGGTTATTATTTACCATCGGAGCTACAATAGGTATGCATCATGTCGATGGAAGGACGCACCTGCGTCATCACAGGCTCGGCACGCGGTATCGGGCGGGGAATCGCACAACATCTCGGTGAAAAGGGTGCAAATGTCGTGATCAACTACCGCTCATCGGAGGGCTCTGCTCACGAGGCCGTCGAAGCGATCGAGTCGGCCGGTGGTGAGGCGGTTGCGGCGCGTGCAGACGTCTCCGACCGGGCAGAGGTCGAGCACATGCACGAAGTCTGCCACGAGGCGTTCGGCCCGGCAGACGTGCTGGTCAACAACGCCGGCATCACGGCCGACGAACAGTTCACGGACATGAGCCGTGAGGAGTGGGATCGAGTCATGGACGTCAATCTCGGTGGGATGTTCAACTGCACGCAGGTGTTTTTCGACGACATCTGGAACGCACACGAGGGCCGGCTCGTCAACATCTCGAGCGTCGTTGGAAAGCAGGGCAACTTCGGGCAGGCCAACTACGCCACCGCCAAGAGTGGGATGTTCGGGTTCACCCGAACGATCGCGCTTGAACTCGCCAAGGGCGGGTCGACGGCCAACTGCGTTGCACCCGGCTTTACCGCGACCGACATGCTCGAGAGCGTTCCGGATTCGGTCCTCGAGCGAATCATCTCGGGGATCCCGCTCGAGCGACTCGCGGAAGTCGAAGACATCGCTGCCGTCGTTCGCTTCCTCGCCAGCGAGGAGTCCTCCTACGTCACCGGCGAAGTGATCGACGTCAACGGCGGGATGGACCTCTAGCGCTCATCGCTACGCTGCCGGACAGTTCGCCCCGCAAATCACGTCCTCAACTCTCCATCTCCGCACAGAACGCCCTCCGAAACGGTCTGTGACTACTCCGTTCGGTGTTTCTCCTTCGTGAGCACCCGCACGTTCTCGATGCCGGTGTCGGGATACTGCCCTTCGTCGTCTTTCTCGACGGCTTTGACCATATCCCAGACGACGTTGAGCCCGGTCGTGACGCCCTCTAAGGCCTCCATCTCACAGCCCGTCTTCCCGGTTGTCCCGACCGCAACCTCGAGTTCGATGCGGTCCTCGCCGAGGTCGAACTCGGTGTCGACGTTCGTGATCGGAATCTGATGACACATCGGAATCGTCTCCCAGGTGTGTTTGACGGCCTGAATCGCGCCGATACGGGCCGTCGCGAGGACGTCGCCTTTGCCGACGCCATCCTCACGGATCGCCTCGATCGTCGACGGCTGGAGACGAATCTCGCCGGCTGCGACCGCGCGACGCTTGCTATCGGGTTTGTCGCCGACGTCAACCATCTGAACATCGCCCTCGTCAGTGGTGTGTGTCAGCTCATCGGCGTGGCCCGTCGTCTCGTCACTCATTGCTCTCACCCCACAGCACTGCTGGGAGTTGCGCACATAATTCGGAGGCGAGCAGACCGTTGCCATCTCGGTTGGCGAGGCGTTCGCCCGCGAGGCCGTTGACCTGTGCGGCCGCCGCCGCGGCCTCGAGTGGGTCGGCGTGCTCTAACAGCGCCGCGGTGACGCCAGCGAGCGTGTCGCCGGTGCCGCCGACCGCCATTCCGGGCGTTCCGGAGCGGCTAATGTGGGTTCGGTTGCCGTCGGTTACGACATCGTCGACACCTTTTGCGAGGACGACGTGACCGAGCGATGCCGCGAAGGCTTCGATCTCGTCTGCGACTGGGGCCAGTGCGTCCACATCCGGCCCGCCCATTCGCGCAAGTTCGCGTCGGTTGGGTGTACAGACCAGCGTTGCGTCGGTCTCGAGGCCGGGCACGACCTCGAGAGCATCTGCGTCGACGACCGCCGGGCCGGTGTAGGACTCGAGGAACTGACGGGCTGCCTCGAGCGTCTCGTCGGCGGTGCCCAGCCCCGGGCCGAGCACGACGACGTCGTCATAGCGTTCTGCGGTGTCGACGAGGTCGTCGACCTGTGCCGGCGTGAGGATATCGTGCTCGTAGGGCTGGACGATGAGATCCTCACTGTACCCCTGAATTTCGCCGGCGACGGATTCGGGTGCGGCGACGAACGAGAGCTCCATCCCGGTTCGGAGCGCGGCCTGTGCGGCGAGTGCCGGTGCACCAGTGTAGGGGCCGCCACCGATGACGAACGCGCGTCCCGTCCGGCTATCAGGGCGTGCGAGGGCGACGTCGCCCGGTCCAACGAGGCACTCTGCGGCTGCTGGAATCCCGATATCCGCGACCGCCACGGTGGCCTCGAGATCGGCCAGTCCCGGTTTTTCATCATGGAAGGTGACGACGTGGTCGGCCTCGACACCGTTGTCGGCGTGGTCACCCTCGTCGGCGTCGAAGCCAGAGGGGACATCGACCGAAACGACGGTCGCGTCGGCGGCGTTGATCGCTTCGGCTGCAGTCGCTGCCGGCTCTCGAAGGTCGCCGCTGATTCCCGTCCCAAGCATCGCGTCGACGATCACGTCGGCTTCGGGGAGGTCGAACGCACTCGAGTCGGTTACTTCGCGGGTGTCGTAGTCGGCGCACTCGAGTGCGTTCCAGTTCTCTTTCGAAATCCGCGTGCCGATGGCTTCCGCACGGCCGAGCAACAGGGTGGTAACGTCGTACGCATCGAGAAATCTCGCCGTGACGAACGCGTCCCCGCCGTTGTTCCCCCGGCCGGCGACGATCGCGACTCGAGCGCCCGGCTCTGTGAGGTCTTTCACTTCGTGAGCGACGGCGTGCCCGCTCGACTCCATCAACTGCTTTTGTGGGACGCCCAAGGCGGCCGCGTTCTCGTCGACGGCGGCCATCCGTTTGCCTGTAATCATATCCTATGGATTTGCCCGCGGGCGCGTTAAGCGTGTGGGAGTGTATCTCTTCTCTCGAGAGAGTCGACCGCCGGACCGGCCCGTGGACGTTGGATCGTGAACAGTTCCAAAGAGGTGATGGAGCTAACAGGATAGTCTGTCATATGGTCTCCCGCGAAAACCGCGTCCTCATCGGCTCACTTTTGGCCGTCTGGCTCGCCGTGGTCGGCATCGGGCTTACGGGCATCGGTGCACAGAGTGCCGTGGTGACGTTCGTCGTTCTAGCTGGAATCGGAATCGTCGTGCCGCAACTGTATCTCGCCGTCACCGACGACGACGTTCCCGGCCGACAGCGCGTTCGGATCGCTGCTGTCCTGTCACTCGTAATCGCGATGCTCGGGTTTTCCAGCGCAGACCCGGGCGAACGGCTGCTCATTGCGGGCCTCGTCGCAGCGCTACTGATCGTTCTCGTCGCATACGAGTTCACTGCCGGCTATCGGAGCACCGCCGCCGAATCATAACGCTTTCCTCACCGACGACGGCCCTCTCGAGCGACATGCGCTCGTATCGCCGGCCCCCGGTTCACTGTGAACGGTTTCTGGCTTGATTGAACACCCGCGGCTGCGAGAAGCGTGTGGGGACTAGAGTAACCGGAACCGTCCCCTGGCCGCGACCGCGGTCGCCTCGTCGAAGATCTGGACGTCGTTGAATGCCTCGCGAGAGACCGTTCCGCCCTCGCGAACCTGTCTTTCGCCGGTCGTGCTGACGATAACGCCGTACTCGAGGCCGTCGTAGTGGTCCTGAAGCGTCGCTTTTGTCTCTTCGGTAACGACGGGCGCTCTCTCCTGTGAGCGGGTGAACACATCGGCGTCTTCGAACCGTTCGGTGACGTAGGGCGACTGGGTGGTGGTATCTGCGATGACGACGTGGAGGTCGTCGTTCTCGCCGTCGCGTCGTCCACGAATCCACTTCTCCCAGACCTTTCCGCGGTGAAGTGACTCGTTTACCCCGACGCCCGCGACACCGATCCCGATTCCAGCTCCGGCTGCTGTGAGCACCTGTCGTCGCGAGACCATACAGACAGTTCTGCGTTCGTAAAAATGAACCCTCCGCTTTGCCGTTCAGTCGGCGCGATCAGACCGACTGCTAACGACGGTTGTGCGTTCGTTCTGACGCAGGGCTGTCGGTGATCGGGTGTACACTGTCGTTCTGTTCATCACGTGCTCGCTCGTGATCGCACTGCCTGGTTTCGCCGGCGTGGAGCCATTCGATCTCGTTTTCTGAGACCCGCCGTTGACCGGTAGCGTCTCGTTCTTTGGGCACCTCCGTTCGATGTGAACGTCTTCTGGCTCGACGAGGATCCACGCCTCGCCGCACGGTATCACTGCGACCAGCACGTAAACAAACTGCTGCTCGAGGCGGCACAGATGCTCTGTACGGCAGCTCGAGAGAACGGATATGAGGCTGACTTCCTCTATGGATCGACCCACGTCGGCCACCCGGTCACGAAGTGGACCGCGGAATCGAAAGCCAACTGGCTTCGCTTGCGCGACCACGCTGGGGCGCTCAACGCCGAGTTCGTCGAGCGGTATGACAAAGACGACGACCACGCCAGCTGGCAAGTAATCGAGCGCATCGACCCCACCGAGATCGCGTTTCCGACCACGGAGCCGACGCCGCGGCCACAGGCGATGCCCAACGAGTACAAACGGCCGGGCGACCCCGTCGGCGCGTACCGTGCGTACTACGCCGGTGAGAAGGCAGAGTGGGCTGAATGGAAGTACACCGACGAGCCGGCGTGGCTCGAGGCAGCGCTACAAGCACTCGAGTCGGACGAATAGGCCGACTTGGGATGGGAGTGATGGCGACCCCACACAAGGCGGTTCAGTACCGAATTTCGAAGCCGTCCTCACCCTGTGGTGTGTCGTACTCGACATCGACGTCTGCGACGTCGGCTGCGGGACTGCCCGTGTGACACCATTCGACCATCGACTCGACGGCGGCTTCAGGCCCTTCGAAAACCGCTTCGACGCGGCCATCCTCGAGGTTTCTCACCCAGCCGTCGATACCCTTCTCGCGGGCTGTTTCACGCGTGTTTGCACGGTAGTAGACGCCCTGGACGGTTCCGGAGACGAAGACGTGTGCGCGGGTTCGATCCGTCATGACTGGACTCTCGAGTGCGAGCGTCAAAAATCCGGCTCCCTGTCGAGGTCCCACCGCGGCATCGCTCGAGTTGCCAGCCACTGACCCATGCGCTCACTCCGACGTTTCGTAGCGACGACTGCCAACGATCATGCGAGCAGCGAGCCCGATGACGCTGATGGTGAACACGATCCAGACGACCGCTGTTCCGTCGAACGGATCGGTGTACTCGACGACTGCGACGGACATGAGAAGCGCAGCCACGTAGAGCGTGTTCGTCCCGATGAACTCTGCAAGTCCCGCTTCGTCGGTGACTCGGTCCGGGTCGTAGCCTGCGATTAACCGCACTGCACCGGCGTATTTGATGAGGACGCCCAGGAGCCCAACGAACCCCGCAGCGACACCAAGGAAGAGCGGCGACTCGGGGCTCATACGCCACTATAATCAACTAGCTAACAAAAAGTTCGTCGTCTCGAATTGGGGTCATTCCCCGGTCCGCAGGTGATGAAAGATGTACGTCTGTGCGTAGCCCGCATACTCGCCCCCCAATCGGTCCCGAATCGCTCTCGAGGTCGCCGTGTAGGTGCCGCGATCACAGTCGGGATAGTACTCTTCAATCGCCGACTTGAGCCACGTGTCCAGCGGCACGGCCTCGTCGAAGCCAAGCGAGAAGAGGAGGACGCAGTCGGCCACCTTGTCGCCGACGCCGACGAACCGGGTCAGATACTCGCGAGCCTGTTCGTACTCGAGGTCGCGTGCCTCCTCGGGGTGGGCCTCGCCGTCGGCGACCATCTTCGCCGTGCGGACGACGTAGGGTGCTCGATAGCCGAGGCCGAGATCGCGCAGTTCTGCTTCGGTCGCTGCTGCGAGCTGGGGTGGCGTTGGGAACGCGTGGTAGACGTCGCCGTCGAACTCGATCGGGTCGCCGTACTCGCGGGCTAGCGTCGAGACCATGCCATGGATTCGGCCCACACGCATCTGGGCCGAACAGATAAACGAGATCAGACAGGCAAAGGATGGATCTTCGACCAGTCGCATCCCGCGGTGGGCCGCGTAAGCTTCATCCAGGAGTGGATCGTCCGGCGCGGCCGCGACGATCGACTCGAGGTCGTCGTCCAATCGTAACAGCCGGCGGACGAGCGGTTCGGCGTCGACCGTCGACTCCCACTTGAGGTGCCCATCGCGAACGCGGACACGGATTACGGCGTCCGAGTCCGTTTCTGGCCCCCTGACGACGGTGTGATACCACGCGTCAGGTGCAGGCGAGCCGCCGTACATCTCACCATCGCTCCGTCGCCAGCAGTAGCTCTGGCCGCTCTCGAGCGTGCGGTACAGATCGAGGCCGCCGGAGAGTCCGTCGAGGGTGATCGTCCCTGTCTCCATCTGTCCGTGCCTTCGGGGGCGTATGCTTTTGCCTTTCGAACCTGACGACAGCGATAGATGCCGGCATCGTAACCACGCAGACTCCCTGTCGGCGGCCGATTCATTTGTTGGGGCGAACTTTCATACTGGTGGCGAGACAATACCATGGTATGGACTGCAGGGTTGTCGTCGAGGCTGCCGTGCCGGTGTTCGATGTCGAGACGGAAGACGAGGCGATTCGCATCGCCATCTCGAAGACGGGCGAAATGCTGAACCCTGATTTGAACTACGTCGAGATCAATATGGGTGAGCGCACGTCGCCAGCGGGCGAGGAGTTGCCACCTGCGTTTATCGCCGCCGACGAAGCACTCGTTGCACTCGAGTTGGAGATGACCGTCTTCAACGTCGAGCGCGAGGAACACGCCTCACGGATCGCCCGCAAGGAGATCGGCCAGCGCCTCGAGAACATCCCGCTCGAGGTGTTACAGATTGACGAACTCGAGGACGAAGACGACGAAGAGGCGTCAGAAACCGATTCCGATGGAGACGAAGACACCGACCAAGACGAGTCTCCATCGGTTGCGGATGAGCCATCTGAAACCGATGCTGACCAGACCGATGACGACGATATTCTTCCCGAATTCGAGGATTTAGTCGAACGAGACTGACTGTAACAAGTGAGCGACCGACTGTTTCCTGGTGGAATACCCGATTAATTCAGTTCTGCTTTTGCAATCGGCTGACGTGTCGCGACTGAAACGGTCACCCAGGACGAGACTTGTCAGTACGGAGTTGTAATGATCGAAGGAGGCGACGAATTTCTCAGTCTGCGGTAGCGGCAACTGCTTCTTGTTCGTCTTCACGCATATTCATTGTAATTCCACCGGCGAGCGCAAAGACAGCTGCTTTATGATCAGTTTTTGATTTATGAATCGATGTCGGTCGAATACCAAGCGATTCGTACTCCTCAAGATTGATCTGACAGTCATCCCACGCTGCACACTGGTTCGATACCTCCGCGAGAAGGCCGTGAAGGTGAATGAGCTCCTGTTTCTTCATAACCATGCAAGCCTACCCACTGCAGGGTTATATTATTATCTTGAGTCTCGTTAGCATGCACCTCTAATACGATATCCTGTGTGTCATAAAGGATATGTGATTGAAAGCCAGGCCTACTATCCGAATACTGGCGGAAGGGAGCGAGTATAAGATGGTGTTACTACTACAATATATTATTTCCTTCATCTTTCCAACATCGTGTTTGAGCAATTAATCCACAAGTATTGTTGACTGAAAGCCACGAATAGCTTCCGTTGCACTGCGGTCAGCCGAGTTGCTTCAGCGTCTGCAGATCACGGTCCGTTCGCATAAACTCGGACAGTCGCCGAGAGGCGTGACAGTTGGGACAATGGAACATCGTCGCAGGCGCATCAAGTTCACCAGGTGGACTCTGCCAGCTTTTCGCACATTCGGGGCACAACAGTTTCACGGACGTTTGGTCCATGGCACGCTATTACACACCATTACTCAAAAGTGTTGTCGCACGTTCGCTCGCCGATCGGTCGGCCCCAACCCAAAATAAACGGCTCGACCCGATGACACACACCCGACAGCTCGTCCTTATGCGGGAGTTGCTGTATCGGAGGCCTCGAGCAGTTCCTTGTACCGGTTTCGGATGGTAACTTCGGAGATGCTGGCGACATCGCTGACGTCGTTCTGGGTGACCTTCTCGTTGGTCAGCAAGGCGGCAGCGTACACCGCGGCGGCGGCGAGGCCGACCGGCGACTTACCGCTGTGGACGCCTTCCTGACGGGCCGACTCGAGCAGTTCGCGAGCCATGCGCTCGGTCTCATCCGAGAGATCGAGGTCGCTGACGAACCGTGGGACGTAGTGTTCGGGGTCAGCAGGTTTGACCTCGAGACCGAGTTCCCGAATGATGTACCGGTAGGTTCGGGTCAGCTCCATCTTCTCGACACGGCTGACGGCCGAGATTTCGTCTAAGCTGCGTGGTGTGCCGGCCTGACGGGCGGCAGCGTACAGCGAGGCCGTCGCGACGCCTTCGATCGATCGGCCTGGGAGGAGATCCTCCTCGAGGGCGCGTCGGTAGATGACGCTGGCGGTCTCGCGTACGTTCTCTGGAAGGCCGAGCGCACTGGCCATGCGGTCGATCTCGCCGAGGGCCTGCTTGAGGTTGCGTTCTTTCGAGTCGCGGGTGCGGAACCGCTCGTTCCACGTGCGCAGGCGCTGCATCTTCTGGCGCTGGCGGCTCGAGAGGGCGCGTCCGTATGCGTCCTTGTTCTGCCAGCCGATGTTCGTCGACAGCCCCTGGTCGTGCATCATGTTCGTCGTGGGGGCACCGACGCGGGACTTCTCGTCTTTTTCGCTGGCGTCGAAGGCACGCCATTCGGGACCACGGTCGACCTCGTCTTCCTCGACGACGAGTCCACAGTCCGTACAGACTGTTTCGGCGTGCTCTTCGTCGGTGATGAGACGGCCACCACACTCTGGGCAGTGCTCTTGCTCACCCGACCGCTCGGTCGTTTCTTCTTTTTCCTGTTCCTTTTCGTTCGTATAGGTTCTGATTCGAGTGTCTGTCATAGTGTATCGAGTTGGTTACTCGGGGCTCCCGGGTGGGGTAACCAGAAGAAACCCGGTCGCCTCGGCTAACATAGAGTAAGGCCGGAAGGCTTATAAAGGTTTCGCCTACTTTATAAACTACTCGGGGAAACAGGTATATATGTTTCGGTTATATATGTATTAATTATGTGGATTAGTCCGACAGCGTCTGGCGGCCAGTGTCATACCCGATCGCGATGAGTCCAAAGACACATTTGCTGTCATTTCACCACCTCGAGCGATCTATTCAGCATTCAAAACACGATTTTAATGGCACAGTATTGCCAGGTGGAGGCGTTCAGACGGTAAACAGATGTCCCTCCGTTGGCACATCGAACAGCCCCACGCGTGCCCCCGCATCGAGCCATGCATGACCGTACGAGAACGACGCCAGTGCGTTGACGAGGTCGCCTTCCTCGCGGAAGTGGGTTCCATCCTCGAGATACGACGACGCCATCTCGTAACACTCGTCTGCTGCCTCGGCCATCGGGGTCCCCGTGGGTGGAGCGACTGATGCCGCCTCGAGTGCCTCTGCGAGCAGTTCACCGTACCGGTCCGTCTTCTCCTCGAGATCCGCAGCCATAGTCGATGGTCGGCCGTCGACACTGTAAGTGCGTCGTCGTCCGGCGAGTGGACTCCGAACGTCTCCGTTTGGCATAATATCGTAACAACTGAAACGGTTTGCACACCGACCGCACAGCTGTCGTGCGATCGGGTACGCACTGACGGTCAGTGGCTACTATAGTTCGAACAGGCGATTGCTGAGAACGCAAGGCGTTTAGGCCCAGTTTCCCAACTGTTGGGCATGAGCGACCAGCCTCGAGTCGAGATTTATACCAAGGAGAACTGTCCGTACTGTGTCAAGGCCACGGACCTCTTCGACGCGAAAGGCATCGAATACGAGACCTACAACGTCACGGGCGACGAGGAGCGCTTCGAGGAGATGATCGACCGCGCCAACGGCCGCAAGACAGCTCCCCAAGTATTCATCGACGACGAACTCATCGGCGGCTGGGACGACACCAGCGCCCTCAACGAGACGGGCGAGTTGGACGACAAGCTCGGCCTCGAGAGCGACGATATCGTCGAACACCGAACCCTCATCATCGCCGGCACCGGGATCGCCGGCCTCACCGCCGCGATCTACGCCGGCCGATCGAACAACGAGCCGCTGGTCATCGAAGGCGACGAGCCCGGCGGCCAGCTCACCCTGACGACCGACGTCGCGAACTATCCTGGCTTTCCCGAGGGGATCAGCGGCCCCGAACTCGTAAACAACATGAAAGCACAGGCCACGCAGTTTGGTGCCGAGCTCAAAAACGGTATTATCGAAACCGTCGATGCCTCGAGCAAGCCGTTCCGCGTCGAACTGACCAACGGCGACGTCTACACCACGGACGCATTCATCGCCGCCTCCGGCGCGAGCGCCCGCACGCTTGGCATCCCTGGCGAGGACGAACTCATGGGCTACGGCCTCTCGACGTGTGCGACCTGTGACGGCGCCTTTTTCCGCGACGAGGACATGCTCGTCGTCGGCGGTGGCGACGCCGCCATGGAAGAAGCAACCTTCCTCACCAAGTTCGCCGATACCGTCTACATCGCCCACCGCCGCGAGGAGTTCCGCGCGGAGGACTACTGGATCGACCGCGTCCACGAGAAGGTCGAGGACGGCGAGATCGAGATCATGAAAAACACGGAGGTCACCGAACTCCACGGCACCCGTGAGGAGGGCATCGACCACGTCACTCTCGTCCGCAACGACAAGGGCCACCCGACCGACCGCCTCGATGACCCCGAGACCGAGGCGTTCGAGTTCGACGTCGGTGCCGTCTTCTTCGCGATCGGTCACACCCCCAACACCGACTACCTCGAGGGCACCGGCGTCGTGACCGACGACGAGGGCTACCTCGAGACCACAGGCGGCGACGGTGGCGGCCAGACCGAAACCCACGTCCCCGGCATCTTCGGCGCTGGCGACGTCGTCGACTTCCACTACCAGCAGGCGGTCACCGCGGCCGGTATGGGCTCGAAGGCTGCCTTAGACGCTGATGAGTATCTCGAGAATCTCGAGCGCGCAGAAGCGACGGGTGAGGCTGAGACGGCTGCAGCAGACGACTGAGGGCGCGCTCTTACCGACGATCGACTCCGGCTGTCTGTGAGTAGACGGTTACTTTGGACCAGAAGTAGACGGCAGGGTCGGTGTTCCAACGGATAACATTCGACGGTTAATCCGACAGCCTAGTTCTGGATGAACTCGCCCGAGCAGTCGTACTCGAGCAGCGTAAACTCCACAACGTCTGGATCGTCGTCGTACGGCCCCGACCGGTCCGACATGCCGTAGACAGTGACGCTCTCGAGTTCAGTCTCGTGTTCGCTGTTCCAGCGTTCACAGAGGTAGTTGGCGAAATACGAGCGATGGTTCTCGTTGCCGGCATAGCGCATGTTCGAGATGTATTTTCGTTCTCGAGAGGTCTCGTAGGTCTCATCGACGTTTGGTGGTCGATCCCAGTCGACCTCGGATTCGTGCAGTGCGTCGACCGTCGAGCCATCTGCCAACTCTCCAGGGACGACGAGCCACTGGGCAGTCGAGGTTGGATTCGGTGCGAACATCTGCCAGCTCTGGCTGGACTGGATCGTATCCAGAACCTCGTTACCAGCGTCCGGAACTTCTGTATAATCGACGGCTTCGGCACCCGAGAGCACGACTAACACGAGGATGAGCCAGGGGACCACCGTCCCAAAGAGCACACGCCCACGCGAGAGGATTGCCGAACGCACGGATGTCTCCTCGGTCTCAGAGCGCACGTCGCTAATCCCTGTCCCGGGGAGTGCTGTCTCGAGTCTATCGAGCCCACGGCGAAGCGGTGCAGCGAACCCGAGACGCGTTGCCAGTGTCGTGACCCAGTCCCAGACGACAGGCGGGTAGAACAGCAGCAGACCCGCCACAACGATCACGGGAAACAGGTCGATCCGCAGTGTGACGAGCATTCCCAGATGCATCCCAACGAAACACGTCGTGAACACGGCTCGAGGGATGCCAGTGAGCAGAATCAGCAGCGGTGAGAGAAGGATGAGCACCATCCAGGCGTAGGTGAACCCCTCTAACAGCAGCGAGTTTCCTGCGAGTGTGTTTCCGAGCAGAATCGTCAGATGATCGGCTTCGAAGATATGAAGCACCGCCTCGCCGTTCATCCACATCTCACTCCGGGTTTTGTGGATGGCGTTGACCACGTACATCAACAGTATCTGCAACAGCACGGCCATCGTCCCAACGGTGGCCAGCGTCGACTGTGATCGGTCTCGAGTCGACTCGAGTCGGCGGGCGTCGATCGACCACCGAGCGCCGAGTGGCAGGAACAGTCCCCAGAACAACAACATCCGTAACAGGATGTCGCCAGCGTTGAGGAGCATTGGATTGCGGATATGCAGCGAGATCAACAGGAGCCACGAGACGAGCGCTGCAACGCGTGTGTGATAGCCACAGACCAATGCGAGGGCGAACCCGCCGGCGATGAGAAACAGGAGTCCCTGAACCCACGGCTCGCCGGACAGGGCGTGCAAGGAGTAGACCGACGAGTAGTCGGCAAAGAGGGCCTCCCGTGGCAACACGCCAGCGTCGGTGTAGAACGCCTCGAGCATCCGTGCTCGTCGCAAGAGGTCGACGAGAAGTAGTACCCCAAGTGAGATTCGAAACGCCGCCAGCGCACGGGGATCGATCGCGAATCGGCGTCGCGTTGCACGCCCGACCCAGTCGAGACTGCTGTCGAGCCGGTTTCGGAGCGTGGCGAGACTGAATGCGTCTTGTGACATGCTCGTGAATTGTTGTCTATCGCGACTCTCGAGCAGATTGGCATAAGCTTGGTGTTCGGTCAAATGCCGCTTTCAGCGTTCGCTCGGTGGTGGGACGCTGTGGCCACCGGGAGCGCCACGCCGTTGTGCTGGCGACTGTGCAGCCGGCGAGAGACGCACAGGCCTCGAGCGCTGTCGCTACTCGAGTGACGTGGTCTGGGTGCGGTAGGGTCCCAAAAAAGTCGAAATGCGGCAAGAGCCGGATGAAATCCGGTAGTTGGTTACAGCTTAGTTCTGGCGGCGGAGTGCCAGCATTGCGGCTGCGAGGAGTGCGACAACAGCGACAGCAACGCCGAAGCCGGGCGTACCGTCGTCTTCGCCGTCGTCAGCTTCGCCGTCGTCGTCAGCGTCAGCGTCGGCGTCGGCGTCAGCGTCGCCGGCGTCAGCGTCAGCGTCGTCGTCAGTTGGCTCGTCCTCTTCAGCGACGGTCAGCGTATCTTCGAGTTCGACGTCACCGTCGACCTTGAGCTCCCACTCGTAGTCGCCGGCTTCAGCGTCTTCGACAGTGTCGGTCCACGATTCGGACTCTTCACCCTCGAGTTCGACGTCGCCGTCGAGCAGGAGGTCACCAGCGAAGTAGAACTCGTAGGAGGCGTTCTCCATCTCCTCGCCGACGTTCTCGGCGGAGACCGTCACGTCAACGTCGTCGCCTTCAACAGGCTCTGCTGGGTCGACGTCAACGTCCCACTCGAGACCTTCTGCATCTTCTTCAGGCTCCTCTTCAGCGTCGATGAAGACGCCCTCAGTCTCTGCAGGGTCCGTGTCTGCGACGGATGCGCGGACGGTGCGGAGTTCGTCACCGGCTTCGTGGCTGCTGAGGTCGAAGGTGCTGGAGATCATTCCGTCAGCGTCGACTTCAGCGTCGTCCGTGTAGATTTCGGAGGTTGCACGCAGTCGGAAGTCGCCTTCCGTGCCGGGTGCAACGTTCGTTTCTGCGGTGAGCTCAGCGTTTGCGCTGTTCTCAACGAGGAAACGGTCGTCGTCGTCGTACTCGCCGACAAGTTCGAGGTCACGCTCTTCGACATCGAACTGTGCGTCAGCGACTTCTTCGTCGTCCTCATCAACGTACGGGTTGTCCTCGTTCACAACGAATTCAGCGTCCCACGTCTCGTCACCGTTGAGTCCGACGTCATCCACATCGACTTCGTCGATATCAACGACAACGAAGAACGTGTTTGCGTCTTCGTCAACGACGATGGTGTAGTCTTCATCGTCAAGTTCGCCGAGGGTGAAGCTGTCTGCATCACCGTAGCGTGGCTGTTCGGTGTCGTTGAAGTTGAATTCGAGACCTTCACCGTCGTCCCAGTTACCGTCGTCGAACGCGTAGCCGTAGATACCGGACGCTTCGACCTGGGTGATCAGGTGGTCGCCTTCTGCGACGTAGTCTCGCTCGGTGGCGGATTCCTCGATCGCGTCGAGGTCGACGTCATCGAGGTCGAGGTCGCCAGGTGCGACCCACGTGTTCATGTCGCCGGTCGAGCGGTCGTTCAGGAGCAGGACTGCGGCGTCGACTTCGTCAGCGCCATCCTGGGGATCCTCAACGTATGCTTCAAGCTCGTAGTCGCCTGCAACGAGGTTGAATTCACTATCGATGTTGGTCTGGTCCACAACAGTGAGGTCGCCCTCGTCAACATCGAAGGCATCGTCACCGTGACCAGCTTTGTACGAGTTGAACTCAACCGTCACGTTATCCTCGTCTTCGATGTCGTCGATGTAGAGGGTAGCGGTGTAGAACTCGTCTTCGTCAGTCACGTTGACGTACACGTCGTCAGTCGAGTCGTGTTCGACAGTGAACTCGGCAACGTCACCGACGTTCTGTTCGTAGGTGCTCTGATCGAACTGGGCGTCAGCGTCGACCTCGTCACCGACTTCGATCTGAGCTTCGTCGCTGGCGGTGGTGTCGTAGACGTTCACGGTGAACGTGTAGTTACCAGCGTCGATGTCCTCGAAGTCAGCGTCGATTTCGTCATCTTCGGCGACGTCGTCAACTTGGACCTGGTCGACGTCGTCGTCACCATCGTAGGCAGACGCGCCAGCGAAGATTCCTTCAAGCTCCTCTTCGTCAAGGTCGTCGTCAGCGTCGATCAGGACGGAGACATCTGCACCGCGGTTGTCGTCCACGAAGTTAAGCGTGGTCTCGTCACCGGATGCGATCTCATCGTTTTCGAACTCGAACTCAACGTTCTGGACGGTCACTTCGAATGGACCGTAGTTGGTTCCGTCCGAGGAACGAAGGATGTATTCTCCGTCGAGGTCCTCAGTGTCGACAGTAACAACGCCAGTGTCGTTTGCACGGAGGTTCTCTTCGAAGCTGCTGGAGTCATTGTCTCCAGATCGAAGCTGGACCTGTTCATTATCGTCGAACCCATCGACTTCGAACGTCTCGCCAGCGAAGTAAAGCTGGCCGTCGATGTCATTCTTATCCTGAGTTGCCGCCGCTGCGCCGCCCGCAAACGCTGCGGACATCGCAACAACCGACATAACCATAAGCGCGGCCAGGAACAGTGCGCGTCCCTTTTCGCGATATGAAGTTTCGTTTGTCATTAAGTTGTCTTGTATTTCGTGTTGTGTTAGTCGTCGCACGATTCGGTCGGAGTGCGAGCGTGGTATCAATGCGGGAACCCGCACTGACTCGCACCGGGTAGGGGTATCCAAACGTATAAAGCATCGCGTAATAAGCTTTCTGGATATTCCAGTAGTTCATTTCTCCGAGAGATCGACTCGAGAACGCATGACTACGTCGGGTTCGAAGCTGTTTGCTCGAATTGATAACGTATCATGAGATATGTTCGCAAGGGAGTGTTATGGGGTGAAAGCAGCGCCAAAAACGGCCGAAATGAGTGCATTCTCGAGCGAGAGCGCGTCTCCTTGCCGTTGCGGGGCATAACGCCGACCGAGACAGTCGCTTAGAGTGTTACTAACAGCGTCGAAACCAACGCAAGCTGACTGTCACTCAAGGCGACTGATGCTCGCTGGGGCCGTCACGAACAGCCATCGATCGGTGACAGTCACTAACCAGAACAAGTTTAGTATCATCACGACACGTGTGTGTATGAACGCGAACCGACGCAGACTGTTGCAGCTGACTGGACTGACCGCCGCTGCTTCGACCGCTGGCCTGGCTGGCTGTCTTGGTGACGATGACGACGACGCCAACGGCAGTGACGACGACGACAGCCCATCGTACCCGAGCTACGAGCGATGGCTGGCTGCCAGCGACGACGAACTCATGTTCGCCTACCTCGACCAGGCCGCCCTCGAGGACGTGCCGTCGTTCGACGAGACCGAAGCGCCGTTCGGTGAGGGCGACGGCGAACTCACCGGCGAAGACGATCTCATGCTCGAGATGGCCGCGGTCGGCTCGCTCATCGTCGGTATGGGCGTAGGGTTCGGGCTGTTGGGCACTGGACTCGACGGCGTCGTGGAGATCGACGCCGAGGGCACGGCGGAGACCGAGTTCGAGACGTCGATCGACGAACTGCTCGTCGTCAACGAGAGCTACGTGCTGGCCGGCGAGATCGACACCGAGGAGATCGACGAGACGCTCACTCACGAGCCTGACGACCAGTTTTCGATGCAGGCAGTCTACGAACGAACCGACGAGCTCCACGGCTTCGAGCTGTACGAGCCAACCGAGGACGGGATGTCGCCGACGATCGCCGTCAGCGAGGACGCGATCGTGTTCGCGACCGCCGACGGCGACATCGATGCCGTCGACGCTGTCACACAGCCACTCGCTGTCAACGCCGGTGATGCAGACGGGGCGACGGACACCCTCGAGAACGTCGGCTGGCTTCTCGAGACCGCTGGCCACGGCCAGATCGCCTTCGGCATGAGTGGTGACCTCGAGGAGGCAGACGACGAGGTCGGCGAGGACGAGGTTGCCGAAGACGAACTCGAGGATGTGACCGGACTCGTCAGTTCGCTCACGATCGACGACGACGTCAGCGCCGAGGTTGCGATGACGTTCGAGCAGTCGGTTGACGACGACACCAAATCCACACTCGAGGACCGCATGGGGACCTCGGCCGACGACGTCACGTTCGACGTCGATGACGATCGAGTGTCCGTCTCGGCGTTCTGGGACGGCACTGCCGTCCTCGAAGGATAACTGACCGAACGGCCGCAGCGCGAACGGAGCAAAACTGAGTGGAGGTCGGCGCGAACTGCCGACCGAACTGCTGGCACAGCCGACGACACGCGCCAGCTCAGAACGGGAACAACGAGTCGGCCTCGGGGTCGCGCTCGATGAGTTCGATCTCGTGGCCGTCCTGGTCTTTCGTGAAGGCGTACATGTTGTCGTTGCTCTCCGGGTCGCGGTAGTCGGGTGCTTCACGCTCGAGCAACTGCTCCCAATCGTCCTGCAGGTCGTCGACGCGAACGCAGAGGTGGCCCCAGGCGTCGCCCTGTTCGTACGTGCGCCCGTCGTAATTATACGTCAACTCGAGTGACATCGCTTCGTCGGCGGCGTCCGTGGGCTCGACGAAGTAGTTCGCGAAGGTGTCCGACTCCCAGCGGCCGACTTCGTCGTACTCGAACTTCCGGACCCAGTAGCCAAGCGCCTCGTCGGCGTCTTCGACGCGGATCATGGTGTGGTCGAGCGACCACAGCGCACCCTGGTCGCGCTGGACGATCTCGATCTCGTGGCCGTCGGGGTCTGTGACGAACGCATAGCGGCCGCCACAGCTCTCGGGATCGCGGTAGTCCTCGACGCCCTCGTCCATCAGCTGTTCGTAGTGGGCCTCGAGTTCGCCTTCGGGGACCCGAACCGCAACGTGTCCCCAGGCGTCGCCGACCGCGAGGTCGTCCTCGCCCTCGTTGTGGGTCAACTCGAGCAACGCCCCGTCTTCGTGCATGTCTTCGGGACCGAGATAGACGATGGTGAAGCCGTCACCCTCGTAGCGGTCTTTCTCTTCGTACTCGAGGTGGGTCTGGTACCAGTCGAGCGATTCCTCGAGGTCTGCGACGCGAAGCATGGTGTGATCGAGCGTTCCGTCCATACGCGAAATCACTCCTGCAAGCGGCAAAAACGTGGCGGAGACGGCGGCTTACTCGAACTCGCCCGGGGACGAACTGGAATCTGTCGCCGGCTGCTGGCTGTCGGTGTCTCGTGTCACTGTCGAGGCCTTGGGATCGACGCCTTTGCGGAGGGCGTCGAGTTCGGAGAAGCTGTAGACGAGCCCGACCAGCAGGGCAACGCCCAGCGGGAGGAAGAAAAGCGGCGAGACGCCGAGGAACCCATACAGCACGTAGCAGACGAGGACCACGAGCATGACGGTCCCGGCGTAGTACAGCTGCGTGCGGATGTGATCGATGAGGTCGGCTCCCGTAAACGTCGACGAGAGCACGGAGGTGTCGGAGATCGGTGACGTGTGGTCGCCGAAGATCGCACCCGAGAACACCGCGCCGACCATCACTGGCATGAGTTCGAACGTCCCCGTGAGGTCGTAGGCGACGGTGATCGCGATCGGCGTCACGATCCCCATCGTTGCCCACGACGACCCCATGGTGAAGGCGACGAACGCGGCAACGAACAGCACGACGATCGGAAGCACGGCGGGCGAGACGACGCCTTCTGCGACGCCGGCGACGTAGGTCCCCGTCCCGAGATCATCGGCAACTGCACTGATCGACCACGCCAGCACCAACACCGTCACGGCGGTCAGCATGAGGTTGAATCCCTCGAGAACGGTTTCGATGCCGTCCCCGATATCGAAGAGATCGTAGCCGATCCCGATGGCGATGGCGGCCACCACCATCGCGAACGATCCCCAGACGAGCGCAGCCGCGAAGTCGCCAGCGCCGACGACGTCGACGAGCACTTGGACGACACCGTCGTCGCCCATAGCAGTCTCGAGCGACGTTGTCGCGCCTTCCTCGGCCTGTTCTGCGAGCCAGTCTTGGTACCCAGTCCAGAACGCACCCGAAAGCGTCACGGCGATCAACACGATGATCGGTGCGAAGAAGGTCCGCAGCATTGGTCGGTCATCGATCGGTGCGCCGAGATCCTTTTCGACTTCCTGCAGCGGCTGTGCCTCGTCGCGGTTGACCTTTCCAGTCTGCCAGGAGCGGTGTTCGGCGGTGAGCATTTCACCGTAATCGCGCCGCGAGATGACGATGAGTCCGACCATCACGATCGCGAGCAGCGAGTAGGTGTTGAACGGGATCGAGCTGACGAACGTTTCGAACACACCCGGTGTGTCGGCCGCGGCCACGTCGTGGGCCTCGCTCTCGACGAGGCTCGTGTACCCCTCGTCGATCATCGACAGCTGAAACGCGACCCAACTCGAGAGCCCGATCGTCGCCACGGGTGCAGCCGTCGAGTCGACGATGTAGGACAGCTTCTCGCGGGACATCCGCATCTGATCGGAGATCTCACGCATCGTGGAGCCGACGATGGCCGTGTTGGCGTAGTCATCGAAGAACAGCGCCATACCCAGTATCCACGTCGCCAGCCCGGTGTTGCGCTGGGTCTCGAGCCGTTCGGTCGCCCAGTTGCGGACGGCGGTCGCGCCGCCGAGTCGCCAGATCAGGGCGACGCCAGAGCCAAGAAGCAGGGTAAACACCAGAATGTTCGCGTGAAACACGTCCCCGATCGACTCGGTGATCCACTCGAACGTTCGTCCGATACCAATACCGCCAGTCGCAATGATACCACCCGACCAGATCCCGAGAAACAGCGAGAGCATTGGCCGGCGCGTCACGATCGCGAGGACGATCGCGAGCAACGGTGGAACGAGTGACAGTGCCCCAAATTCCGACATACCCGGTTACTCATCGAGCATCGGGATAATCCTGATCATTCAAGACGTGAGCGATCACGCACAGGTCGCTGTACGAAACGCGCGCTGGCCGTCTCAGAGACGCGTTAGCGACGCAAAATCAGCTTGAGCACGTCTTCGTCCTCGAGGACGTGGTCTTTCCCGACCTGTTGTTCGTCGTGGGTCGCGCTGGGGCCGGTGACACGGGCAAAACGGAACCGCTCTTCCATCTCGCCGCCGAGTTTTTCGATGGCTTCGCCGACGGTTGTTCCGCCTTCGACGACAAGCGGTTCTTCCCAGTCGACGCCGCGGCCGGGTTTCTCCATGTAGACGCGGATGAGGCCGAGGTTCTCCCAGATACGGTCTTTGAGGACATCGAGTCCTTTCTCCTCCTCGGCGCTGATAAACGTCACTTCCTCGGGGTCGAGATCACGTTCACGGAGCTGCTCGTCGACCTGTTCTTTGTAGTCGGGTTCGATCAGATCGACCTTGTTGACACACGTGATCGACGGGATATACTCTCGGTTTTCCATCAGGCCGTCGACCAGCCGGTCGATGTCGACGTTCTCTTGCAGGTTGAGGTCGGCGTTGACGTAGCCCTGGTCGCGGAGGACGTCCGAAATCGTCTTCTCGTCTAAGTCCTGCTCGGTGCTCGAGGTGATCTTGATGCCGTCTTTGATCTTCGGTCGCACCGTTACCCGTGGTGGCTCACGGTCGACGCGGATGTTGATGTCGTACAGCTCCTCTTGCAGCCGGTCGTACTGCTCGATCTCGAACACCGAGAGTACGAAGACGATCAGGTCAGCGTTTCGGACGACCGCCAGCACCTGCTGGCCGTCACCACGCCCCGACGCTGCGCCCTCGATCAGCCCTGGCACGTCGAGCATCTGGATGTTTGCCCCGCGGTGCTGGAGCATCCCCGGGTTGACGTCAAGCGTCGTGAACTCGTAGGACCCAGTCTCGCTTTCGGCGTTCGTCAGCGAGTTCAACAGCGACGACTTGCCGACGCTGGGAAATCCTACCAGTGCAACAGTCGCATCGCCGTGTTTCTCGACGGAGTAGCCGGTTCCGCCACCAGCCGAACTCTGATTCTGGAGCTTCTCCTTTTTCTCCGCGAGCTTCGACTTCAGCCGGCCGATATGGGCCTCTGTCGACTTGTTGTAGGGCGTGTTGGCGATTTCTTCTTCGATCTTGTCGATCTCCTCCTCGAGCCCCATTTGACTGTATCCAACCGCCCGTGCCGAAAAACACTTTCCATGCGACCCGCCGAATTCGCGTGTGTATCGCTATCATTGTTCGCATTACAGGACAGTCGTTCACTCGAGAGATTCGACAGGCATAAACCACATGAAAAATGATGTTGAACTATGCCAGATGCGGCACAGTTGCGCGATAGCACCCAGATCGTGCTTCACCGAGAGACTGTCGAGGGACTCGAGCCGCCACTCGATGAGGCGTTTACGGTATCGATCGTCTCCGAAGGCGAAGACCAGCGCCGGATCATCGGCAGCCCTGTTGAAATCAAAGCAGCCAGCGAGTCACTCGCCCGCCGTGGAATCTGTATTCGCTGAGCCACACACCTGACTGCTGTGTTCGTCCGTTCATGTGTCTGTTTTGACGGTCCGTGTTGGCGGATCCGTGTCCCCGTTTGATCCGGCGACGATCACGATCGCACTCGAGACGGCAGCCAGATAGACGAACACGTCGGCCACGATCAACTGCGGCGAGATCACGTTCACCTGCCAGAGACCGACGACCCACTGCAAGGCAACGTACAGGACCATCGCCAGTATCGCCGCACCGAACACCGTCGTACTCGAGCCATCGTACATCGCCGCGAGGACGACGCCGACTAGCAACACAAGCAAGAACGCGAGCCAGTACGAGAGAGTCACACCAGCCAGTTCGGCACCCGCTGTGAGCAGCTGTTGTGCTGGGGCGACTGCTGGGCCAGCAGCGAGCGCGAACTCGAGTGTCCGTCCGACTGAGACACGCGACGCCTGACTCATCGCGATCCCACCTCGTAGATCGTTTCCCCGAGACAGTGATAGACCTGGTTGCCGGCGATCAACGGCGTACACCCAGGCGAGCCGTCCTCGACACTCACTGGGGAAACGCGGAACTGTTCGTCCCCGGTGTCGGCCTCGAGGGCGAGCAGTCCGTTCGCCGTCGACGCGTGGACTGTCTCGCTGCCGACGCTGACGCCGAACTCGAGCGAATTCCGATCTGCCTCCCATACCGATTCACCCGCAATATCGAACCGCGCAATCGTTCCCTCGTCCGTTCGCGACCAGTAGACTGCACGAGCCGATGGATCAACGGCGAGTGAATCCATCGCCGTGTGCCCGGCTGTCCTACCGGAGATCGTCCAGCGACGGTCACCAGTTGCTGCCTCGAGCGCTGTCAGATCACCGTCCGCGGTTATGACGAAGACGTGATCGTCAACGAGCACAACCTCGCCACGGCTGAGCGACGACGCGGACACTGCCGTGTCGCTCACCCAGCGTTCCGCTCCGGTCTCGGTGGCGAGTCCAGTCACGCGTCCTGCATCGTAGTCGGCCACCACGACCAGTCCGCTGTCGGCAGCCAACACCGAGTCGCGTGCAGTCCGTCGCCAGCGCTCGAGACCGGTCTCGGCATCGAGCGCGACGAGTCGATACTCGCTGTCGACGCGGGCAGTGACATACAGCGTGGTGCCAAACAGCCAGCAGCCGTTGGCACTGCTGTTGAGAGCATAGCGCCAGCGGAGCCGTCGTGTCTCGAGGTCAAGCGCACAGACAGCCGTCTGAAACACCAGATAGACGACGCCGTCGCGAACCTGTGGCTCCGAATCGAGCTGTGTCTGCCCGCTGGGCCTTGCTGACGGCCGCTGGTATGTGTACTGCCAGCGCTTGGTACCAGTTTCGGCGTCGAGTGCCTGCAACGATTGGTGGGTGGGCACGAGCAGTGTGTCGTCGACGAGCACGAGCCCGGCGTGTTCGTATCGTCGGCGCGCCTCGAGCGTCTGTTCCCACTCAACCCGCCCATCGTCGCCGGGGCCGGGATCAGCAGTCGATGCGACGTTTCTCGAGTCGGCCCGCGGATGCAGCCAGCCGCCGTCGACTGCCGGATCGACGTGGTCCGAGCCGCCGGCTCGAGGGCCGAGCAGATAGCCGCCGAGCAACGAGCCGCCCGCGACGCCAAGGAGCCGACGGCGAGTCAGTGGAGGGCGCATAGTCGATCCATCCCGTGCCAAACAGATAGTCGTTCTGTCATCTCCATGCACCCTCGCTGGTGGGCTCGAGAACGCGTTCGCGACCCTACCGCTCGGGATGTGTCGGCGCGTCGAACCCGCCACGCACCAACGGCTTTGCAATATGTCTACGCGCACACGGGGGGACCTCGTACCAACCAGTCTCGAGGTCGCGCTCGAGGTCCTGTGTCGCCTTCCCGTCTGCACTGGTTCCACAGTCCCGGCAGCGATACCCCTGGTTCCGGCCGGCGCTTTTCATTCGCCGCTCGCAGTCGGGACAGGTCGGCGTCACGCGCTCGGTCGTCACGAGGTCGCGAACCGCGAACTTCTCGAGTTTGAGCGTCCCGCGAGCGACCTCGCCACAGACGGTGAGTCGGTCGCCGACCCGCAGCGCTCGCACGCGGTCGCGAAACCGTTTGGTCGGCTCGAAAGCAGCACATTCGAGGCGCGCTGGCCCGCTCGCGTTCCCGTCGCCGCTTTCGGCCTCGAGGTCGACGAAAACATGGCCGCCGCGCCTGTTTTCGGGCTCGCTCGCGACCCGTCCGTCGACGCGGTAGGCGTGGCCATCTTCGACCGACTCGAGCGTGCCGCCCTGAAGGTGGACATCTGTCCCCTGGTTGGTCACGAACAGCTGGCTCGAGGCGACGGGCTCGCTTGCGATCCGGTCGGCGACGGCGCGAACGGCGTCGGGATCGTCGCCACGAATCCCGTGGAGGATCGGCCCCGGTGTGTGCGGAACGCAGACTGTGTCGTCCTCGCCGCGGTCGACCGTATCCCAGACCTCGGGGCGACCCCAGTCGGCTGCGGCGAAGACGCTCTCGTGATCGATCGTCCGCGGCGTCCCCCAGCGTCCGGAGTCACGGTAGGAAATATACTCGTACGTCCAGTCGGCGAGCGCGCGCCAGCTGCCGATGGCGGCCAGCGCGCCGATCCGTCCGCGACCGTCATCCGCGTGCCACGATCGGTAGCCGTGGCGATCGATCAGTGAGGCAGCGTCGTCGATCGTGAGGTGCTCGCGAATCGCTCGCCACGCGAACTCGGCCACGTCGTCGGGCGGCTCGTTGGGCTCGGCTGGCGTCACCACGAGCCCCGGATTCGTTCGCTCGTCGGCCGTTTCGGCGAGTTCCTCGAGACGCTCGCGAGCGAGTTCGAACGCTCGACCGGGGTCGCAGTCGGTGTGGATCGCGAGCGCGGCGTTGCCCCGCGTTTTGTACTCGACGGCGGGGTTGAGCCGGACGAGCAGAAGCCGCTCGACTCCGGCCCCATCACGGCGCAGTCGCTCGGCGATCTGGGCGGCGACGTAGGTCGTACACATCCCGCGCTCGCGGGAATCCGTATCGTCGATCCCGACGACAGTCATTGACGGTGGTTGGGCCGGCGGTGAGTAACCCCTTTCGGGACGACAGACGGCGCTGCGGAATGATGGCTCCGACGGAGACGACCTGGTATATAAGTATACTGGCGGTACAGTGTCGAATCACGACACAGCAAGCAGATCCGCGGGGAAAACGTCTTATACGAGGAATCACTTACACCCCCGTATGTCCCGCTCCGCACTGGTCGGCAACGTGACCGCAATGTTAGAGGACGCGGGGTTCGTGGTCAGTGACCGGTGTGCGATTCGGCCGAAGAGTTTCGACATCGCGGCTCGACGCGGTGAAGACCTGCTGCTGGTCAAGATACTCGGCAACATCGATGCGTTCAACGAGGCAACCGGCCACGAGATGCGCCGGCTTGGAACCTACCTCAATGCAACGCCGATGGTTATCGGCCTGCGAAGTCGTGACGAAGACCTCAAACCAGACGTCGTCTACTTCCGACACGGTGTCCCCGTCCTCAGCCCCGACACGGCGTACAACCTGTTCATCGAAGGCGTCCCACCGCTGATCTATGCCGCACCCGGTGGCCTCTACGTCAACATCGACGGCGACCTGCTCGCCGACGAACGACAGGACAAAGAGTGGAGTCTCGGTCAACTCGCGAGCGAGCTTGGTGTCTCCAGACGCACCGTCTCGAAGTACGAAGACGGCATGAACGCCTCCGTCGAAGTCGCAATGGAACTCGAGGACCTCTTCGATGCGCCGCTGACGAGCCCCGTCGACGTCCTGGAAGGTGCCGACGAGGTCCATGAAACTGAGGCGACGCCGGACGACCCCGACGCAGACCCCGACGACGAGCAGGTCGTCGCTGTCCTTACGCGAGCCGGCTACAGCGTTCATCCGACGCTTCGCTCGCCGTTCAAAGCCGTCAGCCAGGACGAAGACGACGACGAAGGCATCGTGCTGACCGGCCACTCGAAGTTCACGAAAGCGGCCGAAAAGCGCGCTCGGATCATGAGTTCGATCGGGCGGGTCACGCACACGCGATCGGTGTACGTCGTCGACCGTGCAAAACAGGAGTCAGTCGACGGCACCGCGCTGGTCGAACGCGAGGAACTCGAGGATCTCCACGACGCCGCGGAGTTACGGAAAGTCATCCGCGAACGCGCGGAGTACGAAGAGGCAGCCTGACTCTCGCGAACCGTCGTTCGCGGTTACGCTCCGTTTTCGCCGTACGTCTCTTCTAAGTATTCGATGATGTCGCTGCTCTCAGGCATCCCTTCGACACCGTGGGCTTCGTCGGTAATGACGGGGACGCCCGTCTGTCCACTGACCTGTTGGACTTCGGTTCGTGCGGCATGTGAACGAGGAACGTTGATCGTGTCGTACTCGAGGCCGAGTTCGTCGAGTTTCGAACGAACCATCCTACAGAACGGACAGCCAGGGAGATCGTACAGCGTGATGTCTGCCATATCTCGAGCAAGTGGCCTGATCGGCAAGAGGCCACCGGTTGGCTGAGACGGGTTACGTACCGCGCCCACGAGTCGTTCGGCGGTTGCGCCGGACCTGACTGACAGAGCTCCGTCTGAGACGGTGTCTAGAAGTCAATCGTGGCGAAAATCTCGAAAATGTGCGTGCGTCTGCCGACGATTTCAGAACGTCACTGACCCGGATTCGACCGAGAAGTAGACGATGAAGTAGCCGATGAACGCGACCGCAAGCGCCCACTGACCCGGCGAGACGTCTCGCGTCTCACCCATCGCGGCTTTGACTAACGGATAGCTGATGATCCCGGCAGCGAGTCCGTTTGCGATCGAAGTGGTCAGCGGCATGACCGTGATCGTCAACCCGGCGGCGATCGACCATGCGGGATCGTTCCAGTCGATGTCGGTGACACCCTGGAGCATGATGATCCCGACGACGACCAGCGCCAGATACGTTGCATACTGAGGAATCGCGGCCATCAGCGGAACGATCAGCAAGGAGAGTGCGAACAGGCCACCGACGACCAGCGCCGTAAAGCCGGTTCGACCACCTTCCTCGAGGCCGGTCGAGGATTCGATGAACGTCGTCACGGTCGAGGTACCGATCATCGCACCGACGGTAGTGCCGACTGCGTCGGCCATCAGTGGTTTTTCGACCTCTGGCAGGTCGCCGTGTTCGTCGAGGAAGCCACCGATCTGCGAGACGCCGATGAGCGTGCCGGCGGTGTCGAAGAAATCAACGAAGAAGAACGTGAACACGACCAGCAAGAAGACGAACGGATCCT
The DNA here is from genome assembly GCF_041821125.1 of Natronorubrum sp. A-ect3. Taxonomy (NCBI): domain Archaea; kingdom Methanobacteriati; phylum Methanobacteriota; class Halobacteria; order Halobacteriales; family Natrialbaceae; genus Natronorubrum; species Natronorubrum sp. A-ect3. Next base: position 564,745 of record NZ_JBGUBB010000002.1, on the reverse strand, counting down.
CAGTAATCATGCCGAGGCCGTCGACGAAGCCCCAGAACAGCGGGGTAAAATCGTACTGGACCGAGGTGAGCATCGACATGACCCCCTCGTTCGTGACGTCGTCGTAGGATCCCTCCGGCGTCAAGACGTCGGGGGCAACGACACCGGCAAGCGTCAGCACCCAGCCAGCGACGGCTGTCGTCACGATCCCGATGATGATCGAGCCACGAACGCCACGGGCGTACAACAACAGCGTCAGAAACAGGCCGGCGAGCGACAGCGCAGCGACCGGGCTCTCGAGGACGTTTCCAAGCGTTACCAGCGTTGCGTCGTAGGGCACGACGACCTGCATCTCTTGCAGTCCGAGAAAGAGCAAGAAGACACCGATACCAGCCCCGACGGCGAACTTGACTGGTTCCGGGAAGAGTTCGATGATGTACCGTCGCGCGCCGACAGCGGTCAGGGCAATGAAGATGATCCCTTCGACGAAGACAGCGGCAAGCGCGACCTGCCACGGGACGCCGAGAATAACGACGACCGTGAACGCAAAGAAGGCGTTCAACCCCATGCCGGGCGCCAGCCCGAACGGTCGGTTGGCGTACAACGCCATCACGACGGTCGCGACGACCGAGGCGAGGATCGTCGCGACGGCGAGCATCTGGATGATCTCGCCAGAGCCGTAGACGGTCCCGTTGATCGTCGCCTCACCCTGGAACTCGCCGGTTTCGTGGTTCCAGAGGATCGCACTGCTGAGGATCGCCGGATTGACGACGATGATGTAGGCCATCGCCAAGAACGTCGTTACCCCCGCAAGCGTTTCTGTTCGATAGTCTGTCTCGGATTCGTTGAACCCGAAGTACTCCGCGATTGTATCGGAAGCCCCCATATTGGACGTTCGAGCATAGTAAGACCGATTAGTTAAAAGTTCCCGTCCGAGGTCGCCGAGAAGATGTTCATGTTTGTGCATTGTGTTCTCCCAACCCTATTTTGTCAACCGACATAAGAGAACGTCTCGAGGCGATTCGTCACACCGATCGGCTGGGCACTCAGTCGTCACTCCGTCACGGATTTCGACCCACTGATTTTAGCGGGTTCAGGGACATGCTCGGGTATGATGATCGAGAATCGAGCCCAACTGGCGACGACCGACGCACGCGACGTTGCCCTCGCCTGTCTCGAGGCGGGGATCGACGCCGGTCATCCACGACGGGTTATCCACGACGCGATCGCACTCGAGGGGGAGACGCTCCACGTGGCAGGCGCGACCTATGACTGTAGCGCATACGACGAGATCATCGTTCTCGGCGGCGGCAACGCCGCTGCACACGTCGCTGTGGCACTCGAGGACGTCCTTGGTGACCGAATCGATCGCGGCGTCGTCGTCACGGACGATCCTACAGAAACTGAATACGTTACCGTCTGTGAGGGCGACCACCCGGTTCCGAGCGAGCGTGGCGTTGGGGGAACACGTCGACTCCTCGAAGCCGCTGACACTGCAGACGAGCGGACGCTCGTCCTGGCGGCGATCACCGGCGGTGGCAGCGCACTCATGGCCGCGCCTGCAGGGGAGCTCTCGCTTGCCGATCTACAGGCAACCACTGACGCGCTACTCGAGAGCGGGGCCGACATCCACGAGATCAACGCCGTCCGCAAACACTGCTCAGCGCTGAAAGGCGGCCAGCTCGCCCGTCGGCTTGCCCCGGCGACAGTCGTCGGCATCCTTCTGAGTGACGTCGTCGGCAACGACCTGAGCGTGATCGCAAGCGGCCCCGTTGCGCCCGACGAGTCGACGTTCGAGGACGCCCGTTCGGTCATCGACCGCTACGACCTCGACGTTCCAGAGACCGTCGCTGCTCGTCTCGAGCGCGGCCGCGCCGGCGCGGTTCCGGAAACGCCGGGACCCGACGATCCTGCCTTCGAGCGCGTCTCAAACCACATCGTTGCTGATGGGATGACCGTTCTCGAAGCGGCCCGCGAGGTCGCCGCCGAACGCGGATACGACCCGCTGATCCTCTCCGCTCGCGTGCGTGGCGAAGCCCGCGAAGCGGCGACGACTCACGTCGCAATCGCAGAGGAGGTGCTGGCGACGGAGGTGCCCGTTTCACCGCCGGCCGTGCTCCTCTCTGGCGGCGAGACGACGGTGACGGTCACCGGAGACGGAACGGGTGGGCCGAATCAGGAGTTCGTAACGAGTGCGGCACTGGATCTCGAGCCCGGAATTACCGTCGCTGCCGTCGACACCGACGGAATCGACGGCCCGAGCGACGCTGCGGGTGGTGTCGTCGACGACAGGACTGTCGATGCAAGCGAGCGAGCCCGAGACGCACTGGCAGCCAACGACGTGTTTCCCTATCTCGCCGACCGAAACGGACTCGTCAAAACCGGGCCGACTGGGACGAATCTGAACGACCTGCGCGTGCTCGTCGTTGCGGAGCCAAGCGCTGCCGACGGGCGCGCTGCTGACGAGGCCAGTCGCCGCTAAAAATCAGTACACACCCCAACGGCGGCTGTGCGATGGGTGTCAGACCCGTTTCAGGAGGGTACAGCGGCCTGCTCGAGGCTCGAGCCAGCAGACGGCCTGCTGTCAGTCGGCATGTTTCGTCTCCGAGACGGTCTTGGCAGGTCACACACGCAGTGAGTGCCCGCAGTATATTTCACTTCGGAGCGTGTATTGCTGTCTCATGAGGTTTGTCATCGTGGGTTATGGACGGGTCGGATCGCGAACGGCACGCATCGTCGCCGAAGAAGGCCACGAGACGGTCGTCGTCGACAACGATCCCGATCGCGTTAAACGGGCTCGAGAGGATGGGTTCGAGACGATTCATGGCAACGGCGCCGACGAAGCGGTGCTCGTCGATGCAGAGATCGACACCGCCGACGCGATCGGTGCCTTCACGCCCGATCTCAACGCCAACTTCGCGGCCTGTATGGTCGGCACCCATCACGGCTGTCGCACGGTCTTACGGATCGACGAAGACTATCGCGAGGAAATCTACGAGCGATACGCCGAAGACGTCGACGAGATCATCTATCCCGAGCGGCTCGGGGCTGCAGGTGCCAAGACGGCCATGCTCGGCGGCGATTTCAACGTCGTCGCCGATCTCGCAACGAACCTGCAACTGACCGTCCTCGAAATCAAGGACGGCTCGCCTGCCGTCGGCAAACGGATGAGCGAACTCGAACTCCCCGAGGGAGCACGCATCTACGCCCACGGTCGCGAACGCGAGTCGCTGACGATCCCGCTTCCGGGAACAGAGCTTGCAGCTGGTGACGAGGTTGCAGTAATCACTGAAACTGCTCGAGCGGACGACGTTCGGGCGAAGCTACTGCCTGCGAACGCCTGAGACGTGAAAAGCGGGAGCGAAAGTGGGAGTGGGGAGATCGGTGGCGCGCGGATGGGTCAGTAGAGTGGGATGGGGAGGTCTCCGCCAGTGCGCGCCAGTTAGTCCGTTGGGCCATGTCCCAATAAAACCGCGTCAGACACCCGAATGACGCAGGTCAGACTGTTATTTTCACTCGTCCTCGAGTCGGAAGACGAGCACGTTCTGGTGGACCATCGACGGGACGAACGAGAAGGGATAGCCGTAGACGTGGAGGTCTTTTGTGGGGTCGTACCAGATCAGATTCGCCGCGAGCGTCACTGGTGCAGTCGACTCGATCGCACGCGCGAGATCGGCTGAGAGAAACTCGTAGGACTGGTCGCGATACATATCTCCGATAAAGACGACCAGATGGCCGTCAGGCGCGACGGCATCAGTGAACCGATCGAACTTCTCGGCCATATCGGCCAGCCACTCGGCTTTGGTCTGTGTTGTCCCGCTGTCCGTGTCGTTAGACGCCGCTGACTCGGTGGCGGCTGTTTCGTCTCCATCGAACGACCCGAGTTTGCTCTCGCGTGTTTCGCGTTCGTTTCGCGTCTGCTCGAGTTCGTCCATATGCCAGTACGGGACGTCGGTGAGCAGCAACTCGACCGAATCGTCCGCTATCTCGTCGATCAGGTCCGCACAGTCGCCGTGGCGCAGGTCCTGTTCGGCGAGTGGCGCCTCGCCGCGGGCGCGTCGGTGGTCGTTTTCGCGTGTGAGGACGGTCTCGTAGAGCTCGATCCAGCGCTCGTTGCGCTCGAAGCCGATTGCCTCCCGGAGCCCGGTGCCCTCGTGTTCGCAGAAACTCGCGCCGAGTAAGGTGCCGCCGACGCCGGCGAACGGATCGAGAACGGTATCGCCAGCTTTGCTAAACCGGCCGATCAGTTCGGCACAGAGCCGTGGCGGTTTCTGACCGCCGTGTTCGCTACGCAGGTCGTGTTGGACGGCCGGTGGATACCCCTCTGCGAGGACGGATTTCGTCGCATACTTCCACTCTCTGCCCGTGAGATCGTTGACCCGATTGCGTTCGTCGTAGATCCCTCGATCCTCAACGTAGCGCTGGTGATCGGCAAGTTCATCGGTGTCTATCAGTTCGCCGTCTTCGACTGGCAGGGACTCATCGCGAGCGCGTTCGGCATCGAACCCGCCATCTTCGTCCGTGATCAGGCGACTCTGTCGATGTCTGTCCCCGTCGTCTGCCATATGTCGAGTGGATACTGTGGGGGCTTAAATTCGTGGCACTCGGCTCGGTCGCTCGAGCAACGCACTGTCGTTTGAATGTCGTCGGAACGATCGAATGAGCTGGTGGAGACACTATCGGCCCGTAGGGGACCCTAAACCACGTTGTCTGCCGCTGGAAGCGCCTCGACACTAAAGACGTAGTCGTCGTAGACGCCATCGAGATTTACGGGGCTCTCTTCGGCGGTATGGTCTCGACACAGGTGTGCCTCTGCTTCGACAGGGCCGTGGCCAGTCTCTTCCTGATATCGTTCGACGACGACAAACGTCGCCGACTCAGTGCAGCCTCGGCGGTGACACTCTCGAGTCGAATCAAGGGATTCATCGTCCTCCTGTTGGGCCTCGTCCACGTCATCCTGTTCGTCATCTGGCGGTTCAGCTTCGTCGGCACGGTCGCGCGCCTCTGTGAGCTCTCGTTTTCGCTGGCGGTCATCTGCGTCGCGGGCTTGCTTGTTTCGGCCCTTTTTGGTATCGCCCATTACGCAAGATACGGGCGTGAATGGGATAACGCTATGGTCGCTACGTACTCGGGTTCGTATCAAAAACAGACGTACCGAGCGTATCCGTACGCCCTGAAGCTGAGTCTTCGGTGCAGGTCACTCCGACTCGCCGTTTTTCTCTACTTCGGTAACGATCACGTCCCAGTCCGGGTGTTCGGTACCGTTTCGACATTCCCACCCCCCTTCGACATCGATCCCGTTGGCGTGGGCCCGACGAAGGAGTGCCTTCAGTTCGGCATGTAACTCCGCTTCGGACGAGAGTGCTGTCTCTTCGGTGGTCATTCGTTCGTGGCTCCTGTGTCTCGGACGCCCGTTCGTTCGTAGTCCGGTGGAGAGATTGCCACCACCCCGCCGCCGGACACGGTTATTGTGCATCCTTCGAACGGAAACGAGATGTCGACGGCTCCGTTCGGCGTCCCCCGACACCGTCCGAGTTTGTCAAGGGCATCGGTGTTGATTGTGTAGTAGAGTCGGTCCAGTTCGAGCGGATCAACATCCAGAATGTTCGTCATCGCTGCGATGACGGCGATGCTTGTAGACGTCGTGTCTTGATCGTACCGGGCACGATACGTTTCTGACTCTCGAGAGTACTCGAGCGACTCCAACTCGACACTGGCTAGACTGGCTGTCATGCTATTCTACATCAGTTTAGCGGCCTGACTCGGTTTAGCAGGACTACTGTTTATACAGAGGGTATTAATACCCAACCCGACGTTTCGGTCAGGCCTCCTGACTGGTGAGCGTCCCGGCAATGAGCCGTCGGTGGCCGCGTTTGAGGCGAGACGAAAGCGACTGTTGGGTAATTCCAAGCTCGTCAGCGATCTCCTCGAGTGACACCTCGCGTGGTGAATCGAAGTAGCCACGTTCGTAGGCCAACACCAACGCCTCTCGCTGGGTGTCAGTGAGTTCGTAGCTGTCGCCCTGGATCGGAAGCAACGCGTGGACGGCGGTGATCTCGATCGGAATGTCGTGGTTCTGGCAGTTGGTCCGAAACCCGCTGATCGCCTCGCGACTCTCACCGCGTACCTCGAAGTCCCACCCGTCTTTCGTTCCGATCCCGGAGAGAACGGCGATGTTGGACTGGGCAAGCGCGCTCAGGATGCCGAAGTACTGCTCTTCCCACTCGGCACGCATGAGATACTCGTTTTCGACGCTGTCGATAAGGTCGATGCTGACCACGCCAGTGTGGGCTTCGAACGCGGCTTCGATGTCCTCGGCCTCCGCGCCGCGGACCCAGAAATACGGGATTATCAGCGTCTCGTGTGGGATGAGTCGCTCGAGTTCGATCGTCACCCCCGGCAGGTTTTCGAAGATCGTTCCCAGTGGGAACTCGTCCGCCGGACTCGTAAACTCCATCACGGTAGCCATGTCGACTGATTCGTCCCGAGGGCGGATAACCCGCGTGGGTGGTGTATCAAGCCCCGGTCACGGTAGCCAAGATACAAGACACCAGACCACATGAAAGCGAGCAGTTGCCTGCTCGTTAGGTATAAGCATGGTGTATCAGGCCACCCCATTTTGTACGGCCATGGCCAATCAAGCTGGCACGAGCAAGTAATGAGTGTAATTGCAGAATTTCGGATCTCATCTGCTGACTTCGAACTCGGACGGATTCTCCGTGTCGAGGGGATCACATCTATCGAACTCGAAAGTCTCGTCCCGATCGGTGAAGCCACCGTTCCACTCTTTTGGATTCATAAGTCGACACGGAACTCGTTCGTCGAATCCGTCCAACGGCATCCGACTGTCAGCAACGCATCGCCGGTGGACGAATTCGACGACCGAACGCTCTTTACACTCGAGTGGGACGCGAATCAGGATCACGTTTTCAATGGTATCAGCGAGCATAACGGACAGTTGTTGAGTGCCATCGGAACACCCGAGAAGTGGGAGTTCGAGCTGCGATTTCCCGATCACGACGCCCTCAGCGAGTTCACGACACACTGTGAAGACGCACAGGTCACGTTGGAAGTGACTCGAGTGTATAACCCGACCAAACCGGATGCCGGCCCGTGGTATGGCTTGAGCGATCGCCAGCGTGAAGCGATTACGCTCGCCGTACAGAATGGGTACTACGATATTCCGAGAGGCTGTACAACCAAAGAGCTCGCGGACGAACTCGGGATTTCCGACCAGGCCGTGACAGAACGACTCCGCCGTGCAATCGTGGCGCTCACCACGTACACACTATTTCCACCAGAGCCAGAAGTGTAACATACGCAGTTCCATTGTGGACCATGCCAAAAAGACACCAGGTCAGCGAAGTATTGTATGGGTATGGAACATACGTCGAGAGCAGACCAAGTGAACGCTGAAGACGTTGCGACGACCAATGCTGCCGAGCGAGAGCGATCGACCGCTCCCGATGTGGTCCTCTCGATCGTCGCTCACGAACACCGCCGGGCCATCCTTCGAATACTGGATCAAACGGATACGGAAGTAATGGCGGTTTCGACGCTTATAGAGCGGGTTGCCGAGCACGTTCAAAACGGAGACCAGCCGGCCGACGAACATCGACAACGCGTCCGCACCGCACTCCATCATATCCATCTCCCAAAACTGGATGCGTGCGGAATGATCGTCCACGATACCGAAACGAATCAGGTCCGAAACACCACCGGTGAACCGAGTCAGGAGCTGCTCACGACGATCGAGTCGTACGTCACACGTGAGTGAGTCCGTAGCAGTCAGTTCGGCTGACGGTTCGGGCCCGTTTCGACGACTCGTTCGGTGGTAACACGAGTGTTAGCGAGGCCATTTGTGTCCGCCAGCCCCTACGAGCAGTATGAACATGCTCGTCGATGGCGAGTGGCGGACAGACGCGTACGAGACGGCCGGCGACGACGGCTCGTTCGATCGCCAGGAGGCACCATTTCGTGACTGGGTTCGAGACGATCCCGACGCCACGTATCAGCCCGAAGCCGGCCGATACCACCTCTACGTTTCCTACGCCTGCCCGTGGGCTCACCGGACGATCATCGCACGGGCCCTTCTGGGACTCGAGGACGCGATCTCGGTCTCAGTCGTCGACCCCTACCGTGGCGACGACGGCTGGCAGTTCACGCCCGGGAAGGACGGCTGTACACGCGATCACGTCCACGACGTCGAGTACCTCCGCGAACTGTACGTCAAGGCAGATCCGAACGCGACCTGTCGTGTGACGGTGCCAGTGCTGTGGGATACCGAGCGAGAGACCATCGTCAACAACGAGTCAAAAGAGATCATGCGGATGTTCGACACCGAGTTCGGCGATTATGCGACACACGACGTGGATCTCTATCCCGAGGGCTACCGGGACGAAATCGACCGGATTCTCGACGCGATCTACGAGCCGATCAACAACGGCGTCTATCGGGCTGGCTTCGCGACCGAGCAAGCACCCTACGACGCGGCCATCGACGACCTCTTCGAGGCGCTCGAGCACTGGGATGACGTACTGGCAGCGCAGCGCTATCTCGCGGGTGACCGCCTGACGGAAGCCGATATCGCGATGTTCACGACGCTCGTCAGGTTCGATAACGTCTATCATACGCACTTCATGTGCAACGTCCAGTACATCCGAGAGTACGAGCATCTCTGGCCGTATCTTCGTGATCTCTATCAGACGGGCGTCGCCAACCGAACGGAGCACCTCAATGGCGCGAACGTTGAGGAGCGACCCGTGGGCGAAGCGACCCGTGAAACCGGCATCGGTGAGACGGTGCATATGGACCACATCAAAGAACACTACTACACGACCCATCCAGAGGTGACTCCACACGGAATCATCGCGCGCGGTCCCGACCTCGCGTTCGACGCGCCACACGGCCGCGACGAACTGCCGGGCGACCCACCGTCAGCACTGGTCGGCGCTGGCAGTGAGGAATAACCTGAAACAACGACCGTTACGACCCGTTCCGTGACCGACCCGAATCCCTGCGCCACGTCTCGAAACTTCGCTCGACGGGTTCCTCTGCGACGAACACCCGCCAGAGCACGTATGCTGGGATGAGAACCGGCAGCAGCGGCAGCAGTATAATGACCATGACGCCAGCCATGATGTACCCGAACACCGACATCTGTCTGTTCGGCCCGTAGCCCGTCGAGTCGGCTACTTTTGTAGACATGTTCGTCAGTAGGACGCTACCGGTATTCGACCTTACGGTTCCGTGATCAGCTCGTGGACAATCGGGAGGCTGGCAGACGATCCGTGACGATGACACTCAACGGTCCTCGAGGACGGCGGCCGAGTCGTCCTGTGGCCGATATCCCAACTCGAGCATCGTCTCCGACAGCGAGAGAAATCGCTCGGAGTTATCCGAAATCCCGTGGGCGACCGTCGGGTTCGACTCGAGTGTCGTCGTCACGGCCGCATCGATCACTCGTTGACAGTCGTCGGAACTGAGCCACATCGCGCGGGCGTATCGCTCGCCGGCGGCATCGCGTTCGGCACACTCCGCTCTGAGTTCGTCTCGAGACAGCAACCACCCGATCCGTAAGTTGACCACGTCGAGCCCGTGCCGGGTCGCGTAATAGTGGCCCAACGCTTCGCCGAAGACCTTGGTAACGCCATAGTAGGTGTCCGGGTCCATCGTCTCGTCCGGGCGAACGATATTTGGCTTCCCGACCGTCGACTCCGGCCGGATCGGCGAGACGGTGTTGCCCATATTGACCGCGTGGTTCGAACTCGCGAAGACGACGCGCTCTAAGTCGTTCTCGAGGGCGGCCGCGTAGGCGTTGTAGACGCCCTCGATGTTGGGTCCAGTGAGGGCATCCCACTCGGCGCGCGGGTCCGGGTTGGCCGCGAGATGGAGCAACACGTCCTGTCCCTCAAGGGCGTCGGTGAACACCTCCCGGTTCGCGATGTCGATCGGTTCCGTCTCCAGCTCCTCGGTTTCGCTGTGTGAAAACAGTGTGAGTGAGTCGGCCGAGAGTGCCTCGATGGCTTCGTTACCAACCCGTCCGGATGCGCCAGTGATTGCGATGTTCGTCATAGACGAATGACCTCGGCCGGACAAAAATAGGCCAGGCCAGCGCGTTCCGGCTACTCGGCGGATACAGCACAGACACACCAGTCTCAAGAGCGTGCGATAACAGATCGAAAGCCCCCTAAAATCCCGAGGCTCGCTGTGTTTCCGTCGCTTGGGGTCGCCCAGAGGATGCGCCGTTGATTTCCACCGGGCGACGGAGCGGTCGGCTGGCAGACACACGTTTCCGGTCGGATACGCGAGACTACGGTTCGACAACGAGTTTGCCGACGCTCTCCCGGTCTTGCATCGTCGCAAACGCCTCGTCGGTCTCCTCGAGCGCGAACGTCCGATCGATCGCCGGCTCGAGAGTACCTGCGGCCGTCAATTCGACGAGTCTGCGCAGGTCGTCCTGGGTTCCCATCGTCGAGCCGACGACGCGCTTGTGGCCGAGAAAGAGGTCCGGCACGTCGATGGTCGACTCGGTACCGGCCGTGCGGCCACAGACGACCATCGTCCCGCCGCGGCGCATGACCTGTTGGCCGAGCCGCGTGTACTCGCCGCCGAGGTGATTGATGACCGCATCCGGGTGGCCGATGTCGGCGACCTGCGCCCGAATCTCCTCGGGGTCGGTTGCGTGAATCGAGTGATCGAGTCCGAGGTTGCGCACGCGATCGAGTTTCTCGGCCGACGAGGACGTTCCGATGGTCCGAGCGCCGAGGATCGCCGCCAGTTGGACGGTGGCAACGCCGACGCCACCCGTCGCGCCCGGGACGAAGACGAGGTCGCCCGGGCCGACGGCAGCCCGCCGGAGCATGTGAAAGGCGGTCATGTACGCCGTCGGCAGTGCGGCCGCGGCAGTCGCGCTCACGTCGTCGGGTAATACGAGGAGGCGATCTGCCTGAACGCGCGCCGTTTCGGCGAGGCCGCCGTGGTACAGCGAAAACCGTTCGCAGGTGTTCTCCGGCCCCTCGCTGCAGAATCGACAGGTACCACAGGTCTGGTTCGGACAGAGGACGACCCTGTCGCCCGGTTCGACACCACTGACGTCGTTGCCGACTGCCTCGACGACGCCGGCCACGTCCAACCCCGTGACGAACGGCAGTGTGTCGCCATCGACCATCGCCGAGTCCCCCTCGAGGATCCACAGGTCGTGACGGTTGATCGCACAGGCCGAGACATCGACAGTGGCCTCGCCGGGGCCGGGCTCTGGGTCCGGCTGGTCGATCACGCTTACGCCGTCCGGGCCGATCAGGTCGGTGAAGGCAGCAGCTCGCATCGGTTTGGGAGACGGTCTCTATGCTAAAGACCGTAGGGGCCGGCAGCAGGCTTTGTACTCGAGCGACCGCAGTGGCTCCAATCGTAGCGATTAGTCGACGAACTGATCCAGCGTCGTGTCCAGCCCGTCTCGAACCTCACTGACCAGCGCGCCATCGATATCGAGGCCAAGGACGTCGACGGCAGCCCGGCCGACTCGATCCCGATCCGATTCGGGCGAGTAGATCCCGAGTCGCCACTGGGAGTACTGGGCCGCCCGAAGCGCCTCGACCAGCGGTGACTGCTGCCCGAGCTGGCGAACGTCGCCGTTGACCATCACCCGCGTCGTGGATTCTTTCATCGAGGGGCGACCCGGGACGTCGAGAATCACGTACTCCGGATCGACATCCGCGTCGGCGGCGATTTCGCGTTCGAACTCCCGGATCGTCTCGTGGTCTGCCTCGATGATTCCGCCGGGGACGTCGTCGATTTCAGCCCACACGGCTCGCTTGAATAGGTCGCGCTGATCCAGCCGGCGCGAGAACTCACCCGTCGCCGAACATCTCCGCAGGGCGGCGATCAGATCGTGATCGTCCATCCGCTGGAGTCGGTCGGCATCGATCTCGGTGTGTGACGACTCGAGCAGTCGTTCGGCCGCCCGGCGAAGCATCGCCTTACTGATCCGGGCGACGCTGTGGCTGTAGACGGTGGGATTCATCAACGCTCGCGCGACCAGCAGACTCTCTGCGCTCTGGACGTTGCCCTCATCGAGCACGAGTTCGCCATCGACGAAGGTCAGCTCGCGGATCAACCGGCCGTGATCGATCGTCCCGTAGGGAACGCCCGTGTGGTGGGCGTCTCGGACGAGATAGTCCATCCGGTCGACATCGAGTTCACCCGAGACGAGCTGTCCGAATCGGCCCTCGCCTGCGACGAGGTCGGCGATTGCGGCTGGCTCGAGATCGTGGTCTCGGAGGACATCCCCAACTGCGCCGTCGGTCAACAGCTCGTGGACGTCGTCGTGATAGCGGCCGGTCCGACGGTGGGTCAGCGACTCGAGATTGTGGCTGAACGGGCCGTGGCCGACGTCGTGTAAGAGTGCAGCAGCATGGACGCGTTCGGCTTGTCGTCCATCGATGTCGAGATACTCGAGCGCCTCACATGCGAGATGATAGACACCAAGACTGTGTTCGAATCGGGTGTGGTTGGCCGATGGGTAGACCATCGAGACGGTCCCAAGCTGGCGAATACGACGAAGTCGTTGTATCTCGGGCGTATCGAGGAGGTCGCGAGCCACACCGTCGATTCGGATGTGGTCGTGGACGCTGTCCTTGATCGTCTTCATACTGTCCGGTTCGGCGCTCTCACGGAAAAACTGTCGTGCGAGAGGGTGTGCAGTGACGCTCAGTGGCAACTATGTCCGACGGCCTAAAAGCGCCCGGCCGCTGACGAGTCGGTGCTTACACCGCTTGCGCCCCTTCTCCGGACCGACGATGACCGAACTCACTATCCCGCCGGACGCCGACGAAAATCGCGCCGCGGAACTCGTCCGTCAACACGTGACGACGGGCGATACCGTCGAAATTTGGGACCGCGAACGGACCGACGGCGACGACCCGAACCATACCGGCACGGTGACCGATATCACACCGGGGTATCTGGAACTCGACGGCCACTCACCCACTGACAGCAGCGTTCGATACGACGAGATCGATACGGTAATTCGCGTCGAGTCTAGCTGATCGAAACCCACTCACGTTTCTCGTCGCTCGCTTCGATTGCCTCGAGCACGCGCTGGGCAGCGAGACCATCCGCGAAGCTGGGTTCGAACGTATCACCAGCTCCGGCGGTTTCACCGCCTTCGTTTCGAGGCGTCTCCGACGACTCGCTTGCCACTGCGCTGAGGAACTCGTAGTTCTCGTGGACGAAGGTGTGTTCCCAGCCCAAGACGTGTCCCGGCGGCCACCAGTGGTCGACGTACGGATCGCTCTCGTCGGTGACCAGCACCGTCTCGTAGCCGCGATTCTCGTCGGCCCGCAGTACCTCGAGTTCGTTCAGTCGCTCGAGGGAGAATCGCAGGCTGCCTTTCGAGCCGTGAATCTCGATCGTGTGGTCGTTTTTATGCCCCGTCGCAAACCGGGAGGCCTCGAGAGTCCCCATCGCGCCGTTTTCGAACTCGACTTGCGCGGAGTAGGCGTCGTCGACGGTCACGGATCGCATCTCATCGTGCTCGACGGCTTCGCCGTCTTCGTTCCCTCGAGACTCCGCTGGAGTCTCGCTCTCTACAGGTCGCTCGTCGACGAACGTCTGGAGGTGGCCGCTGACGCGTTCCATCTCGCCGGCGAGGTCGTCGTCGCCGACGAGGAATCGAAGCAGATCGACCGTATGCGCACCGAGGTCGCCCAGGGCACCCGACCCTGCCATCTCCGCGTCGTTTCGCCACGACCACGGGGCCTCGGGATCGACCAGCCAGTCCTGGAGGTAGCGCCCGCGGACATGGCGAACCTCGCCGAGTTCGCCGTCCTCGAGCAGCCCCTTGGCATGCTGGATCGCGGGGACGAAGCGGTAGTTGAACGCGGTGCCGTTGGGAACGCCAGCCTCGGCGGCAGCGTCGGCCATTCGTTCGGCCTCGGCGAGCGTCGGTGCGAGAGGTTTCTCACAGAACACGGGTGTGCCGGCCTCGAGCGCGGCGATCGAGGGCTCGGCATGGACGTGGTTCGGGCCGAGGTTGTAGAAGACGTCGACATCGTCGACGACGGCTTCCCAGTCGGTCGCGATCGACTCGAATCCGAACTGCTCCGCCGCGTCCGAGAGTGCATCCTCGTCACGACCGACGAGTACGCTGCGCTCGACGTCCGGCGCGTCCGGGAAGAACATCGAGAGTCGCGAGAGGGCGTTTGCGTGGGCTTTCCCCATAAACCGATAGCCGAGTACACCGACTTCGAGCGTCATGCATACTCATTCACAATAGGTGTAGTTAGTGCTTTTCGTCACGGGAGACAGTCTCACAATCCGTGACGAATCGGCTCGAGAAACGGTCAAGCGCGCCGAGACGCTACTCGGCCCAGTACGCCTCGCCGGGCTGTTCGCGGAAGACGGCTCGCTCGAGGAGGTCGACTGCCTTTTCGAGTCCCTCCCGCGAACTCGTCAGCGAGTCCTCGTGTTCGATGCTCAGGGCGCCGTCGTAGCCGACCATCCGCAGCGTCGAGACGACGTCTTTCCAGTGGTCTTCGCCGTGACCGTAGCCGACCGAGCGGAACAGCCACGACCGGTTGGGCTCGTCGTCGTAGTCGGTCGTGTCGAGGACGCCTTTCTCACGCGCCTGTTCTTCGTAGATCCGCGTGTCCTTGGCGTGGACGTGGTGGATCGCGTCGCCGAGGTATCGGATCGCGTCGGTGATCGAAATCCCCTGCCAGTACAGGTGTGAGGGGTCGAAGTTCGCACCGACGCGTTCGTTCGTCGCCTCGCGTAGGCGAGCCATCCCGTGGGGTTCGTAGACGAGCATGTTCGGGTGCATCTCGAGTGCGAGGTCGACGCCGTGGTCGTCGGCGAACGCCGCGAGATCAGCCCAGTACTCGATCGCAACGTCCCACTGGTACTCGTGGGCGTCGGCATGTTCGCTCGGCCACGGGGCGGTGATCCAGTTTGGCACCTCGTCGTCGGGGCCGCCGGCCGGGAGTCCCGAGAAGCAGGTGACGGTGTCGACACCGAGCTGGTCGGCGAGACGGATCGCTTCGCGCAGTTCGGTGTCTGCAGTTTCGGCTTGCTCGTCGTCCGGATGGAGCGGATTGTTGTGCGTCGCGAGTGCGCTGACGCGCATGTCGTACTCCTCGAGGAGATCCTGCAGGTCGGCTTGGGCGTCCTCGTTGTCGAGATAGTCTCGACGGACGAGGTGGGCGTCGCCGGGGTAGCCGCCGACACCGGGTTCGATCGCGTCGACGCCGATCTTCGAAAGGTAGTCGAGGGCACCCTCGAGCGATTCATCTGCCAGTGGTGGGGTGTGAACACCGATATCCATACATGGACATCGAAGAGCTTTGTTGGTATAAATTCATCGAACTAGATATTGAAATTTAATTGTAAACATACCTCTACAGGCCGATGTCGTTCTCTCGCAGCGCGGACACGCTGGTCCGGACCACGCCAAATACGTGCGTGTGTCCGGCGTCTGGTTAGTGAGCTCGTGGGGGCTCTTTCACCGCGACCGTGTGACCGTCCTCGCTCGAGCGATAGATGGCGTCGACGATCTGCTGTACGGTCAGCGCCTGCTCGACGCCGCCACCGGTCTTACGGCCTGTCTCGATCGCCTCGTAGAACGCCCGCTGTTCGTCTGCGTGCGGGTCGTTCTCTTTCGGTTCGATCGTCGTGTCGACGAAGTGATCCGCGCCGTTGGAACTCGCCGAATGGATCGTGAGTTCGTTCTCGAGTAGGTCGAATCGGGCCGCGGCCTCCGTTCCTCGGACGACGAAGTCGTGGGTCGGTGGCCGATTCGTGGCCCACGCGACCTCGAGTGAGATCGTTCGGTTGTCCGCACAGCGGATGAAGCCGCTGGCAGAGTCGTCAACGTCGAACGCGTCGGGGCCGCTGTCGTCGCCCCACATCTCGAGATACGTATACTCCTCACGGGAGCCGAACTCCGATCGGGTGACACCCGAGACCTCCTCAACGGTCGGTTCGCCGAGCAAGTACAGCGCGAGGTCGATGGCGTGGACGCCGAGGTCGATGAGCGCGCCGCCGCCGGAGATCTCACGCCGGGTGAACCACGAGCCGCGGCCGGGGATGCCACGCCGGCGGACGTAGTTGGCCTCGACGTGGGTAATCTCGCCGAGTTCGCCGCCCTCGATCCGCTCTTTGAGGAGTCGAACCGTGTTTCGAAACCGGTTGTTGAAGCCGATCATGCACGTGCCGTCGGTCGTTTCAGCCGCCGCAGCGATCCGTTCGGCGCTCTCGACCGAGTGTGCCAGTGGCTTCTCGAGGAGCGTATGGAGATCGCGCTCGAAGGCGTCGACGGCGTAGGCCTCGTGGAACTTGTTCGGGGTCGTGATCACGACGGCGTCGGCGACGTCGTAGAGGTCGTGATGATCGTCGTAGACATCGACGTCGTAGCGCTCGGCGAACCGGTCGCGGGCCTCGGCCGAGACGTCCATCCCGCCGACGATCGGAACACCGAGTTCCTCGAGTCGATCGGCGTGATACTGTCCGATGTTGCCGAGGCCGACGATGCCGGTTCGGACAGCTGGCGGCTCCGATGTCATCGCTCCTCCACTGGTTCGGTCGCGTCGGGGGCTCGCTGCGACCGGGCGTCATCGCTGCGCTCAGTACAACTGCTCTTCTCGTTCCTGTCTCTCATTGTCATGTTCCTGTTGTCGGCTGCGTTCGGTTCTTGCGCGTCGATACTGCAGCAGTACGGGGATGATCTTGTTTTTGACGTCGAGTGCGAACGAGACGATCCCGTAGATCCAGAAGAAAAACAGGACCGTCAGCCCGCCGTAGTAGATGAGCGCGACGACCTCACTCATGTTGGCCTCCCGATTCGGCCTCCGGAGCCACGCTCGCCGTCGGTGTCCCGTCCGAGAGGTCAGCGATCCCGTGCGTGATCGCCTCGCCCGAAGCCGTCTCGAACAGGTGAATCTTCGATCGATCGAGAACGACCGACACGGATTCGTCTGCCTCGATCTCCGTGTCCGGATCGACGCTCATCAGGAGTTGGTTCGACGCGGTCGAGGCCTCGTCACTGGTCATCATCTCGCTGCTCGCGCCGTCGAGTGAGAGATAGATGAAGATCTCATCACCCATCGGCTCGAGGACGTCCGTTCGCGCTTCGATCGTCTCGGACACGCTCGTCTCCGAGTCGGCCTCGCGCTCGAGGTAGATGTCTTCCGGGCGAACGCCCATCGTGACGTCATCGGCAGCCGTGTCGAGATCGGCTGGATCGAACGCGAGATCGAAATGATCAGTCGTGAGCCCGTCGCCAGTCAGGTCGCCTTCGACGAAATTCATCGACGGCGAACCGATGAAGCCGGCGACGAACCGGTTTGCCGGCTCGTTGTAACAGACCAGCGGCGGATCGATCTGCTGGAGTTCGCCGGCGTTGATGACCGCGATCCGGTCGGACATCGTCATCGCCTCGGCCTGGTCGTGGGTGACGTAGATGATCGTCGTATCCAGCTGTTTGTGGAGTCGCTGGAGTTCGGTGCGCATGTGGACGCGCAGCTTCGCGTCCAGATTGGCGAGCGGTTCGTCCATCAGGAAGACGTCGGGTTTGCGGACGATCGCGCGTGCGATCGCAACGCGCTGTTGTTGCCCGCCCGAAAGCTCGTTTGGCTCCCGATCTAACATTCCCTCGAGCTGGACGACATCGGAGGCCTCCTGGACACGACGATCGATCTCGTCTTTGTCGTACTTCCGCAGTCGGAGGCCAAAGGAGATGTTGTCGTAGACGTCCATGTGGGGGAACAAGGCGATGTTCTGGAAGACCATCGAGACCCCACGGTCTTTCGGCGGCAGGTTGGTGACGTCTGTCTCACCGATCGTCACCGTTCCCTCCGTCGGTTTCGTCAGCCCGGCGATGGTTTCCATCGTCGTCGACTTGCCACAGCCGGAGGGGCCGACGAGACAGACGAACTCGCCGTCCCGAATCTCGAGGTTCATCTCATTGACGGCAATGATGTCTTCGTAGCGTTTCGTTACGTCGTCTAAGTGTACTCGTGCCATGGTTACTCTTTAAGTGCGCCCTCGGTCAGTCCGCTCACGATCTTTTCCTGTGCGACCACGACGATGACCAGCATGGGCAACACGCCGACGATGCTGGCGGCTGCCATCAGATTGAAGTCCGTCGTGTACTGGGTCTGATAGCTCAAGATCCCGCCCACCAGTGGCGACCACTGCTCGGGCTGGTTGTTCAGCGCCATAATCGAGCTGAAGAAGTACTCGTTGTAGACGGCGATGAACGTCAACACAGCTGCCGTGGCGACACCGGGTGCCGAAAGCGGCATGATCACGCGAAACAGCGCGCCCAGTCTGGTCGTTCCCTCGACGCGTGCCGCATCCTCGAGTCCGTCCGGAATCTGTGCGTAGAACGTGGTGAGGATGAAAATCGACAGCGGGAGGAACAACGCGCTAAAGGGCATGATCATCGAGCCCGGCGTGTTGACGAGCCGCGGCGGCTCGAACAGTTCAATCCCGAGGAACGGAACGACAACTGCGTTCCCGAGGAACGCATCGAACAGCGGGATCAAGAACGCCGCCGGCGGGAAGTACGACACCGCCAGAATGGCAAGCATCATCAGGCCGCGGCCAGGGAACTCGAGGCGGCCGAAGACGTAGCCAGCGAGACTCGCGAGGAGCAAGACGATGATCGTCGTCGCTGTCGCAAGCACGAAGCTGTTGAACACGTAGAGGTGGAACGGCACCTGCTGGAACACCTCGACGAACGCGTGGACGTTGAACCCCTGTGGCGTCGGGAACGGGACCTCGCCAAGCAGCGGGATGGAGACGTTCCAATCCGCCTGTCGAACGCTGGGTGTCAGTGCCAACACTAACAGCCAGTAGAACGGGAACAGCGTCGTGACGAGGAAAAACGCCGCTGCAACGTAGAACAGCGCTTTGTACAGTCGGTTGCGCTTTTCCTGATCGTTGACGACGCCGTGAGTCCACCGCTCGAGTGGTCCCATCTCGTCGTCGGCTGTCTGAGCGGAGTCGGATGCGGTCCCCATCTCAGAGCCCCTCCTTGTACTGCTGGTAGATGACGCCCATCACGGCGATCGCGATGAGGCCGGCCGTGACGAACGCGACGGCGGCCGCGAGGCCACGGTTCGTGTTGAACGTCGCGACGACCATACACGACAGCGATGGAACGGTCGTACAGCCCGAGACCGAGTCGATAAGGCCGTAGATCCGCATCGCGTCGATGGTTCGGAACAACACTGCGATCCCGAGGGCGGGCAACACCAGCGGGAACGTGATCAGCTTGAACTGTTGCCATTTGGTCGCGCCGGCGACTTTCGCCACGTCGTAGAGGCTCCGATCGATGCTCTGGAGCCCGGCGAGGATGAGCAACGCCATGAACGCCGTCGTCTTCCAGATGTCCGCGACCGTGATGATCAACAGCGAGCTGAACGGATCGTTGAGCGTATTCGTCGGCGCGATGATCCCCAAGTTCGAAAGTGGTCCCGTCAGGAAGCCGGCGCTCGGGTGGAACATCAGGTAGAAGATCATTCCCTGAATGACGATCGGAATCGCCCACGGGATGATGATCGCGGCGCGGACCCAGCGTCGGCCACGGAAGTCCTGGTCGAGGACCAGCGCCTGTCCGAAGCCGATGATCGTTTCGAAGAAGACACTCACGACGGTGAAAATCAGCGTCACCGCGAGTGCGCTTCGGAGCAGTCCCTCGACGTGGACGAACGGGAAGCTCCCGCTCGTGCTCACGCCGGGTAAGAACGTCGTCGAGCCGGGGAGCCGCGCGCTCGCACCGCCGGTGAACAGCTGGACGTAGTTCTCGAGGCCGACGAACTCCGGGTCCGAGAGCACGTTCTGATACAGCGACAGCTCGAACGTCCGCAAGAGCGGATACAGCGCGATTGCGCTCAACAGGAGCATTACCGGCGTCAGCAGCAGGTAGGCGAACCCTGTTTCGCCGAGGTTCTCCATCCAGCGCGTGATCGCGACGACCGGCCCCGACCGATTCGATTGCCGGGTGGGACCAGTCGTCCGGTCTTCTGTGCTCATCCTTACTCTTCCGTGTCTTCGAGTCCGTCCTGCAGATCCGCCGCTGCATCTTCAGGACTTTTGTCCCCGGCAACGGCGAGGTTGACCTCCTCGGAGATGAGACTGGACTGGTCCGGCCAGACCGTCGTCACGGGACGAGGCATCGCGTTCTCTCCGGCGACTCGAAGCGTGTCCATGTAGTGTCCCATCGGCTCGACCGCTTCGGCGTCCTCGGTGTCGAACAGCGCCGGCTTCGGTGGGATCCAGCCGTAGAGATCGAACATGCCGAGGTTGAACTCGTCGGTCATCGCCGCACGGAGGACCTCGAGCGCCTCCTCTTTGTTCTGGGAGTTAGGGTTGAGGACGATGTGCCAGCCGCCGAGTGCGGACGTCGAGCCACCGGTTCCGGGCTGGGCGGCCTCGTCTTCGGTCACAGCGTAGGGCATTGGCATCGCACCGTAGTCGTCGACTGTGAGATCGTGATCTTCGCTCCCAAGGTTTTCGCTGATCGTGTACGGCCAGTTGCGCTGCATGACTGCCTCGCCCTCGAGGATGGCCTCACGGGCGTCTTCTTCCGTCCAGGAGGTGATATCCGAGGTGGCGAGACCGAGCGGGTACTCGTCCTCGAGCGTGTGTTCGTCTGCCTCCTCGGCGACGAACGTCCGCATCATCTGCAGCCCCTCGATGAACTCGGGTTCGTTGACGGTCACGTCGCGCTCGCCGACCGGGCCGAAGAGGTTGTCGAAGCCGCCGAAGTACGCGCCACCGAACGAGGACATGACCTCGTTCCACGTACAGCAAGCGGTTCCCTCGTACTGGTCCCACTGGGTCGCGAGCCCGTACTCCGCGTCGGAGGCCTCGACGATCTCTTCGGTGATCCCGGCCCACTCCTGCCAGGTCATCGGCTCGGTGGCCCACTCCTCGAAGTCGTCGTCGTCGTAGCCGGCCTCCCGGGCGTAGTCCTTGCGGTACTGCATCGTCGGGTAATCCGGGAAGATCGGAACGCCGTAGAGATCACCCGTCTCTGGATCGCGAGCCGTCTCGGTAAAGGACTCGAAGTACTCGTCTTCGACAAGCGAGAGGTCCTCGTCGTCGAGTTCCTCGCTCAGGTTAGCGATGTGGCCACGCTGGATGAAGACGTTTACCCAGCCGTTGTCCATCAAGAACAGGTCCGGTTGGGTTTCCTCAGCCTGCAGCAGGTTCGTGTACGAGTCCCGTCGGTCGTCCGTGTCCTCGTCCCCGGGTTGCAACTGGATGTCGATCCCGTCGGCTCCGTTCTCCTCGAGAAGTTCGATGATCTCGTCACCGACTGCGTCCTCGGCGTTCGGGTCGAAGCCCCAGACGACGGCGTCTTCTGACGCCGAGTCGCCGTAGATACAGCCCGCGAGACCGACTGCGGCCCCGCCTGCGCCCGCTGCCTTGACGAACGTCCGCCGTGAGACGCTCGAGTTGATTTTCTCATTCCCCTGTGAGTATCTATCACTCATAGGAAAGAATATGACAGTCTCTGCTATTTATAATTACTGGTGAGGTACAACAGGTGTAGTTAACCAAACTACTCGGAGGAAAGCGAGTGCAAGAGCTGTTCCAGAATTGGATACACAACGTCTGTACCGATAGCTCACCGTTGATTCGGTCTCGGTACAGCAATCGGAACGAAACTTAGTCAGTCGATCGACTCGATCGTGATCCGTCTCGCCTCGAAATCCTCGATCATCGCACCCCAGCCACCGACAGTGTACGTTCCGTCGTCGGTCGCAAGCGTCAGCGAGGCTTCGCCTGCCAGCTGTGTGAGCGGCGTCTCACGCTCGTCGCTCGTCGAGACTCCAGCGTAGGTGCTGTCCGTGATCGTCCCGTGCAGGGTCACCTCGTGGCCTGTATCCGTCTCGAAGCCGTGGACCGTCGCATCGACCTGCCGGCCGTCCTCGAGCAGTGGGACGACATCCCGGAGACACTGCCGGAGATCGACGTAGGTGATCGGCAACTCGTCGTCGCGTGCCGAGTAGATCGTCTCGTGGACCTCCCAGAGACAGGTCTGGAAGTACCAGTTGAAAACGTACGCGTGGGTCCGATCATCGACGATGACGCCGTACTCGTTTGTCGACCCGCCGTGCGGTGAGAAACACGTCCACGACCGGTCGATCAACGCCAGAAACGGCGACGGAATGTCTCGGTAGCGGGCCTCCGTACACGCCCGGGAAAGCTCGTCGGTCGACGGGAGCTCCGGCTCGGCCCCCGTCTGTGGGAACAGACAGACCTTCACGTCGACGCCGTTTTCGGTCGCGGTCTCGAGCGCATCCGAGAGATCACGAAACTGCGACGGTGTCAGGCCGATCTGAACCTGGTTCGTCGCCGCCCGAATCAGCTCGTCGGCCTGCGCCAAGACGGTATCGAGTCGTTTGACAATACTGACTTTGTGATCCTCGAGATCCGGTCGACTCCAGCGATCTTCGATCTCCTCGGCTGCAGTCTCGAATCGGTTGGCGCGCGAGCGGAGATCCGCGAGTACGTCCGCCGGATCGTGCGCTCGAGCGTGCAAGCTGTCCTGTTCGTAGGTTTCGATGTAGCCGGCGTCCTCGAGGTCACGTAGGACGTCGTAGATACGCGGGTCGGGAACCGAACTGGCCTGTGCGATGTCGGTCGCCGAGGCAGAACCCAGTCCCAGCAGGGTTACGAACGCATCGGCCTGATACGGCGAGAGGCCCGCGTCCTCGAGTGTCTCGGTGAGTTCGTCACTGTCCATGGGAAACTCTCACCTGCAGTGGCGCTTGGAGACCGCTCGGCCGTCGGCAGGCTGACGAGTGACGCTGGCGGTCACTCAGCGTTGCTGGTCGGGTCACTATCGAACGCGTGTTCATCACTGGCTGAACCTTAGACCTGTTACAAAAAAAGCTACTGCTGGCGCTACACTCAAGACAGTTCACTCGGAACGCATGGCCCATGACCGATCTCTTCGATCGCCTTCGACGGCGCGAGTACACCGGCGAGAACCGATGCTGGCCGTGTACGATCACCAACAGCGTCCTGCTGGCCGCTCTCGTCGGCACACTCTCCCTCTTGGGTCGACGGACCATCGCCAGAGCAGTTGCCGTCGTCGGCACGGCAGCGATCGCCCTTCGTGGCTACGTCGTGCCGTACACGCCGCGATTCGCGCCGGCGCTCGTCGCCGCGCTCCCAATCGCTCCGTTCGATCACGGGCAGCCAGCCGCCGCCAGCGGGTCGCTGTCGGACTCGAGTACCACAGCCGACACAGCCGACGGGACGACCAGTGCAGCCGAGCCAACCGGCGAAGACGTTCTCAGGACACTCCTCGAGGCCGGTGTTCTCGTCCCCGAGGGAGACGACATTCGGCTCGCAGACGACGTTCGCGACGACTGGCGACGCGAGATGCAAACGCTTCGAGAAGCGGAACTGGCCACGCTCGCACAGGTTGCCGACAGTCAAACCAAGTCGTCGGTCGAGGCCCGTGCGAGCCGTAACTGGGGACGGCCGGTGCTCGTCCTCGAGCGTGAGGGGGGCGCTCCCGTCACGCTTCGGCGGAGCGTCGCCGTCACCGAACTCGCCGCCGTGTGCGCCCTCGAGTCCCACGTCGATGCCGCCCCGGTTCGTCGCGCCGCCGGCCGACCGATGCGCTCGCTGCTCGAGCACTGTCCGCTCTGTGACGGTCCGTTGACTGTCACGCAGTCGAGTTGCTGTGGTGAAACGACGCCAGCTGGTCAGACGCCGTCGGAAAAGCTGATCTGTCCCGCCTGTGACGAGCGGTTTTTCACGTTCGACGACGCGGAACGCTGAGCGTGTTCAGTCTTCGAACGACGTCACAGCCGCTCGAGTCGGCAGCGCCGTCATCGCGCCAGCAGCCGTCGTCGCGGCGGCACCGACGGCGTTGGCGAAGGCGAGCGTCTCAGCCAGATCACGATCCTCGCGCAACCCAGCAATAGCGCCGGCGACGAAGGCGTCCCCCGCGCCGGTCGTGTCGACGACGTCGGGCTCGTAGCCGGGGTGGGACGCTGTGCCCGCCCACGGCGTCCCGTCGTCGGCGACAGCAATCGCCCCCTCACTGCCGCGCGTGACGAAGACGACCGACGGGCCGGCCGTCATCGCGTCTCGAGCGATCGCTTCGGCGGTGTCGCCCTCGAAGCCGAGTCGCTCGAGTTCGCCCGCAGTGGCTTTCAGCACGTCGACAGTCGCGAGTGCGTCGCGGACGACGCGTCGGTAGGTGTCGTCGTCCGCCCACAGCTCCGGGCGCTCGTTGGGGTCGAACGAGACGGTACAGCCTCGTTCAGTGGCCCGCTCGAGCAACTCGAGGGTCGCTGCTCGAGACCGGCCACTCGAGAGCGTGACGCCGCCGACGTGGACCCACTCGTGGTCCGCGAGAACGTCGTCGTCGATCCGTCCTGGCTCGAGGCGCGTGTCGGCGGTGCCGTCGCGATAGAATGAGAACTCACGGTCGCCGGTTTCGTCGTGAGTGACGAAGGCGAGTGAGGTCTTCGCATCGGGATCCAGTTCGACGTATCGATCCGAGAGGCCATGATCGCAGAGCGCATCACGAAGGTACCGACCGAAGGGATCGTCGCCGACCCGGGTCCAGAACGTTGGCGTGTGCTCGAGTCGAGCGAGGGCCACGGCGACGTTTGCAGGTGCGCCGCCGGGTCGTCGTTCGAACTCCTCGACCGCGTCGATCGGGCCTGAAGCAGCCGGGAGGAAGTCGATCAGCGTTTCGCCGGCGATCAGTACGTCGTGGGACACGCCGCTTCGTTCGCTGTCCCTCGGATAATGTGTTCCGAATGCATACGAGCGACGAACGGGAACGAAGACGACCAAAACGCGAGCGCGTTACTCGAAGCGACCCTGGAAGACGATCTCCGATATGGGCTTGCGGCCACTCGGCTGTTCGCGCTCTTGCAGTTCCTCGGGCAAGGTCTCCGGCGGTGCGCGCTCGCCGACGGCGAACATCGCTTCGACCGCGAACTCCTCGGGGACGTTCAGTTCTGCGGCGGCGCGTTCGTAATCGAAGCCTGCCAGCCCGTGGACTGCGAGGCCGCGACGGGCACCCTCGAGGGCGAGGTTCTCCCACGCCGCGCCGGTGTCGAAAGAGTGGACCGGCGCTGGCTCGCCGTTGTGATCGAACGTCGTTTTCGAGAGGATGACGGCGAGAACGCCAGCGTTGGCCGCCCACGCGTTCCCTTCGCTCAGGAGATCGACGAACGTCTCCCACTCGTCGTCCTCACGTGTCGCATAGACGAACCGCCAGTGCTGATTGTTGTACGCCGAGGGAGCCCAGCGTGCGGCTTCGAACAGTGGGAGAAAGTCGTCTTCCTTGAGCGGTTCGCCCGTCATCGCACGTGGCGACCAGCGGTTGACAAAGAGTGGATCGATATCGTAGTCGGGGCTGCGGTGGTCGGCGACGTCCTCGTCGAGTTCGCGTCGGGTCGGAACTGTCTCTTGCATCAGACACTCGTACGGCGACCACACATATGTACATTCTTGGACATATGGGTTACCAGGTGACATCGATGTCGTCGAAACATGTCGACAGTGGCCATGAAACAACGACTCAACCTACAATCTTACATGTCAACACAAGCATGTGCGTGCTCGAGTCAAGCGGACGAACGCAGCCAGAAACGGAGTGAAAACGAGTCCGGACGACCCAGCGTTGTGCTGTGTCGCGAGTTGTGAGTCGTTAGTCGTCTGCAGGTGCGGCGGTGTCGCGTTCGATGTCGATGGTTCCCTCGTCGAGTTGGGCCTCGACGTTGCGGGCTGCTTCGACCATGTTCGCCATCTTGCCGTAGGCGACCTCACGGGGCAGGAGCTTCACACCACAGTCCGGCGAGACAACGAGCTGTTCTGGGGGAACGACCTCGAGACCTTTCTTGATGTTCTCCTCGATCTGTTCGACAGATTCGACCTCGGCGACGTGGACGTCGGTGACGCCGAGTGCGAGATCCGCGGTGAACTCGGGGTCTTTGAAGACGTCGAGCTGGTCGTAGTCGCCGTTTGCGAGCTCGAGGTCGAACTCGTCGACGGGGAACTCCAGAATTTCGGGGTAGATCCGGGAGTAGTCGCCGTAACAGACGTGGAGTCCGATGCGGACCTCCTCGGGAATGTCGGCGACGATCTGCTCGAGCGCTTCGCCGACGATGGCGTGGTCGTCGGGCGTCGTCGCGAGGGCAGGTTCGTCGATCTGGATGTAGCGTGCGCCGGCGTCGACGAGCTTTTCGATCTCCTCGTTGACGAGGTCTGCCAGTGCGAGCGTGAGTTCGTCGTCGTCCTCGTAGGCCTCGTTGAACGACCAGTTGGCGAGCGTGTAAGGGCCCGTGATCGGGACCTTCACCGGTCGGTCGGTTGCCTCAGCAGTGAACTCGTACTCGTCGACGAGCCAGGAGTCGGTGTACTCGACCTCGCTCACGACGGAGGGCTTGTCGAAGTAGTTGTGTCCCCACACCTTGACGGGGCCGTTGAACTCGTAGCCCTCGATGCGGTGGGCGAAGAACTCGACCATCTCGTTTCTGCGCATCTCGCCGTCGACGACGGCGTCGAGCCCTGCGCGCTCGTGTTCGTTCGTGATGAGGCGGGCAGCGTCGTCTTTTGCTTCCTGGTAGTCGTCCTCATCGAAGCCGTGGTCAGGGTCCTGATACAGCTCTTTGGCACGGTTGAGCCACTTGGGCTTCGGGTAGGAGCCGACGACAGTCGTCAGCAGAAAGTGGTCGTTCTCGTGATCCTCCGGTCGGAACTGGTCTTTGTTCTCGTTTACGCTCATGCGACAGTCACCTCTGCGAGATCCGCAGCTTCGGCAAGCACCTCGAGTTTCTCCTCGTATTTGGCGTATGGCAGGTAGAACGTCTCCGTGTTCGTCGTCAGGTAGACGGTTTCGAACTCGGTGACCTGCAACTGCTCTTCGACCCAGTCGACCCGGTCACGGATCGCTTCGGGGTCTTCGACCAGCGTGTTCTGGCCGTCGGCGAGGCCCAGCGAGACGTTGTCAGGTGCGCCGTACTCCTGAATGTTGTAGATGTTGTCGTCCTGATTCGAGACGAAGTCGAAGCCGACCGCGTCGATATCCGCATCGAGCAGGTGGGCGTACACCTTCTCCTCGAGTGCGCCCCAGTAGGGCTGGACGACGACGTCGGCGTCCGTCGCGGAAGCGACCTGATCGATCGCCTCGCTTGCGCGTTCGTCTGCGCCGTCTTCGGGTGCGTTTTCGACGAGCGAGGGCTCGAGCAAGAACAGCGTCTCGACGTCCGGGAAGGCGTCGACTTCGCCCGCGAGGAAGTCGGCGATCGCGCCGAGGAACTCGGCTTCGTCGCCGTACTGTTCGTCGGTGGCGAGATCAGCCAGCGAGTACGGGCCGGGGAGAACCGCCTGCAGGTCGTCGGTCAGCTCCGACGCGGCCTCGAGTTCGCGTGCAACGTCGCCGGAGAAGTCGAGTTCGCCCTGAACGACGGGGTCGCGATAGAAGTTGTTGTTGTCGTAGTAGCGGACGATTCCCTGTGTGTCGACGTTGTCGTGGACGGCCAGTGGGTGGGCGAGCATGTCGTCCCAGCGCAGTTGTCCTTCGACGACGCGGTCGAGACCGGCGTCTTGCTGGGTCGCGATCACTTCCTCGCGTGCTTGTTCGTACGCCGAGGAAATCTCCTCACCCTCATCGCCGCTGATGAGGTCGTGTTTCTGGTGTCCCTTCAGGTCCGAGAGATCGTCTTTCGCCCAGTCCGGGAGCGGAAAGAGCCCCGGCGTGGTCGAAACGTACTCAGTCATCGTGGGAGCGGCTAGGCTATACCGACGCTTAATATTTTCCATCCATAGTAATGCATTACAGTAATTTTTGCAGGTTTCTTCGCGTTTGGCTACGCATTCGCGATTCCTGTGAACACGGGGCAGATGGGGTTTCTACTCGAGGGCGACGAGCGCGTACTCGCCGTCTTCGACTTCGGCGACGACGTAGAGCACGCCGTTGTCGATGACTGGACCAGGACCGACGCGACCAGCGAACGTCCGCTCGAACCGGAGCGCCGGCCCGTTGCTTGGATCGTCTCGAGGTGCCGGATCGAACGCTCGGAGTCGATCACCGCCCACGAAAACGGTCTCGCGGCCGTACGCCGGGGCTGTGTGTTGCCAGCCGCCGACATCGTGACTCCAGTAGCGGGTTCCGTCGTCGGTACCGAGCGCGTGGAGCGTTTCGGCGCCCCGGACGAAAACCCGACCGTCCGCGACACAGATACCACGTTCCGTCCAGCCGGTGTCGGCCGACCAGTACGCCTCGTCCGCATAGCCGTCCTCGTCGGTCAGCGCGTACGTCATCCCGTCCCGACAGCTGACGTAGATCGTGTCCGTGTCCGCGCTCGGTGGTGCCATCGGGACGGCCGGGAGTTGCCATCGCCGTCCCCCCATCCCACTACCCTCACTGAGCAGGTAGACCATCCCCGCCTCGGTGGCGACGACGACCCAGTAGCCCATAACGAACGCGGCGTGGTCGAGCACCTGTCCGAAGACGTCGCGTCGCCACTCCTCCTCGCCGGTCTCGGCCTCGAGTGCGACGACGGTTTCGCCCGCGCCACAAATCAGTCGATCCCCGGCGTAGGTCGCCGGGCCGGTCACTCGCCCCGGCACCTCGAACTCTCGTTCCCACAGGGGATCGCCGGTGTCTGCCTCGAGTGCCTGGACGGTATCGGCCGACGAGACGTAGACGACTCCGCCCCGAACCAGCGGCACCGCTCTCGCGTCCTCGAGCGTCCACAGTTCGTCGCCGCTGTCGGCGTCCAGCGCGCGGAGACGCGACTGGGCCTCAAGCAGGTAGACGGTCCCGTCGGCGACGACGGGTTCGTGGTAGGTCGTCTGTGCGGTCTCGACGCGCCAGCGTTCGGATACCGCTTCGACTGGCGCCTCGCCGTCCGCGACTTCACGAGTGTTGGCGGCATTGCAGCCGAAACTCGACCACCTCCCGTTCGCGCCGAGGATGTGTCGCCCGGGATCGGGCAGGTCGTCGACGCCGGCCGGCGGCGGGTCATCGGGCGACGGAGCACCGCCCAGTCTCGAGCAGCCGGCGAGTGCGGCGCTTCCGGCACCAACGGCCGAGAGAAACGTTCGTCTATCGGAGGGCATTATGTCATCCCATTATAGTCAGATTACAAATTGTTTTGGAAAGTGAGCTGTATCCACCTTGATCGGTGACCGTGAGAGATAGCTCCTCACCGGAACAATTTGAGCACCGTCAGCGTCTCGAAGGGAAACGACTCGTCGGCGACGGCAACGGCGCTAAACCCTTCCTCACCGGCCCGTTCGACGACCTCGTCGACCCCCGTCAGACTGCTAACGAGCAGGTAGACGACGCCGTCGGGAGCGAGCACGCGACCGACGTTCTCGAGGAACGGATCGATGACGGCCCGGCCGTCCTCGCCGCCCGACAGCGCGTGTTCCATCCAGTCGTCCCACTCGTTTTCGGGATCCGTCGGGAGATACGGCGGGTTGAACACGACCGCGTCGAACGCCCCGTCGGCAAACGGCGCGACCAGATCGGCACGCACCGTCTCGACGCCCTCACCGCGGGCTTCCCGAACCGCGTGCGGGTTCAGATCCGAGGCGATCACGCGCACTGGCGTCTCCTCGGCGATTCGACCCGCGACGTAGCCCGAGCCCGTGCCGACCTCGAGGACGACTTGATCTTCGTCAGCGGGCAGTCGCGCACAGGCTGCCTCGGCGAGTAGCTGTGAGTCCTCCGCTGGCTGATACACGTCCGTCTCGATCTCTCGCTGCTCTCTGAGTGTCATTAGTCGTCTTCTGGTGTCATCTCGTGGTGTGGTTCTCGGTTCTTCTCGTGGGTGTCGGATGAGTGCTCGTCCGTCGCTCGCGTCCTGTCATCAGCGACCTGAAAACCACCGGTTTCGGCCCGACCGGACAGTTCACGCTGTGGGTAGGGGATCTTGATCCCTTCGTCGTCGAACGCCGTCTTGATGGCGTGAATCGCGGTTGTTCGTGCCTGTGCCTGCCGTCTGGCGCTCGGGTTGTCGATCCAAAAGCGCACTCCGAGGATGACCGCCGAATCGGCGAACTCCTTGGTGACGACCTGTGGCGACGGGCCGTTCAACGACTCTTCGAGAGCAGTGACTTCCGCTTTCGCGATTTCGGCGGCTCGCTCGACGTCGGTCGTGTAGTCGACACCGACGTCGATCTCGATCCGGAGTCGGCCGCGTTTCGAGCGGTTCATCACCATACTCGAGGAGATGAGGTCGTTAGGAACCATGATGTACTCGCCGTCGAACGACTGCACGCGCGTGTTGACGATCGAAATGTCGGTGACGATCCCCTCGTGGTCTTCGACCTCAATCCAGTCGCCGATCTCGAACGGGCGATCGAACATCAACACGAAGCCGGCGATCACCGTGCCAAGCGTCTGACGTGCGGCCATACCGACGACGATCCCGAGAAATCCGGCCCCGACGAGCAGGCCACCGAGATCTTCGACCCAGACACCGAGGATGATGACGAGCGCCACCGACCAGATGATGACCTGTGAGATCCGATGGGTGACTTCGCGCTGGTGGGCCGTGACAGCCGACGCAGAGCCGAGGAACTCATCCAACACTCGTTTGACAAACCGCGTGATGATGAACGTCCCAATGAGGAGAATAAACGTCACGACCGCCTGGACCATAATCCCTTCACCGAGCCCGAGTTCCTCCGAATAGATCGTATAGATCTCGCCGGTCAGATCCCACACGCCGAGCACGACGGCAAGTGTCCCAGCACAGGCCCCGATGAGAACCGCTGTCGACAGAATATCGCTGTACAGCGGCTTGGTCCGCTCGTTAAGCCAGTCTTGCAA
This sequence comes from Natronorubrum sp. A-ect3, assembly GCF_041821125.1. Lineage (NCBI taxonomy): Archaea > Methanobacteriati > Methanobacteriota > Halobacteria > Halobacteriales > Natrialbaceae > Natronorubrum > Natronorubrum sp. A-ect3. The sequence continues at coordinate 533,934 of NZ_JBGUBB010000002.1, read as the reverse complement.
CTGCCGATAGGAGAGCAACACGAGCAACAACACGCCGACCGCTGCGATCGTCACCGCGATCCGGAGATTCGGCCCGAACGCGTCCGCCAATCGGTCGAGTGCAGTCAGTATCACGGACATCGGTTGGTGTTCGTCTCTCGAGCGAATGAGCCGTGCAGCTACGAGTATCCGTCGGTCGGATGCGACGCTGCGAACAGTTCACAAGCGGTCGTTCGACCGACTCATACGAGCTGCTGTCCGTCCGTTCCGGCGCGACTGTGTTCCCGCGGTCGCTCCGGGACAGGGACAACAGACCGTCTCACTGCCCGTCGCCGATCTCGCTCACATTGGCAGCGAGTTGGGCCAATGCCGCAAACTCAGCGGGGGCCATCGCACCGGCCCGCTTTTGAAGGACGTCTTCGCCAGCCGCCTCGACGACTGCATCGGGCTCCTCGAGTCCCGAAATGTGTGCCGTGTTCCGAATCGCGTTTCGGATCGTCTTCCGTCGCTGGGTGAACAACGCCTTGACGAATCGGAGGAAAAACTCCTCGTCGTCGACTTCGTAGTCAGGATCGCGTGGCTCGAGTCTGACGACCGCGCTCTGGACGGCTGGCGGTGGTGAGAACGCCTCCTTGGGGATCGATTCGACGAGTTCGGCGTCCGCATAGTGCTGGGTCGACACCGAAAGCCGGCCGTACTCGGGGGTGCCCGGTTCAGCCACCATCCGTTCGGCGAACTCCTGTTGGAACATCAAAACGAGTGGGCGCTGTTCCGGCAGCAAGCGGAACGTGATCTCACTCGAGACGCCGTAGGGGAGGTTCGAGACCGACGCGGTAAACGGTGGCAGCTCCACCTCGAGCGCGTCGCCCTCGATCACGGTCAACCGCCCTGCAGCGATCTCGTCGGCGAACTCCTCGCGGAGGAACGCGGCCAGCGTGCGGTCGCGCTCGACGACAGTCAGTTCGTCGGCGATCTCGAGCAGTCGATCCGTCAGCACACCCGTCCCGCCGCCGATCTCAAGCAGATGCGTGGTGTCGGCATCGAGCTCGGGAAGGTATGTCGGTAGTCGGTCCAGCACGCGATCGTCGACGAGAAAGTGCTGGTCGCGGTCCGGATCGCCACGGACGCCCGCCCGGGCGATGAGTCCGTCTGGATCTCTCATTGCCGCCGCTATGGTGGGGATCGGTGTAAACGCACTGTCTTGGCGGCAGGAAAACTGGTTACTGTTCCTGTTCGGCCCGGCCGACGAACGTCTGATATTTGAGGTCGTCGTCGCGCAACTCCTCGAGAATGCGTTCGACCAGGATCTCGTCTGGATCGTGCAGCCCGGAAACGCGTTCGGCGAGCTCGTCGAAGCTCTCGAACGGTTTACGCTTGCGCTCATCGAGGATGCCGTTCCGGAGTTTCTTCCCGATCCCCGGCAGCAGATTCAGCTGGTGGAGACGCAGCGTGATCGGCTGGGCGTTGTTGTAGAAGTCGACGAACCGCTGTTCGTTTTCCTCGACTAAGTCGGCGACGACGTACTCGAGTTCTGACTGGGCACCCGAGGAGAGGTCATCGTACTCGACGCGGTGGGACTCGGTGACGATGTCGCGTTTTTCACGCGGTTCGACGATGACTTCGCTCCCGATGGTGAGCCGCTCGTCTTCGTCGAAGGCTACCTGATAGAGCTGGAAGTCGTCGACGCCGAGGGCGTAGCCAGCCGGCGACTTCTCGTACTGGGGGCGACCATCGTCGGAGAGCCCGTGCGCGAGATAATCCAACACGACTGCGCGTCGAACGTCTGTCCCATCGCTGTCGGCTTCACTCATTGGGGTATGGTACGGCGACGGCGTACTTAAAGAGTCGGCCCGCCGTCAGGCGTACTTCGCGATGACGTTGAGAATCTCGTCGAGTTCCTCCCCTGACAGCGAGTACCGCTGCTGTGCGTACACCGATCGGAGTTCGGGTCGGTTACGCGGCAGGAGGTTGGCAATCTTATACGCCGTCGCTTCGTCGACTTTCTCGATCTCCTGTAAGTCGTCGACGAGCTGCTGGGCTTCCTCGGGCTCGAGGACGGTAAACCGGTTGACGTGTTCGATCGCTCGTGCGAGTTCGTACCGCAGTTCGCGGTCCTCGTCGATCGCGCGTTCGGCTTCGATGTCGGCGAGTAGCTCCTTTGTCTCCGAGATCGTCAGGAACTCCTCGTCGACGATCTCTTTGAAGATCGTCATTCCTGGCTCAGATCCGGCTCTTTTCCTGGTTCTGAGCGCGCATGTGCGCGGCAGTGACGATCAGCGTCTTCTCTTTGCCACGGTCGTTAATCTGGACTTTGAACGCGTCGCCCTGTTTCCCGACGACTTCGCCGGTTAGACCGTCGAAACGTGGGTGGTAGCGTCCATTTGGAACGCTCGGGTCGATCTTCAGGTGGACTTTTTCACCCTCCTCGTACTCCTGGATCGCTCGCTGTGGCGGCGAGGAACCACGGTCTCGAGGAGCGTTCGCGAGTTTTCTACGGGATCCCTGACGAGGGCCATTAGAGTTCGGCATAGTCGTACGCCCCTCTTACTTGGTGATGGTTATAAAATGCACGTCTTGCGCTCACCGTTTTGTGATTGCCTCGGACCACCGGCTGTCTCGAGTCCGGACGACGTCCGATTCCGATCGAAAATTCGGGCTCAATCCGGACGAACAGCCCTTTGAGCCCGGCGGTCCTCGCCTCGAGTATGGAAACCGACGAAGAGCGCGGCGCAGGCGTGCACACGCTCCCATTGACAGTCGACTACGGCGGGCAGACGTTGACGATCACACCCACCGCCGTTGAGACCGACCGCGGCCTCGTCCTGATCGACGTCGGCCCGGCTGGCGCTGTCGACGGCATTCGAACCCATCTCCGATCGCTCGGCTACGAACTTGCGGACATCTGGCTCGTCGTCCTGACACACCACGACGGCGACCACGCTGGCGGCCTCAGTGAACTGCTCGAGGCCGTCGACGCGGTCGTCGCGACCCACCGCGAGGAAGCCCCGTTCGTGACAGGCGAGCGCGACCCGATCAAAGGCGACGGCGACCGGTACCCACCAGCAGCGGTCGATCTGGAACTGGTCGACGGCGTCCGCATCCCAACCTTTGCGGGCCCGATTGAACTCATCGAGACGCCTGGCCACGCGCCCGGACACTGCTCGCTGTATTTCCCGGCGGGGAACCTGCTGGTCGCCGGCGACGCACTCGTCGCAGACGGCGACGAGCCGCTGTCGGGCCCGAAAGAAGAATTTACGCCCGACATGGACCGCGCACTCGAGTCAGTCGGCACGCTCGCGACGCTCGAGATCGACCACGTTGTCTGCTATCACGGCGGCTACGTCGATCGAGGGAGTGATGCAATTCGAGAGATCGCCGAGCGACGAACCGACTGAGTGACACCGGCCGCCGCGCCAGCTCACTCTTTGACGATGTGTCCATCGAGGTAGTTTCTGGTTTTGTCGGTGGTCGACTGGGTTCGCTTCAGAAACGTACAGACGCGATCGCCATCCTCGCGCCGATCGGCCTCGATCTCGATCGTCAGGCCCTGGCCGTCGAGATGCTCGAGTAAGACGTCGACGGTCTCCGGACTGGCCCGGACGGTGTGGCGCTCGCCGACAGCGTCGCCGTCGGCGACGGTGTCGATCGTCTCGCGCATCGAGAGGAGGATCGCCTCGCCGAGTTCGTGGGCGCGTTCGCGGGCGACGGCGTCGGATTCGTCCCACTCGATGCTCTGGAACCCTTCCCGAATGAGTCGCCGGAACATGAACGGCTGGCCGTAATCGAACGGGAGCGAGAACGCGTAGGCGAGATCGCCCTGATTCGCGGCCGACGTCGTATATTTTAACTGTGCCGTGCCGTCCGGCGATTTCATGATGACGCCCTCGCGGCCGTCGGCGTCTAACTCCTCGATGATACGTCGAATCTCGGTCGCTGCCTCGTCGACCTCGAACTGGCCGAACAGTCGCGTCTGTGGAACGTCGAACGTCTCGTAGCGCTCGCGACGAATCTCGACGGGCAACGGCTCGCCCGACAGACGGTCGCGCCAGTCGAACGCTCGGAACGCGAGCGAGTCGACCTCTGGGTAGTCGTGGGCCGTGTAGGGGTTTTCGGGCCCGATCATCTCGCCACAGACCATCGCCTCCGGATACTGCTCGAACAACGCCTCGAGATCGACCAGTCGCTCGAGGATTCGGGTCGTAAACGGGCAGACCATCCCGCTTCGAGAGAACGCGAGGCGCTCGCCGTCGAGGCGAACGACCCGGACGTTGTACCCGTTTAATTTCTCTTCGACCGCAATTCGTTCGCCAGGATGGTCATCGAACCATTCTGGAATCCCTGCTGAAAGGACGAGGGTTCGTGGCACCTTCGGGAAGCCACGGACGACCGTGCCGTCGATCAGAGTGGTGCCGCGCTCGACTCCGCGACGGTAGTCCGGGACGTGTTGGTACTGGCGTCCTTCGTAGGTCCGCTCCTCGAGGTGGTTCTCGAGTTCCTCGAACGCCGATTTCCCCATCCCGAGCAATCTGTGGTACTCGGTATCGCTCATACAGTATCAGTACACCACGAAGCGGGAAGAAACACGCTCCAAAATGGCACATATATGAACAGAAGGACCCCTGTTGGGCCGCTACAGCCGACCCGAGGCGATCGGCGACGGTCTCCGAAGAAGGGTTCGAAGCGGAATTCTCATCGGTGTCCGGTCACAAGCCTTCCCGTATGCGACTCGAACTTCGCGTCTGTCAGCACTGTCTCGAGGGCGACGACGGCCACGGCGGCGAGCAGAAATCGCTCCTTCTTCAGGACATGGTCAACTGTGCCGAGAAGATCCAAGAGCACAAAGACGTCCTCGACCTCGAGGCCGTCCACATCCGGCGTGTCCGTGACGACGAGCAGGGGAAACCGGAGGCACTGCCGGTCGTCGCCGCGACGATCCAGAACAACCAGATCGTCCTGAACGATACCCAACTCGTCGCGGAGGGCCAGGATGGAAACATGTTGCTGTATGCGAACCCGGACGACATCCTGACGGTGCTTGCGGGCAACGTCGACGAGATCAGCAAGGCCGTCCACGAAGACGTTACTGTCGACCTCTCGCCAACTGGCGCGGAGATCATCTCCGAGGCCGGTCTCGGTGCCGATCCCGAGCGCCAGCCGACCAACTGAGACGGCTCTCTCAGCACACTCCACTTATTTGTCCGCTCGAGTCGAACACACTGGTATGTCCACCGAGGCGTTCAAACAGCGGTTCGTCCTTGATACCTCGCTCTTTCTCACCGAGGACATTCGTCGGCCCGAGGAATCACTCCAGGACGCTGTCTGCCGCTTGCTCGAGTTGATCGCCAACGCGCGACTCAACCTCGGCATCTCCTGTTATATGCCGCCGACGATCCACGACGAACTCACGACGATGCTCGAGGCCCGCGATGTCGACGACGAGGTGTACTCGAAGTTGAACACGTGGGTAATCCGCAAACACCCCGATCGGTATGCGGTGTCGATCCCCGCCAACGTCGTCTACAGCTTCGTCGACGAGATGAGCAATCGCGTCGACCGCGGACTGCGCGTCTCCGAACAGGCCGTCCGGAAGGCTGAACAGACCGAAGACGAAGTGCTCGAGGAACACGACCACATGACCGAAGTCGACGCCGTCATCTCGAACCTGCGCGACAAATACCGGTCAGCGATGCGAACCGGCGTCCTCGACTCCCGTGAGGATTTCGACCTGTTGATTCTCGCCCGGGAACTCGAGGCCGGCGTCGTCACCGAGGATAAGGGGATCATCGGCTGGACGGAAGACTTCGGCCTGCGCTACATCCGTGGCCGGGAGTTCCCCGACCTACTCGAGCAGTATCTCACTGCGGTCGAACCCGACTCGAAGCGAACGATCGACTGAGACGGACTGCCGTCGGTCAGTTCCGGCGCGACCGCGTGCCGCCTGTGGTCGTGTCGGGAAACAGAGACAGCAGACCGTATGACCCTCTCCTCACGGGTCGGCAGGTGGGCACATGAGACAGACTCTCTCTTGAGAACAGATAACAAAATTCGTGCCACCCAAACACACATTTTCACACATTTGTCACCTAATTTCCCTACTTATTTTTCATGCACGTACTCAATAGCTGTAACTATTGCACAGGTGGCCACCCTTATCAACAGTCCAGCGGGTAGCAACGGTCATGGATAGACGACAATTTTTGAGCGGCGTCGGTGCAGCGTCTGCAGTCTCACTTGCTGGCCTCGCCGGCTGTCTCGGTGACGGAGAGCGAACCTGGATGATCCCCTGGTCCGAAGGCGGCGGGACCGACACCTACGCTCGCCAACTGGGACCGCTGATGGAGGAGTCACTCGACGAATCCGTCATGATCGACAACCGGCCGGGCGCAGGAAGCCTCGTCGGGATCGAATGGCTTCACGATCAGGACGACGACGGCTTCACCTTCGGAACGGTCAACACCCCAAGCTGGCAGTTCGCCTGGCGGCTCGAGGACACCGACAACTGGGAGCCGACCAGTTTCGAACCGATCGCCTACTCGGGCGTGTTCGGGTACACGATCATCGTCAACGACGAACACGAGATCGACGACTTCGGTGCGCTTCGGGACGCCTACGCAGACGGCGACCTTGAGAACTTCGCGTTCCAGGGTGCCGGCCACGACAGCCACATCGTCTCCTACCTGCTCAGAGATGAGTACGACCTCGAGTGGGACAACATCGTCCCGTACGATGGGGGTGGCGAGGTCAACGAAGCGGTGATCTCCGGGGAGGCTCCTGCCGGAATCGCGACGAACACGTCCGCAGCCGACGTGGAAGCGACGGGTAACGCCAGCGCGGTCGTGAACCTGATGGACACCGACCTCGAGGCGTTCCCCGAGATCGACCAGATCACCGACTACGGTGAGAGCCTGTCCTACATCACCGAGTTCCGGCTGACACAGGTCGCGCCGCCGGGAACGCCCGAAGACGAGCGCCGAGAACTCGCCGACGCAATCGAATACGCAGCCACGCACGAAGAGACCGCCGAATGGGAAGCAGAGACCGGGAACGTCGTCGAGTACGGTGGCGTGGATGACGCTGCCGCGGATCTCGAGGGAGCCGTCGACGCACTCGAGGAAAACATCGATTTCGAGGCGTTCGAACAACGGATCGAAGCGGACGCGGAGTGAAGCGAGCTGCGGTTCGAGTCTGAAACGTCCACACCTGCTCGTCGGACGCTCGCCGCGGCACGCGTCCGTGACCCGTTCATTTCTCCACAGGGCGGGTTGAGACTGGGCCAAAACTGACGCACAACAGTCGATGGCCGGCGATGCCGGGAACAGTCCCCTGCCGGCCTCGTTTCGACCGCCAGGAGTTCAGTTAGGGATCGACCTCGCTCGAGCGGGCGCTCGCCGCCGCCGAGCCGTTCCGATCCCGGACGAGCAGCCAGCACGAGGATAGGAATCCGATAGCGACGGTTCCCGCCAGAATACCGAAGGCGATCCGATACCCGAACTGGGTGTAGGCGACGGTGCCGCCGACGGTCTCGCCCGTCTGATACGCATCGAGTGCCAGCCCCATCACCATCGGGAGGACCGTGCCGCCGACGAACCCTGCCGTGTTCACCGTTGCCATGGCGACGCCGCTGGCGCCAGCGGGATATCGCTCTTTGACGATCGACAGCGAGAGCATCGCCGCGCCGAAGAGGAAGCCACAGGCCAGATAGGCGACGGCGATGACCGCAAGCGGTGGGCGGCCGAAGACGGGAATCGTCGCAAGTGCAACTGCGAACAGTCCGATTCCAGCCGTCATCGGCACCAGACGTCGCTCGAGTCGGTCGGAGAGCCAGCCGATCGCCGTCGGGCCGAACAGGACCCCGACCGAGGCGAGGAGGGTGAAGTAGGAGGCCGTCGTCACGTCGAGTTCGTAGACGACGACAATATACGGCACCCCCCACATCCCCACGAGCGTCAACATTGCGCCGTTTCCCGCAAAGAAGACGATCGACAGCAGCCACTGATCGATATCGCGTGCGAGCGCCCGGAGGTGACCGCCCAGTTCCGCTAACGTGACTGCGGGCTGTTCCGGGACGCCTGCAATTGGCTCGAGGCCAGCAGCGGCCGGCGACTGGCGCGCGAGGACGAAGACAGCACCGGCAGCGACGATTCCGACGAGCCCCAGCGCGAAGATCGTCGGCCGCCAACCGACCTGCTCGACGGTGACTGCCAGTGGCGTCGTCGCGAGGATTGCGCCAAGGCCAGCGATGCTGCCGGTCAAGCCAGTCATCGTCGCGAACTCGTCAGCGCGATACCAGTTCGCACAGAAGCGAAGAATCGAGACGAAGATGACGCCGCTGCCGAGACCGATGAGCGCCCGTGAGACGAACGCCGTAAGATAGCTGTCGCTCATCGCGAAGCCCACAGCCCCGAGACTCAACGCGAGGCCGCCAATCGAGCCGACGTAGCGCGGCCCAACCCGGTCGGCAAGCACGCCCGTCGGAATCTGGATCGCGGCGTAAATAAGGAAAAACGAGGCGTGAAGCGTGCCGAGCTGTGCCGCCGTCGTCCCGAAATCGGTGGTTAGCCGTTCCGACAGAACGGCCGTCGAGAGGCGGTGTAGATTGACGAGCAGGAAGACTGTCGCCAACGCACCCCACGCGAGCCACCGTCGTTTGGTGGGATCCGACAGCACGTTCACGCTGGACACGTTTCTCGAGTGGCGTGGTAAGCGTTGTGAGACTGGCAAGGCGTGCATGGGCTGACACCGGTCGCACGACCGACCTCAAGGCCAACGGCTCACCAGCGACGCAGTTCCGGGATGAAAAACGGTCCGGCTTCAGATGCGGCCGACGTTCTCGACGCCGACGCTTTCGACGCCTTCGACGTCTGCGAAGTTCTCTTCGACAGTCTCCGTCCCACCCGAGCCGTCAGGGACGATCACGGTTGGGTAGAGTGCGATGAGGCCGAACGCGACGTTTTCGCGCTCGACACCGTTGATTTTGGCGCCCTCAGGGAGTGCGCTCTCGAGGCGCTCCTGGAGTGCGTCCAGGTCGATTTCGGGGCTGTCCGGCATGACCTTGATTTTGGCAGCTACTTTTCCCATGCTCAAACCACCTTATGGTCCGGTGAAACCACAGTCGTTGCACTCATAGAGGTTGCTCTGCTTGCGGCATTTGGCACAGCGGTAAATCTGGGCGCCACAGTCTGGACACTTGAACGCAGCAGCGTTCGTGCCGGCGATGTTGATCCCACAGGAGACGCAGGATCGCGTGTTTCGATCGTCCGTCGTACTCATACCCGTCCTTTCCCGCCCGCCGTTTTTAACCGTTGTCTTTTGTGGGACTCGGGGTGTGTTTTCACAGACAGAGAACGCGCGTCTATATACATGAGGGTTCGCGCGCAAGAGATGCATGAGGTTCGGTGGCGTAACGCTTCCGAACCTCTGCCTCTGACATTCTGCTGGCGGACTGTAACATTCAAACAGAGCGGGATACTACTGTGAATGAATGCGTCTCGACGACTACATCGAGGATCTCGAGCCCGACGAGGAAGCCGAGCGACGGCGCCTCGCAAAGGAGAAATCCTACGCGATCACGGACCACATCGAGACGTTCGAACAGCGGTTCGACGACGCGCTCAGTGGCGATACCCTCGTGGGCTCGACGGCCCCCTCGATTTTCGTCGGGCGGTCGAACTACCCCGATATTCCCGTCGGGCTGCTCTCCCCCGTCGGCGACGAGGACGCCGCCGAGGAGTACGTCACCGACGGGAGCTGGTACCAGCAGGGCCACGGGATCACCGACGTCCTCCAGCGGCGGACAGGGCTGTTGAACTCGAGCAAGCACGCAAACGTCGACTCGCCGTCTATTGCGAGCCGGCTGGCCCCATCGGTACACGACAGCTGGGATGGCTTCGTCGGTATCCAGCGTGAGGTCGCCATCGCCGGTCAGCCGGTCGATCTCGAGATCGGGCTGGACGGAACGCCGGAGCTCGGTCTCGAGGCTGGAACGGATGTCGCGACACCTCGTGGCCCCCGTGCGAACGCCCGAAACGCCGAGTTGCGGGAGAACCCCTACGTTCCGAAACCGGTCAAAAAGACCTTAGAAGACGATGACTGGCAGGCACAGGGCGCGATGACCTACCTCTATCGCCGCGACTTCGACGTCTACGAGATCAACTCGATCCTCTCGGCGGGCGCACTCGGGGAGACGAAACAGCGCCGACTCGTCCCGACCCGGTGGTCGATCACCGCCGTCGACGACACGGTCGGGCAGTTTCTGCGCGGGCGCATCCGAAACGCGCCAAGTATCGACGAGGTACAAGTCTGGGCCAACGAGTATATGGGCAACCGCTACTGGGTCATCCTCGCGCCCGGCACCTGGGAGTTCGAACTCGTCGAGATGAAAGCTCCCGGCAGCATCTGGAATCCAAACCCCCACGACGACGTCTGGCTCCAGAGCGCAAGCGAGGGGTACGAAGGACGCTCGAGCTACGTCGAGGAAACTGCGGGGGCCTACTACGCGGCCCGGTTGGGTGTGCTCGAGCACCTCGAGTCGATCGGTCGGCAGGCCAAATGTCTCGTCCTACGCGAAGTCTCGGATGACTACTGGGCACCCGTCGGCGTCTGGCAAGTTCGTGAAAGCGTTCGCAACGCGTTCGAGGGCCAGTATGGTGAAGCAGAGACGTTCCACGACGCAGTAAACGAGGTCGCGACGCAGCTCCCGATCTCGTATGCGCGTCTCCAGCGCAAATCGGAGCTTGCAGCCGGCTTGCAGTCGAATCTGAGCGCCTTTTCGGGCTCAACGTAACAGTCCGGGCGTCGAACCACGGCTGCTAAGCCATCCGAACCCATCTGTGGCTGTATGTCTCTCGCGCTCGTCAGCGCCGAATTCCTCACCGCGATCGCGATGATTATCCTGCTCATCGGCGTTCCACTGTTCGTCATCGCCATCATCGCCGTCGTCACGGGCTATCTGCAACACGACGCCGAGCAGTATCTCGACGAGCTCGAGAACGATGCCCCGACACGAGAGGAAAAGTAGCTTACGCAGTCAGTTTGCGTCGTCGGACTCCGAGAGTCGTTGCTCGGGAGCAGGAGTGACGGTCGATGCCGCCGTCGATTGGGGCTCGGACGTGGGGTCGCTCTCATCGTCCTCGAGCGAGACGCGATTGAAGACGTTGAGGCCGGCCTTGAACACCGCGAGCAAGACGGGACCGAGGAACAGTCCCATGATTCCGAGCAGGTAGATCCCGCCGATAACGCCGACGATGACAACCGCTGGATGGAGCCCGGAGCCGCGGTCGACGAAGATCGCTCGCAGATAGTTGTCGACCACCGAGAGCACGGCGATCCCATACAGCAGGAGCAACACGGCACTGAACGGATCGTTTGCGATCACGAGATACCCCACAGCGGGCCCCCAGACGAGCCAGACGCCGATTGCCGGAAGGAAGGAGACGATGGTCATGATGACCATCCAGAAGGCAACGTTCGGCAGCCCGAGCAGGTAGAACCCGAGCCCGCCGAGTACGCCTTCGGCGACGGCAACGAGGACGTGGCTGTTGATGACGGCCCACGTGACGACGCTCACCTCTTCAAACAGTTCATCACGGATATGCGGGTCGATCGGGGCAACCTCGCCGAGCCACTCGACGAACGTGCGGCCGTCGACGAGCAGATAGTACAACAGGAAGACGAAGACGATCAGTCCGAGCCCCATCTCGACGCTGGTGTTGACCAGCCCGATCACTTCGAGCACGGCGAGTTCGACGGCTCCCGACACCGACGATTCGATCTCCGCGAGGACGGCTGTCTCGAGGGCCTCGAGCTGGTCTGGCTCGAGGCCGAACTCGTCTCGAGCGATGTCGCGAACGGTCTCGACGGCGATCGTCTCATCGGCGGTATTCAGAAAGGAGAGCAGCGTCTGCAGAACAATGACGGAGATGACGAGCAAGGGAACGAGCACGGCGGCAATGGCAAATCCCGTCAACAACAGCGCTGTGGGGCGAGGCCCAAGCCGAGGCCGTAAGCGCTCGTAAGCGGGGTAGAGTACGAACGCAAGGAGGGCAGCAGCCATCACGTACTGCAACAGCGGGGCGATCATCAGGGTCGCGATCACGCCGAGAACGACGAGGAGGAGGGCGAAAAACGCGGTTCGGACGTCCATACGAGACGGTGAGGCGTATCGTACGTAAACCTTGACATCTCGACGCTTGACATCGATCCGACGTCAGCGTCGTCGCTCGAGCCTCCAGCCAACGGCCTCAGTCCGTTTGTGCAGCCTCGGTTGCCTCGAGTTTCGCGAAGGCTTGCTCGGTGAGTTCGCCGGTCTCCTCGAGGATCTCGTCCCAGGCGTCGTTGTCCGGGGCCATCCCGAGCAAGCGGGCGATTCGCATGATCGAGACGTGATAGACGCGCTGGCGGCCAGGGGCTTCTTCCCAGATGACCATGTTGCAGGGGAAGAGCCCGCCGATCTGCAGCGACTGCTCGAGCGCCTTGTTTGCGATGGCGGGGTTGCAGGCGCCGAGGACGTAGTAGGGGTCGCGGTCGGCGTCGACTTTCTCGTTTAGCAGTTCCGACGGGGAGAACTCGACGGGGATGCCGAAGCCGGCATCCGTACAGACCTCGCGGACGTGCTCGATGGCCTCCTCGTGGTCCATCTCGAGGACGACCTGTTTCTCGCCGTACTCGTCCGGATCGATCGTGGCAGGGTCGATTGGAAGCGTCATACTCGAGACAACGCCAGGACCATACTAAAGCCTCGCCGTCCCAGCAGCCAGTCATACGGTTTCCTGGAGTCACTGACCGCCGATCGCCGATCCGTGCTGGCGATCGGCGAGACATCGGTACAGCAATCCGTATCACAGCGGGACCGGCAACCACTCGAGCCGAGCCAACACTGGCAGCGGATCGAACAGTGGCTCGTGTAATACGAGCCAGTCGAGCAAGACGAGCCCGGCTCCGTGGGCGACCACGGAGGGGAGAATCGAGTTCGACTGGTAGTCGACGGCACCGAAGAGGATATCCGTCGGTCCCGACAGCAGGAACTCGATCGGCGGTTTGCCAGCGTGATGAAACATGTAGACGACAGGGCTGATGAGCACCGCCTTGAAACCGATCTCTTTGACGCCGACACAGAGCAGGCCGCGGTAGTAGGTCTCCGCAGCCACTGCGAGCAGAAACAGCTGCACTGCGTGTGGGAGAAACGTTGCGAGCGCGCTCGAGGTCGGCCAGATTGGATAGTACGCACGGATCGTCGGCAGCGTCGATCCGATGAGGTAAAACGGCAGTACGAACAGGGAGAGTAAGACGGTGTTGCGAACGGCGACGCGGTTGATGTTCCAGCCGATATGGTTGCCGTGGGTCAGCCCCAGTGCGAGCGGCCCTCCGATCAACACCAGTCCGTCGAACACGGCCCGTCGCTCGAGTTCGGGCGGGACGTACTGCATCCACACAAGCGTCAGGACGGCACCGGTGAGTAGCGACTTCTGAAACCACGACAGGCGATCGAACTGATCACGAACCCAGCCGCCGGCGCTGCGTGCTCCTTCTGTCGCCACAGGTCGTTACTCGTCTGCGGTCGGAATCGGTCCAGTGCCGATAACGTCCCGAACGTGGGTTTCGAACTCCTGGTGGCGCTGGAAGTACGTCTCGTCGACTGCCTCGAGAATGCTCGACAGCGACTGTGGTCCATCGGGCGTTCGAATGACGCTGTCGCCCTCGAGACGGTCGACTTCGCTCTTTTCTTTCGGCCACGTCAGTCGCGACGTGACGCGGGCGAGGGGTGCGCCCTCGATTGGGGTCTGGTCTCCGAGCGTCACAGCCGGCTCTTCGTCGTCCTCGTCGCTCATACGCCTTCGTTTGCGAGCGCGTCGATTCAAGCTTTCGTTTCCGGGGGTCGTCGATACCTCTCTATCCTTCGAAATGTGTCTGACGTACCGTTTTGTGACGGGAGGTACAATCACCGTGCATGACAAGTCTGACGGAGGCCTACGACGGAAGCGCACGGGAGGTGGCGAGCCCCAGGCGACTGTATACGGGGACGGCGCTCGTCTTGCTCGGTGCGATTCTGGCCGTCGTCGCCGTGCTCGTGGCGACGACTGACCTCTTTGGCGAGTACGCAATCGCGCTCTCGGAGGGGATGGCACCCCAGTTCGCGACCGTTCGTGCTGCTGGCGTACTCGCCGGGCTCAGTGTTCCCATCGTCCTCGTCGGCGTCTTCGTCGTGTTGCCCGCCAGCCGCCGCGTGCAGGCCACCGCCGCGATCAGCGCAAGTCTCTGTCTGTTCGGCGTCGCCCTGTTCTGGCATGCCTACCCCGAACACTGGCGATACGGTGGCGATCAGCTCACGCTCGAGGTCTCGGTAATCTATCTGCTCGGACTCATCACCGCGATCTGGTGTCTGTTCGCCGCCGTCGCAACGTTCAAACGACGCAACGATCCGGGCGGTATGCTCGAGATGAACGTTACGCGCCACAACACGACCGTCGTCAAGACCGACGAATCAGACGGCGACTCGAGCGGTCTCGGCGGTGTCGGCTTCTTCGGTGGGACGCCCGACGGCGAGGTCGAAACCCAGACCAACGCGACCGACGCCGACGGCACGACGCTCTCATACGACGACGCGTCGGTGGAGTCAGCACCGACGTCGGGGTCCAACGCTGGAACGGGGACCAACACTGGCCGCACTCGAGCCCAGACCACCGGCGTAGCGACCAGCGACGGCGGCACGGCTGCCTCCGATATCAGCTCGCCGATCGATGCTGGCGACGGCCACGATGCGGAGATCGTCGACGCACCGACAGAACAGCCGGCAGAACCCACGGACCGCTACTGTGGCAACTGCAGCCAGTTCGAGTACGTTCGCTCGTCGGATGGGATGGTTCCCTACTGTGCCCACCACGAGACGGCGATGGACGATATGGACGCCTGCGAGGAGTGGACGCCGAACAACCGATAACGCCGTCGAAAAGCGACCACAGAGCCGTCGATCACGTTCTATTTTCGTTTTCGATCCAACATCCTCGAGCCGTCACAGCGGGTCGTGTGCCGATCTAGAATCCGGCTGCCTGTCGCCCCATCTCGAAGCCCCACTGGGGGACCTCATAGACGATCAGGGCGACGACAAGCAACTCGAGTGCGGTGATGATCACCGTTACCAGATCCGCGCGATTGCTGCTGACGGTGACGCCTGTCGGGAGCCCGTACTCTTTTTTCGTGAGCGGGTAAAACAGCGCGATACCGCGCCTGCTGCCCGCCATATCGAGCACGTAGTGGGTCAACACACCGATCCAGACGTACTCGAGGTTGCCAAAGACGTACGGAAAGGCGAGAAAGCCGGCCAAAAGCGGCAGGTTGTGCAACGTCTTGCGGTGTTTCCCGAACGCGGTGTCGATGTCCGGCACCATCGCGCCGAGTGTGACCGGCACCCCGATCGCGATGATCGTTCGAAACGTCTCGAGGTCTCCGGCTGGCTCGAGCAGATACCCCAGACCGAGACTCAAGAGCACGGCGTTGAGAACGTGTCCCTTCTTGTTCATCTACCCGCCACTGGCGGTGCAAGCCTCGAATAGTTTTCTTTCGGAGAGTGTCGTCGTGCCGAATCAGTCGTCGCGCTGACCAGTAGCGGTCGTTCCGTCGTGTCTACTGTGCGTCGATCGCTGCGAGCAGGTCCTCGAGTGCCTGCTCGACGGTCTTTGTGCGGACGGCGTCGCGGTCGCCGTCGAAGACGTAGCGGGAGACGGATGCAAACGACGACTCGCTACCCCACGGGCCGGCGTAGGCGACGCCGATATAGACGGTCCCGACTGGGTTGTCCTCGGTCCCACCAGTCGGGCCGGCGATTCCCGTTGTTGCGACGCCCCAGGTGGCGTTGGTGACGTCTCGGACACCCTGGGCCATCTGGCGGGCGACGGGTTCGGAGACGGCACCGTGTTCGTCGAGTGCTTCACGACTGACGCCGAGGTGGCGGCGTTTGGCGTCGTAGGCGTAGGTCGCCAGCGCCGAATCGAAGTAGTCGCTTGCGCCCGGGACGGCCGTAATCGCCGCGCCAATCAGGCCGCCAGTACAGGACTCAGCGACGGCGACGGTCTCTCCGCGCGCTCGAAGCGCGTCGCCGACCGCCGTCGAGAGGTCGTGATCGATGTCGTCGGTCATACTCATATGCGAGCCGACGCGTTCCCGGACCGTCAAAGCGAGGGTCGACGGTCGGCGTCGGTAGAAAACGGAAAGAACGACGGTCCATCCCCTCCGTGCTTCCGATATGAACTACGAGACGCCGCTGTTCTTTCACGTGATGGAGTATGCAGACCGGGCGGACCGCGACGTGATCGACATGGTCAGCGGAAACCCAGACTGGGAGCCACCGCAAGCGCTCCGCGACGGGCTCCACGAGTACGCCGACCTCGAGCCCGACCAGTTCCAGTACCCGCCGAGTCACGGCTTGCGCGAGTTGCGCGAGGAGATCGCTGCCCGCCGAGGTGTCGACACCGAGCAGGTCGTCATCACGAACGGGGCCGGCGAGGCGAACTACCTGGCGATGGCCCGCGCACTCGAGCGCGACCGCGGTGACGAGATCGTCCTGGCAGACCCGGTCTATCCCTACTACCCCGGGAAGACGACGATGCTCGGCGGGCGACAGCGGTTCGTCCCGACGGACGAGACGGGCCACCTCGATCCCGCCGATGTCCGCGCTGACGCAAGCGAGGAGACCGCAGCAATCGTCGTTAACTCGCCGAACAACCCGACAGGCGCGGTCTACCCCAAGGAGACGATCGAAGCGCTGGTCGAGATCGCCGAGGAGTACGACGCGATTC
This sequence comes from Natronorubrum sp. A-ect3, assembly GCF_041821125.1. NCBI lineage: Archaea > Methanobacteriati > Methanobacteriota > Halobacteria > Halobacteriales > Natrialbaceae > Natronorubrum > Natronorubrum sp. A-ect3. Next base: position 517,165 of record NZ_JBGUBB010000002.1, on the reverse strand, counting down.
TCGTCAGCGACGAGGTGTACGACCACTACGACCTCTCAGGGACGTTCTCGAGTGCGCTTGCTGTCGACTCGGATCATCGGATCGTCACCAACGCGTTCTCGAAATCGATGGCGATTACGGGCTTTCGCGTCGGCTACGCGATCTTCCCACCGGACCTCGTCGAGAACGCCAAGAGTCGGCATATGCTGGTCAACGTCGCCGGCAGTCGCCCCAGCCAGTACGCCGTGTTGCAGGCGCTTCGTGAGACGGGGCCGGCGTACTACGAACAGAACCGTGAGTTGCTCCGCGAGCGCGTCGAGACGTTCACCGATGCGCTGGATGCGGCGGGTGCAGAATACAGTACGCCACAGGGCTCGTTTTACGTGCTGGCGCGCTTCGACGGCTATCCCGGCACGCTCGAGAACGTCGAGCGCCTGATCGACGAGGCTGGTGTCGCTGGGATGCCGGGTGAGGCCTTCGGCGATTCACGCCGCGACTGGCTCCGGTTTGCGCTCGTTACGCCGCGCGTCGAAGAAGCCGCTGCGCGGCTGGCGACGTACTTCAACTAACGGGCTCCAACGCTATCGGAGCGTCCCCTCCCACGAACAGTCGGTACACGCAAACAGGCCGGCGCCGTTGGTCGTCTCGCTGTCACAGGCCGGGCAGTCGAGCGAGCCAGCGGCACCGATCGCTTCGGACGTGTCGGTCGGCCGGAGGACGCCTCGCGCAGTGGCTGTCGGCAGTGAGTAGCCGGAGCGGTCACCTTCGTAGGGGAATCGTTCGGTATCGGTGCGGTCGGTCGTTGCGTCGGCGGCGTTCTGGATGAGTTGGGATGTCATGGGGTCGTGAAACGGCGATGATGTCTCACCGTCGTTGGTCTGAGTGAAACGCCAACGTTCTCCTAATTAATGTTAGGGGTGGTACAATTATATGATGTGAAGATTCTTCGAGAACTCCTAGTATGTATTAGGGTGATCCTAGGTGACATTCAAAAGTGTCTTGGGATAGCACACCTCTAGGATGTCGATCATCGGCTCGCTCGAGACCGACGACTACTCGTGTCGGGAGTCCAAGCGGCTGGTATGAGTGGAATCGACGTCGAGCCAGTCGACGAGGCGGCCGAGGACGCGACAGCGGACGATGACGGCGCACACAGCATCGAAGTGACGCCAACCGACTCCGTCACAGAGGATGAGCGAGAGACGATCGACGTCGCGCCGTCCGACGAGCCCTTCGACGGCCCCGATTACGTGCTTTACGGCGGGAAAGGCGGTGTCGGGAAGACGACGATGGCCGCCGCGACGGCCCTCGAGAGCGCCCGCGATGGGACCAGCACGCTCGTCGTCTCGACGGACCCGGCACACTCGCTGTCGGACACGTTCGAAACGACCGTTCCGGCCGAACCCGGTCGCATTCGCGACGATATCCCGCTCTATGGGGCCGAGATCGATCCGGAACACGCCATGGAAAACGGGCAGGCGGCTTTCCTCGGCGGCGAGGGCGGTCCAGGGGCTGCTGGTGCTGGCGGTCCGATGGGTGGGCTTGGCGAGCTGCTCGGCGGCGAGGAGTCGCCGATGGACGCCCTCTTCGGCGGTGCGATGCCTGGTGCCGACGAGGCCGCCGCAATGCAGCTGTTGCTCGAGTATCTCGATGATCCCCGATTCGAGCGCGTGGTCGTCGACACCGCGCCCACAGGCCACACCCTGAGACTGCTCCAGCTGCCCGAACTGATGGACTCGATGATGGGGCGCATCCTCACGTTCCGACAGCGACTCAGCGGGATGTTCGAGGGGATGAAAGGGATGTTCGGCGGCCAAGAGCCGCCGGAACAGGAGGGTGATCTCGAGGATTTAGAGGAACTGCGCGAACGAATCGAACGGCTTCGGGCAGCGCTGCGTGACTCCGCCCGGACGGACTTCCGAATCGTCATGGTGCCCGAGGAGATGAGTGTCTTCGAATCCAAGCGCCTGCGCCAGCAACTCGACGAGTTCGACATTCCGGTTGGCACCGTCGTCGTCAACCGCGTGATGGAACCGCTCTCCGACGTGACTGACGACGTCGAGGGTGAGTTCCTCCAGCCCAATCTGGACGACTGTGAGTTCTGTCAGCGGCGCTGGGATGTCCAGCAGTCCGCACTCACAGAAGCGCAGGATCTCTTCCGCGGGACCGACGTGCGACGCGTCCCGCTGTTTGCCCACGAAGTTCGTGGCGAGGAGATGCTCGAGGTCGTCGGGGCCTGCCTACGGTAAGACACTCACACCGCGTTTGTCAGGAACAGAGAGCGCTACTCTGACTCGGCTGGAACGACGGTCACCGGCCGGTCGCTTTCGAGAACGACGTCCTGAGCGACGCTACCAAAGAGCATCTTCCCGACTGGCGACTGGTTGCCGTTTCCGAGCACGATCACGTCGCTGTCCTGTTCTGTTGCAATCTCGAGGATCGTGTCGGCTGGCTCGCCGGAGGCCTCGTGGACCACGTACTCGATGTCGGCCGACTCGAGAACGTCGATAACGGCCTCAACCGACGCTGGAATGCGACTGCTCTCTTTGACGTTCGCTGCCATCTCTTCCGTATAGGTCTCGGAAAACCCGCCAGCCGCCCACTCGGCGTCCGGCGTCGTCTCGTCGTGGACGTGAACCACATCGACGAGAACCGCTTCGCCAGCGGCAGGCAGCTCGAGGACGGCGTCGACCTGGGCACGCGCTCGTGACTCGTTCGTATCGACCGGAAGTAAGATACGGTACATGTACTGGCGTTCAACCCCGGGGGCCTAAAATAGCTCTTTCTCGCTGCTGTGTCCGATAGTTGTCATCAATTCACATGTTCTCCCATGAACCCACGCATCACTCACGCATCGCCGGCTCATCGACCGGCGACTCGAGTCGAACCGCAGCCAGCAGGAGGCCGGCGGCGACGACCGAGCCGACGGCAAGCAGCCACCACGAGCCGCGGTAGCCGACGGTGTCGGCGAGATAGCCAAAGGCGGGTGGGGCGACGACCGAGCCGGCGACGAGCGAGAGTTGGCCGCCGGCGGTCGCCCCGCCCATCTCGTCGGCTGAGACTAGCGTCGCCATATACGAGTAGTAGACGCCGGTGTTGCCGAGGACGAAGAAACCGAGTGCAGAGAACGCGACGGCAGCGCCCCACGGACTCGAGGTCATCGCGACGACGACGAACAACACGGCACTGGCCAGTGCCTGGACGATCAGGATCGCGCCGATCCGGTGTTGTGGGTCGCCGGGAAGAGTGTCGCTCAGCCAGCCCGTGAGGAGACGGCCACCGCTGCCAAAGAGCTGGACGAGCGCGAGGACGACGCCACCGAAGGCGACTGAAACGCCGACCGACTCTTCGACGTAGAGGACGGTGTAACCGGTCGTCGTAAACAGTGCTGCGCCGAGGAAAAACCCTGCCGCGACGAGCGTCCGATACGGCCGATTGCGTGAGAGGCCTCGAAAGTCCGGATACGACGCACGGCCACCGTCTCTTTGCTGTGGGTACCACAGCGCAAAACAGCCGGCGACGACGACGCCAACACCTGCGGCGATCACGAAGCCGGCTTGCCAGAACAGGACACCGGCAAGCCCGGTCACGAGCAGGGCGCTGATCCCGCTACCGGCGGTGACGCCGACCTGTTTGATCCCGATCGCAAGATTCTGCCGGCCCGCAGTGACGTTATCGTAGATCGCCTTGTTCGTTCCCGGCATCGCCGTCGCGTACAGTGATCCGAGGAAAAACACCGCTGCGAGCAAAGCTGCGTACGTCGGCGCACCAGCGACCAGCGTGACGCCGGCCGCCAACCCGACGAGGCCGAGTGTGAGTGTTCGCCCCTCTCCGAAGCGATCGACCAGCGCACCGACCGGCAACAGCCAGATCGCATACCCGAGCGTGAGTGCGGTGACGACGAGCCCTACCGAAAACCGAGAGAGCCCGAACTCATCGCGGAAAAACGGTGTCGCGGCAAAGACAGCGTAGTAACAGATACTTGCTGAGACCTGCCACAGTGTCACAAGCGAGACAGTCCGCCAGTACGACCGATCCATTGAACGTCGCGTGCTTGCGCGAGGACGTGCTTCACTGTGCTGATCTCGATGCCGTACACCACAGCCGGAATGTGGATCGACCGAAACGACGTTACTCGCCGTTCCACTCACCGCCGACACGGTCGACACCCATCATCGCCTCACCAGGGTGTTCGGTGAACACGACCTTCATGTTCTTGTCGGGGATATCGAACGTCTCGCCGAGATACGTCATGGTCGCGACCGCGAACGCACGCTTGCGGTCGAACGACCGGCCCTGTCGGATCTCGGCGTCGAGAAACACCAGCGGCCCCTCGACAGCCCGCCCGAGGTGGAGAGCGGCCGAGTCGTGTTCACGAATCGTCACCGCGACGTGACCCGCCGTCGTCGCCATCTCAGTCGTATACAGCTCCGTCACCCGCTCTGCGATCGCCGTTTTCTCGTCGGCTGACAGCGACACCGTCGTATCAAACTGTAACAGCGGCATACCTCGAGTTCGACAGCCGCTGTTTTGTGGGTTCCGACGGCCAGTCGATGCAGCTACGACTCGCGTTCCTCACTCGAGCCGCTCGCTCTGTGGTCTTCCCGACCTGTCAAAAGACAACTAGAGACGTGTTTACTTGACTCTTGGTTATCTACCGGAACAATAGTGATAATTCTTGGATGGAATCGACACAATTTATAGTGCCTATTCGAAACAGACTCGAAAAATGGTGTACGACTCTCACAAAACACTTCAAAAGTTCATTCAGAACATCTGGATCTATCTGTGGCGGCTCAACGCACAGACGAAGGCGTATCTCACGCTCGATGGGCCGGCCATGGTCAAAGATATGGACGGCGTTTCGGACGAGGAAAAGCGCCTCGCAGAGAAAGCGCTCAGTGACGGTGGCCAGACGACCGGTGAGGGGCCCGGGTCGGCTGCCAACGCTGGAAGCGGCGGCGACGGGCAAGGTGGCAACGACAAATCGCCCTTCGACGTCGACGGCTCGTACGGACTGCGCCAGAAGATCGGCTTCGTTCTCGGTCCGATCCTATTCGCGCTGATCTTCCTCGCGCCGACACCAGCCGGCCTCGAGCCCGCGGGTCAGGCCGTCGCGGCCGTCACCGCGTGGGTCGCCGTCTGGTGGATGTCGGAAGCGATTCCGATCCCCGCGACGTCGCTGCTCCCGATCGTCCTGTTCCCGTTGACCGGGGCGCTCCCAGTTGCAGAGACGACGCCGTCGTACGGGCACCCGCTGATCTTCCTCTTTATGGGTGGCTTTTTCCTCGCCATGGCGATGCAGCGGTGGGGACTCCACAAGCGTATTGCACTGCGGACAATCAAGGCCGTCGGCACGAAGCCTTCGCGGCTCATTCTCGGCTTTATGGTCGCCACGGCGTTCCTCTCGATGTGGGTCTCCAACAGCGCGACCGTGATGATGATGGTCCCTATCGCGCTGGCTGTCATCTACCAGACCGCTGACCTGGTCGACGAGACTGGACTCGACATCGACACCAGCGAAGGGAACTTCTCGTTCGGGATCGCGCTCATGCTCTGTATCGCCTACGGCGCCTCCGTCGGCGGCGTCGCGACACTCATCGGCACGCCGCCGAACATCCTCTTTGCGGGCCAGGCGGGCGAACTCTTCGATACGACGATCGGCTTCGCCGAGTGGATGCTCTACGGCGTTCCGATCTCGATCGTCGGCCTCGTGGCCGTCTACATCTACGTCACCCGCGTTGCGATGTCTCCACAGTTCGACCAGCTGCCGATGGGGGCCGATACGATCGACGCCGAACTCGAGAAACTCGGCTCGATGAGTTCGCCGGAACGACGGGTGCTCGTCGTCTTCATTGGGATGGCCGCCGCCTGGATCGGAGCGAGCCTGCTCGAGCCAGTGCTTGGAATCACCCCACCCGATGACGCCGACACCATCGTCGCCATCGGCGGCGCGTTGGTTCTGTTCACCCTGCCGACGAAGACCGAGGACGGTGACCACACCTTCCTGCTCGACTGGTCGAACGCGGTCGACATCCCGTGGGGGGTTATCCTCCTGTTCGGTGGCGGCCTCGCGATCGCCGCCGGCTTCGGTGAAACTGGCCTCGCAGTCTGGGTCGGCGAACAGCTCCAACTGCTCGAGGGCGTCTCGATGGTCCTCATCCTGCTGGCCGTCGTGATGATGACGATCTTCCTGACCGAAGTGACCTCGAACACGGCGACGACGGCGATGTTGATGCCGATTCTCGCCGGCGTCGCGGTCGGGATCAGCGTCCACCCATACGGGCTGATGATCGCCGGCGCAACTGCAGCCTCCTTTGCGTTCATGCTGCCGGTTGCGACGCCGCCGAACGCGATCGTCTTCGGCAGCGGCTACATCTCGCTGCCACAGATGGCCCGCGTCGGGGCTGGTCTCAACGTTATCGGGATCATCCTGATCACGCTCGTCGCAGTCGTCTGGCTGCCACTTGCCTGGGGAATCGACATCACTGCGATCCCAGCCGAGTTCGTCGAGCAGTGGGACTCGTAGCGACTGTGTCCTGACTCCGCGGCTCACTATTTTCGGTTCGATCGCAGACTCCTGCAATCGTGCCGGCGCTGTCGCTCAACTCGAGCGCCAGCTTCGAGGCCGAGTGCTGGGTGTGTCGACTCCCACCGAGTGCGCCGGGAACAGCACTGAAAACGGTGTTGTGACTGCCACCGACACACTGCAACAGCGCTGGTCTGCTGTCGCCGATCTTGAATAACCAACGGTAACGTAATTCCAGTCGGCTGAGAACCGGCGTCGAGGTTGATACCCCTGTTGGAGCATGGCACAAATGAGACGGAATGCCAGACTCGGACACCCCAGCACAGCAACAGACAGACGCAATCCTCGAGGCCCTCGATGGCTCGGGTCCGGCGACGACCGTTGAACTGGCGACCGCGCTCGATACCCATCCAATGACTGTCGAACGCCACTGTCAGACACTGCAGCGAGACGGCTGCATTCGTCGCTGTACGGGCGGGATGTACACACTCGTCGAGACTAGTACGGAGCGACTGCCGACGCGACTCGCGGACTAACTGCTTTTTCGACGCGTTCGAGGTTACTGTCGCTCGATGGAAAACTCGCTTTTGGCTGTCTGGTCCTCGCGGGCTGTCTCAGCGGCCGGCTCGCCGCCCTGGAGTTCGGCCGTTGCACACTCGAGACAGTAGTGATTGTAGCCGACGGATCTCGTATAGATGGGAATGCCCGCAACGGCGTACTCCTCGCGGTAGCGCCGAACCATCCCTTGCTCGATTCGTGCGCCACAGGCGACACAGCGTTCGCGACACTGTTCTTCGGGCCGGATCACTCGCTGGTCGACGCTCTGGACCCACCCGAACTGCGACGGCGCGTGGCGACGCTCGAGTCGCCGACGAAACCGTGGGTTGACAAAGAGGCCGAACGCCGTCGTGACGAACGCGAGTCCGAACAGGATGGTCGCGCCGACTGTGGCCGACGTGGTGAGCCCGAACTCGAGCAGGACGCGCCCGCCAGCCCCGGCGAGCATGAGTCCGAGCACGACGAGCGACCAGCCGGCGATCCCGTACAGGAGGTCGGAGACGGAATCGGCAAGCGCGACGACACTGGACGTCGAATCGGACATTTCGAACGTATATTGTCAGCGATCGACTATGAGTGTTCTGTCGATGCTCACGAACAGCACCCGCGAGCCATCCACAGCGATCGACTCAGACGAGTTTCTGCAGCAGCCGATAGCCCGCATCACGCAGCGTGTCGGGCAAGAACCGGGCGTAGACAGCGTACTGTGCGAGCGCGCCGACTGGGTACCGTGCCGGCGGTTCGGAGACGGTGCTCGCCTCGAGAATCGCATCCGCGACGTCCTCGGGCGAGGAGGCGAAGGGGCCGCCCGACCCGCCGCCGATGAGCTGCATCTCGTCGTACAGTTCGTACAGCGTCTCGTAGGCTGGCGTTCGCTTCTCGCCGGGCAGTTCCTCGTCGACGCGCTCGGTGAAGTTCGTCTCGACTGGCCCGGGTTCGATGATAGTGACGTCGATGCCGAACTCTTCGACTTCCGCTCGCAGTGAGTCGCTCATCGCCTCGAGGGCGTGTTTCGAGCCCGCGTACGCGCCCGAGCCAGGGATCGAGATCCGACCGATGACGCTCGAGACGTTGATGATTCGGCCCTTACCCTGGGCGCGCATGTGCGGAAGCGCGGCCCGGACGAGTCGGTGAGGGCCGTAGACGTTGACATCGAACTGTCGGTGGAGATCGACCGTCGAGACGTCTTCCATCGGCCCCATCTGGGCGTAGCCGGCGTTGTTGACCAGACAGTCGATCGAGCCGCCGCGTTCGACGGTTCGTTCGACGACCCGTGCGACCTGATCGGGGTTGGTGACGTCGAGTTCGAGCGTCGTACAGCCCGCTTCCTCGAGTGCCTCGATATGGTCGGTGTTTCGCGCCGTTGCGAACACCTGCCAGTCGTTCTCGAGAAACGCCATTGCCGTCGCCCGGCCGATGCCCGACGAACAGCCGGTGATCAGCACGCATTTCTTGCGGGTGTAGCGGTCGTCTCTCTGGTCTGCTTCGTGATCGTCCTCGACGACGGTGCCAGCCGGCCCGTCGTCGGTTTCCTCGACGTCCTCAGCGGTGGCCATACATGACTGGTTCGAGAGACGATACCTAAGTATCGACGGTTTGTCGCGCCGACCGTACGTTCCAGCCATACTGAAAGTTGTCTCCCGGCGCGTTCTCGAGTCAGCAGTGGAACGACCAGCCCGAAAGTCCCACCCCCGCGGGCGGCTGGTTGGGTCGCTGTCGTCGGTGGCTAGTCACTCAGCTAGTGGGCGTGGATCGACAGGACACTCTCGAATGCAGCTGCTCGTCACTCCTCGAGGCCGCGTTTGGCCTCGCCAGCGTAGCTGTCGGCCAGTCGGACGGGTTCGGGGAGCTTGTACGAGTCGGCAAGCGCGAGGACGATGTCGGCCGCGGTGTCCGGCCCGACGCGATGGCCGGGGCTGACGTACAGCGGGTTGATGGACCGGTTCGGCGACTCGTACTGGCGCGTCTGGACGGCGTAGCCGAGCAGCGTGCCTGCGGGCGCGTCGACGCGCTGGTTGGCCTCGATTGACACTCGAGTCCCTGCTTCGAGGTTCTCGAGGTCGCCCCGAGGCGAGCCACAGAGTAAGCGCTTGGCGACGCCGATAGCTGGCACGTCGCGGACGACGCCGATGTGGGTCGCGATGCCGGCCTGTCGGAAGTGGATGCGCCCGCTGCCGTCGAAGAGAAACAGATCGGGCTCGACCGAGAGCGCCTCGAGCGCCTCGAGGATCGGCCCACCCTCGCGGAACGCGAGCAGGCCCGGGATGTAGGGGATCTCGAGTGGCGTCACCGCGTGGACGCGTTCGAGCACCTCGCCGCCTTGCATGGCGACGACGGCGGAAAGCGCGCGGTCCTGCTCGCCGTCGGCGTTCGTGAGAAACGACTGATCGACGCCGGCGACGATCGGGGTCTCGTCGGGGCTCGAGGCCGCCGCGAGCGGATCGCCGAGCGTCGACGGATCGAACGCGAACTCGTCCTCGAAGACAGCGGCGTCCGCGATTTCGCGCTGGAGAGTTTCCATCTCCGCGCGCTCGAGTCCAGGATCTGGTGCGAGGTCGGGCCGGGGTGGGGCCATAGCTGCTCGAGGGTTGGCAGCGGGTGAAAATCAGTTGCGGGGTTCCAAACGAGGGCTCAGAAGCGACGACGGCCGCCCGGGCCACCAGGACCGCCGGGACCGCCGGGACCACCTGGGCCACCGCCGAGTTGGAACTGACTCGGCGCGCGGACGTTCTGCGTGCGCTTGATGTACTCTCCGTAGCCGAGTCCGATCACCAGCCCGATGAGGTGGGCCATATGGGCGATGTTGCCGCCACCGCCGGTGCCGATAAAGAGGACGCTGATGAGCGCCGTCCCTGCTGCGAGCACCCAGATCGGCACGGGGAGGATGAAGTAGAGGTAGACCGTCAGGTTCGGGTTGAGAATCGTGATCACACCCATGATCGCGAGTGCAGCACCGCTCGCGCCGAGCACGCCGGGGGTCATCGGCGTGATTGGACCCTGCAAGAACTGAATCGCGATCTGGCCGAGTCCAGCGAGCGCACCGCTGACGATGAACAGGATCGCAAACTTCTTCGATCCGACGTAGCGCTCGACGAGCGGGCCGAAGAAGAATATCACGATGCTGTTGAAGACGATGTGCAGAAAGCCACCGTGAGCGAAGATCGATGTCACCCACGTCCAGACGTACTCCGGATTCTGTGGTGTCAGGACGAACAGCGCCCGATGAACCCCGAAACCGAACGTCGTCTGGACGAGTAACTGGAGGAGAAACGTGATCCACATCAACGCAAGGAACGTGTACGTCGCGTTCCCGCGGAAGTACGCGAGTGGCCCACCTGGACCCGTATCGATCGGCAGTTTGTCAGTGATGCTCGAGGACCGAGCCGTACTGCCACTGCTCTCGATGCCGTCGTCGAACCCGCTGTCGAACACCCCCTGCGGATCGTTCCAGTTCTGCAGCCCCGCACAGCTGTGGTTTTCGGGGAGCCGGTGTTCCGAACAGTAGGTCCCCCCGCAGTGCCGACAGTTGTAGGGCATGCTTTCTTCCTTCCCACAGACGTCGCACGTGGCCATTGGCGGGGGGTATGTGTGGCACCGCTAAGGGATTTGGGGTTCAGGCCGTCTCGTGAGTCTGCGCTCGCGGCAACGGCCTCGAGTCGCCGGACTGTACATTTTTGCCCGCCCAACCCGGATATCGAACTGTGCAAGCATACGAGCGCAAACAGCTGCTCGAGCGGGTCGAACGCGAGAGTGCGACCGTCGGCGCGGACATTCCCGAGACGATCACCGTCCAGGGCGAAGATATCGATCTCCGAACGTTCGTTTTCGAGATCAAACGCCGCGAGACGGTGCCAGCCGGGGAACGCGACCGTGTCGAGCAGGCCAAACGGAACTTGCGACGCGAGCGAAACGACCGTATCGAACTGATCGAGGAGGGTGACATCACCCGCGAAGAAGGCGAGGAGCTCGCCGGCAGCATCATCGGCATCGATCGGGCACTCAACGCCTTAGAGAGCCTCGGCCCGACGGACTTAGAGCGCGAGCAGCAGGCTAAGCAGGCCGCTGATACAAAACGCTGGATGTCGTTCCTGCAGCAAGCGCTCGGCCGCGAGGACAACGGCGCGTCACGGAGGGGCCGCTGATGGCGACCAACGCAGAGATCGCCGGCCGGTTCGAGGAGTTCGCCGACCTGCTCGAGGCCGACGACGTCGAGTACAAACCCCGTGCCTATCGCCGGGCAGCCGAGAATATCCGCGCCCACCCCGTCCCGATCGCCGATCCTGTCGCAAGCGGCAACGAGGACGTCCTCGAGGAGATCGATGGCGTCGGCGACGCCATCTCGGCCAAAATCGTCGAGTACGTCGAGACCGGGACGATCGAGGAACTCGAGGAACTACGCGCCGAGTTACCGATCGACATCGCCGATATCACCCGCATCGAAGGCGTCGGCCCCAAAACCGCGGGCAAACTGTATCGCGAGTTGGGTGTCGAAACGTTAGACGACCTCGAGGCAGCCGCCGAGGCCGGCGAGGTTCAGGAGATCAAGGGCTTCGGCCCGAAGACCGAACAGAACATCCGGGACAACCTCGAGTTCGCCCGCCAGATCGGCCAGCGCTACCTGCTGGGCGAGGGCCGCCCCCTCGCCGACGACGTGCTGGCGTTTCTCGAGGGGCTCGAGGCCGTCGAACGTTGTGAGGTGGCGGGCTCGATCCGCCGCTGGCGCGAGACGATCGGCGACGTGGACGTGCTCGCGGCGACGGATGCGGGCGAGGACGTCGTCGGGGCGTTCGTCGACTGGGAGTCGGTCGACGGCGAGATCGAATCTGGTCCCGAGAAGGCGAGCGTCCGCGTCGGCGAGATTCGCGTCGACCTGCGGGTCGTCGTCCCCGAAGAGTTCGGCTCTGCGCTGCAGTACTTTACGGGCAGCAAGGACCACAACGTCCGGCTTCGCAACTACGCGATCGACCGCGGGATGAAGCTCAACGAGTACGGCGCGTTCGATGTGAGTGAGATCGACGACCCCGATGCCGGGCTGCGTGTCGGCGACCGTGTCGCGGGCGACACGGAGGCAGGAATGTACGAGGCGCTCGGCCTGCCGTGGATCCCGCCGGAACTGCGCGAAGATCGCGGGGAGATCGCCGCCGCCGAGAACGACGCGTTGCCGGACCTGCTCACACGCGCGGACATTCAGGGAGATCTCCACACCCACACTGAGTGGTCCGACGGCAACACCTCACTCGAGGCAATGGTCGAAGCCGCCACGGAGTTGGGCTATGAGTACTACGGCGTCGCCGACCACGCCGAAGGCCCCGGCATCGTCGGCGGGATGGGGCTCTCGAACGCCGAGATTCTGGAGCAAGTCGAGATCGTCCGTGAAGTCGACGCCGACAGCGAGATTGCCGTCTTCGCAGGTATCGAGGCCAACGTCGACGCCGACGGCGAGATCGGGCTCTCCGAGGACGTGATCGACGCGTTAGATGTCGTCGTCGCCTCGCCACACAGCGGCCTCGATCAGGACGCCCAGACGGCGACCGACCGACTCGTCCGCGCCATCGAAAACCCCGCAGTGGACGTGTTGGGCCACCCGAGCGGCCGATTGCTCAACGAACGCTCCGGCCTCGAGTTCGACGCGACTGCCCTCGGAGAAGCTGCCGCTGCCAACGACACCGCTCTCGAGATCAACGCCAATCCGCGACGGCTCGACCTCTGGGGCAGCGCCGTTCAGGCGGCCCTCGAGAAGGGGGCCCCGATCGCAGTCAACACTGACGCCCACCAGCCGTCGACCCTCGAGTACATGCGCTGGGGCGTCCACACCGCCCGGCGCGGCTGGGCCGAACCAGCGGACGTGATCAACACGTGGGGGCTCGAGGAACTGCGCGCGTTCTTGCACTGACTCCCGATGAAGCTCCTGCTCGACGTCATGTGCGGCGGCGTGGTCTCGTATCTGCGGATGTGCAACCACGACACCGTCTACGCCGGCGACCGTGCCCTCGAGGCCGACGACGCCCTCCTCGACGTGGCCCGAGACGAAAATCGAACGCTGGTCACTCGAGACGTCCAACTCGCCTCTCGTGCCGACGAGTCGATCCTCCTCGAGTCACGCGATGTCGAGGACCAGCTCGCCGAGCTCGCGGCCGCGGGCGTGGAACTGACGCTCGCGGCCGAGCCAGCGTTCTGTGGCCGGTGTAACGGGCGACTCGAGGGCGTCGAGCCGACGGCGTCGACACCCGAGTATGCGCCCGATCCTGCCGAAGTCGAGAGCTGGCGCTGTCGACGCTGTGGACAGTATTTTTGGCGCGGCAGCCACTGGGATCGGGTTGCAAAGGCGCTCTCGGCGATCCGGCAAGGCGGCGACGAGCCGTAATCTCTGTAGTTACGGATGTCAAGATTGCTGAACGGGATTTCGCACTTCTGGTTTCGATTTAACTATCTTAGGTTCTATATTGATTTACGCAAAATCAAAGGTATGGATAGACATAGTCGGAGCGTCAAACGCGTTAAGCGAACTATTCTTGCGTTGCTTATATTCGGAACGATTGGTTTCGGACTGTGGATCGGCATTCGTCAGTCCACGCTATATGATCCGATCGCTGAGGTTCCTCTGGTATTAGCAATCACCTGCTTACTTGGAACCGTCTCGTTATTTGTACTCAGGTATACTGCTAGGAAAATAGTATACCGAATAGAATCCTCAAAAACTGAGCAGGCATGGGTAGTGAAAGTTGGCAACTTTGGGATTGCAGTCGTTTTGTCTCTTGTTGGAGCTTCGTTTATCGCACTTCTCAATGGAGTTCTTTACTTTCTGTTTGACAGAGACTGGCCGGTATCACCCGCTCAAGTTGGCGAAATCCAATTTTTCTTTCTCGTTGGTATCGTACTTACGCCAGTTGTTGTTGGAGCGCTTGCCGCCAGTCTCTTGATTCATTCTTCGTAAATGGACGGTGGTGTTAACAGATCGACAATGCATCTCGGTCAGCAAATCATGGTTCAGTATGAGTTCAACTGGTCTTGTCACCGCTGCAGTGAGACGTACGCGTGAGATGCTGTAGACTGGGATGGTGACACGTCAACCCTGCCGTTCTGCCCAGACTGCATTCCTGACGGCGAACTTCTTGTGTTAACCGGCACTGATATAGCCATTCTCTGTTTTCCGTATTTGCCGGTTCGCGTAGGGCCATCAGCACGCAGTTACTCGATTTCACCGTCATTTTGGTCGCAGACCAGTTTTTGACAGGCATGTAGTGGATTTTCACCGTGATCGGCGGATGATCGGCGAGTGAGTTGGTCGAAAACTGGGAATCCCGTACAGCAAAACACCCGCATTCGTAACTAGATAACCTGCGACCGCACTCGGGAATTTCACAGCGGTGGACTGACCCGAACGATTTCGTCGGTCGACGACAAACGTACTGGAGCAATGGCAAACGGTAACAACGACCTCGACAGAGCAGGGAGACAAGCAGCGTACATCGCCAACGAATGGAGTAACGATCCTGCGATCATGCAAACCCAAGCGCTCTGTTACGTCGGGCTTCAACTCGAACGAATCGCGGACGCACTCGAAGAGGAGTAGTCAACCGACGGCGTCGAGGAATGGATGGCCGATCAGTAGACGGACACGTCGTCGAACCGGCCGTCGTAGGCGATATGGTGTGGATGTGTCGGCTCGGTGCCCGACAGAAAGAGCCGATCGATCTTCTCCCAGGTATTTTCATAACAGAGATGGGCAAGTTCGCGTGCTGTCGTCCGCCACCGCTTGCAGCCGTTGTCGTAGATGACTCGTCTGGCGACACCGTCTGTGAGTGCACCGACCAGGTCTGCTTCGGTGTCGATGGAACGCTCGAACGCAGTGTGTGCGACCCCGACAGAACGCGGAAGATGGGCGTACGACGACGCAAACGGCGGGTATCCCAGTCGTTCAGCGATCCCACGCGCCCGCTCGTTGTGTGTTGGCAGATGTTTCGGATTGAAGATTTCGACGGCATCGATGCCGTTTCGGTACTGTTGTAAATCCGCCTCTGTGAGGCTCACGTTGGCGAACTCGGGATGGGGAGCAAGCACCGCAGCCTCCTGTCGTTCGAACTCGTCCATCGCCGCCCCGAGCGGGATGAAATCCGGCACCGGCTCCTCGAGGCCGATCGCCAGAACGTGTTTCCGATTTCGCCACGAGCCGGTGAACACCTCCCGTGCGGGAATCACCAGCAGGTCATCGCTCGAGTAGCTGGCGGCCTGTCGTCGAATGTCGGGGAGTCGAGTGAAATGCGGTGCGTAGACGATCGCGTCGAGTCCCGCAGCACGGGCCTGCTCGACGACCGCGTCGTTGAGCACCTTTACGTGACAGTCAACTCGAGCCTCCGCTGCTATGCCGTCGCTCACGGGAGCCTCTTTTGGGACACTCGAGTTATGAATTCTGGTTTTGTCGCCACGTGACCGTCCCGCGATTTCAGCGACCAGCGACTACTCACCGGGCCACTCGTCGGCGGCGAGTGGCTCGCCCTCGAGGAAGGCTGCGATCCCCTCGTGGGCATCCGCAGTCGTACAGAGGGCCCCAAACCGCTCGTTCGAGTACTCGAGTGCGTCGTCGTACTCGCGATCGAACATTTCGTAGACTGCCTTTTTCCCCATCTGGACGGCCGTTGGACTCTTGCTCGCGATCGTCTCGGCAAGGTCGACCGCCGCCGCTCGGTGCTCGCCGTCCGGGACGACACGGTTGATCAGCCCCCATTCGAGCGCTGTCTCGGCGTCGATCAAGTCACCGGTCAGAACCAACTCGAGACACCGCTTTCTGGGGAGTGCCTTCATCAGCGGGACGGACGGCCCCATACAGAACAGGCCGACCTTGGGCGCTGTCGCCCCGAACTGGGTTCCCTCGGCAGCCACAGCCAGATCACAGGCGGCGACCAGCCCGATGCCGTTGGCAGCCGCATGTCCGTGTACTGCCGCGATTACGGGGGTTCCCATCTCGGCGACCGTCTGGAACGGCGCTTCCATCATCGTGACCCAGTCCTCGTACTCCGCTTTGGTCTCGTGGTCACCGTGTTCGGAGAGGTCGATCCCGGCCGAAAACGTCTTGCCTGCCCCATCGATGACGATCGCCCGGATATCGGACGCCGCCTCGAGCGCGTGCAACGCATCGTCGAGGTCCCGTGCGAGTCCTGTACTGAACGTGTTCATCGCCTCGGGTCGGTCGAGGGTGATCCGTCCGACGTAGCCGTCGTGGCTAACTGTCACTGACTCGAGTTCCCCGGTGTTCGGTATCTCGGTTGTCATATTAAATAGCGTATCTAATTATGAGGATAACACACATCATGAATCGACCGGTCGGACACAGAGCGGCTCCCTCTGTTGGCACTGTCGGGGGCCTCGAGACGGAACGCGAAAGTTCTCGTCACGACATCGCCGCACGAACTGCGTATCTGAGCACGCTGCTTGGCTGCGAAAAGATCATTACCCACGCCACTCGAACCATTCACTGAGAGTGAATGGCCTGGGAATGCGGAATCGACGGCTGTGGGGCGGTGTTCGAGGACGCCGAGTCGACGATCGTCCATCAAGCGACGGAACACACACGGCAGGAGTGTCAGGTCTGTGGTACCGTCGTTCCTGACGGCTACCTCGCGATTCGACACGCCTTCACCGAGCATAGTCGCGCCGAATACGTCCGCGCCTACGGCGCGAGCTCCGAAGAAGTCCGCAACCGGGAGGAACTGTTAGCGGAAGTCGAAGACGTTGCGGATATGGAAACGATCGCCACGGAACTGAAACGATAGCGGCCATCTCTCCGCGACTTGTCTGCCCAGGCGGTGTCGGCTCCCCAATCTATTGTTTCTGACCGGGAGATACCGAACAGCCGATAATACGTCTCTCCGTGACTCACCGCTTCCCGTCGATAATCAGTATATGGCCCGTTGACATCTGTTGGGTCTGTGCGCTACGTCGAGGTTACGATCCCAACCGGCCGGAAAGGAGCAGTGCTCGATATCCTCGAGGACGAGGATATCGACTACATTGTCAGCGACGAGACCAGCGATCGTGACTACGTCGCCGTCGTCAGGTTCCTGTTACCCAGTCAGGCCGTCGAACGCACACTCGATCGGTTGACGGAAGCCGGAATCAGCGACGACGCGAACATTGTCGTTTTCGACACCCAGACCGTTCTGTCCGCCAACTTCGCTCAGCTCAACGCAAAACACAGCCGCGACGGATCGGTCGGTGATCGGCTCTCGAGACAGGAGTTACAGACGAGAGCGGCGGGCCTGACGCCTTCGTTTCCCGTCTACGCGATGATGACTTTCATCAGCGCGATCGTCGCGACGTCCGGCCTGTTGCTCGACTCACCGGCCGTCGTTGTCGGTTCGATGGTAATCGCCCCACTGATCGGCCCAGCCCTCGCTGCCAGCGTTGGGACAGTCATCGCCGACACCGAGCTTCGATCAACCGGTCTCATTTACCAGTTCAGTGGCCTCGGTATTGCGGTGCTCGGATCGATCATGCTCGCTGGTCTCGTCCGAATTGTCGGCCTCGAGCCAGCTGGAATCGATATCGTTGCCATTGCGGAACTGGAAGAACGGGTCGCACCGAACTTGCTCGCGCTCGTCATTGCACTCGGTGCCGGTGTCGCGGGTATCTTGAGTCTCACACGAGAACTGTCCGAGGCGATCGTCGGCGTCATGATCGCCGCCGCGCTGATCCCGCCAGCTGCGGCTGTCGGGATCGCCCTCGCATGGGAGATGTACGGCGCTGCCGCCGGCGCACTCATACTGACGCTGGTCAATACGTTGTCGATTAACTTCGCCGCACTGGTAACGCTCTGGGGTGGTGGATATCGACCGGCAGGACTGTTCTCCGTCTCTACTGCCCGCCGGCAGACGCTTGCGTTCGCGGCGATCCTCGGATTGGTCATGGTACTGTTGCTGGTCCCACTGGTCAGCGCGACAGTCGTCGAGTTTCGCTCCGCGCAACTCGAGTCGGATGTCGAAACCGACGTCGACGCCGTGCTTACCGATCCAGAATACGCGCATCTCGAGGTCGAATCGGTCGACGCCGAACTTGACGATGAGTATCCGATCCGATCGGTCGAGCGGGTCGTCATTGTCATCTCTGGATCCGGGATTGTCTCGGGAGACAACCTGACCGACCAACTCGTCGCGGGGGTCGACTCCCACACTGATGAGTCAGTTGCCGTCGAAGTTCGGTTCGTCGCTGCCGAACACCGAACGACGGACGAGACGGCACACGCTGTTACGGACCCTCACTGGGCCGTTCTGTCTAGCGATTCGTCGCTCGCTGCTCCGTGAAACGGTCGTCTAAAAGGATTCGACTCACGCTCGTCACTGTGCTCACGGCGCGGTGTGCCGTTCACTCTTCGACGAACTATCGTTCGTCGCTGTATTCAGCGCGGCTCTGCCGTGCTGACTGCTTGACGAGCGCGTTAGCGCTCGTCGCTGTGCTCACGGCGCGATGCGCCGTTCGCTCTTCGACGAACTATCGTTCGTCGCTGTCAAGCACGCGGATCTGATCGCCCCGCACTGTCACCGGAATCGGAACCGTTGCCTCGTACAGTTCGACTGTCACCTGATCTTTGCCTTCGTCGATGCGCTGGACCTGGGCTTTCTCGCCTTTGAACGGGCCAGCGATGAGTTCGACGATGTCTCCTTCGGCGATCCCTTCGACGTCCGGTTTCGGCGAGAGGAAGTGCTCGACTTCCGTAATGTCAGAGGTGCCGGGGACGATACTCTGGGCGTGGGGAATGTCCTCGAGGACACGGTTCAACACGTTGTTCCCCTCGGCTTCGACCATCACGTAGGAGGTCAGCGAATCGGGAGCGAGTGCAGCGTGAATCTCTGGCTCCTCGCGGTTGATGATCATATCTGCCACGGTGCGCTCCTGACTCGCCGTGGTCTTGACTGCGTAAATGCCCATTAGAAACCACCAGTCAGGATGAGCATGATACCCCCGATAAGGAAGCCGATCAGCCCGATGAGCAGGATCCCTGCGCCGGCGATCTTCGACACCTGAAGGAATTCCTCAGTAGTGGGTGTCGTCGCCATTTTCAACACCCGAACGTATGAGGTCAGGTCGTACGGAACGTCCATATATGTCTAGTCACAACGCTGCTTCTTTTATCTGTCTTTCGTGTCTGCTGGATAACTGGGTCGACATCACTGCCGATGGGGCAGCGACAACAGCCCAACGTTGCACTCGACGGCCCGGCGACCAAACTACTCGAGGACAAAGCGGACGTGTTATGGCCGAAGATGATACCGACCGGACAGACGAGTACGAGGCAGAACAGGAAGCCGAGATCGAGGACGAACTCGAGCGGATCGACCGCGATCCCGACGAGGCCGATGCCGGTGACAACGACCTCGGGACCCAGAACGCACCACGGGAAGACGCGGCCGACCTGGAGGACCTCGAGGAAACAGCGGATACCGAGGAGCGAGCAGACGCAGACGGATCCTGACCGCGACGACAGCCGCTTTTGTGCTGTCTCGACGCCGGCTTTCGGTTCAGATCGACCATCGGTCTGCTGGCCGTCAGTTCTGGCGTGACCGCGAGCCGTCCTGCAGTCGAGCCGGGACAGTGGTACAGCAGACCGTCTACTGCACCGCTGGCAACACTTCGTAAACCCCCGGGAAAGCCCCGAAACACTCGTTTGAAGCCGATGTGTGATCGTGTATGAAATCGACCGCCTACGGCACGTCAACGTCAGGCCGGGGCTCGAGGGTCAACTCGACCGTCTGGCGCTCGCCGTCGCGGATGACCTCGATAGCGACCGTCTCGTCAGGCGTCGTTTCGAGTGCGAGCGTTGAGGAGAGCCCATCCTGATTGGGAATCTCTTGGTCGTCGATAGCGACGATAACGTCGCCGCCGACCGGGACGACATCACCGTCGATGGTCGTTCCGCTGTCTGCTGGCTCGAGGATGCCGTCGGCCGGTGCATCGGGAACGATGTCTGTGACCAGAACGCCTCCCGGCTCCGAAATCTCGTTGGCGTCAGCGACTAGTGGGCCAACAGGAAGGACGTTGACGCCCATGTAGGCGTGGTCGTACTCTCCGTCCTCGATGAGTGCAGGAACGACGCGGTCAGCAAGGAGCCCGGAGATCGCAAAGCCGATCGTCTGGCCGGCACCGGCGAAGACGACGCCGACGACATCGCCCTCGAGGTCGACGAGTGGGCCACCGCTGTTACCGGGGTTGACTGGCGCGTCGGTCTGGATCGCTGCCGGAATCGAGAACCCGGTCGGACTCGGAAGTGACCGATCGATACCGCTGATGATCCCCTGCGAAATCGACGCATCGAGGCCCAAGGGATTGCCCAGCGCGAGCACTTCCGACCCGATTTCGGGCTCGCTGTCGGCAAACGAGAGCCCGTCAGGGCCATCTGGCATCTCGTCGACGTCGAGCACGGCCAGATCACTGTGGATGTCTGTCCCAACGACAGACGCCGCTCGCCACTGTTCGTCGCGAAACTGGAGTTCGACCTCGCTTGCCCCACGGACGACGTGGTGGTTGGTCACGACGTGGTCGTCGTCGATGACGAACCCAGAGCCGAGCCCGCCGGGAAGCGATTCGTCGGCTCCGAACACGTTGACGAGGACGACGTCGTCGATGGTCTCCTCGTAGGCGGCACTGTACGGACTGCCCGCGTCGAGGTCATCGCTCTGGGCGCTCGAGTCACCGATCACTGTGTGACTGCTGGCAGCTGCAGAGCCACCGGCGCAAAGTGCCGTGGCAGCGCCGACAGTCAGACCCAGCACTCGCCGGCGACTGACGCGAGTTTGCTCTGAAGACATGCCCATTGCCACCCCGAGGAGTCCAATAAAACATTCACCAGCACGCCCATCCCGAACGGTGGGGGCTCGTACGGACTGTTGTCGTCACGTCCCGCCGATCACCGACTCCGCGGTGGGTGGTGAAGCAGGCCGTATCACCACTCCCCGGCCGCTGCCGGCCGTCGCTTATTGTCGCTGGCGAGCCATAGTGAGACATCCGAACTGCTCGCTAACTGCCCCTGCCACAACCACACTACCTGTATGGAGTATCTACCGCTTCGTGACTACGCGCTCATCGGCAACGACGACCGCTGTGCACTCGTCAGCCGTCATGGATCGATCGACTGGTGTTGTTTCCCACACCTCGAGTCACCGAGCGTCTTCGCTCGGATTCTCGACGCCGATCACGGTGGTCAGTTCGCCGTGTCCCCGACCGCCGACCACGAGTCGAATCACTGCTATGCCGATCGAACGAACGTTCTCAAGACGACGTTCGAAACTGAGCGCGGACAGGCGACCGTAACCGACTTCATGCCGATTCGAGCCGGTGGAATGCCAAGCGATGAGCGCTTTCAGCAGGCGATCTACCGTCGCCTCGAGTGCGATCGGGGAGCGACCGAATTACGACTCGAGTTCGAACCGCGGTTCGACTACGCCCGCAGGGAGGCGACACTGGAGCCGACAGCCGACGGCGTCCGCGCCACGAGCAGTGATGAACCAGCGGGCGACGACAGGGCCAAAGCCACGGACAGGGAGGCCGACACTGGCAGTGAGCAGCTTCACGTGATCGGTGACCTCGAGTTCGCAATCGATGAGACGGAACCGTCGGCGACGGGAACGGTTTCGCTCACGGCGGGCGAGCGTTGCTGGGTCGGTGTCCAGCACGGTGGCCGAGAGCCGATGGCGTCGATCGATCGTCAAGCGACGCTCGACGAGACGAAACGATACTGGCGCGAATGGGTTGGGTCCCGTGATGAGGTTCCAGCGCCGATGCCCGAGCGCTGGCACGAGATGGTCGTCCGGTCGGAGCTTCTGTTGAAACTGCTAATCCACCACGAGACAGGAGCGATTCCGGCCGCCGCGACGACCTCGATTCCCGAAGCAATCGGCGAGCCACGGACCTGGGACTACCGATACAACTGGATTCGTGACGCGAAGTTCACCGTGCAGGCGTTACACGATACGGGCCACCGACAGGAAGCCCGCGACTACTTCAACTGGTTTGCGGACATCGCTCGACGTGATCCGGCGGAGATTCAGCCGCTGTACGGTCTCCATGGCGAGGAGCACATCGAGGAGCACACGCTCGAGCATCTCTCTGGCTATCGCAATACGGGACCCGTCCGGATCGGGAACGGAGCCGCCCCACAGCGGCAACTCGACGCGTACGGGACGATCATACAGGCGATCTACGAGACGATCAAGTTTGACGAAGACGTCCCACTCGACAGCGACGACTGTGATGCGATCTGTGACATCGTCAACTACGTCTGTCGACACTGGAACGAGCGTGATGCCGGTATCTGGGAGTTTCGAGACGAACGGCGACACTTCCTTCACTCGAAACTGCTGTGCTGGGTCGCACTCGATCGGGGAATCGCACTCGCAACCGAAAACGACTTCCAGGCACCTCTCGAGGAGTGGCGCGAGAACCGAGCTGCCCTCCGCGAGGCCATCGAGGAGCGCGGATTCAGCGAGGACGCAAACAGCTTCGTCCAGCACTTCGAGACCGAGACGGCGATCGACGCGACTGCGCTGTTGATACCGATCTACGAGTTCCTCCCGCCCGAAGACGACCGCGTGCAGGCGACGATCGACACCGTTCTCGAGCAGTTGACGACCGACGACGGGCTCGTCGTCCGGTTTGTCGACAGTGATATCCGCCAGGACGAGAAGAAGGCGTTCTTCCTGTGTTCGTTCTGGCTGATCGACGCGCTCGTCCTCTCGAACCGTCTCGAGCGCGCGCGGAAGTACTTTGAAAACGTACTCGAGTATGCGAGCCCGCTGGGGCTTTACTCAGAGAAGATTGTACCCGAGGACGGCACGTTGCTGGGCAATTTCCCACAGGCGTTCTCGCATCTTGGGCTGATCAACAGCGTCACCTATCTCACACGGGCGATCGAAGCTGACGGTGAGGTCACGCCAACTGACTTCGATCCCGAAAACGTCGAAACGCTGTTCAGACGTGGCGATCCACCAGAGCTGTAGTGACCGTTCGCGTGGTGAGTTTCGTCGGCCTGAGCAGATCGACACACGGCTTGCTCGAGGCGATCACTCCTCGTCGAACAGCTCCTCGCCGTCGATCATGTGCTCTTCGACGGCGTCCATGTCGAGTGTCACGCCGAGGCCCGGTTGCTCGGGTATCTCGATGTAGCCGTCCTCGATGACGTCCTCCTCGACCAGATCTTCCCACCAACCGAGTTCGTAGGAGTGGTACTCGACGGCAAGTGAGTTCGAAATCGCCGCGCCGACGTGGGCACTGGCCATCGTCGCAACCGGCGAGGCGACGTTGTGCATCGCAACAGGGACGTAGTACATATCCGCGAGGTCAGCGATCTTGCGAGTCTCGCGCATGCCGCCGACTTTCGGCATGTCGGGGGCGATGATGTCGACGGCCTGTTCCTCAAGCAGGCGGCGCTGACCGTGTTTTCGATAAACGTTCTCGCCGACAGTGATCGGCGTCGTCGTCGACTGAGTGACCTCCCGCTGGACGTCGTGATTCTCCGGCGGGACGGGGTCTTCGAGCCACCAGACGTCGTACTCCTCGAGGCGTTTTGCGAGACGCTTGGCGCTGCCGCCGGAGAACGTCCAGTGACAGTCGAACGCGACGTCGGCCCGTGAGCCGACGCGTTCGGTGATCGCCTCGACAATGCTGGCTTTATGCTCGATTTCTGGCGCCCGAAGGTGGCGGTTCGCGCGATCCTTCTCGTGGCCTGACGGCACGTCGAGATCGAACTTCAGCGCGTCGTAGCCGAGTTCGTCGACGACCCGTTCGGCTTCGTCGGCACACGCGATCGGGTCGGCTTCGTCTTCGGTGTGACAGTCACAGTAGACCCGTACCTCGTCACGATACTTGCCACCGAGCAGTTGGTACGCTGGGACCTCGAGAATCTTGCCCGCTAGATCGTGAAGGGCCACTTCGATACCCGAGATCGCAGTGACGGTGACGCCGCCGATCGACCCCTCGCCGGACATCTTCTGGACCAGATGCTCCGTCAGGCGGTCGATATCGAGTGGGTTCTCGCCCTGCAGGAACGGCGCCATTCGCTCGATCAGCTCTGGCGCGCCTGCGCCCCAGTAGGCCTCGCCGGTGCCGACGATACCCGCGTCAGTATAGATTCGAACGAGCGTCCACGGGAAGTTCCCGTCGACCATCGTCGTCTGGACGTCCGTGATCTCGACGTCGCGCCCGCCACCGCGCTCGCGCGTGACGTTCATTGTCTCCGCGGAGAGGTCTCGCATCGTGTACTCCGCGTTCGGATCGTGTAATTGCGTGTAATCGACACCCATGTTTTGAATGGTAACTCTGAATGTAGTAATAATTTCTGATTGTTTCGACTCTATGCGCTGCCGAATTCCACGGCCGTCTTTATAACGTCGTCGCCCGTTTCGAACGCAGCCTCGAACTCCTCGAGGCCGTAGACCCCGGTGACGAGGTCGTCGGTGAACGATTCGGGGAGCTGTGAGAGGGTGTCGACTGCGGATTCGAAGTGGCCGCGATGGGAGTTGACGGTCCCGAGCAATGCTTTGTTGTGCAGGACGAGTTCGCGGTGGAGTCGCCCGCCGTCGACCTCGAACTCCCAGGGTTCGGGGACGCCGAGCAACACGCCGACGCCGTTCGGTGCGAGCGCGTCGACCGTCTCGAAGGCGTGTTTGGCGTAGCCAGTTGCCTCGTAGACGAGGTCCGCTGATTCGTGGACGGCCGGAATCTCTGGCACTGGCGTTTCGCGGGAGTCGACGTACGTCGAGCCGAGGTCCTCGATGAGATCGATCGTCGGATGTGGACGATCGCGCCGGCCGAGACAGTAGGTGCGGTCGATGTCCAGGACCGTCTCGAACATCGCGAGCGTAATCAGCCCGAGCGAGCCATTCCCGAGGACGAGCGCCGACTCGGGTTCCCACTCGAACGCGGAGCGGGAGGCAACGGCGTGTTCGACGGCTTTTTCGGTGATACTGATCGGCTCGACGAGGAACCCAAGCGGTGCGAGTCGTTCGGGAATCGGCACGAGATACTCAGCCGGGCTCGTAAAGTATTCCGCCATGAACCCGTGTGCGCCGACGATACCGCGTTCGGCGTACTGGCCGTCGGGAGCCATATCGGGCTCGCCACGCTCGAAGTACTCGTTCGCTCCGTTCGGTTCACGCCGAACCGTCGGGACGACGAACTCGCCTTCCTCGAGGTCAGTACCGTTTGAATCCTCGACGATGCCGACGGCTTCGTGGCCGAGAACGAGTCGATCCTCGCCGTCCGGTGGCTGTCCGTGGTGGCCCGCGATGACTTCGTGATCGGTCCCATCGACCCCTACGTAAAGCGTGCGGACGAGTGCTTCGCCAGAAGACGGTTCGGGACGGGGTTTCTCGACGAGGACGGGTTCCCCGGCCCCGGGTTCGACAGCGATCGCGTTCATATCTCGAGCAAGGACGGCAGTCGGTAAAAGATTTACCCAATCCGTAGTAAATATTTGAACAAGGCTGTGTTACCGGCAGTACCTCTCTTTGTGGTGACATAATTGACCACTGACCTCGAGTGTATTGCCGTGAGAAGCCACGCAGTTCGTGAACTCATCGAAGAGGCCCGTGCTATCGGGTGTACGGTGGGTACGGCACTCGTGTGTCTGGAATGGGGGCAGCGATCGTCACTGATAGATTCTGGCCGTCGACAGCCATCGACGATGGACCGTTGCGCCCGTGATCGATCTCGACAGTATCCATGACGGGACCCAACTACACTGCTGCGCTGTGTCACTCCCAGCAGGGGCTTGTGAATAGTGGTGCCGCACCGCCAGTAAACATTGGTCAGGACGCGGCTGTGATGGGGTTGTATCGCCCCAATCACCCATGCTTACGGCTGACCCAGTGAACGGCACGGGCATAGCACGGCGTTCGCTGGCGTGTCGGCTGCGGTTGACATCCAATAACGTAGTGCTGTACGGGAACGGTTGCTGGGTATCGACGCTGCGCCGTCGAGAGTCAACGCTGATCGACACGCTGCCGATTCACGAGGATGACGGTTCGAATTGCCAATTATCAGTCGTGTCGGGCGTCATCGACGGCGTCGACGAACGCAGCGGCCGTCTCCCGAACACGGTCCATATCGCCCGCAGCGATGGCATCGGCGTCGAGGATCGCACCGCCCGCGCCGACGGCAACGGCACCGGCCTCGAGGTACTCTGCGGCGTTCTCGCGTGAAATCCCACCCGTCGGAATAACGTCGACATCGCCGAGCGGTCCCCGAAGCGCGCCGATGTGGCCTGGACCCATCGACGAGGCAGGGAACAGTTTGAGCACGTCCGCACCGGCATCCATCGCGGTCACGGCCTCCGTTGGCGTCATGACGCCTGCTGCACAGAGCACGCCGTGTCGGCTGCAGGTGCGAATGATCTCGGCGTCAGTGTGTGGCGAGACGACGAACGTCGCGCCAGCGTCGATCACCGACTGTGCGGTTGCAGCATCGAGGACCGTCCCGGCCCCGACGATCGCGTCCGTGTCGGTGAGCTCCCGGTCGATCGCTGCGATCTTTTCGCTCGCGCGTTTCCCGTCGGCCGTCACCTCGAGTGCGGCGACGCCGCCATCGTGGATCGCTCGAGCGACTGGGACGATATCGTCCTCGTCGACACCACGGAGGACGGCAATGACGCCGCCGTCGACGATCCGATCCCTGATACTGCGGGCGTTGGTCATCGGTCCCCTCCGCTCGAGAGATGTCGGTTCGGTTCCATCGCCGTCTGGCCGTTCGATCGCCGGTCTGTGGACAGCCGTCCCATCATAGGGTCCCGTTCGCTCCGTGGATCAATAAATTTACTCTCGATTGAAAAACGAGTGTCGCTGTTCGGTCCAGTCGCCGACTGAACGAGAGGAGCAACCAGCATCTCGCTACCGTAGCTACTGACCGTCACTGCAGATCGAATCGCACGACGGCTCTTCGTTGCGGCGTCACTCGATTCGACTGTTACTCTGCCGTGGTGACGACCAGTGGCTACTGGAGTCGATCCAGTTCGTCGGGAACGTCGCTGAGGTCGACACCAAGCGTCCGCGCCGTTGCGAACGCAGCGCGCTTTTCGGCCGTTCGCCGCTCGATCGCGTTCGGACCGACCGCGAGTTCGACTCGAGTCAGCCCATCCTCGAGACTCGATTGACCGAGCACCGTCACCGGGCCGACCTCGCGCGTATTCCGAACGTGTGTGCCACCGCAGACCGACACGTCCCACTGGCCATGCGCGCTCGATGTCGTGGTGCCGGCGCTGTTGGTACCGTCCGCACCGATCGTGACGACTCGTACACGATCGCCCGCGAAAGCGTCCACTTCCCGTTCGTCGACGCGAATTCGCCCGTGGTCGCGTGCCCTCGAGACCGGGATCGCTTCCCAGGACACCGACCGAGATTCCCAGACAACCCGATTGACCAGTTCGTCCAGTTCGATCAGTGTCGCCTCGTCGACTGGCTCTGTCTCGAGGTCGAGTCCGACCACCTCCGGACCGATCTCGAGGCCAGCGACGGTCCCCTCTCCGAGCGTTCGCCTGACGGCACCGGCGAGAATGTGGCCGGCCGTATGCGCCCGCATACAGTACATTCGAAACGCCCACTCGACCGAACAGAGGGCCCGATGGCCCTGTCTGAACGACGGCTCCTCGGCTAAGACGTGGCGCTGTTCTCCATCGACCAGCCGAACGTCGACAACCTCGAGGCCGCCGATCGTCCCGCGGTCGGCCGGCTGGCCGCCGCTTGCACCATAAAAGTAGCTCGTCTCGAGCCAGACGCAGTCTCCATCGACAGCCGTCACCTCCGTTTCGAATCGCGTGGCGTACGGCTCCCGTGCCGCCCGTTGTCCGGTCATCGATTGGACTCTCTCGGCAGCCAACAAAAGTCTGCTCGCTGCGATCGGGAGCCAGCGCCGTGGTCGGTCGCGACGTGTTGTTGGCGACGACGCACGTGTCGTACGGACTGTTGTCGGGCAGTTCCGGCGCGGCCCTGCTAGCATCGGGAAACAGGGACCGCAGACCGTCTCAGTGACGGTTACTCCGCGAGTGTCACATCCAGTCGGTCCTCGAGGGCGTCGATCAATCCACCGCCGACGCCAGCCTGGGTCGCTCGTCCCTGTTCGACCGCGAGGATGTCTTTCTCGCGTGCGCCGAGTTCCTCGGCGAGTTCCTCACGCTGGAGGCCGGCGTCCCGACGAGCGTCGACCAACGCCTCGCCGTAGCCGGAGACGAGATACGGCAGCGGATCCTCGTTGTAGTTCGTCCCCTCTTTTTCCCAGTGTTTGGAGTCGCCATCCCAGACCGGGTTTGCCTTGGCGACGTTCTGGGCCGCCTTCTGTTTGCGAGTCGGTCCGTCACTCGAGTCAGTGTGGCCGCCCTGTGACCCGCGCTGGCCGCTCCCGCGCGAGCGACTCTGGTTGTCGTCGTGTGGGGCACAGTCCGGACAGACCTCGAGTTCGGCACCCGCCACAGAGGCGAGTCGGAGCGAATCACTCTCGGCACCGCAGAGTTCGCAGTTCGTCCCGCCGCCGCCGGAGGACGAACCCGTCGAATACTTAGCCATGGTATCCTTTGGCAACTGTCGCATTTCAAATCTCCGCTCCAATCGGTCCCGTGTCATCCGAGCGCAGGGCGGAGTGAAAAGAAAGGGCTTTTGTAATACCCGTGGCTACGATTGAGTGCAGTAAGACAAAGACCGCGAGCGTGGGTAGCCAAGCCAGGCCAACGGCGCAGCGTTGAGGGCGCTGTCCCGTAGGGGTCCGCCGGTTCAAATCCGGTCCCACGCATCGCATGGGCGGGATTCCCGCCACTAACGATGCAGGTGATTTCCCTTCGCGGACATCACCCACGCATAACTTCTGAGGAAACTACTTCCCAAGAGCGATGGCTCGGTACCGGGCGCTGTCCCGTCTGGGTCCGCCGATGAGCGACGCGTGGCGCGAAGCGCCACGGGAATGCGAACGGCGTAGCCGTGAGCGATGCGACACGACGGAGGTTCGAA
This sequence comes from Natronorubrum sp. A-ect3, assembly GCF_041821125.1. Classification (NCBI taxonomy): domain Archaea; kingdom Methanobacteriati; phylum Methanobacteriota; class Halobacteria; order Halobacteriales; family Natrialbaceae; genus Natronorubrum; species Natronorubrum sp. A-ect3. The sequence goes on along the minus strand of NZ_JBGUBB010000002.1, from coordinate 488,122 downwards.
TCCGGTCCCGCGCACAACTCCTACAGAAACGACACCACACAGCAACAGCGCTTTCGCTCGAGTCGGCCCACAGTCCCCGAGCGACGGCCGACAGTTCCGCAAGCCGGCAGTGTCGTCAGGAGACAGCAACCCCTTTCCTGTCTCGGTCAAACGATGAGATATGGAGTACGTTCCTCGAGAGCGCGTCAACGCTCTCACTGCGGTCCTGAGTATCGTCTCGCTCGCGGTGGTGTTTGCGGCGGCAGGGGGCCGAATACCAGCCTCGACGGTGCCGGCTGCGCCCCAGTGGTTTCTTGACGCAATCCCACACCTCAACGTCGCGATCAGCGTGGCGGCAATCGGGACGATCACGCTGGGCTGGCGGTCGATCCGTCGCGGGAACGTCGACAGACACCGTCTCGCGATGGTCGCCTCGTTCGGACTGTTCGTGGCTTTCCTGACGTTCTATCTCTACCGGCTGATCGCGACCGGCGGGCCGGACCCGTTCCCCGGCCCCGATACCGTCTACCAGTTCGTCTACCTGCCAGTGCTCGCCATTCACATCTTCCTGGCGGTCATCTGTGTCCCGCTGGTTTACTACGTGCTGTTGCTTGCGACCTCGCGGCCGACCGAAGAGCTGTATCAGACCAGTCACGCTCGCGTCGGCCGGCTCGCGGCGAGCCTATGGCTGATCTCCTTCTCGCTAGGAATCGTCGTCTACGTGCTGTTACACGTCGGCTACTAGCTCGCTCGAGAAACCGAAAATCGATACCGAAACGTGTCTCATACGGTTTACTGTAATCAATTACCGCCGATCGCCAGAACGGGTCGGCGATCGGCGGTAAACAGTTACAGCAATCCGTATCAGTCGTCGGCCTGCAACGTCTGTCCGCCGAGATCCGGTCGGCTGACGTCGCGGTCGGTTTCCTCGCCGTCGATATCGTAGGGGTACTCTCCAGTTACACAGCCCAGACAGAGGTCGATACGCTCTTTGCCGAGGACCTCGGCGACGGCGTCGGTCGAGAGATACGCGAGACTGTCGGCGGCGATAACGTCACGAATCTCCTCGGTCGTCTTGTCCGAGGCGATGAGCTCCTCACGGGTCGCCATGTCGATCCCCATGTAACACGGGGCGACGATCTCCGGCGCACCGATTCGGACGTGGACCTCTTTGGCCCCACAGTCTTTGAGCAGTTGGACCAGCTGTGTCGAGGTGGTCCCGCGGACGATGCTGTCGTCGATGACGGTAACGGTCTTGCCTTCGATGGTGGATTTGATCGGGTTGAGCTTCAGCCGCACGGCGCGTTCGCGTTCGTCCTGAGTCGGCATGATGAACGTCCGGCCGACGTAGCGGTTTTTCATCAGCCCTTCTGCGAACTCGACGCCGTCGTCGTCCTCGGCACGCGGCTCGCCATCGGCCGTCGTCTCCGTGGCCGCGTCGGCATAGCCCGATGCGAACGCCCGTCCGGAGTCAGGAACCGGCATCACGACGTCGGTCTCGACACCGCTTTCCTCCCAGAGCTTCCGGCCCAGATTCCGGCGTGCCTCGTAGACGAGCGTCTCGTCCATGACGCTGTCTGGCCGGGCGAAGTAGACGTGTTCGAAAAAGCAGTGGGCCGTGTTGTCGTTCTCGACGAGCTGATACGAGTCGAATCCGTCGCCGTTTTCCTGCAGGACGACGAGCTCACCCGGCCGCACGTCGCGGACGAGTTCGCCATCGAGCGTGTCGATCGCCGCCGATTCGGAGGCGAGGATATAGCCATCCTCGAGTTTCCCGATACAGAGCGGTCGGTTCCCCTGTGGGTCACGGACCCCGAGAACGGTGTCGTCGTGGCTGATCGTCAGCGCGTACGAGCCGTGAATCCGCCCCATCGTCCGCTTGACCGCGCGGACGAGGTCCTCCTCGAGCAAGTTGCGCGCGAGGTCGTGAGCGATGACCTCGGTGTCACCATCGCTGGTGAAGGCGTGGCCAACCGCCGCGAGCTCCTCGCGGATCTCGTCGGCGTTGACGAGATTGCCGTTGTGGCTGAGGCCAAGCGAGCCACTCTTGAAGGAGACGGAAAACGGCTGCGCGCACGACGAGTCGACGGAGCCAGCCGTCGGATACCGGACGTGGCCGATCCCTGCCCACCCGTTGAGGGTGTCGAGGTCTCTTTCATCGAAGACGTCGCCCACGAGACCCATATCAACATGGCTGTGTTGCTGGAACCCGTCGTGGGTGATGATTCCAGCGGACTCCTGGCCGCGGTGCTGGAGTGCATAGAGCGCATAGTACAACGGTCGTGCCGCGTCTCGACCGTCCAGTGAGACGCCGACGACGCCACACTTTTCGGTCATCCCTGTTCGCCGGGGAGTTTCGCCCCGCCCATCAGTCATGGAAGTCAGTAGGGCTCCCAGTCGATAAAAATCCCCGTGTTTGTGCTTTTCAGCTAGCCGTCGGAGTTCATTACTATCCATGTTCGTGCATACTATTTCGATATTCGGGCGACGGCACTCGGTTCCCATGTGGTGGGCCCCCATGTGACTCAACCGATCGGCTTGTAAGTCGCCGACGGGACAGCACCAAACCAGGTGGCGACGCAAATCCCCACGTGTTCAAGACCGTTGCCTCGAGTCTCTGTGTATGCGACTCGAGGAGTACTGGGGAGTCGGTCCGAAGACGAGAGCGACGCTAGTCGAACAACTGGGCGAAACGCGGGCGATCGAGGCAATTGAGAACGGAGATGTGCGTACACTCTCGAATGCCGGTCTCGCGCGCGGGCGAGCAACACGTATCCTTCGGCGGGCGACGGGCAGCGGTGAGATGGACACGCTGGCAACGAGTGATGCTCGCGCGGCGTACAAGGAACTGCTCGAGATCGTGGTCGAACACGCCGTTACGGAACGTTCAGCCGACCGAATTCGGGTGCTCACGCCACTTTCGAGCCGCGAGGCGATGGACGATCGGCTTGACGACGTCCTCGAAGCTCGTGACGCCTGGGCTGCACTTGCAGACGACGACCGCGAAACCGTCCTCGCCGCCTACGAACGCTACGACGAGCGCGATGGCAGCGACCACGCCGCTGTCGAGGCCGCACTCGCATTGCTCGAGGTCGGCGTCGATTCCGGGCCGTTCGCGGCGGTTGCTGACCTCGAGCGGGACCGACTGACTGACGCTGCCGACGCGCTCGCCGCCCTCGACGACGGGCGCGTCAACGAAGGCGCAGACGCGGAACTCGACCGGCTCCGGAAGACGCTGGGGGCGATCGAGGATATCGACGCCAACGCATCCGACCTGCTCGCGGAACTCCGCTCGGATGGCGTGCGTGACGTCGGTCAGTTCCGCGAGGCCGTCGAAGATCACCTGCTGACCGAGACGGCAGTCACGGTCGACCGGGTTCGGGAAGCGATGGCGACCGACGCGGCCGACGCAACGGATTTCATCAGAACAACGCTCCGAGCGCTGCGGACCGATCTCACTGCTGCGATCGACGAGCGCGAACAAACGGTCGCAAGCGACCTCGAGAACACCCTCGAAGCCTCTCGAACAGCCATCGACCGAGCTGTCACGTCGGTCGACGACATCGCTCTCTCACTATCGCTTGCACGCTTTGCACTCGCCTACGACTGTACGCGGCCGACGTTCGTCGAGGACGAAGCGCATCGTGTCTCGAGGCCTGCGAGCGAGCCAACTGAGCGCACACCTGAACAGGCTGGCGCAGTCTCCGTCGTCAATGCACACAACCTCACGCTCGCCTCTCAGGACACTAACGGCTCGATTCAGCCAATCACCTACGCGCTGGGCGCGCACGGGATCGAAACCGTGCCCGCCGACGTCAACGCGGTTCCCGGCACGGAACGCGTCTCGGTCCTCACCGGCGCCAACAGCGGTGGGAAGACGACGCTGCTCGAAACGCTGTGTCAGGTCGTCTTGCTCGCGATGATGGGGATTCCCGTCCCTGCCGAGCGGGCCGAGGTGACACCCGTTGAGTCGCTCGTCTTCCACCGCAGACACGCGAGTTTCAACGCGGGTGTCCTCGAGGCGACACTGCGCTCGATCGTGCCGCCGCTGTCGGCCGGCGGGCGCACCCTGATGCTGGTCGACGAGTTCGAAGCGATCACCGAACCTGGCAGTGCGGCGGAGTTGCTGCACGGACTCGTCCGACTCGCCGTCGAGCAGGACGCTCTTGGCGTGTTCGTCACGCATCTGGCCGACGACCTCGCGCCGCTGCCGTCGGAAGCGCGCGTCGACGGCATCTTCGCGGAGGGGCTGGACTCCGAACTGGAGCTACTGGTCGACTACCAACCCCGGTTTGACACCGTCGGGCGGTCGACACCGGAGTTCATCGTCTCGAGACTTATCGCGAACGCCGACGACCGAAGCGAGCAAGCGGGCTTCGAGACGCTCGCGGAGGCGGTCGGGAGCGACGTCGTCCAGCAGACGCTTGCCGACGCGCGCTGGCGCGAACGCGACTAAGGGGGGTCGTCGGTGTCGTTGCCCGTCTCCCAGTCGTCATCCGTCTCGCTCGTCTCCCAGTCGTCGGTCACATCCTGCCACCAGTCGTCCTCGAGCCAGCGGTCCGGCGTCGGCGTATACGCTGTGGCGTCCGATTCCGGATCGTCGCCAACGTAGGTGTAGACCGTTCCGTCCTCGTCCGCACAGACCCGCGACTCGAGATACGCTTGTGCCGCACGCCGTGAGAGAGCCCCCATCTCGATGAGATCGCCGAGCGCCGTCTTGGTCGCACGGAACCACGTTCGCACGCGGCGGTCGGCAGCGTCGCTCTCGACGGCGATGATCGCGCCACGACCGCCATTGCGGCCATCACCCCATTCAAGCCAGCAGACGCGGTAGGCGGTGACGTCGTAGTCGGCATCGGGGTCGACGAGATACAACGCCTCGTGGATACAGGGGTCGAGGAAATCCGTCAGGATGCGATCCCGGGCGACCGAATCCGCGAGCAGGTCGGCAGTGACCGAACCCGATGCGAGCGGTGTTTCGGGGGTGATCTGTCTCCCGAAAGCGGCGTTTTCGCCGCCCCAATGGCTGTATCGCAGATCGTAGAGGCGATCCGGCCGTCGGTAGGCGACGAGTGCTCTATGCCCCATCGGCCTCTCGTCTCGAACGAACCCGATAGCTGTGTGTGTCTCTCGAGCGACGACAGGTCGTGGTCTGGCGTGCCATCGCTGGTGCTGGTTGCCCATCCGTACTTGAACCTACGGACAGGTACCGGCACGACACGACCCACTGACCTGGTCCTTCAGTTGAGAATCGGTGGACGGTTCGCTAGCTCGCCGCTTCAACCCGTGCCTCGGCGCGTTCTTTTACGGCGACGTTCATCGCTTCGAACCCGTCTTCGAGCGCCTCCGCATCGAACAACAGTGGCACGAGCGCGCCGCGGACCGTTTCGCGATGGAGCAGCCGCGTTCGCTCGCCGTTGTTGATCGGCTCGAGATGAAACTCGTGGTAGCCGTCAAAGACGAACGGAACGACGAGTCGACCGAGCCAGACGAGCCGGCGATGCTCCTCGACGGCGACGACCTCCGGTTTGACCGTCATTCCTCGAGAGTCGGGTGGTTCGATCCGAACCCGGAGCTGTTCGCCCTCGGTTGGCTCCCCTTCGATCGCGCGGACGAAGGGGTTCCACTCGGGGTAGCTGTCGAACTCGAGGAGGACATCCCAGACGACCTCGGGCGGGGCATCGATCTCTTCGAACACCTCGATCTGATTCATGCTAGCAAGACACGTTCTTGAGCACCATCCCTGTGCCGGTGTCACAGCTCTCCGACCACGGTCGATCGCACAGCGTGTAGCCTCGAGCAATGCCTCCGCGGACAACTCGTCGACCAGAACGTCGCTTTCGTCGGTCATCGCAACCGTGGCCTCTCACGACACTCAACAACTGATTTTTCCACCATAGATGTGGATTGTCTGTCTGTGCGTGATGGTCGGCTCCGATGTGCGGTCGACGCCGAACGGTTGAAGACGACGACGACGAAGACAGTCGTATGGAACGAACGGGGACGATTCTTCGCGGTCGCGAGTTCGAGCCCGTCGAGGGACGGGTCGTCATCGGCGACGACGGTCGAATCGAAGCGATCGAAGAGACGTCAGTCGACAGTTCGGAGATCATCGTGCCGGCCTTCGTCAACGCCCACACCCATATTGGCGACTCGATCGCCAAAGAGGCCGGTGGCGGCCTCTCGCTCGAGGAATTGGTCGCACCGCCGGATGGACTGAAACATCGCCTGCTCCGGGCGGCCTCGCGTGAAGAACTGGTCGCGGGGATGCGCACATCGCTCGAGTTCATGCAACAGGCCGGCACCGCGGCCTGTCTCGATTTCCGCGAGAATGACGTCGAGGGCGTCGAGATGCTCGCAGACGCCGCGTCCGGCCTCGAGATCGATGCGTACTCGTTCGCCCGCGGCTCCGTCGAGGCGATGGAAGCGGGCGATGGGTTCGGCGCAAGCGGTGCGAACGACGGAACGTTCGACCGAGAACGGCGGGCAACCCGTCGCGCTGGGAAGCCGTTCGGGATCCACGCCGGCGAGGTTGACGCGAGCGACATCCACCCGGCACTCGATCTCGAGCCGGACTTTCTGGTACATATGGTCCACCCCGAACCGGTCCATCTCGACCGGCTTGCCGACAGCGAGATCCCGATCGTCGTCTGTCCACGCTCGAACCTCGTTACGGATGTCGGTCTCTCGCCCTACGCGGAACTAAACGAGCGAACGACGCTCGCACTCGGGACGGACAACGTGATGCTCAACTCTCCCTCGATGTTCCGGGAGATGGAGTTCCTCGCCAAACTCACCGAGCTGTCGGCTGCAGAAATCCTCCGAATGGCCACCATAAACGGGGCCGAGATTGCCGACCTCGAGTACGGACTCATCGAGCCGGGGCGGGAGGCTCGGTTGCTGGTGCTCGATGGTGACTCGAGCAATCTCGCAGGCGTGCGGGACCCCGTTCGAGCCGTGGTTCGACGGGCTGGCGTCAGCGACGTCACTGACGTCTGTTTCGGAGGCTGACGACGGAGCGAGGATAGCCGAGTGTCAACGCCACTCACAGCAACGCTATTATATTTTACTGACGTACGCTAGCATACATCGTATGTACGACTGTATCCTCGTTCCGACCGACGGATCGCCGGAAGTCGAGCGGGCTCTCGAGCACGCGTTCGAGCTGGCACGCGCACACGACGCGACGATCCGGGCACTCTATGTCGTCAACGTCGCTGGCTACGGGAGCCTGCCCATGGAGAGCGCGCTGGAGGGGATCAGCGGTGCGCTTCGAGATGAAGGGGAGGCAGCCCTGCAACGGGTCGAGGAGCTCGCGCCGGACGACATCGAACTCGAAACGGAAATCGTCGATGGAACGCCGAGCCGCGTCATCGTCGAGCAGGCACAGCCGGGGGCGTGTGATCTCGTCGTGATGGGGACACACGGCCGTGGCGGGATCGATCGGCTCTTACTCGGCAGCGTCACCGAGCGCGTCGTTCGGAAGGCCCCCGTCCCGGTGTTGACAGTACACGTCGATCCGGAGAACAGTGAGGACCGATCGGAACAACACGCTGCCGTCGAATGAGACGGTCTGCTGTTCGTCAGTTCCGGCGCGACCGCAGGACGGGGTGCGGTTGCGCCAGTCGAACGGTACAACAGCCCGTCAGACTGCCACGGGAAAATCTCTTTAATCAGCGACTACACGGGACGCAGATGTTCACAGTCACCCGCCGAGACCGTCTTCTCTCCCTCCTCAGTCTCGATCACGAGCGCGCCCGAGGACGTGACGTCGACCGCCTCGCCGATGATATCGCCTGCGGCGCGTTCGATTCGGACCCGCTGACCGAGTGTCAACGCAAGCTCACGCCAGGCTGGCACGACTGCCTCGAGGTCGTTCCGATAGGCGTCGAACTCCTCTAAGACCCGCTGGACGAACAGTCGCCGGTCGACGTCGCCCGCTTCGTCGCGAATCGTCGTGGCCCCCTCAGGGAGGCTTTCAGCGTCGATGTTCGCGTTGATCCCCATGCCGACGATGATCCACTCGACGCGATCCGTTTCGCCCTCCATCTCGGTGAGAATCCCCGCGAGTTTTTGATAGTCGCCGTCCTCTCCGACCGGAATAACCACGTCGTTCGGCCATTTGATTCGGGCGTCAACACCGGCTTCGCGGACCGCCCGCGCCATCGCGACCGACGCCGCAAGCGTATACAGCGGCGCTTGCGCCGGTGTGATCTCGGGACGGGTGACGACGCTGACCCAGACGCCACCCGAGGGAGCCGACCACGCACGCTCGAGGCGGCCGCGCCCGCCGGTCTGTTCGTCTGCCAGGACGGCCACGTTCGACGCCCCTTCGGTGGCCAACTCACGTGCTCGAGCGTTCGTACTCCCGATCGACTCGTGGTATTCGACCGAGAACGGGGCCTCGAGTCCGTACTCGACGGTTGAGCCGGTGTAGGCTGTCACGTCGACCAGTTCGTAGCCGTCAGACCCACTCTCGATCTCGAAGCCATCGTCGCGAAGCCCGTCGATCTGTTTCCAGATTGCTGCTCGCGAGATATCCAGCCTGTCGGCCAGCTCCGGCCCCGAGACTGGTCCCGCTGCAAGCGCCTTGAGAATCGATCGTCGCGTCTCGTTCATGCCCTCGAGAGGGGCACGCTCGTACTTCAATCGGCGGGATCGTCTCCGGCTGACCGGACCACGGTGACGCAGAGCGTGGCGGAACGGTCGTCTCGAGTGTCACTGTCACGGACACGTTCGTTCGCTGGCTACTCCACAGATTTTTGTCGGTGGTTGGTGGACATCCAACTGTGTGAGGGAGTAACAAATACCATGAAGATCGGATCGACCTGTACGGTTTGCAACGCGCGTATCGAGGACGACGCGATCATACACTGCAACACGTGCGGCAGAGACGTACACGAACAGTGTGAGACGTACGAGACGACCTACGAGTGTCGCTACTGTGGTGAGGAGCCGTGGATCGGCGCAGTAGAATTCTGAACGCGATTTTTTGCCGCCAACAGTATAGTAGCCACTGCAAGTCAATGCACACCTGATCGCACGATGGCTGTGCGATCAGTGTGTAAATCGTTGCAGTTGTTACTATAGGCGCCAGCGGTTATCGACACCAGGTCTGGTTTCTCCCGTCGTCAGGCGTCGATCCGAACGGCCGCTTTCGGCGGTCCTCGAGCCATTCGAGTGGACACCCGAGAGAACGGATTCGGTGAAGTTGGTCGTTCGAAATGTCGGATCGACAACACCGAGACGACCAGTTGCCGTGATCGACGCTGTCAGACCGATCGCTCAGTCTCGAATCTCGAGCAGTTTCTCGCGGCCCGGTTCGATCAGTTCGTCGAGGTAGGTCGCGAGCGTCCCTTTCGCGTCGGCGGGGTGGAGTTCGCCGGACTCGAGGTCGTCGGCCAAGTTCTCGTACTCCTCGTAGGTGAGATTGCCGCCGTACTTCTCGGGCCGTTCGACGACGACGTCTTCGAAGCGTGGGAAGACGTGATACTCGAACAGTTCGAGGACGGGGTTCTCGAGGTCGCCCTCGGGGTCCCGGGTCGGTGGGCAGAACGCCGAGTTGACCTTCTCCTCGACGTCCGCGGTCGAGTCTTCCATCGAGATCGTCACGCCCTCGCTCGAGGACATCTTCCCCTCGCCGCTGGTAAGATCAGCAACGATGGGGGTGTGCAGACATGGCCGGACCTCGTACTCCAGTTCCGGCAGTTTCTCACGGGCGAGCATGTGGACCTTCCGCTGGTCTAGACCGCCAACGGCGAGATCGAGGTCGAGGTACTCGATGTCTAACGTCTGCATCAGCGGGTAGACGAGATGACTGACGTTCGCGGTTTCGTCGCCCTGGAGTTCAGCCATCGCGCGCTGGGCGCGGTTCATCGTCGTCGAGAGTTCGAGTTGGTGCAGGTCGAGGGTGTACTCCTCGTCGAGCTGGAACTCGGAGCCGTAGACGAACTCGGTGTTGTCCTCCTCGAGGCCGTAGGCGATAAACTGGGCTTTCATCTGTTCGGCCGTCTCGCGGATCTCTTCGAACGTGCCTTTCCCGTTCAGGTAGGCGTGGACGTCCGCGAGCAAGACGACGACCTCCAGGCCCGCCTCCTGAAGATCGATGAGTTTGTTCGCCGTCAGCAGGTGCCCGAGATGAAGGACGCCGGAGGGTTCGTAGCCGACGTAGACGCGCTTGCCCTCGGGATCGTCCGCGAGCTCGCGTACCTCCTCGTCGGTGACGACCTCCTCGGCGTTTCGCATAATCAGGTCGTACGTATCCATATGTGGACTGAAACCGGAGCAGGAATTTATAGTCGATGAAAGACCCTCGAGCGAACGAGCACAGTCGCGGCGTCAGTTGGCGGCGCTCGTGTGTGCCCCGTGGCGAGTGCCTGCCGAACACACTTGTTGCGGACAGCCCTACGCTAGCTGATTCCATGGGCTATCGAGAGGATGCCATCAACGCCATCCGCCGAACCATTATTCCACAGCTCCACTACCTGTTCAAGGGTAGCTTCGGCGGCTACGCCGTTAGCCACACCACGGCCGACGAGTACGCCCTGACCGCCCACTGTTCGGAGGCGACGATCGAAGAGATTCTCGAGCAACTGGGCTTTTCGCGCAACCCTATCGCGTCGCTGAAGGTTCGGATGGACGGCAACACCGCCGAAGGCTCGTGGGTCTGGCGTGCGTCTCCACTCGCCGACAACCAGCTTCATATCGTTCTCCACAAACTCGAGGATGCCGAGAAAGTCGACGTCTACGCTCACTGGGAGTGTTCGTGGATCCGCCATCCGTACAAACACTACGTCGCACGCGGCTACGACGCCGAGAAAGGTGTCGAACTGGCCCGCCGCTGGCTCGTCGATGCCGGCGACGAGCGGCTCAACGGCTCCAGTGGCATCGAGTACGAGATCGACGGCTCGCTGTCACGGCGCGCCAGCGAGTATCTCTCGGTGTCGTACTATCAGATCGAAGAACGCCTGACAACGCTTCGATCTTGGCTCCCTGTTCTCGACGGGGACACAAACAAAATTACCGACCGCGACGGAGAACGGGACGCCGTCTCACCGACGATCACGGACGAGTTCTGATCAGCTGCCGTCGCTCACTCACAGCTCGCCCGATCGAATTCGGTCCTCTGCCTGCTCGAGTGCCGCCTCACGATCGAACTCGTTAATAATCGATCGCAGCACGGCCTCGTCTTCGTCGGCCAACACCCGGGCATGCTCGGTCATGTTCGGCACGGCACGGATGATGTTGTCCACGATCGGGACGTCCGCGACCTGTGGCGACCGCGAGAGCGGATTGAGGTCGATAACGATCTCGGTTTTGTCCATCTCGTTGAGCGCCTCCGCGCGATCGCCGTCCTCGAGGGGCACAAGCACGACGTCAGCATCGTAGATGCCGTCTTCGTCCACCTTTGCGCGCTGGTGGTCTAAGTTCGGAATCCGCGCGTTGGCCTCGAGTCCCTTGACGTCCTCAGCACCGTGCTCGCGGAGGTGGTCCGCGATGGCTTCGATCCGTTCTGGAGTGCGATTGAAGAGGTTGATCTCGAGGTCCGCACCGGTGGCCTCGGCGAGGGCGACCATCTCGCTGGGGACCAGCGCCGCGACGTTGCCGTTGATCGAGAGCACAGGGTGATCGGCGAGCAGGAGATGGGCAGCGGCTGCGCGTTCGGCGTCGTCCGCGCTGGGAATCGTTGCCTCGCCCAGCAGGTAGTCGAACGCGCTCCCGCGCCCTTCGGCGTGCATTCCTTGCAAGTGGGTAATCCCCTTTTCGACACCCTTTTCGATTCGGTGGCGGGTGAGCAGGTCCTGATATCTGGGGTGATCCTCCGGAATCTCCTCTTCGTGTTCGACGTCGGCGGAGACGGTGTCGTAGTCGGTCACGATCGATCACTGGCTTTGGTCAATAAAAAACGGCCCGATTGGTCGACGATCGACTCCCGTGGGCCGTGGGGCAGCGGTGCCCGGAATCGGTCCGATCAGTAGTTTATTATACGGTTTTGTTGTTCAAAGTTGCTCGTAAAACTCGTGGTTAGTACAGGTTGATAACGGTCCAACACACCGACTGTGTTCGGGAGTTACTCTCGACTCCTGTTAGGATCTCGCTCACTCGAATTGATATCTGACGAGCCAACCGCTTTGGTTGCCCGTTTGGCTTCCTCGCGACCTGAATCAGGATGGTCGGTGGTGCGAACGTTGGTTCAAGTTGATCTGATCCAACTGTTTTCTACCATCTATCCCCTGTTCGTCCCTTCGACCGATTCGATGATTATTTGTGCGTTATCTCGAGTCCGCCCGTCGAACTCGTCGAGTCGGCGCTCGATCGGCTCGCGTGCTGGTTCCAGCAGATCGAGATGGGCCTCGACTTTCACGATCCCGTAGAGTACGTCCACCGCGTTGGCGGCGGTCGTCCCGTCTCCGTCGAGCACGTGCTTGACCAGTACATCGAGCGCGGGTTCGATCACCGCCGGGTCTTCCTGGCCGAGAGAATACGCAGTCGTCCACGAGATCGAGACGTCGGGTTCGGTGAGCCGGTTGCATAGCTCGTAGAATACGGACGCCGCTGCAGCCGGCTCCCGCTGTGCGATGGCCACGAATGGCTTTCGAACGCCCCTTCGTCCACCCGTTTCGACTGCCGCATGTAGGTGGTCCACCCAGTCGGGGAACGCGTCTGGTCTCCCGTCGTAGAGTGACCCGAGCACCTCGGCGACGTGTTGGCGTCTGAGCCTGTTCGTCTGTGGTGCCGTGAACTGATTGACGAGCAACTCGACAGCAGGGGCAACGGCATCGAAATCGACGGTCCCGATGTGCTCGATGACGCTCAGTGACCATCTTCCCTGCCGATCATTGAGGGAATCGACGAACGTCCGAGCGTGTCGGAGGAAGGCGTCAGGATGGTGTTTGGCCGTCTTGGCGACCGCTTTCTTGACCGGGGCCCGGTTCGGTCGATCCGTCGTCCACCCGTACTCGACGAGGGAATCGGCATGTGTTGCGAGGAGATCGGGACAGGATTGTTCGAGACCGCTGAACGCTCGGGCCGCTTGGCGCTGGAGCCCCCAGTGGTTGGACTCGAGGCCGTCGATCAGTCGTTCGACGACGCGCTCACCGAGTTTCTCGTCGACGTAGTCCGGCCAGTACTGGACTCCCTCGTCCACGACTTCGTGCTCGGTCTCCGAAAGGACGGCCGCCGCGTTGGACCGAACCCGATCGTTCGAGTCGGCAAGATGATCAGCAGCTGCCTCGACGATTCGTTCCACGTCGACCGGCTGCTGGCGCTCATCTCGTTCGAGTTGCGTGAACGATCGGTGGCCAAGTGCAGTGAGTGCGTTCGCCCGCGTCCGCGGATTATCATCGTCGGTCAGGGCGAACAGTGGCCCCGCCGCGTCGTTCCCACCGACGTAGTGATCCCAGGTGACGGCGAAGAAGCGACTCGCATACTCGCGTGCCGCCGGATCGTCGGCTTCGAGAGCGGCTGTGACCGCAGGCTCGACCGGCTCGACGGCGTTGTCGTGCGCCTTTGCGATCCACGAGAGAAACCGAAGGGTGGCAACGTCCAGTGAAGACTGCTCGTCGGTGCTGCCTCGTCGGTTTGTAATCCGCGAGAGGAACGGAAGGGCAGCGACGCCCGACGGTGACCGTTCGATGTCCGAGCGAGTCGCTTCGACCGCGAGTACCACCGAATCCCGATGGTCGATCACAGTCGTCAGGACGCCGGCGACATACGGGCGGGTCGTCGGATCGTCAAGCGACGTGACCAACGTCGGGCCTCGAAGACACAACGGCGTCGGCACGAACTGCGACACCTCGTAGAGAATTTCGGCGGCGTCTCGACGCTGCGTTTCGTCCTCGCACTTCAGCTCCGCGACCACGTCGTCGAGCGCATCGGTGAACGCTCGAGCGAACTCGTCGTCCACGTAATCGGGGCCGGCGTCCTCGGCGTCTGGGACACCCATCTCTTCGAGGATTGCCACTGCCTGCGCTCGATCGTCTGCGTCGGCGAATCGACCGACGAACGAGACCAGCGGATCCGTCATCGTCTTGCCCACGTCATCGGTGCTCCGCCAGCAAGCCATATTCGCGCTGGAAATAGGAGGTAACGTCCCGACCGACGAACCCCTCCACACCGGACATGGCGTCCACCGGCACGAATCTCCCATCGATCCGCTCGTACAGCCGACCGTCGCCTGCCATCGCAGTATCGTTCGCCCACACGACGAGCGCCCGTCGGGCTTCGACGCCAAGGTCGGTTAGCCGTTCGGCGTCGATTTCCTCCTGGGCTTTCCAGACCAGAGCGTCAGGCCACCGGACTGTGTCTGGATCCTCGAGTGCTTCACGGAGCTGCTCTTCCACCGTTGTCACGGATCGGTCGCCCGAGTCGAACGTGACGCGAATCCACGAACTCATCGGATAGATGAACAGAATGAATACTGTTAATTTTTCGGTTGTGGACCACATGACCACCGATACTTGTTTCGATCGAATTTGGATGCATATAGCGTCCTGTAAGCGACTGTAGGTATCGAACTGCCTGATTCAGTTTCAGGCATAGTTATCGGTGAAGAAATCGCGATACTGTCTACTGCTATCCTCGAGGGACATATAAATTCACGATACGGTTCGTGATGAGGTACTCGCCGCTCTCGAGCCAACTGCAACTATGGCCACAGAGACACCCGATCGAGAACACACGCCAACGAACGAGACACGCGACATAGACGACAGCCAGTATGCTGCCCACCTCGAGCGCAGCCGAACCGTCTGGGACCGCTGGAGCGATTACTACACGATGAGCGAGACCGACCTCGAGCCGATGCGTGAGGCGGCGATCGACCGACTCGAGTTGCAGCCGGGCGATCGTGTCCTCGAGATCGGCTGTGGGCCGGGCGTCAACTTCGAGCGGGTTCGCAGCGAGATCGGCGAGCAGGGCGAACTCGTCGCCGTCGACTACAGCCCGGAGATGATCGCAACGGCACGAGCACGCATCGACCATCACGGCTGGGAGAACGTCGAGGTTCGCCGCGCCGACGCGACGACGGCCGAGTTCGACGAACCGTTCGATGCGGCGATCGCGACGCTTTCGCTGTCCGTCATGCCGGACATCCGCCGTGCGGTCGAAACCGTCTCCCAGTCGCTGGTCCCCGACGCGACGTTCGTGGTCGTCGATATTCGACCAGTCCCTGACGGCCCTGCTCGTCTTCTGAACCCGCTGCTGTGGCGGTTTCTTCGCTGGTACGCGAACTGGAACCCCGACGACGACGTCGTGGACGCGCTCGCAACTGTCTTCGACACCCACGAACTCGTCGACACCTCGCTGGCCGGGACTCTCTACACTGTCGTCTGCGAGAAGGAGAAGTAATGCCCTACGGGCCCCGCTCGAGCACACGTTCGACCGCGTTTGCTTCGCCACGACGGATGAGTGCCGATGCTGTCGAGACGGCACACTCGAGTTCGTCGGCGACGGCCTCGATACCACCCTCGCGCGGCACCTCGTAGAAGCCAACGTCCCAAGCGGCCTGCAATGCGGCCAGCTGTCGATCCGAAACCGCCGTGTCAGTGGTCGTAATCGCCTGACTGACCCAGCGCACGTCGAGTGCCATCCCGTCGGGAATCTCCGCCATCACGTCGGTGAGCGCCGTCGAATGCCCGACGAGCGTCAGTCGAATCGTTCGGTCGGATCTGACCTCGATGGGGGGGACGACTACGACGGTGTCCTGTGCGAGTGCGTTCAACAGCGACAGCCCGTCCGGCCCGAGATCACGACGCAGATAGAGAAAGAAGCCGTCGTCGGCTGGCGTTATCTCGTACTCGAGAACCGCCTCGAGGTCGTCTAACAGCGGTTCGTAGGCCTCGGGATCGCCGTAGACAAAAGACGTGATCGTTTCGACGCCATCGACGGCTTGCCCGCCGACGATCACCTCCCGTTCGAGCGCCGGCGAGTCACAGATCCCCTCGTGGAGCGGCGGGAGCGCAGCGGTCGTGTATCGAAGCTCGATTCGCATCGACTTCATGACTCGAGAATCCGGGTCAATGAAGTTAAATTCCCGATAGCTATCGGGGGTATTCCGACAGCGCTCCCGAGACGAGTCTACGTATGGACAGCCAACGACTTCGACGAGTGTGCTGGGGTGGCCTCCTTCTCGGGGCGGGCCTCGCTGGTGTGTACGCTCGAGATCGGTCTCGAGCCGAGCGCTTGCCTGACGAGGGGACGATCATCACGGAACGTCACGCGACCGCCGTTCTCGTCAGTCGACGGATCGACCCCGGTCACGTCGAGACGATCGAAGACGAGATTTCGCGGACGTGTCTCGGATCCGATCCGAACCGCGTGCGTGGACTCGAGGCGGCGAGTACGGCATCGCTCTTTATTGACCGGAGCGAAACCGCCCCCGAACTCGTCTGGTACGTCGAACTCCCACGCGCGGTCGTCGACGAGTGGGACGATCCACAGTCGACAGTGGCGGACGCGTTTCCCGTCGATCACGACGTGCTCGAGCCAGTCGACGACCCGGACGAACGGACGGTGCTCGTCCACGCCGTCCATCCACGGCGACCGCGCACGATCGAACCCGGACGAAGCGGGACTGCACGCACTCTCGAGGAGTTAGGTGTCTCCACCCAGCCAGCCGTGGACGTCGAGCTGGTTCGAATGCGTCTCAAGCCCGGGTTTCCTGAACGGCTCGCAGACTGGTTCGAACGCCTGACCCAGCAGGTGATCTCCGGTAAGCGAACGCTCGACCGACTCGAATCCTGGAGCGCCGAGATGCTCGAGCAAGAACGGATGTACACGGAGTCGATCGTTCTCGACCGGCGCAACGGCTACACGCTGTATCAGTACATGGAAGCCAACGAGATGCAACAGGTGTACGACGCCTACTACGATACCTGGAACCCGGTCGCCCGGGGGGCCGAACACCTGATGGGGCGACTGCTCGAGAATCCGGCGTGCATCCTCGAGTATCCGCTCGAAACTGATTTCGAACTGCTGGCACACGCAATCGCCCCGGATCGTCCCCGGCGGATCAAGGACTGTCTCGAGACGG
The DNA here is from genome assembly GCF_041821125.1 of Natronorubrum sp. A-ect3. NCBI lineage: Archaea > Methanobacteriati > Methanobacteriota > Halobacteria > Halobacteriales > Natrialbaceae > Natronorubrum > Natronorubrum sp. A-ect3. The sequence goes on along the minus strand of NZ_JBGUBB010000002.1, from coordinate 471,111 downwards.
AAAAACGGTGAACGGTTGGCTCGAGGGCGACCTTATTCCGTGAACGTGATCCAGCCGTCGGGAGCCTGAGATTTCACGTTGTTCATCGCCTCGCGGGCCTCGGTGCGACTCTCGTAGGACTGGGTGCTCTCGGCCATCGTCGAGCCGTACTCATCAACCAGCCGCCACACCCAACCGTCCGCTGCGGTGTGGAGTTCGAAGGAGACGCTATCGATCTCGAGAATGCTCGCGTCCTCGATGAGCGACCGAACGTCCTCGAGGGCAGCGCGTGCGGCCTCGCTCGAGGCGTGGGTTTCGGTGCCGGTGGCGACCGTCTGGCCGTCTTCGTCGATGAGCCGCCAGCGCCAGCGGTCGTCATCGTCCGCGATCAGTTCGAAGGAGGCGACGTCGAAGTCGACCCGGCCGGCCATCGGTGCGAGTTGGCGAACAGTGTTGATAGTCGAGCGCACGGCGGCTTTCGACGGGGCTGTCTCGGCCGCGCTTGCGATCACCTCGCGGTCACGGTCGACGAGTTCCCACGCCCAGTCGTCACTGCCGTCCAGCCGGATGACCGCGTCCTCGATCGCGAAGATCGGCGCGTCGCCAGCGTGTGCCTGCAGGGTCTCGGCAGCGGCCATCCCTGCCCCGCGGTTGGCGTAGGAGACAGTCGAGTCGGCGATCTCCTCGCGGTCGCGGTCGAGCAGTCGCCAGTGCCAGTCGCCGCTTTCGTACAGTTGCACAGTGACGTCGCCGATGGTGTGCGTGGCTGCGCCAGCGGCCGCCACGCGGATGTCCTCGAGACTATCGACGAGTTCGTCCCGGGTCGGGTGTGCTATCGCGTCGTCCGCGACGACCTCGCCCGATGGCAGCACGAACCGCCAGTGCCAGTCGTCGTCGGCGTACGTCTGGAACACCGCTCGATCCATCGTTCGCACGTCGGCGTCGAGATGCTCGAGCAGCCGGTTCATTGCCTGTCGGGCGGCACCGCGGGTCGGATGCGTCTCGGGGTCTTCGGCGACGAGTTGCCCGCCCTCGTCGATGAGCCGCCAGCCCCAGCCGCCGTCTTCGTCGACGAACAGTTCGAACGCCGCGGTCTCGATCTCGAGCAACTCGGCGTCGGGGGCCTGCTCTTTGAGCGTCATCATCGTCTCTGCGGCCTCGCCACGCGATGTGTGTTCATCGCCGCTGTCGGCCAAGACGTTGCCGTCCTCGTCGATGAGTCGCCAGCGCCACTCGCCGGAGTCGGCCTCGTAGACCTGAAACGCCGCGTGTTCGAACTCGATGAGTTCGGCCTCGCTGGCTTGCTCGCGGACCCGCTGAATCGCCTCAGTCGCCGTGTCGGCGTCGGGATGGGGCTCGGTACTCGCGGCGACCACCTCGCGGTCATCGGTGACGAGCCGCCAGTGCCAGTCGGGAGTGGGCTCGCCGTCGTACTCGAGTGTGGTGCCGCCGTCGGGTTTCGCCGCGGGCTCGTCGGCCGTCACCGGCAGCGTGTCTTCGGGTTCGCCAGCGGCTGTCGCGTCGTCAGGATAGACTTCGTACGCCGCGTCCTCGATTTCGACGACGTCGGCCTCGAGGGCGTGGTCTGCGAACTGGTCGGCACTGCGCTCGACAGCTGCGTCTGCCGTCGTCCCACGGGGACTCCGCGCGACGATACGCTCGGTCTCGTCGACGAGTCGCCATCGTCGCTGGTCGCCCGAGTCGTACAGCTCGTAGGCCGGTTCGCCGGCGACGGTCACCGACGCGGATTCGAACGCGGGGAGCAACGCCTCGACAGCGGCTTCGGCATCGCGGCGACTGTCGAACGTCTCCGAGCAGGCGGCGACGACATTGTCGCGGTCGTCGACGAGCCGCCACGTCCAGCCCTCGAGTTGCTCGACGAGTTCGATCCCGACGTGTTCGACGTCGAGCAGTCGTGCGCGGCCGAACCGTTCGGCGAACTGGTGGGCAGCGTCCTCGGCCATCGCCTGCGTTTCGTAGCCCGTCTCGCTTCCGGCCAGCGGCGTTCGGTTGTCGTCGACCAGTTGCCAGTACCACAGGTCCCGTCGCTCGGCGTAGGTGAACGCGGCGCCATCGATTTCGATAACGTCCGCGTCGGGGCCGCGGTCTTTCAGAAAGCTCACCGACGTTTCGGCGCCGTCGCGGTCGGCGAACGCTCCAGTGCTGGCACCGACGACGCTCCCGTCGTCGCGGGCGAGGGTCCACTGCCACGTGCCGTCTCGATCCTCGTAGAGTCGAAACGCGGAGGTCGTCAACTCCATCAGCCCTGCCGAGCTGATCTGCGATTGCACGCGTTCGATACTCTCGGTTGCGTCGGGTCGCGTGACGGCACTTCCGTTGCTCGCAGCGAGCGCCTCGAGATGTAAGACGTGCCACCGCCAGTCGCCGTGTTCGTCTCGGAAAACAGCGAACTGTGCCCCTTCGATAGCGTCGCCGGTTAGCACAGCCGGGTCGTCGGTTGCGCCTTCTTCATCGACGAACATCCCTTTCCGTCCTGTTAGCACGGGCACGAGTGCGGTGACACCCGCGATAAGTCCGACACCGATCGTATAGACGGTGATGACCTGCACACTGTAGTCGACGCCGAGTTCCCGCCAGTTGTACGGATACGCCCAGCCGAAAAAGACGACGCCGGAAAGCGCAATGAGCAGTCCGAGCACGCTCGCGTAGATCCCGATCCGACGGACTGGCAACATCAACACGATGCCGAACAGACAGAGTGCAAGCCCTGCCGCCGCCGTCACACCTGATCCCCTGATCAGCGTATAGGAGTCAGCGCTCCCCGCGTAGCCGACGACGAACACGAACACGCCCGCCGCGCCGAGTATGTAGCCGAAGATGAACACCCAGTAGCCGTAGACGTCCGTGCTCGAGTCGGGTTCGCCAACGTAGTGTTCGTACAGTCGAAACAGCTTGTGGTGAATTTCACTTATTGAGGACATTCGTGGACTTGACTCGATAACTGAAATACACCATAATAAAGCTCCGGCCACAGTACAAATTCTAGATGTATTCGTTAAACTATGACTGATCAGTAGCGAAGACTAATCGAGTGATGACGGCCAGTTACCTCTCTGACGTGGCGGCCACCGGCACGCGGAACGGCACTCGAGACGGGACAGCACCGCTGTATCCGGGCGATCAACACCGCCGAGCGGCACGGGCAGCCGAGAGTCGGGTGATCGGTGACGGGCCGACGGCTCATGACGCAGTCAGGCGATTCGGAACCAAACCAGTCGAATAGCTGAGAAAAGTCGACGTATGTAATTTATTTTAACATTGCACCCGCCGGATGGGTCGCACAGACGGTCGGCTCGTAGCCGGCGTCTGACAGACCCGTCCCGAGTGCGAAGACGGTCTCGCCGAGCATCGCCATCGAGGCCTGCCCCCCGGCGTCTGCAACGTCCGCAATCGTCGCTGTAACCTCGTCGGTCAACAGCCCTGCCTCGCGGGCAAACAGCCGGGAGGCGTACATGAACGACAGCAGCGTCGGCTCCTCGACAACGCGGGACAGCGCCTGTTTCCCGGCCGCAGACAGCTGGTCAGTCTCACCGGAAAGGACCTCCGCCGTCGACAGTTCGCCGAACGAGACGTACTCTACGCGCGCCCGCTCGGGAATCGCATCAAGTTTATTCTCCTGTGGCCCGCCGGGCTCGAGACGGATCGGCACACCGCCGTGGGCCTGCGCGACCACGTCTCCCAGTCCGGTTCCAGCCTGTACTTCGGCCCCGTGGGCGATCGTGACGAGTTCGTTTCGCGACAGCTTCCGCTCGAACACGCGGTTGGCCGCAAGCGCGGTGCCAAGCGCCATCGCCCCCGAGACGCCGAAGCCGGAGCCGAGTGGAATCTCGGATTCGGCCTCGACGTGGGCCGGCGTCTCGAGCGTCTCGAGGACGGTTCTGACGGGATCGATCTCGAGTTCCTCGCCATCGAGAACGATCGTCGACTCGCCTTCGGGTGCGGGTGTGACCGTTACGTCGACACCGTCGGTGAGTGTCAGCCCGGCCCCTCGAGAGCCCGCTTTTGTCGGATCCTCGGCTGGGTGCGCGCTGAAAAAGCCCGTGATATGCCCCGGTACGAACGCGGTCGCCTCCTCACGCATTGGGGATGCTTGCGACCGCGGCGATATAACAGTGAAGATTCGTCACAGATTCAGTCACCCTCACCGGTACGATCCCTGCTCCGCCTCGAGGCCGCCAGAGACGACGATCCAGTCCGCTTGCGGACCGGTGAGGTCGACGGTCAACTCGTCCGTGTACCGGTTGCTGTTCCAGCCGCCGACCCACCACGAGTTCTCGCCACGGTGGGTGACCCGGATCGAAACCTCGGTGGACGGGTTCGCGTCGTACTCCGCGTAGACGACGCTCGCGTACTCGAGACAGCGATCCGTTCCGTCGAGACACGTTGTCTCGGTGACGTCGGCGCGTGGCTCGAGCACTGGCTCAGTACCGACTGGGTCGCGGGTCTCGATCGGCTTGTCGCTCTCGAGTCGGAGATGCAGCTCGTACTGTTCGCGGTCGCGGACGAACATCTCGGGGTCGTCCGGATCGTACTCCTCGGCCGTGATCCGTTCTGTCCGACCCAGGTCACCCTCCTCGACGAATCGGTAGTACTCGGGTTCGACGACGAACTCGTCGACGGTCACCTCGAGCATCGGGCCGCGGTCGGTCTCGACGAGCCGGCTCGAGAACGCCTCGGGTTGGGCGTAGTAGTCGCCGTCCTCGAGTGCGCCCGCGACGGATACCTCTCCGTCAGCGACCGGCACCGGGACCAGAATCGTCGCGTTCGTCAGCGTCCCGTTCGTCGACACCTCGACGTCGTAGCTGTACTCGCTCGTGTAGCTGTCCTCGGCGAGCGAGTCGGAGAAGAGGGCGAGTCCGCCGACCACGAGCGCAGCGACGACGACCAATCCCACGAGTATGATCCCGAGCGTGCGTTTATCTCTCATCGTGTTCCTCGAGCGGGCGATCCTCGCAAGTCGAGATACCGGCCACTAGCGGTCGATACGAGCGGTGGATTGGTAGCGGTATCGGACCGTTCCCGGCAGTGAAAATTCGGTTTTCGTGATCGACTCGAGTCGTCAGCAAGCGGCGAGCCCGCACGGGCTCAGACGCTGCCGGTCCGGCGAGGCGCTCGCACGCGAGCGTCTCGCTGGCACCCAGGTTTGCCGCCTACGGCGACAAACGCTGGCGATCTCGCGGGAACACCGTTGGACTCGCGTTGCTCGTCCAACGAGCTCCCGCTCGGCGAACAGCGACCTCGTCTACGGCGAGAGTCGCTGTCGATCTCGTGGGAACAACACAGCCTCTCGAATGTTGTCCAGTCCGAGGATCGTCATGATCAGGCGCTCGCCACCGAGGCCGAAGCCGGCGTGAGGCGGCATGCCGTATTTGAACATCTTCGTGTAGTACTCGAACTGCTCGGGGTCGAGCCCTTGCTGTTCGAAGCCTTCGATGAGCTTCTCGTGGCGGTGTTCGCGCTGGCCGCCGGAGACGAGTTCCATCCGCGGGTGCATCAGGTCGAAGCCAGTCGAGAGCTGGTCGTCGTCGTCGTGGTCTTTGATGTAGAACGGCTTGATCTCGCTCGGCCAGTCGGTGATAAAGTAGTGGCCGCCGACGTCGTCGCCGAGTGCCTTCTCGCCCTCGGTTGGCAGGTCGTCGCCCCAGACGAGCTGCTCGTCGAGTTCGCCCGTCGCGTTGATGCGCTCGATGGCGTCCTCGTAGCTGATGCGTGGGAACGCCTCCTCGGGCACCTCGAACTCGTCTTCGAGGCCGAGCGCCTCGAGTTCGTCGGCACAGTTCTCGGAAACGGCTTCGTAGGCGGCTTTGACGACGCCTTCGACGACGTCCATCGCGTCGTTCTGGTCACAGAACGCGCCCTCGAAGTCGATCGAGGTCGCCTCGTTCAGGTGTCGCGGCGTGTTGTGCTCTTCGGCGCGGAAGATCGGGCCAATTTCGAAGACACGCTCGACGTTCGAGCCGGCGATCAGCTGCTTGAACAGCTGTGGCGACTGGTTCATGAAGGCCTCCTCGCCGAAGTACGTGATCGGGAAGAGTTCGGTGCCGCCTTCGGTTCCGGTGGCGACGATCTTCGGCGTGTTGATCTCCGTACACTCGAACTCGCGGAACTGCTCGCGGACGGCACGCAGGATCTCCGAGCGGATCTCGAAGACCGCCTGCACGTCGTCTTTTCGAAGGTCGAGCGTGCGGTTGTCGAGTCGCGTCGAGAGGTCAGCGTCGACCTTCCCCGAGGGGTCAAGCGGCAGTTCGGGGTCGGCAGGGGCGACGACCTCGACGCTTTCGGGCGTGATCTCGACGCCCGTTGGCGCGCGCGGCTCCTCTTCGACAGCACCCGAAACCGACACGACGCTCTCTCGAGAGACGCCGAGGCCGGTTTCGACGAGCTCCTCGTCCATCTCGTCTTTCTCGAACTTGATCTGGATCTTGCCCGTGCTGTCACGGAGAATTAAGAAGGCGATGCCGCCGAGGTCGCGGATTTCGTGCACCCAGCCAGCGACGGTTACGTCGTCGCCCGGCTCAGCGTCGGCAGTATGGATTCTGTCCTGCATACCACCCGATTCCCGTCGCCGGAACTTAAGCGCAATCGTTCTGTGCCGGACGACGGCGTTCGAGACCGATTACTGACGCGATACGAGAGAGACTCGAGGGAGTGACCGGCCGATGAACGGGCTGTGGACCGTGACCAGCCAGCGGTTTCAGCGCTCGTGGACGGTCATCGGAATCTCGTGTTTCGGGCGCGCGGTTATCGTCGCCATCAGATCGAGATCCGTTCCGGGGACGAGTTCGAGGTGATAGTTCTGGTAGATCGTCGCGAGCATGAGCCGCGCCTCGAGCATCGCAAACCGGTCACCGATACACCGGCGCGGCCCCGCCGCGAACGGGAAGTAGGCGAGTTTCGGGAGATCGGACTCCATCTCGTCGGTCCAGCGCTCTGGCCGGAACGCAAGCGGGTCGTCGTACCAGCGCGGGTCGCGGTGGACGACCCACTGATGCATCCGAACCGTCGATCCCGGCTGAATCTCGTAGCCGCCGATGATGTCCGGCTTGACCGGTTCGCGGACGATTCCCGGCACCGGCGGGTAGAGACGCATCGACTCGTTGACGACCTGCTCGGTGTATGTGAGTTCCGAGAGATCCGCCATCGTCGGCGTCTCGCCGTCGAGTACCTCCTCGAGTTCGTCGACGAGTCGCTGCTCGGCGGCCGGGTTCGTCGCGAGGAGATACGCCGTAAACGTCAGCGAGAGCGCCGTCGTTTCGTGGCCGGCGAGCAACAGCGTCACGACCTCGTCTCTGATCTGCTCGTCCGAGAGCGTGGCTCCCTCCTCGTCGCTCATCTCGAGAAGTTTCGAGATGACGTCCTGATCTGTGGGGTTCGCCCGCCGCTCTTCGATCAATCGGTAGACGACGGCGTCGAGTTCCTCGCGTGCGCGCTGGATCCGGCGTCGGGACGGCGTCGGAATCGTCGGCGGGAGGACCAGATGCGAGAGACTCTCGCTCGCCAGCATGAACTCCTCGAGCGCGTCGCCGACGGTGTCGACAGCGTCGTCGATGTCGACACCGAACAGCGCCCGGGCGACGATCTTCAGCGTGATCTCCATCATGTCCTCGTGGAACAGCCGGGTCTGGCCGTCGTCCCACTCCTCGAGTCCTGCCTCGGTGAACTCGGTCATCATCGAAGCGTACTCCTGGATTCGGTCGGGGTGGAACGCAGGCTGGATGAGGTGGCGATTGCGTCGCCAGACCGCGCCTTCGCTGTTTAAGATGCCGTTGCCCGTGACCGGTCCAAGAATGGTCTGGAACCGTTCGCCTTTGACGTAGTTCTGGTTGTTCTGGACGAGTACCTGCTCGATGTAGTCAGGGTGGTTGAGCTGGTAGACGGGGCCACCTGGCTCTTCCCACTGGGCGATGTCGCCGTACTCCTGGGCTGTCGTCGTCATGAAATCGTACGGATCGCGAAGAAAAGCGAGCTGGTTGCCGACGATCGGCAGCCCGCTGGGACCGGGCGGCTGCTCGTCACGGACTTCGGGGGTGTCGCTGCTCATTGCTACTCGTTTCGACGGACGCAAGCCACCTATCTCTACGGCCGAGCATCCTCGGCACGCTTAATTACAACCCGCCCCGGTCTCCCGACATGCACGCACACTCGAGCGAACGGGTACGAACCCCACCGATGCACGCGCGACTCGAGGGATCGAGATGAGAGCCGCGACGGTGACGCTCTCGTGGAACCACAGCCACGAGAACCCGATCCCCGACGTCTTCGGTGTTGATGACGCGGTTTCCCTCGAGTCGATCCGCTACGTCAACCCTATTGGTGACGGCCGATACGTCGAACTCCTCGATCTGCGTGGCGACCTCGAGCGGGCGCGGACGCTGCTCGAGGACGCGCCCGAGGCGATCGAATACGACCTCGTCGGCGATGACAATCGGGGCGTCGCTTACGTCCAGTGGCACACTGCCGGGTTCGTCGGCGATCTCCTCTCGATCCTTGATCAGCGCGAGATCGTCATCGACTGGCCGATCACGGCCGTCGAAACCGAGACCGACCGCGGACTCGAGTTGACAGTGGTCGGGACCGACTGGGCGATCGAACAGGCGGCCACGGATCTGCCTGACGGCGTCGGCCTCGAACTCCACCGACTCGGCAGCTACCGCCCGCAGACAGCGCGGCAGTCTGCGACGCTCACCGAGCGCCAGCAAGCGGTCTTCGAACTGGCACTCGCGGAGGGCTACTACGAGGTGCCACGGGAGACGACCCAGCGCGACCTCGCCGACAAACTCGACTGTGCGACCGGAACCGTCGCCGAACACCTCCAGCGCATCGAATCGGCGTTCGCAAGCGCCTACGCTGCGTCGATCCACTCTCAGAATCGCTGACCCAGACGACGACGGTTTGACTCGAGTCAGTCGCTGACCCTGATCAGCTGTCTAACCCTGCGCTGGCTGGCACCACTCTCGTTTTTGTCCTTCACCGATAATCGACCAGTATGGATGACCTCGAGCGACTCGCCGCCGACATTCGGCGTGCAGACACTGTGGTTGCGTTTACTGGCGCAGGGATCTCTGCCCCCTCAGGTGTGCCGACGTTTCGCGGCGACGACGGCGTCTGGGAGCACTTCGACGAGGGCCAGTTCACCTACGGGCGGTTTCAGCGCGATCCGGAGGGGTTCTGGGCGGATCGCCTCGAGTTGCAGCGGGCGATGTTCGACGGCGAGTTCGAGCCGAACGCAGCCCACGAGGCGCTGGCTGCGATGGGGACGGACGGACACCTCGAGGCGATTCTGACCCAGAACACGGATGGGCTGCATGCGGATGCCGCCGACTCGGCTGCGAGCGACTCGAGTGAGACGACACTGCTCGAACTCCACGGCAACGCTCGACGCGTGCGCTGTTCCGACTGTGGGCGACGTACCGACGGCGATCCGGTTTTCGAACGCGCTGCCGACGGCGAGTTGCCGCCGACCTGCGACTGTGGCGGCGTCTACAAGCCCGACGTCGTCCTCTTCGGCGAGCAGCTTCCGGGCGCGGTCATCCAGCGCGCTCGAGCCCTCGCCCGCGAGAGCGACGTCTTCCTCGCGATCGGCTCCTCGCTGGTGGTCGAACCCGCCGCGTCGCTGCCCCGACTCGCCGCGTCACCAGAGACGACTGTGGGGATCGTCAACCTCGAGTCGACACCGGTCGACTCGACCGCTGATATCGTCTACCGTGAGGACGTGACGACTGTGTTGCCACGGCTTCGTGAGCTACTCGAGGCATAAAACAGCGCGCGAGTCGAAAAGGGAGCTGAACAGGTTGCGGTCGCGTCTGTCCGTCTCAGGCGTCGCGTGCCGCCTCGACCGTCTCACGGACGGCCTCGACACCTTCGTCGTGGGCGAGATCACCGACGACGATGACGTCCGCGTGCGTGGCCATTGTCGCGGCCGAATCGTAGTCGTGGATGCCGCCGCCGTAGAACAGCGTCGACTCCTCAGTTGCCTCGCTTGCGGCCTGGACGATGGCTTCGTCACCCAGCATGCCGGAGTACTCGAGGTAGACGATCTCTTGGCCGAACATCCGTTCAGCGACCTCTGCGTAGGCGGCGACGTCCTCGGCGTCGAGATCACAGTCAGCTTCGGTGTACGTCGCGACGTCCGCCTCAGGATTCATCACGATGTACGCCTCCGTCCACGTGCGATTCCAGTCCATGTCGCCATCGAGTCGGACCCACTCTTTGTGTGCGCCCGTGATCCAGAACGGCGACCCGGCGTTGAAGACGGTCGGAATGAGATAGCCCTCGAGCGCCCGGTTATCGATGACGACCTCGGGATTCGACGGCTCCTGATAGAGCGGCACGTCGTGTTCGGCACAGGCCTCGACGACGGCTTCCATGTTTTCCTCGGTGATGCCCATGGTGCCGCCGACCTCGATCGCGTCGGTGCCGGTCGCACAGAGGTCGCCGTAGGTGACGCCCTCGGGAAGCTCCTTGTCGGGATCGATCTTGAGAATGTGGTTCCAGTCGTCCCAGGGGCAAGCGGTAGTCATACCGCTCCGTTTCCCGACAACCGGCAAAAACGCTACGAATCGGCCCCCTCTCGAGAAACGGGCTCGAGGGACGCGCTCTCGGCCGTCGAGCGGTTCCGTCGACTGCGCTCGACCGTCAGCTTAGACGTACTCGAACCACTCGTCGTACGCGTCCGTTTTGCGCTCGACGATATCGAAGAACCGCGACTGGATGTCCTCGGTGACGGGACCACGGGAGCCGTTGCCGATGGTGACGTTGTCGACTTTCCGGATGGGGGTCACTTCGGCCGCAGAGCCGGTGAAGAACAGCTCGTCGGCCGTGTTGAGTTCGCCACGGGAGATCGAGACATCGTCGTGGACGGTGTAGCCGAGATCCTCGGCGATCTTGATCACGCTGTCGCGGGTGATGCCGTCGAGAATCGACTCCGAGAGGCCGGGCGTGTAAATCTCGTCGTCACGAACCAGGAAGATGTTCTCGCCGGGACCTTCGGCGACGTTGCCCTCCTTGTTCAACACGATCGCTTCGGCGTAGCCGTTCCGTCGGGCTTCCTCGCCAGCGAGCATGCTGTTGACGTACAGGCCCGTCGTCTTCGCGTTCGTCGGAATCTGGCTCGAGGCATGTTTGCGCCACGAGGAAATCATCACATCGATGCCGTCCTCGAGTGCTTCTTCGCCGAGGTAGGCCCCCCACGGCCACACAGCGACGGCGGTCCGGGTCGGGCAGTCTTTCGGGCTGACGCCGAGCGAGTTGTAGCCGTAGAAGGCGATCGGTCGAATGTAACAGGAAGGAAGCTCCTGGCGCTGAATGAGTGTTTTCGTCGCCTCGGTGAGTTCCTCCTTGGTGTGATCGATCTCCATCTCATAGGGCTTTGCAGACTGGAACAGCCGCTCTAAGTGTTCTTCCCAGCGGAAGATCGCCGGCCCTTCTTCGGTGTCATAACAGCGTGCGCCCTCGAAGACGCCGGTGCCGTAATGAAGGCCGTGTGTGAGCACGTGGACCTGCGCCTCGTCCCAGTCGACGAACTCGCCGTCCATCCAGATCGTGTCGACATCCATCTCGTCAAATCCCATGCTCGACTGTGAGGAAACCCACTGTAGTAAGTATTCGTGATTTGCGGGACGAGACCGCTGTTTGACACGGGCGATCGCCGTCACGGACACATCCCCGTAGACCGCCCTCGATCAAATCGATGCGCTACTCGCTACGGTCGCGATCCCGTGTCGCCTCGAGTGCGACGGCGACGGTACCGACGACGCCGACAACGACGGCGCCAAACTGGAGAAGCGTGACGAACGGCGATGGCGATTCGTCCGGCCCGCCGTCGTGATCGTGTTCGTCGTGATCGTGTTCGTCGTGATCGTGCTCGTGTGCATCCGACGCCGGACTCGCGTGGGCGTCGAACCACTCGCTGACGAACTCGCCATCGGGCGAGCCAGTGACGCGAAGCTCCCAGTCGCCGTCGGCTGGAAGCGTCTGGACGGTCGCGTAGGTCCCGTCGTCGGTTTCCTCGAGGTCGACATCGAACGTGTCGTCCGGGCCAGCTGCCGAGAGCCTGACAGTGCGGTCGGAGGCGACCGACTCCCCGTGATCGTCGAAGAACGCGAGCTCGAAGACGACCGGCTCACCTTCCGCAACGAGGAATCGGTCGTCTCCGTCGTCGCCTTCGACGGGGGTCACCGTCAGCGCGAGATCGACATCCCCCTCCCGTTCGATCGTCGCCGAGCCAAGCGTGTCGTCCCCGGCGACGGCTGCCGTCGGTGCCGAGGTCAACAGTCCCGAAAGCAAGAGCACGACGACGAGAACGCCGACCTCGAGGACGATGGCGCGCCTGAACGTGGTGATCGTCTCCCGTCCCGGCTGGCCGCCGTCCTCGCGGACCCCAGACTCGGACCCGCTCCCGAACAGTCGGCCACCGAATCCGGTGCGACCCGCATCCGTGGGGGACTCGAGGCGGCGAAGGAGGATGAACCGGGTGAACCCGCCCAGTCCGAGCGCCAGCAGGACCAGCAGCGTTTTCGCAGAGAGGGCAGTGCCGTAGACGGTCTCGCCGAGGGCCTCGAGCGTCGGGACGTGCCACGCCGCGAGGATGAGTCCGGTCGCACCGGCGAGTGTCACGCCGGCAAGGGCGAGCACCGAATAGCGACGGATCGTGTTGGCGGCGAGGGCCGTGCGATCAGCGGGGAGCGTATCGCGAAGTAGCGGCGGCACGACGAGTGCGAGAACGACGAGACCGCCGACCCACAGGCCCGCCCCGGCAATGTGTGCCAGATCGACGGTAAACCCCTGCAGACGGCCGATCGCTGTCGCCGAGTGGCTCGTCCAGCTTACAGTCCCGGCAACGCCGACTGCGCCGACGACCGTCCCGGCGAGCCAGCCACGACGCGAGAGCGAGCCAGCGACGGCTGCCCCGAGGACGGCCACGACCGCGGCAGCGAACGCGAGCTGTCCCAGCCATGCTTGGCCGAGGGGCAACCCAGCAAACTCGAGGAGCGTCCCGGGAACGAGCGGCCCGACTGATCGCGCCTGCACGAGACCGAGCGCGACCACCGACCCGAACAGCAGGACACTCGCTCCGGCGAGCAGCCGCGTGAGACGCCGATCGACCGACTGTGCCGACGCACCGACGCGGCCGGCAGCCGGGTAGACCGCAATCGAAGCCGTCAACGGCCCGCCGATGAGGGCGACGAGAGCGACCAGCAACAGCCCCTTCGCGGCGGTTTCGACCGGCGGAGCCGACTCGTCCGCGTCGTCTTCGTCGTCGTAGGCCTCGAGGACGGCGTCACGGTCAAGCGGGCCGTCGCCGACGCTGAAAAAGAACGTGCCGGATGTCGTATGGCCGTCATCGGCGAACACCTCCCACTCGACGGTGTACATCCCGTCAACGTCGTCGCGCTCGGTTGGGGCCTCGAGGGGAGTCCGAACGATCTGACTGTCGTCCGGATCGATCATCGCGTCGCCGCTGACGTCTTCGCCGTCGGGTCCGGTGACGGTGACGTCGGCGACCTGAACGCCATCGCCCGAAAAAAAGAGCGTGACGTCTTCAGGGAGCGTTTCGACCTGCTCGCCGTTTGCTGGATCGGCGTCGCTCAGATAGGCGTGGGCGGCAACGGGCGTTGCGACGGTTGCAGCCAGCACGATGGCGATGAGGACCACGGCGGCCACAGTCGCGATCCGGGATGGACGACGACGATCGGACGATTCGGTCGAATGCATCGGTTATCGGATGGTTCCGGTGTAGCCAGTGCCCGAGTCTCCGACGTACTGGATCGTATCGACACCGTCCTCGACGTCGACGTGGTCGACCACTTCCTGCGTGGACATATCGACGACGGCGACGAACCCGTCGGCGTCGGCGGGGGTGAGGAAGTACTCGTCACCGGCGACGCCGGTTCGGTGGAGATGATGAGCGTCCTCGGGTCGTTCGATGTCACCGACGGCAAGCGTATCGACGACGTCGAACGAGTCGAGGTCGATGACTGCCGCCTCGTCGTTCATCGTGTTAGCGGTGAAGCCGTAGATTGTGCCGTCGTCGTCGTAGTACCGCAGTGCGTCGGGGCCGCCCGCAACCGTGACTGAGTCGAGTTCCGTACTGTCGTCGCTCGTCGCATCGAGAAAGCGAATCTCGTCGCCGTCGAGCACACCGAGCAGTTCCTCGTCGGGCGTGAGATACATGCCGCCCGCGAACGCGAGTTCGTCGACGATCTCGTTGGTGTCGGTGTCGACGACGACGGTCTCGTCGCCGTACTCGAAGTAGGCGAGCCCGGTCTGTGGGCTGTAGGCTTTGTAGTGTGTGCCGCCGTCGTCGCCGAACTCGAGGAAGTCCGACCGCTCGTAGCTGTCCAGATCGATGACTGGCGCGCCCGGATCGTTGACGTTCGTCGCATAGCCCGTCGAGCCGAGGTCGTCGTGGTAGAGCAGTTTGCCGTGGCCCTCGCCCTCGAGGCCTGAATCGACGATCTCGGTGACCTCGTGTGAGCTCGTCTCAATGACGTAAAACGCTCCCTCCCCGTCGGCGTGTGCCCAGATCTCGTCGTCGTTTGGATGATACATGTGGGTTGCATCGGGGCCAATGTCGACTTCCGCGACGACCTCGCGGGACTCGGTGTCGATCACGAGCACCTGATCGAGCGAGCCTTCGATCACGTAGATCTCGCTGTAATCTGCCGTGATCTGCGGATCGCCCCAGTCGTTGTCGTCGATCCCATCGGTAATCTCGTCGACGACCGCCCCATCGGCCGGATCGACAATCGAGATCGTGTTCGGCGCGAACGCATAGGCGAGTCCCTCGCTGCCATCGCCGTTGTCACCGTTCCCGTCGGTGGTATCGGCACCGTCGTCATCGTCGTCACCGAGACAACCCGCCAGACTGATCGCGATTCCACCAGTTATTGCCTGTACAACACGCCGTCGTTTGACGGGTCGGCCCATATCGGCAATAATTATCTCTTCTGTATCTTGATTCTGGTTCGATTGGCGAACGCAGATCTCACTCGAGCAAGATGTGTCCAAAACAGACCGTCAGTTCCTATCGTAACAACTGAAAATTCGAGTACGGTTATCGCGCGTCGTGGCCGCTCTCGAGTAGCCCATCGACGAGTCGGGTGAACCGATCGACCAGCCGGTCGGGCACCGTTGGGGTGACCTCCGAGAGCAGTGGTGCGGTCCGTTCAGGGTCGGCAAGCGAGAGCGTGACCCTGTTGCGCTCGTCGTAGCGTTTATCGACGATCTCACACTCGACCAGATGATCGAGGTGATACTCGAGTGTGCTTCGGGCGATTCCGAGTTCGTCCGCGACTGCGGCGGGTCGGCTCGGGTCGTGCTCGATCAGGTAGACGACGATCTCTCGAGCCGTTTCGCGACGGAACAGCGCCAGCGCACCCCGTTCCCACTTGTCGTACTGTGGTGTGTAGTAGTGGGTCTGGCCGTAGCGCTCCTCGCGAACGAGGTCGTCAGCGTCGATCAGCCGACGGATGTGATACTGAATCTGTCCCGGTGCGAACTCCGAGGACCGGACGAGTTCGTTGAAGTGGATACCAGCGTTCGCCTGGACGTGCGCCCTGATTTGTTGTCGAGTGTCGCTCATGGGAATCGATTGTTGATCCGTGGTCATGCCCCCGTGATCGGGAGCCTGCTGATAGTTGTGGCTAGTAATGCTGGCCTCATAACGGGTTCTGATCGTTCCCGACGAGTGAGAACGGGTCATATGACCCGCATTGAGTACCAGCAGAGAGATGCCGTCAGCGCCGCCCAGCCACGACGATTCCGGACCGATCGACCGAAGCACATAGGTAACTCTCGCTCCGAAAGACGGTAGCGGAGATGGATCACACGAGCCCCTTCGAGATCGCGTGGCTGGACCCACAACTGGCCCCAGTGCTTCTCGGCGTCATCATCCTTGCCGTCATCGGGACAACGATCCTCTTTTGCTGTGGGATCGTGGCCTATTTGCGACGGCGATCAACTCGATATCTGCTGATCACGATCGTCCTCGGACTGCTCGTGGGGCGATCGCTCGTCGGTCTCGGGACCGTTTTCGGTGTCGTGCCGATGACAGTCCACCATCTCGTCGAACACGGCGTCGACTTCACGATTGCCGTGCTCATCCTGTATGCGGTCTATCGCAGCGGGCCGTTCTCAGGACAAAACGCTGAGGGCGACACCGACTCCGGTGCCGCCTTGTCGGACTCGAACGGCGACTGATACGGTCTGCTGTACCGATTGACCGGCACAACCACAGAACGGTCGTGGTCGCGCCGGCACTGACGGACAGCAGACCGTCTGACGGCGGCTACTGCAGTCGCTCGAGGATGTCTCGCCCCTCGAGATACGGGAACTCGTGGCGGGCGGCGTAGCCGCGGGCGTCTGTAGGCGTCAGTGCCTCACCGGTTTCGTCGTCTAACATCTCACAGACGACAACGGCAGACGAGAGGTCGGCGGCGTCGGCGAGTGCCACCCCGAGTTCGGTGTGTCCCTCTCGCTGTGCGAGAAGGTCGGGTGCGGCTTTCAGCAGGTGGACGTGGCCGGGGACGCGAAACTCCTCGGCGAACACCGTTTTTGAAGGGTGGGCCGCAGCCTTCCCGAGTGCCTGGATCGTCGTCGATCGATCGACGTCCGTGATCCCGGTGTACGTGTCGCGGTGATTGACCGTCAGCGAGAACGACGAGCGCTCGTCGTAGCCGAGTTCGTGGTCGCCCGTTGCAGGATGATCGATCGCCTCGCTGTAGAACGGGAGCTCGAACGCCTCGGCGACCTCGTGGCCGAGTGCGACACAGACCAGTCCACCAGCGTCGTTTCGCAGTCGGGCAACCGCATCGGGCGTGACGGCGTCAGCGTGATAGATCAGATCCGTCTCTCCCTCCCGGTCGGCCGCATCGTGGACGAGCACGGGTTCACCCGCCCGTAGCGACTCGAGGGCCGTCTCGAACGTGTCTGTCGCCGTGGTGGCACTGTCTGCGTTTGCGTTCGACCGCGGTCCGACATGGTGGCCAGTCATTGGCGATCACCCACGTAGACGACGACGTGATCATCGTCCTCGAGTTCGAGTTGCGTGCGGAGTTTGTCCGGCGCGATGACCTCGAGTTGGTCCTCATCGTGGTGGGTTCGCTCGGGAGCAATAATGTGGGCCGTCTCGTACCGGTCACCGTCGACTGTCTCGATCGTCGCCGGGTAACAGACTGCTGGCCCGTACGTTCGTTCCTCGTCTTCCCAGCCGTCGATCGGCACTGGCTCGAGTGCGCTGATGGCGCTTCGTCGACGGACGCTGTCGTCGCGCAGGTCGACGTTCAGCGTGCCGGGAAACGGCTCGTAGCCGAGTCGCTGCTCGAACTGGCGTTTGTACCCCGGCAGCGAGATGTAGTGACGTCCCTCTCCCATACCGCTGGTGATCGTGCCATCGAGTTCGATCTCCGACTCCGTCTCGAAAATGCGACGGTAGTCCTCGTACTCGGCGTGGAGCGCTCGTTCGCCGTCGTCGGTGATCGACACCCACTGGCCGTCGCTGACCGTATCGCGCTCGAGCAGTGTCGCACTCTCGAGCCGTTGGAGGCGTCGTGAAGCGGTCTGGTTCGATGCATCGAGACGATCTGCGAGGTGAGAACAGGAGATCTTGACGTCGCCCTCGAGTCCGCCCTCGAGTGCGAGCAGTTTGAGCACGGCGAGTTCGTCGTGCCCAACAGCGGACTCAGCTGACACTGGCATACCAGTGAGTTTGGGGGGATCGCTCAAAAGCATACCGAATGTGGCATGCGTAACGAAACTGTGATAGAGTTCTCGAGCGTTTATCCGCAGTACCAGTTCGTTGGAGAGTTAATGCAAAAAGCCATCGGTCACGGCGTTGTCTCAAACGTCCGGTGGGCTGTCAGTTCCGGCACAACCGCGACCCGTGGTGTGATTTTGCTGGGACACAGGACAGCTAGCAGTATCAGAATTCGCGTGCGATGGCCTCGTCGATCGCGACGACACGCTCTGGATCGTCGGTCCAGAACCCGTCCCAGACGCGTGGCTCGTCCTCGAGACAGACCAGGGCAGATCCGTCGCCGTCGGCAGGGTCGTCAGGGCGATAGACGACGAACCAGGCGTTTCGATACCGCTGTTCCGTCCCGCTGTGGACGGTGACGTCGAGATCGACTGTCGCATCGTCGACGCCATAGACGTGCACATCGACGTCGCTCGTCGCCAGTTCCGTGTACACCTCGTGGGTGCCGATCTCGTCGGTGATCCGAGAGAGGTGCTGGAACGCACTGCGTAGCGTGCCACTGCCACCGTTCCAGGCCAACTGTTCGATGCGGCGGGAAACGATGATCAACAGCAGCTTCTCCTTGTGAGCGAGCGGATAGCCACGCAGCCGGAGCTGGGTCTCGTCGAGATTCGCGAGCACGTCCGGAAACTCGATCTCGCCGAGCCCGCGTGTGCCGGTCACGAACAGATCAGAGTTGATCGCGAGAAGCGACTCGTAGATGTCGGCCATTGGCGAGATAGCCACGAGGACGCCGTCCTCGAGGAGCACAGCGACGTCACCGTCACCGGCCTCGAGATCGAGATCGTCAGTGAGTTCGAACGTGTCGGTGGCCGCCGTCTCGACGGTGATCGGCTGTGTCTCGAACGTCTCGTCGAGCATCGCCTCGAGCGGGCCGGGCTGGTCGTCGCCGACGACGGCAATCGTCGCCGTCGGAGGGCCAGTGTCCTCGATGAACGATCGCAGGGTCATCTACGGGGACCGTTGCGGCTAGAAGAGCTAAAGAGTTCGTTCAACCGATTTATCTGACACCTGTGGTGACGACTTGATAGCTGAACACATCCATCGGCAGGACTCCCGTGTGATCGGTGTCTCAACTGTTTCAAAAAAAGCACCTGCAAGTGGTGTGACTCCGAGTTTTGCTGTCAGTTACCGGTCACTGAATCGCGCGCCCAGAACTCGCTGTCTTTTTTCAGCTTTGGAACCCACGTGTCTTTCGTCTTCGAAAGGAGCGCCACGCGGGACGCTGGCACCCCTTTGCACTCCGTAAACTCGGGCATGTACTCCTGGACTTGCTCGGTGAATTCGACGACTTCCTCGTGGTCAGGCATCGCCGAGCGGTCCAGTCGTCCCTGCGAGTGACCCACGTGCATGTAGGCTTTCATCTCGATGAAGTCCGGATCGGCCTGCTGGAAGAAGCCGGCGTACCAGTCGGGGTGGTGCATGTTTTCGCCTTTGACGAGCGTCGTCCGCAACACGGTGCGGGTCTCGTCCTTTTCGGCGAGGACATTCATCGTCTCGAGTAGCTTTTCCCAGGCGTCGTCTTCCATCGCGCCGACGACTTGATCGAAGGTGTGGCGTTCGGGAGCGTCGACACTGACATACAGCTGTGTGGGATCACACTCTCGAAGCACCTCGGGTCGGGTCCCGTTCGAGACGAGGAATGTGGTGATATCGCGGTCGTGGAAGGCTTCGATGAGTTCGGGCAGATAGGGATACAGCGACGGTTCGCCGTCGAGCGAGATGGCGACGTGGCGAGGCTCCATCGCCTGGTCGAACACCTCGCGTGGGACCTCCTCGTTGCCACCGAAACCGGAGAGGAGTCGTTTCTGGAGTTTGAGCGAGGCGTCGACGACGGCTTCTGGGTCATCCCACTCGACGTCGTCCATCTCATACGAGTGGCCCTGATGGTCGCGCCAACAGAAGACACAGCGCTCGTTACACCGCACGACGGGCGTCATCTGGATACAGCGATGGGACTCGATCCCGTAGTAGATGTTCTTGTAACATTTCCCCTCGCCGCGCAGGGCGTTGGCCGTCCAGCCACACGTCTGGGCAGCCGTGTGGTTCTCGCTGTGATAATCTGGACTCGAGACCTGCATCGCACCGCCGTCGCCGTCGCCCTCGTTCTGTTCGGCGTCGGATCCGGTATCGACGCCTGTCTCGGCGGAATTGCTCATGTTGCCCTCGATTGGGTGGGCGCAGACAAAAACCGTGTGGTGTGGGTTGATGCGAGCTGTTGCCCCCGTTTTGCTGTCTCCGCAGGCCGATCGCAGATGCACTGGCACGAACGGCAACAGCCCGTCTGCGTTACTTGCCGGAGTTGTGTGGGAGTTCGCCCGGTTCGGCGGGCTCGTCGTCCTCGGTCGACACTTCGCGCTCGAAGCCGTACAGGACCAACCCCGTGTTGGCGGTCAGGAGAATGCCTGTCATCGGGGCTGTCGGGACGAACAGATACAGTCCGACCCCAACCGCGAACGTCCCTGCGGCAAGCGCGGCCCACAGCAGCGGCCGCGAGACGTCGACACGGATGGCGTCCCAGTAGATCGCACCGAAGAGCGCACCCGTCGCCACGAGTCCGAAAACAGCGACGAGGGAGTCAACGACCATACACAGTGGTTAGTGAGCCACCGCAAAAGCGTTCTGCGTTTCAGACCGAGCCCCGGACACGCTCGAGCACCGCCAGCGTCCCATCCGCGTGGACCTCCTCGAGCACCTCATCAGCGGCTGCTTTGGCCATCTCGTCGGCGTTCCCGACGGCGAAGCTCCGGCCGACGGTGTCGAACGACGAGACGTCGTTGATCGAGTCACCGACGGCGACGGCCGCCTCGAGGTCGATCGGAACGTGGTCAGCGATCGTCTCGAGACCGGCGCCTTTGGTCGGGTTCGTGTCTTTGACGTGGTAGGCGTAGCCGGTGTCGATCACCTCGAGGCCGTGTCTGGCGGCAATCTCGCGCAACGGCTCGATTGGCTGCTCTAAGTTGATGGCAATCTCGGTTTCCCGCCAGCGATTGACGGTGTCTTCTGCGCCCCAGCCGAGCGTGTAGCCGGCGGCGCGGTACTCCTCGGTGACGGCTTGGGCGGCCTCACGGTCGGCTGTGAAGAAGACGTCGTTGCCGGTGTAGACGACGCCCCCGTTTTCGGCGACGACGAGTTCCGGAATGCCGGTGAAATGACAGAGGGCGACGGGGTAGGGAAACGCCTTCCCGGTCGCGATGACGACGGGGGCCTCCCAGTCGCGGATCGGGTCGAAGACGCGCGGGTCGATGCCCCACCCGTCGGGCCGGGTCAGCGTGCCGTCGATATCGAGCACGAGCGGTGGATCAGCAGTCATAGCCGTCACTCGAGGGCTTGGTGACCTAAAAGAGTCGGTTCGAGAGTGCAAGAGCGCTGGACAGCAACCGCGACTGTCGCTCACTCCATCGAATGCCAGCGAGCAGAACACACTTGTTTTTGTGAATACTATTCCAGATATGATTGAAATTATTATCGTCCCCATGATTTATGTCGCCCTCACAGCGTACGCGGTCTATTTCGGAGTGTTGAAAGCATTAGAGGCGTTTTTCGGGCAGCAAGAAGACGCCGACTCGTATACGGTTTCACCACCGGACCGGTGACTGTCGGTCGGTTGTGGTCGACACTCGATGCGTCTCATCACATGCGGTTCGTTCGGGAGTGCTACAAAACGGATCGCCGGAGACCGTGGCGAGTACGTCCTCGAGAAAGAACCCCCCAGACCGCTCAGAGCGCGAGGTAGCCCGCGTTGGGCAGCAGTCCGAGCAGATAGAGGATACCGAGGGCGAGCATGAAGATCGCAATCGCCATCGCCGGCGGGTCGACGTGGGTCGCGGAGTGGGAGTAGAACATCCGCTGGGTCACTTCTGCGAGTAAGCCGCTGATCGCGCCGAACGCGCCGGCGGCGAGCAACGCGACCGGCTCGCTCCCGATGGCTGGCATGGCGAGGATCGCTCCCACCGCGCCGAGCAGCGTGATGTGGTGGGTGACGGGGATCTTCTCGACGCCGAGGTTGAGAAACAGCAGGCTGATCGCGGAGATCGCATAGCCCAGGAAGATGCTTCCCGTCTCGAGCCAGATGTAGCCGCCGAGGATGCCACCGACGAGGCCGATAGCGATAATGCCGGACCACTTGTACTGGTGGGGCAGCCACGGCTCGGTCGCCAGTCGGCTGGTCTCGGTGCCGCCGTCGGTTGCCACGCGTTTCTCACCGTTCTCGAACGGCGACATGTCGAGAATGTTCGATCCTGCCACTTTCCCGACGATCGGGTAGTCGAACACGATGCGAGCCAGGAAGGCCGTTGCCACGACCGACAGCGCGATGTTGTCCGTCGGGAAGCCGACGCCGTTCATGACTTGCGTGATGAGCATCCCGACCGCGCCGAAGACCGCACCGACGGCGAGGATGTCGGGTTTGGTCCCGAACGCGTAGAGGATGTTCTTCCCGAAGTGGTAGTCCCAGCCCGCGGGCTCCATCTCGGGGTACTTCCGGCCGGCGTAGGCCGTTGCGGCGACACCGCCGGCGAACGCGACGTGCGGACCAGTCACCATACCAAAGCCGATCACGCCGGTGATGTCGGTGGCGAGGCCACCGGTCTCGACGGCATCGAGTGTGCCGAGTTCTCGCTGGAGGATCGCGACGCCTTCACCGAGGAAGACGACAAAGCCCGTAAAGATGAACGCGGGCAACGCACCGATCGCCGCGCCGAACGCGCCACCGGCGAGGGCGGCGATCAACAGGAGCAGAAACTGCTCGACCTCTAGCCCGATAACCGGCAGCTGCAGGAGTGCCTGAAACATCGATCACTCCTCCGTCGCCCAGTTCAGTGACCGCTCGACGGCGTCGCTCCAGCGGTCATATCGCTTGTCGGCCGTCTCTCTCCCCATCTGTGGCTCGAACTCGCGATCGATCTGCCAGTTGTCGCGCAGACTGTCGACGTCGTCCCAGTAGCCGACGGCGAGCCCGGCTGCGTACGCCGACCCCAACGCTGTCGTCTCGTCGACGACCGGGCGGACGATCTCCGAGTCGATGATGTCCGACTGGAGCTGACAGAGGAAGTTGTTCTTGACCGCGCCGCCGTCGACTTTCAGGCTCGTCATCTCGATGCCTGAATCAGCCTCCATCGCCTCCGCGACGTCACGAGTCTGGAACGCGATGGACTCGAGGGTTGCTCGAACGACGTGTTCTTTCCGCGTGCCGCGGGTCATCCCGACGATAGTCCCGCGTGCGCGTTGATCCCAATGGGGTGCGCCCAGGCCCGTAAATGCGGGGACGACATAGACGCCGTCGGTTGTATCGACGCTGCGGGCGAGTTCGGCCGTCTGGGAGGGGTTGTCGATCAACGACATATCCTCGAGCCACTCGATCGCTGCGCCAGTAATGAAGATCGAGCCCTCGAGTGCGTACTGGACGTCCGCACCCGAGCGCTGGAAGCCGATCGTCGTCAACAGCCCGTGGTCGCTCTCGACGGCCTCGTTACCCGTGTTCATCAGGAAGAACGAGCCCGTCCCGTAGGTGTTCTTGGCGTCGCCGGCGTCGAAACAGGTCTGGCCGAACAGGGCCGCCTGCTGGTCGCCGAGCGCGCCCGCGACGGGCACCTCGGCCTCGAGGAAGCCCTCTGGATCGGTCGTGCCGTAGGTCGCCTCGTCGCTCGAGGGGCGCACTTCGGGCAACATCGCCTCAGGGATCGAGAACTCCGCGAGGAGTTCATCGTCCCATTCGAGGTCGTGGATGTTGTAGAGCATCGTCCGCGAGGCGTTCGTCACCTCGGTGATGTGGTTGCCCGTGAGATTGTAGATCAGCCAGGTGTCGATCGTCCCGAACAGCACCTCGCCTTTCTCCGCCCGGTCACGAATGTCGTCCGGCCGCGACCGCTCGAGTTTGATCGGATCGGCGTTGTCGAGCAGCCACTCCGCTTTGGTCGCCGAGAAGTAGGCGTCGGCCTCGAGGCCGGTCTTTTCGCGGATGGTGTCGACCATCTCATCGTCTTCGAGTTGTTCGACGCGGTCGGTCGTGCGCCGGTCCTGCCAGACGATCGCGTTGTGGACCGGCCGACCGGAGTCGGCGTCCCACAGCAGCGTCGTCTCGCGCTGGTTGGTCACGCCGATCGCCTCGAGCTGGTCGGGAGCGATGCCCGCCTGCCCGAGCGCCTGCGTGATGACGCGTTTGGTGTTCGCCCAGATCTCCATCGGATCGTGTTCGACCCAGCCGGGTTCCGGATACACCTGTTCGTGTTTCTCGTATGCGTTCGCGACGACCTGTCCGCCGTGGTCGAATACGATGAATCGTGTCCCAGTCGTCCCCTGATCTACTGCACCGACGTAGGTATGTTCTGTCACTAGTAGTCACCCGTATCGTACTGCTCACGCGATGTCTTTATCGACGGTTGCGTGCTACTGGTAAACAAATCCGACGATCATTATAAATGTTCCTGTAAGTGTAATAGCCCCATTATATTGGTCTAACAATATTACGGCTACCTCTCCAAAAACAGTCGAGTCGTTCGCCCGAAAATCGTCGTTTCACCGGAAATAGGGGCCGAACCGTGGTCAAATAATGGGTGATATTCTCACACACTTTCAGTTGTTATGGGTGTTGATGGAGCGTCGATAAAATAAAGAGTAGGGGGATCTAGGTACGAACCAAGGGATGACAACCCACACTGACGTCCTCGTTCTCGGCGGGGGATCCACCGGCTGTGGCATCGCTCGAGATCTGGCGATGCGCGGCCTCGAGGTCACACTCGTCGAACGAGGCAATCTGACCGAGGGGACAACTGGCCGTATGCACGGGCTCTTACACAGCGGGGGCCGCTACGCCGTCTCCGATCAGGCGAGCGCGATAGAGTGTATCGAGGAAAACGAAATCCTCCGGGAGATCGCCGGCCACTGCGTCGAAGAGACCGGCGGCCTGTTCGTCCAGCGACCCGAGGACTCGGACGCGTACTTCCAGGAGAAACTCGAGGGCTGTCGGGAGTGTAACATTCCCGCGCGTGTTCTCTCGGGACGGGAAGCACGCGAGGTCGAACCCTACCTCGCGACCGACGTCAAACGCGCGATCGAAGTTCCCGACGCCGCGGTCGATCCGTTTCGACTCTGCGTCGCGAACGCGGCCGACGCCGAAACCCACGGCGCACGCATCGAGACCCACGCGGAAGTGATCGACCTCCTGCGTGACGGCGACGACATCTACGGCGTGAACGTGCGCCACACCTCGGGGCCGGGCAAACGAAACCATACCGTCGCCGGCACGACCGAGGAGATCACAGCTGACTACGTGGTCAACGCAACGGGCGCGTGGGCCGGCCAAATTGGGGACATGGCCGACCTCGAGATCGAGGTCCGCCCCTCGAAGGGCGTCATGACGATCATGAACGTCCGGCAGGTCGACACCGTCATCAACCGCTGTCGGCCGAAAGGCGACGCCGACATCATCGTCCCCCACGAGACGACGGCGATCCTCGGCACCACCGACGAGGAGGTCTCGGACCCGGACGACTACCCCGAAGAGCAGTGGGAAGTCGACCAGATGATCGACACCCTCTCGGAACTCGTCCCGATCCTCTCGGAAGCGCGGACGATCCGCTCGTTCTGGGGCGTTCGCCCGCTGTACGAGCCGCCGGGGACCGGGACCACGGATCCGACGGACATCACGCGGGAGTTCTTTTTGCTCGATCACGCCGAGCGCGACGGCGTCTCGGGGATGTCCAGCATCGTCGGCGGGAAGTTGACAACATACCGGGCGATGGCCGAAGAGATCGTCGATCACGTCTGTGACAAACTTGGCGTGCGGGCCTCGTGTGCCACTGCCGACGAACCGCTCCCCGGCAGCGAGAACATCGAGGCCCTCGAGGCTGGGATGGACGACTTCGGACTGCGCTCGCCGGTCGCTCGCCGGAGCAAACAGCGCCTCGGCAGTCGCGCAAGCGAGGTGCTCGAGACCGACGCCGCGAATCCGGTGATCTGCCAGTGTGAGGGCGTTACGCGCGCGGAAATTCAGGACGGAATCTCACAGTCGGGAACGGACCTGAACGCGGTTCGCATCCGCACCCGCGCCTCGATGGGCAACTGTCAGGGCGGCTTTTGCTGTCAGAATATGGCGAACGAACTCCACCCCAAGTACGACGAGGAGACCGTCCGGACGGCGCTCGACGAACTGTTTCAGGAGCGCTGGAAGGGCGAACGCCACGCGCTGTGGGGTGAACAGCTCTCGCAGGCGATGCTCAACTACGCGCTGCACGCGACGACGATGAACCGCGACCGCGACCCCGCAAGCGAGTCGGGTGACCTCGAGTACGCGGCGTTCGACGGCGGCCAACGGACGGCCGAACCGCGTGCCGACGGGGGGAGCTGAGATGGCGATCGAAGACGACGTCCTCGTAATCGGTGGCGGACTCGCCGGCGCGACGGCGGCCCTCGCTGCGGCAGCACAGGACCGACAGGTGCGACTGGTGACGCACAAACAGAGCACGCTGCGCCACGCCAGCGGGCTGATCGACGTGCTCGGCTACACGCCAGCGGGTGACGGCCCGCTCGTCGACCCCTTCGACGTCCTCTCCGACCTCCCTGACGGCCATCCCTACGAGCGCGTCGGAGTCGAGGCCGTCCGCGAGGCGCTCTCGTTTTTCGACGACGTCGCAGGCGAGGCGTACGCCGGCGCACATACGGATGTGAACGCACTTGTCCCAACCCACGGCGGCACGGTCAAACCGACTTCCCGCTACCCGGCCTCGACGGCTGCCGGGCTGGCGAGCGACGACCGGGACGCGCTGCTGGTCGGCTTCGAGACCCTCCCGGATTTCGAGGCTCCACTGGCTGCAGCTCATCTTGAGGCCGCTGGCATCCCGTTTACGGCTCGCGGCGTCACGCTGTCGTTCCCCGGCATCGTCCGCGACGACGCGAAGGTGACGCGGTATGCCCACCTGCTCGATCAGAACGAATCCGTCTCTACGGATGCAGGCGAGACCGGCGCGCGCGAGGCGCTCGCCACGGCCGTCGAGTCCCACATAGAGGGCGAGTCTCGAGTCGGCTTTCCCGCGATTCTGGGCGACGACCACGCCGCCGAGGTGCGGGCCGACCTCGCGGCTGCCCTCGGCGTCGACGTCTTCGAAGTCCCGATGGGGCCGCCCAGCCTGCCCGGACTGCGACTCGAGGACCTGCTCTACGATGCACTCGAGGATGCGGGCGTGCGGGTAACCTCGGGCGTGCCGGTGGTCGAGTACGAGACTGACACGGACGGCGACCGGATCGACCACGTCGTCGTCGACCGCACCGGCTCGAAACTCCCCCACCGCGCCGACCAGTACGTCCTCGCGACGGGCGGGCTCGTCGGCAAGGGCGTCCGTTCGGAACGCGAGCGGGTGTACGAACCGCTCTTTGATTGTCACGTTCCCCACGCCGCCGACCGCTACGACTGGTTCGTCGACGACGTGTTCGGCGACCAGCCCTACGCACGCTTCGGCCTGCGCGTCGACCGCGAGTTGCGGCCGTTGACTGCCGACGACGAGCCAGAGTTTTCGAACCTGCGCGCGGCTGGCGCGGTTCTGAGCGGGTATGACTTCGCGGCGGAGAAATCCGGCGGCGGCGTCTCGCTCGCGACGGGCTACGTCGCCGGGACACGGGCCGGCGAGGAGGGCGGCGAATGACTGACTCGAGACGCAGTGTGCGAGCGACCGGATCGAGCGATAACTCGAGTGCGAGCGGCCGAAACAGGTAATTTCATGAGCGACGCAGAACACCCGACCGACGACGGTGCACCGGGCGACTACCCAACCGACGACGGCGTATCGACCGACGACGAGTTCGAACCGATTCAGGTCTTCCCCGAGGCCGAGGAGATGGACCTCCGACCGGGAGCCGACAACTGTTATAAGTGTTCGACCTGCGATACGAACTGTCCTGTCGCCGAGGTCGACGACGAGTTCCCCGGCCCGAAGTTCCAGGGGCCAGAGCAGTGGCGGCTCAAACGACAGGACGACCACGACATCGACGACTCCGTGATGAAGTGTTCGAACTGCATGCGCTGTGATAGCGCCTGCCCCTCCGAGGTACCGCTCTCGCAGATGCACAACACGGCTCGAGGCGAGTACGTCGAGGAGCACATGAACAAGCTCTCTCGAGAGTACATCCGCAACCGAATCCTCGCGAACTACCGGCGACTCGCACCGCTGGCCGCAGCCTTCCCACGGACGGCGAACTTCGTGATGGGGCTGTCGGTCACCCAGTGGCTGGGTGAGAAGACGCTGGGGATCACGAGCGAGCGGGAGTTCCCCGAGTTCGCGACCGAGACGTTCCGGGAGTGGTGGACGAAACGAGGTGGCAACGCCACCTCGAAACAGCGAGCGCAGGAAGCGCGAGCAAAGCGAGGCAGTCCAAAGGACGGGCACAAGCGCATCGCCTACTTCCACGGCTGCTACTCGAACTACAACACACCCGAGGTCGCGAAGGCGCTCGTCCGCGTCTACGAACACTTCGGCTACGAGGTCATGGTCCCCGAGCAATCCTGTTCAGGCACGCCGATGTTCGCTAACGGCATGCTCGAGGACGCCCGTCGAGCCGCCGAGACGAACGTCAGCGAACTCGCGGCCGCACTCGAAGACGGAGCCGACATCATTGCCTCCTGTAGCTCCTGTTCGATGTCGATCCGCCAGGAGTACCCCGAACTGTTCGACTTCGAGGGGACCGAGGACGTCGCTGCGAACACCTGGGACGCCGTCGAATATCTCCGGGTCCACGAGGATCTCGAGGGCGAACTCGAGGGCACATCACTCGAGGACGAGTCGTTTGCCTATCACGCACCGTGTCATTCACGTAACCAGGGACTCGATGGACAGACGATCGAAGTGCTAGGGGCAATAGACGGCATCGACGCCCACGACGTCGGCGATTCCTGTTCTGGAATCTCCGGCACGTACGGCTGGAAAGAGGAGAACTACGAGACGTCGATGAAAATCGGCGAAGAGATGTTCGAGCACATGGACGACGCGCCCGCGGAGACCGGTCTGACGGAGTGTCCGACCTGCTCGATGCAGATGGAACACGGCACCGGCTACGAGATCAAACACACCCTCGAAATCATCGCAGCGGCACTCGTGGGGACTGCTGACGACGCGGATCGACGCCAGGGCCAGGAGACCAGATAGATGGAGTTACAAGAGCGGATCGCGCGACGAGTATCAGCACGACAGGGCCGGTCGGTCGTCGTCGACCGCGATCACCTCAGCCCAGTCGTCCATCGACCGGATCCAGTGGGTCGTGGACCGGTCTTAGAGCAGTTGCTCGACGCTTTCGAACCGGTGTTCGACGGCGAGTTGCCGCCAGCGGTGTCCGTGGTCGGCCCACCCGGATCGGGAACGTCAGCGATCATCACTGCCCTGTTCGGCGCGTTAAACGACCGACTCAGTGAGCCAACGCGGACGATCGGGACGACAACCCGTGCCGGCAGCACCGGCCCAGTGACGTGGTTCGTCTACGTCGATGGCCGCCGCGTCGAGAGCGCCTTCGCTTTTTATCAGGAGGTCCTGTCAGTTCTATCTCAGGAACCCGTCCCGAAAAGCGGCGTCGGCACTGATGATCTTCGAGACCGACTCTGTAACCGACTCGGACGGCCGGACCACCGGGCAGTGATCGCCCTCGATCACCACGATGAGCCCGAATCCCTCGCATACGACCGCACCCACGACCTGCTCGAGCCGGTTGCCGAAAGTGTCTCGACCGTCGCCGTCGGCCAGACCGTCCCTGACAACTGGAGCGACGAGAACCCGACCATTTCGGTTCCGGCCTACCGCAACCACGAACTCGTTGATGTCGTCACTGACCGCGCTTCGACTGGGCTGGCAGCCGGAGCGCTGGATCACGAATCGATTCGCACCATCGCGACGTGGGCAGACGGCAATGCACACGACGCGCTGGCGACGCTGTTCGGTGCCAGCGTGCTCGCGACCACCGACGGAAGCGACCGACTCGAATCACACCACCTCGAGACGGCATGGGCTGGCGTTCCCGAAGACGGCGTCCATCTCGATCGGGTACTCTCACTCTCCGAGACGCGCCAGCGGGTGCTTGCTGATCTCGTCGCTGTCGAGTCGGCTGACAGACCGATCCGCGAGGTCGCCACGGAGATCGCCAGCCGCTCCTCGCTGACTGCTGGCACGGTCAAACGCTTTCTCTACGAACTCGCAGATCGGGGGATCATCGAACGCGTCCCACTGCCCGGAAACGGAAGCGGTCGGCGACCCAGCGCCGTCGTCCCGCGGTTTCCGACGATCGTCTTTCAGGCACTGGGGCCGACCACGAACGGCGACGAAAACACGACCAGCTGAGAGCTCGGACAGCAGTCAGTACGGACCGGATCGGTATTCTCGATCGTCTCCGACGGCGACGGCAGCAGTAGCGCAACTGATCCAGTCGGCCGGTCTGTCCAGCTGTATACCCAAACGAGCGCCAGCGGATCGGCAGCTCAGTACTCGAGGTCGTCGGTATACCAGTCGACGAGCAAGACGGCAGCCGCGCCGATGAGCCCCGCGACGACGGCAATGGTCGGTGTGCCAGCGGGTGAGGTACCGAGATTACTCGTCGCTTCTACGAACGGCAGTCTGAGCGCTCCGACCATGAGACTCACCAGGAAGGCAAGCGTTGCAGCACGGTAGCGGTCCAGGGCGTAGCCCACTGCGTGGGCCATCGTGAACAGCCCGATGACTGCGCCAACGCCGAAGACAGCGACGACCGAGCCCGCCTCGAGTACGGGTGCGAGCGCATCACCGTTGAGCAGCCCAATGAGGCCATCAACGAACTCGCTCAGTACGCCAGTCATATACTCATACTGGCCGAGAATAAGGAGGAAAAACGCCCCCGAAACACCCGGTAAGACCATCGCACAGATCGCGACCGCACCGGCGATGAACACCATCAACACACCGTGTGAGGCCCCACCAGCAGTTATGCCCGTGATCAGGAACGCGAGCACGATCGCGACCAGCGAGACCACGACCCGTCCCGCCGTCCACGTCTCGACCTCGCCGTAGAGAACGACTGCTGATGCCGCGATCAGCCCAAAGAAAAAGCCGTAGGTCGGCACGGGATACGTCGTCGCTGCTCCATGCATCACCCGCGAAAGGACCACGATCGCCGTCGAGATCCCCAGTCCAAGCGTTATCAGGAACGGAATGTCCATTCGCTCGAGTTCCGTCCGGAGCTGTGTTCGTGCCTCGGGGTCGTGGGGACGCAGGGCCGGCCGAAACGATCGTGGGTCGATCGCCGTAATCGCCCGAATCAGCCGATCGTAGATCCCAACGATCAACGCGATCGTCGCACCCGATACTCCGGGGACGACGTCGGCTGCCCCCATCGAGAATCCTTTCAGATAGACGGCGAGAAACTCCCGCATTGCCCGGGGGTATTCCGGACGGCGGGAAAAGCTTTCTTACTCTTGGACAGCGCTGAACAACGCCCAGTGTGCCGATCAGCAACTGTTGTTAGCTGACTGTCACACAGTGTCCGTGTCGATCCGATGGCATCTCGAGACACGATCACGA
Source organism: Natronorubrum sp. A-ect3 (assembly GCF_041821125.1). Classification (NCBI taxonomy): domain Archaea; kingdom Methanobacteriati; phylum Methanobacteriota; class Halobacteria; order Halobacteriales; family Natrialbaceae; genus Natronorubrum; species Natronorubrum sp. A-ect3. The sequence goes on along the minus strand of NZ_JBGUBB010000002.1, from coordinate 439,830 downwards.
AAGCCCAGTTCCGAGACAGCCAATAAAAACGAAGTGTCGTTAGCCGGCCACCTGCGTCGCCGCCGGAGCGAGTGCGCCAGCGACACCTGCGTCGTCGCCGAGTTCGTCATCGGGTTCGGTTTCAGGGGCCCCTTCCTCGATGTCACCGTCGTCTACGTCTTCGATACCGTCCGCATCGTCAGCGTCGTCCTGGTCCTCGAGTTCAGTCTGCTCGAACTCGATATCGTCGATCAGTTCACCCTGAATCACTGCCGTTTCGGGGACAGCAGTCTGTGCTTCATAGCCCTCTTCGCCGGGCTCGCCGACGGTTAGCGTGTAGTCACCAACTGCTTCGACGCTGCTGTTCGTGTAGCCGTCCTCGACGCCGAGTTCGTCGTCCGTCGCGTACGGGACAACCAGTTCGAAGGAGCCGTCGGCAGCGAGCTCGACTTCCTGCGTGTAGGTGAACGTTCGCTCGGCGTTCGTCTCGAGGTCGACCGTGGCGGTGATTGTCGCATCCTCCTCGAGGAGGTCGTCCTCGTCGTCGACGGTCCCAGAGAGTGTCGCACCATCGACGCGTTCGAACGTTTTGACTGCGGCGGCGTCATTGACACCGAAGAGCTCCGTGGTCGGACCTTGATCGAGCTGTAACAGCCTCTCCTGGCCGACTCGCTGATTCACCTGAACTGCGAGCTGTCCCTCACCAGGTGGGGCGAGTTCGCCGTCCTGAACGTAGAGCACGTCACCGTCCTCGTACCCCCAGGCTTCTAGTTGTTGGACCGTCTGCTCTGGGAACTCTGGCGCCTCCTCGGAAAACACCTGCGCGTAACTGGCGAATAGGGCCGTTCCGGCGCCTTCGTTCTCGTGAACGACACGGTAGTGTTCCATGCCGTCCGCGTCGTCGAAGTACAGCTGGGACAGCATCGTGTTGTGATACGGCACCTCGCCGAACGTCTCCGCGATCTCATCCGAATGGAGTGACTGTCCAGGCTGGTAGTCTTCCGGCGTCATGTAGTCGGTGTACTCCGGCCCCGTCCACTGGGTAATCGCGGGGAACTTCCCGCCAGCCATCGCGTGATCGATCATCACGTACCGCATCTCCTCGTGAGTCGCACCGTCGGCCATTGCCTCGAGATCCTCGTTCGTGTGCTCATCTGTGCCACGCGGATCTTCGCCTGCAGCGATCGCATCGAGGATCAGTTCGCCGCGCTGTTCGGATTCAGCGGTCAGGAACGCCGACGAGGAGCGGGCGTTCTGCTGGAACGGGTTCGAGTGTGGGATACGCTCGGCTTGGGTCGTTATTAGGTGGCCGTAATCCCACCACGACATCACACCGTAGGCACCCTCAGGGTAGTCGTAGTCCGCGCCCTCGGGGTAGTCGTAGGTGCCGTAGTACTCGAGTTCGCTGGCGTTATCCGCGCCACCCCAGTCACCAGGTTCGGGCGTGTTGTCGGCAAGCCAGTGGTTCGATTCCTCCCAGACCATCGCTTCCTGGTGCGGACCGACGCGTTCGCCACGGTCCCACGCGGTATCGGTATCGGCCGCGATCGGTGGCAGTAGTGGTGCAAACAGAAGCATCACGACCAGTACCAAGACGATGATCTGGTAGGTCTCGACCTGGCGAAGCGAGTCGACACCACCCCGAATATCGAGGTCGAAGATGCGAACGATGTCCGCGACGAAGACGGCGTTGACGACCGCAACGGCTAGCACGAGATAGTACGCAAACCGAAGCTGTGTCGCAGCCATGCTGATCAGGAACAGCGACCAGACGATGATCAGCGTGTACTCAGCGCGGTATTCACGTCCGAGGAACGGCCGAGCGATGAGCAGGGCAAGGCCCGCAAGCATCGTGTAAAAGGCCGCCCCGAACTCGTTGAAGACGTGGCTGGTGAAGTTTTCGGGTGGCTGCGCTTCCGAAATAGTGAGCGAACCCGTTCCCGGATCGAGTGGCAGCAGTCGGCTCGTTAGGTTCCCAACGAGTGTGCTGTAGAGATCAGGGAGGATGAGCCACATGATCCCGAACGCCGCGACGATGAGCCCACCGATCGCGGCTGGGTAGTAACGGCGGTCGATATCACGATTGTTCCACTCTCGAGCGAGCCAGGCCATGAACACACAGCCGATAGCGACGAGGAGCGCCGTGGCTGGCTGGAGATAGCCGAAACTCGTGACACTTGTTCCCGGCTCCTCAATCAGCAAGACTGTCGTGAGGGCAGTCACACCAAGACTGGTCGCACCGACGAACGCGACGTGGTCCGGTGAGACACCACGAACGTAGTCGAGACACAGCTGGACGGCAAAGAACACACCGAAGATACCAATCAGGACGACGGCAGGCGGCCAGACCCAGATGTAGAGGGTAAGTGCGATACCTGCGAGGGCGCTGTAGATAGCTGGCTGTCGCAATGTCTCCCAATCCTTGTCAACGACGAGTTCGTAGATCGGCTGTTCGCGTTCGGCGACCCGCAAGGCGACCATCATCGAGAGGACGGCGATCGCCATGAACAGCACCTCGGCGACGTGGTGTTGGAGCTGGCCGACAGTCGAGCGAGCGAGGAACGATCCCGGGACGAGTGCGAGGACAACGACCGAGACGAGCCCGCCGACAGTGCCGCCAAGGCGTCGGCCGATATAGAAGACCGGGATCGCGACGAGTGCTGCCATTGCTGGAACAGTGAGCAACGCGACGGTATAGAGCGTGCTCGTGGATGGATCGCCGAGGCCCACGATCATCGCGATAGTGACGATGATCTGGTCGAACAGCGTCCCGAACTGGCCGACGTAGTTGCCAGTCGGGAATCCAGTCCAGATCTCATACGGCATCGTATTCGGATAGTTCTCGGCGGTCCACTCGACCGTCCGCCAGTGATACCACGAGTCGACACCACCCAGTGCGGGCGTGCCATCCTCGGTGACGAATCTTCCATACGCCTGGGTCCGTACCCAGAACATAAACAGCATCACGGCCCCGATGACGGGGATGTGATACCAGTCAGCCCACGTCTCGAGCAACGACGGCGCCGTTTCAGCGCCCTCGTCTTCGACGTGTTCAGTGTCCGTACTCATTAGGTCTCACCAGACACAAGCCAAGAATAAGCCTTGTCATCTCTCTGTCGCTCTCTGACATCTATACCCCATCGTCGTGACTCAAACAGGGATCGCCGGTGGACACTCCACCACGACTGTAACTCACCTGAAGGAAAACACTTATTCGCCGGTCACAGCAACCGATTCTCGATGAAGGTCTCTGTCGTCATCTGTACCTACGCGATGGAACGCTACGACGTCTTCTCGGAGTGTGTCGACAGCGTCCTCGACCAGACGTACGACCCACTCGAGGTCGTCATCGTCGTCGACGGGAACGACGCCGTCTTCGATCGCGTCTGCGAAGATTACGGCGACCTCGAGGGCGTCGTCCTCCACTGCAACGACGAGAATCAGGGAATTTCCTACAGTCGGACTCGAGGCGCCGAGATCGCAACCGGCGACGTCGTGGCGTTTATCGACGACGATGCCGTCGCCGAACCCGACTGGATCGAGGAACTAGCACGCGTCTACGACGAGACCGACGCGATTGCTGTCGGCGGCCACGCAAAACCCGACTGGGTGACCGAGAAGCCGGATTTCTTCCCCGAGGAGTTCTACTGGCTGGTCGGCTGTGACGAACGCGGAATGGGCGAGCACATGGAGGAACTGCGGAACACGTACGGCTCGAACATCTCCTTTCGCCGGGACGTGTTCTTGAACGTCGGCGGCTACGACGAGAATACGGGCCGGAAAGGGGATCGCCACATCCAGGCTCACGAAGCGCCAGTGTGTATTCGAATGGCCAACAAGTATGGCAAGGGTGTGATCTACAACACCGACGCCGTGGTTCACCACAAACTGTTCGACTACCGTGGGGACTTCCGGTGGCTGGTGTTTCGGTCGTTCTGGCAGGGCTACTCCAAACGGATCATGGACATTCTGTTACCCGAGGCCTCTGGGGACAAAAACGAATACCTGGGACAGCTCATGCTCGAGTTCGTTCCAGATCGGGTCGGCGAGTTGGTTCGTGAGCCCTCGAGTGCGAAGGCAAAACAGCTCGTGACGATTTTCATCTTTACCGCGGCAGTCGGGTTTGGCTATCTCTACGGATTGCTCGACGTCGATCGCTCGGAGTTAATCGCCGACCGTGACGCTACGGCGGGTAACTGACTGTCTGGTTTTCTTTCCGGACGGTGTAATGTGTCCTCGAGCGATCGCTCACGCCTCGAGTCGTGGTACGCCCTCGAGGGTCGCGTCCTCGTCGCCAGTGAGATACTCCTCGTAGTAGCCCATCCCGCGGACGGCGGTGAGCAGTTTCGAAAGCGCACCGAAGGCGAGTCGATCCTTCGTGGGGAGATCTCGCTCGGGGCGTTTGATCCCGCTGGGACGTGGCGGGATCCCCGGCGTGCCATAGCGTTCGGGGTGAAAGCGCTGGAGCTGACAGAGCCCGCGGCCGACGCGGCGATCCTTTTTCACGTGTGCGCGGAAGCTATTTCTGGTTGGGTGGTACATCATCACGTCCTCGGCGAACTGGAGGTCATACCCCGCTTCGTGGACCCGGTTGCCGAACTCCTTGTCGCCGCCGGACTCGAGGCGGTGATCGAACAGGCCTACGTCCTCGAAGACAGTTCGTCGGGTGAAGAGACAGCAGGTCGGGGCGAACTGTTGGTGCTCGAGGTACCCTTCGACGGGAAAGCCCGTGTGGTGATCGTAGCGGGCCGGGAGTGGTGGGTTGTTCGGGAGGGTAAGCTCGACGTTACAGCCCATGTAGTCGGCGTCTGTGGTTTGGAAGGTGTGGAGGGCGGACTCGAGCCAGTCCTCGGGGACGGTCATATCGGCGTCGACGAACGCAAGGAGTTCTCTGTCGGTGTTGCGGATACCGGTGTTGCGGGCGGCATAGGAGGACTGGATCTCGGTCTCGTGGCAGAGGATGAGGTGGTCGTGATCGTCTTCGTACGAGCGGACGATCTCCGGGGTCCGGTCGCTGGAGTTGTTGTCGACGACGACTATTTGATAGTTGGTTGTTTGGGTGAGGAGGGACTCGAGGGTGGTCTGGATACCGGCGGGGTCGTTGTAGACGGGGATGATGACGGATATTCTCGCGTGTTCTGAATAAGACATGGCGACAGTGTCGTCTCTACGTCAGTCGATATGCCAGTCGCAAAAAGGCGTTGGTCGATTCCATGAAATGCCTCAATCTATCAGATCAATAAAGTCAGAAGGGATTTAACGACCTGACACAATGCGACTGATATACTTCGATGACAGAACCGAGATCGATCGGGATCTATCTAACGTCGATGACGATCGGTGGGGCAGAACGCGTTGCGCTGGATCTCTCTAGTGGGCTCTCTGGCCGAGGTTACGATGTCGATCTCGTTCTCGTGGATGCTTCCGGTGATTTGCTCGATGAAGTTCCCGACGACGTTTCCATCGTTGACCTGGAGGCGAGGCGCGTGGCAACTAGTCTCTTGCCATTACGTCGATATCTTACTTCACGTGAGCCAGACGTGCTCTACTCGATGATGACCGAGCCAAACCTCATCGCAATCGCGGCCCACCAGCTTGCTTCCACTAACACACGGCTCGTCATCAGCGAACACAACATGCTGTCGCATAGTATCGACTCCATCAAGGATCGACTCGTTACACTGGGAGCATGGGCTAGTTACCCACTGGCAGACCACGCTGTTGCGGTTTCCAAAGGTGTTCGCCACGATCTTCTCGAGAAGACACGACTCGAGGATGACTCGATCTCGATGATCTACAATCCGGTCAGAGTCGAATTAATTCGAGAACAAGCATCTGAGCCGGTAGATCACGAGTGGCTTGCTGACGAGTCGCTCGAGGTCGTTCTATCCGGCGGTCGTCATGAGCCACAGAAGGGATTCGATACGCTTCTCGACGCGTTTGCTCGACTCGAGCGAAACGATATTCGTCTCGTCCTATTCGGTAATGGTCCCGAGACGGAGGCGTTACAACGTCAGGCTATAGAGCTTGGAATCAGCGACCGCGTCTCGTTTCCAGGGTTCGTCGATAATCCATACAGCTATATGTCGGCCGCGGACGTGTTCGTTCTCTCGTCGGTACACGAAGGGTTCGGTCTCGTCCTCATTGAGGCGATGGCCTGTGGATGTCCGGTGGTCTCTACAGACTGTGAGAGCGGTCCTGACGAGATTCTTGATCGTGGAAAGTACGGTTCGCTCGTCTCTGTTGGTGATAATAAAGAACTTGCAGACGCAATTGAACAGACTCTTGAAGAGTCCTGTGACCCGGAAAGAGTTATGAGCCGCGCAAATGATTTCGATGTTGAAACAGCAGTATCTCGATACGGTTCTCTGTTTTAACGTTCTGAGAGCGCTCGTTGTGAGGCCAGGTTAATCTCAACGTCAGAGAGAGTTACAGCATTACAGATTGATGCAGATGTAAGGTGTGGATCAATCACATTATTTGAAAGAAGGTTGGTTTCAAAATTGAACCGATTATTGACGTCCACGGCGATGTATTCATCAATTTCACGACAGTCATCAAAAACAGAAAGAGCATATGCAATCTGAATTCCCGGCACAAGACTTCCTGAATTAGTATTCTTAATAACACCAAAATGCTTTTTACAGAGATCCAACGACTTCTGGATTGATTGGTCTTCCCAAAGTATGTGGTTAGGAAATCGTTGTTTGAGGCGAGCTAGTCCATACAAATTCAGTGGTTGGTAGCTCATCTCCTTCACCCTACGATTCGTCGAATATAAATAATAGTGAAACATCAATTCATTAAGCAATAGTATCCAATGGCGTATGTTAGAGCCAAGGCATCGGATTACTTCCAATAATGATGGACGCACATAGTGCTTTATGACTCCGTCATTGTCTATTCGAAGGTTCTCCCGTAGTTTATCCAGAAATCTCCTCAAATCATTTTTAATATCCTTGCATTGAGTTGGGAAATTTGCGATAGCAGCAGCAAATGTGATTTGATGGTTCAACGTCCGATCAAAAGACTGAAAGCTACCGTCAATTTCGACCCGTTCCCACAAACCTAGTTGTTCGTTGAAAGGGTGGAGAGCAACAACATCCCTTGCTACTTCAACTAATTCCGGTCGCTCAAGAGTAAGTCCTGCACGCGTCAATCCTCGGATTGGTGCGGCTTGACCAATAAGCCCATCACACTTGTCTTTCCCCTCCGCATTCCTCGAGTGAAACGTATACCCGTGTGGCCGTGCCTCGTCGCTGAGCAAATAGTCGGCCGCGTCGTTGGCCGCGTCGGCGAACACCTCGTCGCCGGTAATCTCGTACACCTTCGACAGCGTCGTCAGCCAGTGTGACGTTGTTCGCACGGGCGTCTCCGACTCGTCGTAGACCCCGTTTCGCCCCGGTGGAAACGATCCGTCCTCGCGCTGGAGCTCGAGTGCGGATTCCGCGCTCCGTTCCAGCAGCTCGTGGATCGTGATCGTCTCCCCCTCGACATCCGACTCGGGACCTGACATTCGTCGTGATACTACACTCGAGGCGACGCCGATATAAGTTCCTCGGGACCAATCTCGGGGCCGTCCCGGAACCCCAGACCACGCAGCCTCGAGTCACCTGTCGTCGACGTGCTCCCGGTGACGAACGACGACCAGCACGGGGATCTCCTCGACGCCGCACCTTAGCGATGAATAGCCGGTGTCACCCGTCGACCAGCAGCAGTTCGCCGTCACGCCCTCGATCGATCATCACCTCGTCGAGCGCTTCGCAACATATAGGCGAGTTCCACTTCGATTCCACGTTAACTAATGCAAAAGCTCCTCCACCGAGCACGACACGTCTACCGAAACGAGGGGCTCGTTCCGACCATCGAAAAGTCGGCGCGTTTCGTTCCCCGGTACGTTAGACACGTACTCGGCACCAAGGGCCTCTACGGAAGTCCACGCTACCGGGAATTACTTCGCTGGTGGAACTCCCGCCCACACTCCGCCGTCGCTGACCCCTTCAAAATCGTCCGCGTCGATCCGACCGAGATCACCCATGTCACCGGTCGGGGACCGAACCCGGGACGGTTCCAGTGGCAGGACCTCGGGACAATCCAGGGTGGTGACTGGGACCAAAGCGACGAGCGCGTCAAGGACCTCCCTGTCGTCCAGGCACTTCGGCAGCGCTTCGAGGACGGCAAAGAGTGGGGGGACATTGAGTTCATCCAGCACGTCCTCGAGCAAGCAGACCGCGGAAACGTCATCTGGCGAGGCTGTGCAAACGAGGAAGACGTGTGGGAGGCCTGTGCTCGAGTCGACCATCTCTACGAACGCATCCGGAACCAGGGGTACCGAAGCAAGCAGGAACTCGTTCAGCATGAGGGACTGTCTTCGGACAAGTACGCCGATGGTGACCGATTCAATTGTTACGACGAGGTCGTCGTCGACATCGGTCGCGACGGTCAGTTTCTCTTCGTCGATGGACGGCACCGGCTCGCGATCACGAAGATACTCGAGTTCGAGGAAATACCAGTCCGGATCTCGGCCCGACACGAACGGTGGCAACAGGTTCGGGAGACGGCTTCCCAAACGTCCAGATCCGTGTTCCTGGAAGATTTTGAGAGGCATCACACCCATCCCGATCTAGCAGATGTCCTCGACGAGAATAATCGAAATTGCTGAGCTATTTCTCTACTCGAGCACGTTTTCGATCGTCCGCTCAAGATGATCGACATCGACGGCGATGTCCGTCGAGTCGGGCTGGCACCGAACCGGCTGATAGTCGACGCCCACAGTGTCAGCCAATCGCTCGTAGGGGTCCTTGACTTTCGAGCCGAAGAGTTCGAACACGACGCCATCCTCACAGTAGATAAGATCGGTTAATCCAGCTCCGTGGGCTCCGACGATAGCGTCTGCCTCGTGAAATAACAGGACGTTCTGGGCGACACTCTGACTCTCGAGAACGTACGGTTCGAACCCGTATTTCGAGAGTGCCTCGACGACTGCAGACTCGTTGACGATCTGTCGCTCGACAGCGTTCGTACGCGAAATGTAGACGTTGCTTCCAACGTCGATCGGTTCCGTATTTGGATCGATGTTCTCGAGAACAGCTTCACGAACCCATTCATAATCCGTCGCTGTTTGTTCTGGAAACGATGGGACGACAACGTTTGAAGCGCGATATACTGGAGCTCTAGCTCGTTCGATTTTTCGCTCCGGAACTCCGATCAGGTCCAACGTTTCGGCAACGTAGGGTGGAGCGCCTGACCAGACGACGTACGTTACTTCCTCGCCAGTTCGTTCCTCGTATGCTCGAGCATATCGAACCCGTGGAAGTGTCTCTATCGTCCAGTGGTAGTAGTTCTTATATCGATAAGAGAGCGGACAAATCGTGTCCAGCGTCCTTGCGTGGTCTTGGAGCGAATCCGTATTCCCAGTAACGAGGTCGGTAGCCAAACTCGGACTATCGACGAACGCATGCCGAACGATCGATTTGATAACGCCGTTTTTGTCGTCACCAGCTGGTCCAACTGATTCGTCGACGGGATGTCCGTCGTCAGTCAACACAAGTCCAGTCGTTGGGAAAACGTATCCTTGCCCGACGTTTGCAGCGAAGGGTACAGATGCTGTTTCCGACGTCCCTGTCTCGGGATAGACGACATTAGTTGCGCGTTTGAGCAGTTCTTGACGGTGGATAGACCGAATGGTTCCGTGTTCGAAAAGTCGTTGGAACACAAGGGGGCCGAGAGCGCTTCTCGCTACCAGTTCAAACGATGCCTTGACAGCATTCGCGCTTCCGTCTTGTTCAACCTTCCGGCGGAATTTCCTGTATGAAAAGTCCCTCGGTGTCCACATTCAGCTAAATCGTTCTGGTGACGAACCTTAAGCACTCAGTTTCATGGGCGTTAAAAAAACCGAAACCCAAATCAAAACACGTTTGATAAAGCTACGGTCACAACGAAATGTTGATCGGCGTTTCGACTTACAAACATAAAACACAGGACGAACTACATGGGGAAAGTTGAGTTTTCTGGCTTCCGGGATTTGATAGAACATTCGCTGAAGACACTTCGTACCGAAGGGGCAGACCGGTTGTTTCTATATGGGACAAGGTACCTGAGCTGGAAGTTACAGTTACATCGCCTCGTTCGATCGTTACCAAACCCGGTAGCAACCGCAGTCTACGTCCTAATCCGGGAAACAGTACATCAGATGGTTTGGTTGTTCAACAGGGTGTACCCACACAAATACACAGATGCGGATCCGTACAAATGCATCCTCGTCGATCCGTCGTCGATCGAGTACACGGCTGGAGAGATATTCTCGAAACGACGTGGATGGGTTGTCGATGGTGAATGGGATAGTGCAGGTGAACCCTACATGCAGCGAACGTTTGCTAAAGCAATCGAACAACGGTTCGTCGAGGGACTTGAGTGGGGCGAAACCGTCCTCGCCGACAGATATGACAAGGCAACGCTCGAGGACCGTGGGAAGGAGATCGATCGACTCTATCGGCACATTCGCGACGATGGATACAAATCGCAGCGTCAGCTGGTCGAGGAAAACCCCGAGACAGCGTGGGATGGTCTCAACGATGCGATGCATCCATTGGCCAACGAGATCGCCGTCGACATCGGGAGAGATGGGGAGTTCCTGTGGAACATGTGCGGTCAACATCGCCTCGCAATCGCAAAAGTGCTCGAGATTGATCGGATTCCCGTGCAGGTGTTTCGCCGTCACGCCGAGTGGCAAGCGATACGGGATCGTGCACGTCGGGGGGAAGAGATTCCGAAGGAGTTCTGCGACCATCCGGATTTGGTGGACGTGCTCGAAGACGAGTAGCACCTGTTCCGAGTAAGAATATCCTTAAACCACTCGTCCGTTACTCACGTAACACGAATCTTCATGCGTCTCGGCCAAACTTCCGTCATCTACCTCGTCTCAAAACTCGCCGGCTCTCTTCTCGGCTTTCTTGCCACGATTTACTTCACTCGAACCCTCGGCGAGGAGATCTACGGCTTCTACGCAATAACGCTCGCACTTGTCTCCTGGCTCGGGATCGTCAAGAGCGTCGGTTTCGGGAAGGCGATCGTCAAGCGCATGAGCGAGGACGAAGAGCCGGACGCGTACCTCGTCGCTGGAACAGCGATCAAGGCGACGCTCACGGCTCTCGTCGCGCTCGGTGTCCTGGCATTCCGAGAGCAGGTGAACGCCTACGTCGGCCAGCCGGTCGCCGAGTTTGTCGTTCTGCTGTTAGTCGTCTCGATCTTCAGCGGACTGGTCAACACCGCGCTCAAGGGGACACACCGGGTCCACGTCTATGCTCCGCTCAGCACCGCCAAACAAGGAGCACAGAGCATCGTAATGATCGCATTAGTCTACCTGGGCTGGGAACTCGACGGGATGCTCCTCGGCTACGCCATCGGGACCGCCGCGATCGCTGCGATCGGACTCCTCGTCGTCAGACCGACGTTTGCCCGCCCACGGTGGCGACACGTCGTCAGCCTGTTCGACTTCGCGAAGTTCTCCTGGCTTGGGAGCATGCGAAAGAAGACGTTCAGTGACATGGATATTATCGTGCTCGGGTTGTTCGTTCCCGCGGGGCTCACCGGGATTTACGCGGTCGCCTACACCCTCTCGAAGTTCCTCGACATCTTCGGAAGCGCGATCCAAACTACGCTATTCCCGGAATTAAGCAAACGATCCGCGGCCGATAACACCGACATGGTCCGAACGCTCACCAACGACGCACTCTCGTATGCTGGACTGTTCTTGATCCCAGGAATCGCCGGCGCGGCGATCCTCGGTGATCGATTGATGCTTATCTACGGCGACGGCTTCGAGATCGGTGCACAGGTACTGACGATGCTGCTCGTCGGCATTCTCGCGTACACGTACAACAAGCAGCTGCTCAATACCCTCAACGCAATCGACCGACCCGACCTCGCGTTCCGGGCCAACGCTGTCTTCATCGTCTCAAACCTCGTGCTCAACGTCGCACTCGTCTACACTATAGGCTGGGTCGGCGCGGCGATCGCCACAGCGAGCTCTGCCGCCATCGGTCTCGTCTTCGGCTTCTACTACACTCGTCGTCACGTCGGGTTCAGCGTCCCACTCGAGGAAATATCCAAACAGTGTATCGCCGCCCTGCTCATGGGCGTCGTCGTCTACGCCGCTCGAGCCCTCGGTGAACCACAACCAATCGCCGCCTACAACGAAATTTTCGTTGTCGCCCTCGTCGGCCTCGGTGCGCTGGTCTACTTCCTCGTCCTGCTATCGATCTCGAGGACGTTCCGAACCACGGTCTCGAGAAATCTCCCGTTCGACGTCCCCTTCGCACAGTAACGTGCCAGATCTGTGCGGTGGGCGTTCCACGGCTATCACTACTCGCCGTCTCGCCACTCCTCGAGAAACGCCCGCGTCAACGCACTGACTTCGGAGCGAAACGTCCCCAGCTCGAGTGTCCCCTTTTCGCCATACAACTGCGTGTGCTTCTCACGAGCGATGTCCTCGAGGACACGTTCATACAGTGTCTCAAAGGTCACCGACTGACCACGATCTTCGAGCATCCCCGCGACGTTCTCGAGTCGCCGTCGCGTGGCGTATTCCGCCGCCAGTTCTTCTGCTGACGAATCCACGGGGGCCGTCTCGTCGACGTCCTGAAAGTCGGGATGGAGCAGCTTCGCACGGTCGCCCCGTTTGTTCCGAATAACCACGCCCGCGGCAGGGCCGTCGTACCACGCAGACTCCGGCACCGTGTACGAATCGGGATCGAAATCCCGCGTATGGAGTTCCCGTTCGATGGCGTTTACGGGCTCGAGGCCAATCCCCCTGAAAATCCCGTCGACGGTATCCGGCGGACGGAACGCATCCGCAGTGGCCGACCAGACGTCGAAGCCGAGAAACGATGGCGTGCGCTCCCAGTCGTACTCGATCGTGTGGTGGTGGGTGGCCTCGCCGAAGAAGACGACGTCTTCCACGTCGTCGACGGCGCTGCGGAGCGCGTCACGCTCGAGGTGCTCCCGGACGTGGCGGACGGCGTGCTGGTAGGGCGCTGGGATGTCGTCGGAATCGTCGTAGACGCGATTTCGATCACCGAATCGAATCAGCCCCGACGGCTGGAGCTGAAAACGGAGGGGAGCCCCGTCGATTTTCTCGAGGAGCCACAGATGGCCGGACTCGAAGAGGCAGTCGGGAGCGGTTTCGACGCATGGAATTGGGGGATAGTCTTTCATTGATGGGGGAGCGGCCGAGTTACGACCTGACTGTCGTGTAACGTCACGCGTTGCGGTCGCCGATACTGCGTTGTAACGCCTCGAGGTCATCCTCGAGTCGGTCGACGTGTGTCTCAAGCTCGTCGGCGTTCATCGGTGGCTGTCTGAACAAGTCTCTATCGCAGTCAAAAATAAGTTGGCGACGGTTGGAAACCACTATCCGTCACCGCACCGTTCTCCCGCCAACCGTGCCAACGTTCGCTCGCTCCGGGTCTGGAAAGTGGCACGTCGTCGGCCCCGACGGCTGTCGATACGGCCGGGCGTTCGACGACGAAGACGCAGCTCTCGACGAAACCGTCACGGCGACCGACATCGTCGCCTACGAGCCGCCGAAATCACGCGAGGAGATCCGTTCAGGATCGAGATCGGTCGATGAGACGGCGTTCTCTCGAGGGTACGCCCACGACCAGCGCCTCGTCTTGCCGAGTGCTATCGAGGAGAGCGATTCAGACCTGTGTGGCTCGTGTCGGACGAGGCTGGACCAACACCAGAAACGCCGAGCGACGGTCATCGCTGATCTCAAACGGGTGACACCGGTTCGCGCCGCCGACTGGGACCGGTCCGATCGCGAGACGAGACAGGGCTGTGACTGGTGTCGCGCCCACGAACGGACGACGTGGCACAGCGACGATCTCGGAACGACGGTGTGTCCGGCCTGTGGACGACTGTTCGAGACCCAATTGGGCGAGCCAAAGTCGGAGCACCCACCCGACGAGAACCGTCTTCCCGAGACACCCGACGAATCGGTCACGCCGATCGTCTTCGGGACGACGCTTCCGGAATCTGACCCCGCTGACCTGACGGGGAGCAACCGTCCGCTGATCAAGTACCGTGAGAAACACACGTACGCCGACGTCATCTTCGAACTCGAGCGCACCGGCCACGGCTTCACGGCACAGGGGATCGCCGCACTCGAGGCCGTCAGAACAGACTACGCCGAGCAGGTCGCCGCCGCCGACACACACCAGACCGAGGTCTCTCTCACCGTCGGGACGACCCCCCGTACCGTGACTCTCGAGGGAATTCTTCCGGGAGACCACGTGGACGTGATCACCGATTGCTGGGACGTTGTGTGCGATCCGGACCACTGGTTTCCGCTTGGATGGCCCCAGCAGGGCTACATTCATCGCCGGTCAGCAGATCCCGCTGTCCCAGGCGAGGACCCCGTAATCGAGGCGTTTCCGCGGCTCCAAACCCAGCAGCCGTCCGCAGCAGTCGATACGGAAACGCTCCGCTCGATCACGGACCCCGGCCGATACGACCGCGGCGAGCGCTACTACGAACAGGGTGCTGTGACCGATATCCAACGCGTCGACGACTCCCTCGAGGCAACGGTCCAGGGAAGTCGACCGTACGACGTTCAGGTCACCCTCTCGAACGGCAGCTACGTTGAGGGCGGATGTAGCTGTCCCGACGATGCGAACCTGTGTAAGCACATCGTCGCGGCCGTGCTGGCGAGTGGCGACGTCGAAACGATCGGCGGTGAGCAGTCACTCGAGGACGTCCTCGAGTCGGCATCCACCGCGGAACTCCGTTCGCTGCTTCAGACGCTCGCCGAAGACGATCTCACGGTTCGAACGCGTATCTACGAAGAGCTATCGTAACCATCGAAACGGGTGGAAGACGCGTGACGGCAAGACCCAGAGGGAGTTACCAAGGCGAACCTATCGCTCACAAAGTATATACGAGTTCGCTCTGGATATCATCGGACATGCAAGCAGTCGTGCTGGCCGCAGGCAAGGGGACCCGCCTCGAGCCCCTCACTGAAGAGAAGCCGAAGGCGCTCGTCGAGGTTGACGACAAACCCCTCATCGAGGACGTCTTCGACAACCTCCTCGAGATCGGCGTCACCGAGCTCGTCGTGGTCGTCGGTCATATGAAAGAGCAGATCATCGAACGGTACGGCGACGAGTACGAGGGCGTGCCGATCACGTACGCCCACCAGCGCGAGCAGTTGGGCCTCGCGCACGCGATCCTCCAGGCCGAACCCCACATCGACGACGACTTCGTCCTCATGCTGGGCGACAATGTCTTCCGTGGCAACCTCGGGGACGTGATCAACCGTCAGCAGGAGGATCGTGCCGACGCCGCCTTTCTCGTCGAGGAAGTGCCCTACGAGGAGGCCTCCCGCTACGGCGTCCTCGACACGAACGAGTACGGTGAGATCGTCGAGGTCGTCGAGAAGCCCGAAGAGCCGCCGTCGAATCTGGTCATGACCGGCTTCTACACCTTTACGCCTGCCATTTTCCACGCCTGCCACCTCGTCCAACCCTCCGACCGCGGCGAGTACGAACTGCCCGACGCGATCGATCTGTTGATTCAGTCCGGCCGAACCATCGACGCGATCCGGATGGACGGCTGGCGTATCGACGTTGGCTATCCCGAGGATCGAGAGACTGCAGCGGCGCGAATTCAAAACGAGCAGGAAGCAGTTCCCGAACAGTAGCCGGCTCGAGTCACGTCCGTCGCTGCTGCGTTCGTCATTGGAAGTCGACTCGCGGTCGTCGATGAGATCCAGCTACCAGGGCTCGTTTTTCAGGCCGAGTTTGTAGGCGATCATGTTCGTCGTGACGTGGAGGATCGGCGTCAAGATCACGACGACGGCGATGACGTCCCAGGTGAACACGTCGAAGAACCACTCACTCGCGAGCAGCGCCGTCAGTGGCAAGGAGACGACAACGAAATCGAGCTGATCGAGGCCGGGGAACATCGCGCCGCGCTGGCGGCCCGACCGGCGTTTCAGAAACGAGGCGAGGATGTCGCCGAGCATGGCCCCGGCAGCCAGCCCGAGCGCTGCACGCGGCGTGAACTCGGGGACATCGATCCCGGTGGCTGCACTGACGTCGGCCGCGACGACCGACAGGAGACCAGCCAACGCGAGACCAGCGGTGATCCCGGCGGCAGTGCCGCGCCACGTTTTGCCGTCGCCAAGCACTCGCTTGTCGCCCCACGTCCGGCCGCCGTCGATCGGTCGGCCGCCGCCGGCTAACACCGCGGCGTTGTTCGGCACGTAGGCGGGCAACATCGCCCAGAACGCGATCACGATTGTCTCGAGGATTGCCATATCCGGCCGAACGAACCGCCGTGTCTTAATCGCCGGTGGTTCGCAGGCGACTACGAGAACGGTCCACGAACGACCCACGGCGCCGGTCCGTCGTCCAAGCGTACACAGTATCTGTAATAGACATACACGAAAAACTTTTAGCGCTGCTGATCGATCTCCCTCGTAGAGGCCCTGTTACCGTGTCACGAAATATTTTCGATGAAGCCGAGTACGAACGGCGGGTCGAGCGGACGAAAGAACGGTTGCGCGAGGAAGACCTCGACGCGATCGTCGTCTCCGACCCGGCCAATATGAACTACCTCACCGGCTATGACGGCTGGTCGTTTTACGTCCACCAGGCGGTCATCGTCACGCCAGACCACGAGGAACCGGTCTGGGTCGGCCGCGAGATGGACGGCGGCGGCGCGCGGGCGACGGCGTATCTGTCCGAGTCGAACATTCTCTCTTACAGTGACGACCACGTCCACTCGCCACACGATCTCCATCCGATGGACTACATCGCGGGCGTGCTCGAGGACCTCGAGGTCGCGGACGGCCGGATCGGCCTCGAGATGGACGCGGCCTACTTCACCGCGAAGTCCTACACGCGCCTGCAGCAGAACCTGCCCGACGCCGAGTTCGAAGACGCGACGCTGCTGGTCGGCTGGGTACGAATCAAGAAATCGGAGCAGGAAATCGAGTACATGCGCGAGGCCGCCCGCATTTCAGAAAACGCCATGCAGGCGGGCCTCGACGCGATCGAAGAAGGCGTCCCGGAGTACGAGGCCGCGGCGGCGATCTACGAGGCACTGATCACGGGCACCGAAGAGTACGGTGGCGACTACCCCTCGATCGTCCCGTTGATGCCCTCGGGCGACCACACCGACACGCCACACCTTACGTGGACTGACCGTCCGTTCGAAGACGGCGACCCGGTTATCATCGAACTTTCGGGCTGTCGCCATCGGTATCATTCGCCGCTGGCCCGGACGACGTTCGTGGGCGATCCACCGGAAGAACTCGAGGAAACCGCCGAAATCGTCGTCGAAGGGATCGAAGCAGCCCTCGATGTCGTCGAACCGGGCGTGACCTGCGAGGCCGTCGAGAAGGCCTGGCGCGAGACGATCGCCCAGTACGGCCTCGAGAAAGAAGATCGGATCGGCTACTCGATGGGACTGGGCTACCCGCCGGACTGGGGCGAACACACCGCAAGCATCCGTCCGGGCGACGAGACGGTCCTCGAGGAGAACATGACCTTCCACATGATTCCCGGCATCTGGACGGAGGAGGTCGGCATGGAGATCAGCGAGACGTTCCGGGTCACCAGCGACGGCGCTGAGACGCTGGCTGAGTTCCCACGAGAGCTGTTTACGACCTAAGAGAACGGATGACGACGACACCACCCACCCGCGAGACGGAGACGGACGACGAACTCGACTCGGCGCTCGTCACCGCTCGCCGCCAACTCGAGCGAGCGGCAGCCCACATCGACGTCGATCCGGGCGTGATCGAGCGACTGAAACACCCGACCAAGGTCCAGCAGGTCTCGGTCCCGCTCGAGCGCGATGACGGGAGCGTCGAGGTCTACACCGGCTATCGCGCCCAACACGACGACGTCCGGGGCCCATACAAGGGCGGACTCCGATACCACCCCGAAGTAACTGCGGAGGAGTGTACCGGGCTGTCGATGTGGATGACCTGGAAGTGCGCCGTGATGGATCTCCCCTTCGGCGGCGGAAAAGGCGGTGTCGCTATCGATCCAAAATCGTTGAGCAGCGACGAGACCGAACGGCTCACGCGTCGGTTCGCCGAGGAACTGCGCGACGTGGTCGGTCCGACGAAAGACGTCCCTGCACCTGACATGGGGACCGATGCACAGACCATGGCCTGGTTCATGGACGCCTACTCGATGCAACAGGGTGAGACCGTCCCCGGGATCGTCACCGGCAAACCACCCGTCATCGGCGGCTCCTACGGCCGCGAGGAAGCTCCCGGTCGGTCGACCGCGATCGTCACACGAGAGGCGGTCGACTACAACGGCCGCGACCTCTCGGACACCACCGTCGCCGTCCAAGGGTTTGGCAGCGTCGGCGCCAACGCCGCCCGCCTGCTCGAGGACTGGGGCGCGACGATCGTCGCCGTCAGCGACGTCAACGGCGCGATCTACGATCCCGACGGTCTCTCGACGCATGACGTTCCGACCCACGAGGAAGAGCCCGAAGCCGTCCTCGAGCAGGACGCCCCTGAAACGATCACCAATGAGGACGTCCTCGAACTCGACGTCGACGTGTTGATCCCGGCCGCCGTCGGCAACGTCATCACCGCGGACAACGCAGACGCCATCGCGGCCGACATCGTTGTCGAGGGTGCAAACGGGCCGACGACGTTCGCCGCCGACTCGATCTTGGCAGAGCGCGACGTACAGGTAATTCCGGACATCCTCGCCAACGCCGGCGGGGTGACGGTGAGCTACTTCGAGTGGCTCCAGGATATCAATCGCCGCCAGTGGAGCCTGGAGCGCGTTAACGCAGAACTCGAGGAACACATGCTCGAGGCCTGGAACGACGTTCGTGCGGAGGTCGAAGCAAAAGACCTCACCTGGCGCGACGCCGCCTACGTCGTGGCGCTCTCCCGAATCGCCGAGGCGAAGGCGACGCGCGGGCTCTGGCCGTAGCCGGCCACAACTCGGTTTCGTTCGCGTATCCCGATTTCACGACGAGATCCTCGAGTCACAACGAGATCGAAAAATCGGGCCGTTACGTCGCCGACAGTGCCTCGGAGACCTTCTCGATCGGATGCGGCGGATCGTCACAACCGTCGTACTCCGAGAGCTGTGTGCGACAGGAGGCCCCGGGCGCGACGACGGTCTCGCCGTCGCTGCCGTCGACCTGGTCGAACAGGATCTCGCCGATCTTCCGACTGAGTGAGTAGTGTTCGGCCTCGTAGCCGAACGACCCGGCCATCCCACAACAGCCCGAATCCAGCGCGTCGACCTCGTAGCCAACCGTCTCGAGCACCGTCGCCGCGTAGCCGTCCTTTTTCGTCGCCTTCTGGTGGCAGTGACCGTGGTAGGTCAGCCGTTCGCCGGGTGCTGCGGTCGGCAGTTTCGTTGCGAGATCGAACCGCTCGAGATACTCCATGACGCCGTAGGTGTTCACGGCGACACGTTCGACGTCACGGCCGGTGAGCAGATCCAGGTAGTCGGACTGGAACATCACCGCGTCGGAGGGCTCGACGAGGACAACCTCCCAGCCGTCTTCGACGGCAGGAGCCAGCGCGTCGACGTTCGTCCGCGCTCGCCCGCGCGAGATGTCGAGAAAGCCCTTCGAGTGGGCCGGCCGGCCAGTCGACCCGACGTCTTCGGGAATCCGGACGTGGACGCCCGCCGTCTCGAGAACCTGTACGGCTGCTTTCCCCGCTCGCGGGTGGTTGTAGTTGGTGTACGTATCGGGGACGAGCATGACCTTTCGGTCGGCCTCCTCGAGTGAGATCCGTGGCCCGCGGCTCTCGAACCAGTCCTCGAAGCTCTGGCTTGCGAACGTCGGCAGGTCGCGCTCGCGGGCGATGCCGACCGTCTTCTCGGCAACAGTTCCAGCGCCGGGCAGCGACGCAGCCCAGTTCGAAACCGGGGCGAGTGCGGAGCCGACGGCGTTCAGTCGGTCGATGTTCGCGAACAGCTTCGAACGGAGGCTCGCACCGTTTTGCTGGTGACTTGCGTGTTCGACTTCGGCTTTGAGTTTGGCCATATCGACTTCGCTCGGACAGTCCCGCGCACAGCCCTTACAGCCGATACAGAGGTCCATCACCTCCGCCAAGAACTCCTCGTCGGTCGCGTCAGCCTCGAGTTCGCCGTTCATCGCCGCCCGGAGCATGTTCGCCCGCCCACGGGTGCTCAAGCTCTCTTCTTCGGCCGCGCGATACGTGGGGCACATCACGCCGCCGGTGGTTTCCTGGTCGCCGCGACAGCCGCCACAGCCGTGACAGAGTTCGACCATGCCCTGCATGCCGTTGTCGATGTCCCACTCGAGGGCAGGCTCGAAGCCGGCTTCGAACTCGTAGTCGGGGGAGAATCGCAGGTGCTCGGTCATATCGTGGTCGCCACAGACGTTACCCGGGTTGAGCAGCCAGTCGGGATCGAACGCCGTCTTCAGCTCCCGGAAGAGGTTCCAGACGTCCTCGCCGTACAGTTTGCGGTTCCACTGGGTTCTGGCGCGGCCGTCGCCGTGTTCGCCCGAGACGCTGCCGCCGTACTCGACGACGAGGTCGGTGACGGCGTCGGAAATCGCCTCGAACTGATTGAGTCCGGCCGGGCTCTTGGTGTCGACCAGCGGTCGCATATGCATACAGCCCGGTCCCGCGTGTGCGTAGAAGCTCGCAAAGGTGTCGTTGTCCTCGAGCACCTGTTGAAAGTCCGCCACGTACTCCGCGAGGTTCTCCGTCGGGACGGCCGTATCCTCGATGAAGGAGATGTGTTTCGCGTCGGAGGTCCGCGAGAGCAAGATTGGCGCGGCGCTCTTGCGAAGCTTCCAGAGTTCGGCAATTCCCTTCGGATCGTGGGCCTCGAGGGCGTCGAACGCGCGAACGGGGTCAGTGTCGGCCTCGCTCGCGGCGTCCGTTGCCACGTTCGCACCCCCATCAGCGGTCGGGTCCGAGACCGTCTCGTCGGGTAGTCGGTCGGCCAGCAGGTCGGCGACCTGCTCGCGGCCGTCGTCGTCACTGTCGGCGTAGAACTCGACGAGCAGCGCCGTCTCGGTTCCCGCGGGCAGTCGTTCGACCAAGTCGGCGAACTCCTCGGTCTTCGAGGCGAGGTCGATCAGCACGTCGTCGATGGCCTCGATCGCTACCGGATCGTGGTTGCGAACGATGGTGTCGACGTCGGCCATCGCAGGGAGTTGCTCGTGGTACGTTAACAGCGCGACCGACGTCGTCTCGGGGACGGGCTCGAGCGAGACTGTGGCAGCCGTGACGACACCGAGGGTGCCCTCGCTGCCGGCGAAGACACGAGCGAGGTTGACCGTCGCGTCGGGGTCGGGCTCGCCGTCGACCGCAACGGTTTCCTCGGTGTTCTCGTCGAACGCCGCCGGCTCGCCGTAGGCCTCCGCGACCAGCCGATCGAGGTTGTACCCCGAGACGTTGCGTTTCAGTTGTGGGAAGACGTCTCGGATCGCGTCGGCTTCCTCGTCGATGACGCGGCGTAGAGCTTCGTGAATCCGCTCGAGCAGGCTCCCATCGGGATCGGCCCGCTCGCGAAGTTCGGCGACGGTTACCTCGCCGAAGCGCTCGACGGAGCCGTCGGCGAGCACGGCCTCGCAGGCCTCGACGTAGGCGTCGGTCTTGCCGTACTGCAGCGAGTGGGCCCCCGTCGAGTTGTTCCCGATTGCGCCACCGATCGTGCTCCGATTGCCGGCGGCGGGGTCCGGGGCGAACTTCAGGCCGTATGGTTCGAGTTCGTCGTTGAGATCGGCGAGAACCGCCCCCGCCTGCACCGTCGCCCGGCGCTCGTCGGGGTCGACCTCGCGTACGTCGCCCATGTGCGCCGAGAGATCGAGAACGACGGCCTCGTTGACCGCCTGCCCGGCGAGGCTGGTGCCGCCACCTCGCGGGAGCACCGGAATCCCGTTGTCGGCACAGTAGGTGACGACGCTGGCGATATCCGCCGTCGACTCCGGCAGGACGACGCCGACGGGCGTCATCTCGTAGGCGCTCGCGTCGGTGGCGTACAGCTGGCGGCTGTACTCGTCGAAACGGACCTCGCCGTCGATTCGCTCGCGCAGCGCCGAGACGAGGTCGGGACGATCGATATCGCCACCGACGTAGTCGTAGTCGGCTCGCGGGTCCGCTGCAGGGTCACCCGCTCGCGGGTCCGACGGCGGTCCGAGCTCGGTCTCGTCCGGCGTCGACGTCTGATCGCTGTGGTCAGTCGTCGACCGCGAGTTGTCGGTTGCCATCGAACTCAACTCGAGCCCGGCTGATAGACGACGTTTTCGAGGTCACCGTCGCCCTCGAGCGCGTCGGCGTTGGTGGCGACGATGTCGGCGAGTCGGTCCCAGTGTTTCGGCGTGTGGCCGCCCGTATGCGGTGTGATGAGACAGTTCTCGAGGTCCCAGAGCTCGTGGTCGTTGGGCAGCGGTTCGGGGTCGGTGACGTCGAGGGCGGCCCCGCGGATGCCGTTGAACTGCAGCGCCGAGACGAGCGCGTCGGTGTCGATGATGCCGCCGCGGGCGGCGTTGACGATCACGGCGTTCGGCGGCAGCGTCGCCAGCGCATCCGCGTCGACGAGGTTGCGGGTCAGGTCGTTGAGTGGACAGGCAAGGACGACGTACTCGCTTCGCGAGAAGGCCTCGTGGATGTCTTCGTCCTCGAAGCCGAGCACTTCGTCGGTCGGGCCGCCTTTCGATGGCGTGTAGCGAATCCCGATCGTCTCGACGTCGAACCCGTCGAGGCGCTTGACGATCTCCTGGCCGATCGAGCCGAGGCCGACGACCGTGACGGTGCTGTCGGTGAACTCGTGAGACTGGAAGTGACGCCACTCGCCGTTTTGCTTGCGTCGCCACCCTTCGTGGAGGTTCCGCGCGAAGACGAGCATGTTCGCGATCGACTGCTCGGCGATGCCGGGGGCGTGGATGCCGCCTGCGTTCGTCACGGCGACGCCGTGGTCGGCCAGCGCGTCCATCGGGACGTGGTCGGTCCCGGCGAACGTACAGGCGAACAGTTCGAGTCGGTCGGCGGACTCGAGAAGTTCCTCCTCGATAGTGATGCCCGTCACAATCTTTGCCTGCGGAACGAGTTCGCGCTCTTCTTTGGGCGTCCGTGCGAGCGCGACGGTGTGGTCGGGCAGCCGTTCGCGAAGCGTCTCGGCGTAGGATTCCATCGACAGTCCTTCGGTGCCTTCTCTCAGAACGACGATATCTGGGTTCGTGCTCATGGTGGTGAATGTGCGCGCGACAACGGTGTAGTACCGCTGAAACGCAACTATACAGTACGATTGTCACCGTCTCTCTTATCCTTTTTGTGTATCTCCCGTACACACAGATTGTGTATAATTAAGTCGGTGGGGCGCGTTAGTGACTCGCATGAACGAACCGATCCAGGACCGCCTCGTGACGCTCCGACGGAGCCTGCACCGCCACCCCGAGCCGGCGTGGCGCGAGTTCGCCACGACAGCCCGACTCGTCGAAGAGATCCGCGCCATCGGCGTCGACGAACTCGCCGTCGGCCCGGACGCCTACGACCCCGCCGACCGGATGGCCGTCCCCGACGCGGACCTCGAGCCATGGCTCGAACGCGCCCGCGAGCGCGGTGCTGACGAGGCCCTGCTCGAGCGAATGACTGGTGGCAACACCGGCGCAGTTGCCGTACTCGAGCGCGGCGAAGGGCCGGCGATCGGGCTGCGGGTCGACATCGACGGGCTGTTCATCGAGGAGTCGGACGACCACGACCACGATCCCGCAGCCGAAGGCTTTCGCTCGGAGATTGACGGGACGATGCACGCCTGTGGCCACGACGCCCACATGACGTGGGGACTAGCCGTCCTCGAGGCGATCAAGGCGAGCGACTTTTCGGGGCGACTGGTCGTCTTCTTCCAGCCCGCAGAAGAGACCAGCGGCGGCGGCTGTCCGATGGCCAAAAGCGAGTTCGCCGAGGGGCTGGACTACCTGCTCGCGATCCACGTCGGCCTCGACCATCCGACCGGCGAAGTGGTCGCCGGAATCGAAAAGCCGCTGGCGATGTGTCACGTCGACGCGACGATCGAGGGGACCTCCGCCCACGCTGGCAAGGCTCCAAACGAGGGCGACAACGCGATGCACGCGATGGGGACGGCGATCGAGAACGCCTACGGCATCCCCCGCCACGCCGACGGGATGACTCGCGTCAACATCGGCTACGCGGAAGCGGGCTCTGCGAGCAACGTCATCGCCGAACGCGCCCATATGGAGGCCGAAGCCCGCGGCGAGACGACCGAGCTAATGGAGTACATGAAAGACCGACTCGAGCGAACGGTCAGGTCCGCGGCCAGAATGCACGGCTGTCAGGCCGACGTCGAGGTCGTCAGCGAATCGCCGCGAGCCGACAGCGACCCCGAACTGCAATCGCTCGTCAGCGAGGTCGCGAACGGCGTCGACGGCATCGACCGCGTGCTGCCCGCCGCCGACTTCGGTGCGAGCGAGGACGCAACCTTCCTGATGGAGCGCGTCCAGCGAGATGGCGGGCTGGCGACGTACCTGATCGTCGGCACCGACCACCCGACGAGCCACCACACGCCAACGTTCGACGTCGACGAGGACAGCCTCGCCCACGGCGTCGACGTCTTAGTCGAGACGATTCGGACACTCGAGCACCAGCATCCTGTGGCACGGAACGAGAGTGAGAGATGAACGAGGTCGAAGAGATGAACGCCCCACTCGTCAGCGTCGACGACGTCGAAACCGCCCGCGAGCGCATCGCCGATGTCGTCCATCGCACGCCACTGGACACCTCGCGGACGTTCGCCGAGCTGAGCGGGGCCGACTCCGTTGGTCTCAAACTCGAGAACGTCCAGCGGACGGGTTCGTTCAAGATCCGCGGCGCGTACAATCGGATGGCGCAACTCACCCCCGAGGAACGTGAGGCGGGCGTCATCGCCTCGAGTGCGGGCAACCACGCCCAGGGCGTGGCGCTGGCCGGCCAGCTGCTCGATATCGAGACGACCATCGTCGTGCCCGAGGTCACGCCCGCGGCAAAAATCGAGGCCACCCGCGGCTACGGAGCCGAAGTCGTCGTCGAGGGCGAGATCTACGAACGCTCCTATGAGTACGCCGTCGAGCGCGCTGGTGAAACCGGCGAGACGTTCGTCCACCCTTTCGACGACGAAGCGATCATCGCCGGACAGGGGACAGTCGGCCTCGAGTTACTCGAGCAGTATCCCGACCTCGACACCGTCCTCGTCGCCATCGGCGGCGGCGGCCTCATCTCGGGGATCGGGACAGTCCTGAAGGCACACGACCCGGATATTCGCGTGATCGGGGTCCAGCCCGACGGCGCTGCCCACGCAAAGCCGTCGCTCGAGGGCGACGAAATTCACGAACTCGAGGACGTCGACACCGTCGCAGAGGGGATCGCGGATACGCGGCTGCTCGGGACGACGTTTACCGTCGCCAGCGAGGTCGTCGACGACGCGGTGAGCGTCAGCGATACGGAAATCGCGACCGCGGTGACGCTACTGGCCGAGCGCGCGAAAACCGTCGCCGAGAGTGCCGGAGCAGCATCCTTGGCAGCCGCGCTTGCTGACGACCTGGAACTCGAGGGCGAACGGGTCGGCGTCGTCATCTCGGGTGGCAACGTCAACCTCACCGAACACGCCGAACTGACCCGCACCGGGCTCTACGACCTCGAGCGCTACGTCGACGCCCGACTGGCCATCACGGGCTGGCCGACGGCCGTCGGCGACGTGGTCGACACCGTCGAATCACAGCGGGCGGAGCTTGACGTCTTAGAGCGCGCGCGTCGAACTGCGGGCGACCATCCGAACCGAACCCCCGTGACCGTCGGCCTCGAGGGGAGCGGCCCCGAGCATCTTCGTGGAGTGCTCGAGGCACTGGACGAACTCGAGGCTGTGTCGGTGGTCGAGCACTCGCTCGAGTGACGCGTTCCACACCGACCCGGCGTCGTCGTGCGATTGACTGTACACTGATAGTCAGTAGCTACTATAGTTTCCACCGCCTACGTCGCCACCAGTACAATCTCGATGATCGAACTCTACAGACTCCGTGGCTGTCCGTACTGTCGAACGGTCGAACAGAAACTCGATGAACTCGAGTTAGAATACGAGTGTCACAACGTCTCTCTGTTTCGCTTTCGCCGTTCGGACGTCAAAGCCGTGAGTGGCCAATCAGGTGTCCCAGTGCTCGTCGACCCCGAGCACGATGTCTCAGGGATGGTCGAGAGCGAGGATATCATCGCGTATCTCGAGCGAACGTACGGCTGAGTTGACGGTCCGGACGAGTCGTCTCACTGACCGACAGCCACCACTCTTGCAGTCACAAGCGAGCACGTGCCCGCAGTGACGGCGATGCGTACCGCGTCCGCCAGCGCTGGGTCGTGATTACGCTGCTTTCGCGCTCGCGCCGACGGCGTCGATCGCCTCGAGGAAGATGCCGATCCCGAGTTCGATCTCGCGCTCGCTCGAGTCAAGCGGCGGGAGCAGACGGATCGTCTTCTTGCCACAGCCGAGGGTGAGCAGGCCGCGCTCGAGCGATTCCTGGACGACGGCGCTTCGTCGCTCGGGCGTGTCGAACTCGACGGCGAGCATCAGGCCCTTGCCGCGGACGTCCTCGACGTAGTCGGGGGCATCATCACGCAGCAACTCTTTGGCCTGTGCACCGCGTTTGGTGGCGTTATCGAGCAGGTCGTACTCGTCGATGGCCTCGAGGGTGAACGTGCCCATCATCGAACCGAGCAGGTCGCCGCCGCCGAAGGTCGAGCCCAGTCGGTTCTTCTCGCTGGGGAAGATCTCCGAGCGCGAGATCGTCGCGCCGACGCGCAGGGCTTTCGCGCTGGCGATGACGTCGGGTTCGATCGGGTAGTGATCTGCGGCCCAGATCTCGCCGGTGCGGCCGACGCCCGACTGAATCTCGTCGACAACCAGTGGGATGTCGTACTCGTCGGTGACGTCCGCGACCTCCTGCATGAACGTCTCGCTCGGGAAGCGGTAGCCGCCGACGCCCTGAATCGGCTCGAGGGTGAGAAACGCGATTTCGTCGGGGTTGATGTGACCACCTTCGGGCGCAAGTGAGTTGCGAAGCTGTGAGCCCGCGCCGGTAAAGAATCCACAGTCACAGGTGTCGGCCGAACAGCCTCGATCTGCACAGAACGGAATCGTCTCGATCCCGCTAATTTCGGGGTAGTGGCGGGTGTAAACCTCCTTTGACTTCGTAATCGAGAGCGTGCCGAACGTTCGGCCGTGGAAGCTCCCCGAGAACGCGACGCCGTACTTCGCGGGCGCGCGATAGTCGTTCGTGATCTTCATCGCGTTCTCCATCGCCTCGGCTCCGGAGTTCGAGAGGAAGACGGTGTCCATTCCGTACTGACTCGAGACGTCCGTGAGCTTGTCCATCAGGTGACTCGAGCCCGGCACGTCCGACTCCTCGGGGCTCGGGCCAGCGCCGAAATACATGTCCTGGCCGGCGATCTTCATCGGTTCGACGAGGTCGAACGCACGAAGCTTATCGGTGAGTTTCTCGTTGTTGTAGCCAAGCGGCGCCGCGCCGATATGACACGTAAAGTCGAGAAGAACGTTCCCGTCGACGTCGGTGACGAACGGGCCGTCTGCCTCGCGGGTGATGTCCCAGACGAATTCGTGTGAGTACTCGCTCGGTGCCGCGTTCTTGCCGTGGAACTCGACCCACTCGCGGCCGTTGGGTCCGGGGAAGGCGTCCACGTCCGGTTGCGCAGTGTCCCTGTCCATACACAGATTATGTGTACGTCATCATTAAATCTTGTTATGGGTTCGCGGATGGTCGTGGAAATCGCACAGATACTGCCAGTCGAATCGAGAAAAGAACGAACGGGCGGCGAGGTTTAGTCGTCAGTCGGTTCGGCGCTTGCAGCGGGTTCGTCCTCGGACTTGTCAGATGCTGAGCCGATGAGCACGGTTTCGTCCTGGAGCAACACCTGTCCTTTGGTGGCGCTGAAGTTCTTGATCAGCGAGAACATCGCGAGGAGGCAGACGAACGCGAACGGTGCGCCGGTGATGACGACTGCCTGCTGGAGTGCGTCGGCACCACCTTCACCGCCGAGGATCATGAGGATTGCTGCGGTCAGCCCGAGCACGATCCCCCAGAAGATGCGGTTGATCGTCGAAGGCTGTGCTTTGCCGCCGGTGGTCATCATCGAGACGGCGAGCGTCGAGGAGTCAGCCGACGTGATGAAGAAGGTCGTCACGAGCACGAGGAACGCGATCATGAACACTGACCCGAGCGGGAACGCATCGAACAGGATGAAGCCCGACACTTCCGGCCCGACCTCGAACGCCATCACCTGCCCGAAGTCGGCGATCCCCTCGTGCTGGAAGAAGACGGCAGTGCCGCCGACGAACGTGAACCACGGAATCGTCGCCGCAGAGGTCGCCACGATACCCGTAAATGCGACCTCACGGACGGTGCGGCCTTTGGCGATCCGCGCAATGAACAGGCCGGCGAACGGGGACCACGAGAGTGCCCATGCCCAGTAGAAGACGGTCCACGTCTCCATCCACGCGAGTCCGCCCTCGGTGCCGGCACCGGTGTAGAGACTCATCGACACGAAGTCACTGATCATCCCACCGATCGCCTGCGATCCGAGCAACACCAGGAACATCGTCGGACCGAGGATGAACGTCGCGAGCATGAGTGCGACGAACAGCCCCATGTTGAAGTTCGACAGCCGGCGAATCCCCTTGTCGACCCCGAGCACCATCGAGATCGTAAACAGGATCGTCATCGTCGTCACGATGAGCAAGATCCCGGTGTCGCCCATGCTGATCCCCCACTGGTAGTCGAGTCCGGAAACGAACTGGCTTCCGATGAAGCCAAGCGACGTCGCAACACCGCCGATCGTGGCGAAGACGGCGACGATGTCGACCACTTTCGCGACCGGTCCATCGAGGTTCTCCTTGCCGATGATCGGCGTCAGCGCCGAGGACACACGCAGCGGCACCGACTCGTAGTTGTACGCGAAGTAGCCGATCGCGATCCCCATGATGGTAAACACCGCGAGCTGGGGGAGCGCCCAGTGGAACAGCGTCTGCTGGACGGCGATCGAGATTGACTCACCCGTTCCACCTTCGACGCCGAACAGCGGTGACGGATTGTCGTAATAGAACAGCGCCTCGGTCGGTCCCCAGAAGACGACACCGGCGGCGAATCCGGCCGAGTACAACATCGCGAAAAACGACAGGAAGCTGTACTCTGGATCCGAATCTCCGAGCTTGATCTTCCCCCACGGGCCGACGATCAGGAACAGCAAGAAGAGGACGATCAGAAAGACGATCACCAGCAACGCCCAGCTCAGGTAGCTGAGCATCTCCGCGTGCACAGTCGCGATCCCGCTCGAGACAGCGTCCCGATCGAAGAAGAACGCGCCGATCACCCCGAGTGTGAGCAACGCCCCGAACACGAAGACGACCGGGTCGAGCTCGTCAGTAAACCGTTCGACCATCCCCATCTCGGAGTCGCTCATTCGCTCACCTCCCTCGAGTGCTGGGCCGCTCGTTTGGTCCCCAATCCGTGCCTCCATCTACCACTCGCCATGAGCTGCAATGGCATACCGAACCAATTGTCAGTATCTCGTATAAATATTTCCTTTCTGTAACTGGCATACACAGATTGCGTTTATTGGACGGATTTGTAGCTGTCTGTCTTAACGATATACAGAATAGACTGATTGTGCACCTAGATACGATCGTAGAATAGTATCGGACACTTCTATCGCGAATAAACAACTACTTGGCATCAGCACTGCGAGTGGCGCTGTTCCTTTGGAAAAGAAACACGAGTCTCCAGAGTCACATACTGTATACTGCTAATGACAATAGAAGACATCCCACTTCGATAGCAGGATGTACCCCGAACGGTGCCATCCAACGGCGACCCGACAGTCTCGAGGCCGATTGTGAACACGGACGACTCCCTCGGCACTGGCGACGGTGGACTACCGGCGGGTGTATCGCCGTTAGTCGTCGGTCGACGGGCTCAGTTCGTCAGATCCTCGAGTTTCTGTTCGCGCGTCTCGGCGCTTTCGGTAAGCCGCTGGCTGAATTCGTCAACGCGGTCCTGGATGTTCTCGCGGGCCGCGTCGGGTGAGAAGCCATCCGACATCGTCAACAGTCGGACGAACGCACGGAGTTCCTCGTCGGTCAACTGGGCGAACTCCTCGTTCTCGAGTTTGTTGATGACCTCGTCGACGTCGATCTGGCCCACCGGTTCGACGTTGAACTCGACGTTGACCATCCGGTAGTTCGAGCCGGCGAGTTGCTGTTCGGCTTTGCCGACGCCCTCCGAAAGCATGTCTTTGAACGGGGTGTAGTAGCCCATCGTCCCGAGATGGAGAAAGGCGAGCATATCCGTAATCCCCTGCGTGTAGGCATCGCGGTCCTCGTCGTCAGGGTCGAACACCGTCTGTCGGTCGCGTTCCTCGAGATACTCGAAGAGGATACTGAAATCGAGCACCGCGTTGCGAACCCGTCGCCGGATTCGGTTTCGCTTCTGTTTTTTCGAGTGGTCCGTGTAATCCGTCTTTCGGCCAAGCAGGAAGTCACGGTCGGAGGGCGTTAGAATTCCGCGCGGCCGATCCGAGTCCGCCGCCGTTCGCAGCGACTCCGGCACGTCGTCCTGGCTCATGGTGCATACACAGAGAGCGCGGGAATTAATGGTTCTGATCCGCCAGACATGATAGTGATCGAACGTGTCTGGCGACAGACCACCATCATGGTCGCCGCCGCGAGAGTTCGATCGCGGTGTTTGCAAGTACCGAGACACCGATCTCGAGACTGTCCTCGTCGATATCGAACGTCGGCGTGTGGTGGTTCGTCGGATGGTCCGTGCCCACGAGCACATACGATGCCAGCCCGTTGTTCGCCTGTACACGCTCCATTAGATAGGTGACGTCCTCGCTCACGCCGAGGTCCGTCGTCGGGACGACGGAGTTGACGCCTGGCACCCCCCAGGCGACGTCGCCGACGAGCGAGCGAAGCGCCGGATGACTGTCGACGCGAGGCGACTCGCCGAGCACGCGCGGTGTGACGTCGCAGTCATGCATCTCGGCGGCGGCGTACAGCACGCGCTCGAGTTCGGTCCGGGTGTACTCCATCAGGGCTGTCGTCTCGCCGCGGACCTCGGCCTCGATTGAGACTTCCTCGGCGATGACGTTACTCGCGGTGCCGCCTTCGATCTGGCCGACGTTGACGCGGGTCATCCCGTCGGCGTGGCGGGGGATCGCGTAGGCGTTCTGGATCGCCGTCGCGGCCGCCTGCATCGCGTTCGCGCCTTGATTCGGCGCTTTGCCGGCGTGGGCGCTTGCCCCCTCGAACGTCGCCGTCAGGTGTGCCATCGCCAGTGGCTTTTCGACACCGGCGACGATCTCGCCGGTTGGATGGTCGAGGCCGACGTGAACCGCGAGCAGGTAGTCGACGTCGTCGAGATAGCCACCGGCGGCCATCGCCTTCCCGCCGCCAGAGATCTCCTCGGCGGGCTGGAAGAAGACCTTCAGTGTCCCCTCGAACTCGCTCGCTTTGACTGCCTCGAGCGTTCCCAGCCCCATCGCGATGTGGCCATCGTGGCCACAGGCGTGCATGTAGCCGTCGTGTACCGAGCGAAATCCTTCGGCGGCCGGCCGATGGTCGTCTGCAGTTGACTCAGCCATCGAGATCGCATCGAGATCGACGCGCAAGCCAACCGTCGGTCCCGAACCCTGTTCGAGGACCGCCACAACGCCAGTGTGGCCGTCTGCCGTCCGCTCGAGGATGTCCTCGCGAACCCCCGCATCGCGGGCCCGCTCGAGCCACGGCTCGAGGTCAGCGTCGGAGGGGACAGCCATGCGTTCGTCAGTCGCCAGCGCCTCGCGGCCGACGGCGATCTCGTCGACGCCAATTTCCTCGAGTTCGCGGACGACGCGGGCCGTCGTCTGGAACTCCCGCCAGCCGGGTTCGGGATGGCGGTGGAACGCCCGTCGCAGCTCGCGCAGTCGGGTGGGGGTGTCGTAGGCCATGCTTGGCACTGCTAGAGAGCAGAACTACTTAATCGTGCTCAATACTCGCATCCCGCACGGCCACGGACAGCGCGACGGCGACTCGAGAAGGTGGGGTGTTCGGCCGAGTCGACGGACTTCCTATAGTTACACCGACACGATCGTAAACACGCGACGCCGCCGAGAGACGGGTACAGAAAGCCGTCTCAGCCGAGGTACGCCGTCGCGTCCATCTCGACGCGGACGTCCTCAGGGAGCCGCGAGACCTCAACGCAGACGCGGGCCGGCGGTTCGTCGCCGAACTGCGCGCCGTAGGCCTCGTTGACCCGTTCGTAGTCCTCGAGATCCGTCAGATAGACCGTCACCTTGACGACGTCCGCGAGGCCGTCGCCGCCAGCCTCGGAGACGACAGCGGCGATGTTCTCGAGCACTCGCTCGGTCTGGGCCTCGATCTCGCCGTCGACAGCCTCGCCGGTGTCGGGATCGACGGGACCGTAGCCGGAGACGTGGAGGGTGTCGCCGGCGCGGACGCCCTGTGAGTAGGGGTTGTCGGTGCTCGGTGCGCCGTCGGTCTCGATGGGGGTGGGGTCGGACATACTGACTCGAGCGACCGGCTCAGGCGGTCTGTTTCACGTCCTCAGTCACGTGCTCGATTGCCTCCACGACGATGTCGAGTGCTGTCTCCGCCAGGTCGTGTGTGAGCACGAGCGGTGGCAGGAACCGCAGGACGTTGCCGTGTCGACCGGCCGTCCAGATCAGGACGCCGCGTTCGAAACAGTACTGCTGGATGGCGTCGACGACGTCGCCGTCCGGAGCGCCGTGTTCGTCGACGAACTCGGCGCCGATGAACAGGCCCTTGCCGCGGATGTCTGCGAGGCGGTCCGTCTCGTCGGCGGCCTCGCGGAGTCGGCCCTGAATGTACTCACCCAGCTCGCGGGCGTGGGCGAGCAGGTCGTGTTCCTGGATGTACTCGATGGCGCGGGTGCCGGCACGCATGCCGACGACGTGGCCGCGGTAGGTGCCAGCGTGATCGCCCGAGCCCCAGGTGTCGAGGTCCTCGTGATACATCGTCGCCGACAGCGGGAAGCCAACGCCGCCCAGCGCCTTCGCGGAGGTCATCACGTCCGGTGTGACACCTTCCCAGTCGCTGGCCCACCACTCACCGGTGCGGCCGAGACCGCTCTGGATCTCGTCGAAGACGAGCACGATATCGTTCTCGTCGGCGATGTCGCGCAGTCCCTGCAAGAAGCCCTTTGGTGGGGTGACGATGCCGCCTTCACCCTGGATCGGCTCGACGAAGATTCCGGCCGGATTTGCGAGGCCGCCGTATGGGTCCTCGACGATCGCTTTGACCTCCTCGAGTGCGTGGTCGACGGCCTCCTGAGATGTCTTGTCCTGTCGGAACGGATGTGGGTACGGCGCGTGGACGACGTCAGAAAGCAGCGGCGTGTAGTGGCCCTTGAACTTCTTGTTCGAGGTGACGCTCATCGCGCCGGTCGTCGCGCCGTGGTAGGCCCCGCGGAAGGCGATGAGTCCGTCGCCGCCCGTGTTGTATTTGGCGAGTTTGATCGAAGCCTCGATCGCGTCGCTCCCCGTCGGACCGCCGAAGACGACCCGGTTGTTCCCCTGCAGCCCCGCCGGCGCGATCTCGTCGAGTTTCTCGATGAGTTCGAGGCGCGCTTCCGTCGGGAAGTCGACCGTGTGGACGAACTTGTCAGCCTGCTCGTGGACCGCCTCGAGCACATAGGGGTTCGAGTGACCGACGTTGAGCACGCCGATCCCTGCGAAGAGGTCGATGTACGTGTTGCCGTCGGCGTCACGAACCGTCGCGCCTTTCCCCTCCTCGAACGCGATCGGAATGTCGCCGGGATAGGCGACCGCGCTGCTGTCGATATTTTCCTGTTTCTCGAGTAGCGCGCGGGTGTTCGGGCCAGGAACGTTGTCGACAGCCGGTGCGTCCTCGTAATGCAGCTCTTCGATCGGTGGTCCTGCGGTCATACATCACCCCAGGTGAAACAGGTATTAATATTTTGTCCACAGTATTCATGCAGGCCATACACAGATTTCGAATATCAGTGTGAGCGCGAGCCAGTGGCTCCGTTGGATAGACAGCGAGACGGCGATGGTGGTACCCAGCTGTCGCTCCCGGACCGTGGACCGATCGCTCGAACTGGACGATGACACGAGTCGCAATCGGTCCCGGACGAACGCATCACCTCGAGAGACGTACAAACTCCCTTACGATTGGCTGGCGAACAGGTCAGTATGATCCCGCCGATCGCGACCCGCTTTGTCGCC
Organism: Natronorubrum sp. A-ect3; assembly: GCF_041821125.1. Classification (NCBI taxonomy): domain Archaea; kingdom Methanobacteriati; phylum Methanobacteriota; class Halobacteria; order Halobacteriales; family Natrialbaceae; genus Natronorubrum; species Natronorubrum sp. A-ect3. The sequence continues at coordinate 405,557 of NZ_JBGUBB010000002.1, read as the reverse complement.
GGGGAATCCCCGGCACAGGCACTCGATCACGTCCGACAGCTCAACGGCCAAAACGTCACGGCGATCGTCAATCTGCTTGGCGAACACTACGAGGATCGCCCACCGGTCCGCTCTGACGCCGCGGAGTATCGGGCGCTGGCCGGCGATATCGCGCGCTCGAACCTCGAGGCCTGCATCTCGGTCAAACCCTCACAGCTCGGGCTGGATATTAGCGAGGACGTGTTCCGCGAAGAGCTTGCCGCCGTCGTCGACGCGGCAGCCGACCACGGCGTCTTCGTCTGGATCGACATGGAAGATCACACGACGACGGACACGACCCTCGACGCGTTCGAGGAGCTCGCCTCCGAGTACGGCGACGGCGAGCAGTATCAGGTCGGTGTCTGCGTGCAGGCGAACCTCAGACGGACCCGTGACGATGTCGAACGGCTCGCAGACGTCCCTGGCAAAGTCCGCTTCGTCAAAGGTGCCTACGACGAGCCGGCCGCCGTCGCCTACCAGGATTCAGACCGGGTCAATCGGGAGTACAAAGCCCTCCTCGAGTACGCGTTCGAACAGTACGACGGCGGGATCGGTGTCGGCAGTCACGACCCAGCGATGATCGACCACGCGATCGAACTCCACGACGAGTACGGCACCGACTTCGAGTTCCAGCTGCTCATGGGGGTCCGCGAATCTGCCCAGTTCGACCTCGCCGAGGAGTACCCCGTCTACCAGTACGTCCCCTACGGCGACCGCTGGAAATCGTACTTCTACCGTCGGATAACCGAACGGAAAGCAAATCTGTGGTTCGCCCTCCGAGCGATCGTCGGGCGGTGAAGGGAAGGGCTCATTAGCCCCTAGTGAGAGTTTCTGTACATGGCTTCGTGGAAGCGAGATTTCGCAAGTGGGCTGATCGTCCTCGGCCCAATTCTCGTCACTCTCTACGTCATCTACTGGCTCTATGGACTCATCGCCGGGATGACGCCCGGGCTGATTCTCGAGGCCGAAGCTCTCGAGTCGCTCATCCCTGGCGATAACGAGCAGGCCCAGCAAACTCGCGAGCAACTTGCACAGTTCCTCCGCGTCGTGGTCGCACTGACCGTCTTCGTTATCCTCACGTTTTCTGTCGGCTATCTCATGCGAACGACCGTCGGCGGCCTCGTCGAACGGCTCGTCGACAACATCGCAAACCGCGTCCCCGTCATGCGAGTCGTCTACAACGCCTCGAAGATGGCCGCCGAAACGGCCTTCGGCGAACAGGAATCGCTCCAGAAACCCGTCAAACTCGAGACCTGGAACGGGCTCCGGATGACGGCGTTCAAAACCGGTAAAATGACTGATGACGGCCGTGAGGTGTTGTTCTTGCCGACGTCACCGAACATCACGACCGGATTTGTCATCGAAGTTAAATCCGACCGCATCACCGAACTCGACGAGGACGTCGAAGACGCCCTGACCCGCGTGCTGAGCGCCGGATTCGGTGACGCAAACCGAAACCGCGGCATGGAGGCCGGCGTCTCGATCGATGTCGTCGATGAGGCGAAAGCCGAACGCATCGACGACCGAAACGCCGAGAAGGCCGACGACGACTGACGACACGAACTCCGTGTCAGCAACAAAACAGTTATGCGCCAGCGAATGTTCGTTCTGAGGTGTCAATGTTCCCGCCGCCGTTCTCACGAGATTCGATCGTTACAGACGATATGAACCCGCTCACGCAGGCGTATCGTGATGTCGTCATCTACGACGGGGCCGACGCAGACGAGGAGCTGTATGCCGGACCGATCGTCGTCCACGCAAACGGCTGGATCGAACTCGAGGGCGATCGACTGCTCTCACCGAGTGCGATCCACCACATCGACATCTACGACGACGTCACCGAACCCGGAGCCGAGAGCACCGACGACGAACGAACTGACGGTGACGATCGGACCAACCGGTTCAGTCCTCGCTAATCGGCTCTCGAGTCCACGCTCAAACACGCAACAACAGTGTAAGCGACGATACGACCGTGTTCGGGGCAGAATCCGTTATATGCCCTGGCTCATCAGGTGACTGCGCAACACGTCACCTTCCTTGTTCCCCGAGGCCGTGTTGACGATGACAACGGTCTCATCGCCGTCGAACGCGTCGCGCTCGGCGAGTTCCCACACGCCGCTTGCGGCCGCCGCCGCGCTCGGGGCCATCTCGAGGCCGGTATGCTGGGCGACCTGCACCGCCGCCTCGAGAATATCCCGGTCCGCAGTCGCGACGGCGCCGCCATCCGTCTCGGAAAGCGCCTCGAGCACCCGCCGACTCGCCGGCGGGTCCGCGATCTCGAGTTCGCCACAGATGGTATCGGGCGTCTCGACCGGCTCGTGAACGTCGCGATCGTTCTCGAAGGCGTCGACGATCGGCGCACAGCCTTCGGCCTGCGTGGCGTACAGCGCCGGCGACTCGTCGATCAGTCCGAGCTCCTGCAGCTCCGTCGCAGCCTTGTACGCGCCGACAAGACCGACACCGACACCCGTCGGGTAGGCGACAATGTCGGGCACCGACCACTCGAGTCTCTCGATGATTTCGTAGAGGGTCGTCTTCGCGCCCTCGTGGCGATACGGCGTGACGAACGACTGGACCGAGTACCAGTCGTCGTGTTCGGCCAGTCCCTCCTCGTAGGCCCCGACAGCGTCATCGAAACGCCCACCGACGACGTTCATCTCGCCGCCGTGGACGTTGACCATCGCCTTGTTCGTGAAACTCGAGCGCGACGGGACGTAGGTGTGTGACTCGAGGCCAGCCCGGCCTGCGTAAGCGGCCGCGGACTGGCCGCTGTTGCCTGTCGAGGCGAGGACGACGTCAGTCGCGCCGTGCTGACTGGCCGCTGTCAGCGCCAGCGACTGGCCGCGGTCCGCCGTCGACCCCGTCGGGTTCCGGCCGTCGTCTTTGATCAGCAGACGCTCGACGCCCAGCTCGTCGGCCAGATTCGGGCAGTCGACCAGCGCCGTTGCCCCTTCGTCGCTCGTCACTGCCGACTCTCGCGTGAACGGGAGCAGTTCCGCATAGCGCCACTGCGAGTCGAACGGTCGCGACTCGAGGGCCTCGCGGTCGAGGTCGATCGCATCGTAGTCGTAGCTCGGATCGAGCATCCCGCCGCAGGCGGGACACTGGTGTGGTTCGTCCGCAGCGTCGTAGGTCGCCGCACAATCGACACACTCGAGACCGACAAAGGCGTCCGTCGTCTCCATACGCACGTGTTCGTGGCCCAAGACAAATGACTGTCCATCGGCGGTTTCACGTCGTCGCACAAACTGTCGGCACGATTAGTGACAGCTGCAGTTGGGACTCGAGGTGAAGAAAGCAGAAGCGAAAACCGCAGTCTCAGGAATCAGTTGTCGCCGGTTTTCGACTGCCACTCGTAGCTGCGTCGTTTGGCCGATTTACCGAAGCCACACGACGAGCAGACTTTCTTCTTGGTGTGGTAGGACTTCTCTCCGCAGCGACGACATTTGGTGTGTGTCGTCTTGTTCTTCTTTCCTTGGCTCGGGGTTCCTGCGCCAGTCATGGAGTGATCGAAACGACGTTATCGCCGCGTATAATGGTTGTGTCTTCGGCCGGCGACTCTGATTCGACTTCGTCCCCGATGGGGATTGTGACGTCCTCGAGCACGAGATTCATATGCTGATCGTAGCCAGCGAGATCGCCGACGTACTCGTCGCCACTCTTGAGTCGTACCGAAACACGTTCACCAAGCGACGCCTCGAGGACATCCAGCGGTCGTCCACTCATACGAAAGAGCGCAGGTGATGGACACTTAATCGTACCGGTCCTGTATCCATCTGGTACCGACTGTGATGGGTAGAAGTACCGTCCCAACGGAATTAATGTATCGTAGTCACCGAACGTCACTGCACATCTGATCGCACGACAGCTGTGCGATGCGTGTGGAAGTCGTTGCAGTTGGTACTATCCTGTTGCCTCTCGCTCTCAGAACCCGAACCCAACGGCTAAGTGGACACTCGTGGGACATCCGGTTATGGGAGAAAAGAAGTTTACCTTCATCGAGTTGCATCTTGACGGCGACACCCAGTTTGGACCACGAACGCTCGACGAGCCGCTTCCGTTCGGCGACAGCGAGGAGTCATCCGACCTCGAGGCCGAAACTGACGAGGACGAAGCTGCCACGACTGACGACAGCTCCGGCGGAAAAGCCGTGGGTGCCATCGTCGCACTCGTCGTCCTCGTCGGCATCGCCGCCGCTGCCAAGAAGTTCCGCGGCGACGACGACGAGCCAGACCTCGAGACAGAAGAAGAGCCCGACGTCATCGTCAACTAACCTGACCGAACGCTTTTGCGCCTGCTTCCCGTATCTGCATTCGTGAATCTCTATCGTAGCGCCCAGGCCGTTGCCGGGGCGTCCGGTGACGATATGATCGACTGGCAGTCGGCTGCCGACGCTGCGAAAGCAGCGACCGAGCCGGGGTCGCTCGATGTTCCAGCCGCCGAGCGCGAGGCCTACGCGCGTGACGTCCGAGAGGCGCGAGACGCCATCCGAACGGTCTCGGGTGCCGAGTTCGACGTTCCCGACACTATCGAGATCCAGAACCGTCACCACTGGATCGACGCCAACATCGCGACGTTCGAACGCGTCATGGGCACCCTCGAGAGTCAGGTCCAGACCGGCACGTTCCCCGGTGTTGCCCGAACAGTCAATACGGGGACGATGACCGTCCTGCTCGCGTTTCTCGGTCGAAACGTGCTGGGCCAGTACGATCCGCTCTTGCTCGCCGAGACGCCCGCCGACGATCACGCGCTGTATTTCGTTCGGCCGAACATCTTGAACGCCGCCGAGAAACTCGACGTCGACGCCGACCGGTTCCGGCGCTGGATCGCCTTCCACGAGGTAACCCATGCCGCCGAGTTCGGCGCTGCACCCTGGTTGTCCGACCACCTCGAGACCCGTATGGAAGACGGCATCGCAGCGCTCTCGGACGGCTCGTTCAACCGGGCATCGTTCCGCGAACTCGATGCAGCGATGACCGTCGTCGAGGGGTACGCCGAACTCCTCATGGACCACGCCTTCGACGATGAGTACGCCGACCTGCGTCGAAAACTCGACGAACGCAGACAGGGTCGCGGCCCGCTCCAGCAACTGTTCCGACGGCTGCTCGGACTCGGCCTCAAGGAACGACAGTACAAACGCGGGAAGAACTTCTTCGAAGATGTCGTTAGCGCACGCGACCTCGAGACGGCGAGTCTTGTCTGGGAGGGACCAGCATATCTCCCGACACACGACGAACTCGACGAGCCCGAGCTATGGCTCCGGCGTGTCGACCGTTGAGCGTATCTGGCGACCGGCACCGTTTGCGCCGGCACAGCAGTCAACGTGTGAGCTACTAGTCGACAATCCAGCGAAGATACCAGAGCAACGCGCCGCCAGCGATGAGGCCACCGACCATCATCAGCCCGATCACGGCCAGTGATGCCCCACCCTGGAGTGCCATCATCCCACCCGAAAGACCGACGAGCAAGACGAATCCGGCCTCGATCCAGGCTGATGGCCGGGTCAACTCACTTCCGGACGACGTCGTTCTGGGGTCGCGCCCAGGCCCACGTCTCATAGCTCGTGGGCCGCGCTGACATGCATCGTCGCGAACAGCCACTCGTGTGCGTCGACGGCTGCCTCGCTTCTTGCTGTCTCGACGAGTGTGCCGCTCCAGCGCGTCTCGAAGCGCCGTCGGTCGTTGTCTTCGGTGTCCGTCCAGGCCATCGTCACCTCGTCGGCGAACGTAGCACTGCCGTTGCGTTCCGTGACGACCAGGTGCTCGCTCTCGAGGGTCCATTCCTCAGTCGTCGCCGTCTGTTCTCGTAACGCCTCGCTGATGGCCTCGAATCCGTACAGCGACTCGCTGATCCCGAATTTGACAGTCGATTCGTCCTCGAGAAAGTATGGTGACAGCGGCTCACCGGACTGGAGTGTGTCGTAGTAGTCACGGACGACGGTTTCTGCACGGTCGCTCATATCATCACCAGTCGGTATCCGCCTGCAAAGACACACCGGTCGCAAACGCAGGCTGAACGCTGCAGCCACCGTCGCTCACATGAAGCCACGATCGACTTCGTCGGTCTCGATCAAGTCATCGAGTTCCGCGTTTAGCAGGTCGTCGGCTTCCTCGAACTGCTCGGAAAGCCCGTCGAGTTCGTCGGGCCGGTCGTACTGGTCGTAGGCCATCGGACCGAACGCGGGGCTCTCGAGAGCTTCCATGACATCGTCGAACAGATCCTGTGGACGCGTCGGCGCGTCCGCATGGGTCTCGAGGACGGTCTCGAGTCGCTTGCCGACGGTTTCGGCCTGGTCCGCATCTTCGGGTGGCGACTGCACGGCAAAGCGCCCGCCCTCGTCCTGTTGGGGGAGAAATGAGCCGATTTCGTCATCGAGACTGCGAGCAACCCGCGTGCCGACGCCGCGCACCTCGAACGGGTTCTTTGCGTAGGTCTTCAGGAAGAAGACCCCGGCCGCTGGATGCGCGAGGTACATGTCTTCGCCGACGCCGCCGGCACGATCACCGGCGACAGCACGCCAATCCTCCGGCTCGACGTTCCGCTCGGTGACGTCCTCGAGTATGTCTTTCCACTCGCGAATCCGCATACGTAGTGGTTGTGAGGCAGGCAGAATGAACGTATCGGTCGCGACGATCGACCCTGCCAGTCGATTCGAAACAGGCCCCCGCACCCGATCGGGTCGAAGCAAAAAGGCTACCCCGACTCCGCCGACAGAACGAGTAACTGACGCTTGTCCATGTCTGTCCGCCAGTCACTCTCGCTCGTCGAACTGTTTCGTGCAACGCCTGTCAAAAGCAGCCTGCTCGCACTCGGCCCGCTTGCACTTGCCGTCGGACAGCTCGGAAATAGCTATCTCAACGGCGTCTCGTTCGCAGTCTCGAGTCCGTTCGCCGTCGTCATGGTCGCGTTTGCCGTCGTGGCGATTCGCCATCACGCCGCCGAACACCGGCTCCGACGGCTCGAGGACGGACTCGAGCCGGAGTTCGGTCCGGCCCGCTAGGCGGGCTCGAACCGCTTACACCCGTTCCTCGTCGCCGACGTCACCGGCCCCGCTCGTTGGTTCCCGATCACGGTCGTCCCTGCTCGAGTCACTCATAACGGGCGGTGATCCGTTTCATTCGGGCAAAAACGTCGGCGGCTGTTCCACCTCGAGACGAGGTCCGACGCGAGTAATCCGGGCTTACGACGCGTCGCTTGAGCGGATTCGGCCGCTGATCCGGTCTCGAGTCCGCGAAAGACGGCGGTCAACAGAGCAAGAGTAATGAGAAGGAGTAATCGATAGTCGGCTAATGAGCGATTGTCTCGTCTATGAGGCCTCGGTCCTCTTTGCAGTTATTACGGGGACGAGTGCGACGCTCCTCTCGTTGCTTCTGTGGTCCGTCTTCCGTCGTACGCCGATCGGAACGCTCGTTTTTGCGCTCCTGGTGGTGATGTCACTGTTTACTGTCCAGAACGGCCTCGTCTTGCTCGTCGGCTGTGACGTTCCGCTCGTACGGCTTCTCAAGAGCGGGGTCAACACGAGCGTCCTCGTCCTCGTGTCGCTGCTCTTCCTGACGCTTCACGACTTCGGGGGAGAGTCGTGACTGACCACTCAATGCTTGTGGCGTACGATCTATTCGTCGGGGTACTGGCCAGCCTTGTCCTCTGCATCCTCCTGTATCGGAACCGGGTCCAGCTTCGCACCCGGCCATCGATAGCCGTCTCGTTCGTCGGACTGTTTCTCTTTGTCATCGGCGATCCGCTCGTGCAGCTGACGTATCGCCCGGCGATTCACTTCGTCCACGGGGTGGCTGCGCTGCTCGTCGCATACGGGCTCTACGATCCGATGCACAACCGTCTCCGGCGGACGGAGTGGTCGGTCTTTCTCTGTGCCGATCCGAGCGCGGTTCGGTCGCCACCGGAGTGGATGACGCCGATGGACGGACACATCCTTCGAACGCTCGAGACCGCAGGACTGGTTCTCACGCCGTCGCTGATCGCCCGAAACATCGATCGGAGTCGGGGAGCAGTCAACCGCCGCTTAAACGAGTTAGCCGAGCACGAACTCGTCGAGCGGGTCGACCGTGGCAAGTACGAGATTACGGACCGCGGGAGACGGTATCTCGAGGGTGAGACGATTGAGGACGGTGACTGATACGGACCGACCGGTCGTACCACGCGTCGATCGTCCCGACGTCTGACGATCGGACGGAGCTCGACACCCGACGAATCGATCATGAACTGTTTCTAACGGTTTTACCACGTGAAAGAGTTCCCGTCGTGCCGTAGTGTGAAGGCGACGCTCCCGGCGGACGATCGCTCGGTCAGTCGTGTCGGTCGGCCGAAATACCGGGTCTCGGACGGCCGTTCAGCGGGTTACGGATTCGTGATGGAGGCCAATCTCAGTTACTACGACTGAACTCACGGAATGCATTGATTCTATCGTAGATATAATAAATACCGCAGCGACCCCTTCGTCGGCTATGATGCAGGCTCGCGTACTTCCGTCGGCTATGATGCAGGCTCGCGTACTTTCGCCGACCGTCGATCAGCAAGCGCTGCTCGACTCGGCGGAGAGGTGATGAGAGATGCGATACACACACGGGGTGGTCCACACCGGCGGCTCGGCTGCGGGCATACTCGACGACTGGCTTCCGTCCGACGCCAGCGTACAGTACGCAACCGACGGCGTGGCGATCGCGGCAGCGCCACGGGTACACCGGGCCTCGAACGGTCCCCACGCGGCCAGCAATGGATCGATCTGCTGCTGGGTGATCGGCGACGTGTACGGAGCCGACTCGAGCGACGGAACGCGACCCGGACAGTACGAGCCTCGTCCCACCGGTGTCGATCCCGCACAGTACTGCCTGTCGCGGTACGAACGCGAAGGGATCGACTTCGTCGGCGAACTCAACGGGAACTTCACGCTGCTCTTGTACGACGCGGAACGCGACCGACTCTCGTTGTGTACCGATCGACTCGGCACGGTACCGGTCTACTGGACGCGGCCAGATGACGAGACGCTCGTCTTTTCGACGAACGTCCAGGCGCTCCCGTTTCATCCGGCAGTTGACACTGCCTTCTCCCCGGCGTACCTCCACGAGTATCTCGCCTTTCGCCGAACGTTCGGGGTGACGACGCCGTTCGAGAAAATCGAGAAACTCGAGCCGGGGACGATCACGACGCTTTCGCTCGCCGAGGGCGACCTGACGACCGACCAGTACTGGCGGCCGCGATACTGCCCGCGCGATGAGTCGTTCGAGTGGTTTGTCGACGAGTTCACGCGTCGGTTCCGGACGGTCGTCGAGGAGTGGACGCGAGACGGTCGCGACTACGGCGTGTTGCTCTCCGGGGGCAGCGACTCCAGGCTCGTACTGGCTGGCCTCGAGGACGCGACAGCGTTTCATATGAACGATTGGATGAACCGCGAGGCCCGCATCGCGGAACGGGTCGCGCTTACAGCTGACGCCGAGTTCGAACTGCTCGAGCGGGGGCCACAGTACCGGATCAACGCGCTCGAGCGCAACCGGTGGGCGGGCTCGTTCAACGGCTGGTTCACGCAGCCGTACACGACCGGTTTCGAAGACGAACTCACGGACCGGATCGACGGACTCCTGTCGGGGCTGTACGCCGACTCGCTGTTCGACGGGTTCGGAATCCCGTCCCCGACGACGTCGCTCGGCCCGCTGGGATCGGTGACGCTGCCGGTCGAGCGGTCGGTCGAGACGGTCGACGACTACATCGATCTCCTGCTCGAGCGGGCCCACGACGATCTCGAAACCCCGACCGACCTCCGGACGGTGCTCGAGGAGAACATCTACCGCGAGGGCGATCGGATCGTCCATCACGGCGTCACCTACGACTCGCTCGAGGAAGTCGTCTACTACGGCGATCTGTATCCGTTGTCGAACGACGACGACATGCGATTTCACACCGCCCTCCGGCAGACCCTTCCGTATCGAACGCCGTTTCTCGACGACCGACTCGTCGACCTTTCGTTGTCGATGCCGATCCGGTACCGGCTCCGACGGAACCTCGTCAACCGGGCCGTCGAGCGACTGTCCCCCGAGTTGGCGGCGATCCCACACGCGAGCACCGGCGTTTCGCTCTCGCGGTCGTTCCCGGCCGCGTACGCCGGCGAACACGCGATGGAGTGCTGGCAGAAGTACGTCTCGCCCCGGTCGCCGCCGGAGCCGTATCTGACCGACGGCCCGTGGCTTGACGACGCAGAACTGCTTCGCTCGTTCGGGTTCGCGACCGACATCCTCGAGGCGAAGGGCGGTCTCGCCGACGCGCTCCCCGGTCCGGACGCCGACGCGATACGCGAGTTGTACCGGACCCACTGTCGCGGCGAAGACCGTGTCGGCGAGCTTTATACGCTGTTGACAGTCCTGACGATGCCCGCGACGGCGTGTGTACTCGAGGACGATTCGACGATGCGACACGATCACACGCCCGGTCCGTTCGAGCGGTGTCTCCAACCGACGGTGATCGATCTTGACTGACAACCGCGACGCCGTCGTCGTCACCGCATCGCGATATCCACACGGGTACGCGACCGTCAGATCGCTCGGTCACCGCGACGTCCATACGATCGCCGCGGTCGACGACGAGTCTCTGAGCGTCACCGCTTCCCGGTACTGCGACGAGTCGGTGCTGGTCTCACCGCCGAGCGATCTCCCGGCGTACAGGGACGCGCTGTTGGGCCTGGCCGCCCGGCCGGACGTTCGGACGATCGTCCCCCACCGGCCACACGACCCGTACGTCCTCGCGAAGTACGCCGACGAGTTCGAGCGCCACGTCGACGTCGTCGTCCCGAATCTCGAGACGCTGCAATCGGTTCACGACCGAAAGCAACTCGCGGAGGCTGCAAAGCAGGCCGATGTGGCGATCCCGGACACCCAACTGCTCGGCGACGTCGACGACTGGAGCGGCGACAGAGTCGTCAAGTCCCGGTACAACCTGCTCACCGATACGTACCTCGAGGAGTTCACGTTCGAGGACTCGACGATCGCCAAGTCGGTCGAACACGTACCGGCGGGCGAGACGCCGGACGTCGACATGCTCCAGGCGGAGATGGGCCACGAACCGATCGTCCAGGAGTACGTCGAGGGCGAGGAGTACCTCTTCGGGGCGCTGTACGACCACGGAGAAGCGCTCGGCACGTTCCAGCACCGCCAGCTTCGCGGCGACTCCTACACCGGCAGCGGGGGCGTCTTCCGGGAGTCGGTCGACATTCCGGAACTCGAGGACGCCGGCCGGGCGATCCTTGACGAACTCGAGTGGCACGGCCTCGCCTGTATCGAGTACGTCCGAGACACGAAAACCGGCGAGTTCTCGATCATCGAGATCAACCCGCGGATGTGGCAGTCGCTCGCGTGTGCGACTCGCGCCGGTGCGGACTTCCCGGCCTGGTACTGGCTGGCGGCCACCGGTCGGTCCGACCTGATCGAACCCGGCTACGACGTCGGCGTCGGCACCCACTACCTGTACGGCGAACTCGAGCATCTGGTAAGTGTCATTCGCGAGGACTCTCCGTTCGTCGAACGGCCCCCGCTGCCGGGGCGGGCGGCCGAGATTATCGGCTCGTGTGTTACGACGCCGCAGTTCGATTACGGCCATCTGGACGACCCGCGCCCGATCCTCCGACAGGTCAGGACCGAACTCGAGGGGGCGGTGACGAGACGGTTCGGCTCGGGGAGCAACTAACAGGTGGACGGCGCGTGGACGGACGACCGATAGCGTTTTTGAGGACTCGTCCGTGACAAACAGTCGTGTACGTACGCGGAACCGTCGCGGATGAGGTTGAGGTGCGGACGGTGTCGACGAGCTACGGCGAGAGCGACCTCGCTGAAGTGCCGTTGCGGATGGCAGGCGACGGCGATAACGGCACAGCGTCACAAACGGTGGCGCGTCCTCAAGACGACACGGAGACGGACCTCGCAGCTGGCCACGAGACCACGACGGTAACCCTCTGGAACAAGTGGGCTGAGTCGGCTGACTATCTCGAGCCGGGAATGGAGGTGCTCGTTACCAACGCCAAAAAAGAAGAGTATCAGGGCGAGACCCAGTATGCGACGACGGGCGACTCCTACGTCGTCGTCGAGCCGAGTTTTCTGGTGAACGTGACGGCGATCCGCAACTGGGTGGAGTGTCCCCGACTCTACTATCTGAACAAACTGTCGGGTGTGCCGCTGAACTATCCCGTCGTCAAAGGGACCCTGGTCCACGAAGTCTTTGGCGACCTGCTTCGTGGCCGCGACCTCGAGGAATCGATCGCCGCCCGCGTCGACGAACGCGGCCTCGAACTCGGCTTGCTCGGCGAGACGTCCGAGGCTGTCGCCGAGGAGGTTCGGGAGAACGCCACAGCGATCGAAGGGTGGCTCGAGCAGGGTCGGTTAACCGAAGAAGACAGCTGGCGCTCCGAGCAGTTGCTCATCAGCGAGACGTTCGGCATTCGCGGGCGGGCCGACGCCATCCGACGCGGCGCGCCGGTCGAACTCAAGACGGGCAAAAACCTGAAAAAAGAGCCGCGGTTCAAAGACAAGGTGCAGGCGGCCTGTTATGCGCTCTTGCTCGAAGAACACGGCGGCGACGTCGACCTCGGGACGCTGCTCTACACGAAAAACTCGGCGCTGGATCGCAACGAGGAAACGGGCGATCTCACCCCGGCAAAGGAGTTCACGATGGGCGATGGGCTGTTGAAGTTCGTCGTCCGCCAGCGCAACGAACTCGCGGCGATGGAGATCGCCGGCGACATCCCGACCGGCTACGAGGGGTCGGCCAAGTGTGAGTACTGTTTCGAACAGGACACCTGCATGGTCGTCTCGGGCCGGCTCGATCAGGAGTCGAAAGCCGGCCAGATCGCGACGCCGCTACCCGAGGAGGAACGCGAGTACTTCGATCGGTTCTATCGGGCGATCGAAGAAGAACGCCGGGAGGTCCACCACGAGTACGCCAAACTCTGGGAACAGGACGCCCAGGAGCGCGCCGACGACGATCGGGCGCTGATCGACCTCGAGTTTATCGAGAAACGCCCACTCGAGGGCGGTCGCTGGGAGCTTCGCGCCCGCCGGACGAGCAGCGCGAACTCGAAGATACGGGAAGGCGACTTCGTCTTGGCGAGCGACGGCCATCCAGTCCGGGGGAGTTCGGAACTCGCAACCATCGAACGGTTGGACGATGTGGTCGTCCTGACGGCCGACGAGCCGGTCGAGGTCACGCGGCTCGACGTCTACCCCTCCGAACTGACGACCGACCGGCTGCTGGTCGCGATGCACGACGCGTTGCTCAAAGGCGACGAGCGTCGCAAGGATATCCTGTTCGGGCGAGCCACGCCCGAGTTCGAGGAGAGCGGTGCGTCGGAGACGCACCGAAACAGAGCCGGTGAAACCGGCGGCGTCGACGAGACGTTCATCGACAACAACGCCGCCCAGAACGAGGCCGTAACGAAAGCCGTCGGCGCGCGAGACTGTGCCCTGATTCACGGGCCGCCGGGCACCGGGAAGACCTACACCATTGCCCGTGCCATTCGCGCGATGGTCGAACGCGGTGAGCGCGTCCTGCTCTCTGCGTTTACGAACCGAGCCGTCGACAACGCTCTCGAGGCCTTGCTCGAGCAACTCGAAGACGGCGTTGGGTCGCAGACGCAACGATCTGGAGACGGCGAAGGCGTCTCCGTCGTCCGCGTCGGCTCCGAAAGCGGCATCCGCGAGGATATGGAGCCGTATCGCCTCGAGCGCTCGGGGGACCCGGAAGACCGCGTCGCCGAACTCCAGAACGCACAGGTCGTCGCCGCGACGACGGCGACCTGTGGCTCTCGAGTGATGAAAGAGCAGGCGTTCGACGTCGCACTGGTCGACGAGGCCGCCCAGCTCACGGAGCCAGGCACCTGCGCGGCGATCAATCTCGCCGAGCGATTCGTCCTCGTCGGCGATCACGAACAGCTGCCGCCAGTCGTCCGCGCCGAAAACGACCTCACGGAGTCGCTGTTCGAACGCCTCATCGATTGCCATCCCGAGGCTGGGGTCATGCTCGACCGCCAGTACCGGATGAACCAGCGCATTCAGGCCTTCGCCTCGAGGGAGTTCTACGACGGCGAGCTCCGACCCGCCGAACCCGAGGTCGCCGGACGAACCTTGAACGATCTCGAGGGCGTTGCCAGGGATGCACTCCCCCCAGCACTGCAGGACCCAGTCACGTTCGTCGACGTCGAGGGCGACGGCGGGCAGTACACCGACAGTGAGGAGGCAGCGCGGATCGCCGACCTGATCGAGCAGTATGAGGCGGCAGGCCTCGAGCGATCCGAAATCGGCGTTATCGCTCCCTTCCGGGCGCAGGTCTCCGAACTCTCGAGACACGTGCCCGACGACGTCACCGTCGATACGGTCGACCGTTTTCAGGGCTCGAGTCAGGAGGTCATCATTATCTCTTTTACTGCGACGGGAACGCTCGAGGGACCCATCTTCGAGGATTACCGACGCATCAACGTCGCGCTGACCCGACCGAAACGCGCGCTCGTGCTCGTCGGCGATCCGGCGGCGCTTTCGTCCGATCCGGTCTATGCGCGAATGCTCGAGTGGGCGCGGACGTAGCCCGACACAGGAGTGTTTGTTCCTTCGACGAGTTGGCAACAGGTTTATAGCTTGCTTCGAAAGCCGTCACAATGACAGAATCATCGAGACGACGACTGCTCGCCGTCACTGCGGGCGTCATCGCCACAGCAGGTGCCGGCTGTCTGGACGAGTCATCCGTCGAACCCGACGAGTCGAGCGAAGACGACACCGACGGCGACGACTCGAATGCACTCGCCAACGCAGTGACGGCCGACGCAACTGTGGAGTATCCCGCGTTCGTCGACGACGACGTGCGCGTCACGGACGACGGGCAAGAGATCGAGTATTCGGGTTCCGAGTCGGCGTTCGTCCTCGCTGCACAGTTCAAGGGTGCGGACGCGACGGCCGACGAACTCCGTGTCAGCCGTGATCTCGACAGTGACGTCCCGACGGCCTACATCGCCCCAGTCATGGATAGCGACAGCGTGACGTATCACGTCTTTGCGAACGGGCCGTTCGTCGATCATGCCGACTGGACGCTCGTCGAGCTCGTGGACAACACCCCCACTGACGAGCGTCAGGCGTCGTTCGACGACCTGCAGGCCGGCGTGTTCCACCTCGAGACGAGTGCCGACGTCGACGGCCTCGTCGTCGTCGACAGCGGCCAGGATGCACTCGAGGCAGGGACGGCGACGCTTGTCGGCATTCGCCGACCGGAAGCCGATACCGAAACGGAGAGTGTTCCACAGGTCGCGTTCGATATCGAACGGCTGGACGACGAGGCAACCGTCGAACTCACCCACACGGGCGGTGACCACCTCGAGGGCGACGCCGTCGTCGTCGAGGTCGACGGCGACCGACACGAAAATTCGTTCGGCGTCGAGACGGTAACCGCAGGCGAGACGGCCACGATCGAGGACGTGCCAACCGGAGCGGAACTGACGGTGATCTACGACGACGGCGAGACTGCCATCGTCATGACTACGGCGAAGATCGAGTGAGTTTCTCGCGTTCGCTCGTGTCGGCCGCGGGTCCGGATCGACGGCGGTCGGCGTCGCCTCGAGAGCCGGCCCGACGCGACGGCGACGGGATACGCTTATATAGAGTTACCTGACAGTCAGTACCCGTGATGAGACTCGAAGCGGAGAGTGAACTCGTTCGCGAGGCGGTGTCTGCGGAGTATGCGGAGTTCGTGATCGCAATTACCGAACTCGGCGGCGTCACGGCGCTGATGGGGATCCTTGCGCTGTTGTTCTGGTGGGGCGATCGACGACAGAGCGCGCTCGTGATCAGCTACGCGATCGCCGGCCTCGCGGTGATGCTCGCGTTGAAAACAGCGCTCGCACTCCCGCGTCCGCCGGAAGACGCCATGCTGGTCGCCCTCGAGAGTGAACGCGAGGGCTACGGCTTCCCGAGCGGTCACGCGTTCGCGGCGACGGTCGTCTATGGCGGTCTGCTCTCGGTATCCAACCGATCTCGAGAGGCGTGGGCCGTCGCCGGCGTCGGGGCGCTCGTCATCGCCATCTCGCTCTCGAGAGTCGTCCTCGGGGTCCACTACCTCGGTGATGTGATCGTCGGCGCACTGTTGGGCGTCGGCTTCGTCGTCGCGATGAACCGACTCACTCGCGGTGTACCGGCAGTCGGATTCGCGATCGCAATCGTCCTCGCGGTGCCCGCCCTCGCCATCACTGGCGGCCGCGAGGACACTATCCTTGCCGTTGGCGGGGCGCTCGGCGGCCTGCTGACTGCCGGTCGAATCAACGGGCTCCCAGCCCTGCGCTCGAGACTCGAGGGCGTCGCCCTCGCCGCTGTCGGTGGCGGCGGCGTCGTGGCGCTCCAACTTGCCGAATCGGCCGTCAGCGCCACACTCGCGCTCGGCGCACTCTACGCTGCTCTCGTCGCGTGGATCATCGTCGTTCCCGCGGTCGTCGGCCACGTCGGTTCGGCGGTGGTCGACCGTCGCTCGGGTCGTTACGCCGAGGAGTAGTCGACACTCCCTTCGTCCTCGCTCATTCGAATCCAGTACAGCCGAGTGTACGGTACGTGGACGAAGCCCGCGTTCTCGAGTCTGATTCGAACGCCCTGTACCTTCCCCGAGTCCGTGATATGCTCGGCGTCGACCGCTTCCTCGGCGGTGCCGTCGGGTGTCTCGTACGCGATTGTCGCCATACCACGACAACCACTATCATGAGGGAAACACTCGTGCAGGCGAATTCGCGCAGGGTCCGGTCTCGGAACGTGGAAGACGGCCGGGGATTTACCGCTGTCGGCGGTGAGGACTCGCTATGCTCGACTCGCTTCACCCGCGTCGGCCCGGCGTTCGGGTCGTGGTCTGGGTCGTCGTCGCGATCGCGCTGACGTCAATCGTGACCGGCGTCGCGGCGATTCTCACGGCTCCCGCTGTCGAGGCGGCCGGCGTCCTCGGGACGCTGCAGGCGGTCACGGAGTTCAGCGGCACCATCATCGGCTTCGCCCTGCTCGTCACCGCGTGGGGAATGCGACGGGGGTACCGAATCGCGTTCGCCGCCGCTGTCGTCCTTATTGGGCTGTCGGCGGCTCACGGTATCGTCCAGTACCGGCTGCTCTCGGTGCCGCTCGTTGTCCTCTCTGTCGGCGGCCTCGTCGTTCTCGTGGCCACGAGCGGGCGGTTCGGTCGCTCGAGTCATCTCACTGCAACGCAGATCGGCGCACTGCTGGCGCTCGTCGGCGTGTTCTGTTACGGCACTGCCGGTGCGTACGCGCTCCGCGGAGAGTTCGACGGCGTTGACGGCGTCGTCGACGCGGTCTACTTCACTGTCGTCACCGCGAGTACAGTCGGCTACGGCGACATCCACGCAGCCACCGATTCGGGACGCCTCTTTGCCATCTCGCTGGCGATCCTTGGGCCCGCGACCATCGCCGCGGCCGCCGGCAGCCTGTTCCAGCCCGCACTCGAGGCCCACCTCGAGCGAACTGGTCGACGCGCGATGACGACGACCGACACCAGCGCTGCCGGCGGCAGCGAGGATGGAGACACACCACAGGTCGCCGTCCTCGACGGCGACGCGACGCTCGCACCCGTACTCGAGGGGCTTGCAAAACACGCGTCGGTCACGGTCCTCACGAACGAAGACGCAGTGTCGAGCCTGCCCGACGATGTCAACAGGTTCGTCGGCGAGGTGACAGACGGCGACACGCTCGAGCGAGCGGGCCTCGAGCGGTGTCGTGCAGTGCTCGTTTCGGCTGCTGGAACCGATGCCGGCGACGCCATCGCTGCCACCCAGTCGTACACCGACGCCAAAATCGTGGCCGTTGCTACAGCCGACTCGAGCGACCCGTTCGTTCGTCTCGGGGCGGACATCGTCGTCGCGCCCGACCCGGTCCTCATCGAGACGGTCATCGACGCGGTGCTGGCAGCCAGCAGTCCCGACGGTCAGTCCTCGGCGTCGGCCGCCTCCCAGAGCGGGTAAAGGTCGTCCTCGATCGGGTCGGTTATCGACTCACCGTCGAGGATCAGTTCGAACGCACCCGCTTGGACCGTGCCGATTTCGGCCCCTTCAAGGCCTGCCTCGGCGAGCGACTCGAGACAGTCATCGACGGCCTCGCTCGGCACGGTCGCGAGCAACGCCCCGGAGCCGAAAATTCGCAACGGATCGACGTCGGCCGCCGCACATAGCTGCTGGGTCTCCTCGCGAATCGGCACCGCGTCGCGATCGATCTCGAGGCGAACGTCCGAAGCGCGGGCGATCTCGAGCGCACCGGCGGCGACGCCGCCTTCAGTGGGATCGTGCATCGCCGTGGCATACTCGCGGATCGCGCGGCCGTCGGCGACGATACTGATCTCATCGACAAACCCCGCAGCGCGCTCGCAGGTGGCGTCGTCGACGCCGAGGTCATCGCCGAAGTCGGACGCGAGGATCGCGGTGCCCTCGAGCCCGGCAGCTTTCGTCAGGATGACGCTGTCGCCTGGTTCAGCGCCGTGTGTCGGGACGAACGACTCGGCCATCCCCATCGCCGTCAGCGAGAGCAGCGGGCGCTCGAGTTGGTCGACGTACTCCGTGTGGCCGCCGACGATCGACGCGCCGATATCTCGAGCGGCCACGTCGAGGTCGCGCGTGATCGCCTCGAGTGGTGCGTCCTCGTCGGGAAGCATGATGACGGCCGTCAGCCAGCGCGGGTCTGCACCCGAGGCAGCGACGTCGTTGCAGGCGACGCGGACGGCGAGCGTGCCGACCTGCGAGGCCGCAAGCGAGATTGGATCGGAGCTGACGACGAGTGTCTCGTCGCTTCCGGGGACTGCGATTCCAGCGGCGTCCTCGCCGTCTGCGGGTCCCTGTAGTACTGTCTCGTCGTCGGCAGCCGTTCCCGTCCGGCCGAAGACGTGGTCGAGCAAGTCGTCCGGGCTCACCTTGCCGGGCATACCACGAACTGAGGGGATTGGGGGTTTGTAGCTGTCGGGGTCGACTCGAGCGCACTAAAGACACACCGCGGCCGACGTCGTTCGACCGCCGGTGCTCAGTCGGCTCCCGGTGCCACTGCATCCATCGTCTGTCGAACCTCGGCTTCTGTCGCGCCACGTGGGAAACTGACGGCGATCGCGTCGATCCCGTCGACGGCCTCGTAGCGCTCGAGGCTCTCACGAGCCGATTCGGGGTCGCCCACGGCACAGAGATCAGAGAGGAGGTCGTCTCCAAGGCACTCGAGTGCACGCTCGCGCTCGCCTGCCTGCCAGGCGTCGTGGATCTCCGTGGCCTCGTCGTAGCCCTGTCGCTCGAGTGCGTCGCGGTAGAACGTGCCCATGCCGCCGACGTAGAAGGCGACGTGCTGGCGCGCGAGTTCGCGGGCGCGGTCAGTGTCGTCCAGCACACAGCAGGTCACGCCAGTCGTCACGTGAACGTCCTCGGGGCTGCGCTCGCCCAGTTCGGCCCCGCGTTCGATGTCCTCGAGGCGGTCGCGGACGCCGTCGGGGGTGAGCATGATCCCGTGCCAGCCGTCGGCAAAGCGGCCGGCGAGTTCGACGGCCTTCGGTCCCATGCCGGTCACTTCGATCGGCGGGGTCGGCTCCGGTGGCGCACAGCGCAGCCGAAAGCCCGCGAGGTCGAACTCGTCGCCGTCGTAGTCGACGGCCTCGCCCGAGAGCACCTGCCGAACGATGTCGACGGTCTCGCGGGTGCGCTTGAGCGGGTTGCCGTACGCTAAACCGTGCCAGTTCTCGATGACGGCGGGGCCGCTCGGGCCGAGTCCAAGTCGGAACCGGCCGTCGGAGACCTCCTGTAACGTTGCTGCCGTCTGGCCCAACAGCGCTGGCGACCGTGAGTAGGTGTTGAGGATGCTCGAGCCGATCGCAATTTCGTCGGTGCGTTCGGCCATCGCCGTCAGGACGGTGACGGCGTCGCGGCCCCACGTCTCGGGGAGCCATGCGCAGTCGTAGCCGCCGGCTTCCGCCCGCTGGGTGTAGTCGACGATCGAGTCGACGGTCGGTTGGGCGGCGACCGGCAGGTGGACGTCTCGGTCGGTCATCGCTTTCGATCCTCCGAACTCCGTGTGACAACCCGAGACATCGTCGTCTCGGCGTCGAGGCGTGGCTGTGGTACCATTGGTCGTTTCACTCGCCAGTATGGGTGGTTCGCTGATAAAAACGAGGACGCTGCCGAAACGTCATGAGCGACGACTCCCGGTTGATCACTGTTCGTCTCGGAGGTCTTTGTAGATCTGCGGATCCGTCTGGAACTTCAACACGTTGTGAACCGCGGAGTTCCGGATGTTTGCAATCACGCCGCCGTGTTCTTTGTAACAGCTGTGGATCCACTTCGAAATCTGCTCACGACTGCGAAACATCATGACCGTTTTCCACTGGTACTCGCCATCCGAGAGGAAGAAAAACAACGTGTGCTTGTCGTTTTTGATATGCTCCATTGCGTCTCGCCAGTTGTCTTCGAACTGTTGGGTGTTGAACTTGAACTCGAACAGCGCGAACGTGTAATACTCCTCGTTTGGAATAATGGCCTCCCGGAACACACCCTCATCGCGCATCCGTCGAATCGACTCGCTGACCGTAACGTGTGAGACGTCGATATCGTACTCCGACTCGAGGACGTTCGTCAGTTCCCGCGAAGACAGCTGTGGGTCGCTCGAGAGCTCACAGAGGATAGCAATATCACGGTCCTTGAAGTCCCAGTTTGGTTGTTCGGCATCAGTCATAGTTGTGTACCGTTCTGTGGTTCAGTGATGTGTATCTGTTCAATCCACGAGTTCAGTCAGTCGGTCCCTACTGATCGCGACAGCGGCTGGCTCACCGCCAGCGTACACCGGAATGCTGCAAACCATCCAACTATCTGTCCGAACTATGGATTTCGAGCCACTACTGCGGAGTTATATTGAATGGTATCTATGAGTTGTGGAAGCGCTGTCCCGGGGTGTCGCCTTAGTTGTCGTCTGTGCTGGCCCGCAGTCCCTGCAGCGACTCATCGCCGATTTTCTCGAGGACGTGTTCGTGAAACGCCTGCAACGCGGCGCTTTCGTCTTCGGCAAGGACGACATCGCTGGCCGACAGCGTCGCCAGCCCGAACGCCCGCGGCGTCGGCGAATCGAGCAATGTTCGAGAAACCTCGAGATCGCCGGTTTCGATGTCGCCGACGACCGCCTCTATTTCGTCGACGTTGAGTTTGTCCTCGAGAACCTCTCGATACGTTTCCTCGATAACGGCGAAGTTCTCGAGATCCTCCGCGAAGCCGAGTAACATCTCACTCGAGACCTGCTGTTCGCTCGCCGATTTCTCGTAGCCCTTGTAGCGTTTGAGGATCATCAGCGCTCGCGTCGCGTTGATGCGGAAATATCGCTGGAGGAGGTCAGTTCCCGAAATCGATCGTCGGAGATCGTCGCGGACGTCGTCGGCCTCGAGGTCGTCGATGAGTCCCTCGAGATCGACCTTGCGATTCAACGGCATCGAGAGGACGAAGCCATTGTCAGCGACGGCGACACGGACGTTGGTGGTCGCCTGCTGGGCGCAGTGGTAGGCAAACAGCCGCGAGAGGCCGTCGTTGACTTTGCGGCCGTACGCCGAGTGGACGTAGTAGTGGCGTTCGTACTCCTCGCGGTCGCGGACGACCTCGATCGCGAGCCGGTCGTGGGTGCTTACACTCTCGAGGCCGGCGTACTGGAGTTGGTGGTCGAACAGTCGGGCGATCGCGCGCACGCTGTCGTCGTCCAGCGGGAACTCTCGCAGCCAGGCCCGAACGCGGGGTGGCCCGCCAGTCTCGTAGTGGTCGAGCAGGGCAGCCTGGAACGTGAGGATCTCTCGGCCGAGATCGACCGACAGCGGTAGCCGTTCGGAGTACCACGAAGGGACAGTCGGGCGGGCGCTCGTGCGATCGACGTACACTTTCGAGCCCCGTCGGTAGCGATACTCGAAGTGGTCGCCGCCGAGGACGAACACGTCGCCTTTCTCGAGCGTATCGAGGTAGTTCTCGTCCAGTTGGCCGGCCCACTCGTCGCTCGCGCGGGTGTAGACATCACAGGTGAACGAGTCGGGGATCGTCCCGATGTTGGTCATGTAGATCACCCGCGCCAGCCGGCCGCGTTTGCCGATCAGGGACTCGCCGACGGGAAACGCCTCGTGGTGGTGCTCGCCGTCGGGTGGATCGTTCTCGTCGCGCCAGATCTTCGCGTAGACGTTTCGATCCTCGAGGCCGGCGTACTCGGCGGTGAGATACCGCATCAGCGACTCATACTCCGTCTCGGCGTAGTCCCGGTAGGGGTAGGCCCGCTTCAAAATCGCCTTCAGGTCGGCCTCCGGGCGGATTTCGGCGATTGCCATCCCGTAGACGTGCTGGGCGGCGACGTCCTGGGCGTTTTGGGGGATCGACACCGAGTCGACGAACCCGTCGTCGGCTTTTTTGAGCATGACCGCACACTCGAGCAGTTCGTCCCGATCCAAGGCGATCACCCGGCCAGTGACGGTCTGGCCGACGCGATGACCCGCGCGGCCGACTCGCTGGAGCAACGCGGCGACGCTTTTCGGCGAGCCGACCTGGACCACCATATCGACGTGGGGCATGTCGATCCCTAACTCGAGGCTGGTCGAGGTCGTGACGACGTCGATGTCGCCGTCTTTCAGCCGCGTCTCGATATCCTGACGAACGTCTTTCGAAAGGCTGCCGTGATGACAGCCGGAGTTGGCCTCGTCGTAGGCGTCAAAGCGTTCACGGAGGGTGTGCAAGACGCGTTCGGCACCCGAACGCGTGTTTGTGAAGACGAGTGTGTTCGTGTGGGCCTGAATGTGCTCGTGAAGCTGTCGATAGAATCGCTCCTGGACGACCTCGCGGGAGGTGTTAATCAGATCGTCGGTCGGACACTCGAGTTCGATGTCGAACTCGCGAGCGAAACGAGCGTCGACGATCTCGTACGGACGAGCGTCACCGCCCGGCGTCTCCTGCCCGACCAGAAATTCGGCTACCTGCGAGAGTGGGTCGATCGTCGCCGAACAGCCGATTCGCGTGATGTCGCCCTCGGTCATCGCCTCGAGTCGCTCGAGGCTAACCGACAGGTGGGTGCCGCGTTTGCCGTCCGCTAACGAATGGATCTCGTCGACGATGACGTACTCGACGGTGCGCAGTTTCTCGCGGAACTTCGGCGAGTTCAGCAAAATCGCGAGCGTTTCAGGTGTCGTGTTGAGGATATGAGGAGTCTCCTCGAGCATCTTCTGACGGTCACTCGAGGACGTATCGCCGTGGCGAATCGCGTGGCGGATCTCGCCCATCGCTCGGTCGTCGTCTCGGCTCGCGACGATGTCTTCGATCCCCTCGAGAGGGACCTCGAGGTTTCGGTGGATGTCGTTGGCGAGTGATTTCAGCGGCGAGATGTAGAGACAGTAGACGGCGTTCTCGAGACCATCATCCGTGTCCCGATCCGCTGCGTAGAGAGTGTTCAGTATCGACGTAAAGCTCGCAAGGGTCTTGCCACTCCCCGTCGGCGCACAGATCAGCGTATTCGTTCCCTCGTGGATCTTCGGGATCGCACCCCGCTGTGGCGGTGTGAAAAAGCCGCTATTCTCGGGAACGTACTCGCCGAAGGCCTCGAGCCACCACTCCTGGACTGCGGGCTCGAGCAGCTCGAAAACGTCGCGGTCCTCGATCGTGACCGCGTCGGGATCGAACGGCAACTCGGCGTCGGAATCCAGCACCGATGGGCGCACACTCCCGTCCATTGTCGTCGTCTGGGGGATGGGTATGTAAGAGGGTTTGCCCACCGGAGCGAAAGTGAACCGTGCGTCGTCGGTCAGAGGACCGCTGTCGCGATCGCGACGATGACGAACACATGCCAGACGAGTACGGCGGCTCTGGCACCCGTCGACGGGAGCGGCGGGTTGCGAAAGAGCGCATCGTAGACGAACAGCGTTGCAAACACCGCCCCACCGGCAAGTCCAATTTCGAACGCGACGGATGTGGCAACACCGATCGCCAACCCGAACGCGAGGCTCCCGGCGATGGCGAGCAGGAGTTTGTCGTAGTACTCGAGCGATGGCACTGTGCTAGAAGAATGTAGAGCGTCCATCATCGAAAACCCCTCGCCGATTCCGGGGCGATAGGAAACCGATCAGGCGTGGGATGAGCCAGTACCAACGCGCTCGAGCAGAGCAGTTGCCGGAAGCGACGCGACCGCCAAGAGGCTACCCTTATCGGGCAGGCCGTTCGAAGGGTTCGATATGCGTGTCACCTTTCTCGGAACCGGGAGCGCAATGCCGACTGGTGAGCGCTTCCAGACGGGAGTGCTCGTTCAGGAGAACGGTCGAACTCTGCTCGTCGACTGTGGCTCGGGCGTCTTGCACCGACTCCAGCAATCCGGCGTCGGCTACGAGCGGATCTCGACGGTGTTGTTGACCCACCATCACCTCGATCACGTCGCCGACCTGCTGCCACTGATGAAAGCCCGCTGGCTCGCCGGCGAAGACCACCTCGAGATCGTCGGTCCGCAGGGAACGAAAGCGCTGGTCGACGACCTGCTCGACGTTCACGAGTACATGCAGGACAAACTCGATCTGCAGGTTCGGGAGGTCGTCGCTGGCGAGTTCTCCGTCGCTGGCTTCGACGTCTCGGCCTACGAAACGCGCCATTCGCTGCCGTGTCTGGCCTACCGATTTGGCGATCTGTTCACCTTCAGCGGCGACACCGAGGCGTTTGCCGGACTGGCAAACTTCGCCGAAGGTTCGGCAATCCTGGCACACGACTGTTCGTTCCCCGACGACGTCGACGTCTCGAACCACCCGACGCCGGAAACGCTCGGCAAAGCACTCGCCGGCCGAGAGATCGGACGGGTTTACCTGACGCATCTGTATCCACACACCGAGGGCCGTCACGACGAGATGCTCGAGTCGATCGGCACCCACTACGACGGCGATGTCCGCTTCGCCGAGGATCTGAAAACGATCTCGGTCGAGTGATACCAGCGACGAATCCGTCAACAGCGGGCAGTGAGCTGTCAGACGGGCTGCTGTCCCGATCACCAGAGACGGGGTCGGTGAGCGGCGGTCACTGACGACAGCAGTCCGTCTCAGTGTCGCCGATGAACTTCTTTGTCGCCGATCCTCACTCCTGGGTTGACGACCCCATCACCTGTGTTCAAAGCCAACGCCACCCATGCCTAACAGTGATATCCGAACGAAGTATATAGCAGTAGTTTGTAGGATCATAACAACAGAATGGTCCCACAACTCCAATCAGCCTATTTCGAGGCGATAGATGGATGAGCGTCCCGAATCGTCTCGCAGACGTCGTAACCCGTCACTCTCGAGTCGTTATTCTTGCCCTCCTGTTGACGACAGCACTCATGGGTGCAGGTGTGTCGATGGTCGACGACGAGTCCTCACTCGAGCAGTTCGAGACTGACTCACCGGAGGCCGAAGCGCTCGAGGATATCGACGAGCGCTTCGCCGCTGAAGGCGATGAGAACACGACATCAGTACAACTGATCGCGAGAGGCGATGGCGTCCTGACACAGGAGTCGTTGGTCAGTTCACTTGAGTTCCAAGAAGAGATTCACGCGAACGAGTCGATCAACGCGACGCTCGTCGAGAACGATTCGATTACCGGCGTCGAAAACCTCGTCGCGATCACGGCAATCACCAACGAGCAGGTTGCCGAAATCGAAGCGCAAAGTGCCGAACTCGAGCAGCGTGAGGCCGACCTCGAGACCAGACGCGGCACGCTCGAGGATGGACTCAACGAGACGGTCGCACTCGAGCGGCAGTCTCAGGCCGACCTTGCAGCAGGCGACGAGGCAGCTGCCGCAGACACGGAAGCCGAAATCGAGGCGACACTCACACAGGCCGCCGAGGAAGCCGAACTCGACGATGAGCAGACCGCAGAGTACACGGAGTTTGGCGACCAGGCTCGAGAGATCGAGGCTGACCGCTGGGCACTCGAACAACAGTATGACGATCCGGCGACGAACCCCGAGGTCGCTGACGACTACGAGGCGCTAACCGAGAGCCTCGAGGACGTCTATGCCGGCGCGACGTTCGGCGTTCTCGAAGACGAGTACGACCAGCTCGAAGCGGACTCCGAACAGCTTCAGGAAGACCAACAGGCACTCGAGGAAGGTGGTGATGAGCGACCGTCGCTCGAGGCACAGATCGAGGCGCTCGAGGACCTCGATGAGGAGGAGTTCGAGGACGCACTCACACAGACGCTCTCTGACGACGGTGATGGCAGCGGGGCAGCACTTGGCTTCATGCCGACGTCGTATGAGCCTGGCACGACCGAGGCCGACGCTCGCATGACGCTGGTCTCCCAGCAGACGGGCGGCGAGATGATGGGGATGGAGGGTGGCTCCGGTCCGGCACTCGACGCTCAACTCGACCTTCGTGACCTCGCAAACCAGAACGAACAGGAGTATCTTGTCTTCGGCTTTGGCATCATCAACGACGAGATCGATCGATCGATGGGCGACAGTCTCGCGATTGTTGGCCCGCTCGCGCTGTTGTTCGTCGTCATCGCACTGTCGGTCGCCTACCGCGATCCAGTCGACATCGCGCTGGGGGTCGTCGGTATCCTCGCCGTGCTCGTCTGGACGTTCGGCTTCATGGGATGGGCCGGAATCGCCTTCAACCAGATGATGATCGCGGTGCCGGTGTTACTGATCGGGCTCTCGATCGACTACGCGATACACGTCTTTATGAGACATCGAGAGCAACGCGAGATCCAACGGATCTCGGATGAGCGAGCGGGAAGCGACGCGACCCGCGAGCAACGCGAGACGGGTGGTGTAGACAGTACCGTCCGCGGATCGATGACGATCGCACTCGCGGGCGTCGGTGTCGCCCTCATCTGGGTGACGGCGACAACTGCGATCGGATTCCTCGCGAATCTCGTCAGCCCGATCGGCCCCATTCGGGAGTTCGGGATCGTCAGCTCCGTCGGCATTATTGCAGCCCTGATCATCTTCGGCGCACTCATTCCTGCGCTGAAAGTCGAGATCGATTCGGCACTCGAGGCACGCGGCTGGGGCCGACACAAGCGCGCGTTCGGGACCGGTGAGGGCCGATTTACGAGCGCCCTCACGCTTGGCTCGACTGCAGCCCGAAAAATCCCGCTTGTCATCCTGGTCGTGGCACTGTTGCTCACTGCTGGCGGCGTCTACGGCGCAAGCGAGGTCGACACCAGTTTCGACGAGGAGGATTTCCTCGCCGAGAGCCCGCCCGCCTGGACCGAGAAGCTCCCAGCAGGGATGGCTCCCGGCGAGTATCAGGCCAAAGCTGATCTCGAGTTCGTCAACGAGAATTTCCAGCGTGATGATACGCAAGCGCAGATACTCATCGAGGGAGACATAGCCGACGACGGGAGCTTACAACAGGTCGCTGACGCACAGGACGAGGCGGCAGCGACCGAATCCGTCTACACGCTCGCAAACGGTGAGGCAGATATCCGAGGGCCGCTCTCGGTGATGGAGGAGACAGCAGCCCAAAACGAGTCGTTCAACGAGTCGTTCCACGCTGCCGACACGGACGACGACGGTGTCCCCGACCAGAACGTCGACGCACTGTACGACGAACTGTTCGAGGTCAACGAGGATGCAGCCAGCAGCGTGCTCTACCGAACCGACGACGGCGAGTACGATTCAGCGCGGTTGATCATCGCCACCCGCGGTGACGTCGGCTTCGGTCAGACGACCGACGATATGCGCGCCATTGCCGGAACAATCGACGCCAGCGGCACCGGCGATCAACGTAATCTCGATGCCGGCCCCGGAGAACTGAACGCGATTGCAACCGGCGACCCACTCGTCAACTACATCGTCGAGCAAGATCTGCTTGATACGGTGCTCCAGAGCCTGCTGATCACGCTCGTCGCCGTCTTCGGGTTCCTGACAGCAGCCTACTGGCTGACCGGAAACAGCGCGACACTTGGAGCCGTGACGCTGTTGCCGGTCGCCTTCTCGGTCAGCTGGATTCTGGGGACGATGCATCTCATCGGGATGCCGTTTAACGTGTTGACCGGGATGATCACCAGCCTCACGATCGGGCTCGGTGTCGCCTACAGTATCCACATCAGCGCCCGCTACACGCTCGAACTCGAGCGCCAGGGCAACGTCTGGTCGGCGATGCAGACGACTGTGACCGGAACCGGCGGCGCACTGCTTGGCAGTGCCGCAACCACCGTCGGTGGCTTCGGTACCCTTGCCTTCGCCATCCTCCCTGTCCTCCGGCAGTTCGGGATCATCACCGGGCTGACGATCACGTATGCGTTCCTCGCGAGCGTCGTCGTCCTCCCGACGCTGCTGGTGTTCTGGACGCGATACTTCGGTCCGGACGTCTCCTTTGCGATGTCGGGAGCGACCACCCAAACGCCAACGGCAAGTGACGGTGGCACCGAAACCGAACCAAATGCGACAGGAGACGACTCACGAGGCGATGAGTAGTGACTGATGAAAGCGACGCCCTCGACGCGTTCGAACGGCTCGGGCTCACCAGCTACGAAGCCAAGGTGTTCATCGCCCTCCACCGACTCGGCTCCGGTACGGCACGCGACGTCGCCAGCGTCACCGACGTTCCCCGATCGCAGGTCTACAGCGTCGCCGAGAGCTTAGAGAACCGCGGCCTGCTCGAGATCCAGCAGTCGAATCCGATCCGCTACCGGCCAGTCAGCATCGAAGAAGCACAGGCCACGCTCGAGGCACGGTTCGAACGCGAACGCGAACGGGCCTTCGAGTACGTTGACACGGTCAAACAAGAGTCGACGACCGAGGAGACACAGGAAGACATCTGGACGGTTCGGAGCCGCGACCGCGTCGACGACCGCGTCGTTGATCTGCTTTCACAGGCCGAGGAGACGATCGTCTTCGGAACGCGGCTGCCAGCGCTCGTCACGGAGCCGATCAAACGGACGCTCGAGGAACAGGCCGCAGCCGGCGTCTCAGTGCTCGTGATTAGCCGCACTGATGAGGTTCGGGCACAACTCGGTGCGCTCGAGGGCGTCGAGACCGCGGTTCCACCAGCCCATCGCGGCGACGACCAGCGCTCGGGCCGGATCGTCATCGTTGACGACGACAGCCTCCTGTTGAGCGTCGTCGGTGACGACCACAGTGAGACGGCGATCTGGAGTTCCGACTCGCTGTTTGCCTCGGTGTTGATCCAACTGATCCAGGCGAGCGACGAAGTACAGCCCGACACCAACTGACCGAAAAAGCGTCGTCGGCGAACTCACTCGAGCCGATAGCGCAACAGCGCCGCGATGCCGCCGAGGTTCGCGAGTTGCTGGCCGGGTGGGAACTCGCTCGAGAAGACCGTTACCTCGCCGCCTTTCTGTTCCGCTGTGCGAACGATGTCGTCGACATCGATCGCCCACTCGCCGTCCGGGCCGCGCTCTTTTCGGAGTCGGTCGTCGAGGATGAGCAGCCGTTCGATCGCGCCGAACTCGGCGGCTTGCTTGACCTCCTCGGGACCGTAGGCGGCTTTCGCACCCTCGGCAATTCGCTTCGTGAGTTCGTCGATGTACTCGGCCTCGCTCTCGATGCGAGTCTCCTGTTGGACGTCGGCGACGGCGCCGCGTTTGAGCACCTCGTGGACGCCGCGGTCGCCGACGCTAGCCGTATCGACCATCGTGATCTGCTCGGTGATCTCGGGCTCGTTCTGCTCGAAATACTTGTAGGCGTCCTGTTTCGTAAAGCCTGGCCCGGCGAGGATGATCGCGTCCGCATCCTGTCGCCTGAGGACTTTGCCGAGTTCGGCGAACAGCTCCGAGCGGCCGCGAGCGTACTCGCCTTTCCCAGTCGTACCGGTGATCGTCGCCCGCTCTTCGGTGCCGTACTGGGCGACCGTATGGACGTGGGCCTGTCCCTCCTCGACGGTCGCAATGGCGACGTCGGGGTTTTCAGTCGCTTCTTCGGCTTCCTCGAGGCGGGCCTCCTGGTCCGGTTTGAACCGTTTCTCGATCGAGAGTTCGTCGCGTTCCTCGACGTTCAGGGTGTGATGAAAGCCCAGTTGGTCCTCTCGCGAGCAGGCGACGATCTCGCCACCGACCCGGAGCCGATTCGCGAACTTGTGGAACTCGATGTCGTCGACGGCGATGGCGACCCACATGTGTTCGCGCTCGCCGCCCGTATCACGCATCTGGTCGTCGTTGCGCTGAATCCGCCGGGTCGTATCGCCCGCGACGCGGTCGCCGGGCTCTAAGACGTACTGCAAGTGCCAGAGGTCGTCGACGCTCTCGGGGACGACGGTCACCCGTTCGCGCCCGCCCTCGACGTGCTCCCGGTCTTTGATCTGCATGGCCGTGGCTTTGCGCGGAATCGGTAAGTGGGCTGCGATCCCTCGAGCGACTCGAGTGGGTCCCGGCGACGGGCCGTCTCGGTTTCGATCGGCGTTCGTATCGACTCGCACCACAGTCACGTTTGGTACAGTGTGGCATAGTTAGGGGCGCAAGGTATGCACGCTCGAAGCCACTAGAGAGTATGAAACTCGCACACGTCCAGCTCTTCGAGGACTTCGGCACACGCTCGCTTGCGGTCCACGCCATCATGGTTGTCACGTTCGCCAACGCGGTGCTGGCAGGGCTGTTCATCCAGGGGCAGATCGGACTCGTTTCCTTTGTCGCCTTGCTCAACTTTACCGCTGGACTGTGGGTCTCCCACTCCATTCACTCGCTTGGAAACGTGGCCAGCGACGACGAGTACAACGGGATCATCAACGAGTTCCTGGACACTGGCACCGACGAATCCGATTCGGGACTCGACACCGGACGCTTCGGTCGCCTGCTCGCACTCATCGCGGCCGTGACGGCGGTGTCGCTGTTGACTTCGGCACAGGTGCTGGGCGGCGAGCTCTTCTCAGTCGCCGTCGTCGCCGTCGGCGCAATCGCGGTGATCACCGCGATTATCGGCTTCCTGATCGCACTCGGGGCATCGTACGACGAGAGCCAGCAGAAATGGGCCGACAAAATCGACCACGACACGGACGCGGACGTTACCGAGAGCTGACCACAGTTCGCCCGTCGACCCTCGAAGTGGCTGGCCCTCATTTTATGATAATCTTCACCAGCCGACATCCCCTCGACTCGAGCGAATGCCGACCGAAATCGATCGCGACCTCGTGGCAACGTCGCTCGAGCACTACGCCGAGACACAGGGCGTGTTGCCCGAGCGGTTAGCGACGTTCGGCGACCAGTACCGCGAACAAGGATATCTCACCCGCGACCAACTCTACGATATCGCTTACGAGTCCTCGACGCGAAGCGCCTACCACGTCGAGTCGAACCCCGAACAGCGGTGTCGGAACGTAACGGCAAACGTCCTCGTGGTCGACGACGACTTCTCGAAAATTCAGCTCCTGTCCGGATTACGCGGGTTCAAAGCGCCGACGGCCTCCTGCGTGCTCACCGCACTCGAGCCCTCGACACACGCCGTCGTCGATACGCGCGTCTGGGCGACCCTCGAGCGATTCGACTACCTCGAGGGACGCAAGGAGTCGTTCGACGCCGCCGACTACGTGGCGATGATCGAGCCGATCCGTGAGATTGCCACGGAAACCAGCTACTCCCCAGCCGAGGTCGGCTACGCGCTGTTCGCCTACGACGACAAACACCGGGAGGGAACGCTACACTGAGCGGGTCACAGACGGGCGTGTGTGACCGCTACTCCTCAGCGATCCGGCTGCCGCCCGGCGGCATGAAGTGCTGGATGCGGTCCGGGCTCGCGATTTTACGGACGAACGACTCGTCAGCGAACTGGTCGCGGAAGCGACGATACAGTCGCTTTGCCGTGTCCGCCTGGGCGTAGCGTCCCGGCTCGAGTTCGATCGTCGTCTCTGCCTGTCCCTCGATCGCCGACGGCGGGCCGCCGATGACGCGGGTGTAGGGCTCACACTGGATGCCGACCGCGACGCCGACCGGTGTATCGCGGTGGTAGGTACGGTCGCCGCGAATCGCGAAGCCGCCTTTCTCGAGATACTCGCCGCTTTCGGGCGTCTTCGTCACCTGATCGGAGTCGACGGCGTAGACGTCACCCGCATAGCGGCCGTCCTTCCAGACCGACGCGTAGGAGACGGCAAACTGGGCAGCCTCCTCGATGCTTGAGTCAGGCAACTCGATGTCCGAGGATGAGGCTTCGCTCGGGTCCGTCGCCTTCAGTACAGTGACGGGGCCGCCGTGGGCCTGCGTGTGCAGGACCTTATCGCCGGGCTCGAGATACTTCTTGACGAGGTCCTCGTTCTGGTCGGCGTTGCGCCCACCGATCACGAGATACCCGTCGCTGGTGTGGAACCAGCGGAAGCGATCGAACCACGGCTCGTTCTCGCGGATCGGGATCGACGGCATCTCGAGCCAGTTTTTCTCCTCGGCTTCCTCATCGTCCGCTTGCTCGTCGCCCTCGTCGTCGGCGTCCCACTCGTCGCGGCGACGCTTTGCGTCCTCGAGATCCTCACGAGTGTCCTCGATGGCCGCCAGCGCGCCCGCTTTCTTTTCTGCGACGCGTTTTGCCTCGGTGTAGAGCCGGTCGGCGTTCTGCTCGACACCGTCGTGAGCGACGAGGTCGATCCGGTCGCCGTCGATGTCGACCGTCACGATCCCTTCACTGCTATCGATGCCGACGACCGCCTCGGCGGCTTCGATCCCGCGCTCGGCACCCTCTTCGAAGCGTGCTTCGATCTCGTCCCAGGGACGGTCCTGCGCGCGAGCGTCCTGAATCGTCGAGAGAATGTCGTCGACGAGGCCGTACTCGGCGTACAGCAACTCGGCTTGCTCCCGAAGTTCGTCGGCCTGCTGTTCGAACCCCTCGATCGCGCCCTGCTGTTGGTCAATGATTCGCTCGTATTTGGCGATCTCCTCGCCGAAATCGGGCTTCTGGGTCGTTGGGTCTGGCTCCTCCTCATCGTCGAGTTCCAGCCGGAAGAAGTAGTCGTCCAGCGCGGCCAAAAACGAGTCGTAGGGCTCGGCCGCTAGCTCAGCGTGTTCCTCGAGTGGGAACGGCGTCGCGTCGACGACGCGGGCACTCTCGTCGTCATCGTCGCCGTCTTCGCCGTCCTCGAGATACAGTCGCGGCTCGAAGTTCGCGTTCCGAAGGTCGAGGGCGAGCCGTTCGATGGCCTCGTAGAGGCGATCGTAGTCGTCCTCGTCGGCGTCGGCGATATCCATCCCTTTCTCGATACCGGCGCGGGTACAGATCTCCTCGGCATAGAGCCCGCCGAAGTTAAGCTGCGTTGCAAGCGTTCGGACGACGTCCGTATCCGAATCTTCCATCTCGAGGTCGAACGCCTCCCGAGACACTGTCAGCGGGTTGAGTCGGCTGTCGGGGAACTCATAGCGCGAACCCGGCACGACGGTTCGGGACTTGAGTCGCACCGTCTCGAGACAGTCGATCACTTCGTACTCGCCGTCGGTGACAGCGACGTTCCCCTGGCCGAACAGTTCGACGATGAGTCGGGTCGTCCCGTCCTCGCGTTCGAAGACGAACTCGAGGATGCGGTCGAACTCGTACTGTTCGACGCCGGCGAAGTCAGCCCCCGAGAGTCGGTTCCGGAGCATCATCGCGAACTGCGGCGGTCGCCCGGGGGCGTCGGGTACCCGCTCGGGGGCGACCGTGTGGGCGCGTTTGATCTCACCGACCTCGAGGATGAGTTCGATGCGGCCGCGGTCGAAATCTCGCATCTTGAGTCGGACGAGATCGTCGCCGTAGAGATACGCCTTGTCGAGCTTTGCGCCCTCGTAGGCCCCGAGTTCCCCGACGAGGGCAGCGAGGTCGACGCTCGTAAGCTCGCGCTTTGGATCCATACGTACACCTGCCCGGCGCTGTCAAAAAGACGTGTCGCTCCGGCGTGGCTGGGTCAGCGCGGACCTGCAGTCGGAAAGCCTAATCCCCGCCGCCTTCCTTGCTGCGTGTATGAGCGACACTGTCGACGCCGGCCGAGTGCGGCCCAGCCGACACGCCCAGCAACGCCAGCAGTCTGATGGAGGGTGCCAGCCATGAGCCAGCCCGACGACCGCCCCTGGAAGCACGTCTCTCGCTTTCCCACGTTTGTCGGCCACCTCGAGGACGAGGGCGCGTTCTCCGTGCGATCGATCGTCGACCAACTCGAGGTCGATATCGACGTCGACGGCATCGTCTACCACGACCGGGGCATCCGCGCCCCCGGCTACGACGCCACCTTCGTCCACGAACCGTCCGGTGCACGTGGCCGACCCGCGTTCAGCGTCGAAGTCGATACGATCG
Source organism: Natronorubrum sp. A-ect3 (assembly GCF_041821125.1). Classification (NCBI taxonomy): domain Archaea; kingdom Methanobacteriati; phylum Methanobacteriota; class Halobacteria; order Halobacteriales; family Natrialbaceae; genus Natronorubrum; species Natronorubrum sp. A-ect3. Next base: position 371,331 of record NZ_JBGUBB010000002.1, on the reverse strand, counting down.
GTCCCCGGAACACCTGGGCGGTGTTCGACGCCCAGCTCGGCTGGGATCTGTACCTGCTCCAGACCGACGACGTGGCGGCGCTCGCGTGGGTCAGCGACGAGGAGTACAAAACTGAAGAGGCGACGATGTTCGAGTCGAAACACGACGCCCTCGCTGCCGGCCGCTTCTCGTTCGGCGTCTTTCTCTATTCGGGCAGCGACTGGGAGGAACGCCTCGAGCGAATCCAACGGACGGACGCCCCCGCCTACCTCAAACGCGACGACGGCACACCGATGATCCCACAGAGCCAGTCCGAGTTCTACGACTACGTCGGCTCAACGCCCACGGAGTTTCGGACGACCGCCGGCGGCGCACCCGAGTATCTGGGTGTGCTCGAACTCGAGGTCACGATCGACTGAGACGGACTGCTGTCGTCAGTGACCGCCGATCACCGATCCCGTCTCTGGTGATCGGGACACCAGACCGTATGAACGGGCTCGCAGCCGGCTACAGTTCTCGCTTTAGCTCCCATCCCTCGAGCGTGTACGCCATCTCCCAGAACCGGTACTCGAGTTTGGCGCTCGTAAGAAACGCCTCGCGCATGGCGTCGTGTTCGCCAGGGAACCGCTCGCCGCAGTCGTCGACGAACTCGCGACACCACGCGGTGGCCTCGCGGAACTCCGCGCTGGTGTACATTTCGATAAAGGGCGTGTACTGATGCTCGCCATCGGCGATCTCGGCCATGTGCTCGGCCACGTCGAGATACCCCTGCATGCACGGAAACAGCGCGGCCGCGATTTCGGCGATCGAACCGTCATAGGCCGTCCGCACGAGGAAGTTCGTGTAGGCGACACAGGTCGGCGCTTTCTCGACTGACTCGAGATCCGCACGCGAGATGCCGTAGTCGGCGGCGAACTCCCGGTGGAGGTCCATCTCGTGGTCGAGGACCTCGTGAGCGACCCCCAGCAGGTGGGTCATCGTGTCCTCGTCGCGGGCTTTTGACCCCGCAATCGAGAACAGTCGCGCGTAATCGAGCAGATACCGATAATCCTGTTTCACCCAGTGTTTGAACGCCCGCTCATCGAGTGTCCCTGCCGCGAGTTCACGGACGAACGGGTGGTTTTTCTGTGCATCCCAGATGTGTGCGCCGTCCTCGAGCAAGCTGTCGCTGAATGTCATCACGTCCCAAGAGAGGGCAGACACGATAGTATACGTAACGAATACAACTCAGTTGTTGCTCGAGCGGGGACGACACCGAGCAGCAGACGTCGACACGGCGAGAGGGCTGTCGTGCTCGAGACGACGGCGACTGACAACACACAGACGCGTCGCTCTCGAGGTCGTGCGATCGTAAAAACACGCCGCGGGGGTGCTCGTTCGGTGGGGGATGAACGAGCTGGGGAGTTCACGGCGCGCTGAGAGGCAACTCAGTGGCCGTTGTCCGGGTGGGGAGATGACAACGGTGCCGACGATCGTCGGCAGGTGAAACGTTATCCCCAACGCCGTATAAATTTTCTGGGGGTGAGTAGTTATATTAGCACTGTGCAACAGGCAATCCTTACCCGCTCTCGAGAGCTGTCACTCGAGGGGAAGTGATCAAAGCACGCCAGTTCGACCGGCGTCCTCAGAGTCGCTTGCTGACGTAGGGGCCGTCCTGGTGGTAGCCGAGTTTCTCCCGGTAGTACTCTCGAGCACCGATACCGGAGATAACGCTGACTTTGTCGTAGCCCGCGTCGGCAGCGAGTTCTTCGGCCTGGTTCATCAGGCGCTGGCCGTAGCCCTGATGCTGGTGTTGGTCTGTCTCACCAGTCCCGCCGACGGCGACTTCCGAGCCGTAGACGTGAAGCTCTCGGATGAGCGCCGTGTTCTCGAGTTCCGGACGCACCGGGTCGTTCGGGAACCGGAGTCGACAGAAGCCGACCAGCAGGTCCTGTTCGAAGTCCTCGAACGAGATGAACTGTTCCGTGCCGCCACAGGCGTCGTAGGTCATCACGTCGAGTTCGATCTCGTCGGGTTCGGCGTCGTTCATACCGGCCTCGCGACAGCGGATACACTCACACTCCCAGCCGTGTTCGTCCATGCGCTTTCGGGCAAGCTGGCGGAGGTTGGATTTCCAGACGCCGGCATCGATGAAGTCAGCCGGAATGTCTCGCTGGACCCGCTGAAGGCGGGTGTAGCGCGGGATCATGTCCTTGATTTCGGCGACCAGTTCGGCGGCCTCCTCGTTTCCGAGTGGGTCGTACTCGCCTTTGTGCCACCAGTCGTAGGTCGCCGTCCCACGAACGATCAGCGTCGGATAGATCTTCAGATAGTCGGGCTTCCACTCCTCCTGTTCGAAGATCCGCCGGAAGTCCTCGAGACACATTTCCTTGCTCATTCCGGGCTGGCCGGGCATCATGTGGAAACCGACTTTGAACGCCGAATCCCGCAGGCGCTGGTTGGCCTCGATCGATTCGGCGATGCCGTGACCGCGGTGCATCTCCCGGTTGATCCGCTCGAACGTGGTCTGGACGCCGACCTCGACTTTCGTGCCGCCGAGTTCGAGCATCCGGTCGATCTGTTCGGGGTCACACCAGTCGGGTTTGGTTTCGAACGTCGTCCCGATATTTCGTATGTCGGCCGTCTCGTTTTGTTCGATGACGTCCTCGACGTACTTCCACTCGTACTCCTCGGGGTCCTGTGCGAAGCTGACGCCTTCTGCCGGTTCGGGTTCTTTCTCGACGTCGTAGTCGTTCATCGCCTCCAGCGCGCGCTTGACGAACCACTCCTGGTAGTCATGGCTGCGGGCGGTCATCGTCCCACCCATCAGGATGAGCTCGACTTTGTCGACAGGGTGGCCGATCTCGCGCAGTTGCTCGAGTCGCAGCGTCACCTGCCCATAGGGGTCGTAATCGTTCTGGACGCCGCGGGCCGCAGCGGGTTCTTCGCCGGTATAGCTCTGGGAGGAGGAAAACTCCGAGTCGGGGCCGCCGGGACAGTACAGACACTTCCCGTGAGGACAGCGCTCGGGCGATGTCATGATCGCAACCGGCGAGACGCCTGAGGCGGTGCGGACGGGTTTGCGCTGGAGGACTTCCTGCAACTCCTCGCGGTGCTCGTTAGGGGCGTGATCGAGCAGTTCGGAGTTTTTCGGCACCTTCGGCGCTGAGTGCTCCGAACAGGCCTCGAGTTTGGCCTTCTCGAGTTCGTCGCGCTCGATCTCGCCCGCGAGAATTCGCTCGACGATCATCTCACAGACCTGCTCGAACGCGTCGGTTTCGGTGGGATCGGGCGTCTCGGTGCTCACTACACGTGTTTCGTCGCGCGTCGCGAATAAGCGTGTCGGACTCATAACCGCTCGGTTCGAACGGGCCAGTTTGACGCGGACACAGACGGCACTTGACCGGTGGAACGTCGGTTCGGGCACGACCCGAACGGCCCACACGAGCGAAATATATGCCGGGAGAAACAATGCATACGATTTTTTCGAATCGGCTCCTCTGTTTCGAACGATGCACGAGGTCGAGGTCACATCCGTCGTCCAGCCATCTGCTCGAGCGCTTCGAGAGCAGCTCTCGCCGCAGTCAATTCTCGAGTACGCGGAGATCTACGAGATCCACACCGCTGAGCGGACCGCTGCTGGAACGGAGGTCACCGCCTCCCTCGAGGGCAACGAGCTAACCGTCGTCTTCACCGAACTCGAGAACGGGTACGAGTACACGTTCGTCGACGGCGCGGAGATGTTCGAACAGCGCTATTCAAAGCTCATCGTCGAGAGCGGAGACGAAACCCGCGTCTCGGCGGTCGCTCGGTACTCGTTCGACTCGGTCTGGTCGTTCGTGCTCGACCGACTGGCGGCCGGAACGGTAACGAAAGAGCTCGAAACCACGATTGCAAATCTCGTCGAGGAGACGATCGACGCCGGCTCGGAGCCAACCCCGTCCGACGACTAGGAGACGGCACTGAGTCGCTGTGAGGGAGTGATCTTGCCGACAGCGTGAACTCGAGTCGGCTCAGGTGTCGTACTCGAGGTCCCGGTCGGGGTCGTCTACTGCGTTCTGACGCTCACGTCGCCACTGCTCGGCGTCCTCGATCGTTTCAGTCTCGAGCAGTCGCTCGAGTTTGCGTTCGAACTGCTCGTCGGTTAACTCGCCTGCCGCATAGCGATCCCGAAGCGTCTCGAGGGCGTCCTGCCGGCCCCGTGCGTTCTGCGTCGAGTCAGCGGTTCGGTCCGTCGACTGCTCCGTACTCGTGTCGGTTGATTCGACCCACGTCCCGTCCCACCATTCTGCCTGGGCCTGTTCGTCGCCAAACAGTAAGGCGACCAGCGGAACGACAACGAGGTAGCCGATGAGCATCAGCGGGAGCCACAGCTGCCCGCCCCACGGGCTGAACATGAGCGACAGCCACACCCCGGTTACGATCATCGCTGTCACGCCGGTGATGTTTTCACGGAGCTGTCGGCCCGGATCGGCACCCATACGGGCGTCTGCGTTCCGAACCGACAAAGAAGTTTCTCACGGTTGACAGCAGTGGGACGAAGACAGTGTGGCCGATTACGCGAGCAGTTCGCCGAGTGCCTCGAGTGCAGCCGCGCGAACGGCGTCGCGTTCGCCCGGCAGGAACTCGATATGGCCGTCCTGACCGCCAACGACGGAGACGCCAGCGTTCGATGCTGCGTCGGCAATCGTGTCGCCGAGTTCGCGGACGTCCACCGACTCGGTCGCACGCACGTGAAGTTCGTCGTCGCCGAGCCCGAGCGTCACGAACGGCCCCTCGTCGCGCTGGCGACGGTGGAGTGCATCAAGCAGGAGCGTCGTCGTCGGGAAGTTGTAGCGGTGCATGAACGCATCAGTGTCCAGCAGCGCGACCGTCACACCGTTTACATCCTCGGTTTCGAGGTTTTCTCGTGCCGTCTCGAGTTCGGTCTCGAGTTTCGCACGGAACTGTTCGGAGACGTGCGCCGCAAGGTCACCGTCTCGAGACGTCGCCGCCTCGCTGCCATCGAACAGCAGATCGATGATGAGCTCGCGTTTGTCCTTGTACGACTGGTAGTAGGCCTCGAGCGCAACGGCTTCACGGCGCTCGGAGAGAGCCGTCTCGTCGTAGCCGGCTTCGGACGCGAGGTCGGTGTAGTCCTCGGGGGTGTCCTCCCAGTAGCTGACTGCAGGGAGATGCTCGAGGTCGGCGCGGACGTCGCCGTTGATGTGGGCAGCGACGTTTGCCGCGAGTGCCGTCGAGGTCAGATCCGAGACGTCGACGCCGTCGAGCGACGGGGCGACGGCGACTGAGACGGCGTCGGCAACCTCGTCGTCAGCGCGACTGTCGTCGATGACGACCGTCTCGGCGTCGTACAGCGAGAGCAGGTCGTAGCTGTCGACGGACTCGACCGTCGAGCCAGCGTCGGCGAGAACGACCAGCGGCAGCTGCTCACCGTGGCGGTCGCGTGCCTCGAGCATCGAGGTGACGTCGTTGGTGGCATCGTCCATATCGTAGACGCGGCCGTCAAGCGGACGTCGCTCGAAGTAGTGGTACTCCGCGTCCTCGCGGGTGTGTTTCTCGCGGATCAGCGGGAGGACGGCGCGTTCGATGGCTGCACCGGCGACGTAGCCGTCGGCAGTCGCGCTGTGGCGGACGACGACAGGTCGTGCCTCCATGACGGCACGACGGATCGCGGTCGCTGCGTCTGCGATTCCATCGTTGACGGCCGTCACGGCCTCGTGGTCGGCCAGCAGGTCGGCGTCAGCCGGTCGGGCCTCACGTTCGATTGCGCTTTCGAGGCGGTCCTTGACGGTCTCACGAGCGTCATCCTCGAGAATTTCGAGGGTCTCGGTTTCGACCTGCAGGTCGCCGTGGTGGCGTTCGACCTCGCCCTCGAGGGCGACGACGTCCTCGATCTCGACGGCGGGGTAGGCACGAACGCCAGCCTCTTCGAACGCAGCGCATTCGACGGTGGCGGTCTCGTCGCGGAGTTCGAAGACGGTTGGGCCACTGGTCTGGCGAACGCCAGTGATCTCGCCCTCGAGGCGGACGACGCTTCCGACCTGCGAGTCGATCGAATCGACTGTCGTTCGGTTCAGTGCTGGTTCGGATTCGGGTTCGGTGTCGGCGTCGGTTGCCGGCGTCGATGCGGCGGCGCTTTCGGTCGCGACGGAGCCGCTGCCGGCGGCAACGGTCTCGGACGCGCTCGGTGCGCCAGCACCGTCGCTTTCGCTCTCAGACGCGCTCGATGTTATGGCGTCGTCGGCAGCGCTGTCGGTCTCGCTCTCAGACGCGCTCGATGCCGCCTCATCAGTGTCGCTGTCGACGTCTTCGGGTCGTTTTTCGGTGTCGCCAGTGTCGATCAGTTTACCGCGGAACTCGCGTTCGCGCTGGCGGATCGACCAGCCGAGGTCGACGTTGTCGTTGTCCCGAACGTCGAGAACCTGAACGAAGACGTCGTCTCCGGGTTCCCAGTCGAGACTCTCGAGTCGCTGTTCGAGTTCGCTTCGATGCAACAGGCCAGTGACGTGGTCGCCGATATCGACGAAAACGCCGAAGTCAGCATAGCCATCGACGGTACCCCGGTAGTAGCGACCGGGGGAGAGCTGCGAGGGAGCATTGCCGTGAAAGTCGAATACGACATCCTCTTCGTGACTCTCGCAGATCTCGCCGTCAACGGGTGTGCCACAGATGATACAGTTACCCATCTACTCGAACCAAGCAGTTTCGCCCTAAAACGGTTGTCGAAATGCGCTCGACACGTTACCGCCGAACGCGATCGATTTTCAGTTCGGGTGATCGAACGAAGAAACCGCCTAACGGACAGCACACACGTCCCTACTCGAACACTGGCGACTCGTCTTCGAGGGCCTCGATGTCGTCGACGATCTTCCGAACGTCGTCAGGGAACAGCGACACCTGAATCTCGCTGCCGTCTGCGTCCTCGAAGACGAGCTTGACGCGCTTGTCGCCGAACTCGCGGGCTTCGGCGGACTCGACGTCGAACAGTTTGACCGTCGCCGACTTGTTCGTCGGGCCGACGTTCTTGATCGATCCCTCGTTCAACTCCAGCATGAACTCCTCGAGCGACAGTGTGAGCATACCCCCAGTACGGACCCCGGATAAAAAACGACGCGCATCGACAACGGGGCTGGACCAAGCCGTATGCCGTCGTCCGCGACTACTTTTAAGTTCCATTCGACCCAACGGGTCGCATGCTATGGAGCTCATCTGGCACGGCCACTCGACGTGGCACGTCACCGTCGGAGAGACAGAGCTGTTGATCGATCCGTTCTTCGATAACCCGAAGACCGACCTCGAGCCGGCCGATATCGACACGCCGGACTACGTGCTGTTGACACACGGCCATGCCGACCACATTGCCGATGCAGGCGAGTTTTCGGACGCAACGCTAGTCGCGACGCCGGAACTCGTCTCCTACTGTCAGGCGGAGTTCGGCTTCGAGGACGCCGTCGGCGGAATGGGGATGAACCTCGGCGGCACCGTCGAATGTGGCGACGCGTTCGTCACCATGGTTCGTGCCGACCACACGAACGGGATCATGACCGAAAACGACGCCAGTGGCGGGATGCCAGCCGGGTTCGTTATTTCGGACACCAAGCCAACGCAGGTCAGCGACGAAGAATCGACGGCGTTCTACAACGCTGGCGACACCTCCCTGATGACCGAGATGCGCGAGGTCGTCGGCCCGTATCTCGAGCCCGACGTTGCTGCCGTGCCGATCGGCGACCACTTCACGATGGGGCCGTGGCAGGCCGCCGTCGCCGTCGACTGGCTCGACGTCGACTACGCGCTGCCCCAGCACTACGATACGTTCCCGCCGATCGAACAGGATCCCGAGGAGTTCGAGCGTGAGGTCAAAGCGACAGGCAGCGACGCCGACGTCGTGATCGCTGCGGCCGACGAACCGTTCGAGATATAGTCCCCGGGAGTGCTGCCCGCCACCGACGACGATTTTTCGGTTCGGTCGCCTGTCCCCTGGCTGATATCACCACCAGTAACGTTTACACCACCTGGTGTGGACGTCTCCAGTGCAATGACGAAAGACGTCACCACCATCTCCGAAGAGGGGTTCAGTGCGACGAACGAGATCCGCGAGTTCGAGACGACTATCGACGCAAACGGGGAGGAGGCACCCGACACGCTCGAGGCCCTGCTGGCGGCGTATGGCTCCTGTTACGTCCCGGCGCTACGAGTCGGCGGCCAACAGCGCGGCGTCGACGACCTCGGGAAGATCGAGATCGACATGACTGGCGAACTCAACGACGACGACAAACTCGACTCGATCTCGTTCGAGATCCACGTCGAGGCGGACGTCGACGACGACACCGGTGAGCAGGTACTCGAGCGCGCCTTCGAACTCTGTAAGGTCCACGACGCGCTGAAAGGAGAGCTTCACGCAGAGGCGAACATCACGGGCGACGCCTTCTGAGGCGGCTGGATCGTCGTCGGCATCCAGCGCCACTGCAGCGCATCGGTTTTTTGGGCCGTACTCGTGTCCTCGCAGCCGTCAGCCCAGCGTTCGTGTGTGGCGATCACTCGCAAATGAATGGGCATCTTCAAGATGGTCCTCGAGACAGGTGCAGGCATGTTACGTTCGTTCGATGGGAGAGAACCACAGGTTGCTGACTCGGCTTACGTCGACGAGGCGGCGGTCGTGATCGGCGACGTCGTCATCGAAGCAGATGCCAGTGTCTGGCCGAACACGACACTTCGAGGCGATCATGGCCAGATCGTCGTCGGCGAAGGGGCAAACGTCCAGGATAACGCTGTGCTCCACGAGGATGCCGTCCTCGAGCCGTACTCGACGGTCGGACACAGCGCGATCGTCCACGACGCGACCGTCGCCGAGCGCGCGCTGGTCGGCATGAATGCGGTGGTCCTCGACGGCAGTCACGTCGGCGAGGGCGCAGTCGTTGCGGCCGGCAGCGTCGTCACCGAAGACACCGAGATTCCGCCGTCGACGCTCGTCGCCGGCGCGCCTGCTGAGGTGAAAACTGAGATCGACGACCCCCACCTTGGGGCGACGGCTGACCGATACGTCGAACTGTCGACGAAACACGCAGAAACGTCCGAGCGACTCGACTGACACTCCGCTCGCGGTCGGCAGGAACACCACCGTCCCGGCGTGACAAAACCGATGAAAACCCTGATACAGCTACCAGTCTAATCGAATGCTATGAGCGACAACCCGTGGACGGACCGGATCGTCGGGGCGCGAATGACCGTCGACCAGGCGTTCTCCGCACGGATCGCGGATTCGGAGTTTTCCAACCAGCAGTGGAGTCTCATCATGACTGCTACCGAGTTCGAGATCGAACAGCCCGACGATCCCGACCGTGCGCGGATCGTTGCCAACACCGACAGCGTCGAACAGATCATCCCCGAACTCGAGAATATGCCGACCGGAATGGGGGCGATGGGTGGACAAGGAGCCGGCAAGCAGGGTGGCTCCTCGAGTGGTGGACTGTTCGCCTCGATTAAAGGGGCGCTCGGGCTGGACGGCGGTGACGACGACGATCATGCCGACAAACTGCAGGCCGCCGAACGACTCACACAGGAGTACGCCGACGAGTTACAGTCTCATCTCGAGTCAGAAGGGCGATGGGAGTCGGTTCGAAAATCTGTCGCCGCCGACACGTAGGCTGTACTCGAAGCCACAGCACCTATAGGTGCGCTGCCCGACCGTATGAGTATGAGCGACGAAGTCGACACCACGACAATCTCGATCAGCACTGACGATGAGACGACTGACGAAGTGACACTGCCGTCCGGACTCATCGACCTCGTTGCAGAGGGCGACCAGACCGACGCCGAAACGATCGGCGATATCACGCTGCTTTCGTTTGCCAGCCGTGCTCACCACATCGTCCACCACGGGCAGGGCGCAGACGAAGAACTCGAGGCCCAGGAAGCCCGCGTTATGGACCTGTTCGAGGAACGCTTCGGCGTGACCTACGGCGAAGCAACCGGCCACCAGCACTGAGACGGACTACTGTCGTCAGTGACCGCCGATCACCAGAGACGGGATCGGTGATCAGTACAGCAGACCGTATGAGACGACAGCGAGCCACAGTTCGACTCGAGCGATTTTCCGGCAGACCGACAGCGTCGTGAGTGTCAAACACAGCGACGAAGAACGTAACGGAGCGCTCAGGCACCGACAGCGAGTGCAACAGCAGCCGACGCGACGGGGGGTGTTGTCTGGTCAGCCGATGGTTCCGGACTGTCTGCCTCATCGAGAGACTGTGGCGCTGAATCGACTAGCTCCTCGAACGGATCATCTGCCGGTCCATCCTCCGGCGACTCCTCGAACGGATCATCTGCCGGTTCGTCCGCCGGCGACTCCTCGAACGGATCATCTACCGGTTCGTCCGCCGGTGGTTCGTCAATCGGCGCTTCTTCGAGCGGGTCGTCAATCGGCTCGATCGTCACCGTCGTCTCGGCAGTGTCGTCCTCACTCGAGACGATAACAGGGTAGTCGCCGGGCTCGAGGGCATCAGTGTCCGCGGTCAGCGTCAGGGGCGAGGATGCACCTGCCTCGAGCGAGATCGATGTCGTATCGACGACGGTCTCACCGACAACCAGTTCGATATCCTGCGTTCCCGTCTCGCCACCGACGTTTTCGATGTCAGCATCGACAGTGAGCGCGACGCCCTGTTCGACGGGCGTGTTCGTGCCCGTAATAGAGACGTCGAATTCGGCTGGATCGGTCGGATCAATCTCGCCAGCCGTCGCCGTTTCAGCGGGTTCGACTGCGTCCGCATCGTAGTCGTATCTGGTCATGTCGACTGCCCAGACGAGCCGTTCGTCGTCGGTCTCGGGCGTCCACTCGACGGTAAACGTGTTCGTTCCGGGCTCGAGTTCGTCGACTGGGTCGGCCTCGGTTGTCCCCTCGGTGAACTCGCTGTCGACGAACAGGGCCGCGTCGTTTGGATTCTCGTAGCCGAAGGTGACCTCGATCGCGTCCTCGGTCAGTGTCGTCTCTTCGACGCTGAGTTCAGGGAGTTCGGGACGGACCTGCTCGATGCACTCGCTGGCGTCAGGGTTCGGATAATCGATCTCGCCTGGCGTCGCATCGGGCGAGGCAAAGCCGGTGATCGCAGCGCCGAAGTCGCCCTCGGGAACGGTGACGGTCGCCCCGGCGTCGGTTTCGGTGACGGTGAACTCGTCGCCAGTCTCGTAGGTGATCGTCCCCTCGAACGGCGCGGCGACGTCGTCGCCAACCGTGATCGCGTACTCGCCCATCGTGTTGCCGAAGCCACCCGACTCGTAGAAGCCGGTGGCGACGATGATCGTGTCACCGTCCTCGAACGATCCTGTCACATCGGCCTGCTGGCAGGTGACGAACTCGACATCGAACGGCTCCGGTTCGGGATCGACCGTGTACTCAAGCGAGTCGACCGCGAGCTCGGTCCCGTCCGCGTCGACGACAGCCACCTCGAGCGTCGCATCATCCTCGAGTGAGGGCTCGAGAGCGAGTGTCTCGGCTTCGACAGGCTCGTCGGCCGGGAACGGCTCACTTTCGGCGAGCTGCTCGCCGTCCTCGTCGGTGACGGTGAGGGCGTACTCGACCGACGCGTTCGCTTCCTCGACGGTCAGTGTCTCACCGTCGCCCGTCTGATCCGTCACCTCGAGCGTCGCTTCCGGCTCCGGCTCGGGTTCGTCCACGAGCGTGTATGCGATCGTCTCGCTCTCGAGAACCTCCTGCTCTGCGGGGTCAGCGGCCGACACGACTGCTACCTCGAGTGTCGCATCGCTTTCGAGTGGGGGCTCGAGATCGAACGTCTCTGATTCGACAGGCTCGTCGGCCGGGAACGGCTCACTTTCGGCGAGCTGCTCGCCATCCTCGTCAGTGACGGTGAGGGCGTACTCGACCGATGCGTTCGCTTCCTCGACGGTCAGCGTCTCACCATCACTCTCCTGGTCGCTCACCTCGAGCGTCGCTTCCGGCTCAGGCTCGGGTTCGTCCACGAGCGTGTACTCGAGCGAGTCGGTCGCGAGCTCTGCACCATCCGGTCCGACGACGGCGACATCGACAGTTGTAGCCGCCTCGAGCGGTGGCTCGAGGTCGAGTTCCAGCTCGGTGACCGTCTCCTCCGCTTCGAACGTGTCGCTCTCAGCCGCGGCTTCGTCGGCAGTGGCTGTGATGGTGTACTCGACGTCTGCGCTCGCCTCGTCGATGACGAGCGTCTCGCCATCACCCTCCTGGTCGCTCACCGAGAGGGTTGCCTCGGGCTCGGCAGGCTCGCTAACGGTCACAAACGCCGTATCGAGGACCGGGGCTCCGGTTGGGGTGACGTACGGCTCGTCGTCCGCGCCATCGCTTTCGGCGTACTGGAACGTCTCGTCACCGGTCGTCTCGTGGTGGACCACCGCGACGAGTGGCTGGTCGTCTTCGATCGGTGTCTCGAGGTCGATCTCGACGTCGTCGTGGGCGCCGGGCTCGAGGTAGTCCGACGAGCCAAGCACGCCAGCAGGGTCGGCGACGGCATCGCCGCCGTAGATCGCCACGAAGCCGCCTTCCGAGAGATCGACGCTATCGACGACGACGCTGTCGCCGTCACGATCCTGATCGGCGAACGTGATCGTCGCCTCACCCTCGAGTTCGTCGATCGCTTCGACGCGCTGGGTGAGTTCGACCTCGAGGAACTGACTGAGTTCGACGTCGTCGTCGATCTCCTCCTGAACGGCGTATGCGGTCGCGTCTGCCGCCGACTCCTGTGTCAGAACCTGCAGCTGTGTGATGCTAATTCGCTGATACTGCACTGCTCGAGCCGTCTCCTGACAGGCAGCGCTGGCGGCGAACTGAAGCTGTTCGACGGTCGCGTCCTGGTGCTGGACCAGCACACCGCTTGCGCTGCCGGCTGCGAGCACTTGCACCTGTGTGACGTCGATGACCTGGCGCTGTATCACGGCCCCCTCGCCAGCACCGAACGAAGCGGCCTGAATCTGTTCGACATCGACGACCTGTTGCTGGATCGCCGACTCAATCGCTCCCTGTGACGCACCGACGGCAGCGTACTGGATCTGTGTGATCGAGACCTCCTGTTGTTGGACGAGCACGCCACCAGCAGCCCCGTCAGCCGCGGCCTGAATCTGCTCGAGAGTCGCGTCCTGACTCTGGGTTATCGACCCCTTAGCTGCACCGAACGATGCCTCCTGAATTTGTGTGATCGAGATCCGCTGGATCTGTTCGATACTGATCGACTGGACCTGTATCAACGATCCCTTGCTCGCCCCGCGTGCAGCGGCCTGGGTCTGCTCGACTGTCACCGTCTGTTGCTGGACGAGCGCGCCCTTTGCAGCCCCAGTTGCGGCCTTCTGAATCTGCTTGATCGTCGCCCGCTGGTACTGTTCGATCTCGACGCGCTGTTCTTGCTCGAGGACGACCTCGCTGCTCCCCTCGAGCGCCCCTGCGGATGCGCCCGCTGCCGCGTGTTGGACGTGCTCTAACGTGACTTGCTGGCGCTGTTCGACCGTGATCTGCTGGTACTGCTCGAGCACGCCGTAGGCCGCGCCCTGTGCGGCCTCCTGGATCTTTGGCGCGTGCGTGATGTCTTTCTCGCCGGCTTCGCTCGCCGCTCCAGCGGCACCGCCGCGAGCGGCGACCTGAATCTGCTCGACGGTCACGCGCTGTTCCTGGGCGACCGCACCGTGTGCGGCCCCCCACGTCGCACTCTGCATCTGACTCGCCGAAACCGTCTGGAACTGCGCGAGTGCGCCGTCGGTCGCCCCGCTGACGGCGAACTGGACCTGCTCGGCGTCGACCTGCTGGGCTTGCATCAGCGAGCCGTGGACTGCCCCCGTCGTCGCCTCCTGGACCTGCTCGACGTCGGCTTGCTGGTGTTGGGCGACTGACTCGCGTGCGCCCTCGAGCGCTGCTTCGCGCTGCTCCTGGCTCACCTCCACACCCTGAGACTGTGTGAGTTCGATTCCCTCGTCGACGCCGTCCTCGACAGCATCATCCTGTTGGGTCGACAGCGATGGTTGTGCGTCGCTGGTAGCACCATCCAGCTCCGTCGGTGACGCCATCGACACCAGCTCGAGATCGCTGACATCGCCGGCGTCGCTTGCAACACCACTCGAGGCGTGTGGATCCTCGGTAGACGCTGCCTCACCATTCACACTGGTTGCAGCCTCGCCCTCATCAACCAGGCCGCTGCTGCCGCCGAGCACCGGCAACGCCATCACGCTCGTCACCATCAACACGGCGACGAACGCCACGGCGACTCCACCCCATCTGGTCATCGCTCACAATCCCCATAGCTCGGTGCCCGTCGCCCCACAGCAGCTGTCACTGTCTCGACAGTCAACTGTCGTCTTCGGTCCCCGCCGCGATAGCGTCGCCGTTGTACCCACATGCTCACTGATTGCATCAGTTTCCCATCACCGGACTGAACGAGTGCATAAGCCCCGCTAGTCGTTTCAGTTGCCGATTGAACACAATCACGGATTATCACCCTCGAGAACCGCGAATAAGGCCGAGAGGCGAGAGGAGCGCCCCACCTCCAGAAGTGGGGTGGATGTCAGGAAATCGAGCGTCTGTTCACGGCGGCCGCCGTCGCAACAGCCAACCGGACGGCGTCCCGATTCGAACACTCGGATAAGTGATAAGAATTGGGCTATTTCGCGCCGATGGCGGGGGAGAAGACAGCGACTGGCACACGGAGAACGAATTCGCAGTCCTCGGCTCGGAAACCGAAGTGTTGAACTAGGTTTACGAGAGTGAGGTCGTATGGCTACGGAACAAAACTCGGTCGCGCTCGTCGATGGCGACGTCGTTCGTCAGTTCGCTCGAGCGGCGGTGCTCGCGGCGCTGCTCGGCGTGTTGGGGACGATTCCGATCCCGATGCCGCTCTCGCCGGCGCCGATCACCCTGCAGGTACTGTTCGTCTTCCTCGCCGGCCTCGTGCTCGGGCCGGTCTGGGGGACTGCGTCGATAACACTGTATCTCGCCGCCGGGGCGGTCGGGGCGCCGGTGTTCTCCGGGTGGGAAGCCGGACTCGGACCCCTGTTCGGACAGACCGGTGGGTTCCTCTGGTCGTACCCCCTCGCTGCCGGGTTGGTCGGCCTCCTCGTCCACCGGGGCACCGACCTCCGCGATCCCGCATCGGTTCCGCTGCCGATCGTCGTCGGGGCGCTCATTGCGGGGACGCTCCTCATCTACGGCATGGGGGCGGGGTACGCGGCCTGGCTGCTGGCCCTCGAGCCCTGGGAAGCGATCGCCGTCTTCGCGCTCCCGTTTATTCCGGGCGAACTGCTAAAGATGGCCGCGGCGATCGCGATCGTCAAAAGCGGCCGAATCGAACCGATCCAGTCGTGACCGGACGACCGCGGACGGTGACGCGCCAATGATCGAGTTCCGCTCCGTTTCGTACGCGTTCGAAGACATTCCCGTCCTCGAGGACCTCTCGCTGACCATCGAGGACGGCGAGTTCATTCTCCTCGCAGGAGCCAACGGCAGCGGGAAGACGACCCTGTTGCGCCACTGCAACGGGCTGTTGACCCCTGACGAAGGCCAGGTGCTGGTCGACGGCACGCCGGTCGCCGAGGACCTCGTCGCCGCGCGCTCGAGCGTCGGGATGGTGTTCCAGCACCCCCGCGATCAGTTCGTCGCGGCCACGATCGGCGCCGACGTCGCGTTCGGACCCGAGAACCTCGGCCTCGAGCGCGACGAGATCGACCGCCGGGTCGAGAACGCGCTCGAGGCCGTCAACCTGGCGGACCGTGAGGACGAACGCATCGACGCGCTCTCGGGTGGGGAGCAATCGCGTGTTGCCATCGCGGGCGCGCTTGCGATGGACCCGACCCACCTCGTCCTCGACGAACCGTTCACTGGGCTCGACGCGCCAGCCCGCCGATCCGTCCTCGAACGCCTCGAGGCGCTGTCGGCCAACGGGACGGGTGTCCTGCTGGCGACCCATGACCTACGGGACGTGCTGGGGCTTTCCGACCGCGTCGTTGCGATGCGCGACGGTCGGGTCGCCGTCGACGAGCCGCCCCAACGGGCTCGCGAGGCGCTGTCCGGCCTCGAGGTCCGCGTCCCCGACGCCTAACCATGCTCACGTACGTCCCTGATGACACGCTGGCGCACCGGCTCGATCCCCGGTCGAAGCTGGCGGTGCAGATCGGGTTCGCGACGACCGCGCTGGCTCACACCGGCTCGCGAGCCCTGCTCACACTCACCGTCGTCGCCGCGCTGATCCTGGTGGCTGCTCGCGTCCCACCTCTCGAGGCACTGTACGCCTACCGATACGCGCTGGTCTTCCTCGGACTCGCGCCGGTGATTGCGGCGATCACGCTCGGCTCACCCTGGATCGACATCGAAGACGGACTCGCCTCCGCGCGAGCGAGCTATCGAGTCTTGCTCATCTTACTCGTCAGCGCGGCATACGTCCGCTCGACCCCGGTGCGAGCGTCTCGAGCCGCGATCCAGCGAACGATCCCCGGCAAGCCCGGCCAACTGCTCGGCATCGGCGTCGCACTCGTCTTTCGGTTCCTGCCAGTCTTGCAGGCCGATCTCCGGACGATCCGCGACGCGATGGCTGCCCGGCTGGGCGACGAGCGAGGGGGCATCGAGCGCGCCAGCACGCTCTCACTGCTCGCGCTCTCGCGGGCGTTCGACCGGGCCGATCGACTCGCACTCGCCTTGCAGGCACGCTGTTTCGCCTGGAACCCGACGCTGCCCGCGCTGGCGTTTTCGCGGGCCGATTACCCCGTGCTCGTGGGCGCCGTCGTGCTCGCGCTTTCGGCTGCGCTGTGAACGCTCAGCGAAGGCTTCCGGCGAGCACCTTTCCAGCGACGAGCACCGGGTCCCAGGTCGTGTTGAACGGCGGAGCGTAGGCGAGATCGTAGTTCTCGAGTTCGAAGACGGTTGTTTCCTCCGTGAGCGCGCCGACGATGGCGTGGCTTCGGTGGACAGCCCCTTCGCCGTACTCGCTGACGAGACTCCCACCGAGCACGCGTCCGGAGTCACGATCAGCGGTCAGCGTGATCGTGACATCGCCACCCTCGGGATAGTAGCCCGCGCGTGATTTCGCCGTTACCGTCTCGGTGACGGGGTCGAATCCGGCTGCTCGTGCCTCGTCGTGGTCGAGAACGCCAGTCCGGGCTGCCTCGACGTCGAACGCCTTGATCGCTGCCGTGCCAGCGACGCCGCCACCTTCGGTCGGCTGGCCGCTGACAGTCTGGCCGACTGCGCGACCGTGGCGGTTGGCCGTCAGCGCCAGCGGCACGTGCACCGACTCACCCGTCACGGCGTGTGTGGCTTCAGCACAGTCGCCCGCCGCGTAGACGTCCGGCACGTTCGTCTCGCGATAGGCATCAGTCGCGATCGCGCCCGTCTCACCGATGTCGATGCCGGCGGCTTCAGCGAGAGCCGTCCGTGGTCGAACCCCCGTGCCGAGCAACACCATTTCGACGGCGATCCGGTCGTCATCCGTGACGACCGCTTCGACTGCCTCCCCACCGGCGAGTTCCTCGACCGACGCGTTGAGATGGACGGCGACGTCTTCCTCACGAAGCTGGTCGGCGACGACCTCGCTCGTCTCCTCGCTAAAGCCTTTCAACAGGCGGTCGCCGCGCTGGAAGAGGTTCACCTCGAAGCCATTCGCTGCCAGCGCTTCGGCCATCTCGAGTCCGATGTAGCCACCGCCGACGACGCCGACGGGGCCGGTACAGTCCTCGAGATACCGACAGGCCGGGCCGCGATCTGGCTGCTGGAACGACTCCTGCTCACGCGCTCGAGCGACATACTCGCGCAGTTCCTTCCCGTCGCTCATCGAGCCGAGAGTGTAGACCCCCTCCCGGTCGGTGCCGTCGATCTCCGGCACGACCGCCTCGGCTCCGGTCGCGAGCAACAGGTGATCGTACGACTGGACGACCGTCCCCGACGCTGATTCGGCGGTGACCGTCCGCTCGTCGGGATCGATCGCGACCACTTCGTGACCCGTCCGCAGGTCGATGTCGCGTTCCTCTCGAAACTCCTCTGGTGTGACCGAGACCAGCGCCTCGAGCGACTGAATCTCGCCTTTGATATAGTAGGGCAGCCCGCAGGCCCCATACGAGACCCACTCGCCTTTCTCGAAGACGACGACCTCGAGGTCCGGATCGTCCCGTTTCGCCTTGCTCGCCGCAGACATGCCGGCAGCATCGCCACCGACGACGACGACGGTATCCGTCATACCACCTCCTGCGTTCGGCAGGGTTGTATACTGTTGGACAGCAGAAAACTGCCGGTCAGAACACGGTGGGACGTCGGTTGCGAACAGCCAGCTGATGTGCCAAAACGAACATATTTGATGGCAGCTACACACCGATACAGTTGATGACAGGGACGAACTCGATCCCACCTACGCCGCCGGGGATGCCAGTTCTCGGACACACAACCGCCTTCGCCAGCGATCCGTTCGGCTTCGTCAGGCAGTCCGTCGAATCCGTCGGTGACGTGTTTCGAATGCAACTGCTCGGCACGGACGTCTATTTTCTCGCCCATCCCGACCACGTCGAGACAGCGTTACTGGACCGCGAGACGTTCACCAAGCCCGATGACTTCACGGTCGCGTTCGGAGAGGCACTGCTCTCGGTCGACGGCGAGCAATGGCGGCGCCAGCGCCACGCGATGGAGGACTTCTTCAGTCCGACACGCATTCAGGAGTACGCTGAGACGATGACTGGCGTCACCAGCGCCCGGATCGACAGCTGGGAGGCCAGTGACACGATTCGGATCGACGACGAAATGCGCGCGATCGCCTTGCACAATCTGTTCGAGGTCGTCCTCGGACAGTCGCTGACCGACGGTGAGGCCGACGAGTTGGCCGCGGCCGCCCACGCGCTCAACCTCTGGTTCAAGCCGACGTCGTGGGTGCTTCCAGACTGGGTACCGACGCCCGCCCGCTACAAGTTCCAGCGCGGCGCTGGGGAACTGCGCGAGCACGCCCGCTCACTCCTGGCCGAGCACGGTGACGATCCAACGCACGACAGTCTTCTCGCCACATTGGCCGCGCTACGTGCCGATCCAGACTCCGCGTTCGACCGGAACGAGGTGCTCGATCAGGTCGTCGGGATGGTGTTCGCCGGCCACGAAACCACCGCCCTCGCCATGACGTATGCGCTCCACCAGATCGGATCCCATCCCGCCGTTGCTGAGCGATTCTATGCCGAACTCGACGACGTAATCGATGGCCAGCCGACCGTTTCCGACTTACAAAACCTCGAATACCTCGAGCAGATCATCAACGAGACGCTCCGTCTCTATCCGCCCGTGCATGCGATTCCTCGAGTTACAACCGACCGCGTCGAGATCGGTGGACACACGATTCCAGACGACGCGCAGGTGCTGCTCTCGGTGTGGAATATGCACCGCGATCCACGGTTCTACGAGACGCCGCTCACGTTCGACCCGAACCGCTGGGAGCAGGTCACGCCTCGAGCGCACGGCGCTGCGTTCGTCCCGTTCGGCGCAGGTCCGCGCATCTGTATCGGACGGCACTTCGCTCGGCTCGAGATGAAGGCTGTCCTCGCAGCGATCGGCAAGCAGTATCAGCTCGATGCCAGCGGCGACCTCGAGGTAGATCCACAGATGACGTCCCAGCCGGCTGGTCCGGTCTCGATCCAGATCGAGCCGCGAGCGTAGCTCGAGTCCCACACAGCGCTCGATACGACTGGTATCACTCCAGGACAGCGTTCCCGCTCACGGGTTTGTTCGTCGGAAGCAAGCCGGTGGATGGGATTGTGAACCACGGTCGCAGCAAAGCTGCTCCCTGATTCAAATCCGCCAGAACGTAGTTGCCGCTCACGGATTTGTTCGCGGAAAAATAAGCCGGTGGAGGGATTTGAACCCTCGACCTAATCCTTACGAAGGATTCGCTCTGCCAGTCTGAGCTACACCGGCACACCATCGCTGTTCGATGCGAGTGCATTCATTCGTAGGACCGATACCAGTCATAAGGATTGCGAATCGGCTCGGTTATGCGATTAGCTATCGTGGCCGTCGTCTCGCTCGAGTCGAACGTCCAGACAGACGTTGAGCTCGTGGGGCGCATACGAACGGACCGTGTGTCGGGTTTCGACGGTGACCTCGTACTCGGGTTCGGCAGCCGCACGGATCGCCCGTTCGCCGGGGCCGAAGGGGTCGTCCTCGTGTTGGATGTCGTAGTAATGGAGCACGCAGTCGTCGCCCGCGAGGACGACTGCGGTCTCGAGGAACTCGTCGGCGCTGTGGGGAAGGTTCATCACGAGGCGATCAGCCCAGCCCTCGTACTCGGCGGCGACCTCGCGGACGTCCGCACAGATCGCCGTCACCCGATCTTCGACGCCGTTTCGGCGGGCGTTCTCACGCAGATACTCGATCGCGTCTTCGTTGACGTCGACGCCGACACATTCTGCGCCGCGTTTCGCGAAGGGAATCACGAACGGCCCGACGCCGGCGAACATATCAACGGCGTGCTCGCCTGTCGCTCGCGGGCGCTGCCCGCTCGCATTTTCCGAGGCGCTACGCGCCTCGCCTACCTGCTCGGCGACCCGGTGTCGCTCGGTCGCGAGCCGCGGCGAGAAGTAGACGTCGGCGAGATCCAGCGCGAACTCACAGCCGTACTCGCGGTGGACGACCTCGGTGTCTTCGCCTGCGAGCAGGTCCCAGTCGCGAATCCGCGTCTCGCCTTTGACCTTCGATTGCTTGTTCAACACCGTGTCAACGGGGAGATCCGACTCGAGGACGGCGTCGGCGATCTCCCGTGCGCGCTCGTCGTCGTCCTCGTCGAGCAGGACGGTCTTGCCAAGTCGCTCGTAAGAGGGGTCGAACCCGAGCACGTCGGCGGGTGTCGTCTGCGTCTCGCGCTCGGGGACAGTCATCGAGACGACCGTGAGCGTATCCGGAACTGCGTCGGGGTCGGTGACCGGCACGTAGAGCTCCCCATCCTCAGCGGTCAGTTCGTACTCGTCGTCGATCAGGTTCGCGTCCGCCAGTTCGCGACGCGTCTGCTCTCCCTCCTCGAGCGACACGCGGACACACGGCACTTCCATACCCTGAAAAACCGGTCGCCTGCCGTAACGGTGACGCTTCACGGCGGCCGTGGGGATGGCCTCGAGGAACTGATCCGGTAAACGGTTTTTAGACTGGCGCTGCTAGCGATCCTATGCAGGAACTCACGACCGTGGAGACGGTCCACGAGGAGGGGTCGTGGCTGTTCACGGTGCGAAATCAGTACGGCGAACGGGAGGAGGGTATCCTCGTTCCCTGTGACGACAGCGTCGAGCAGCGCTCGACGAGCAGTCAGTCCGCGGCCGACGACGGCGTCGCAGCGTGGATCAACCGCTGTACGCACGAAGCACAGCGATTCGATACGGGCCGCGGCGTTGCGATGCGCAATGGCCAGCTTATCTGCCCTCGACATGGATCGATGTTCGACGCGTGTTCCGGCGATTGTGACAACGGCGACGCCGCCGGGACGACGCTCCCCTCGATCGACATTACCGTCAGCGGCGATGGTACGGTGTACCTCACCGACGACGAGCTGACGTTCGTTCATCAGGGCGGTGTCGACGAGGACGATGGTCCCGACTCGACGTCTCATATTTCGTTCTGACCGCCGTCTGTACGGGCTTCTGTGTCCGATAATAGAGATGACCCGAGCGTGTGATCTGCTGTGCTCGGTCGGGTGATCACGAGCGAGTGACTGACCACTGGAGCTCGAATTTCGTTGCAGGAGCTCATCCGGAAGCCGTTCGTTGCCGGCGAATCCGGAGGACGATCTGACAGCGCACTTCGGTCGTTCCGAAGCGCAGTCGATGCTATTCGGGGCTTACACTTAAATTTGTTTATTCTAATATAAAAATTAGACCTGTCTAATAATGTCTAGCTGTGATCGAGCCGACCGACTACGGCCGGCCGGCGAACGAAAGACGGATCCACTACCTCCCGACCACGTGACTCGAGGGCCAGTGTCGCCGCGACGACGACCAGCGCCGTCAGTACGACCAACAGCGTATCGTGAACCGCCTCGGGGTCACGTGGTTCGAGAATCGCCGAGTCTCGTTATCAAGCGAAACCGACGGTTTCGCGGACATCGCGAAGCGAAGCTTCGCTCAGTCACGGAAATATCCGATTTCCGTACGACCCCGAGGCAGTCGCCTTGTTCATCTGTGGATACGCCTGTGATGGGTGACACGTGTTGGATCACGGTCCCTGAAAGCCGATCAGCCGCAGCCCGATCAGGCAGACGAGCACGGTCGAGCCCTCGTGGCCAATCACCGCAATCGGGAGCGGAATCCCGGCTGTGAGAATCGCCCCGATCATGATCGCAATCGCACCGAACGCGATGGCGAGGTTCAAAAAGAGCGTTTTGCGAGTCTCACGGCTGAGTGCGAGTGCGTACGGAAGGCGACTGAGTTCGTCGGACATGAGCACGACCTCGGCGGTCTCGAGGGCGACGTCGGTGCCGGCTCCACCCATTCCGACGCTGATGTCGGCCGTCGCGAGTGCCGGCGCGTCGTTGACGCCGTCGCCGACCATCGCCACCGCTTCGTGGCGCTGTTGAAGCCGTTCGATCCGGTCGACTTTCTGTTCGGGCAGCAACTCCGCGTACACCTCGTCGATCCCAAGTTCCGCTGCGATCGACTGGGCCACGCGCTCGTTGTCGCCGGTCAGCATGACGATCCGTTCAACGCCGAGTTCGCGCAGGCGTTCGATCGTCTCGGCTGCGGTCTCCCGGATCGTGTCAGTGAACGCGAGCCAGCCCAGGACCTCGAGGGCGTCCCCGTTCTCGCGAGCGACAAGCACGCTCGTCTTCCCGTCGTTTTCGAGCGATCGCACGGCCTCGAGGCCAGTCTCGAGTCCCACGATCGGCTCCCCCTCGGTCACCGTCTCGAAGTAGCGGGCGTTACCGATGTGGATCGTCCGATCGTCGACCGTCGCGTGGACCCCTTTGCCGACGACGGCCTCGAAGCCGCTCGCGTCTGGGATCTCGAGGCCGCGTTCTTCGGCTGCCTCGACGGTCGCCTCGGCTAAGTGATGTTCCGATCGGGACTGGACCGCCGCGGCAAGTGCGAGCAGGCGATCATTGTCGCTCTCGAGGCTCGCCCCCTCCCGAACGGTCACGTCGGTCAGCCGGGTGTTGCCCTCGGTGAGCGTCCCGGTCTTGTCGAAGGCGATGGCGTCGACGGTCGCTGTCCGCTCGACGTGTTCGCCGCCCTTGAAAAGAACGCCCTGGCGCGCACCGGCAGTGATGGCCGAGAGCACCGCCGCTGGCGTCGAGAGGATCACGGCACACGGCGAGGCGGCAACCATGAGCGTCATCGCACGGTAGAACGTGGGATCGAACTCGTGGCCGAGCCCCAGCGGAATCGCGATCGCCACCGCCGTCATCGCGAAGACGCCGAGCACGTATGGCTGTTCTAACCGGTCGATAAGCCGCTGGGTCGGTGCCTTCTCGCTTCGGGCCTCCTCGACCATGTGGATGAGCTTCGAGATGGCTGATTCTTCGGCCTCGCGGGTCACCCGGACCTCGAGGCTTCCGGTCTCGTTGATCGTGCCGCCAAACACCTCGTCGCCGGGTGCTTTCGGGACGGGGACGGATTCGCCAGTCAGCGAGGACTGATCGACTGTTGTCTCGCCGGATTCGACGACGCCGTCGAGTGGAAGTCGGTCGCCAGGGCGGACGACGAACACCTCACCGATCTCGACGTCATCAATGGGGACCGTCACTTCCTCCCCGTCACGGAGGAGCTGTGCGGACTCCGGGCGCATCTGCATGAGCGACCGGATCGCGTCCCTCGAGCGGCCGATGGCGTAGTGTTGTAACACGTTCGACAGCGAGAACAGAAAGAGGAGCATGGCTCCCTCGAAGGGGGCGCCGATGGTGAGCGCCCCGAGTGCTGCGATGATCATCAGCAGGTCGATCTCGACGGCAGGCTCCTGGATCGCCTCGATGCTCTCTTTGAGGCCGTACCAGCCGCCGAAGATGTACGCCCCAGCGTAACACGTCCAGACGAGCCACGACGGCCCGCCGAACCAGCTGGCGAGAAGCCCGCCGATCATCCCGACGAAGGTGAGGACAACGAACACCCCCTCCCGGCGGAGCGTCGACCGGTCCGGAGCCGCCTCCTCGTCTTCGACAGCCTCCCTGCGAGGCCCCGATCGATCCATCGCCGTCCCAACCTCGTCGTCGACCTGCTCGGGACTCGAGGGCTGTTGCATGTCCATACGTGTGTTCTCGCCCGGAATAAGTATTGTCAATCAGATCAAATGTTTTAGGATAGCCTAAATAATTCTTTGGTGTGCCGGAACAGTGGCGACAGAATCCGAATCACCAGAGTGGATCGCCGATCACAGACCAGATATAGACGGCGATCGCGACGATGATGATCATCGCGCCGGTCGCGACGTTCCAGTAGTACGAGAGGAAGATCCCACCGAAGACCGCGACCTGTCCGAGTAGTACAGAGAGGATGAGCCCACGGTTGAAGCTCGTGGTGAGCTGCATCGACGCTGCGACGGGGATGACGAGCATCCCAGCGACGAGGATCGCCCCGAGGATCTGCATCGCCGCGACGACGACCAGCGCCGTCAGCACGATCAACAACGTATCGTAGAACCAGACATTGATCCGTGCGAGCCGTGCAGCCTCGCGGTCGAAGGTGATCAGCAGGAGCTGTTTGTGCGTGAGCGCGACGGTCCCGAGGACGAGCATCGTGAGTGCGACCATGAGCTGGACGTTCTCGAAGGGAACGAACAGGATGTCCCCGAACAGGTAGCTCTCGACGGTCGCGCTGAAGACGACGCCGTAGGAGATCACGGCGATACCGACCGCGAACCCACCGGTGAGCATGATCGCAATCGGGATGTCGGCGTAGCCGTCGGTCTTGACGGCGATGTACTGCATCCCGAGTGCGGAGATTGCTGCAGCCACGAGGGCAAACAGGAGCGGGTAGTTCAGACTCGGCACGGCCGCGCCGATGAACAGTCCGATCGCGACACCGCCGAAGGCCGTGTGTGCAAGCGCCTCGCCGATCAGTGCCATCTGCCGGTTGACGAGGTAGGTTCCGACGATCGGTGCGGTGATCCCGATGAGGACGCCGGCAGTGAACCCCCGCTGGAGGAAGCCACTACAGACCAGCCACGTGTCGGTCGCCGAACACGCCGTCCCCCAGAACCGATCGAAGAGGTGTGGGAACACCCAGATGATGAAGCCGGCGAGTGCGAGCAAGACGAGCGGGATACCAAGGGCAAGCGCGGAGAGCTGTCGTCTCGAGGTGTTCGTTCCAACGGCCATCTCAATCCCCGCTGGCACTCGCCGTCGTTCCGACCGCTCGAGTCGAGCTGAATGCCCGGTCCAGCGCGTCGCTCTCGAGGAACTGTTCGGTTGGACTGTGTTCGTACAGTTCCCCGTCGAGACAGGCGATCGTGTCGGCGTGTTCGGTAACGACGCCGATGTCGTGTTCGATGAGGACGATCGTGATGCCGTCGTCGTTGAGGTCCTCGAGCAGGTCGTAGAACTGCTCGACCGACCCCGCGTCGACGCCGACGGTGGGCTCGTCGAGTGCCAGCAGGTCCGCCTCGGAGGCGAGCGCCCGGGCGATGTAGGCCCGCTGTCGCTGGCCACCCGACAAGCGGTTGATCCGTCGGTCGGCGAGGTCAGTGATCTCGACTTCCTCGAGTGCGTCGTCGATGATCTCACGGTCCTCGTCGCTCAGTCGCCGGAGTCCGGCGTGTGGATATCGTCCCATCGTCACGACTTCCCGGACAGTGACGGGCATCATCGTCTCGGCCTCGGTCGATTGCTGTGAGACGTATCCAAGCCGAGTCCCCTCCGAGAACGCCGTCGACGGCGTCCCGAACAGTTCGACGCGGCCGGTGTCGGGCGTCTGCAGGCCGAGCATGATCTTCAGCAGCGTCGTCTTGCCCGAGCCGTTCGGCCCGATCAATCCAAGGAACTCCCCTTCCTCGACCGACAGTGAGACGTCTCTCAACACCGGCTGCTCGTCGTAGGCGAAGTGGACGTTTTCGACAGTTATTGCGCGAGTCATAGTACGTTGATTAGTTACAATAGTTTATTTGCTCCACCTACCCAAACCTTTTGATTGGGCTAATTCTACTCCGCCCAGAGCGCCGTCTCGAGTGTCGGCAGGTTCAGCTCTCGGAAGTGGTCGATGTACCCCCAGTCGGGTTCCATCTCGACGGTGGGGTCGATCGCCGGACTGCCGTCCATCTGGGTTTCGACCGGCGAGAGCGGCAGGATCTCCGCGTCGACCTCGTTGGCGAGCGACTCCGCGAGCGGGGCGGGTTCGCCGACGTCGTAGAGGACGTGCTCGATACCGATATCGTCGATCAGTTTTTCGACTCTCTCGACGTCGGCCGCCGAAGCGGCGTCGTCGGGCGAGGTCCCCACCGGCGAGTGAATATTGATATCGTACCGACTGTACCACCACTGGAAGGAGTCGTGAGTGGCGACGACGATGTCCTCAAGTTCCGCCCGGTCGACGATGTCGTGGATGTCCTCGTTGAGTGCCTCGAGTTCGTCGTTGAACGCCGCGGCGTTCGCCTCGTAGTCGTCGGCGTTGTCGGGGTCGATCTTGGCGAGGCCGTCGGCGATATTCTCGACGCCTTCCTGGCACTCGACTGGGTCCATCCACCAGTGTTCGTCGTTATCCTCCGCGGGACTGTCGAAGAACTCGATCCCTTCCGAGGCCTCGATCACGACGACGTCGTCGCGTTCTGAGAGCTGATCTGCGGCGTTGTCCTGCCAGGTCGCGAAGTCACGGAGATAGACGAAGCCGTCGGCCTCGTCGAGTTCCTCGACCGTCCCGGGTTCGGGCGTCCAGTCGTGGCCGTGCTCACCGATCGGGACGAGGTCGATCGCCTCCATGTGGTCGCCTGCAGTCTGTCGAACGAAGTCCCAGACGGCGGGCATCGACGCGAAGACGGTAAACTCCGCATCACTGTCGCCTCCGTCGTCCTGCGGGTCATCCCCGAAACAGCCGGCCAACCCGGCGGTGAGTGCACCGGCACTGAGGGCGGTGAATCTTCGGCGCGAGACGACTCGTGAACCGTTTTCCTTGGATTGGTTCGTCATTACATCTCGGTTTAGTGTACCGCTATTTATATTTTGCGAGACTAAACTATAGATTAGATATGGCTAAATCAGTTGCTGGCTACTGATCCGGGACTCGAGCGCCGATACGTCGTGCAACGTGTGTCGGTAACGAGACGGGAGCAGCCACGGAATCGGGAACGACCGTGATGAGATCGACGGGTAACACATCGTCGATTGTCAGCGTCGTTCCGGGGTCGATACCGTTTTCGAACAGGTGTTCTCGGACGGCAACATCACGGTCGGGGACTTGAGCAACGACAACGGTCTCACCGACTTCGTATTCGGTCAGTGGGGTGTGTGTCGACTTCTCGCTGACAGTCAGCGCAGTGTCCGGAATCGGATCACCGTGGGAGTCTATCGTGGGATCGTCGAGAAACGTCGCTAGGCGCTGGGCGAACTCGTCGCTGATGTGGTGTTCGAGTCGGTCGACTTCCTCGTGAACGTCGGTCAACCGATACTCGAGCTGTTCCGTCAGAAACGTTTCTAGCAGTCGATGTTTTCGCACGAGCGTCGTGACGATCTCCTCGCCGTCATCGGTCAGTTCGACGCCCTTGTACGGTGTGTACTCGAGGAGTCCTCGTTCATCGAGTGTGTCGATCATACTCGAGACGGAGGCGGACGTAACCCCAACCTCGTCGGCGATTTCGACAGTTCGGATCGGGCGGGCATGCTCAGTCTCGAGGGTAGAGATCGCTTTCAGATACTCCTCTGCGATCGGACTGAGGTCCATCAGATAACAACTATGCCACCAATTGTTAATAAATTTGTGGTGTGGAATAACATAGTTAGTAGAGTCTAATTAGGACACGAACACGACGACACTGTCCGGGGACAGGCCGTACTCGACGACCCCGACGTCGACAGGAGGCGACACGATCTGAAACGGATACTGTCGAGAGCCGAAGGCGTTATCCAAGCCTGGTTGGACTAATACAAAATGTTTTTACTAATTGCATTTTTCGGGGTAGATAATGACGGATGACTCACAGGCAGGCGTGCCTCGAGACACAACGAACGCAGTCGAGAGGGATGGACACCGGCGGCCGCGACGCCGATCCGTCCTGGCCGGACTCGGGACAACGGCTCTCGCGGGACTTGCGGGATGTGCGAGTCTGCTGCCTGCCAGCGAGACGGAAGGTGATCGAACCGTGACGGACACGGCCGGCCGGACCGTCGATGTCCCGGACGACCCCGAGCGCATTCTCGGTATCGGGGCCGGAACGCTCAGACAGCTCGCGTTCATGGACGCGACTGATCGCGTGGTCGGTATCGGAAGCGTCCGTGAGTCCTCGCTGAACGAACTCCCCTACCTCGTGGCCAATCCCGAACTGGGCGAGCTTCCAACCTTCGGCGACCGCGGTGCAGACCGCGACGGCGACGCCGAACAGATCCTCGAGGTCGAACCCGACGTAATCTTTCTCAACGGGGATTCCTCGCGTGCCGACGAACTGGCGGACCAGACGAACACGCCGGTCGTGCTCGTCGACACCGAGAACATCCTGACTGAGGACGGTCGTGAGGTCCTTTATGAAACCTGGAAGACGATCGGCGAGACACTCAGGAAAGAAGACCGCGCCGATGAGCTCGAAACGTTCCTTGAGGACACCATCGCCGACTTCGACGAACGTACCGGAGACATCCCCGTCGACGAGCGCGCGGAAGGCTACGCCGCGGCGTTTCGCTTCCGGGGCGCACATGGGCTGTCGACGACCCGTGGCGACACGACGATGTTTCACTACCCTAACGTCGAGAACGCCATCGAAGACGTCGAGAGCCACCAGAACTCCGTCGATCTCAGCCACGAGCGGCTCCTCGAGGCCGATCCCGAACGAATCTTCATCGACGTTGCAAGCGTCGACCGGGTTCGCGAAGAAGTCGACGAAAATCCGGAGTTCGAGGCACTCACGGCCGTCAAAGAAGGCGAGGTGTACCCCGTCTTGCAGGTCTACCGTGACATGCGTAACTTCGGGCCGATGATCGCCAACGCCTACTTCGTCGGGAAGACCTCCTACCCCGATCGCTTTGCGGACGTCGACCTCGAGAGGCAGGTCGACGACGTCTTCGAGGCACTGTTCGGCGAGCGAATGTACAGCGATCACCTGAACGCACAGTTCCCCGATGTCTACCGACCGCTCTTCTGAGCCGGCTGCACACTCGAGTTTTCAGGCCCACCGCGAGGCGACACGCCGAAAGGTCGCCTTTCTCGCCGGGACGACAGCGCTGCTCGCCGTCCTGTGGGTCGCCGGCGTCGCGGTCGGCTCCGTCACCTATCCGCTCGCAGACGTGGTGACTGCACTCGCCCAGCGCGGCCCCGAGACACAGCAACTGGCAGTCTGGCACGTTCGGATCCCGCGTGTGCTCGCGGCGACGATCGCCGGAGGTGGCCTCGCGGTCGCGGGTGCGGCGATGCAGTCGGTGCTTCGGAACCCACTCGGTGCGCCCTACACCCTTGGCATCTCGCATGCAGCAGCCTTCGGCGCGGCGATCACGATCGCCGTCGGCACGGCCGGCCTCGAGGGCGGGATCGTCATGCTCTCGATGCAGACGATCGGTGCGTTCGTCGGCGCGATGACAGCGACTGTGGCGATCCTCCTGTTGGTCACCTACCGGGAGGCGACCCCCGAAACGCTGATTCTCACGGGCGTCGCGATCGGCTCGCTGTTCAGCGCCGGGCTGGCGACGATCCAGTACTTCGCGACCGACGCGCAGGTCGCCGAGATCGTTTACTGGACCTTTGGCGACGTGAGCCGGGCGAGCTGGGACGAGATCGGACTCATGCTCGTGGTGTTCCTCTTCGGGCTGGGCTACTTCGTCCGCAACGGCTGGAACTACGACGTCCTCGACGCCGGAACCGAAACCGCACAGAGCCTCGGCGTCGACGTCTCGTCGCTGCGCATCCGTGGAATGGCCATCGCCTCGCTTCTGACGGCGGTGATGATCTCCTTCGTCGGCATCATCGGCTTCGTCGGCCTCGTCGCCCCCCATCTCGTCCGGATGACGATCGGCGGAACCGAACGATTCTTGCTCCCCGCATCCGCCGTCGTTGGGGCGGCACTGCTCGTCGCCGCCGATGTGTTCGCCCGGACGATCATCTCGCCCGTCGTCTTGCCAGTCGGGATCGTCACCTCGTTTCTCGGTGCGCCGCTGTTCTTGTATCTGACCGTCAAAGGGAGGGAGTACTGGTGATGACACTCGAGATCACCGATCTCTCGTTCAGCTACGGCGACGTGTCGGTTCTCGAGGGAGTCGATCTGACGGTCGAGGCGGGCGAGATCGTCGGCCTGCTCGGCCCCAACGGCTCGGGGAAGAGTACCTTGCTCAAATCCATTCACCGGATCCACGAGCCCGGCGGTGGGCGGATCGAGATTGACGGGCGAGACATCGAGGCGTTCGGTCCACAGGAACTCGCTCGAGTCGCCAGCTACGTGCCCCAACACGACGACGGCGCGTTCCCGGCGACGGTCTTCGAGACGGTCCTGCAGGGACGACGCCCGCACGGGGGATGGTCGCCGAGTGCAGCCGACCGCGAGGCGGTTGCCGAGGTCTTAGCACGACTCGACCTCGAGCAGTTCGCCACCCGCCGGCTGGGCGACCTCAGCGGCGGTCAACAGCAGAAGGTGCGTTTCGGGCGCGCGCTGGTCGGCGATCCGTCGGTGATGGTACTGGACGAGCCGACAAGCGCACTCGACCTCAAACATCAACTCGACGTGATGGAACTCGTCACCACGCACGTTCGACAGCGAGACGTGGCGGTCGTCGCGGCCTTACACGACCTCAATCTCGCCTCACGATACTGTGATCGTATCGCGTTGCTTCACGACGGCGAGATCCACGTCGTCGGCCCACCGACGGTACTGACCCCGGAGACGATCCGAACCGTCTACGGAGTCGACGTCTCGGTGTTTCACCACGAGGGACGGCGATGTATCGTTCCGGAGGGCGCTTCGGATCGGACGGCGGCCGGGGCGGAGCCCCAACTCGAAACGTTATAGCACGCGCTGGCGCTAGGCCTGCCATGCTCACATTCATCGGCCTCGGACTCTACGACGAGCGCTCGATCACCGTCGAGGGTCAGGAGGCGCTTCGCAACGCCGACCGCGCCTACGCCGAGTTCTACACCAGCAAACTGATCGGGACGACCGTCGACGACCTCGAGTCCCACCACGACGTCGACATCGAGGTTCGCGACCGCGCGGGCGTCGAACAACATCCCGACGACATCCTCGCAGCCGCCGAAGACGAAGACGTCGCCTTCCTCACCGCGGGCGATACGATGATCTCGACGACCCACGTCGACCTTCGCTTGCGCGCTCACGACCGGGGTATCGAGACGCGGGTGATCCACGGCGTGACGGCCCAGACGGCCACGAGCGCGCTGACCGGCCTCCAGAACTACCGTTTCGGGAAGGCGACGACGCTGCCGTTCCCCTATGCCCACGGCGCTGACGGGCTCCCGGCGAGCGTAACGAGAACAATCGACGATAACCGTGAAGACGGCCTGCACACCGTCGTCTATCTCGACATCAAAGTCGACAACGAAGCCGCGACGAACCGTCTCGAGGGCGACGAAGCGGTCGAGGAGTACATGACCGCCGACGTGGGCGCGACACTGCTCGCCGAGGAGTACCCCGACCTCGTCGGCGTCGTCGTCGCCCGCGCAGGCAGCCCGGACCCACTCGTTGAAGCCGACACGATGGCCGCCCTTGCCGAGCGCGAGTTCGGCGACCCGCTGCATCTGCTCGTCGTTCCTGGGGACTGTCACCTGCTCGAGGCAGATGCGCTGGTCGAACTCGCCGGTGTCGATCGCGACGACCTCGACATCGTGTGAACGAACTGTCGTAGCCACTGATCATCACTGCACATCCCATCGCACAATGGCTGTCCGATCAGTGTGAAGTACCGCGGGGGCAAGCCCCGCGGCTTCACCGTTTTGACCGCACGTCCCAGAACGGGCCGCGCCGTCGCAGGCGAATGTAATTCCCCTCGACCTTCCCGAAATGGGTCGGTTGGAATTAACACCCGAACGCTCGCTTCGTCCGTGAGGGTCGGCGGCTCCACCCCGCCCGACAACACCCGTCGCACCACGCCAAAGACGCGGGTTTTGAGAGGTGTCGCATTTCCTCGCAACTGCCGGCAGTTGCTTCGGATTACGGTCTTTAACCCACGTCGCAACTGTACTCGTCAATACGGTGAGATGAATCATATAGCTTACGCGATTCACCCTCGGGGTCAAGTGGTTCGAGAATCGGAGATTCTCGTCATCACGGAAATCGGAGATTTCCGTACGACCCCGAGGCACTCTCGCTGCTTTTCGGTAGAACCAAACGAAGTCGGCCATCGTCTAAAACCACTTGAGACGGCCTGAAACGGTTCTTAACAAGTCGGTAAACGGTCTCAGCCGGAGCCGAACCCGGCTTCGACCGGCGTTATACGGTCTGCGATTCCGATAGCCCGGGGCACCTGTCAGGCGGTCGCGAGCACACCGGAACTGAGGGAGGGGTGCCCGTGGAATCATTTAACAGCTCTATTAACAAGTACACCGGCTGGTACGACTCTGGTAACAACAGATGAACAACGAACGCAACTCGAGCGACGGACGCTCTCGACGGTGGCTGTTGACCACGGCCGGAGTGACGTCAGCTGCGCTGGCAGGCTGTACGGATATGCTCCCGGAGGCGGACTCCGTGACGGATGGAGTCACCTCGCAGGACGATGACGATGGGAGCGGCGCTGGAGGTGCAAGCGGCCAGAGTCGCTGGCCTGCGATCGACGAGGGCGAGTCGCTTTCCGACTTCGAAACCCTCGAGGAGTGGAACGCCTGGGAAACCGAACTCTCAGCTGCGCCAGACGAAGCGCGGGTCGGCACGCAGGCAGCCGTCATCGAGAGCGAGGACCGTGAAGCCAGTATCAACCTTCGCTTCCCCGACGGGCTCGACCTCCGCGAGTGGGATACGTCACTCGCGGTCAAGCCAGAAGCCACAGACCGGATCGTCGTCGAATTCCTCGCGCCGGACCGAGACGCACGGCTCAACACCGTCCGAACGATCCCCGACGAGTTCAACGGCTGGTTCCGCCTCGACTGTGGCTACGAGCACAAACCGGAAGGCGAGCCGGATCTCTCGAACGTGACCCGCATCAACATCGTCGCAGTGGGGCCGGAAGACGAGACCACCAGACTGCTCGTCGACGACCTCCGCCGGACCAAGGGAGCCGACAACGGCAAAGCGATCCTGGCGTTTTACGGCGGCCACGACTCCCATTACGACATCGCCGCGGAGATGCTCGAAGAACGCGGCTGGACGGCGGCAGCCGCCATCAGCCCCGACCGAATCGGCGACCAGGGCCGGATGGGACAGACCCAACTCAACGAGCTGCAGGATCGTGGCTGGGACATCTGCTCGTATCCTCGAGTCTCGATGGCCCTGCCGGAGATGCCCGAAAGCCGGCAACGAGATGTCCTCGAGACGAATCGGGACGCACTCGAGGACCACGGCTTCGAAGACGGCGCACGCCACCTGTTCATCCCCGAGGATCGGATGGACGCGACGACCAACGAACTCATCAGAGATGTCCACGACTCGGCGTTCCTCTTTGGCTCCTGTACGTCCGGCGTACCACCGACCGGGATGGACACGATTCCGCTGATTTGGGGACCTGCGCTTCACAACGGCGTGCGTCGCCACATCAATCTCGCTGATCAGTATCAGCTGCTCACCGTCCTGCGAATTCCACGGATCGTCGACGAGGAGGACGTGGGCCCGGACGAGAACCGGATGTCGCTCGACGATTTCGAACACCTGCTCAATCATCTCGAGCATCGCGGACTCGATGTCGTCACGCCGTCGGATCTCGTCGACGGCACGTTCGAAAGCGACGACGACGGTGACGAGACGTTCAGCGACGGTCGGCCGGAGGGGACGATTCTCGAGGCCGGCCAATCCTACGCGTTCGAGGGATCAGAATCGTCCGAGTCGCTGACGATCAACCTCGACGACGGCGTTCTCAGCGCGAGTTTCTCCCACAACAGCGACGGCGAGTTCAGCGTCGACCTGATCGCGACGGGCAACGGTCGCGACGACTCGCTGGTGACCACCTCCGGGATCACCGCTGGCGAGTCGATCGCCGCAGTCGAAAGCGGAACGTACCGCCTCGAGGTCGCCGCGGACGGGCCATGGTCGATCGATCTCTTCCAGCCGGAAGTGCACGCCGACGACCTCGACTCGCTCCCGGTCGAGGCAAGCGGCTCGGGGTCGGGCTTCGTCGGGCCAATCTGGACCGACACCGACGTCAGACTCGAGGTTACACACGACGGTGACGGCGACTTCATCGTCGACGGCTACGATGCCGACGGCGGCAAGGAGTCGATCGTCAACCAGACCGGCGCGGTCGACAACTCGCGGTCGTACCGCGCGGGCGGGACCGTCTGGCTCAATATCGAAGCCGACGGCGACTGGTCGCTCGAGGTCACCGAGGCCTGAGACCGGCTTCGATCCCGATTTTCGGGACAACCGCGGGATAGTTGCGGCTGCACTGCAGTCGACAGTCAGGAACCCGTCTGCGACGCCGAGTCCTCGTCACTCCTCGAGGACGCGCTCGAGTCGGTCCAGAAACTCGCCGGGCACCTCGATATGTGGCGTGTGGCCGGTGTTTGCGAAGACGATCTCCTCGAACTCACCGCCGGCGTCAGCGTACGACTCGAGGACAGCCCGAGTCTGGCCGACCATCGGCTGGGGCGGGAAGACGTCCGTCCCGGGCCAGTCCGGCATCGCACCCATCTTTCCGAGCGTGCCGGCGTCGAACAGCGACTCGTTGGAGACGATCTGATCTGACGCGCCGCGGATCCAGGTGATGGGTGGTTTCTGGTCGGGGTCGATCTCGGTGATCGCCTCGAGCGAGCAGTACTTCGGCGAGATGGCGTTGTTGACGCCGTGCTCGCCCGGTGCAACGCCAGGCCAGTTCTCGCTCGGTGTCGCATCACCCGGGTAGTGCTCGTCGCCAGTGGCCGTATCGAGCATGCCGGTCAGATACGATTCCTCTCGCTCCGGGTCGAAATTGTGGGTTGGATTGACGTAGAACGTCCGCAGTATCTTCCGCGGCGACGACTCCCCACCCTCGCTGCGGTCGCGGTCTGCGAGGCCGGCGACGAACTCGTCGTTGCCGAGGCCGCCGCCGGAGCCGGCATAATCGTCGAAACACGGCGTTCCCTCGAGGTCTTTCGTCCCGCCGAAGCCGTACGGCGAGAGCGGGTTGATGAGGACGAGCGAGTCGACCGCGTTGGGGTTGTCGATCGTATACCGCATCGCGACTCCGCCGCCGTTCGACCAGCCGACAAGCGTCAGTGGCTCCTCGAGTTCGAGGTCGGCGAGCAGCGCCTGAAGATCGCCCGCGAAATCGCCGAGCCCGTTCGTCGCATCGACTGGCTTTCGCTCCGAATCGCCGTACCCTCGCAAGTCGGGCGCAATCGCCCGGTACCGGGCTGGCAGATTGGCCATGAGATCCTCGAAAAACCGCGAGGAGGAGACGTTGCCATGGAGGAGTACGACGGTACCATCTGTTTCGGCCGACTCGCTTTGGCCACCCGACTCGAGGACATGCGTCTCGAGTCTGTCGGTGTCGACGATACGTGAGCTGACGCCGGCGAGGGTGTCGTCTCGAGTCATGGGCAGGCGCTACCACGTGGCCCGTTATAACTGTAAGCCGGCTGACGGTCGAAACAGCAGGACCGTTCGAAAACGACTGCGGCGACGATCGGAACGTGGCGACGCTGCGTTACAGTCGGTCGACGACCGCGTCCGTCACGTCGTCCGTCGAGGCGTCGCCGCCCAGATCCGCCGTTCGTGGGCCTTCCTCGAGGGTGGCCTCGACGGCATCGTTGATGGCCGCTGCCTCCTCCTCGTAGCCGAGATACTCGACCATCATCGCGGCGGAGATGATCGCCGCAGCCGGGTTCGCGACGCCTTCACCAGCGATGTCGGGTGCGGTGCCGTGAACGGGTTCGAACAGCGCACGCTCGGTGCCGACGTTGGCGCTTGGCAGGAGGCCGAGCCCGCCGACGAGACCAGCTGCGAGGTCCGAGAGGACGTCGCCCGCGAGATTCGGACAGACGACGACGTCGAACTGCTCGGGGTCGAGACAGACGTGCGTCGCGAAGGCGTCCATCAGCACTTCGTCGGTTTCGACGCCGTGTTCGTCGGCGACCTCGGCGACGGTGTCGCGGAACAGGCCGTCGGTCTCGCGCATGACGTTTGCCTTGTGGACGATCGTGAAGCCGTCGTGGTCGTCGGTGTCGACGTAGTCACAGGCGAACTCGGCGAGCTCTCTCGAGGCGGATTCGGTGACGACGCGGGTCAGCGTGGAGACGTCGTCGGTCAGGCGGTCTTCGTGGCCCGAGTAGACGCCTTCCGTGTTCTCTCGCAGGAAGACCAGATCCGTCTCGGGACGGACGGCGTCGATGCCCGGATACGCCTTCGCGGGGCGAATGTTGACGAACGAGCCGACTGCATCACGAAGCGGCAGGATGACGTCGGCTGCCGTCTCACCGGCCGCACCGAACAGCGTCGCGTCGGCCGACGCCGCCAGCTCGTAGGTCTCTTCGGGCAGCGCTTCGCCGGTTGCTTCTTTGACCGCGTCACCAGCATCGGCTTCGACGAACTCGAAGTCGATGTCGAGTGCCTCGAGGACTTCGACCGCAGCTGGTGTGACTTCCCGTCCGATTCCGTCGCCAGGGATGACGGCGATTTCGTGAGTCATGTCTGCATCTCTCTGGGGGTGAGAAAAGAGGGTATCGATACGGGCGACGCTCAACAGTCGTACTCGAGGCGCTCGTGAACTGTCGGCTCACCGACCGGGCCATCAGGATCGACGGGCTGTTCGACAAACGAAATGGTTAGCGAGTCGACCTCGCGATCCGTCCGTTCACAGAGGGACGCGGCCGCCGATTCGTACTGCGTCTGGTCAGCGTAGCGCAGCTCCATCCCGTAGCGTTTCCAGAGCGTGCTCGGATACGTTTCCGCGGCAGTCGGCGGCCGGTCGTGGTGTGCGTTGGCGATGTCGACCGTTTCGTCGGACTCGAGAGTCCCCTCGATAGCGTACCAGCTGTGTGCCGACGGCGGTGTCGGTGCGAAAAACGTCCAGCTCGCCTCGTCGAGTTCACCCTCCACCGCCGGCGTGTCGACAACGCCGATCCCGGCTGCCTGCCAGAGCAGACTCGAGAGCAGCAGACACGCGACGAGCCCGGAAACGACGAGTCGACGACCGCGTCCGAGGTGAGACGGCGCGTCGTCACTGTCTCCCGCCGAGCGAGCGCCGAGCCGGTTTTCGAGGTCGAACGCGACGAGGAACCGCTCGAGCCGATCCCAGACGCCCGGCGGGAGGAACAACAGCAGGCCGGCGATCATGATGAACGGGAACACACCCAACCGCATCGTCGCCGCCATCCCGATGTGTGTTCCAATGAACGCCGCCACGAGCGCGATACGACGCCATCCGGTGGCGACGAGCAACAACGCGCCGGCGGTCAACACGGCCGTCCAGAGCCAGTTGGTCGCAACGAGTGCTGTCGGGTACGCCGACAGCGCCGGTCCGAGCAGCGTGAGATACTGGTTCAACTGAAAGATCTGCTGGACTGCCGTCCCGTCCATCCACGGCTCGCTCTGAAACTTGAGCACCGCGTTCGTCACGTAGATGGCCACGAAGTGGAGTAGAATCGCCGCCGTTGCGATCGAGCACACGCGACGACCGCGAGGGTCGGGCTGGCGACGGGCCTCGAGCGACCACCGGGCCTCGAGCGGGAGGAACAGGCCAAAGAGCAGGAAGCTGAGCAGGATCGTGTCACCGCCGTTGACCAGATGCGGATTGCGGGCGTGCAGCGATGCGAAGAGGACGAGTGAGCCAAGCGCCGCGAGGCGGGTTCGATAGCCAACGAGTAAGAGGAGTGCGAATCCACCGGCGAGCGCGAACAACACCGCCTGGAACCATGCCGCCCCGGACAGCGCGTGGATCGATACCCGTCCGACCATCGGATACGCCTCCAGAAGCGTCGACCGTGGAAAGACGCCCGCGTCGGTGTAGAACGTGATCAGTCCCGGCAGTCGAAGCATCGTGAGATCGGCGAGCAAGAGCACGCCGAGTGCGATCCGGAACGCACCGAGGGCTCGCTGGTCGATTCCGAGACGCGACTCGAGGGCCGCTCGGAACGACGCAACACCCCTCGAGCGTCGCTGCTGGGCCGGTGTTTGATCAGTGGGAGGGCCTGTCATAGTGGGGCAGAAATCGAAGTGAGCCAGGCTTGTCAACGGGCCTATAAGTGCTTTCTCCCTTTCGATACCGACACATTCGGATACGGGATCTGTTGGGCGACTCGAGTACGGTCGATCCGCCCTCGACTGTCGGCCACAGCAGTTTCAGGGGCTGCTAACGCCAGAAGTAAGCCCAACCGCGTCGGCGATCGCGTGGCGTTTGAGCAAGACGAACCCAAGCGCGACGAGCCCAAAGCCGGCAAACGTCAGCGCACCGATCGACTCGTCGAGTAGGAACACGCCCGCGACCGTCGCAACGATCGGGACCACGTAGGCGACGAGTGCTGCCTCGAATGCGCCGTGTTCCTCGAGAATCCGGAAGTAGATGAAAAAGGCAATCGCCGTGGAGAAGACGCCGAGGTAGACCAGCATGACGAGCGCCATCGGTGCGACCGCGTCGGTGGTCGGGAACTCACCGGCCAGCAGGCTGCCGGCGTGTAAGACCAGCCCGCCGACGAGCATCGACCAGCCGACGAGCGGGACCCGTTCGATCGTCGGTGCGGCTCGCTGGACGACGACGCCGCCGAGGGCGACGCTGACGACCTGGCCGATGACGAGCAGTCGGGCAACGGTGTCACCTGCCAGCAGATTTCCGGGGTCGGGCTGGACGACGAGGCCGATACCGAGAAAGCCGATCGCTGCGCCGACGGCCCCGACCGCAGAGAGCCGCTCACCGAGCAACAGGATCGCCCACAGGGCTGTGATGATTGGGACCAGCCCCTGCAAGATGGCGGCGACGCCGCTGGGGACAGTCTGCTGGCCGATAAACAACAGCCCGTTGCCGGCGACGAGAAAGAGCCCACCGCCAGCGATCGCAGCCAGATTGTTCCTGCCAGTGGGCCACCAGTCGTCAGTCAGCACGACGGCTGCTGCCAACAGCAAGACGGCTGCGATATCGTACCGGAAGGCCGCAAACAGCAACGGCGGGAGATACTCGAGGCCGACCGAAATCGCCGGAAAGGAAAGCCCCCACAGCACGGCGAGGACCAGAAAGAGCGAGACATCGAGGGCACGAGACATACCGTCTATTGGGGAGAATCTCCGAAAGCGCTGGCGGTTTCGGAATCCGTCGCCGCCGCTCATCGGTCGCTTGCGACGCGAAAACGACACGCGAGTGGACTCGAGCGCGAGACTCGAGCCCGCGGAAACGCCTACTCTGCTTCGGGAATCGCCGCGTCGTCGACGTACGGCAGTTCCTCGGCTTTCTTCCGGACTTCGCCGGCGTTGGACTTCATCAGCGCCGTCGTGTCCCAGACGCCGTCGACGAGGGCTTTCCGCTGAGCCTCGTCGACGGTGACGTCGATCGTCTCGTCGCCGTAGGTCACTTCCTCGGCTTCGATATCGATGTCGATCGCTTCGTCGGGGTTCTCGTCAACCCACGCCTGCAGGTCCTGGATCGTCTCACTGTCGGCCGTCACGGTCGGGATGCCGAGGGCGAGACAGTTACCCGCGAAAATCTCAGCGAAGCTCTCGCCGATGATCGCGTCGATGCCCCAGCGCATCAGCGCCTGCGGGGCGTGTTCACGCGAGGAGCCACAGCCGAAGTTGCTGTTGACGACCATCACCGACGAACCCTGGAACCGATCCTCGTTCATCGGATGGTCTTTCTGGTTGTCGTCGTCATCGAATCGCAGGTCGAAGAAGGCGAACTCGCCCAACCCGTCGAAGGTGACGACCTTCATGAATCGCGCGGGGATGATCTGGTCGGTGTCGATGTCGTTGCCTCGGATCGGGATTCCCGAGCCGGAGACGGAGTCGACTTCCGGAATCTCGACGTTGTCGGTGTCAGTCATGCAGCAGTCACCTCCTTCAGTTCGCGCACGTCAGTTACTTCCCCGGTGACCGCCGCCGCGGCGACCATCTGCGGGTTCATCAGGACGGTGCGCCCGTCCTTGCTGCCCTGTCGACCGACGAAGTTCCGGTTCGAGGAGGAGGCGCTTGCCTCGTCGCCCTCGAGTTGGTCTTCGTTCATACCGAGACACATCGAACAGCCGGCGTTTCGCCACTCGAAGCCGGCCTCCTCGAAGGTGTCTTTCAGGCCTTCCTTCTCGGCGGTGTGCTGAACACGCTGACTGCCGGGGACGACCAGTGCACGGACGTCGTCGTCGACCTGTCGGCCCTCGATGATCTCGGCGGCACGGCGCAGGTCGGGCAGGCGAGCGTTCGTACAGGAGCCGAGGAAGGCGACGTCGATGTCGTAGCCTTCCATCGTCTCGCCGGGCTCGACACGCATGTGTTCCTGCGCGCGTCGGGCCGTGTCCTGTTTCTCCTCAGGCAGGTCCTCGGGGGCAGGGATCGGCTCGGTGACGCCGACGCCCTGACCGGGCGTGGTTCCCCACGTGACGACTGGCTCGAGGTCGCTTGCGTCGATGGTGACGACGTCGTCGTACTCGGCGTCCTCGTCCGATCGGATCGACTCCCAGTACGGTTTGAGCTCGTCGAACTTCTCGGGGTTGTCCTGGAAGTAGTCGGTCTCCTCGAGCCACTCGTAGGTGGTCTCGTCGGGGTTGACGTAGCCCGCGCGAGCACCGCCTTCGATCGACATGTTACAGATCGACATCCGACCTTCCATGCCGAGGTTCTCGATGGCTTCGCCGGCGTACTCGTAGACGTAGCCGACGCCGCCTTCGGTACCGAGTCGACGGATGATCTCGAGGATGATGTCTTTCGCCTCGACACCCTCGCCGAGTTCGCCGTCGACCTGGATCTTGCGGACCTTCTGTTTCTCCATCGCGACAGTGCCCGTCGCGAGCACGTCCCGAATCTGGGAGGTGCCGATCCCGAACGCGAGCGCGCCGAACGCACCGTGGGTCGAGGTGTGGGAGTCCCCACAGACGATCGTCTTGCCGGGCTGAGTGAGCCCCTGCTCCGGGCCGACGACGTGGACGATTCCCTGGTCGCCCGAGTCCGGATCGGAGAACTCGATGCCCGCCTCGCGGACGTTCTCCTCGAGTTCGGCCATCATCTCTTCGGCGGCGTCCTCTTCGTACGGTCGGGACTGGTCCGCGGTTGGGATGATGTGATCGACGGTCGCGTGGGTCAGCTTCGGATAGGCGACCTCGAGGTCGCGCTCGCGGAGCATCCCGAACGCCTGTGGACTCGTGACCTCGTGGATGAGGTGCAGTCCGATGAACAGCTGATCCTGTCCAGTCGGCAGCGTGGTGACTTTGTGTCGATCCCAGACCTTGTCGTACAGTGTTCCCTCACTCATTCTACGTCCTCTACGGCGTCTTCGTCTTCGTGTTCGCTGCCACGCTCGAAGACACGGTTTGCGTCGGCCGCCTGCTTGGGCGGCGTGTGATCGACGTCTTTCATCGTTCGGCTCTCGGTGCGTCGGTTCCGATCCGTCGCACTCGGCTCACCGCCGTCTGTCGCGACGGTCGGCCCGCGGCTGAACAGTTGGCCAGCCGTCTCCCCGGTGTAGGGATTGGTGTGGCCAACGTCGGCCATTGTCTCGGATGTGTCGTTTTCGCTCATTATCGTGTGTGCTTAGTCGTCTGCCGCCACTTCGGCGGACTCTGCTTCGGAGTCGCTCTCTTCGTCGGCCCAGGCGAACAGATCGCGCAGTCGGGCGCCGACGTCTTCGATCTCGTGTTCCTGTTCGGCCTGTCGAAGCTGGCTGTAGCTTGGTCGACCGGCCTGGTTCTCGAGGATCCACTCGCGCGTGAACTCGCCGTTTTGGATCTCCTCGAGGACCTCGTCCATGTTCTCACGGACGTGGTCGTCGACGATGCGGTCGCCACGGGTGAGACCGCCGTACTCGGCGGTGTCGGAGACGGAGTTCCACATCTCCATGTTCCCGCCTTCGTACATCAGGTCGACGATCAGTTTGAGCTCGTTGAGACACTCGAAGTACGCGATCTCGGGCGAGTAGCCCGCATCGACCAGCGCCTCGTAGCCGTGTTTGACCAGTGCGGTCACGCCGCCACAGAGGACGGCCTGCTCGCCGAAGAGGTCGGATTCGACTTCTTCCTGGAACGTCGTCTCGATGACGCCGGCGCGGGCACAGCCGATTGCCTTCGCGTATGCGAGCGCTCGCTCCGTCGCGTCGCCGGTCGTATCCTGATAGACTGCCAGCAGACCGGGCGTTCCCTCATCGTTCTCGTAGTTCCGGCGGACGAGGTGGCCCGGACTTTTCGGGGCGACCATCGTCACGTCGACGCCTTCCGGCGGCTGGATCTGGTTGTAGTGGATGTTCAGCCCGTGGGCGAACTGCAGGGTGTCGCCGGCCTCGAGGTTGGGTGCGATGTCGTTCTCGTAGACCGTCGCTTGGACGGTGTCGGGAACGAGCACGGAGACGTAGGAAGCCTGCGAGACGGCGTCGGCAGGCGTCGTCACGGTCAGACCGTCGGCTTCAGCGGCCGATCGCGACGACGAACTCTCGCGCAGGCCGACGACCACGTCGACTCCGCTCTCGTGGAGGTTCAGCGCGTGGGCGTGGCCCTGGCTCCCGTAGCCGAGGACGGCTACGGTCTCGTCGTCAAGCATCGATTCGTCTGCGTCGTCATCGTAGTAGATGTCGGTGGTGAATTCGTCAGTCATCGTCTGCAGTTTGGGCGTGGGGGTGTTTTTCCTGTCGATTCATCTCGTCGGCGGCACCCGCCGATGCGGGTGCGGCTGTTTCGTCGGTCCCACGGGCGAGTGCCGTCAGTCCAGTCCGGGAGATCTCCCGAATGCCGAACTGACTGAACGTCTCGACCGCAGCCTCGATTTTCTGGCGCGCACCCGTGATTTCGATCGTCGCCGTCTCCGGACACGAGTCGACGGTCTTGCCGCCGTACATCTCCGCGACAGCAGCGACCTGGTCGGGTCGGTCGGCGGCGACTTTCACGAGCGCCAGTTCGCGGCGCATCGCATCGGGCTCGAGTTCGCGAACCGAGATCACCGGCACCAGCTTTCGCAGCTGCTTTTTGATCTGGTCGATGCCGGGGTCGGGCTCTTCGACGACGACCGTGATTCGGGCACGCTCCTCGTCTTCGGTCGGGCCGACGGTCAGGCTCTCGATGTTGAACTGTCGCCTCGAGAACAGCCCCGAGACATCAGAGAGCACGCCGGGTTCGTGTTTGACCAGCGCCGAGATGACCGTTCGGCGGGGGTCGTGTCTCGCCTCGACTTCGGGATCGATACGAATGCCTTGCTTGTTGCGCCGACCAGCGGGTGTCGGTCGCTCTTCCGGTGGTGGGCCTTCTAATCCACGTTTCATAGCTGATCCTCCGTCAGTGCGAACTGTCCGTTGTCGCCGCCGCTTGGCACCATCGGATAGACGTTCGCTTCGGGGTCGATGTGGACGTCGATCACCGAGGGGCCGTCGTAAG
Organism: Natronorubrum sp. A-ect3; assembly: GCF_041821125.1. Taxonomy (NCBI): domain Archaea; kingdom Methanobacteriati; phylum Methanobacteriota; class Halobacteria; order Halobacteriales; family Natrialbaceae; genus Natronorubrum; species Natronorubrum sp. A-ect3. The sequence continues at coordinate 327,666 of NZ_JBGUBB010000002.1, read as the reverse complement.
CGATTGCCGCCTCGATCGTCTCTGCGACGTCGTCGTAGTCGTCGATACGGAATCCGGCTGCGCCGAAGGCTTCGGCGAGCTTGTCGAACTCGGGCATCCAGTGGTAGTCCGACGCGGAGTGACGTCCCTCGAAGAAGGCGTCCTGCCACTGGCGGACCATGCCGATGTACTCGTTGTTGAGCACCGCGACGGTGATATCGAGGTTCTCGCGAACCGCGACCGACAGCTCCTGGAGCGTCATCAGGAACGAGCCGTCGCCGTCGATGCAGACGACGTCCTGGTCGTCGTCGGCCGCGAGTCGCGCGCCGATCGCTGCGGGCAGGCCGTAGCCCATCGTCCCAAGACCGTGACTCGAGACCCACGTTCGGGGCTCGGTGTAGGTCCAGTACTGGCAGGCCCACATCTGGTGTTGGCCAACGCCGGTCGTGACGATGGTGTCGTCGGCCGTTGCTTCGTCTAAGGCCTCGACGACGAACTCCGGCTGGACCGGCTCGTCTTCGGGCGCCTCGTAGGCCATCGAGTAGTCGGATTTCCACTGCTGGCACTGGGCGCGCCACTTCTTGGCCTCTGGTGAGGTCTCGACGGCAGTCGAAAGCTGGTCGACGACCGTCTCGGCGTCGCCGATCAGCGGGTAGTCGGCGTAGATGTTTTTGCTGATCTCGGCGGGATCGATGTCGATATGGATGATCTCCGCGTCGGGCGCGAACGTCTCGATGCCGCCAGTCAGGCGGTCGTCGAATCGCGTCCCGATCGCCAACATCGTATCACAGTGGGTGATCGCCATGTTGGCAAACCCGGTGCCGTGCATGCCGGCCATCTCCATCGAGAGCTCGTGATCCTCGGGGAACGCCCCGATGCCGGGCATCGTGGTGACGACCGGGATCTCGTGTTCGATCGCGAACTCGCGACAGGCTTCGCTGGCCTCGCCTTTGATGACGCCGCCGCCAAGGAGCATGACGGGGCGAGCGGCGTTCTCGAGTCGCTCGGCCGCGCCAGCGACGATCTCGGAGTCAGCCTGTTCCTGCACGTGGTAGGTGTCAGGCGTTTTCGCTGCCGCAGGTTCTCGATCCGTCTCGGCGTTGGTGACGTCTTTAGGCAGGTCGACCAGCGTCGGTCCAGGTCGTCCTTCGCGGGCGAGTGCGAACGCCTCGCTGACGTCGGTCCCGACCCGATCCGGGTCGCTCGAGAACGTGTTGTCCTTCGTGACTGGCTTCGTGACGCCGGTCGTGTCGGTCTCCTGGAAGGCGTCGTTGCCGACGAACTCCGTCGGCACCTGGCCCGTCAGGGCGACCAGCGGGTCCGAGTCCATGTCGGCGTCGGCGATCCCTGTCACGAGGTTCGTCGCACCAGGGCCGGACGTGGCCAGACAGATACCCGGCTCGCCCGAGACGATGCCGTAGGCGTCGGCTGCGTGGGCCGCCGCCTGTTCGTGGGCCATCGTCACGTGGTAGATCTCGGAGTCGTACAGTGCGTCGTAGACGGGCATGATCGCCCCGCCCTGCACGCCAAAAGCGTACTCGACGCCGGCGTTCTCGAGGGCGCGGACGACCGACTGGGCACCGTTGGTGACCGGCGTCGGGGTCGTCTCCGTGGCCGACTCGGTGTCGCCAGTAGCGGCGTCCGGCGTTGCGCTGTCGGTGATCTGGTCGTCGTCCTGTTCGTCTGCATCAGTTGGCGGAACCTCTGCTGCGCGTTCGCTCATCGGTTGCCTCCCGCCGCAGTGCGGCGATCCATTCGGTTGTCGCTGAGTGTATAGTGTGCTGTCATCTGCTGGATTGCATGGCGCTGTGAAAACGGTGCGACGAGTTCGGAATCGGAGCTACGGTGGACTAGAGGTGGGGCGAGGACGCCCCTACAATACGAATCGAAGCGAGCGCACTGCTGTCGTCCATCTGCGAACGGACCGACAGCCGGGTGCGAACCGTCATTACCGATTACGTAGGTTCCTCGAGGGACATAATCCTTGCGAGTTCTCCGGCTCGATCCGCTCGAGCGCCACAGCAGGGGCTCGCGGACGGTGGCAAACGGAGCAGCCATCCCTTAGACGCGCACCTCCTCCTCTTGCTGGCGTTCGACGCCAGCCTCCTTGGCGAAGCGCTCTAAGTCGTCGACGGTAACCCGTCGTTTCTCTGCGCCGTAGTCTTTGACGCGACGAGTGACTGCTTTGACTTGCTCGCTGGTCGGATCGAATCCGCGTTCGTGCAGGCGTTCACGGACCGAGTGGGTCCCGGTGTGTTTGCCCATAACCAGTCGGCGCTTTGCACCGACCATCTCCGGCGTCATAACGCCGGGTTCGAACGTATCGGAGTTTTCGATGACGCCAGCGGCGTGGATCCCGCTCTCGTGGGAGAAGGCGTTGTCGCCGACGATCGGCTTGTTGCCCGGTGTCCCCATGCCGCTTTTCTCTTCGACGATCTCCGAGAGCTCGGTGATGCGGGTCGTGTCGATCCCCGTATCGGTCTGGTAGAGCGACTCGACAGCCATCACGAACTCCTCGTAGGCGGCGTTACCGGCCCGCTCGCCGATGGAGTTGACGGAGACCTGTGCCTGATCTGCTCCCGCTTCGATGCCAGCCAGCGCGTTTGCGGTGGCCAGCCCGAAGTCGTCGTGTGTGTGGACGTCGATTCGCGCGTCGGTGTGGGCACAGACCTTCTCGATCATGGCCTTGAACCGGGTCGGCGTCGCGACGCCAGTGGTGTCGGGAATGTTGATCCAGTCGACGCCTGCGTCCGTGACCGCCTCGATCACGTCCAGCAGGAACTGCTCGTCGGTCCGTGTCGCGTCCATCGGCGAGAACATACACGTCGTTCCCGTCTCGGTGACACGCTCGACTGCGTCGACTGCGCGCTGTACGACTTCGTCCCGTGTGGTGTGCATCGAATCCTCGATCTGAACGTCGCTGGTGCTGACGAACGTGTGCACCATCTCGACGCCCGAATCCAGTGCGGCCTCGATGTCCGCATCGACGACACGGGCTAACCCGCAGGTCGTCGACTGCGTCGAGGAAGCGATATCACGAACGGCTTCGAACTCCGCGTCGGAGTTGACAGGGAACCCTGCTTCGATGACATGTGTCCCCATGTCGTCCAGAACGGAGGCGATCTGCCGTTTGTCGTCGTAGGAGAACGAAGTTCCGGGAGACTGTTCACCATCCCGGAGGGTGGTATCAAAGACACGTGCTGACTCTATTTCGTCAGTGGAATCTAACGTGCCCTGGAAGAACTCGACCCCCCTGACTGGTGTCAGAGGACGGGTTGTCTTGTGAAGACATTGTATCTGAATCCCAGGTGGGACGACATATATAAAACTGACGCTGTGGTGGCCGCTCGCTGATATGACAGGGTGTAATCAGCCCGGACCAAACGGAGGAAAACGCAAGACATCAACGGCCTATTACATGACCCCACATCCTATTATCATATCTGTCTCGAGTCGGATCCACTCGCCAGCAGCGCCCATATTCTCCGAAACAGCGCGTGATCACCCGTCACGAACCACCCCACACGCTGGCGCGCGCTCGTCGATGGACGTTTGGTCAGATCAAGCTGTTTCCTGACACGCTGCTTCGCTAAGCGGTCGATTATTTGCTACTGAATCGTCCACTCGTCTACTTTTCCGAGTCCGAGCCGTCGTTTCACACGTCAGTCCGGACTGCCAGCGGCGTCTCGCTACTCGAGCGCTTCCTGGCGGGCCTCGTACTCGTCGACGTAGCGAGCCTCACAGGAGGAACAACAGAACGTCTTCACCTCGCCGCCGACCGTCCGTGTGACGCCATCGCCAGTGATCTGTTTGTCACAGACCACACACTCGAGGGAGAATCCCTCGGCCGAGAGTCCGACGGCCCGGTCCGAGCGCGCGAGTAGCGTCACGTCGTAGCCAGTCAGTGTCCCGAGGTCGAGTTCGGACTCGAGCCACGAGCGAGCGGTTGCGTCAGGAAGCGTCGCGTGGACGACCACGCGCCCGTCCATCCCTTCGGCGATGGTGTCGACGCCCGGCAACTCGGCTGCAGCAGCGTAGACGTCGTCGACAGCGTCCGGTTTCGCCTCGAGTTCGACCAGCACGGGCACGTCTCCGCGGAGTCGTTCCCGGTCGACGTCGATCGTAAACCCCTGGATAATTCCCTGTTCTTCGAGGCGTGTGATTCGATCCGAGACGGCAGGCGGCGTCAGGCCGACGTGATCTGCGATCTCCCTGTACGGCCGGCGAGCGTCCTCGAGCAGTAACTCGAGGATCTCGAGGTCGGTGTCGTCGAGGTCGCGCATACGCGGTCAATTGGGCCGCAATCGTCAAGAGGGCTGGTATTGCCACCCGAGAGCGCGTCACTCACGATCGGGATGACTGTCATCGGAGCCACGTAATACCGTTTTAGGAATCGCCGTGGTAGCGTGTCTCGGCATGACGACCGACGAGATTACTGACCTCCTGACAGAGGCTTACATCAGCGAACACGAGACCGTAATGAACTACCAGACGAACGCCATCGTCCTCGACGGCGTCCACGCCGAGGAAGTCAAAACGAGCCTCGAGGAAGACGTCCAGGAGGAACTCGACCACGCCCGAATGCTCGGCGAACGACTGAAACAACTCGACGAGTCGCCGCCGGGTTCGGCGGCGTTCGAGGCCAGCCAGCACAGCCTTCAGCCACCCGAAGACACGACAGACGTCCAGTCGGTCATCGACGGCGTGCTCGAGGCCGAAGACAACGCGATCGAACTGTATCGATCGCTCCACGAGGCCGCCGCCGAGGCGAACGACCCAGTCACCGAAGACGTCGCCGTGACGATTCTGGCCGACGAGGAGGCCCACCACACCGAGTTCCGCGGCTTCAGAAAGCAGTTCCCACAGGACTGACGGCTCGCAATCGCTGGCCAGCCGCTTTTGGGTGGCCCAACAGTAGCGCCGGCCATGAACGATACTGACCCCAGCCGCGACCGCGCACAGGACCGCGCCGAACGACGGCAATCCCAGCAGGCCGAGACAACCGAGTCGATCCTCGAGGACGCCGAGTATCATCTGGGCGACCTCGAGTACCCGGTTACGAGCGAGGAACTCGCTGTCGAGTACGCCAACGAGCCGATCGACCTGCCGAACGAGACGGAGTCGCTTGGCAGCGTCTTCGATCGGTTGGCTGGCGAACAGTTCGACAGCGCCCAGGAGGTCCGCGAGGCAGTGTACGGCGAGCTCACTGGCCAGGCCGGAGCGCCGACCGAGGCGAACCCGGAGCGCGATCTCGCCAGTCTCGGTGAGAAGAACCAGGATTCGATCAGCGATCGCGGGAGCGACTCGCTGTAGCGACGCGTCATCGACAGTCGGCCCGCCACCGCGCCGTCCCCGACTGTCATAGCAGAACCGATTTACGTCAGCGGCCGCTGTTCTCGCGTATGGATTACGACTCGAGTCTCGACCGAGCGATGGAAGACGTTCCGGACATCGGCGGCGACGAACAGCGACTGAAGATCCCTGACGCACAGACCCAGAAAGACGGCGCCTTCACGCGGTTTACGAACCTCGACGATATCGCCGACGTGCTCTCGCGCGAAGACGAACACCTGCACCGATTCATCCAGCGCGAGATGGGGACCAGCGGCAAACTCGAGGACGGCCGTGGCCGATACAACGGGACGTTCTCTGAGAAGGACTTCAACGCGGCTGTCGACGCCTACGTCGACGAGTACGTCCTCTGTACGGAGTGTGGCCTGCCAGACACCCGTCTCGTGCGCGAAGACCGCACGCCGATGCTGCGCTGTGACGCCTGTGGTGCGTTCCGCCCGGTCACCAAACGCTCGGCGAGCAGCCAGCGACAACAGCAAGCCGACGCCGTCGAAGAGGGCAAAACCTACACGGTCGAGATCACCGGCACCGGCCGCAAAGGCGACGGTGTCGCTGAGAAAGGCAACTACACGATCTTCGTCCCCGGCGCCGACGAGGGCGACGTCGTCGAGATCTACATCAAGAACATCTCCGGCAACCTCGCGTTCGCTCGACTCGCCTGAGCGAACTGCAAAGCAGTCTCTCTCAGTTCCGTTTTTCTCTCTTGTTTCGCTTTTCGAAGCTGGCACGGCTCGAGCCGCGCGATCGGCGAGTCGTCTCAGCCATAGTAGCCACTGACCGTCACTGCACACCGCATCGCACGACTGCTGTGCGATGTGTGTCCATCGGTTCAGTTGCTACTATAACGCCGACGATTCTCGCCCGTGTGACTCCGACCCAGCCTCGATACGCTAAAGTCAACTTGCACTAGTTACGCGAACGTGGGAGTCTCGTTCGACCTCTTTGACACGCTCGTGACCGCCGACAAACCGACCGATCCAGCCGCTGCCGTCGCGACGGAACTCGAAAAGCGGGACGTCGACGTTCCCGACGACTGGGGCGACGCCTACACCGAGGTCCACATCGACGCCCCCGAGGGCGCTGAGGTACCGCTGCCGGCACATGTCTCGCGCGCGCTCTCGAGTCGCGACGTTAGCTACGAGCGAAACGCGGCCCGCCGGGCTGTCGTCTCGGCGTTCGATCCCGAGGTCGAGACCAGACCCGGTGCCGTCGAGGCAGTCGAGGCCGCCCGCGAGCACGGACCCGTCGCGATCTGTTCGAACTGTAGCGTGCCCGAACTGGTGGGGCGGACGCTCGTCCGGTCGGCGTTCGACCGCGACGATTTCGACGCCATCGTCACGAGCGTCGGCTGTGGCTGGCGCAAACCCGCCCCACAGATCTTCGAACTCACCGCGGCCGAACTCGACATCGACCCCGTCGACCTCGTCCACGTCGGCGACGACCCGCGGACCGACGGCGGTATCGAAGCCGTCGGCGGGACGGCACTGTTGCTCACAGAGCATCCACTCGAGTCGATTCCGACCAGGCTGGCCGACCGCGAACGGACACCATGACCGTGCAGACGGGCACCGGTGAGACGCGCGATATCGGCGGCCCGACGCAGTGGGGGAGACAGCAGTGGTGCTGACGACGATCATCGTCATCGGACTGGCGCTCACTCTCGACCGACTCGTTGGCGAGCCACCGAACGCCGCTCACCCGGTGGCGTGGCTGGGCCAGCTTATCACCCCGCTGGACCGTGAGTGGGCCGACAGCGAGCGCGGCCAGCGACTGGCGGGGTTCGCCATCGCCCTCGTCGTCCCGCTCGTCCCTGCAGTCGTCGCAGGCGGGCTCGTGCTGGCGACGAGTGCCGTCTCGCCGGTCGTCAGTGGTGCCGTTGCCGGGCTCGTGTTGTTCGTGACGACCAGCCTTCGCTCGCTGCTCGAGTTGACCGAGACAGTCGTGTCGGCGACCGAGTGTGACGACCTCGAGACGGCTCGCACGGAGATTCGAGGGCTCGTCGGCCGCGACACGTCGGCGCTGTCGGCTGCAGAGATCCGCAGCGGGGCAGTCGAAAGCGCTGGCGAGAATCTCGCCGACGGGCTGGTCGCGACGCTCCTCCCGTTTGCCCTGCTTGCGCCGTTCTCGCTGCCGGCCGCTGCGGCCGCCGCGGCGTGGGTCAAAGGCGTCAACACGCTGGATTCGATGCTCGGCTATCCGTCGAAACCCCACGGCACCGGGAGTGCCCGGCTTGACGATCTGGTGATGTGGCTCCCAGCCCGTGTGACCGCGGTCGCGATCGCACTCGCTGGTGCGGATCCGCGTGCGGTCTTCCGTGCGCGCGAGTGGGCACGCGATCCACCCTCGCCCAACTCGGGGTGGCCCATGGCGACGCTCGCCTGCGTGCTCTCAGTCCGACTCACGAAGCCGGGCGTCTACGATCTGAACACCGACGCCGAGCTGCCGACGGCTGCCGACGGCGAGCGCGCCATCATCGTCGTCGGCCGAGCTGCCGTTGTCGCGGCGCTTCTCGCCGTCGCGCTCGCGGCCGCACTGACAACGCTGATGGGATCGCTCGAGGTGGGCACCTGATGATCCGCCATCAGCTCGCCGCGGTGCGTGGCGCGCTCGGCTTTCTCACCCGACTTCCCGTCGGCTACAAAGACGGCGACTGGGACGCGTTTCGCTCGCGGCCGGCGGCGTTTCCGGTCATCGGCTACGTTGCCGGTGTGCTTGCTGCAGTACCGTTGCTCGCAGCCGACGTGCTCCCGGCGGCGACGGTCGCCGTTGGCTACCTGCTTGCGACCTACGCCGTCGTCGGCATCCACCACCTCGACGGCGTGGCGGATCTGGGTGACGCGCTCGTTGTCCACGGCGACACGGAGCGCCGCCGTGAAGTCCTCAAGGACACGACGACCGGCGTCGGCGCGCTGCTTGCCGTCTCGGTCGTCGTCGCCGCGCTCGCGCTGGCCGGGCTCGCACTGGCTGGCCTGCCCGTGCTCGCAGCAGTCGCCATCGCCATCGCCGCCGAAGTCGGAACGAAACTCGGCTTGGCCGCACTGTGCTGTTTCGGCCACGCGAGCCACGAAGGGATGGGACGACAGTTCACCACAGCCTCGAGCCCAGCCTCGTTCGTCGTCCCGGCCGTCGTCGCCCTCCCTGCGGTCGCGTTGACGTGGCCACACCCAGCCAGTGCGGTCGCACTCGCCGGGGCCGTCGCCGGCATCGGCCTCCCCTGGTACTGGGCGAGCCGACACCTCGGCGGGCTCAACGGCGACATCTTCGGTGCGGCAAACGAAATCGGCCGCATCGCGGGCGTCCACGCGGGGGTGATCGCATGGACGCTGTTGTGATGTGTGGCGGCGAAGGCAGCCGCCTCGAGAGCCCCCACGAGAAGCCGTTGCATCCGATCGACGGGGTGGCGATGGTCGATCGCGTACTCTCGGCCCTCGAGGCGAGTCGCGTCGACACCCGTTACGCCGCCGTCTCGCCGAACGCGCCGGCGACGCAGACCCATCTCGAGCGCGCTAATGGCGTGAGAACGGTCGAAACCAACGGCGACGGCTACGTGGCAGACCTCATGGCGCTGCTCGAGCGCCCCGCGATCGAGCCGCCGATTCTGACCGTCGCAGCCGATCTCCCGCTGCTTTCGAGGGCGACGGTCGACCGGGTGCTCGCGGTCCATGGCGAGAGTGACGCCTCGCGGACCATCTGTGTGCCCGTCGCTCTCAAGCGCCGGCTTGGCGTCAGTATCGACTCGACACTCGAGCCAGATGATCACCTCGCGCCGACCGGGGTCAACGTTGTCGGCGATGCGGACGAACCTGAATCCATGACACACGTAAGCTACGATCCACGACTCGCAATCAACGTGAACCGACGCGAAGACGCCCGTACTGCAGCCGATCAGCTGGCTTCGGAGGGTCGCTAGCGATGCGCGTCATCCTCCCTGCCGGCACGACCGAGACGGGGCTGATCGACGGCATCAGCGCTGCTGGAGCCGCCCCGGAGCTGATGGAACACACACCCTCCGCAGACGTCGAGATCCTTGCATACGGCGAGCCGACAATCGCTCCGGTGACGCCGGTTAGCCCGAACGGCTGTCCGACGCCAGCCGCGGTGACTCGGGCCGTCCGGGAAGTCGTCGAGTTCGACCTCTCGGTCGTCGACGCCGGCCTCGCCCAGCCGACGGCCGCCCCTACCGTCAGCCTCGGGGTCGACCCCGGCGTCGACATCCGTGAGTCGGCGGCCGTCCCCGACGCCGCAGCGATCTTCGACCGCGCACACACCTACGGCTCGAGTCTCCCCGACGACGAACTCATGATCGGCGAGACGATCCCCGGCGGGACGACGACCGCACTCGGCGTGCTCACCGCCCTTGGCGAGCCAGCCGGCGTCTCCTCATCACTGCCGGAAAACCCGATCGAGCGCAAACGCGAAGTCGTCGACGCGGCACTCGAGGCAAGCGACGCCGCGCCCGGCAGCTCCGAGGGCGAGCCGGTCGAGGCGATCCGCGCCGTCGGCGACCCGGTGCAGGCGACCGTCACGGGAATCGCCGCTGGCGCGCTCGAGGCGGGAATCGACGTCACACTCGCCGGCGGCACCCAGATGGTCGCCGTCGCGGCGCTCCTTCGCCACGCCGACGTCGACGCGCCGCTGTCAATCGCGACGACTTCCTTCGTCGCGGACGAACAGGGCGACCGACTCGGAGAGACCTGTTCACGACTGGACTGTGAACTGACCGTCACCGATCCTGGCTTCGACGGCCGCGACCACGTCTCGATGAACCGCTACTGTGCTGGCGAAGCGAAGGAGGGCGTCGCGATGGGCGGTGCGCTCGCGCTCGTTCCTGACGACCGACTCGACGAGGTGCTGGATCGCTTCGAGACGGTGTGTGCCCGACTCGGCATCGACGACGCCGACTCGGAGCCGGAGGCCGAGCGTGGACCCTGAGTCGGTCCGGACGGGCGAGCGTGTCCCTCACGGCGGCGACACCGATCCCGACGTGCTCGATTTCTCGGCGAACACCAACCCGTACACGCCCGACGGCGTCGCGGCGGTCTATGAGCGCGCGCTCGAGGAGTCACGTCGCTACCCCGACGACGACTATCCCGACTTCCGGGCTGCTGCGGGCGAGTTCGTCGGCTGTGCGCCGGAGCGAGTGATCCCGACGCCCGGCGGGCTGGCCGCGATTCGATTGGCGATGGCGATTACGCTCGAGCCCGGCGACGACGCGCTGGTTCCGTATCCGAGTTTCGGCGAGTACGCCCGCGAAGTTCGGCTGCAAGGTGCGTCGCCGCAGTTCTCCCCCCACGACGAGATCCTCGAGACCGAGGACGACGTCCTCGAGTCAACTGTGCTGGCGGTCGTCTGTACGCCGAACAACCCGACCGGCGAGGTGGCCGACGCGGACGAACTGGCTGCGTTTGCGGCCCGCTGTGGCGAGCACGAGACGACGCTGCTGGTCGACGAGGCGTTTCTCGGCTTTACCGACCGTCCGTCGGCGGCCAGTCTCGAGTCCGACCACGTGATCGTCGCCCGCTCGCTCACCAAGCTGTTCGGGCTCCCGGGGCTACGGGCTGGCTTCGCCGTTGCGAGCGGCGACCGACTCGACACCCTCGAGACGGCTCGTCGGGCGTGGTCACTGGGTACGCCCGCCGCCAGCGTCGGTGCCTACTGTCTGCGTCAGGATGCGTTCATCCGCGAGACCCGCGAGCGGGTCGCTCGCGAGCGTGTCCGAATGACAAACGCGCTCGAGCGACGCTTCGATGTCGTTGCCTCTGAGGCTCCCTACCTGCTCTGTGACGTCGGCGACCGCGCCGTCGACGACGTGATCGCATCGGCCCGCGCGGACGGTGTCGCCATCCGCGACGCGACGACGTTTCGCGGCCTCGAGTCACACATCCGCGTCGCGGTCAAGGATCGGGCGGCGAACGATCGGCTGCTCGCGGCACTGGACGTGCTCGAGGCCGACGAACAAAGCGAAGCAGACGGAGCGACACCCAACGAATGACCAGGCGCGAGCCAGCCTACGACGCGGTTCGGCGGGCGGGGGTTCTCCGCGTCTCCCGACCCGGAACCGAGTGGCTTTCGACGGGGTGGAACGGCGGCCGACAGACGGCAGACGCGGTCTACAACGTCACAGTGCCGGACGGCTGGAATCGAACGGACCTCGACACGTACATCGCGGAACGGCTCGAGCAAGCCGGCTTCGCCGAGGCGTCCGAACACGAGCAGGGCCAGCCCGACGTTGGCCCGGCGCTGCTGACCGGGGCCAAACAGCGCGATGCCTGCGGTGCCCGGTGTGGCTCCGTGACGGCCTACGCGACGGCCGGCATCTCGAACCCGGCCGCGTTACCGATGGACCCCGACGAGGAGGGTGAGCAGCCTGTCTCGGCCGGTGATGAGCAGCGCCCAGGCTACGGAACGGTCAACATCATCGTCGGGACGACGAAGGCGCTCGCCCCCGGTGCGCTGGCGAACCTCGTCGCCGTCACCGCGGAGGCGAAAGCCGCGACGCTGCTCGCCGAAACCGGCTATCCGGGCACGACGACGGACGCGATCATCACCGGCCATGACCCGACAGGCGAGCAGGTGTCTTTCTCGGGTAGTGGCACCGACGTCGGCGCGGCGACTCGAGCCTGTGTTCGTGAGGCGCTGCGTGCCACCCTTCGGGCACATTATGAGGGCTGTAACTCTGAGCTCCCCAACGCCGTTTCTGACGCCCCCTACGGCGTCTCGACTGAGATTCGGGCGACCGTCTTTCAGCCCGCCTTCGAGGACTGAGCGGGCCAAAGCCGCGGACTGTGACGACCGAACCCGACTCCTGGCTCGAAACGTTAACCCACCTCGAGTCCAACGGTCGAACAATGGCCGAGGACGACGATCCGACGACGATCCGCTCGCTCGCACTCTCGCCGGGGGACGCTGCCAGCGCCTACGCCTACACCCAGGAGAACCCGGGCGAAGCTGTGCTCCGGGTGACGCCGCCGTTTCACGGTCGGATGCGCGCCCGAATCCACGTCTACCAGCGCGATGACACCGAGCTGACGGGCGCTATCCACATCCCGCCGGAGTCCGTCATCGAGGGCGACGTCCTCGAGGACTACCCCCGTCTCGAGGCGACACTCGAGGAGGCCACGTCTGCGGCGAGCGACGAGATTCGTAAACGCCACGCCGACGCCGTCGAGGAGTGGCAGGCTCGAGCGCGCGAGTCGATCCTCGAGGCGACCACGATCGACACCGACGACGGGCCGCAGCTGGTCGAACTCAAACAGATCGGCTAATCGAACCGCTTGCAGCGGTCGTGCTCGAGTCATCGATGCTGTCCTGTACTTTCACTTTCACTCCGGCTGGATCGAATTGACCTACTGTCACACTCACTGAACAGTATGGCACTGATCGTCGACCGTACTGACGACCGCAGTGAGTTGACGGACGGACACGAGAGACCAGCCACAGTTGCGTCCGAGTCCCAGCGACGCCGAATCGACGTCACCGATATCCACACGGCCGGCATCGACGAGTTCGTTCAGTCAAATGTCGATACCGATGTCGTCTCACTCGAGCACCGCGGTGGACGGACATATCTCGTTCTCGAGGAGTAGTGAGTGCGTTGTGAGCCATCGAGCCCGGTGTCGCCTCCGCTACCGATTCGTTGGGGTTGGACCCTGCTGAACCCGTCGCAATCGTGATGAGTCCCCGCTATCGTTTTTATCAGCGCCGTGGGAGCACTGCTCGTGACGCACATTCGAGAGGGCGGACGAGAAGCAGCCGGGAACACCACGACACGGCGGCGGCTCCTTCAGCGTGGTGGCGTCGGCCTCACCGGCGCTGTCGGCCTCGTCGGCTCCGGTCGGACTGTGGCTGCCGGAACGACACACGACGCCGAGCCACAGCCTCGAGTCGAACCCACACAAGACGCCGTCGCCGACCAGCCACTAATCGACATCCACACGCATCTGATCCCCGACGAGACGCTCGACAGGGAGCCACTGGACGCCGACGAACTGATCTCATGGATGGACACGCACGGCATCGACCGCGCCGTCGTTCTGGCACTCGACTCACCCGAGAGCTACCCCGTTCAGGCACCGAGCTGGTGGATACTCGAGCAGGTTGCGTCGTATCCAGATCGACTGATTCCCTTCTGTACGGTCGATCCACGGACGCTGGTCTACGAGGACGACTTCGGAGCCGTCACGGACCTGCTCGAGCGCTACGTCGAGCAGGGAGCCCGTGGCTTCGGTGAGCTGAAAGCCGGGTTGCCGATCGACGATTCACGACTCGAGACACTGTACGAACTGTGTGCCGACCACGGGCTGCCGATCCTCTTTCACACCGACGAGAAGGCGATGCTGGATGAAGTCGGCCTTCCCCGACTCGAGGAGATACTGGCCTCCTATCCGGAAGTCGATTTCATCGCTCATGCCCACGCGTGGTGGGCCCACATCTCCACAGATGTCAGCTGGGACGACCGTGGCGAGTATCCGTCAGGGCCGATCGAGCCCGGTGGACGGGTCCCCGAACTGCTCGACACATACGACAATATCTACGGCGACATCTCCGGCATTTCGGGCTGGAACGCCCTCACGCGTGACGAGGCGTACGCACAGGACTTTCTCGAGGACCACCACGGCCAGCTACTCTTTGGTACAGACTACCTCCATCCAGATCAAGAGACGCCACAGGTCACGCTGTTCGATCGATTCGACCTTCCCACAGACGCGTGGGCAGATATCCGGTATCGGAACGCAGCGTCCCTGCTTCGGTGAGTCTGTGGCTGCTCGGGCGAGCAGACACCTCCGCAATCGACGGCCAGAGAAGAAAGGCACTTGCCGCTCTGGCCCATCCGCGTCAATGTGAGCGCTGACGCTACGCGACGCGTCGAGGTCTACCCCGACCGCGAGGTCGTCGTCGAGTTCGATCCCGAGCTTACCTTCGAGTGTGTCGAAGACTGCACCTGGTGTTGCCAGCACGGGGTGTTGCTCTACGACCAGGACTTACTCGAGCTCGCCCAGCGGGCGAATCTCGCCGAGACGACGACCGAGTTTCGCGGCGAGAAGTTCGTCACCCGCGAACGAAAAGCCCGCGACGACCACGTCGCCGAGGACGGCTGTGCCTGTGCATTTTTGCGCGAAGACGGCCTCTGTACCCTCCATCTCGAGGAAGACTGGAAACCCACGCGCTGTTCGGTCTTCCCCCTCGGCGTCTGGCTCGAGGACGGCGACCTCCACGTCGATATTCGGGACTCAGCCCATGACCACTGTGAGGGGCTGAACGTGAGCGACCGAGTCGTTATCGACAACCTCGAGGCGTTTCTGCCCGAGGTGCTCTGGGAGCTCGAAAACCCCGATTCGGACCGGGAACTGTAGGGCTCGAGTGAGACACCTGCTCGCTGAACTGTGCTGAGCGGACGGATACTGAGTCGAACGTTACCATACGTCTCCAATGGTTTAAATGTCTTCCCCTCGTAGTGAGCATGTGACAGAAGAATCCGGGCGACGGAACCTCCGTATGCCCAACAGCGATGAAGTATTCGCCGTCGTAACCGAACACCTCGGAGGCAACCACGTTCAGCTCCGTTGTGAAGACGGCGAGGAACGACTCGGCCGCATCCCAGGACGCATGAAATACCGCACCTGGATCGAACAAGACGACATCGTCGTCGCCGAGCCCTGGGATTGGCAAGACGAAAAGGCCACCATTGAGTGGCGCTACACTAGCCAAGACGCAGATCAACTGCGTCGTGAAGGCCACATCGATTGAACCTCGGTAACGGCTACTAAACGAGATTTTACTGCAGACTACCGCCGACAGACGAGCGACGGCGCTTTCAATACTCCGGCCAGCAGCCGAGCGTACGGCTTTTCAGCGTGTTGCCTGTTTCCATTCCCGTAACCCGACGACAGCCCCATCGATCGTCTCGGGATCGGCTTCCGTCGCCGCCCAGACGAACATCTCCGCGATCGACGCCGGATCGCGACCCACCCCACCTGACAGCTCCGTGGCAATCTGTCCCGGATCCAGACAGCCGACGGTGTAGTCGGTATCGGCCGCGAACCCTCGAGCGACAGCCTCCGCAGTCGCCTTCGAGATTGCATACGAGCCGTAGCCCGGTTTCGTCTCGCGAGCGATCGATCCCGTCGGCACGAGCACACGCGCACCGTCGTTGAGATGCGGGAGTGACTCCCGAATCGTCGCGAACACGCCACGTCCGTTGATCTGCCAGTGGTCGTCAACGGCCGCATAGGAGTCGTCATCCGTCGGTGTCGCACTCGGCTGACCGTGATAGACGCCTGCTGCGGAGACGACGACGTCGATGCCGCCAGTCTCGCCGGCTCGAGACGCGGTCTCGACCAGCCGCTCGAGGTCCAGTTCGTCGCGGACGTCGGTGCGAACGCCAGCTGCAACGCCCCCCGCAGCCTCGAGTGTGTCGACGGTTTCCGCGACCGCATCGCCGTCTCGAGCGCCAACGACGACCGTCGCGCCGCCCTCAGCGAACGCTTCGGCAACGGCGCGACCGATTCCACGGGTGCCACCAGTGATAACGACTGTCAATTTGTCCATAGCGGGTGTACGACCGGAGAGTACAGGAACCTAGCACCTCACAGTGTGAACGAGACCGCCGATCGTTACAGTGACAGTCCGAGGAATCGTCACCACTGGTGGGGAACTGGCTGGCTGTTCGACAAGAGTGGCGACACGGCTCGGCGTCGAAACCGTCTATGACCGTCGCGTCTGGTTTTTTCGACCGCCCCTACGTGGGTATGCTGTATGTTTATGCGTCCGTCGACATTCATGTACACTATGAAATCGCTGGCCGGTGAGTCCGTCGTCGTGATCGGGGCTGGTGTTGGAGGCCTCTCGACAGCGTGTTATCTCGCTGACGCAGGCGCCGACGTCCACGTCATCGAAAAGAACGAACAGCTAGGCGGCAGAGCGAGCCGCCTCGAGAAAGACGGGTTCCGATTCGATATGGGGCCGTCGTGGTATCTGATGCCCGACGTCTTCGAGCGGTTTTTCGCCGACTTCGACCGAACGCCGTCGGATTACTACGAGCTGACGCATCTCGACCCACATTATCGGCTCTTTTTCAAAGATAGCGCGGAGCAAAGCTCCGCGAACGATGCGAGCGGGCAGAGCCCGCGAGCACACGGTGACAAGGTCGACATCACGCCGGATCTCGAGCGCACCAAACGCGTCTTCGAGGAGTACGAACCGGGTGCAGGAGATGCGTTAGAGCGC
The DNA here is from genome assembly GCF_041821125.1 of Natronorubrum sp. A-ect3. NCBI lineage: Archaea > Methanobacteriati > Methanobacteriota > Halobacteria > Halobacteriales > Natrialbaceae > Natronorubrum > Natronorubrum sp. A-ect3. The sequence goes on along the minus strand of NZ_JBGUBB010000002.1, from coordinate 311,109 downwards.
TACCTCGAGAAATCCCGCGAGAACTACGAGGTTGGCATGAAACACTTCGTCTACGAGGATCGGACGCAGTTGCGTGACTACCTCACGCTAGATGTGGCCAGACAGGCCCGTGGCCTTTCGTTGCTGGGGTCGATGCAGGGCCACGTCGAGAACTACTTCGAGCATCCGAAGCTCCAGCAGATCATGCAGTACACGCTGGTGTTCCTCGGCGGCTCGCCGACGAACACGCCAGCGTTGTACAATCTGATGAGCCACGTCGATTTCAACCTCGGCGTCTGGTACCCCGAAGGCGGGATCGGAGCCGTCATCGATGCGCTCGTCGACCTCGGACACGAGCTGGGTGTCACCTACGACACCGACCGGCCGGCGACGGCGATCAAAGGCCGAGAGGGGGCGTTTCTCGTCGAAACGCCACAGGGCCCGCTGCGGCCGGATCTGGTCGTCAGCAACGGCGACTACGCCCACACCGAACAGGAGCTTCTGCCACCCGAGTCACGCGGCCACGACGCCGACTACTGGGACTCACGCACGTACGCGCCGTCTGCGTTCTTGCTCTATCTCGGCGTCGAAGGCGACGTCGACGAACTGGCCCATCACACGCTCGTCCTCCCGACCAACTGGGAGAATCACTTCGAGCAAATTTTCGAGGACCCAGCCTGGCCCGACGAGCCCGCCTACTACCTGTGTGTCCCCTCCGAAACCGACGACACCGTCGCCCCCGACGGCCACAGCGCCCTGTTCGTCCTCGTGCCGATCGCCCCCGGCCTCGAGGACACCCCCGAGACCCGAAACGAGTACCGCGAGTTGATCCTCGAGGATATCGCCACCAACACCGGGACCGACCTGCGCGACCGGATCGTCTTCGAGGAACAGTTCTGTGTCGAGGACTTCGCCAGTCGGTACAACAGCTACGACGGCACGGCGCTCGGACTGGCCCACACACTTCGGCAGACGTCGCTGTTCCGGCCGCCACACCGCTCTAAAGAGGTCGACGGCCTCTACTTCGTCGGTGGCGACACGACACCCGGCATTGGAATGCCAATGTGTCTCATCAGTGGCGACCTGACTGCCGAAAGCGTCCTCGAAGACTACGGTCAGCCAGCAGGACAGTGATCGGAGGGCAGCTATGAGTACGGGGTCGACGGCCTCGAGCGACGACGGGTTCATCACACAGCTCTCGTATCTGCTGACGCTGTCGCGGCCCCGATTCTGGCTCTATCTGGCGGGGCCGGTACTCGTGGGTGTCGCGTACGCTGCCAACACCACCAGCGAGCTGTTCGCGCCGGCCGCGGTCGTGCTGTTCGCGTACTTCCTCGTTCCAGGGAACGTCTTCCTCTATGGGATCAACGACATCTACGATCGCGAGATCGACACCGCGAACCCAAAAAAGGAGACGAAAGAGGCGCGCTATCGCGGCCAGCAGATCGTGCCGTTCGCGGTAGCGGTCTGTGCGCTGCTCCCGCTGGCGCTGGTTCCGTTCATCCCCACAGCGGCGTGGCCCTGGCTCGTCGGTTTTCTCGTCCTCGGTGCAGCCTACAGCGCCCCACCGATCCGATTCAAGACCACGCCGCTGCTTGATTCGGTCTCGAACGGCCTGTATATCATGCCAGGTGCCGCAGCCTACGCCGCCGTCGCGGGAACACAGCCACCCACACTCGCCGCCGTCGGTGGCTGGCTATGGGCGATGGGCATGCACACGTTTTCCGCGATTCCCGACATCGAACCCGACCGCAAGACGGGGATCGAAACGACCGCGACGGTTTTAGGCGAATCACGAACCTACGCCTACTGTGGGCTCGTCTGGCTCGCGAGTGCGCTCGCATTCGGCATGCTCGATCCCCGACTCGGCGCGCTCATGCTCGTCTACCCTGGACTGATCGGGCTGCTCGTTTCCTCGAGCGTCGCCGTAGACAGAGCGTACTGGTGGTTCCCGGCGATCAACACAGTCGTCGGTGCAGCGTTGACGATGGGTGGACTCTGGAGGCTACTCCATGGCTAATCACGACTCACAGTTACGGACCGACACGACACGGACGACCGTCCAGCGCCGTCTCGAGGCGCTCATCCGCGAGAATCGCTTTACGATCGCCGTCGTCTTTCCGATCATCGGCGCGGTAACACTGGTTGCAAGCGCCGAAGGGCTCCTTCCCGAGCCGCTCGCGTACAACCCACTGTTGATCCTCTTCGGGACGATGGTGATGCGTTCGCCGTTGGTCGTCGGCTTGCTCCCGAAGATCGGCTGGTGGGCACTCGGCTTGCTCGGCCTGCTGACGGCGTACACCTACGCGATCGAGATCGTTGGCGTGCGGACGGACTGGCCCTACGGCGCCTTCGAGTACACGATCCAACTGGGGCCGATGCTGTTCGGCGAAGTACCACTGGCGCTCCCGCTGTTTTTCATCCCGCTGGTGCTGAACGCCTACCTGCTCACGCTGTTGGTCCTCGGCGAGTGGAGCAAAAACCCACTCATCAGAGTGTTCAGTGCAATCGTCGCCGTCGTCGCGATCGATCTCGTCCTCGATCCGGCAGCCGTTGCGATCGGCTTCTGGGAGTTCATCCCCGCTGGCGTCTACTACGGCGTCCCGGTGTCGAACTACGTTGGCTGGGTCATTTCGGGCACCGTCGCCGTCGTTCTCGTGGATCTCGCCTTCGATCGTGAGTCATTGCTCGAGCGCGTCCGTGAGTGTGAGTTCATCCTCGACGATCTGGTGAGTTTCGTCTTGCTCTGGGGCGCGATCAACGTCCTGTACAGCAACTGGCTAGCCGCCGGCGTCGCCGGGCTGTTCTGTCTCGGCCTGTTCCAAACCGACCGCTACGATCGCGACCTGATCCGGCAGGCGCTCCCCTCGAGTGTACTCAGCGGTCGCGAATCCTGAACACCACGAGAGCACCGCCAATCGGTGGCGAGGATATCGCGGGCCGAACATGCGTGCTCTACGCTTTTGTTCATCGGCACAGTGAATGTCATATGGCAACTAGAGACAGTGTCGTGTGCCCGGTCTGTCACGACGTGCCGTCACGTGATCGGAACTTAGAAGACCATCTCGTCGCGGTGCATACAAAACAGAAACTGGCGAAGTTCGTCGTCGCCGAAACCGAAGCACAGACTGAAACGGATATCTCGGAGTGAGCTTTGGCAAGGGGTTCCCCTCGCATCTATCGAGCCGTGCTTCGACAGTGAGCGGTGCTGGTTCGGCAGACCACACACCCAACGATCGCTGTCGGTAGCCGGTCGATGCCGCGCGACGGTGGGTCTCGTGGCCCGAGCCGGAGCTCACGGTACTGCAGGTCGGACGCTGGCTTATCGCGTCGGCACGCGACCGCCGTGTCCGGGTCCGCTTCGATCCGTCTCGAGTGCGGGAACGGCCGAGACACGCTGGAAGACCGCCTCAGGGTCGCGGTTCCAGTGCCAGTGCCACCGGGTCTTGGCGAGACACCAGAGCTTTCGGGCCGATGACAGCTCCGGTTCGTGACTGAGAACGTCGTACTCCAGATTACGGATGACAGTATGATGTTCCGCATAGAGGACAGCCGCAAGCAACACGGGAAGCTGACAGTCCTCGGGTAGATACCGAATGCCAGCAACGCCTTCACGATAGAGTTCTTCCGTCCGCTTGAGTTCCGTAGCCATCACCGCCGCGAACGACTCCGAGTGCTCGAGGCGTTCGATCTGTTCGGGTGAGACGCCATGTGCCTGAAGCGTTTTCTGTGGCAGATAGATCCGGTTGCGTTCGATGATGTCCTCACGAACGTCTCGCAGGAAGTTCGTCATCTGGAACGCCTCGCCGAGTTTGACGGCGTGTGGAAGCGCCGTCTCCCGATCTTTGGGATCCATGATCGCGGTCATCATCACGCCGACAGCAGCGGCTGAACCGCGCATATACGTCTCGAGGTCGTCGTACGTCTCATAGCGGTCGGTGTCGATATCCGACTGCATCGCATCGATAAACGTCTCGATTTCGGCATCAGCGATGTCGTACTCCCGGCGGAGTTCGGTAAACGCCTCGAGGACGGGACCATCGGGTTCAGTGTTGCCGAGGGCCTGTTCGCGAAGCGCCTCGAGTTCGGCCCGCTGTTCGTCGGGTGGGACGCCTGCTGCATCGTCGACGACCTCATCAGCGATCCGGAAGAACGCATAGAGGACGTGCGTGGCGTGGCGGACCCGTTTCGGAAGGAACCTAGTTGCGAGATAGAACGTTTTCCCGGTCTGCTTCTGGATCGCCTTGCCTTTATCAATATGTTCCTGTTGCATTCTCAGTCTCGTACCCGCTGGCTGCGGAGGGATGACGAAGATACGACAGATACGTATAAAATACCTCACCCTCACTAGTGGGGTGCATGACTGTTCCTGTCAGCAGAATTAATTCAAAATTATAGTTGTAACGTAACAATAAATTCGTGTGACAGGTTCAGTCAACGGACCATGAATCCGACTATCCTGCAGTCGGCGAGGGGACAGAGATCGCTGCGTAGCCGCATGGTCGCTTCTCGACCGCTACCGTGAGTCGGGCCGCTCCCCCTCAAACAGTTCGTCGAGAAGCTTTTGTTGGGCGGTCCGGAGGTGCTGGTGAAACGTCGAACGAGAGATATCCATCGACTGGGCGAGTTCTTCACCCGAAACGTTGCGTGGCCACTCGAAGTAATCAGCGAAGTAGGCCTTCCGAAGTGCCGTCAGTTGGCGGTCGGTAAGCGACGACTCAAGCCGTGCCGCCATGTTCTGTGGCGTTTCAGTGGGATGGCCAGTCTCGTGGTAGCGAATCAGTTCGACAGTGTCGTAGCGCTGCTCGAGCAGGTCGTACGCCGAGCGTGCAGACTGGCCGTTCGGGAAGTCGATAGTGAGATCGGCACACGCTTCACCGGTCGCTGTCGGGTGCGTCGTATGTCCCTCCGAGGCACTGGCGTCGAATCGCCGGAGTGATGCCCCGTGTTCGGACAGTGCCGTCACGACGCTGTCGCGAACGGCAACTTCGAGGAGTGCTCCCTCGTCGTACGCCGACAGAATCCGCACATCAGTTACGCCCTCGATCGGCCCCGCCGCGGGCGGGGTGTCGACAGTGCGGTCGACGTGGAAAAACGCAATCGGTGTCCCGTCTTTGTCGTAGGTCAGTCCTCGGTAGGTAATCGTCGCCTCGAGTTCGGTCGCGAGTGCCGTCACGAACAGCGACGGATCTTCGATCTCGACCTCGACCTCGACGACAGTATCGCTCGCAAGCATATGTCGCGCCTCAATCGCGTTCATGCCGGTTGCGATCGTCCCCGCGAGCGATTCGAGAACGAGGCGCTCCCGTTCGGCGAAGGCATGCGGCCTCGAGGCGAAGAGAACGAGCACGCCGTACGTGACATCGCCGTAGGTCAACGGGAGTGCAGCGACCGACTGAAACGCCGTGCCGGCCCCTGTCGGCCACCAGTGGTCTGCCTCCGAAAACGTCTCAAGGTCCTGAAGCACCTGTGGCTCGCCCGTCTCGAGTGCCTGAACGGCTGGATGGCTGGCGTCCGAGCGAAGTACGAGGTCGCCGTCCTCGAGTGGAACGTCACCGCTGCGTGCCCACTCGCGCGGCGAGAGTCGATTGTTCGTCACGTCTGCTCGACCGATCCAGGCGAGAACGTAGGGCTCGGTTTCGGTGAGACGCGCACACACCTGCTGTTCGATCTCGTCGCGTGTCTGTGCACCGACGACGGCGTCAGTGACATCCCGAAGCAGGCCATCGACGCGCTCGAGGACGTGCTCGAGCGCCTGATGTTCCTCGCGGAGTTCGGCAGTGGTCTCCTCGACGGCGAGTTCCGCCAGTTTGCGGTCGGTAATCTCGAGATGGACAATCGAGATTCGGACGTCGCCGTCGATCGTAAACCGGTTGGCTCGCATCAGGAACCACTGCTTCTGTTCAGGTGTGTGACAGGGGTACTCCATGGAGAACGTCTCCTGCTCACCGTCGATGACCGACTCGAGACCATCGATGGCGCATCTGGCATGGTCGTCGTCGTCGATTGCGGCAGTCGCAATATAGTCGACGCCGAGGTGGTCCGTCTGGTTCCCGTCCGAACCAAACTCGCGCCACGCCTGATTGGTCAGCAGGATCTCGCCATCCGTATCGATGACAGCAACGGTGATCGGCAGCGTCTCGAGAGTCGCTTCAGCGAGTTCGTGCCGGTGTTCCATTGGCTTGCGATTCGCGCTTGAGCCACATAACGAAATCGGGTGATCCGGAGTGGCCGCCAGCACGCTTGGCTCGGATTCGTCGACGGCCTCTTCGATCCATATCGCAACGGTTGATCTGGTCTGCGAGCCGTCAGTTCTGGCGCGACCGCAGGACGATCGCGATCACGCCGGTACATCGGTACAGCAGACCGTATGAGTCGAGCCGTGACCGCCAATAGACCACGCGGAGATCCGTGATCACTGAGCAGATTCCGCTGCGATCCCCGTCCGAAACGCACGGACTGTCTACAGCTGTCTCGAGACGATAGGTCAGGAGAGCTGATGACTCGACCAACACTTTTGTACACATCCGTAGACACCCTCAAAAGAGATCAGCGTGTCACACCACACCACCCCGAAAACGGTTGAGCTCTGGATTCGGTCGTTTACACCGATGAGCGCGGGTCCGACGCAGAAGCAGGCGCTCGAGCGGCTTGATGACCTCGAGGCGAGCGCGCCGATCGAATCGGTCGAGGTCGGCGTCTGGGGAAAAGTCGTCGAGCAAACGGCGGACACGACACGGATTCCACAGCTCCAGCGGATCGAAACGCGACTCGAGGCGTTCGAGTCGTGGGCTGCCCAAACCAGTCGGTCGCTCGAGCCGTTCTTTCGAGAGACGCACATCGAGTGTTCGATCACGGACGAACAGTACGACGTATGGCGACTGCCGACGGTTGCCCTGGCCGAGTTCAGCGGCGACGATGAACTCCTCCATGTCGCCCCCTGCCGCGACGGCGAGACCACGATCGATGTCGGCGATCGGATCGACGCACTCATCGATGAAGAGATGGATCCGTCGGTTCCCATCGACGATGAACAACAAACTAACGAAGTGATCATCGACCGGTTGGACGACCACACAACAAGCTATAGCAGCGCTCGCCTCCAGTCGCCATCGTCTCGTTCTGATTGATGGGTGTCAGACCACCACTGTGGTGGGGGAGAGTCTGACCAGTGACAGCGACTCGTCGCACCAACGAACCAATCACTCGAGATGAGTGTCAAGAACGACGTGAACAACACCTATGCCATAGAATGGCATACTCGGACGTATGGTAACCGAATCAGTCAGCCTCGGGAAGTCACGATGTCGCAACTGTGGTTTCGAAGCTCCCGGCGGTGACGACGCGTGGCGACGGATCGAGGTTCCGAAACTGGGGCGAATGACACAGTGTCCAGAATGTGGCAGTACGGACGTGATCACGAGTCGATGACTGTGGCATAGGCAGACAGACTCTTGGGCCTCTCGGTACTACCCACCTGCATGGCACACGAAACGGACGAACACGGTTCCGACGCTGATCAACGCTTGAACGACAGCGAGTGGCGAGCCGAACTGAGCGAGGAGGAGTACCGCATTCTCCGCGAAGCCGGGACCGAGCCACCATTCAGCGGCAAGTTCGTCGACCACAAAGCCGACGGGAGCTACGTCTGTGCCGGCTGTGGTGCTGTCCTGTTCGACTCTGAGACCAAGTTCGAGTCGGGCTGTGGCTGGCCCAGTTTCTACGACACCGACGACGATCGCATCAAGACGCGACTCGACACCAGCAACGGCATGCGCCGGACCGAGGTCCTGTGTGCAAACTGTGACGGCCACCTCGGCCACGTCTTCGATGATGGGCCCGATCCCACCGGAAAACGCTACTGCATCAACTCGGTGGCGCTCGACTTCGACGAGGGATAGACTGGACCAGTGAACGAGACAGTTGCGACTGCAGGCACGCTCTTTCTCGACCGACTGTCTCACCACCAGCCCCTCTCCTGAACGGTCACCTACCGAAGAGCGACGAGAAGAAACTGCCGGCGAGATCATCCAGGCCGGGCAGAACGGTCAGTCTGCTGTCCAAGAGCCCATCGTCGGCGAGGTCGGAACGGGATCCGAAGACGACTCCAGCAGACAAAAAAGCGGTGTCGCCAACCACATGCCGTCGATCGACGACGACACCGCCACACTTGTACTGAGCAGGCCGATGCCACACCATCATCCGTCTGCCGGCCCAAGCGATTTCCGGGCCGTCGTCGAGATTGGAATATGGCCGACTCGAGTCACCGCTCGATCGTTCGTGACGTCGCTGCAGTTGCTCGCGAACGCCAGATTAGCGTCACGTCCGCAGGCCTGGCTTACCACGCGTTCAACACCCTCGTCCCGCTGGTCGTCCTCACGCTCGTCGCCGTCACGCTCGTCGACTCGCTCGAGCCGCTGGTGAGCGCTCTCGAGACGGCGACAGGCCTCGAAGGGATGGTAACTGACGACGGGCTCGAGGGGGCAGTCGGGACCGGCGTCGACCGGACGCGAGCGGCGGTCCTCGCAGTCGCCATCCTGCTGTGGAGTGCAGTACGCTTGTTTCAGGCAGTCAAAAGCGCGTTTACCGACGTCTACGGCTCACGGAAGAACCAATCGTACGTGACCACGGCCGCGACGGTCACGCTGGTCACGGCCCTGAACGTCGTCCTGGTAACGGCGACGGTCGCAGTCGGTGTCATGCTGGTCGGCGTCGTCGGCATCAGCCTCTCGGTTCTCGTCAGTGGGTTCTGGATGGCAGCTGCCAGTTCCGTGTTGCTCGTCGGCCTGTTGATGGCCGTCTTCCTCCCGATGTACTACCTCTTTCCCCAGCCAGACGTCTCGGTCGGCGAGGTGCTCCCGGGGACAGTGTTCGCTGCCCTTTCCTGGACCGTCCTCGCCGTCGGCTTTCGGTTCTACGTCGCGACCTCCGAGAGCGTCGCGCTGTTCGATATCGCCGGTGCCGTGCTGTTGATTCTGACATGGGTCTACTTCGGTGGGCTCTGTCTCCTGCTCGGCGCCGTGCTCAACGCCGTCCTCGCGGGACACGTCGAACCCGACGATGAATGGATACCGTTGGGTGACCACTGGTCGAAGTACGCCTAACAAACGGGCGGTCGACGAGCGGGGCATCTGCCGAATTTCGTGCGCGGTTGAGATCGGCAGTCGGTCTACGGCAAGGAAAAACGATGGATTCTATCAGTTTCGAACGGTATTGGGTATGAATGGCTTCTGTACGGACCGTCGACGACACCCAGCTTCTCGTCGTTGCCGACGATGGAGACCGGCTCTCGAGTGTCGCCGAGCGCGAATGCGACGCCGAACTGCTCACGGCGTCGACCGCAGACGCGGCGCTCGAGACGCTCACAGAGCGGCCAGTCGACTGCATCCTGACACCTCACCGGCTCCCGGACGCAAGTGGTCTGGAGTTCCTCGAGCGAGTTCGCGAGCGTGAGCCGGACTGTCCGGTCGTGTTCGCACCCAGCGATGGCGACGAAACGCTTGCGAGTGCAGCGATCACAGCAGGCGTGACAGAGTACGTCCCCGAGGGTCGCCGCGCCACGGACCTGGCAGCAGCGATCAGACGCGCACTCGAGACCGGACGAGCGAAACGTAAACAGCGCGCACAGTCGCGCCAGTTCAGTGCCCTGTTCGACGACCCGAAAACGTATTCATGGGTGTTGACGCCTGATGGAGACGTTCGCCGAGCGAACGAGGTCGCCCTCGAGGCGATCGACACGACTGAGACGGCCGTCCGCGGGCAGTCGTTTGCTGACCTCCCGTGGTGGCGGTGTGCCGAGGCAGGGCAGACGGTGCTCGAGGCAGCACTCGAGCGGGCCGCGGCAGGCGAGATCGTCCACAGGGAGGTGACACAGGCACAGGTCGCCGACGAGGCTGGCGACGCCGCTGATCCGCGGACGCTCGAGGTGACGATTCGACCGGTGTACGATGACTCGGAGACAGTCGTCTCGCTACTTGCACGGGCGACTGACGTCACCGAACGCGTCCGTCTCGAACAGGAGTTGCGCGAATCAGAGGAGCTGCATCGGGTGACGCTCAACAACATGACCGACACCGTCCTCATCACGAACGATGCGGGCGAGTTTACCTACGTCTGTCCGAACGTCCACTTCATTTTCGGCTACACCGACGACGAGATCCACGAGATGGGGACGATCGACGAACTCCTTGGGCCGGACCTCTTCGATCGGGCGGCGCTCGAGGCCGACGGCGTGTTGACCAACATCGAGTGTACGGCGACCGACAGGGCAGGCCGCGAACGCACGTTGTTGGTCAACGTGCGGGAAGTCTCGATTCAGGATGGCACGCTTCTCTATAGCTGCCGGGACGTAACGACACGCAAACACCGAGAGGAGGCACTGACGGCACTTCATCGAACTACGCGAAAGCTGCTCTACGCCGAAACCGACCGCGAGATAGCAGATATTATCGTCGAAGACGCCCCCGAGATCCTCGATCTCGAGGCGAGTGGAGCCTACCTGTTCGACACCGACGACAACGTGCTTCGGCCAGCAGCCGTCTCGTCAGGGCTGACCCGACTCCACGGACCGCTCTCACAGCGGCGGGCCACCACCGACAGCATCGCGGGTGGAGTCTTTGTCGAGGGCCAGTCCCGCTTTTTCGCGGACATCCACGATGCGGAGACGCTCTCGGATCCGACGACCGATCTCAGGAGTGGCGGATTCGTCCCACTGGGCGATCACGGTGTCTTCGTCGTCGGCTCGCCAGTCGTCGACGCGTTCGACGACGTTGCTCGAGAGCTGACCGATCTCGTCGCGACGACCGCAGCCGCGGCGCTCGATCGGGTCGAACGGGAGCGGACGCTTCGTGAACGCGACCGTGAACTCAAACAGCGAAACCGGGAACTCACCCGACTCAATCGAGTGAACGAGATTATCCGTGAACTCGACGCTGCACTCGTCCGGGCGGAAACTCGAGCGGAGATCGAGGCTGCCGTCTGCGAGCGGCTCACGTCTGCCGACCGGTTTTCGTTCGCCTGGATCGGAAGCTCGGACGTGACGGACGAGCGACTCGCCGTGAACGCACACGGTGGGACGGGGCGCGGACAGGACTACCTCGACAGCGTCTCGCTGTCGCTTGCGGAGGGATGTGAGCCCGCAGTCCTCACGGCAACGACTCGTGACGTGACCGTCGTCTCGAACGTCGTCGATCAGCTCCACGACGAGCCCTGGCGTTCCGAGGCGCTCGCTCGAGAGTATCAGTCGATCACCAGCGTGCCGCTTGCCTACGACCAGTTCAGCTACGGCGTGTTGACCGTCTACGCCGACCAGCCCGACGCGTTCGACGAGGTGACACGGACCGTCCTCGCCGAACTCGGTGAGACGATTGCCGCCGCGATCGCCGCTGCCGAACGCAAACAGGCGCTGTTGACCGACTCCCGGACGCGCCTCGAGTTTGACGTCTTCGACGACGGCTTCGTGTTTTCCAGGCTCGCACAGGCGACCGACTGTGTGCTTTCGTTCGACGGTGGTGTCCGTCTCCACGAGGATGGCGCTGCAGTGTTCGCGACGGTCACAAACGCGTCCCCGGACGTCGTTGCTGACGCCGCGGACGAACTCGTCGCTGTCGAACGCGCACAGGTGATCAGCGGGACCGAACCCAGTACCGAGAACGGGACCGTCCTGCTCGAACTCTCAGCACCGTTTCTGGCGCTACAGCTTGCAGACCACGGGGTCGTGTTACACAGCGTCGAGGCGACGCCTGAGCAGACGCGGATCGTCGTCGACGTTCCACAGACTGTCGATGCAAACGCGAGTATCGACGTCGTCTCGCATGCCTTCTCGGATGTCGAACTGCACGCAAAACGCAGCGTCGATCGAACGGCCGCCAGCGACCGCCGGGCCGAGTTGCTCGAGCGACTCACCGACCGCCAACTCGAGGTCGTCCAGTTGGCGTACTACGGCGGCTACTTCGAATCCCCGCGGGATCGCTCGGGAGCCGAGATCGCAGACACGCTCGGTATCTCACCGGCCGCGTTCTATCGCCACATCCGAACTGTGCAGCGAACGTTGTTTACTATCCTCTTCGAGGAGATCGGGCTCCCGGCAAACACTACATCAAGGGTTGAATAGTGAACCCCATCAGATCACCGACGCTAGCTATCTGACGAACACTCATATCCTAATATCCCTATTATTGTTAAATCGAAACCACACCCATCCATGAAAGACGTTCAACTCAACCCAAAAGCAGAGTCGACCTACGAGTGTTTTAGCTGTGGTACCGTCGTCCGTGCAACAGCACCGGAGCGCTGCCCGAAATGTGGTACCGACATGCGAAACCGGCAGACACCGATCGAGTAATCGACGGCATCGTTGACTCGCTGGCAGGGAAACGGTTACCGGGTTCTCGCTCGTCTCTCGAGACGGATGTCCGACCCATCGACTCGAGATCACGAAATCGCTCATCCCGTTTTTGCGATGCTCTACGACCGGCTCCCACAGGCGTTCCTGCTTGCACCCCATCGGAACTACCTCGTAACGGATCTCTCGGGGTCTGTACTCGAACTGGGCTGTGGCACCGGGGATATGTTTCCGTTCGTCGCCGACACGGCCACGTCGGCGATCGAGTATCACGCCATTGAGCCGGACCCACACATGCGAACACGGGCGGCACGCACCGCTCGCGACCTTGGTCTCGGTGTCACCCTCCGAGACGCCCGCGCCGAATCGTTGCCCTACCCCGACGACAGTTTCGACGTCGTACTCGCCAGCGTCGTCTTCTGTACGATTCAGGACCCCGACGCCGCCATCGATGAGGTTGCACGGGTGTTGAAACCGGGCGGCGAGTTCCGCTTTTTCGAGCACGTTCATGCCGACGGCTGGCAGGGAACCGGCCAGCAGCTGCTCAACCCGCTTTGGGAGCGTGTCGCCGGTGGCTGCCAACTCACCCGCGAAACGGTTCCGCGATTCGTCGGTCACGACGCCTTCGCAGTCGACGAGATCGAACGCCTCGAGTTCGGTCTCTTTCCAGCGACGCCGTTCGTCCGTGGAACGTTGCGGCGTCGACGCGACAGTGTGCTCGGCTAACGGCTCGCAGTCGGTTTCTGAACCGCACCAGTGTCGAACCCGGAGGCTGCAGGTGGAACCGTTTCCCAAGAGACCGTCCTAGAAGAGGGTATGTCCGAACCGGATCGAGAGCCGACGGAAACGCCCACGACCTCCAGAGACGAGGCCGAAGCGGAAGGGCAATGGATGGCCCGCAACTGGCTCGGAATTGCTGTCGTCTCGATACTGTCGCTGGTGATACTCGCGCTCGCGTTGATGCAGTGGACCGGCCTTATCAACGTCTTCGCGCCGATCGCCGAAACAGAGGGCCAGCAGTGGGGCGCATTGGTCTTCCTCGCGCTCGTCGTGCTCATCCTCGGTGGCTGGAGTTGGAAAGCGATCCTCAGTTAAGACGGGCGCTTCGGCGGCCCGACCGACGACCCCTCTATCCGTGACTCGAGTCGGCTCGTCTTACTGCTCGCTCGTCTCGAGCACCTCGCGGTTCCGAATCCAGGCATCGGCCCCGAACTTCCGAGTGGCGAGGTCGGCGGCGGCCTCGAGTTCGTCGTCGCGCCAGTCGCCCTCGTCCGCATCACACCACTCCCCGAGCGCCGTCGCGAGGGTGTTGACAGCCGCCTCGCGGTCGATCCCCACCTCATCCTGAATGCTCGTCACTCGGTCGGTGAACACGGCTGGTTCGAGGTCCGTCTCGAAGACGCCGACGTGACGAGTGGGCTCGAGGGCGTAGCTGATCGAGCCGTGCTGGATGACGACGTCGCGCTGTCGGTACTGGGCGTTGCCGCTGATCTTCCGTGCGTCTGCGCCCGCAGTTGCGGGCGCAACGACGTCGTGGGCCGGGTTGATATCCCGTAGATAACACGAGGGGTAGTAGATCGACGACTGCTCGACGGCGGCGAAGTCGGCGTCGACGCCCATGCGTTCGAGTCCCTCGAGCACTGGCTCACAGAACAGTTCGTAGCAGTCCATCAGGTCGCCGGGCACCTCGTCGGCAGGGGCAACGATGGTGTACGAGATGTCGGCGTCTCGGTCGTGATAGATCCCGCCGCCGCCGGTTTGCCGGCGAGTGACGTCGATCCCCGCCTGCTCACAGTACGCCCAGTCGACCGTGTCAGCGTCCTGTCGGTACCCAAGCGAGAGCGTACTCGGCTCCCATGAGTAGACCCTGACTGTCCGCAGATCGTCCTCGAGTGCTGTCGCTGCAGCGACTTCCTCGAGGGCCATCTGTGTCGCTCCATCACGGGGCTCGTCCCGAAGCAATCGCCACGAACGGTCGGCGAGACCAGTCATACTCGTCCGATCGCTGGCTGTCGAGTTAGAGGTTGCGACGGAACTCACACCCGGTGAGAACATCCCCATGCTCGCGGCGGTCGAGCTAGGCCAGAAACAGAACGCGGTGGGGCCTCGGAGTCGGTTCTCGAGGCCCGCGTCAGACATAGGTATGAAATCCGAAAGTCGACGGCGAGTGAGCGGATTCGCGCCGCCGGATCGGGGCTCGAGCACGAGCCGTCACGGTCGGTAGGACACGGGAACACTTGGCTGGTAGATGGTCGTGTCACGTAGCTACCGTCTCCGTGTTTCAGATGGCACCCCCACTAGTTTCGCGAGTTGTACCAATCGAGGCGAACATCTTCGCCAGCCGCCACTTCATCTAGTCTCGATGTCGATTATAGATCCATAAAGAATATTATAAACAATGTTCAAAGCTGAGCCACATGGAAGTCCCGCTCTTAGTAACCGATTTCCTCGACCGGGCGCGCAAGTACTACGGCGACGAAGAAGCGATCGTTGCGACGACAGGCGAACGGTTCACGTACGACGAGTTCGGCGACCGGGCCGACCGACTGTCTGCAGTGTTGCAAGAGCGCGGCATCGAGAAAGGTGATCGTGTGGCGGTCCTCGACCCCAACACGCACTACCACCTCGAGTCGGCGTACGGGATCATGCAACTCGGTGCGATCCACGCGCCGCTGAACTACCGGCTGACGCCCGAAGACTACGAGTACATGCTCAACGACGCCGGCGTCACGGCCGTGGTCGCCGACTACGAGTACGCCGAAAAGATCGAAGCGATTCGTGACGAGGTCCCCACCGAGACGTTCATCACGAACGACGCCGACGCCGTCGAGGGCGACTGGGAGGACTTCGACGCACTCATCGAGGACGCCGAACCCGACTACGAGCGCCCGGAGATGAGCGAGGACGACGTCATCACCATCAACTACACGTCAGGAACGACCGGCGACCCGAAAGGCGTCATGCGAACGCACCGCACCGAGTCGCTGCACGCCCAGCTCGTCACGATCCACCACGAGATCACCGACGACGACGTCTACCTCTGGACGCTCCCGATGTTCCACGTCAACGGCTGGGGCCACATCTACGCCATCACAGGCATGGGCGCGAAACACGTCTGTACCCGCGGCGTCGACGCCGGCCAGATCTTCACCGACATCGCCGAGGAAGACGTTTCGTTCCTCTGTTGTGCGCCGACGGTGCTCAGCCTGCTCGAGGAGTACCGCGAGGAGAACGACGTCGAACTCACGGGCGACAACCCAATGCGGGTCACCGCAGCGGGCGCGGCACCGCCGGAAAGCATCATCGAAACCGTCGAAGAGGAGTTCGGCTGGCACTTCCGCCAGCTCTACGGGGCGACCGAAACCGGGCCGCTCATCGGTACCTCCGCGACTCGACGCCTCATCGACGAGGACAGCGAGCGCCGCTTCGCGCTCAAAAAGCGCCAGGGGATCGCCCCGCTGGCGACCCAAGTCGAAGTCGTCGACGACGAGGGCAACGAAGTGCCATGGGACGACGAAACCATCGGTGAGATCCTCGTCCGTGGCAACCAGGTCATGGAAGGCTACTGGGAGAAACCCGAAGAGACCGACGAAGCGTTCAACGACAAACGTGAGGGCTGGTTCCACACCGGCGACCTGGCCGTTGTCAACGACGACGGCATGATCGCCATCCAGGACCGCGAGAAGGACATCATCATCTCCGGCGGGGAGAACATCTCGAGCATCGAACTCGAGGACACGCTGTTCGACCACGACGCAGTTTCGGACGTGGCCGTCATCCCATCCCCGAGCGAAAAATGGGGCGAGACGCCGAAGGCGTTCGTCGTGCCGTCGAACGACGACCCCGAGAACCCACCGATCTCCCCGGACGAGCTGACGGCGTTTACCCGCGAAAAGCTCGCCGGCTACAAGGTCGTCCACCGCGTCGAGTTCGTCGACGAACTGCCCAAGACGGCGACGGGCAAGATCCAGAAATACGAACTCCGCGAGGAGGAGTGGGACGAAGAAGAGGGTATGGTCGGCCAGGGATAACGCCGCACCCAAACGAGTCAGAACGGCCGCTCGACCGGCCGTTGAATCGTCGTCATAGGTAACTGCGTCCATTTTTATCGCGACCGTCGCTGTGTCGCTCGGAGTAGAACACAGTACTGTGGCTCCAGTCACTCGATGGCCGGTTGACCGCGCCAGACGACCGCTGCGTAGCAACTCCCGAACGACACACCGACGTAGGACCACTGTGGTCTGACGCGGGTTCTGTCTACTGTGTGAGTGGTGACGGTCCTATAGTAACAACTGCAACGATGTACACCTGATCGCACAGCTCACGGGTCACGTCGTTCCCCGCTCGCCAAATTGCGGTTCTCGCTCCGGTGATCGCTCACGGGTCGTCCCTCCCCGTTCGCTTTCCGCGGTTCTCACTCACTTCGTTCGTTCCGAACCGCGTACGCTCCGAACCGCGCTCCCGTCGTGCGATCAGGTGTGCAGTGACGTGCAGGGCTACTATAACTGACGCGACACCACCATCACAGACTCGAGTTCAGTGATCGCCCAACAGAGAGCCACCCGTTTCGAAAGTCATCGATGTTTGATATCGCAGCATGTGATTTATATCGGGCAGTGCCGCCGCACGAGTACCGATACACAACGCTGGCAACAGTGGGCCCGGGCGAAACGAGATCGAGAACGGGTGTACAGCCAGACCGACCAGCAGCGGGGTCACGACGTTTTTACGTATCCACCAGCTACCTCGCGTATGGTGCGGAACGTCGCCGGATTACTTCCGGAACTCGAGGCCGAGGACTTCTATCTCCTTTCGGGGGTCGAACAGGGGATGCGCTTTTCCGAGTGGGTCCAGCGGGAGAAACTCCCGAAGTTCTCCGGCTTGACCGAAGAGGAGGTCGACTACCGACTCGAGCGCTGTCTCAAGCGCGGGTTAGTCGAAAAGAAAACGATCCAGTACGAGGGGTACACCCTCCAGTTCGAGGGGTACGATATTCTCGCGTTGCGAGCACTCGTCGAGCAGGACACGATCAGCGAGTTCGGCTCGCCGCTGGGCGTCGGCAAGGAGAGTGACGTCTACGAGGTTCGCTCCTACAAACCACTCGCGCTGAAGTACCACCGCGAGGGGTATACCAACTTCCGAGAGGTCCACAAAGAACGCGATTACACGTCGGACAACGAACACGTCTCCTGGATGTACACCGCTCGAAAAGCCGCCGAACGGGAGTACGACATCCTCGAGGCGCTGTATCCGGACGTCTCGGTTCCGCGGCCGATCGGCCAGAACCGCCACGTCATCGTCATGGAGAAGATGGACGGCGTCGAACTCTCACAGACGAGACTCACGGACGACCAGGTCCTCGGCGTCCTCGATCTGTTGCTCGAGGAGATCGCACTCGCCTACGAAACCGGGTACGTCCACGCGGACATGAGCGAGTACAACGTCTTCGTCAGCGAGGACGGCGTGAAGATTTTCGACTGGCCACAGGCGATTCCGACTGATCACGAGAACGCGACCGAGTTCCTCCGGCGCGACCTGACGAACACCCTGGGGTACTTCCGGCGGAAGTATCCACAGCACGTTCCGGACGATATCGACAGTGACGATGTGGCGGTCTCGATCGAGGAGGAGTCGTTCGACAGCATAGCCGAGTTCGTCTCGTAACGAACGGACGCTTTTCAGCGGGAGTTGGGTCGTAGCGGCTTCGATGGCGAGCTCCTGGGCTGTGAGTGGTGTGCAATCGGCTGCGAGGGCTATCAGCAGCGTGTGAGCAAGCGAAGTCCCACCAAAAGCGGTCCGAACACCGGTTCGAAGCCTGTCGGAGCCATTTTCTCGGAGAGCAGACTCCGGCGTGATTGTCCTCAATAAACCACATGCCGCGATACAAAATGGCTACGAGTCGGCCAAACCTCGAGAGAGAGGACACAGATGCGCAATGCTGGCACAGAGTTGGCATCGGGACAGCCGTTTCCGGAGTTCGAAGCCCTTATACTCGAGAGTTGGATAGACTGTCGTAGACTCGCTGGGTCGCGGGCGTCAGCGGGCACCTGTGCAGCATTGTGCTACAGGTCGGGATGTGATCCGCGGGGCATGGCCCCGGTCAGGATTGAACCAGGAAACGCCCGCGGGAACATACAATGGCAAAAAGCTTCTACTCCCACATCAAGGACGCATGGAAAGACCCCGACGACGGTAAGCTCGGGGAGTTGCAGTGGCAGCGAAAACAGGAATGGCGCAAGCAGGGCGCAATCGAGCGGATCGAGCGACCAACCCGTCTCGACAAAGCACGCGAACTCGGCTACAAAGCCAAACAGGGCATCATCATGACGCGGGTTTCGGTCCGCAAAGGGACTGCCCGAAAGGAACGCTTTACGGCCGGTCGCCGAACGAAGCGCCAGGGTGTCAACCGTATCGGACGGCGCAAGAACATCCAGCGCATCGGTGAGGAGCGCGTCTCCCGGAAGTACCCCAACATGCGGGTGCTCAACAGCTACTGGGTCGGTGAAGATGGCTCGCAGAAGTGGTTCGAAGTGATCCTCGTTGATCCAAACCACCCCGCCATCCAGAACGACGACGACCTGAACTGGATCTGCGACAGCGCTCACCAGAACCGCGCCTTCCGTGGCCTGACCAACGCTGGCAAGGCCAACCGTGGTCTCAACAACCGCGGCAAAGGTGCCGAGAAGGTCCGACCGTCCAACAACGGCGGTCAGGGCCGCGCGAAGTAACAGCGGCCGACAGTTTTTGCGGTTTGTGCTGTTGACTCGAGTGTGGAGCACCTGCGCTCAGCCGGGCCTCGTGGCATGACGCGAGCCGACGAGTGTTGCAGGCTGCCGGACGCTTATATTGCCGGCACCAGTACACAGACACACATGGTAGATCACGTCCTTGTTCCAGTCGACGACTCAGAGCAATCGATGGATGCACTCGAGTTTGCCTGTACGCAGTACCCAGAGGCAACAGTCACGGCACTTCATGTCATCGATCCCGGCGACTTCTACGGCGCGACGGGTATCGAAGGCAGCGCGATGACGAACTACGAGCAGATCCAAAAAAACCACGAGAATTGGGCCGAAAATCGCCTCGAGGAAGCGCGCAAACAGGCCGCTGACTTCGGCGTCGAGATCGAAACGGACCACATGGTCGGCGGGATTTCACGCTCGATTGTCAACTACGCCGAGGAACACGACGTCGACCACATCGCGATCGGCAGCCACGGTCGCACAGGCGCAAGCCGCCTTCTTCTCGGGAGTGT
The DNA here is from genome assembly GCF_041821125.1 of Natronorubrum sp. A-ect3. Taxonomy (NCBI): domain Archaea; kingdom Methanobacteriati; phylum Methanobacteriota; class Halobacteria; order Halobacteriales; family Natrialbaceae; genus Natronorubrum; species Natronorubrum sp. A-ect3. Next base: position 291,532 of record NZ_JBGUBB010000002.1, on the reverse strand, counting down.
CGCCGAGAAGGTGGCCCGTCGCTCTCCGGTCCCGGTGACGATCGTTCGGTGATCACGCGCCGGTCGACAGTTGCTTTTGAGCGCTACCCGTGTGTATATCCCTCACAGTGGACCACATATGAACGATTAGGAACGGTCCCGTCGTAGTGACGGGTATGACCGATGCCAAGACACACGTTGCGTTCGTCTGCGTCCAGAACGCTGGTCGAAGCCAGATAGCAACTGCCTACGCCGAACGCGAACGCGAGACGCGCGGACTCACCGACGACGTAGTGATCCACTCCGGTGGGACACATCCTGCCGATGCCGTCCATGACGTCGTCCGTGAGGCGATGGCCGACGTCGAAATCGATCTCGCCGATCGCAAGCCACAGGAAATCGCCACGGAGACTCTCGAGTCCTGTGACTACGTTGCAACGATGGGCTGTTCGACACTCGATCTCGAGGCCGACACCGACGTCCGCGACTGGGATCTGCCGGACCCACACGGACAGGAGAAAGAGACGGTCCACGAGATCCGCAACGACGTGAGAACGCGTGTCGAGGCGCTGTTCGACGAAATCGAAGCGGCCCGAACCGACTGACCGACTGCAAAACGACGGCGTGGGGCCGTCTAGGTATGAAAACGAGTGCTCGAGTCGCAGCTTAGGCCGAGACGGTGTGGCTCTCCTGTTCGGACTCCGAGGAACGCATGTCCAGATCGGCCCGGAGCGCCTCGATGGCGTCCTCGGGGTCCGTTTCGGAGTCGAAGACTCGATCGAAGCCCATCTCCCGGAAGAACTTCCGGGTTTCCTCAAAGTCGTCCTGTCCGACGGCGAGGTTGCCGCCGATGTAGGTCGTGACGTCCTCGAGGCCAGCGTCGGCGACCTTCTGGTGGAAGCCCTCACAGTCCTGTTTTGCGTGACCGTAGAGGGAGGAAACGAGTACAGCCTCAGCGTCGTGAGCCGTTGCGGCGTCGACGAACTCTTCCTGGGAGCTCTGGACTCCAAGGTTGATAACGTCGAAGCCGGCTGCCTCAAACGCCTGTTCCAGGATGGTGATCCCGACGACGTGTGCGTCGGAACCGATCACGCCGAGGATGACTGTCTTCGTCATGTTCGTACTACCACCAACAGGGGGGAACACCATAAACCTAATGATTAATAATGTGGTAGTGATTCACATGATTTTCCATGCGGGACTGGCAAGGCGGTGTACAAAAGTGAATTGTAAAGAGTTCGACAGAACTAGAGGGAGCCGTGTCGCCGTCTCGCAGTCAGACAGTTGTCAGTGCACCGACTGGTGCGTCGGTGTGGTTTCGAGCCCGCTGGATACCGTCGTCGCCGGCCGCAATGAGTGCAAAGACCCCGGCAACGTCGGCGTTGGCAGTTCCGACGATATCGAGCAGGAGTTCCTGTGTCTCACCCGAACGGATGAGGTCGTCGACGACGAGTACCGAATCGCCTTCGTCGATGGCCGACTCGGGGAGATAGTAGGTGAGTTCGATCCCTGACTGGAGCCGTTCACGCGCCTCGATAAACTCCTCGACGGCGGTTTCCTTGCGTTTTTTGGCGTACGCACACCTCGTCCCGTAGTAACTCGCAAGCGAGGCAGCGAGCGTGATCCCATCCGTCGCAGCAGTGAGGACGACGTCAGGGCGGTCGAAGTCGAACCCGTTCGCGACGACGGGAGCAACGAGGTCGAGAAACGGCTGGTCGAAGACGGTCGCAGAGTTGTCGATGTAGCCGTCGTCGTCAACCCGAATCCGTGCAGTGAGTTCCTCGGCCAGTGCGTCCCGACCGAGTTCCTCAACGACGTTTCGTGCGCGCTCGGTGCCCGGGAGAACGTGTCCGTTAACGTACCGGTTGAGGTCGCCTGCCGGAAGCGCCGTCGTCTCGGCGAGTTCGTCATACGTTCGAGTTTCCTTTAACATCCGCAACACGTCGACGGCCCGCAACTGCAGGGCTGCCTTCTCTGCTCTGTTCATACAGGTATGCACGATTCCGCAACTATGGGTATTTCGATTCGAAAGACACACAAGATCAGCACGAATGTGATACCTCAACGGGGCAGCTACGGTTCGCGGTCGTTGTCGATCGGCTTTTCACGACCATAGGGCCGGACGAGCCGTCGCATCACCCGAGCCTGCGCTTTCTGCAGGAGCATCGACGCCGTGCTCGAGGCACAGTCCAACGCGTCGGCGACGGCGTCGACCCCGGCGTCACGGGGAACCTCGAAGTAGCCGACGTCGACCGCGGCTTCGACGGCCTCGAGTTGTCGGTCCGTCAACTCGCCGGTGATCGGTGCGTGCCGGCGGTCGTAGTCGCCGATCGCCCGAACGGTCACGTCGATGCTGTCCGGGAGTCCATCAAGCATCGCCTGCAGGTCATCACTGCTCCCGACGACAGTCATGTAGAACGCAGCCTCGGAATCGTAGACGACGGGCGGAACGACGACGAGGTTCAGGGCAGCAAAGGCCTCGCGCCAGCGGACGTCTTCCTCGCGCGTTTCCTGACAGATGGAGATGTAAAACGAGTCACTGTCGATCGGCGTGAGATCGTACCACCGAACCGACTCGACAGCCTCGAGTCGTTCCACGTAGGGCTCGCGCTCGGCTTCGACGTAGAACAGCTCGTATTCGAGGCCATCCTCGCGGGCAGCAAGGTTCCATGCGCGGAGTTCCTCGTAGTGGACGGCGTCTCCCTCTCGGATAAATCGCTGCATCGGGTGAAGCATCCAGTCGGGTTGTGAGAGGCGAACGTCGAGGTACTTCATCCGGTTGTCCACTACTCAACTGCCACGAGAATATAAATCGGCTAGTGTGTCCGTGGAAACGCCCAGTTCGAACGCGACCGAATACGGGGCTATGACGCTACTTGAGTCGGACGACTGGTGCAGTCGGCGGAAGGTGGTGCCATGCTCGAGTCACTGACGACGACCGCGTTCGCAATCGCTGTGGGCAGTCTCCTCATCACGTTCGTGGGAGTCGCTGTCAGCGCGCTCGGCGTAGCGAACTACTGGCCGCCGGGCGAACGAAACTGGGCGTTTTACATCCAGTGGTCGCTCTCACAGCTGTTCAGCATTGCATTGCTCGTCATCGCTGTCCTCGACTGGAACAGTCTCGGACTCCCACGGCTGCCGACGCTCGCTGTGGGATCGATCCTGTTTGTCGTCGGCTTCGTCGTGGCAATCGCGGCCGGACGCGACCTCGGCGTCGAAGAGACGACAGGTTTGACCGGCGAGTTGCGCATCGGCGGCTGGTATCGGTACTCGCGCAATCCACAGTACGTCGGCTACATCGTTGCGTCAGTCGGCTTCGCGCTGCTCGCAAACTCGACACTGACGGCCGTCCTTTGTGCGATGTACGTCGGCTGGTGGCTGACGCTGCCATTCGCCGAGGAACCGTGGCTACGAGAACAGTACGGCAAATCGTACGAACGATACGCCGAGCGCGTCCCGCGATTCGTCGGCCTTCGAACGATTCGTGCAGTCGTCGGCAATCGGGCGGAACCCGCTGCCACGGAGTAACCCGTGACGGGCTGGGCAGTTCTCGCGTCCGGTGAAAAACGATGCTGCTGCGTTGACTGACCGTCTCAGTCCTGCAGGAAGTCCGGCTCCGTCCGCTGCTCGTCGCGTTCGGCCTCGAGATGGGACTTGAACTCGTCGATTTCGACGTCGTACTCCTGATCCTCGAAGCGGTCACGGACCGAGATGTTGCCGTCGGCTTGCTCGTTGTCGCCGACGATGATCTGGTAGGGCACGCGGTCGTCGTGGGCCGCACGGATCTTTCGCTCGAGCGTCGAGTCGCGGTCGTCGACTTCGACACGGAACTCGTCGAACTCGTTTGCGACCTGATGGGCGTAGCCGAGGTTGTTGTCCGAAATCGGCAGCACACGGACCTGTTCGGGCGCGAGCCACAGTGGGAAACGACCCTCGTAGTGCTCGATGAGCATCATGAAGAACCGCTCGTAGCTGCCATAGAGCGCGCGGTGGATCATCACTGGCTCGTGTTCTTCGTTGTCCTCGCCCACGTAAGACAGATCGAAGCGCTCGGGCATGTTGAAGTCCAGCTGGACCGTCGGGCCGTCCCACGAGCGCCCGATCGCGTCCTCGAATGCGAAGTCGATCTTCGGGCCGTAGAACGCGCCGTCGCCCTCCTCTAACTCGTAGTCGAGGTTGCGCTTCTCGAGGACGTTCTCGAGTTGTTCTTCTGCGTGTTCCCAGATCTCGTCGCTGCCGACCGATTTCTCGGGCCGGGTGGCCAGCGCCATCTCGTACTCGAGGTCGAACGTCTCCAAGACGTCCGTGATCATGTCCATGATCTCCTCGACTTCGCGTTCGATCTGGTCGGGCCGGATGAACAGGTGGCCGTCGTCGATCGTAAACGCCCAGACACGGGAGAGCCCCGAGAGTTCGCCGCGCTGTTCTTTGCGGTAGACCTTCCCGTTTTCTGCATACCGGATCGGGAGGTCACGGTAGCTCCAGGACTGGTCCTGGAAGATAGCGGCGTGGCCAGGGCAGTTCATCGGCTTCAGGCCGAACTCGTCGTCGCCGACGTCGAAGATGAACATGTCGTCGGCGTAGTTCTCGTAGTGGCCCGAGCGGTGCCAGAGATCCGTCTTGAAGACGTGTGGCGTCTCGACGTAGTCGTAGCCGGCGTCTTTGTTGAGGTCCTCGACGAAGTCCTCGAGTTCCTTCAGCACCGTCTTCCCCGGCGGATGATACAGCGGCAGTCCGGGGCCGGTAACGTCCTGAATCGAGAACAGGTTCATCTCGTTGCCGATCTTCCGGTGGTCGCGCTTTTTGGCTTCCTGCTGGCGCTTGAGGTAGGCCTCGAGGTCGCTTTCGTCCTCGAAGGCGGTGCCGTAGATCCGCGTCTGCATCGTATTCTCCTCGTCGCCGCGCCAGTAGGCACCGGCGATCTCGAGCAGTTCGACAGCACCGATTTCGCCCGTCGAATCGACGTGCGGGCCGGCACAGAGGTCCTCCCACTCGCCCTGTTTGTAGAACGAGACCTCCTCGTTCTCGTCGGCGAACTCCTCGAGTAACTCGAGTTTGTACGGCTCGTCGGCGAGGCGGTCTTCGGCCGCCTCGATCGAAACGTCCTCGCGTTCGATCTCGTAGTCGTCTTCGATGATGGCCTCGATTTCGTCCTCGAGGGCAGCGAGGTCTTCCTCGTCGATGTCGAGGTTATCGAAGTCGTAGTAGAAGCCGTCGTCCGTCGGCGGGCCAATCGCGAGATCGACGTCGTCGTAGTGGCGTTCGACGGCCTGGGCGAGACAGTGCGAGGCGGAGTGGCGCATCACACGAAGATACTCCTCGGACTGGTCGGTGACGATCTCGAGGTCGACACCGTCGTAGACGGGTGCTTCTTTGGCGACGAGTTCACCGTCGAGTTTGCCGGCGACCGTGTCTCGGCCGAGGCCGGGACCGATTTCGTAGGCACAGTCTTCGACCGTCGACCCCGCGTCGACCTCGAGTTCGGATCCGTCTGGCAGTACGACCACGAGTTGCTCCTGTGATTGTGGATCTGATTCTGACATGGATGTTACTATGGCTTGGTTGTGAACTTCGGTAAGAAGTCCGATTGGACGTCCGCTCTGGCCGCTCGCCTGTGGACCCGTGTCGACACAGCGAGCGGTAGGTGTAGGTTAGAAACGGGCGAAAGCCCCTGTAAAGCGGACACCTACCATCGTGGATACGGGTAGTCTCGAGCGGGATAAAAACATTGTGATGGGGCGTCGTCGACCGAACCGTTTTGGCTTCGAATCGGCTACAGCAGGTCGTGGGCTTTGATCCGCCACCTGACGACGATCCGTTCGACGACCCGTTCGGAGACGACCCGCTCGAGGATCCGTTTGCAGGTGATCCACTCGAGGACCCGTTTGCGGACGACCCGATCGGCGGCGGGGACGGTGACAGTGATGAGGACCTCGAGGAGGCGTTCAGCGAGGGCTCGCGATCGACGCTGCTTGCGTTCATCATTGTCGCAGTGCTCGTCCACGCCGGCCTCTTCAGCGCCAGCCTCGGCGTGATGCTGGTCGGCTTCCGGGGCCAGTGGGTTGTCGGCAGCGCGCTTGCGATCGGTGGGGTGCTCGCCCTGAGCCTGGCTGTCGTCGGATATCGGCGATACAAGCACAGCCAATGAGCCCTGGTTGGTGACTCGAGACAGGGCAGAACGGACAAGCCACAGCGCAACGTGAGCCGAGCGCTCGGCGTCAGTCCCGATCGGCCAGCAGCTCCTCGGCGGTGACAAGCGCCTCCATCTCGACGTCCGCGGCTTCGACGTTCTCGCGGCCGCCTTCCTGTCGGTCGACGACGACCAGCGCACGGTTGACGGTTGCCCCGGCATCCCGAAGGGCCTCGATCGCGTCGACCAGGCTCGTCCCCGTCGTCACGATGTCCTCGAGGACGACGACTTCCTCGCCCTCCTCGAGACGGCCCTCGACTAAGTTCGCGGTGCCGTACTCTTTGCGCTGCTTGCGCGCGATGACGTAGGGAACCCCGGCTGCGACACTCGTTGCGGCCGCAAGCGGGACGCCACCGAGGGCGACGCCGCCGAGTTTGTCCTCCGGCGTGACACGCTCGGCGAAGGCGTCGGCAATGGCCTCGAGACAGCCGGGATCGGTCTCGAAGAGGTATTTGTCGACGTAGTACTCGCTGGTGCCGCCGTGGGAGAGTTCGAACTCGCCGAACTGGACGGCATCCGCCTCGCGCAGGGCATCGATGAGTGCCTGATTCGTCATTGCTCGAACGGGCGGGCCGAACCGAAATAAGCGGTGTGGATCGGGCCAGCACGCGATCCGTGTAGCCGAAGCCAAAAACGACTAACACCTCCCCTTCGTCGAAGGGAGCATGCACGTCTCTATCGTCGGCAGCGGCTACGTCGGCACCACGGTCGCGGCCTGTCTGGCTGATCTCGGCCACGAGGTCGTCAACATCGAAATCGACCAGGAGATCGTCGACACGATCAACACCGGCGAGGCCCCGATCCACGAGTCGGGCCTCGCAGAGCGCATCGCCGAGCACGCGGGCACGAATCTGCGGGCGACTACTGACTACGCGGCGGTTCGGGACACCGACGTTACCTTCCTCTGTCTGCCCACACCCCAGGCCGACGACGGCAGCCTCGACCTCGCGATCATGCGCGCCGGCTCCGAATCACTCGGTTGTGCGCTCGCGACGAAAGACGACGACCACCTCGTCGTCGTCAAGAGCACCGTCCTGCCGGGCACGACCGAGGACGTTGTCGGACCCATTCTCGAGTCCGAGTCCGGCAAACGTGTCGGCGACGGCCTCGAGCTCGCGATGAACCCCGAATTCCTGCGGATGGGGACGGCCGTGACGGACTTCCTCGAGCCCGACAAGGTCGTCGTCGGCGCGACGAGCGAGGATGTCGCCGCGACGCTTCGTGAGCTATACGCGCCGATCCTTTCACGCGAGGAGACAGCCCTCGTCGAGACCGACATCCGCGAGGCAGAGCTCATCAAGTACGCCAACAACGCCTTCCTTGCCTCGAAGGTCTCGTTGGTCAACGAACTCGGGAACATCGCCACCGAGTACGGTGCGGACGCCTACGAGGTGCTCGAGGCAGTCGGGCTCGACGACCGTATCTCCGAGCAGTTCATGCGCTCGGGGCTGGGCTGGGGTGGCTCCTGTTTCCCGAAAGACGTCGACGCACTCCGGGCCGGGGCCCGCGAACAGGGGTACGAGCCGGCCCTGCTCGATGCCGTCGTCGCGGTCAACGACGCCCAGCCGCGCCGACTCGTCGACTCACTCGCGACCCACGTCGACCTCGAGGACGCACGGATTACGGTGCTCGGTCTCTCGTTTAAGCCCGGCACCGACGACATCCGCAAGTCACGCGCACTTGCTGTGATCGAGTATCTACAGAGTCGTGGCGCAACCGTCGTCGCCTACGACCCAGTCGCGATGGAGAACGTCCGACCGATATATCCCGACGTCGAGTACGCCGAGTCGGCTGCCGCCGCACTCGCAGACGCCGACGGCGCAGTCGTCGCGACCGACTGGCCCGAGTTCGACGACCTCGCGTTCGACGGGATGGCCCAGCGCGTGGTCGTCGACGGCCGTCGGATCGACGTCGACGAGGCCGAACTCGACGTCTACGAGGGTCTGACCTGGTAGCCCCGAACGATCGATCGGCGGTAATATAAATTAGCCACTGGTCGATCAGTACGTTTTTGCAGTCACAGCGGCGAGTCCCTGCCGATGGATAATGACGCGGCTCGTGCGGACTCGAGGCTGTCGTTCGGCGATGGAGAGGTTCTCTCTATGAGTCGTGAGACGCGCGAGATCGCTGCTGAGGATGTCTGTATCCTCATCCCGACGCTCGACGAAGCGGCCACGATCGGCGACGTTATCGACGGCTTTCATCAGGAAGGCTACACGAACGTGTTTGTCGTCGACGGCGACTCCGAGGACGAGACACGTGAGATCGCCCGCGAGCGCGGCGCACACGTGCTGGTCCAGTCCGGCGACGGCAAAGGACAGGCCGTCCGCGAAGCCCTCGAGTACGTTGACGTCCCCTACGTGTTGATGCTCGACGGCGACGGGACCTACGATCCGGCCGACGCGGATCGGATGCTCGAGCCCCTCTCGCGCGGATACGAACACGTGATCGGTAACCGGTTTGCCGATATGGACGACGATGCGATGAAGGCGTTGAACGGGTTCGGAAACCGGGCGATCAACAAATCGTTCCGGTTCATTCACGGAGCCGACTACGACGACATTCTCTCGGGATACCGGGCGTTTACCGTTGATTCGTTCGAGCGGCTCTCGCTCGATTCGGACGGCTTTACGATCGAGACCGAACTCGCCGTCGAGTGTGTCAAACACGGAATCGAGACAACGGTCGTTCCGATCAGTTACAGCGCCAGACCGGAGGCATCGGAGACGAATCTCCATCCGGTCAAAGACGGTGGAACGATCATCCTCGCGTTGTACTCACTCGCGAAAACGAACAACCCGCTGTTTTATTTTGGTAGCCTCGGCATCGGCGGCATCGTCTCTGGTGGTCTCATCGCGTCATACGTCCTCTGGCAATGGGTCCAGCACGGGCAAGGACACGAAATTATGGCGATGGCAGCCGCGGCGGCTATCCTGCTCGGCGTCCAGTTGCTCATGTTTGGCGTGCTCTCGGATATGCTCGTCACGCTTCATCGTGAGCAGCGACGCCGTCTCGAGCAGATTACGCGCGCGAATCGGGAGCGAGACGACGAAAAATAACGTCAGAACGGAAGCATCGATCGAACCTGCTGAAAGACGCCGCCGGAATGCTCCCGTCGGTACTCCTCGAACGGCTCGTGGAGCGCGTTGAGCAGTTCCTGGCGAGAACGAAACTCCGACGTCTCGACTTCCTCGAGCATCGCCCCCAGCGCGACATCGTTTCCGTGGACGTCGTAGGGGATTTGCTCGTGGCCGAGTTCGGCGGCGACATCGTCTTTCGTCGCCGGAAACGAGAGATCTGCTGTTCTGAGGTGTGCGTCGATAGCGGCGATACCGAACTCGACGCTCTCGGGTTCGTCGTCGTCTCCGTTCGAGGGTGGCCGGACTCCCATACCGACCGGTAGGATGTCCGATAGCAAAACCGCTACGAAGACTGTCGCGGAGCCCACGCGGTCGACACGCCTTTGGCGCCGGCGACGGAGTATGGCGTATGACAGAGTATACGACGGTTTCGATCCCGAAAGATCTCGCCGACCGCGTCGAGGACACGATCGAAGGAACCAGCTTCCAGAGCACGAGTGACCTCACTCGGTTCCTGCTTCGCAGTATCGTCATCCAACACCAGAAGCAAGGCAAACTCACGGAAGCCGAGTTCGAAGAAATCACCGAACAGCTTCGGGGCCTCGGCTATCTCGAGTAACGTCGGGACAGCGTCTCTCATTGGGGTCTCGAGCCACTACTGGTCTCTCAAAATCGATGTATACCTCGAGGGGCCGCGACAGCCCCGCGAGTGACTTGTCTGCAGCCGATCGACTGCGACACTGAACCCTCAAGCCCGATTACTTTCTGTCTCGAGGCGTCTAGTTTCCGAAGGAGGTCGGAATGCATGCCACACGTTCCGGATTTTCCATCACCGTCGGACGACGAACAAGACCGGCAAGAGTCGAACCGTGGGAGCATCATCGATCGGATACTCGACGATGATCGCTGGCCGTCGACACGCGGGGGTTGAGCCACCACCGAGTTCCTGTCTCGATCGGTACCGTCTTCCCGTCGTTCATTTTTCTCGACCGAACGAAGCGTGTGTGTCAGCCCGAGAGCGACTGCTCTGGTGGGCTCGCGTCGATGATTTCGAGTTGCTGGCGCTTACCGCGGCGGTCAAAAGCAGCGAACGACCGCTCGTCGAGGGTCCACGGTGGGACAGCGACAAAGATCACTTCGGCGAGATCGTCGCGCCTCGTGACCTCGAGTTCTCGGACCGGGTGGGAGACGAACTGGCCTTGAGCCTGCCGTGCGGGTGTCGAGAGATCGACGCCGAAGACGGCGTTGACCGCGTTTCCAGGATCTGGAAGGTAAAAGTCCGTAAACACCGGTGTTTCAGGTGGGATCCCGGATTCAGCCCCCTCGAGCTCGCCCGCGGGCGTGACCGAGACACCGGTCGTCACACGGTCCGGGTCGGCGTCGCTGGCCAGATCGAGCAGGACGTCGGCGAGGGCGCGCGTGATGTAGACCATGGTGATCGTTTTAGGCGCGGCTCGTAGTTATATGTATGCCACACGAGCGCCGCCAGAAATCGAGCGGATCAGTACGAAACCATCGTCGTAAGACAGCCTAGATGGGCAAGAGTTGGCGAGCCATTCCCGCATACAGCAGTGGCGTGCGCCGGCGTGAGTTTGCAAGCGCGTCCTCGAGGGCCGTCGCAGCGTCGGACATGACACCGTGGCCGTGGCCGACGAGCACCCGCTCGGGTGTAAACTGACCCAGTTCCGCCCGCGGTGGGATGGCCCGTCGCATCGGATGGACACCGAGGCGTTCGCTGCCGGCGAGAAAGTACGCCGCCCTCCCGACCGATTCGGGGACCACCAGGGTTCCGTCGGCCGGGTTGTAGAGCGCAACTTCCTGCCAGAAGCGATTGTTGACGACTGTCTGGACCTCAATGCCAGTATCCGAAAGCGTCCGCGAAAAGCGAGCAACGGGCGCATCGAGCTCCTCGGAGACACCCTCGAAGAAGTCAGGGAGAAAGACCGGCACGTCGTGGCGATTCGCAATCGCTGCAGCGTCGCGCTTGTGACGGTCGAGTAAGACGACGACACCAGTCACCTCGCCGAACTCGGCGAACAGGTCGTCGATCCCGTCGGCGTCGACAGGATCGATAACCCAGACCTTGCCATCGATCTCGAGGGCGTGGCTCGCCCGCTGCATCCGTTCGTCGGGGTGGGCAATCCAGCCGACACCACCGTCAAAGCGGTCGATCTCGCGGAAATCCGTCGCACGCTCGTCGACACGGAATGTCATCTAGCAGTAGTATGGACGCGCGGTGTATAAACGTGTAGCCAACAGGGGCAGGGAGCCGACTGGCCCCGCCAGAGCATCTATGCCCCTCCCGGGAGTACGAACAGGCATGCTCACTGGGCTGTCCTGGCTCGCTCTCGAAGTCAAGTCTCTCGAGCGAGCACGTACGTTTTACGAGGAGACGCTGGACCTTTCTGTGACGACACAGCGAGACGACGAACTCGTGTGTGGGGCGGGCGAGACCGATCTGATCCTTCGCCGTCCCGACAGGTTTCCCCGTGGTGGCCTCCACACCCACTACGCGTTCTCGATTCCCCACGCGGAGTACGACGACTGGTGGGACCGGCTGAGCGAGGCGTACGATCTGGAGGAGGCCCAGTTCGGTTCCGTCAGCTCGCTGTATCTGTACGATCCCGACGGGAACTGCGTCGAACTCGGCCAACAGGACGTTTCAGGGCCGGGCATCGACGGCATCTTCGAGGTCGTCCTCGAGGTCGAATCACTCGAGCGTGCGGCGTCGTTCTACGCCGATCTCGGGTTCGAGACGGGTGATGTGGGTGGCGACCGCGAACGCGTCCGCATGAACGGCCCGATGGCGCTGGAGCTCTGGGAGCCACAGCTAGGGATCGCCGACGCTCGCGGCGGTGTCCACGTCGACCTCGGGTTCGAGACCGAGGATCCGAGGGCGGCGCTCGAGGCCATTTCGGATCGCGTCTGTGCCGTCGAACGAGAGACGGATGAATCGGTCGTTGTTCGCGACCCTGACGGGCACTTTCTGACGTTTACAGGCGCTCAGTACTGACGTCGACGCCCGGCGGAGCCACGAGCAGAAAGCCCCGGAAGTGGATCAGACTGCCACCCGACTCCTTGACATCGCGGGCAAAGCCCGACGCTAAGTCGTTGACATCGCCCTCGACGTTGAGGACGAGCAGGTTCCCCTTCGAGATCGCCTCGAGCCACTCCGCTGCCGGCGTCGTTCCATCCAAGACGCCGAGGATCACACTGCCTTCGATCTCGAGTTCCTCGTCGATGTGTTCCTCGACCGCACGGAGGTCGAGGTCGAAATCGCTCATACCGGGTGGGTCGAACCGGGATGAGAAAAACGTTCGCCTCAGCCGGGCGCTCGAGTCGCTCGAGATTGCCGGGCAAACGTCAATGGGAACTCCATCGCAAGCAGTCGAACGAGTTCAGACATCGAACAAAGCTGACCCACAGGAAGCGTGCCTGCTGGGCGGTTGACTGCTCACGGGGTTCGCAGTAAAGGACCACCCTCTCCGGTCTGAACGCTGTGGGACGTTCCGGGCTGCAACTCACAAGCTCAAATCGTGTCGGGACCGACGTGCTTTCCGCTCACAGATTTGTTCGCTGAAAAACAGTCCGCCCTCCCCGATTTGAACACCGGAAGACGGTCGCCTCGCTTCGCTCGGCGCTACGTCTTCCGAGCCCTCGTTCGCTTCGCTCACGAGGACGGGGGACAAGTCGATCTACGGTCGACTGCAAATTGGCTGGAAAGCGAGTCTTTCAACCCGATTTGAACAGGTGAGAGACGTTCTGGGGTGCTCGCTTGCGCTCCTGGACGTGCGACTCTCATGTTCAAACCGACCCAGGATGGGCCTGTGACTGCTCACATTGTTCGAAACAAAAGTCCGCCCTCCCCGATTTGAACGGGGGGCAAGTCGATCTACAGTCGACTGCTCTACCAGTCTGAGCTAAGGGCGGTTGCACTTCAACGTAGCCGCTCTGGATAACATAAGAGTTGTTATTTTCGACGGAAAAAGACGCTGCCGTCAGCCGAAATGGAAGAATGATTGATATAGGTGGAGTATCAACAGGGATGATAACCCGCAGATGAGCAAGATCACGTTCCGCGCCGACGATGCCCTCGTCGAGCAACTCGAGACCCTCGAGATTTCGAAAAGCGAAGCGATGCGGGAAGCGCTGCGCGCGTATCTCGCTAACAGCGGCCCAACTCGAGGAAGGGAGCGTGAGCGACGGGCCGAATCCACACGGCCGGAGACACTCGACGAACTCGTTCGGGATCACGTTGACGAACTGCTCGCGGATCGACTCCACGAAATCGACCTCGAGTCGGCTCCGGATCGATCGACTCGAGTCGGCGATCACACAGCCGCGGATGCTCACACACGACCACACGATCGCGAGATGTATGACACAGCCGATCGCGAGCAGCCCCGTGGCCAACAGTCGAACAACGACGGGCCACAAACACACTGTGAGCAGTGTGGCGAACACGTCGACGACGACCACGTGTACTGTCCAAACTGTGGCGAGAAGACCTCGAGACGGCTATTCTGCGAGTGTGGCGATGAAATCCGATCCGACTGGTCGTTCTGTCCCAGCTGTGGCCGTCGGACGCCAGCTGCAAATGTGTTGAGCCGAGACAGTCACTCATAACGACTGGTGTAAGACACAGAAAGTCGTATTCGACGAAAGTTTTATTGCCCATGACAGTATTCCACTTAGTCGCGTAAGACGGTTGTCTTACAACGATCGGCAAACGCCGAAAAACGCCCGATGTCGGGCGGTTACGGTGTAAGACACGCCGCGTCTGACAGGGGCGCGCCGCCGTCTTACTCTACAGGGAATACAACCATGGAGCGTGTGACACTGCGAATTCCGAAACAGCAGATCGAGGAGGTCGAACAGTTAGTCGACTCGGGCGAGTTTCCGAACCGGAGCGAGGCGATCCGGTCGGCCGTCCGTGAAATGATCAACGAACAACAGGACGGGCCGACCGAACAGTCCGGCAAACGAACGTGGGCCAAGGTGTAACGATGCAGGATATCGTTCAAGACGCACTCGAAAACGCGGAGCAGGAGTCCCGAGAGATGGACGCCGACATGGACGACGATGAGTTCGGCGATCCACGGATCGTCATCGTTGGCTGTGGCGGTGCGGGTAACAACACGATCAACCGGCTGTATAACATCGGCGTCGACGGTGCCGATACCGTGGCGATCAACACGGACAAACAGCATCTGAAGATGATCGAGGCCGACACGAAGATTCTGGTCGGCAAGTCGCTCACGAACGGGCTCGGCGCTGGCGGCGATCCCTCGATGGGAGAACGTGCGACCGAGATGGCTCAGGGAACGGTCAAAGAGGTCCTCGGTGACGCAGACCTCGTGTTCGTGACCGCAGGCATGGGTGGCGGGACCGGGACCGGTGCCGCCCCCGTCGTCTCCGAAATCGCAAAGGAGCAAGGTGCAATCGTCGTCGGAATGGTCTCGACACCGTTCAACGTCGAACGCGCCCGCACGGTGAAAGCCGAAGAAGGCCTCGAGAAACTGCGCGACCAGGCCGACTCGATCATCGTGCTCGACAACAACCGGCTGCTCGACTACGTCCCGAACCTCCCGATCGGCAAGGCGTTCTCGGTGATGGACCAGATCATCGCCGAAACGGTGAAAGGCATCTCGGAGACGATTACCCAGCCGTCGCTGATCAACCTGGACTACGCGGACATGTCCACCATCATGAACCAGGGTGGCGTCGCCGTCATGCTGGTCGGTGAGACCCAGGACAAGAACAAGACCGACGAGGTCGTCAAAGACGCAATGAACCACCCACTGTTGGACGTCGACTACCGCGGTGCTTCGGGTGGACTCGTCCACATCACCGGCGGCCCAGATCTCACCCTCAAAGAGGCAGAGGGCATCGCCGACAACATCACCGAGCGCCTCGAGGCCTCGGCGAACGTCATCTGGGGCGCGCGTATCCAGGACAACTACAAAGGCAAGGTGCGAGTTATGGCGATCATGACTGGCGTCCAGAGCGCACAGGTGCTCGGCCCAACCACCCAGAAGCAAGCCGACAAGTCTCGCCAGAGTATCGAAGGCGTGCGAAACACCGACTTCGACGCGAGCAATCACATCGAGGACGGCGGCTCCAACGTCGGCGCGCACAGTGACGGCGGCCGCGAGGAACTCGAGAAACAGAACGGCGTCGACGTGATCCGGTAATCGGCACACGGTAGCTGACACACCACCCGCCGCACGCGGCACTTGACACACCACCCGCCGCACGCGGCACTTGACACACCACCCGCCGCACGCGGCACTTGACACACCACCCGCCGCACGCGGCATGTCGTGTCGCTACCGAGACGGCTCGTTTTTGCCGTTCTCGTTTTTTTCGTGGACAGATACGGAGAGGGACAGCAGTCGGGTCCAGAGACATCGCTGTCTGACAACGGTCAGCGGTCACTCAATCACACTGTGTGGCTCGTCGTCGAGACGACGGTTTTTGAGCGTGCCCTCCGTATGGCTCGTACGCTCCGATAGTCGATCTCCCCTCACACGCATGCACGCACTCGTCTTTGCAGCCGGCCGTGGCACCCGTTTACGGCCGTATACGGACGCGACACCGAAGCCACTCCTCGAGATCGATGGCAACCCGTTGCTCGAGCGAACACTCAACACAGTCGTCGACGCTGGCGTCGAGGCAATCGTCATCGTGGTCGGCTACCGTGCGGATGAGATCATCGATGCCATCGGGACCGCGGTTGACGACGTCCCAGTGCGGTATGCCGTCCAAAACGACCAGCGGGGGCTTGCCCACGCGGTCTGTACGGCGTTCGAGGATGGCTACGGCGTGACCGATCCCACAGCGTTGTCCGACACGCACCGCGATGCCGTTCCCGACGACGTGGTGACCGTTAACGGCGACAACGTCTTTGACAGCGACTGCACGCTCTCGAGACTGATCGACCGCCACCACGAGCCGGGCGTTGACGGCACGCTCTTGCTCGATCGTGTCGCGAGAAACGAGGCCGAGACGGCGGCCCGCTGCGTGCTCGACGACGACGGAACGGTTCGGTCGCTCGAGTCAACGACCGATGCCGAGTCAGGCGTCATCGCTGCCGGCGTCCAGACCCACGACGCTCGCGCACTGTTTCGAGCCTGTCAGACAGTCGACCGAAGCGACACCGGCGAGTACGAACTGACCGACGCCCTCGAGTCACTACTCGCCGGCGGGAGGCGATACGTCGGCGTCGAACTCGAGGGCTGGCACCTGAACATCAACACACCCGCGGATCTCAATCGAGCACGAAACGTACTCGAGAAACCACAGTAAGACGGCCACTCATACTGCCGGACAAAACTATTCACGAACCGATCGTACGCGAACGATCGTCGCCGAAGGCGACGAGCCGTGAGACGCGATCGGGCGTTTACTGACTTTTGTCTGGCAGTATCACATCCCGAATTAGACGAGCGACTCGAGCAGCGAACACTTCCGACAAATATCACGGGTCGTCGTCGAGCCACACTCGGCACACGCCTGTAAGTCGGCGCCGTCATCGCCACTGAACTCGTCGGACAGGATGCTGGCGAGTTCTTCGTAGCCCGAGAGAATCGAGTGACGCGTCCCGGGATGGTTCTCTTCGAGCCCGTAGAGGAGCTGTTGGATCTCGCCACGGTAGGCCTCACTCGAGTGGGGACACTCCGTGATGTGGGCGGGGAGGTCGTTGAGGTGGGCATAGAGGGCAACCTCTTTTTCGGGGACATCTCGGAGGGGTTTCGCACGCGGGACGAACTCATCCTGTTCGTCGCGTTCGGAGAGCGGCCCGAGGCTGGCGTCGAAGTGTTTCGCCATCTGTTCGACGTCGCCCTCGAGGAAGTTCATCAGCGCTGACTGGGCCTCGTCATCCAGGTTGTGGCCCGTCAACAGGAGGTCGGCCTCGAGGTCTTCGGCGTACGTCGAGAGGAGATCCCGGCGAAAAACGCCACAGTAGGCACAGGCAGCCATGTTTTCGGGGTCGTCCTCGACGACGTCGTCCATCCGGACGCCGAACTCCTCCTCGTAGCTGACGACTTCGTGGCGAATGTCAAGATCGTCGGTGAGGTCGAGACAGGCCTCGAGGCTCTTGTCTCGGTAGCCCTCGATCCCCTCATGGATCGTCAGTCCGATAAGCTCGATACGGGGATCTTTGGCGAAGGTATCATGGAGAATCTGCGTGAGGACAACGCTGTCTTTGCCCCCAGAGAGGCCGATCACCCACGTCTGTGGGTTTTCGGGCGTCACGTCGTGTGGGACGAGATCGTCCCGACGCACGCGGCGGCGCACCCGTTTTTCGACCGACTCGCGGAAGTGGTCCGCACAGAGATGCGCCCCGGAGTAGGCAGCGTGCATGACTGCTTCCTCGGGACACCGGTTGCAATCCATTGTGGTCAGCTTACCGACGAACGCGTATGTCCGTTTCGTCTCTTCGTCGGTTCAGCGGGATCGTCAGGCCGGAACGGGCTCTTCTCCGCTCGTCTCGTCTTCCTCGACGGCGTCGGCACCGTTCTCGAGGGCAGCAAGCAGCGTGTCGATATGGTGGTCGCGGCTCACGGAGGAGAACAGCTCGTGACCGCCGTCGTAGAGGACGACGTGTTCAGCAGGCACCCGCTCGCCGATCGGAGCCAGACTGATGACGGGATCGCGCAGTGAACAGAAGACGACCGCGTCGTGGTCGATCGTCAGCAACTCGGCTTGGGCTCGGCGGGTTTCGCTGACGAACGCCGGCGACACCCATCGCGGTGTCGTCGCGATCTGGTGGTCCGTTGCCTTCTCGCCGAGTGCCGCGCGATCCATTTCGCCGATCGGCAAACATGGGAACGTCGTTGGCAGTTTCGATACCACATCCAACAGTGGGTCCGGATACGCCTCGCTGTATCCCCACCACGGACTCAGATAGACGTGGTTGTCCGCGCCGTCTAGCGCCTGAGCGATGAGTGCACCCGCGCTGTGTCCCAGCAGCTGGTAAGACTCGAGGTCGACGACGTATTCGGCGATTGGCTCGAGCCAGTCGGCTTTGAAGTCCTCGATATTCGTCGGGAGTTCGAACGCATGCACACGGTAGCCGGCGTCAGTCAGCTTTCCGATGAGCCAACTGACGTTCTCGTGGGTCCAGCGGTTTCCCCAGCCCATGACGAACACGAGATCTGCGTCGCCGTCCTCGCCGAAGATTCGGTGTCTCATAGGATTTCGTTCACCCGGAACGGATAAAAAAGGTGCTCTCCTGACACGAGTTGCGGCCGCAACGCGAGTGGGCCGCCGATGACGAGACAACGGCAGAAAATGGGACACTCGTTCACAAATAGCTTTCCGAGCGGCCACACGAATCGAACCCATGTTCGATGCCCTCAGAGCTCGGCTCTACCGGCTGGGGTTCAATCTGTTTCCGGCCTATCGTGGGACTGGCGGCCGCGTGACGTACGTTGCACCCGACTGGCAGGAAGTCCAGATCAAGCTCCCGCTGTCGTGGCGGACACGCAACTACGTCGGGACGATCTTCGGCGGCAGCATCTACGCGGCTGTCGATCCGTTCTACATGATGATGCTGCTGAAAACGCTCGGTGACGAGTACGTCGTCTGGGACAAGGAAGCCGAGGTTCGATTCAAAAAACCTGGCCGAGAGACGCTGTACGCGAAATTTCGACTCTCCGACGAAGAACTCGAGGCGATTCGGACCGAACTCGAAACCGAGGGTACGGAGTCGATCGACCGCCACTACACCGTCGACCTCGTCGACGCCGATGGAACGGTCCACGCAACCGTTCGAAAGACTGTCTACATTGCGAACGATCGAGACGCATAGACAGGCTGCCCGTGGCTGCGGGCATGGCTCGAAGAAACCGTTTTGCGACTCGAGACCTCACATCCGCCAATGAGTGGCTTTGATCGCCGTGACGCAGTCGATCGGCTCGAGGAATTGGTCGACACCGTCGAAGCGGACCGAATGCCCGTCCCGGTGCGGGAAATCTGGGCGTTCGGCGATGTCGCACTTGGCGTCGACCCCGTCGACCGGCTGGATATCTACCTGACCAAAGACATCCTCGTGCGAGACGACAGCGAGCCCACCCCTGGTGAGACCGACGCAAGCGAGGCGTACGACGTCGACGGCGTCGGGCAATCCGTTCGCGCGGACTGGGCCGCCGCCTACCCCCACCATCTCCGGGCGAACGCCAACGGCCACGCCGCACCCGAGAAATGTCTCGCGGCCCACCTGCTCGGCGACGACGAACCGATTCATCTCGAGGTCTGTAACGCCTCATTCGAGGACAACGTCACCCAGCGGCTGCGTGGCGCGACACTGCGCGAGGACTACACGCAGTTGCTCGACCCGCGCGGCGTCTGTCTCTGGGCCGATGGCACTCGAAGCGAGGAGGCATTCCGAAAACTCCGCGAGAGCGAGTTAGCGCTGCCGACGCTGTCGGCTGCCCTCGAGATGCTCGGCCTCGAGAGCGAAGCGGCCACAGCGGCAGCACAGGAACTCCACGCCTGGCGTGAACAACAGGACGGAGTGACGGTCCGCGGTGACGTCGTCTAACGCTGTGGAGCCTGCTCGAGCGAAGGGGTTCTAGAGCCATCACTGTCGAGTGGGTGTCGGTCGCCATCAGTCTCGGCCGACGACGCGCTCCGTGCATCGACGTTGGCGACGAGTTCCTCGAGCACGATGACAACGGATTTTGCGCTCCCAGCGAGTGTCCTCGTATGAGCGTCTCGTCGGTTCTGCAGCAGCTCCGTTCGCCCCGTGCCGCGATGCTTGCCAATCTCGCGCTCGTGATGACGGGATCAGTACTTGCCCTGTTTGGCGTGGTCGACTTGCTCACCGGCGTCGTGATCGTCGGGCTCGGATTCGCAGGCATCGTCGTCTCGCTGCTGGGCCAGCAAGACAGTCAGGAACACGAATAATACGGATCGGTGTCCCGTTATACCGGTGATCGCTGTCCCGTTCGAGCGATCATCGGGAACGAATTACAACAGACCGTCTGCGTCGAGTGTCGGACAGCGCTGTCAGACAACTCGGCCAACAGTGACAAAAAACGGCACGGCTTCCTCACGACGGTACTCCTGTGTTTCCATCTGGGCGATGACGTCCCGGCCCATCTGTCGCCACGAGCCACGGAGGTCGTCGTACGCCGACTCAGTCAGCGGTCCAGCGAGCAGCGTCTCGCGGTCGTCGGCCAGTCCCGCCCCAGTTGCCTTGCGCCGGGCTGCGAGCAGCGCTCCCTCGCTGTAGGGCGGTTCGACGGTTCGGACGTGGTCGTATCGGCGTGTCTCACAGACCTCGAGTTCGGCCGTCTCAAACGCGTCGCGAGCATCGGCTCCGAGGGCGACATTCGTCGGGACGCCCTCGAGATAGGCCTGTCGCGCTCGTCGTTCGAGCGGTCCTTCGGCGTCGACACTCGAGTCGACCTCGACGGCGGCGTTATCGGGTTCGATAGCGGCGACGCAGTCGCTCGAGACGCGGGCGAACTCCCTGAGGGCGGCCGCCGGATCAGGGAGGTTGATCAACAGCGCCTGACAGACCACGAGGTCGAACGTATCGTCGGGAAACGGGAGTCGAAGCGCGTCGCCGGCGACGACCGGGACGTGGTCGCGGGCCGCCACGAGCAGGTCCGGATCGGCATCACAGCCGATCACGTCGGCCGACGATTCGGCCTCGAGCACGCGGCTCAACTCGCCGGTGCCACAGCCGACGTCGAGAATTCGCTCGTGGGACTCGAGGGCGAGCGGGGCAAGCGCCTCCCGAGAGTCGTCCCACATCCCCTGGCGGGTCCGCTGAAGATAGTCTTCGGAGAACTCGCGCACGAGATGTCGTTCGGCCGTCTCGAGTAAAAGCGGGTCGATTCTTAGTTCCGACCCAGCTCTCGGCCCACGGCGAAAAGCAGGATAAGGCCGACCAGGATCATCGACCCCTGTGCGACCGCGGCGACAGTCGAGTCGACGGCCCCGCCGGTCAACAGCGCGATCACGTCGGAAATCCCACGGACAGAGCCGACGACGCCAAGCAGGGCGAGTACGCCGATCCCGATGACGGCAAGGCGGCGTCGCTCTGTCTGGCGACCCACGACACCGAACCCAGCGATGATGACGCCGAAAACGGCCGGGATGAGTGCAGTAATACTCGCAAAGTCCGAGACCACGTAGGCGGCGATGCCGACGACGACGAGGACCGCGCCGAGGACGATCCCGAGCGTGGACGTCGTTTCAGCTGTGTCCATACGCGTATTCATCGGCGAGTTGTCCTATAGCTTCCCGTTAGGACAGTCGAAAAAAGACGGTCGCGCCGAGCGAAGGTTACTCGCGCAGTTCCCGCACTTTCTGGATGTTCCACGCGAAGCCGCGGCCGTCTTCAGTCGGCGTCTCGAGTGCGAACGGCAGTTCGCGCAGGTCGGGGTGGTTTACGATCGCTTGCATGCCGTCCTCGCCGATGTAGCCCTCGCCGACGTGGGCGTGTTCGTCTTTGTGCGTGCCGACGTCGTGTTTCGAGTCGTTGAGGTGGAGATATTTCAGGTACTCGAGGCCGACTTCGTCGTCGAAGCGGGAGACGGTCTCGTCGACGGCCTCGGGCGTCGTGAGGTCGTTACCCGCGACCAGCGTGTGGGCCGTGTCGATACAGATGCCGATGTCGGTGTCGGTGCGGTCGATGATCCCCGCGAGATGAGCGAACTCGCCGCCGAGTTTCGTTCCGCTACCTGCGTCGGATTCGATCAGAATCTCGACCCCGTCGGGCACCTCGAGTTCGTCGATCAGACTCGCCGCGTTGTCGAGGCCGCCCTCGACGCCAGCGCCCGTGTGCGCACCGAGGTGGACGTTGACGTAAGGGACGTCGAGCCGCTCGGCGGCATCGAGTTCGGCCTGCATGCTTTCTTTGGACTTCCGGCGGAGGTCGTCTTTTGGCGTACAGAGGTTGACCAGATACGAGGAGTGAATCACCCACGGCCCCTCGAGGTGTTCGTCTGACTCCGCTCGGAAGCCCTCGGCAGCCTCGTCGCTGATCTCGGGTTGGGCCCAGACCTGCGGTGAGGTAGTAAAGATCTGTCCGCAGTTGCCGCCGAACGCGAGTTGGCGATGAACCGCGTTCCGAACGTCGTCGTACGGCGGTGTTTCGTCATCAGAGGAGACGCGCGAACCGGAGATCGAAACGTGTGCACCGATCTTCATAGCGTCTCGTCAGTACCGATCCCTGATAGGGATACCGGAGCGACTCGAGGGACACACACGGTCTGCTGTACCGAGTGACCGTCGATCACCAGCGGCAGGGTCGGTGATCGGTGGGACATGACGACAGGAGTCCGTATCAGTAGTCGCCACTGACAGTCACAGTCCACGTGAGTGCACACGGCCGTGCAATGGTGTGAGCGTCGTGACTATGGAGCGTAGTTGTCTGGAAAATGTCGTCATACAAAGTCGCCGTCAGGCGACGGAGATGCCGATATTACTCGCGGGTGACGTTCGTCGCGCGGGGACCCTTGGGGGCCTGTTCGATGTCGAATTCGATGTCTGTGCCTTCCTCGAGGTCCGGACCGCCAACGTCTTCCATGTGGAAGAAAACGTCATCGTCCGCGTCGTCCGTCGAAATGAAACCGTAGCCGCCTGTGTCGTTGAAGAAATCAACGTTACCTTTCGCCATTACAAACAAATGTACACCCGATACACGGATAAGACTTGCGAGGGTCGCGGTACCACGAGCACAGTCCTGTGAGAGAGTTACACGCATTCTGCCCCCTCATCGCATGACGGACCCGCAACGTGTACCACTCGGTGCGGCCGACGGATGGTCGCAGATGCGGTAGAAATGACTTCTAGGAGACTGTACGGGTATTTCCTGGGTTCTCATGGCAGGTCCACTCATACCAACCTCGAGACGGAATAAAACCCGTTTCGCCCGGCCGTTCTAGGGACGGACAATGAGTACGAGCCACCTGATCGGACTCGTCGGCAAACCCGCTGTCGGCAAGTCCTCCTTTTCAATGCCGTCGTCAGAGCGCCGATCTGACGGGCCGCAGAATCGCAAGCGATTCTACGACGGCGACGATAACGACGTGCCCGTGTGATCTGCTCGTTTACGGTACGACGCTGTCGATGATCTGACACGGATCGTTGTCTCTGTTTCTCGGTACAACTGAAAGACGGTCGCAGATGGGGTGGAAATGGCTTCTAGGAGACCGTCCGAGTACTTCGAGGGGACTCATGGCAGGTGTACTCATATCACCCCAGCGACGGAACAAAACCCGTTTAGCCCGGCCGTTCCAGGGATTGATAATGAGTACGAGCCACCGGATCGGACTCGTCGGCAAACCCTCTGTCGGCAAGTCCTCCTTTTTCAACGCGGCGACGATGAACGACGTGCCCGAAGGGGCCTATCCCTTCACGACGATCGACCCGAGCGTGGGCGAGGCCTACGTCCGCGTCGAGGACGCCGCACCCGAGTTCGACGAAACGTCGACCCCGAGCGTGGGCTACCTCGACGGAGACACCCGCTTCGTTCCGACGAAACTCGTCGACGTTGCGGGGCTGATCCCCGGCGCACACGAGGGGAAAGGCCTCGGCAACCAGTTCCTGACCGATCTAAACGAAACCGATGTCCTGATTCACGTCGTCGACTTCTCCGGGGAGACCGACCTCGAGGGCGAATCTACCGAGGGACACGATCCCCGAAGAGACATCGACTTCTTGGAGGAGGAACTCGACCAGTGGTATCTCGGGGTCCTCGAAAAAGGGATCAACCGATACGAGTCGGGTTACACCACCGAAGACGACGCCATCGAGGAGGAACTCGCAGAGCAGATGAGCGCGTTCAAGACGAACGAAGACGAGATCAAACGCCTCATCCGCCGCGTCGACGTCGGCTTCGAGCCCGAGGAGTGGGACGACGATGACAAACTCGAGTTGGCGCGCGAGATCCGCAAGGAGACCAAGCCGATGGTGATCGCAGCGAACAAGATGGACAAGCCACAGTCCCAGGCGAACTACGAGGAGATCACGTCGGACCCAGAGTACGAGCACCTGACGATCGTTCCCTGTAGCGCCCACGCCGAGCGCGCGCTCAAATCCGCCGACAAAGCCGGCGTTGTCGACTACCGTCCCGGTGACGGCGACTTCGAGATCACGGGTGACGTCTCCGGTGAACAGGAAGAGGGCTTAGAACAGATCCGGGAGTTTCTCGCCGAATTTGGCTCGACAGGCGTCCAGCCAGCACTCGAGACCGCGCTCTTCGACGTGTTGGGCGTCGTGTCGGTGTTCCCCGGCGGCGCGAACGGCCTCGGGAACGAACGCGGCGAGGTCTTGCCCGACTGTTATCTGATCCCGGAAGGGTCGACCGCGGAGGACTTCGCGTACAGCCTCCACTCCGATATCGGCGATGGCTTCCTCCACGCCATCGACTGCCGGAGCAACCGACAACTCGGCAAGGATTACGAGGTCGAGCCCCGCGACGTGATTGAAATTATCACGACGAACTGACCGACGACACGTAAAATCGGATCGACCGCCTCCTTATCGCCGCCAGATCAGTCGATTCGCAAGGTCGTCGAGGCGACTCGAGAGCTCCCCGAGCCAGGCGCTCGGCGACAGGCTCCGGAGCTGGTCCTCGTCGACTTCGATCCGCGCGTCGCCGTACGGATCGCGGGCAGCCCGTTCGTCGGCGTCTCGGTCGCTGTTCGCGACGTCGACGGCGACCGACATCGAACAGCGACCGCACGCCTCACGTTCCTTTGGCATATGTGTTCGTCTCAGTGTACGGACTCCCACTGCTTAACTGCTGGCACAGCCGACTGCGACCGCAGTGGCGACGGACTTTTACTCGCGACGTGGCATCACCACACATGGACGACGACGAGTCCGCCACGGAGTCTGGCGAGATGGCGGCCGACCGGCGGACAGGCGAGCGCCTCGAGGGGGTTCCCGACTGGGACGACGAGTACGTCGACCGGGTGAGCGATCGGCTCATGCACAACTACGACCTCGAGAAGGATTTCGCCGTCGAGGGAGAACAGTTCACGCTGTATGGAACGATGGAGCTGGTGAGCAAGAAACATTTCCTCCATCCGGCACTCTCGCTGGCGGAACACGAGTCGACTGAACACCTCTTTGTCAGGCAAGTCGACCGCGTCGACGACCGAACACTCGATCGGTTCGTCGAACTCGGCGAGCGACTGGCTGATGAGTGGATCGAACCTGACGAAGAACACTTCTGTACGGAGTTTACGTTCGTCGCGGTTACAGCTTCGATTCCAGAATCGATCGCTGAACGCGTCGCCGGGTTCGACGGGCGAACACTGCTGAAATACGGCTATCACGGCCATTACGAGATCAATCTGGCCGTCATCGCTCCCGACAGCAAAGAGCTGGTTGCGAGCGACAACGCGGACGTTGCGACCGCGTTCCGTCTCTGGGATCCGATCGAGAAGGACGAGCCAGGGCTGCTCGGGCTGCTCTCGCGGCGACTGCAGCTGTAGTAGCCACTGACCGTCAAGACACACCTGATCGGACAGTTGGCGTGCGATCAGTGTGTCAATTGTTTCAGCTGTTGCGATACGATCGACACCGACAACACGGTACTCCCTTGTCTGCATCGCGAGACAGCTGCGTGTCTTGAGTCGGTCGAAGTCGTCAAAAAACAGCGTCGATGCGGTTGAGGATCGCGACCCGAAGTCGCGATTAGTCGTCGTCAGTACTGACGTCGGCGGCGAGTCCGCTGTCTGTGTCACCAGCTGCCGTCATGTTGTCGTAGCCGATCTTGAGTAGCGACAGCGCCAGCCAGATGAGGGTTGCGATGATAACGATCTGGACGACGGCCGAAGACTGACCGAGCAGCGATGTCTCCGCTTCGGCGGTAATACCGAGCAGCCGCCCGCCAAGGATCGTATAGAGTGCGGTCCAGGTGAGACCAATGACAGTGATGAACGCCATCAAAATCATCGGGCCACCGGTAGAGACCAGCTGTTTGGACTTGTCCCAGTTTGCGAGCCAGACGGTCCCGGTCAGCAGCGCCAGCGACGCCAGCAGCTGATTTGCGCCGCCGAACAGCGTCCACAGGTCCTCCCACCGACCGCTACCGAGCAGGAAGAACGCGAGGACGGCGATAGCCGTCGTGTTGACGTACCGGTTTGCCGCATACGACTCGACTGGCGTCTCCGGCGTTCCGACGATCTCCTCTAACATGTACCGGCCCAGACGGACAGCCGTGTCCATGCTCGTCAGCAGGAAACTCGCGAGCACAAGCGCCATGAACGGCACGGCGTACTCGAAGGGGATTCCGAGGGCGGTGAGGATTGCGCCACCGCCAGTCGCGAAGTTCGGCAGTGCGAGCCCGATTCCGCCGGTGTCGGCCGGGATTGCGACGATCGTCACCGCACAGAGGGCGACTGCAGCCAGCAGTCCCTCTGCGAGCATCCCACCGTAGCCGATGAGTTTGGCGTCCGTCTCCTTGTTCAGCTGCTTGGCTGTCGTCCCCGAGGACACTAGCGAGTGGAAGCCGCTGATGGTCCCACACGCGATGGTAAGGAACAACAGCGGGAGCAAGGGCATGAGCGGGAGGGACTCGGCGAGCGGGCCACCCTGTCCGAGGAAGCCGTACCAGGCCCCAGTCGTGATCTCGAAGCTCAGTTGTGCATCGGTTTCGGGGTGGATGGCGTCGCCCCCCATTCCGGTAATGTACGTGCCGACGATGACCGCAAGCAGGCTCCCACCGACTCCCGTGTACAGAAGGAACGACGAGAGGTAGTCACGTGGCTGCAACAGCATCCAGACCGGCAGGACGCTGGCCGCAGCGCCGTAAACGAGCATCACGAGCACCCACGCACCGATGTTCGCACTCCCGAGCAGTTCCGGGAAGAACGACGTCGAATCGAGCAAGACGGTCGTTCCGGCGGCGTAATCGCCGGGAACGATCGCGAGCGGGTACTGAATACCGACCCAGACCGAGCCGAACACGCCGGCGACGAAGATGACTGTCCCAACCGAGAACGGCAGTCCCAGCTGGTAGAGCCAGATGCCGAACACGAACGCGAGTGTGACATACAGGAGACTCGCGGTTGCCGCCGATGGGAACGCGTTGAACACGACTGCGATGACGAGTGCGAACACCGCCACAACGAGGATCGTCAGCAAGAACGCAAACCACAGTAGCATGTTCTTGCCGCGTTCACCGACGTACTCACCGATGATGTAGCCGATCGACTTCCCCTTGTGTCGAAGACTGCTCGACAGCGAGATGAAGTCGTGGACCGCACCGAGCAGCGGGTTCCCGATTGCAACCCACAGCACAGCCGGGATCCAGCCCCAGATCAGTGCGGCCGTGATCGGTCCGACAACAGGCGCGCCGCCTGCGATACTTGAATAATGATGCCCCAGTAAGACCGGCTTCTTCGCCGGTACGTACTCCTGTCCATCTTGGTACTTGTGTGCTGGCGTCTCTCGACTGTCATCGAGCCCCACGAACTGCGAGAGGTACCGCCCGTACACGATGTACGCGGTGGTAAACGTCACCAGCACCAGTGCCACGATCCAAATTACACCTGCCATGGTATTGTCTCTCTAGACGTGCGACGAACGGGAGGAATATAAATATAATTCATTGACGTTCTGCCTATTTATATTCTCACTCTTAACCCGTGTTAAAATGGCCATACGTGTAAAAGTGCAGCAATTTTTGGGTAGAAAGTTGTCGAAATGCCAGTTCCGTAAGATGATTGAGGTCCCGGCTCAACTCGCCCGCGGCTCGTCGCCGACAGAAATCTCGAGGTCGCCCGCGACGTCTTCGAGAATACTCCCGCGGACTTCCTCGACGCGTGTCTCGATCGTCGCGACCACCGGCGTGTCGAACGCAGTCTCGATGTACTCGAGTCGGTCGCGTTCGGTGTCGACCCGATCCCGGAGGTAGGTCGCACCGCGGCCCTCTTCGTGAGGTTCCGGTTCGGGCGTCAGACGGTTGACGACGAGTCCGCGAACGGGCAACTCGGCGTCGGACAGCGTCTCGAGTGACCGGCT
Organism: Natronorubrum sp. A-ect3; assembly: GCF_041821125.1. Classification (NCBI taxonomy): domain Archaea; kingdom Methanobacteriati; phylum Methanobacteriota; class Halobacteria; order Halobacteriales; family Natrialbaceae; genus Natronorubrum; species Natronorubrum sp. A-ect3. Next base: position 263,284 of record NZ_JBGUBB010000002.1, on the reverse strand, counting down.
CGTCTCCCTGATCGAGAGTTCGTCAGGGTTCAAGACGAGATAGAAGGCGGCATCGTCGCGCAACACCTCGCCAGCGTACTCGAAGCGTTCCTTGCGCTCCTGGAGGCGCGCGAGGATCGGGTCGCCTTCCATCACGCGCCGTGGCTCTTGTTTGCCGATCGCGGCCTTCTCGAAGAGATCGATGCTGCGCTCGCGTTTGTCCATCAGCCGCTCGATCCAGCGCTCGAGGAGGTCCGGCAGGGCGAGCAGTCGCAGCGTCGAGCCGGTCGGTGAGGTGTCGAAGACGACCCGATCGTAGGGGTCGGCGTTTCGCATCACGTCGACGAACCGATCGAACAGCGCGGCCTCGTAGGCGCCGGGGGTCTGGTGGGCCATCTCGAGTTGGATGTCGACTTCGTTGACCATCGCCGCGCTGAGTTGGGAGTTCAGCTGCCGTCTGAGATCCTGCAGGTGGTCCTGGACCTCCTGTTCCGGATCGATCTCCATCGCCGAGAGCCCGTCGTATCCCTCGACAGATCGGGGCTCGTCGGCGAACTCCTGGTCGAAGACGTCGGCCGTGCTGTGTGCTGGGTCCGTCGAAACGACGAGCGTCTCGAGACCAGCGTTGGCACACTCGAGCGCATAGGCGCTCGAGACGGTCGTCTTGCCGACACCGCCTTTGCCGCCGAAAAAGGTGAACTGTGCCATCGATTAGAAATGATACTGGTGGCCCTTGCGCTCGATGACCGATTGGCGGTCCCACATCCGCCGCTCCCAGGACTGATACTCGTCCTCGAGATAGGGCAGGAGTTCGGCCGTGTAGTACGAGACGGGGCTTGGAATGCCAAAGGCGTCGGGGAAACACGCGAGCATGAACGCGTCCTCTGTATCCTCGGCTTCGGCCTCGATCTTCTCGTACGCTGGATGCGTGAACATCCCATGATAGAGTCCGCGAAGCCACTCCTCGAGCGTGGCGCGGAAGGATTCGATCCGATCGGCGAGTGTCATCGTCGGTCATGCTCGGGCCCGGAGACAAAAGTATGTCGCGTCCGGGCCGCTCGTCAGACGGGTGTCTGCCGAACAGTTACCAGTGTCGACCGCGAACGGTGACATGCCTACCGGTTCCCACCACAGTAGCCGTTGCCACACGGGCACACGGCGTCACGACTCGGCACCGTCACGGTGTCGTGAAAACGGGAGCTGGTGGTGTGTCTTGCGATGCCAATGCTCCCGTGGGTAGCAGTCGAAACTGCGGGCTAATAACAGCATCGGATACTGACAGTCCACTCATCAGTCACCACGTAGACGGAAGTCACTGCCGCGTGACACACGGTGTCGAAGCAGTGAGACGACGCTTCTTTGCGCTCGAGTCACAACCACTCGGTATGCACTCAAACGAGATCCCCGTCACCGTTCTCTCTGGGAGCCTCGGTGCGGGCAAAACAACGCTGCTCAATCACCTCCTCGAAAACGCCGGCGGCCGTGACCTCGCCGTGCTGGTCAACGATATGGGATCGGTCAACGTCGACGCTGACCTAGTCGCCGACGGCTCGGATCTCGACACTGGCGGCGTCGCCGAACTCTCGAACGGCTGTATCTGCTGTGAACTCCAGGACGACCTCGAGACCGCGGTCGTCCGACTGGCCCGTGAACGATCGTTCGACCATCTGCTCGTCGAGTCTTCGGGGATCTCCGAGCCCGAACCGGTCGCACGGCTGTTTACGACCGCTTCGCGGGTCGCAGCCAGCTACGAGATCGATGCGCTCGTGACTGTCCTCGACACACGGCTCTTTCTCGATACGTTCGCTGGCGAGGGCGTTCCCGAACGCCGCGGCGAGGGGACAGACGGCGACGACGAGACACGCCCACTCGCGGATCTGCTGATCGAGCAACTCGAGGTCGCAAACCTCGTTGTTCTCAACAAGACAGATCTCTGTGAGCCGTCGGAACTCGAGGAGGCAGAGACACTCGTTACGGCACTCCAGCCTGAGGCCGAGACGATCCGAACGGAATTCAGCGCAGTCGATCCCGACCGTCTCCTCGGGGTCGAACTGTTCGACGCCGGCCGAATGGGCGAGTTAGCTGGCTGGCAGCACGCGCTGGCCGACGAGCACAGTCACGACCATGCTGATGACGAGCACGACCACGACCATCACAGTCACAGTCACGACGACGACCACCACGAACACGACCACCGCCACCCTGACGAGCGCTACGGCGTCGACTCGTTCGTATTCCGTGCGCGCCGGCCGTTTCATCCCGAGCGGTTTGCGGCGTTTCTCGAGGCCCTCCCCTCGAGTATCATCCGATCGAAAGGCATCACGTGGCTCGCCGGTCGAGACGTCAAAGTGGACGTCTCCCAGGCTGGGCCGTCGATTCGAGCGAGCGTCAGAGGACCGTGGATCGCCGCACTGCCAGCGATAAAACAAGATCTGTACCGGTCCAACCGACCCGACCTCGACTGGCACGACGAGCACGGCGACCGGCAGACAGAACTGGTCTTCATCGGCACCGACACTCAGGAGACGGCGCTGCGGTCGGCACTCGAGGACTGTCTGGTTACGGACGAAGAGTGGGACCAGGCGGCCGCCCTCGAGAACCCGTTTCCGAACGACGAGGACGTGGACGTGGTGCTTCGGGAGCCCTGAGAACCAGCGCCCACCGACGATTCGTTACCCGAGTGCAGCCTCGAGCGTCTCGAGTGCGCGCGTGAGTTCGCCTTTCCGTTTCCAGGCGGCGATCCGGTCGCCGAACGGCAGCGGTGCCGCAAGCGAGACCGACGACCGAAATGTGACCTGCGTGCCGTCGGCCACGTCCTCGATGTCGATCCACGTCTCCATATGTGAGAACGGTCCCTGTTCGCCCTCTTGTGTGTAGTAGACCCCACCGTCGCGGTCCTCGAAGCGCAGCGGCAGCTGCATCCCGGGCCCGCTGGCGACGACGATGGTGGCGTCGGCCTGGTCGTCAATCGTCTCGACAGTGAAACTCCCCTCCGCTTCGACGATCGTCGGTGGATCGAGCCAGCGCGAGACGACGACGGGCGACGCATCGACAACTCGAGACACCGTTACCTCCTGCATACCGACCACGTACGGGGGAATTGGCATAAATGCCGGTGTCGCCGCCTGCCGACGCCGGCGGCTCGGATGGGCGATACACACAGGGAAACGGCTAAGTGAGCAACGGTCCCGTATCCCGGCATGGCTGACCCCGACACTGACCGAGAGGGCTTACAGGAGGGCCTCGAGTCCTCCCGTGGCGACCCACGCGTACTGGTCATACTGAACGCGATCCTTTCGCTACTGTTTGCCGTGATGATCGTCTGGGGTGGGTCGCTCATTGGGGCCCTCGAGTACGGACTGCCAACCGTTGCAGCCGTGGCGGTCGCGTTGTTCGTGCTCACACACATAATGACGCGGTAGTGGCGGCGGTTGTAGGCGAGTTACAGCTACCCACGGCCGGACTCGAGGTCCTGCAACGAGCCGACAACTACTCACGGACGGATCCATTCACCCCAGCTAATGGAGTTGCGGACCGCCGCGACGTATCGGCCGACAAAGCCCGAACTCGCGGTTTTCGTCGCCGGGGTCATCAGTATGGGCCTCGAAATTCTTGCAGTTCGGATCATCGCGCCACAGTTCGGCAGCCATATCTACACCGTTGGGGGCATTCTGACAGTCGTGCTCGCGGCGTTGAGCCTGGGCTACTGGCAGGGTGGCAAACGTGCACGCGGGGCGACGAATCGGGAGATGTCGTGGCTGTTGCTCGCAACGGCGGTGTACGTCGCGATCGTGATCTACGCCAGCGAACTGCTCCTGATACAGACGTCGACACTGGCGTTGCCGCCGCGGTACGCTGCGCTCCCGGCTGCGATCATCCTGTTCGGCCCCCCAACGTATCTGCTCGGCTTCATCAGCCCCTACGCCGCCGAGCTCTCACAGAAAGCGGGAACTGGCGAGGCGTCCGGCCACGTCTACGCCCTTGGGACGATCGGGAGCATCCTCGGCTCGGCCGCGACCACGTTCGTCTTCATCCCAGCGATGAGCATCGATGCCATCGGCCTCCTCTTCGGGGTTCTCCTCGTCGGGACGGCCGTTATCCTGACGCTGCCTTCGATCTCGCGAAAGCCACTCATCGCAAGCGCCGTCGTCGTCCTCTTACTCATCGCCGCAACTGGTGTCGGGCCGGTCGCTTACGACCACCGCGGCGACGTCGTCCACCAGACTCAGACGGCCCACCAGCAACTCGAGATCGTCGACGACGGCGAGATTCGGACGATGTACCTCGATGGCGCTCGCCACAGCGCAATCGATCTCAGCGAGCCCGACCGCCACGTCTTCGAGTACACGGGATACTTTCACCTGCCGATGCTCATGACCGACGATGTCGACGACGTCGATCGCGTGCTGTTTATCGGTGGCGGTGGGTACACCGGCCCGCAGGATTTCGAGGAGCGCTACGATGTCACCGTCGATGTCGTCGAGATCGATCCCGACGTTACCGCCGCGGCCGAGGCATACTTCGGCCTCGAGGAAAGCGAGACGATGACCGCCCACGCGGACGATGGCCGGCAGTTCCTCCAGCACACCGACGAGACCTACGACGTCATTGTCCTTGACGCCTACAAGCAAGATCAGGTCCCGTTCCATCTGACGACCATCGAGTTCATGACCCTCGTCAGTGATCGACTGGCTGACGACGGCGTGTTCCACGCCAACGTCATCGCGTCACCGAGCGGCCCCGCGTCCGAGTTCTATCACGCCCAACAGCGGACAATGAACGAGGTCTTCCCGGACACCTACAGCTTCCGGACCTCAGACTCGAGCGCCATCCAGAACATTCAGATCGTCGCCACGAACGACGAGACTGGATTCAGCGAGGCCGACCTCGCCACCCGGAACGCCGAACGCGAGCTGGGCATCGACCTGTCGGATGCAGTCGACAATCACATGACCGAGTCCGACAGCGACGCCCCCATCCTCCGGGACGACCGCGGCGAGGTCGATAGCCTGCTTGACCCCATGCTGGGCCAACGGTACGTGATCGAGGAGACCGAGGGGAGCTCGAGCGAGCCGACCGCACCGGCTCAGATCGTCAGCCCCGAAGCCACTGCCAGCGGCGACAGCGGCCCGTGGTCAGCTAGTCCAATCACCCCATCCGCACAGTGAGGACGGGCACGTCGCTCTTTCGAACGACCTTTTCGGTGACGCTGCCGAGAACGAGTCGATCCGCACCGGATCGGCCGTGGGTTCCCATCACGATCGCATCGATGTCGTGCTCGTCGGCGTACTCGAGGATCTGGACATTAGGCTTGCCGTGTTCGATCGCTTCGACGACCTCGAGGTCGTGTTCGCGCGCCAGCTCGGCGATCTCGGCGGTCGCAGCGTTCCCTTCGTCTCGCTGTTTTTCGACGACGTCACCCCACTCGGCCGACGCCGGTTCTGCACCGGCCGAGAAGCCGCCGAGCGGAATGGGCTCGACGACGTACAGCGCGTGGAGTTCTGCGTCGTTCTGTGTGGCGAGTTCGATTGCCTCCTCGATTGCGGCAGTGGCTGGGTCGCTTCCGTCCGTCGGCACAAGTATCCGGTCGTACATTAGTATCGTCTGTGATATTATCTCGCCCCTCAATAGGCGTTTCGACGGTTTTACTCCGTTGGCAACGGATTCGTGACGCCACAGCAGCTCGGGCTGTAGCGACGACGAGAACGAATTATTCCGACCGACGGTAGTCGGGCTCGAACAGCTGTGCCGAGGTTGGTGCCGGATCGCCCTCGGTCAGGTTGTACTGCGAAAAGTCGTCAACGCCGGCTTCACGAAGGAGTTCCTCGTCGTAGACGCTGTTGCCGGTGAACTCGGATGGGTCACGACTGAGAATCTCGAGGACGGTGTCGCTGACGATCTCGGGGGTACGCCAGTCGTCTTCAGTTCCCATCCCGAAGTACCGCGTGGCACGCGTATCGATCGCAGTCACAGGCCAGAAGGCGTTACAGCCGACGTCATCGCCACCGAGTTCACTCGCAAGCGACAGCGTGATGAACGTCATCCCGAGTTTCGACCACGCGTACGGTCCCGAACCCGGCGAGCGGTCGATCCCAACTGGCGGCGCGTTCGTCAGCAGCCACGCGTTGTCGACCTCGCGCAGGTGGTCGGCGAAGGCCCTCGAGGTGAGATACGTCCCTCGCACGTTCACGTCGGTCAGCAGATCAAACCGCTTGGGTGGTAACTCCTCGACGGTCGCAAGCTGGATCGCACTCGCGTTGTTGATGACGATGTTGACCGTGCCGAACTCCTCGATTGCACGCTCCGCTGCGGCCTCGACGGCTGCCTCGTCGCGAACGTCGAGTTTGAGCGCCAACGCCTCGACACCGTGATCCCGAGCTTCGCGAGCCGTCTGCTCGATCGAGCCCTCGAGGTCGCTATCCGCGTAGTCGTCGTCTTCTTCGCTCGTCTTGCCGGTCGAGACGATGTTACAGCCCTGCTCGGCCAGCGCAAGCGCGATCGATTTGCCGATGCCGCGTGTCGTTCCGGTAATAAACGCCGTCTGTCCGGAGAGATCCGGTTGGGACACTGTCATACGTTCGCATTCACCGGCTAGCTCATAAGGCTCTGTAAACCGGAAGCGGGTATCAACGCCGTCGAACGTGTCTTACGTTTCTCGGTACCGGCGGAGATTCGCGACTGACCACCGAGGACGGTCGCAGCCGATATGCCCGGTATATCTCGCCGATAACATCGAATAGGGGATATCGATCTCGCATCGTCGTGTAACCGCCATTGGATTCGTTATCGACCACTGATGTCCGAAATGAAACCACTAGTGGTTTATTTATTGAATAAGTAACCAATAACGCTATCTGTCACAGTTCCTTTGGCCCGATTAGAGGGGTGGTGCAAGCGAACCCAGCGTATTCCGCTGTGCCACTGCCAGCGCACGTATGATCATGAATCTCAACGACCACTACCAGCTCCACATCGACGGTGAATCGGTACCCGCATCGACAGACGACGCTCTCGTGACGAACGATCCCGCGACCGGCGAGCCCATCGCGAAGTTCGCCCAAGCAACCACGGCTGACGTCGACCGAGCGGTCGGCGCGGCTCGCGAGGCAGTGTCGGCGTGGCGTTCGAAGACGCCCGTCGAACGAGGACAGATCCTTCAGGATGTCGCGACACAGATCCGAGCCAACGCCGACGACCTCGCGCAAATCGAAAGCCGTGATCAGGGAAAACCGCTGACGCAGGCCCAAAGCGACGTGGAAGACGCGGCCCGATACTTCGAGTACTACGCCGGCGCAGCCGACAAACTCGAGGGCAAGAGCATTCCACGCGGTGACGAGACGCTCGATATGACCGTTCGAGAGCCCTACGGCGTCAGCGGCCAGATCATTCCGTGGAACTTCCCATTGAGCATCACTGCTCGAGGAGTTGCACCTGCTCTGGCGGCCGGAAACACGGTCGTGGTGAAACCGGCCCCGACGACACCGCTGTCGGCGCTTCATCTGGCGACACTCTGTCGAGACGCCGGCGTTCCTGACGGCGTCGTAAACGTCGTCACCGGCGGGACAGCGCCCGGTGTCGCACTGACGTCACACGACGGTGTCGACCAACTCACGTTCACCGGCAGCGTGCCGACGGGCCAGGCCGTGATGAAAGCCGCAGCGGAGACGATTACCCCTGTCACACTCGAGCTCGGCGGGAAGAACCCGGCGATCGTCATGCCGGACGCGGATCTGGACGCGGCGGCGTTCTGGATCGCAACGGGCATCTTTACGAACGCCGGTCAGATCTGTTCCGCGGCCGATCGGGCGCTCGTTCACGAATCGATCTACGACGAGTTCATCGAGTTACTCGTCGACCACGCTGTGTCGTACGACCTCGGTCCGGGTACGGACGATCCGGATATGGGACCGCTCAATCACGCCGAGCACTTCGAGACGGTCGTCGACTACATAGAGACCGGGCTCGAGGACGGAGCGACACTCGAGACTGGCGGTGAACCACTCGACGAAGACGGCCATTTCGTCCCGCCGACGGTTTTCTCGGACGTCGACCCCGAGATGCGGATCGCTCAGGAGGAGATTTTCGGGCCAGTGCTTGCGGTGATTCCGTTCGCGGATCGCACGGAGGCGCTCGAGATCGCCAACGGCGTCGAGTTCGGGCTGACAGGTGGCGTGTTCTCTCGAGATATCACGCAAGCGCTCGGCATAGCTCGCGAGATCGACGCCGGCGGCGTCTACGTAAACGAGTGGTTCGGCGGCTCAGTCGAAACGCCGTTCGGCGGGATGAAACAGAGCGGAATCGGTCGCGAGAAAGGCCTCGAGGCGCTCGATTCGTACCTCCAGACGAAAAACATCGCCATAAATCTCGACGAGGACGGACACTGAGCACACAGCAACTCGACATGTGTACTCGGCTGAAAGACGGCTTCGACCAGACTACAGCGCTGCACAGCCGGTTGCAGTCTCCGACAACACGCATCAATCACTGAGCGATCGCAACCGTCGAACGGGAGACGGCGGACGAGCGGACGAACTGTGCGTGTAGCTGTTACGTACGGACACCGAGAGATCGCTTCAGAAGCGCTCGAGACCCGATCAGTCGCCGCCGCCGGTCACGACGACCGGGAGCTCAGTGTTCAAGATCACGGACTGGGTGACGCTGCCGAACACCGCCTTCCCGACCGGTGAGCGTTTCCGCCCACCGAGGACGATCGCATCGACATCGTACTCGTCGGCCCGCGTTAAGATGTCGCCTTCCTCGACGTCACCGCTGCCCTCGAGGACGGTGACGTCGATGTCGTGGTCCTCGAGATGTTCTTGTGCTCGCCGGACAGAACCGATTCGCGATGCCGATTTGAACTGCTTAAAATCCTTGGGCAGGTCCTCGCTATCGTCGGTAAAAATGAACAGGAGATACGCCTCGACCGACTCGGACGCGTCTGGCAATGAAGTGACGTATCTGGCCTGAGCGATCGCTCGATCCTCGTTCGTGTCGACGGGTACTAAGACGCGATGCATAGTAAAGATATCACATACCACACTAATAAAACCGACTCCGGCTGTCAGTTCGGGAGCGGAAACACGCCGTTGGGACTCGAGGCGGGCCGCTCCGGGACGACCTGTTACTCGTCGAGTCCGTCACGATCGCGCAGCGACCGGCGCTGGATCTTGCCGGTGGTCGTCGTCGGCAGTTCATCGACGAATTCGATCCGCCGTGGATACTCGTACTCGGCGAGTCGATCCCGGACGAGGTCGCGGATCTCCGCACGGAGTCGCTCGGGGTCGTAGTCATCGGTTGCGGGCTGGACGTAGGCTTTGATCGCCTCGCCGTGAGTTTCATCGGGGACGCCGATGACGCCCGCCTGTTCAGCGTCGGGATGGTGGAGAATCGCCTCCTCGACTTCCATCGGTCCGACACGGTAGCCGCTTGTGAGGATTACGTCGTCGGTCCGGGAGACGAACCACAGGTACCCCTCAGCGTCGCGTTTGACGAGGTCGCCAGTGAGGAACCACCCCTCCGCAGTCTGTTTGTTGGCCGTCTTCTCGGGCAGGTTCCAGTACTCGTCGAAGAACACGCGGCGATCACCCGGCTTGACCGCCAGTTCGCCCGTCTCGCCGGCTGCGAGTTCCTCGTGCGTCTCGGGGTCGAGCACCGCCAGTTCGTAGCCGGGGAACGGTTTCCCCATACTCCCTGGGCGCGTGTCGAACCAACTCGAGGAGTTGCCGACGACGAGGTTGAGTTCGGTCTGGCCGTAGAACTCGTTGATCGCGACGTCCGCGAACGTCTCGTCGACCCAGTCGACGACCTCCGAGGTGAGCGGTTCGCCGGCCGAGGCAAACGTCTCGAGGGAGAGATCAAACTGCCCCTCGGGGTCGTCGACGGCCATCAGCATCCGAAGCGCCGTCGGCGGCATAAACGCCTTGGTCACACTGTGGCGTTCCATGAGGTCGTAGGCCGCCTCGGGGTCGAACCCGTCTCGGGGCCAGCCGACGACGGTACAGCCGTGGTGCCACGCCGCAAAGAGCGTCCCGCCGAGGGCGGCTCCCCAGGCCCAGTCTGCAGGTGTCCACACCGTCGTCTGACCCGCCTCGAGGCCCTGATCGAAGTAGTTGTACGCCGCGGCGGCCCGGCCGAGCCAGAGCGCGTGGCTGTGACGGACGCCTTTCGGCGGGCCCGTCGAGCCGCTCGTATACATGATCGCCGTCGGCGTCTCCGGCGTCGCGTCGTAGACGTCGATGCCGGGCTCGTGGGCCACGAGCAGGTCCGCAAAGGCGTGGGCGTCGCCGTCGACCGATGAGCCGTCGCCGAGTTCGATTACATGCTCGAGGGCGGGACACTCATCGCGGATCTCATCGATCGTCTCGCGAACGCTCGGGTCGACGACGACGGCGACGGCCTCGCTGTCTGCCAGTCGGTACTGCAGCGCGTCACGGCCAAACAGTACGGTGAGCGGGACGGAGACGGCACCCAGCTTCCAGTTTGCGAGGTGGGTCAGCGGGTTCTGGGGCTTTTGGGGGACGACGACGCCGACGCGGTCGCCCGCCTCAACGCCGAGGTCGGCGAGGGCGGCCGCAAGTCGGTCGGAGCGCGCATCGAGATCGTCGAAGGAGTAGGTCTCGAGGCCGCCGTCGGGCTGTTCGTATCGAAGCGCCGTGCGACTCGTATCATCGTGTTTCCGCAGGAAGTCGACAGCAGGGTTGAACGACTCAGGAAGGTCCCACTGAAACGTCTCCCTGGCGTGGGCGTACTCGTCGAACGTCGGCATCACCGTCCATGTCATGCGTGAGGATTGTTGGGCCAACACATAGCATCTTTCGGCACGTCGCTGCTCCGACACTTGAGGCGGCGATCAGTATATGTATCGAGCGTTCGACAGTGCATCCATGTCACAAGACGTCCTCGAGGACGCTGTCTCCGATCGAGAACCCGACGATCGACTGCAGATCCTCGACGCCGACGGGACCGTCGTCGCACCCGCCCTCGAGCCGGACCTCGAGGCCGAGACGCTGCGAGCGATGTACCGCGATATGTGGTTTTCCCGGCGGTTCGACGAACGGATGATCAGCCTCCAGCGGCAGGGTCGAGTCGGGACGTACGCATCGCTTGCGGGTCAGGAGGGCAGCCAGATCGGGTCGACGTACGCACTCGCCGAGGACGACCTGCTGTCGTTTCAGTACCGAGAACACGGCGCAGTCGCGGCGCGGGGGATGCCCTGGGAGTATCTGCACTACTGGATGGGCCACGAGGAGGGCAACGCCGCGCTGGCTGAGATCAACGTCTTCCCGCTGAACATCTCGATCGGCGGCCACCTCCCCCACGCCGTCGGCTGGTCGTGGGCCGCGAAACTGAAGGGTGACGAACGGCTCTGTCTCGTACATTTCGGCGACGGCTCCACCTCAGAAGGCGATTTCCACGAAGCGATGAACTTCGCGGGTGTCTTCGATACGCCGACGGTCTTCTTCTGTAACAACAACCAGTGGGCCATCTCAATCCCGCGCGAGGACCAAACCGCGAGCGCGACCATCGCCCAGAAAGCCCACGCCTACGGCTTTGATGGCATTCAGGTCGACGGCATGGACCCCCTTGCGAGCTACGTCGTCACGAACGCAGCCCGACAGCGGGCGCTCGAGCCACGCGACGGACAGCTGCGACCGACACTGATCGAGGCGGTCCAGTATCGCTACGGGGCACACACGACGGCCGACGATCCATCGGTCTATCGGGACGACGAGGAGGTCGAACGCTGGCGCACAAAGGATCCAATTGACCGGTTCGAGGCCTACCTGCGGAACAACGAGGTTCTCGACGCCGAGCGGATCGACGCGATCGAAGCCGAAGTCGACGAGGCCCTCGCCGCACTGATCGACCGTGCCGAAGCCGGCGAACGTGATCCGCTGGCGATGTTCGACGACACGTACGACGAGCTAACACCGCGACTCGAGGAACAGCGAGCCGCCCTCGAAGCCCTTCGGAACACCCACGGCGACGACGAATTACTCGATTACGAATGAGTTTGACAGGTCCGATATAACAGACGCAATAGGACAGGGCAGCGGCTATCCGCACATCGCCGCTGCGTTCGCACACGATGCAACTCGAGCAGGCGACACAGGAGTCCGGCTGGAGCGGGACGATACCCAGCGCGATCGACATCCGACTACTCGGTCTCGTCGTCATCACGGCGGGGCTGGCAGCGTCGGTGAACGTCCCCTACGGCGGGCTTCCGGTCGCGGTCGCAGCGTTCGTCGTGCTCGTGGGTGGTGGCGTCGTCGTCCACGTACTCGGCGAGCGAAAGCTGCGCCGGATCACCGACGGCCTCGTCGAACGGTGGATTGCGGCCGGTGGAGAGATCGACGACGTCACGCGGTCAGCCGACGGGATGCGAACGGAGTGGACGGTTCACACGGCCGGCGGAGAGATTACAGTCGGCGGGATCGCGCTGGTTCCGATCGCTAAGCTCTCAGTCGAGTGGGAAGGCGTTGGCGACACGATGGATGCAAGCGAGGCAGAAGCAAATCTCGATGCGCTCGCCGACAGCCTCTACGAGGAATGCTTCGAGATCGGCTCGGCACCACAACGGTCCTGATTTTACCGGGCACCGGCTGCAACACTGCCGGTATCGTCCTCGAGTCGCCGTCGGTTTCGATGGCAGGCCCGTAAGGTAAAGTATCGGTACAGGGATGAGTCCGGTATGCAACTCGATGACGTTCGCGTGCTCGATCTCTCGCGACTGTTGCCCGGCCCCTATGCGACACAGCTACTCGCGGACTCGGGCGCCGAGGTCGTCAAGATAGAAGACACCGGCGCCGGTGACTACGCTCGAGCGATGGAGCCACTGACGACTCGCGAGATCGGTGCAATCTTTGAGATGGTCAACCGGGGGAAACACAGCGTCGCGATCGATCTGAAAGACGAAGACGGGCAGGCAGCCTTTTATCGGCTCGTCGAAGACGCCGACGTCGTCCTCGAGAGTTTCCGACCAGGTGTGGTCGATCGGCTGGGAATCGATTACGAAACGCTCACCGAGTACAACGACGACCTGATCTACTGCTCGCTCACCGGCTACGGACAGAACGGCCCCTGGGCGGATCGAGCCGGCCACGACCTCAACTACGTTTCGCTGGCCGGACTGGTCGATATGACCCGCGATTCAACTGAGGAAAAACCACAGGTTCCTGGCTACCAGATCGGCGATATGGCTGGCGGGCTGTTCGCTGCGTTTGCCATCGTCGGCGCACTGCTCTCGCGCGAGCTGGGCAACGCCGGCGGCGAGTACATCGACGTCGCGATGGCCGACGTCGTCGCGTCGTTCTCCCAGTCGGTTGCCTACCAGTCGTTAACTGGCGATCCTGCCGAGCCGCGACCGGGAGCGACGCCGCTGACTGGTGGCGTGCCGTGGTACGACAGCTACGAAACCGCCGACGGCAAGTGGATCACGTTCGGCGCGCTCGAGCCGAAGTTCTGGCGGGCGTTCTGTGACGCGGTCGACCGGGCGGACCTCGTCGACAAACACGGCTCACAGGATCCGGCTGTGCTCGAGGCGCTCGAGGACGAACTCCGAGCGCTGTTTCGCGAGCGAACACGGACGGAGTGGGAGACGGTGCTCGAGGACGTCGATGCGGCGTTTGCCGGCGTCTACACGCCCGCAGAGATGGTCGACCATCCTCAGTTTCAAGCTCGAGAGCTTGTCATCCACCCCGACGACGCACCGCCACGGCTGGGGTTTCCTGCCTGCGGTAGCGACGTCCCAGAGGAGACCGACGAAACCGTTCCGGCACAGGGCGAACACACCCACGACTATCTCGCCGACGCAGGATACGATGACGAGGAAATCGAGGCGTTCCTCGAGTCCGGCGCTGTCCGGCGCGACGAGCCCGACAGGAGCCACTAACCGCCAGCACACGCCCACTCATCCGGGGTCCAACGTCGGTTAGAACTCGGTTCCGTCGAGGCGAAACCGGCCGCACACTGGTTGCTCAGTCGTGAGTACCGTCGCCGATTCACCAGCCCAGAACTGGATGTTCGTCCAGGAAAATAGTTATTAGGGGAGACACCATTGCAGTAGACAGGTGAACGGTGAATGAAGCGATACGAAAGTCGCTACGAGTGTCGTGACTGTGCAACGAAAGTCCATCCAGTCTCGTATCGGGCGAACTGTCCGGACTGTGGTGGCTCCCTTCGTTCCACAGCGACACGGTATCGCGGCGGCGAAGCGACAGGGAGCTGAGGACACTCGTCGCCGGCTCTCGAGGACATTTTTCAGCGACGTTCCGACCAGTAGTGGGCATACGTGCAGCTATTAGTCTAATAATGCACGGTTCGCCACTGTTCTAGGAGATACCGAGGATATACCCACAGCGAATATATACTGGTTCATGGTACCGTTGTCCAAGCTATGATAGAGATTCCAGTCAAACGCGTGCTGAGGCATGCTGCACCGACGATTGCGCCGGAGACGCCCATTACCGAGGCCGCGGTGCGGCTTCGTGCACCCGAGGTGTCGACGCTAGTCGTCCTCGAGGACGAGACTGTGGTCGGCATCCTCACTGAGTCGGACGTCGTCGCGTTCGTGGCCGAAACGCTCGAGCCCCACCCGGTTGAGACGGTCATGTCGTCGCCAGTCACGACGATCTCACCGGGCGAGTCACTCATCGCTGCCGCCGAACTGATGCAAGCGGATGGCGTCAAACACCTGCCAGTCGTCGACGAGGGGGCCTACTGTGGACTCGTCTCGGCATCCATGCTCGCCCCGTACCTCTCACGGAACCGACTCGAGATCGACTGGCAGGACGACCCGATTCGAATCGACGCCGGCGAGGGTCATGGCATTCGAGTCAGCGAGTGAGACGCCCCTCGAAAGACGTCATTCGAACAGTTCTTCGTGTCGTTCCGCGAGATCCGTGTACTCACCCGAGGAGAACATCTCGAAGATCTCCTCGGGGTCGATTGTCGTCTCCTCGAGCGGCGTGATTTCAGCGGGGACGCCGCGAACGAACGACTCGGGCGGGATGTCGTACTCGTCGGGGATCACCGTTCCGGCGGCGACGACGGTGTTCGAGCCGATCGTTGCACCCGTATTGACCGTCGTGTTGAACCCGACCAGCGACTGTTCGTCGATGGTCGCCTCGTTGAGCACTGCCCCGTGGCCAACCATGACGCGGTCTGCGAGCGTCGAGGCGTGAATCGTTGCGTTGTCACCGATATGTGCCTGTTGCCCAATGCGGACGGGACCGATATCTCCACGGAGGACGACCCCAGGCCAGACGCTCGCGTCGGCCCCGACGTGGACGTCGCCGACGAGCGTCGCCTCCCGGCTGACCGATGCATTATCGTCGATCGTCGGCGTCGTTCCTTCGAACGCGTAGTGTCGACTATCCACCATGGGAGTGGGGGCCACGCCGCAGCTAATAAGCGTTCGTTACGGCTTCTGTGACCCTCATCCGAGCATATGTATCGCTCGAGCAAGGGTGGGCAGCCTTCGACGGCATCGATGCTTTCCCCGTCGAGTTCGTGTAGACCGATATGCTCGTCCTCGGTGACGTCCACGCGTCTGATCCAGCCCGCCGCGAGACGCTGCTCGCGATTTATCGAACGCTCGAGCCCGAGTACGTCGTTCAGGCCGGCGACCTGGAACTGTACGACCCGCCAGCGCCGACGTGGTTCATCGCGGGCAACAACGAGGATCTCGACGTTATCGAAGCGCTTCGGGCGGGCGAGGAGCCACCGACGCGGGTGACCGCCACCCTGCTTGCGAGTACAGCCGCGACCGTCGACGGCTGGCGCGTCGCTGGTCTCTCGGGGAACTACGCGCCGACGAAGTACGACTGGACGCGAACTGAACTCGAGGGCGACCGTCGTCGCCATTTCACCCACGAAGACGTCGAACGGGCGGCCACGCTGTCCGACGTGGACATCCTGGTCACCCACGAGGCGCCGACCGGCCTGCTGTCGTACGGCTACGATCCAGGCTGTGAACACATCGACGGCCTACTCGAGACGCTGTCGCCGGCGCTCTGTCTAGTCGGACACCATCACCGCCACCGCGAGGCCGAGATCGACGGCACCCGCGTCGTGAGCCTCGCACCTGCCTGGGAACGGTACTACACGCTTGAGGGCGACCCCGACGGGTTCTCACTCGAGGCACACAGCCACGAGTTCGGTTCCGACGCTGCATCGACAGGCAACGGGCCGTAACGGCGGGAAAACAGCAGTACCGGGCGGAAATTACGGGACAACGCTTCCCAGACAAGCGCTCGCGAATCGAGGCGCGTCCGTCGTGCACGACCTCGCCCACGGCGGGGCGGGGAACTCGCGCTGTCTTTCGGTTAGAACGTCTCGAGGTAGCGATCGAGTTCCCAGTCGGAGACGTCGATGAGATACTCCTCGAACTCCTGGCGTTTGGCTTCGACGAACTTCGAGGTGATGTGGTCGCCGAGCGCGCCGGAGATTGCGTCGTCTTCCTCGAGGGCGTCGACGGCTTCGCCGAGGTTCGATGGCAGCGTCTCGATGCCGTGTTCGTCGCGTTTAGCTTCGTCGAACTCGTAGATGTTGTCCCGGACTGGGTCTGGTGCCTCGAGATCCTGTTCGATGCCGTCGAGACCGGCGTGGATCATGACGGCGATGGCGAGGTAGGGGTTACACGAGGGGTCGGGCGAGCGCAGTTCGATACGCGAAGCCGCAGGGACGCGAGCGGCCGGTTTGCGGATCAGCGCCGAGCGGTTGCGGTCGGACCAGGCGACGTAGACCGGTGCTTCATAGCCTGGCACGAGGCGTTTGTAGCTGTTGACCGTTGGGTTCGCAACTGCGGTGATCGCGGGGGCGTGTTCGAGAATGCCCGCGAGGAACGACTTGGCAGTGCCGCTCAAGTCGAACTCGTCGTCGCCATCGTGGAAGGCGTTCTCGCCGTCCTCGGTGAACAGCGAGATGTGGGTGTGCATCCCCGAGCCGTTGATCTCCGGGATCGGTTTCGGCATGAACGTCGCGTGGTAGTCGTGCTGGGCGGCGATCGCACGGACGACAGTGCGGAACGTGCCGACGTTGTCCGCCGTCGTCAGCGCGTCGTCGTACTCGAAGTTGATCTCGTGTTGGCCCTCGGCGACCTCGTGGTGGCTGGCCTCGACTTCGAAGCCCATGTTCTCGAGGCCGTAGATAATGTCACGACGGACGTCGCTTGCGAGGTCTTTCGGTGCGAGGTCGAAGTAGCCGCCAGCGTCGTTCGTTCTGGTCGTTGCACGGCCCTCCTCGTCTTCCTCGAACAGGAAGAACTCGGGTTCGGGGGCGGCGTTGACTGTATACCCCATCTCGTGGGCGCGGTCGAGTGCCTGCTTGAGCACATAGCGTGGGTCGCCCTCGAACGGTTCGCCCGTGGAGGTGTTGTAGACGTCACAGATCATCCGGGCAGAGCAACCGTCATCGCGGTTTCGCCACGGAAGCACGGCAAACGTGTCCGGATCGGGCACGAGTCGCATGTCCGATTCCTGAATGCGTACGAACCCTTCGATCGAAGAGCCATCGAAGTAAATTCCGTCGGTAAACGCTTTCTCGGCCTGTCGGGCCGGCACCGAGACGTTCTTGACCGTCCCCAGAATATCCGTAAACTGCAGTCGAAGGAAGTCAATATCTTTCTCGTCAATCTCGTCGAGTACGGCCTGCTCGGTCTCAGTGATGTTTCCGCTTGTCATCTTTCTCGTCGTGCTATCCAAGTAACTCCGCTACTAAAACCCTACTGCTCCAAGCAAATCTTCTCTCCACCGCTTGAAACTGTATATTCGTAAAGTTCTAAAGGCTACAGTGAGAGGTTGGATGTGATGACGTACGAAAATCTCGATGCAAAATTAGTGAATGCACTTCTGGGCGATGGCCGAGCGAGTCTTCGCAGCCTCGCCGAGGAGCTTGACGTCTCTGTGACGACCGTTTCGAATCATCTCTCTGACCTCGAGGAAGAGGGCGTAATCGAGGGCTATACACCGCGGGTAAATTACGACGCCGTCGGCTACGATGTCACTGCTGTCATCCAGCTCCAGGTCGAAGGGAACGCGCTGCCCGACATCACTGACACGCTGCGCGACCACCGCCAGATGATCAGCGTCTACGAGGTTACTGGTGACTACGACGTCATCGCCATCGGCAAGTTCAAAGACACCGATGGGATGAACGACCAGATCAAACAGCTGCTGACCGACCCCGACATCAAAGCCTCGAACACGAGCGTCGTTCTCAACGCGGTCTCCGAGAACGAGCAGTTCGAACTCGATATCGACGACACCTGATCCGACCGTTCAGCTGAACGTACTGCCCGTCTTCTCGACCATCACTACCAGCCACCAGACAGCCGTCATCGCCTCGAGCGCTATCTGAGATACAACACTAACACGCCAAGGACGAGCAACAGCAGCCCCCACCACAGCGAATCGCCGGGCAGTAGTTTCAAGCCGAGTGTGACGACGCCGGAGGAAAACAGTGACCAACCGATGGTTGTTCGATATGCCATAGTCGTCCTCCACCAGCCGGCCCCATAGTTCGTTTGCCTGTCAGTGTTCGTGTCAGTCAGCACGTCGAAGGTACGAGAAACGCCGGCGGCGGACTCACTCCAGTTGAGCCACGGCTCGGCGCTCGAGGTCGGTCCGCAAAAAACGTCGTGATGATCGTCAACGGTACACGGTGGAACAACAGCGTGGGGTGGATGGAGTAGGCGTTAGCCGAACTTACATCATGCCGCCCATGCCGCCGCCCATGCCGCCCATGCCGCCGGGTGCGCCGCCTTCTTGCTCTTCGCCCTTGTCGGTCGACAGGTCACCAGCAGAGATGATGTCGTCGATTTTGAGGACAAGGTTCGCGGCTTCGGACGCGGACGTGACAGCCTGCTCTTTGGCGTGGGCTGGTTCGACGACACCGGCGTCGAAGGTGTTCTCGACGTCGCCCGAGAACACGTTCAGTCCAGCCTGGACCTCGCCGTCGTCGTGGGCTGCACGCAGGTCGACGAGCGTGTCGATGGAGTCGAGGCCAGCGTTCTCTGCGAGCACGCGTGGGACGAGCTCGAGCGAGTCGGCGAAGGCCTCGACGGCCAGCTGCTCGCGCCCGGAGACGGAGTCAGCGTAGTCACGGAGGCGCGAGGCGAGTTCGACTTCGATTGCGCCGCCGCCGGCCAGCACGCGGCCGTCGGAGACGGTCTGTGCGACGACGTCGAGTGCGTCGTTGACACCGCGCTCGAGTTCGTCGACGACGTGCTCGGTCGAACCGCGAAGGAGGAGCGTAACGCCGTGAGCGTCGTCGCCTTCGACGTAGAACAGTTCGTCCTCGTCGTCGCGGGTAACGTCACCGAATCCGAGGTCGTCCTCGGTTGCACTCTCGAGGTCGGAGACGATCGACGCGCCGACGACTTCCGAGAGGAACTCGAGGTCAGACTTCTTGGCACGGCGGACAGCGAGGATGCCTTCTTTGGCGAGGTAGTGCTGGGCGAGGTCGTCGATGCCTTTCTGACAGAAGACGACGTCAGCGTCGAGGTCAGCGATCGTGTCGACTTTGTCACGGAGCTGTTTCTCCTCGCGGTCGAGGAACTTCTGGAGCTGGTCAGGGTCGGTAACGGAGACTTCGGTGTCGACGTCAGTCTCTTCGACCTCGATGGCCTCGTTCAGCAGCAGAATGTCAGCGTCCTCGGCTTCGGTCGGCATGTTGTCGTGGACAGGGTCTTTGTCCACGATGCCGCCCACGAGCAGATCGGACTCGCCGACGGCGCGGCCAGTCTGGGTCTCGATGTTGAGATACTCGAGGTCGACAACGTTGTTGCCGTCTGCGTCCTCGACAGTAACCTGCCCAACAGCGTCGACGATGAGCTGGGCGAGGTGTTCCTTGTTGACCTCAGTTCCCTTGCCGGTCATCGACGTCTCAGCCGTCTTGCGGATGAGTTCCTCGTCGTCGGTGTCGATGTCGCTTGCGATGTCGTCGATCTCCTCGCGGGCCTGCTCGCTTGCCATGTGGAAGCCCTTGATGATCGCCGTTGGGTGGATATCTTGCTCGAGAAGATCCTCGGCGTTTTTGAGAAGCTCGCCGGCAATCGCGACGGCGGTCGTGGTGCCGTCCCCAGCTTCGTCCTCCTGGGTTTCGGCGACTTCGATGATCATCTCGGCCGTTGGGTTGTCGATGTCCATCTCCTGGAGGATGGTGACGCCGTCGTTGGTGATCGTTACCGATCCCATCGAGTCGACGAGCATCTTGTCCATGCCTTTCGGACCCAGTGTCGACCGTACAGCTTCGGCGACTGCACGGGCCGCACTGATGTTGTAATCCTGCGCGTCCTTGTCCTTGACGCGCTGGGAATCCTCGCTCATCACGATCATCGGCTGTCCCTGCTGCATTCGCTGGCTCATAGTCAGCTGATTCATTGATTGTCCTTCTACATAAAGATTGTGTTATCTGGTATTCACGACAGAGTGCATGTTCCGATCAGATACCCCCGAAACCACCGTACAGCGGCCCGGCGTCGTACTAACTGTGGTGTGTGTTAACAGCCATCTGCAGAGATGATAGAATGAGATAATCCGCCATATTTAAGAGTGACTGGAATTGTGGTCACTGCTCAACCGGGTCGACCAGCGAGGGCACATCCGTCGACGGATCGTTGACCGCCCGTGAGACGGGATATGCACGCATCTCATCGGCGGGATGTGGCTCGAGCAGCGTCCGTGGCTCGTCGGCCGTCAGCCACTCGCGTTCGTGTTCAGGCTCGAGAATCGCTGCCATCCGATGGTGGAGCTCCGAGACGAGGTCGTTCGGTTCCGTGGTAACGATCGTAAACGTCTCGAGCGGGCCGCCGTCAGCGTCGGTCGTCGCAATCCCGCCACCGAACGCCTCGAGGCCGGCCTGGGTCGTCTCGGCGTTGGACTCCCAGCGCTCCCACAACCCCGCCATCGCGAACGGGCGGTCGTCTTCGAACGCGACCCTGTAGGGCTGTTTCCGCCCATCGGTTTCGACCCATTCATAGAAGCCGTCCGCCAGCACCAGACACCTGCGCTGGGCGTATGCGTCTCGAAAGCTCGGTTTCTCGTCGATCGTCTCCGCCCGTGCGTTGATGAGTCCACCGCTGTCGTCGTCGGCCCACGACGGCACCAGCCCCCACTCGAGTTGCCGAATCGTCTCGGGATCGTCGCCCGTGATCACCGGCAGCTGCTGTCCCGGCGCCATGTTGTATCGGGGCAGCGCGACAGTCTCCGGAGCTGCGAATCGACTGTCGAAACGCGCCTCGAGATCCGCCGGCTCGACCATCAGCGTGTAGCGACCACACATACTGAACCATCGGTGGCCTCCAAATAAATCGTTGTCCGCTCGACCGCAGCCCAGCAATCGCTCGTCACAGGGCCTGCTTCACACTCGAGCAAACGGTCTCTCCCTGACAGTATGGGGTCCATACTCTCGGAAAACTCGAAAGTAAGCACCCTGTTACGATATCCGATCCCACCGGAGCACTCGATGGGGTCACAATGACGGATCAGTACGAACTGGTGGTGTGTCAAAGCGGCAAGCTAGAGCTTCGAGATCCGGACGACCCCAACTGCTGGATTACAACCGACTCGCCGGCCGAGATTGAGCGATAACCGTCTCGCCTCCACGGGACCGCTCATCCACAGCATCATTTTTGACGGCTGAATCCGTAACCGTCTCAGCAACTTGTCTTAGCGGTTGAACATACAAACACACTGCTAAGCAGATTGAAAGTGGCAAAAACGCCAGGACTGGGATTTGAACCCAGAATCCCGAAAGGGAACACGCTTTCCAGGCGTGCGCCTTACCGTTCGGCCATCCTGGCCTATCTGTTCATAACCACGTCGGTCGTTTAACTCTTACTTTTATCGTCGCCGCCGTGTGACGCGGTTTCATCCATCGCCCGCCGGGCCGACCACACGGCGATCCGGTGCTCGAGGACGTACGCACTACCCGCCGTCATACCGCCGACGAGACCGGCAACGGCGACGCCCTGACCGATCGAGACGAGTGGCTCGACGATCAGCGCGTAGCCTTGGACGAGCACGAGAAAGGCCATGAACCCGACAGCGCCCCACAACAGTGCGGAGAGCGTCCGTCGAGAGAGCCCAGCGACAGTCGTTGACATCCGTTACTCGAGCGAGGCGATGGCCTCGATTTCGATGCCGACGCCTTTGGGGAGGGCAGCGACTTCGATGGCGCTTCGGGCCGGTGGTTCGTCGTCGAAGTAGTCAGCGTAGGTTTCGTTCATCGCGTCGAAGTCGTCGATATCGTCGAGGAAGACGGTGACCTTGAGGACGTCTTCCGGCGTCGCCCCGGCTTCGTCGAGGACGGCATCGAGGTTGTAAAGTGCCTGTTCGGTCTGGGCCTCGATCGGTTCGTCGTCGAGCAGTTCACCGTCGGCCGTCAGTGGGATCTGGCCAGCGGTGAACACCAGCGAGTCGTCAGTTGTCGCCTGACTGTAGGCACCGACCGCAGCGGGGGCGTCGTCGGTCTGAATGATCCGTTTCATATCCCAGTTCTCGGGCTGACCGGGCTTAAAACGGGGCGAAACGCTATGCGAGGATATCGACTTCGTAGCCGGAGCCACGGAGATCAGAAAGAAAGGCATCGACGTGATCGGGACCGCGCATCTCGAGTTCGATCTCGACTTCGGTGTCGCTCATCTCGACATCACGGGAGGTCCGGTCGTGGTGGATCGCGTAGATGTTTGCCTGATGGGCGGTGAAGATGTCGAGCAAGTCCTCGAGCGCGCCAGGACGATCTTTCAACACCGTCCGGATCTTGAGATACCGCCCGGTCTCGACGAGGCCACGGACGATGACGTTCGTCAGCGTGTTGAGATCGATGTTGCCGCCACAGAGCGCTGCAACGATCGTCTCGTCGTCAGCGTAGTCGAACTGCTCGAAGAGGACCGCCGCAAGCGGCACCGCACCAGCGCCCTCGACGAGGGTCTTCGAACGCTCGAGGAGATAGACCAGTGCGACGGCGATCTCGGAATCCGAGACGGTGACGACCTCGTCGACGTACTGCTGGATGTAGGGGAACGTCTGCTCGCCGACGCTCCGGGTGGCGATCCCATCCGCGATGGTGTCGACACCCTCGAGCGAGACGCGTTCGCCCTTCTCGAGGGAGGTTGCAGCACTCGAGGCACCCGCTGCCTGGACACCGATGACGCGCGTGTCGGGTTTTTGCTCTTTGATGGCGGTTGCGATTCCGCTGATGAGGCCGCCACCACCGATGGGGACGACGACGGTCTCGACGTCGGGACAGTCTTCGAGGATCTCGAGGCCGATCGTTCCCTGCCCGGCCATGATATCTTCGTCGTCGAAGGCGTGAACGTAGGTTCGGCCTTCCTCACGTTCGATCTCGTGAGCGCGCTCGGCGGCTTCGTTGTAGTCTCGGCCTGAGAGGACGACTTCGGCCCCGTAGTTTCTCGTCGCTTTGACCTTCGAAATCGGTGCGTGTTCGGGCATCACGATCTTCGAATCGACACCGGAGCGCGTGGCTGCGAGCGCGACACCCTGGGCGTGGTTCCCCGCACTCGCGGTGACGACGCCCGCGTCCTTTTGCTCCGCTGAGAGTGTTGCGATCCGGTTCGTTGCGCCGCGGATCTTGAACGCACCCGTCCGCTGGAAGTTCTCCAGTTTCAAGTGGACGTCAGCCCCAGTCATCGCGGAATACGTGTGGGCGTGTTCGAGCGGTGTATGTCGAGAGGTCTCTCGGACCCGCTCGTGCGCCTCGAGAATGTCGGCAAGTTCGAGCATACGGTCGACTACTCGGCAGGTATTGTAAGACTGTCGGGGACTGGTTCGCCAGTCGTCCCAGCCCGCAGACCAAGTCCCCCAACAGGAATGTGCTGCCAGATCGGCAACACGACAGGGAATACAGGAATGCACGGCGTGTGACGTGCGAGTGTAGAACGGACCGCGTGGCATATAAAGCTCATGGCTCCGTGGTGAAAGTGAAATCGCAATACAGAGCGGCCGAAACGAGGCTGTCTGACGCCCGGCAGACGACCGTCATTCGATAGTTCGTACCGCAGTCTCCGTTCGGTCGAGATACGAACGAACGGACGCACGGAACGACGGACCGTCGGGCCATGGCGTGTCGAGATCAACGTCGAGTCGCTCCGGGTCGCCGACGTAGGTCCAGACCGGCTGCTGATCGGTCTGGGACACGGCAACCCGCGTGTACAACCCGCGATCGACACCTTCGTACTGATCGAGTCGCTCGAGCGCTGTCTCGTCAACGACCAGCAGTCGTCCCTCGACGCTCCCACCCGGTGCGAGCGTTGGATAGTGTCCATCGACACGATGAACTCCCTCGAGGACGGCCGTACTACCGAACTCGTACTCGCCGGGGCCATCCTCGAGCAATGTTGCGGTCTGGTCGGGATCGGTCAGCGTTCCATAGACGAAGACACGCATACGAACCTGCTCGGACTCCACTGCCTTGCTCGTGCTGGTTACACTGCTATAGTAACAACTGGAACGATTTACACACTGATCGCACAGCCGTCGTGCGATCAGGTGTGCATTGACTTGCAGTGGCTACTATAGACAACAGTCAGTAACCATCCGACCACGTCTCACGGCTCGTCGTCTTCGGCGACGACCGTTCGCGTGTGATCGGTGCGTGAATCGTGTTGTCCGGCAGTATCAGCTCAGCAGTGGGACGGTTGGCCAAGCGAGACACGCACAACGAACGGGAAGTCGATGATGAAGACAGTAGACAAAAAGACGGCTCAGTCGGGACCTGTCGTTATCGTTCTTCGAGCGGGACGAACTCCTTGTCCTGGGGACCAGTGTATCGTGCGCGCGGGCGAATGAGTCGATTATCCTCCTGGTACTCGAGGACGTGGCCGACCCAACCGCCAGCGCGGCTCATCGCGAAGATTGGAGTGTACATATCGATCGGGATGCCAAGCTGGTAGTAGACCGAGCCCGAATAGAAGTCGACGTTCGGGGCGATTCCTTTCTCACCCAGCCCTTTCTCCTCCGTGAGGTACTGTTCGATCGTCGTGGTGTAGTTGTACCACTTGTCCTCACCGTTCTCGGCGAGTTCCTTGCTGCGTTCCTGAAGGATCTTTGCCCGTGGGTCTTTGACGTCGTAGACGCGGTGGCCAAAGCCGGGGATACGTCGTCCCTCTTCGGTCGCCTGTTCGACCCACGCGCGGTGATCGAGGTCGCTTTCGTCGATCTCTTTTAAGACCTCCATAACGTCCTGATTTGCGCCGCCGTGGAGTGGGCCCGAAAGCGCGCTGACACCGCCAGAGACGGCGCTGTAGATGTCGGCCATCGTCGAGCCGATCACCATCGACGTAAACGTCGAGGCGTTCAAGCCGTGGTCTGCGTGCAAGATCAGCGCCTGATCGAACGTTTCGGCGTGGACATCGCTCGGTTCCTCGCCAGTCAGCATGTACAAGAAGTTCGCTGCAAGCCCCAGCTCAGGGTGTGGGTCGAGCGGCTCTTCGCCGAGCCGGTAGCGCTCGAACGCCGCAAGTGCGGTCGGGATCTTGGCGGTGATGCGTCGCCCCTTTCGGAGTGACGCCTCGAGGTCTTCGGGATCTGCATCGCGCTCGGGTTCGGAAGCCGAGAACATCGAAACCGCAGTCCGGAGTGCGGCCATCGGCTGCTCGTCAGCTTCCGCGAGCTGTTCCATCGTCGTGAGAACGGCATCGCTGACGTCGCGTTCCTCGTTGAGCGCTTCAGTGAACGCCTCGAGTTCGTCCTCGTTTGGCAGGTGGCCATGCCAGAGGAGATAGACGACTTCCTCGTAGCTCGCGCCACGGGCGAGATCTTCGATCGTATAGCCGCGATAGATCAGCCGACCTTCGCTGCCGTCGATCGAGCTGAGTCCGGACTCTGCAACAAGGACTCCCTCCAATCCCTTCTTGAGATCGTCAACCATACTCGGCATTTCGCACCCCGATGGAAAAGTATTGTCGTTTGTTCGCTGTCACGCCCGAACACGTGCGATGTCGCCGTTTCGTTGCGTTGATTCGAAAACTGAACAGGAAGTGCCGGCCGTGAAGTCGACATGCGTTCACTGTTTGATCTCCGGGGTGTATTATTTTACATTATTTTTCGAGAATGGCATTCAACAGCTTGGTCTGTGCAGCAGCCAAATGCTCAGTAAACGTCGAGCGAGCGATGTCGAGTTCCTCAGCAACGTCTGTCGCATTTGCCCCTTTTGGATACTCGAAATAGCCCAGTTCGTGGGCCGTTTCGAGGATCTCGCGCTGGCGCGTCGTCAACAGTTCCCGGTCGACGATGACAGGATCCGTCGACTCGTCATCGTGGTCCTGCGTGAGATCCTCGACGAGGACGCCGTCGAACTGGGTTCGGAGATCGCCGACGATGTCGGAGACCACATCGAGCTCGAGCGTCCGAAACGTCAACAGCAGCGAGCCGTTCTGTGCGCGAACGGCGGAGATCGGTGTTCCGGTCTGCTCGACGATTTCACACGCACACCCAGCGCCAGCATCGCGTTCGAACCGATAGATGTCTTCGCGCTCGTTCGTCTGGATCGGCGTCAACTCGGCCTCGGTGCCTGCGTCGATCGCCTCCGGCGACGACCCATCAGCAACACCAAACTCTTCGACAACGGTCTCGTCCGTCGCCGTGCTCGAGCGCGTGACAGATGTGATCGGCTCGTCGGTGGTCGAAGAGGCATCTGCAATCGGACAGTCCATCGGATCGTCGACGACGACTGTCGCTCGAAAACCACTCATATGAGGTGCTATGTCCTCGTTTATAATAAGCCGACGTTGGAATTCCCGGCCGGTGAAAACACACCGGCCAGACACGAGGAGACTGTCCTCAAACTCGAGGAACGCAGACCGGGTGACAGTACAGTGACCAACCAGCGCATTTGGTCGACTGAGTGTCGGGTCAGGCCCGTTGGCCTAGCTTTTCACGGCTGATTCGGACGCCAGTCGGCGTAATGATCATCTGATCATCGCCTTTCCGGACGATATCGCCGTCGACCTCGTGGGCAACCTGTCTGAGTTCGTCGATGATGTGTTCGACGGTGCTGTCCTCGGTTCGCAGTCGCGTGATGTCGGCGATAACGATGTCGCCGTCGTAGACTGCGTCTTTGATGTCGATAGCATCGGCTTGACCGCTGACCTCGGCGATATGGACCTGCATCGCCGCGTCAGCCGAACTCGCCGATACGTCGTCGAGATTCAGTTCGACGTAATCCTCGGCTGTCCGCGACTGACTGCCGCCGAGAATTTTGCTCATAAATCCCATTGGCGTAACCCACCGCCGCCGTCAGTATAGTTCTTACGTCAGACAATGTCTTGTGTCCCGATACTGATCGCTGGAACGAACGACCTGAGCGGATCGGGAGGAAAGTGACAACGCTGTCCGTTCGGCAGCGAACACGCCGCCGTCGCGACGCAGAGTCTCGTCAACACCGACCTCGGCGAACACGGCCTCGAGTACATCGCGGATGACTTCGCCGTCGACGACGCCCTCGAGGCGGATTTGCTCGCGGAAGCCGACGGGTGACTACCCGGCGAACTCGTAGAGATCGTCGCCGACGTGGTGAAGCGACTCGACGACTTTGCCCTCGTCGCCGACCATATCCGACCCCTCGACGCGGGCGCGGCCGACGGCAAGTACCTTGCCGTGGGTTTCCTCGGCGATGACGACCAGATCGTCGGGCGAGATGTCATCGGTGGCCGCCGTGATCCCCGGCCGCATCACGTCCGCGCCGTCGCTGACGAACGAGATCGCGCCGGAATCGACCGTCACCAGCTGCTTTTCGGGCTCGTAGACGTTGGCCCCGCGAACCGTCAGGAACGGCTCATCGTCGAAGTAGGCGACCTGTGGCTCGCCGTCGATAAGGATGACTTCCCAGTCGGTGTTCTCGAATTCGACACGCTCGTAGGCATCACCGTCAGGTGAGACGCCGAGTTGCTCCTCGAGCGTGGTCTCTACGTCCGAGACGGCGTCACTCCGGAGGTGGTGTCGGGACTTAACCTGCATACTCGCCCTTCCGCCCGTGTGCATTTAATAGATTAGATTCTGCGTCAAGTCGAGCGAGGGTCCGAAGTGATCTCGAGTGGACCATCGACCGCCGACCAACAACCAGCCGTTGACCGTCGGCGAACCCTCACTGCGAGCGAACCGGGGCAGCGTATTCGTCGCCTCGAGTAGACACCCACGTATGGTACGGACGCTCGGCGGTCCGGAGACGGACCGAATGGAGGGGCTGAGCGACGGCGTGTTCGCCATCGTGCTCACGCTGCTGGTGTTGCAGTTCGAGGTGCCGGACGTCTCCGTCTCGGAGCTGCCGGCGGCGGTGGCCGACCAGGAGACGCTGCTCGTCAGCTACCTCCTGAGTTTCGTCGTCGTCGGACTCTACTGGAACATCCACCACAACCACTTTCGGTACATCGAGGCCCACGATCGGATTCTGCTGTGGCTGAATCTGCTATTCTTGCTCTCGATATCGTTTCTCCCCTATCCGACGGAGCTGCTGGGAACCTACGGAACGCAGTTCGCCTGGACGCTGTACTCGATCAACTTCGTCTTCGTCGGCGTGCTCATCACCGCAGTCTGGACCTATGCGGCTCGAGCCGACTTTACGGCCGACGAGATCAGCGACGGAGCCGCGCGTCTGATCACGATTCGAGGGCTGATCTCGCCGGCCGTCTTCGCCCTCTCGGTTGTCGTCGCCACCGTAAGCCTCTCCGTGGCGTACTTCATCCCGATACTGATCGCGCCGGCTCAGATGGTCTGGAACCGGTACTATCAACGAGAAACCGACGACTCGGACGAGGAGAAGAAGAGACGGAATCGGAGCGAGCGAGAACTGGACTGATCCCGGTGAGCAACCGACTCCCGCCGATCGTCGGGAACGGGCAAACCACTATGATTCCGGGGCTGGTAGCTCGCCAGAGCAGAACTGATGGCCACCGAGTACGTCTTTATCAGCGACCTCCACATGGGCGGCGACGAGCAGCTCACGACGCTCGATTTCGAGGTCGAACTCCTCGACTTTCTCGCGGATCTCGAAGAGCGCGGCGGCGACGTCGAACTGATTATCAACGGCGACGCCTTCGGATTGTGGGAGTACGCCGAAGTGACGGGACCGGCGAAACTCGAGCGCGTGATCGCGGATCATCCGCGAGTGTTCGAGCAACTCCGCGCGACCGGTGCGGAGATCGATATCACGCTTATTCCGGGCAACCACGACTACGATCTCGCCTGCTACCCTGCACACGTCGATCGACTCGCGGAGTTCAACGTCGCGCTCGAGCCCGAAATCGCGATCACCCGCGAAGTCGGCGACGGGGAGATCTGGATCGAACACGGCCAGCAACACGACGCGAACAACCGGCTGCCCGACTGGGGCAACCCCGACGCGCTCCCGGTCGGCTACTTCGTCGTCCAGCGGATCGTCGATACGGCTGGCCGCTACTCGGGACGAGCCAGCGGCGACTGGCTGCGCGACATCCAGTCGGTGGCCCCGATGGAGGAGATCCCGCGCTGGCTCCTCTCGAACTACTTTTACCGGGAGATGAGTCCGTACCTGCGGGCGATCATCGTCCCGCTGCTGTTATTCTTCAACATCACGCTCGTCTACCTCTTCGGGACCGTTCTCGAGGTCGCGGGGATCCTCCCGGCACGACTGTTCACCGACAATCTCGTTGTCCACGCGCTCGGCATCGCCGATATCGTCCTCGAGATCATCGTCACGATCAACCTCGTGATCATAGCCGTCCTCCTGTTGCTCGCGGTCCCGCTGTGGTTCTTCAGACACGATCTCAGGCACACGCTCGAGCGCTTCGGCGTCGCACTCTCGGGGATTCGCGTCGGACAGGGCGACGAGCCGTTCCTGAACGCGGCCCAGGAAACGCTCGAGGCGAACCGCGACGTCTGCGTCTACGTCTACGGTCACACCCACCGCGCGTCGCTGGCGAAGTGGGGCGACCGGGTCGTCGTCAACACGGGCACCTGGCTGAAGAAACTCCAACACGTCGAGACGCGGTTCTCGCGGCTGCCGGGCGTCTACGTGCCTTCGTTCCAGCTGAACTACGTCCGAATCTTCGCCGAGGGGGATCGGATCGTCGTCGAGTACGAGGAGATCGATACCGACAAGCCTCGAGATCTCACGCGCTTCCAGCGACTGATCGCGCGTCGTCCGCCGCCGAAAGAGCCGATTCCCGCGCGAACGGTGATCGATCCGGACGGGCCGCTCGAGGTGCCCGACGCTGACACAGACCTCGACAGCAAACGCGAACGACCATCCGTTCCCGACGGTGGAGACGGCGAATAGCGTGCAGTCGGCCGCGATCACAGCCGATTCACGCGACGAGACCGACACCAGGTGACGAGACCGATTCACGCGACGAACGAGAGACCGACGCACCGGCTCACTGTCCTGCCGAAAGCCGGTGTACTGGAAACACCCCAGTCCGACGACTGATCGGTCGCCCGGACAGTCGTCTCGGCGAAGACGTGTGAGAATTGCTAAGTAATAGCACAGAGTCGGTGAAGACATGTGGCTCTCCCGGACCCACACTGAGACGGTTACATGTCTCGCCTGCGGCGAGCAGGTGTCCCGGTCGAAGGCGCGCGAGTACGACAAACACGGCGACCGCTGGGACCGCGACGACAAGTCGTTCGAACATCTCTGTAAATCCTGTTACGACGGCCTCTGTCACTACCCGCGGGACGAACTCGAGGGATTGCTGGTCGAACTCGAAGCGGGCGAAGCGACACGGGAACGCTTTCTCTCGAGCTATCTCGAGACCGTCGAGGAACGGTACGGAACGCTTGAAGAGGAGTCCTGACCCCGTCGACCGTGTGTCGGTTTCGAGGCGTCGCGACCGGCAGATGACTGTGCCGGCCGTCCCGACACGACTTTTACGCTTTCGTTCGTACCCCTCCGTATGAGTGACGACGCACAGGCCGAAGCCGGTACGGCCGAAGGGCAGGGCCCTGTCGAGATCAGCGAGGACCTCGCACGACATCTGGAGAACAAACGCGAAGAACTGTTCGAGAAACTCGAGATTCGTGGTGAGTTTCCCGCGGCCGTCCTCGAGGAAGCCGAGGCGCGAACCGAGGGCGTCGAGGCGGAGATTCAAGAGGAACTCGACGAACGCAAAGACCTGCGGGACCTGACGACGTGGACGACGGACCCGATCGACGCACAGGACTTCGACGACGCGCTCTCGATCGAAGAACGCGAGGACGAGTACGTGCTCTGGGTCCACATCGCCGACGTGACCCACTACGTCAACCCCGAGACGGCGATGTGGGACGAAGCCGTCGAGCGCGGGAACACGGTCTATCTGCCGGGCTATACGATCCACATGCTCCCGCCCGTGCTGGCCGAGACGGTCTGTTCACTGGTTCCCAACGAGGACCGACTGGCTCACACAGTCGAGATGCACCTCGACAAGGAGCATCTCTCCTACGAGACCATCGACATCTACAAGTCGGTCATCGAATCCGACGAGCGACTCACCTACTCCCAGGCCGAGAATCGCCTCGAAGATCCCGACGCGCCGCTGCACGAGGAGAACACACTGGTGCATGAGGTCGCCGACCGGATGCACGAACAGCGCAAAGAGGACGGGTCGCTCGTCTTGAATCCCGCTCGAGACCGCGCCCACACGATCATCGAGGAGTGTATGCTCAAGGCCAACAAGGCCGTCACGCACGAACTGATGTGGAACCGTGGCGTCGAGGCGATGTACCGGGTCCACCCACAGCCAAGCCCCGACGAGTGGTCCGAAGCGCTTCGAGAGATCCAGGACTTAGACGGTGTCTCCATCCCCGGCGACACGTGGGACGACCCGCGAAAGGCCGTCAACGCGACACTCGAGGACGCTCCCGGTCGCCAACTCGACAAGATCCAGTGGGCGGTGATGAAAGTGATGCCCCGCGCGAAGTACATGAACGATCCGTTCGGCGGCCACCACGCGCTGAATTTCGAGATCTACGGCCACTTCACGAGCCCGATTCGCCGGCTTAGCGACCTGATCAACCACTGGATCGTCTACCAGAACGACGTCCCGGAGAACCTCATCGAACTCTGTGATCGGGCCAGCGACAAACAGAAAGACGCCGAGCAGTGCGAACGCGAGTACAAGAACTTCCTGCAGGAGGTCGGGCTCGATCCGATGGCAGTCAACAACCGCGGGATCGAAGTCGTCGACGACGACAAAGCGGAGAAAACGCTGTAAGTAGCGGCGCTGCCCATCGGCTCGATCGTCCCCGATCGAATTTCGAGCCAGTGTATGGCTCATCGCCGAACTGCCCGAACTGCTCCGAGTCGCTGCACCGTTCTGTGGGCGAGTTCAGAGCGACTTCTCGTAGACGCGTTCCTCGAGGCCGTCGGCCAGATCCGTCTCTCGCGTCGCGACGTGTTCGAACCCCGCAGCTTCGTAGAACGAAATCCCCCGCTCGTTGTCGACGAGGACAGCCAGTCGCAGTCGCTCGAACGTGTCGTCGAGATCCGCCTCGAGACGCTCGAGTAACGCTGTACCAACGCCCTCGCCCCACACGTCCGGTCGGACGTAGAGTCGAGTCAGATACCCCACCGTAGTGTCTTCCGGCCACGGGACGACCTGTGCAAATCCATAGCAGTCGTCCGCGAACCCGTCGCCGGCAGCGTCAGCGCCCTCGGCGACGAGAAACGCGATGTCAGCGCGGCCGCTCGCGTCGCTGATCGACGACTCGAGGTCGCCGATCGCGTACCACTCGTCGACGATGTCGTCGACGCGGTCGGCACCGAGGAGGTCGTCGTACGCGGCGTGCCAACTCTGGCGCGCGGTCGCGTGGACGGCCCAGATATCGTCAGTGGTTGCCTGCCGGACCACTCGAGTCACAGACAGCAGTATCACCTCGGGAGGGAAAAGTGCGTGGCCGGCCGTTGAGTTTCTGTACGGAATCGTATAGTTATTCCACAGAGAGTCTGCCAATCGGGCCCTCAAGCCTGGAGATCGCATTGAGTATGAAGAGAGTTCAGCAGCAGCAACTGATAGGTTCTAAACAAGGCCCAAGACTGTTGCACGATGTTGGCTTCGAGTTGTGCCGACATTGCAGATGGCGACTGCAGAAGAGAGATCGGCCGGATCGAATCTCGCAGCCGGCTCACTCGATGTCGATGTGGTGGCCGTGGTCGTCACGGTCGTCGTCAACGATCGGCAAGTGGACCTCGAGAACGCCGTTGTGGTATAGTAACAACTGCAACGAGTTACACACTGATCGCACAGCCGTCGTGCGATCAGGTGTGCATTGACTTGCAGTGGCTACTATAGCTGGCGGTGATCTCGTCGGTGACGACCACGTTCGGGACGGGGACCTGGCGACTGATCCGACGCGAGCGGACGGATCGATACGCGTCGGAGCCCTTCTCGACGTCGGTCTGGGCGCGAATCGACAGCAGTCCATCGTGGAACGCGAGATCGATGTCGTCCTTCTCGAACCCCGGCAGGTCCATCACATAGACGTAGCGGTCGCCCTCGTCCTCGAGGGTTGCCGTCGTCTCCCCAGCGTACATCGAAGGCATCATGTCGCGTTCGGCTCCGCTCTCGAGGGCAGGTTCGAGGCCGGGGGTTGCAAACTCGGACAGCCAGGCCGATCGGAGCTGATCGACGGCGCGGTCCATCTCACGGAACATGCGGTTCATCTCGTCGAAGGATCTCATGGATAATCGGAGATCGATTAGGCCACCCACAATAATAAGGGCTTCTAGACGTATGCTGACACATCTATCGACGAGATAGCGTGAAAAGCATCGATTCTGGCCATTCGTCGCGGTCGGAACTCGGCAGTATAGTACAACTGGAACGGTTTGCACACTGATCGCACGACAGCTGTGCGATCAGGTGCGCACTGACTGCCAGTGGCTACGATAGCTTACCGGACGCGTGCGCCGACGGCGGCGAGCAACGCACCGATTGCGGCGGCAATGCCGAAGCCGGGCACACTGTCGCTTTCGCTGCTGTCAGCACCGTCCTCGGTGTCGCCCTGGATCGCCACCTCGCGCTCTGAGAAGTGGTCCACTGCGACGAGTACGTCGGCAGCTGCGGATGCCTCGCTCGAGTGGGTCACCATGTAGCGCGGCTCCTCACCGATCCCGCCCTCGAGGTCGCTGTACGAATCGGCTTCGACGGCAGCCTCGCCGTCGACGGTCACCGCGAGGTCGTCGGCACTGCCAACGGCCTCGAGTGCGGCCTCTGAGATGCTGACGATGACAACCGTCCCCTCGTGCTGGGCGCGTTCGACGGCCATCTCGAGGCGATCGTCGGCCTCATCATGGGTCTCGACGGCGACGTCCTGGCCGTAGGTTGCGACGTCTGCAACGCGATCGCCGTCACGGTCGTCGGCATAGACTTCGGCGGTCGCCGTCCCGTTGGCGATCAGCCGTTCCTGTTCGACGGCGTTGTCGTCGCGCTCGCCGTCGTCGTACGAGCGAAAGACCAGCGTCGACTCGCTCTCGAGGTCGGCTGCGACGTCGCCGTTGTCAGTGACGGCAACCGCGCCGTCGCCGGCCACGAGGAGGACGCCGGCTCGGTCGCCGCTCTCGACGTGGACGCGGTCGCCCTCATCGCTGCCTTCGGCGGTGCTCTCCTCGGAGAGGTTCAGCTGGACGTACTGGGCATCTTCGCCGGCGTTGACCGTCAGGATACCGCGGTCGGTGTCGTGGGCCGACAGCGACGCCGATCCCTCGGTGGCGATCTCAGCCCGCGTCTCGGTCTGGGCTGCGATCTCGAGGCCGATTCCGGAGAGGTTCGTTACGGCCGAAAGACCGACGTCAGCACCGATGCCGGCCTGCCCGTGATGGTCGCGTTGAGAGTCGACGGTGACGTTCTCGAACACCGGCTGGCCGCCGACGCGGTAGTCGACGACGGCGTTGCTCGAGGTGTCGAATTCGACGTGAGTGCCAGCGTATCCGTCGGCCTGTGCATCCGTCGTCGCCATCGGTTCGGCGGGCTGTGACGCGCCCACAGCCCCGCCAGCGGCAGCGATCGTGAGAGTCGCCGTCATGACGAGCACTGCAAGGAAGACAGCTACAGTTCGGGTCATCGTACCCGGGACATTCGAGTGGCTTATAAAGTAGATTCTGACAAAACCGTCCAAACGTCCGGACACACATCCGGTTTTGGCTGTCGAAAACGCGAGACAACGCCCGCGAAATCAGCCTGCAGCGCCCGAATCCGGCGTGAGATAGGCAAGCGTGTCGCCGCGCTCGAGTTCTGCGTCTTTCTCGAGGACGATCTCGTCGACGCTCCCGCTCGTCGGGGCAGCGACCTCGACATCGATCTTCTCGACCTGAAACTCACAGAGCAGGTCGCCCTCAGCGATCTGACTGCCCTCGCTGACGTACCACTCGAGGACGAGCCCCTCCTCTTGGTCCGCGTCGGCAGGCCAGAAGTCGGCCGAATCGAGCGCCACGCGCGATCCGTCGTCGCTCATGGCTGGGTCTTCCGAATCGCGTCTTCGATGTCGTCGCTATCCGGGATTACCCTGTTCTCGAGCGGGCGCGCATACGGCAGTGGGACGTCCGGGACAGCGAGCCGTTCGACCGCCTCGAGGGCGTTCGGCTCGGCCTCGACGACACGGGAGATGACCTCACCGGTGAGACCGAACGAGCGATAGTCTTCGTCGACGACGACGAGTCGCCCGGTCTTTCGGACTGACTCGAGGACCGTTGTCTCGTCCAGTGGCACGAGCGTCCGGAGGTCGATCACCTCGACATCGATGCCGTCGTCGGCGAGTTTCGCTGCGGCCTCGAGCGCGCGATGGACGTGCAAGCCGAGCGTGACGACGGTGACGTCGGCCCCCTCGCGCTTGACGTCGGCCTGTCCGAACGGAATCGTATAGGACTCCTCGGGAACGGCGGTTTTCGGGCCGTCGGGGGCCGGCATCCAGCCGATCCCCATCAGGCGCTTGTGGAACATGTAGACGACCGGGTCGTCGTCTCGGATGGCGTTGTGCATCAGCCCCTTGGCGTCGTAGGCTGTCGAGGGGACGACGACTTTCATTCCCGGCAGGTGAGCGAAGGTGCCGTACAGCGTCTGGGAGTGTTGGGCTGCGTCGCTGTACGTGCCGCCGACGGCCGTCGTCAGGACCATCGGGACGCTCACGTTCGCCCCGCTCATGTAGGTGTTTTTGGCCATCTGGTTGTAGATCTGGTCCATACAGACGCCGAAGAAGTCGACGAACATCACCTCGGCAATCGGCCGCATCCCCTCCTGTGCGGCCCCGACCGCCGCGCCGATGTACGCCGTCTCGCTGATCGGGACGTCCATGATCCGATCGTGGCCGAACTCGGAGAGGAGGCCGTCCGTCGAGTCGAAGATGCCGCCGTAGTCGGCGACGTCTTCGCCCATATAAAATACCTCGTCGTTGTCTCGCATCTCAGTCGCGATGGCCTCGACCATCGCCGTGCTCATCGTCGCCTGTCGCTCTCCCTCGGCACTCATCAGTTGCCACCTCCGTTACCGGCGAACTCGGGTGTCGGATCCTCGTCCGTCACACCCGCGGGTGGGTTCGAGAACACGTCCTCGAGGGCGGCGTCGGGTTCCGGTTCTGGCTGATCTTTAGCCCATTCGATCGCGCCGTCGACACGCTCGTGGGCGTCCTCGCGGATCGCCTCGCGTTCCTCGTCGTCGACGCCGGCGGCCTCGAGGTCGGCCGCCAGGCGCTCGATGGAGTCACGCTCCTGATGGCGTTGCTGGTCGGCGTCGGGGCGATACGTCTCCGGATCGCCCATGAAATGACCCATCCGGCGGTGGACTTGCACCGACATGAGCGTCGGTCCGTTGCCGTCTCGAGCGCGCCCGACTGCCTCGGCGGCGGCCTCGGAGACCGCGGTGGCGTCGTCGTGGTCGATACGGACACCCGGCATGTCGAAGCCGGCGGCGCGTTTCGAGCCATCCGGTGGCGCGCTGATCCGTTCTTTGGGCATGCTAATCGCCCAGTCGTTGTCCTCGACGACGAAGATCACGGGCAGGTCGTGCAGGCTCGCAAGGTTGAGCGACTCGAGGAAGGCTCCCTGACTGATCGCACCTTCACCGAGATAGGCGACCGCGACGTTCGTCTCGTTGCGCTTTTTCGCGGCCATCGCCGCGCCGACAGCGGGCGGACAGCCCTGTGCGATGATGCCGCTGCAGGCGAAGTTGACGTCGGGGTCGAACAGGTGCATATGTCCGCCTTTGCCGGCGCTGAGCCCCGTCTCCCGGCCGAAAATCTCCGCAGTCATCCGTTTCAGATCGACACCTTTCGCGATGGCGATGTGGTGTGGCCGGTGCGGTGCCGTAACGGTATCCTCGTCGGTCAGATGCGCACAGACACCGGCCGCGGTCGCCTCGTGGCCCGCCGCGAGATGGAGTTCGCCCGGAATGGGTCCGGCGCTGATGTCAAATCCGGGGGTCTTCCCCTCCATATACTCATCTTGCAGGCGCTCCTCGTAGTATCGCGCCGTTACCATATCCTCGTACATCGACCGTAGTTGTGCTGTGGTGGCAGTCCCCATAGTCCGTCCCGATACACCCCACCAGCTAGTATAATATTGTTCACCAGCCCCACAGCCTGACAGTCACGCGACGGTGTCGGAGCCGACAGTGCGCTCGAGTCGACCGCAAGGGGACAAACGATGTCCGTCGGAGCGACGAGAACGGCACATGTGGGCGATAAGCGACGAAAACGAGTCAGTAGTCAGCGACGCCAGCGTGGCGTTCTCACCGGGAGACTGCCGTCCCGCCGTCCGAAATAACCGCGTCAACTTCGTCTTTGGTGACCAGCGCGACGTCACCGGGGATCGTCCGTTTGAGTGCCGCCGTCGCCGCGGCGTACTCGAGGGCAGTCGGGATGTCCTCGCCGTGGAGTCGGCGGGCGATGAACGCGCCGGTAAAGGCGTCGCCGGTACCGATCTGTGAAACGGTCTCGGTTTCGTAGACGTCCTGTTCGTGGACGACTCCGTCATGCCAGCCGACAGCGCCGTCTGCGCCACAGGTGACGACGACGGTCGTAAAGTTATGTTGGGAGCCGAGTTTGTGGGCGAGCTGGCGCGGGTCACCCTCGAATCCGAGGACGTTCTGGGCGTCGCGGGCGGCGATCACGAGCACGTCGATCCCCGGAAACAGTTTCGTCATCGTCTGTTTGGCCTCCTCGGGCGACCAAAGCTTGCGCCGGTAGTTGAAGTCGAACGCGGTCGTCGTCCCGCCCTGTTTGGCCGCTTTGAGCATGTTCATCGTCGTCTCCCGGAGCGTCGAGGAGAGCGCAGGCGTGATGCCGGTCGTAAAGAAGACGCGGGCGTCCTGTACCCGGTCGATATCGAACTCGCGAGCCTCCGCAGTCGTAATCGCGGCGTTCTCTCGGTCGTAGACGACGTTCGTCCCGCGAGGCTTGCCCCCCCGCTCGAGGTAGTACGTTCCCTGTCGGCCGCGGTGGCTCCAGACGACGTCAGTCTTGATTCCGTACTGGCGGAGTTCGCCGACGGCGCGTCGGCCAAGCGGTGTCTCCGGCACTTTCGAGAGCCAAGTCGCCGTCGCACCCAGCCGGTCCGCGGCGATCGCAACGTTGCTCTCTGCACCCGCCGCGCGGACCTCGAACTCGGTCGTGGTCTCGAGGCGCTCGTTGTCCGGCGGCGACAGGCGAAGCATCGTCTCCCCGAAGGTGACGAGATCGCTCACGGCTCGGCCCTCCGAACGTCTCGGTCGATGCGATGTGCGTCGGTCATACTCGGACCAACGAACGGCTATCGTATAAGTTATGACGTTATGTTGGTTTCCTAGAGTGTCTGCGAGGAGCTGACGCGTCAGCAGACGCCTCGAGCGCCCGCCTACGCGTCGACCGTCGATTCGACTGTCACCAGCGCTGTCTCGCTCGGCGTGTCATCGACGGCGACCGCTGCGCCAAACGCCTCGAGGAGTGCACAGCTCGTGGCGACGTGGTCCGTGACTGCGGGCACGCGCAGTTGGCCACCCTCGAGGGCGAGAAAGACGAGTAACTGATCAGCCAGCTGGCGGTCGACCGGCGACGCTGGCTCGTCCGTCGCCTCGAGGAATCGGTTCGCGGCGTCTGCGGCGTCTTCGCCGACGCGTTCGGCCGGTGTCCCCCGTTCGCCAAGGGCTGAAAAGCCCGCGATTCCCGTGCCGTGGTCGAGTCGAAGAACGATCGCCGACCCCGGAGAGGGACTTGTCGCGGTCGCCTCGCGGCGTTCACTGCATTCGAGGCCACGGTCCTCGAGTGCGAGGCGCTCGAGTGCGCCCTCGGCCTGTCTGTGAGCGACGTCGCGGTCGGCGAGCGAGGCCGATTCGACCGAATACAGTCGGGCGTCCTCGAGCGGCCCCCGTTCGACGAGATCGATCGATTCGAGGCTCGAGGGGGCGAGATGCAGCGTCGCCCGGCCGTCGCCATCGGGGTAGAACCCACGCCGATCGACATCGCAGGCGGCGGTGAGCCCGACCCGTCGGAGCAACGGGAGTTTGACGTGGCGGAAATAGTCGAGTGGGGGCGACCATTTGACGTCCGTCCCGCCAGTGACGGTCACCGAAAGCTGTGAGTCGAGCACTGACGCGAGCGGCAGGAGAGTATCGAACAACAGCGTCATGCTGCCGGCGGTGCCAATATCGACGGCGTACTCCCCACCCGGGAGCTGGCCCCGATCCTGCCCGTTCCAGCCCGTCGCTCCCGCAGTCGCCTCGAGCGCAGGATCGAACACGACCGTCTCCGCGCCGAGTTCCGCCCCCGAAACCTCGGCGTCACAGAGTTCGGCCATCGTCTCGAGGACAGCCAAGTGCTGGTGAGCAAGGCCGGGATTCGGTCGGTTCCCGCGGATGTGCTCGATTCGAACGGGTTCGTTTTCCAGTACCGACAGTGTCAGCGCGGTCCGGACGAACTGTCCGCCCGCCTCCGACCCGTCGAGTTCGCGTACGGCGGTCATAGCAGCCGATACGGCCTCGAGTACCCTACCGTTGGTGGTGTGGCTGGTTCCGCGGCGGCGTCGGTTCCTATAGTAGCCACTGCACGTCACTGCACACCTGACCGCACGACGGCTGTGTGATCAGTGTGTAACTCGTTGCAGTTGTTACTATAGCGTGCCGCTTGGCCAAGTTTTTCACTCCGTCAGCGGAGACTGTCACCGAATGCGACTGTGGACGGATCCACTCAGACGGCGCTGGCTCCTCTGGGCAACGCTCGGCGTCGTCTTTCTGCTCGTCAATATGAATCGGCTCTCCTCGGCAGTCCTCGCCGAAGAGCTCATGGGCGCGTTCGGGACGACGGGCGCACAACTGGGGACACTGCATGCGATCTTTTTCTGGGTGTACGCCATCATGCAGATCCCGACGGGGATCCTCGCCGACCGAATCGGACCACGACGAACGGCGACGGCCGGTGTGGCGGTGATGAACGTCGGCGTGATCTGGTTTGCGTTCGCCGACAGCTATCTCACCGCCATCGTGGCCCGCGGCCTCGTCGGCCTCGGCGGCAGCGTGATTTTCGTTTGCATTCTTCGGTTCTGTGCGAACTGGTATCGCGCCGACGAGTTCGCAACGATGAACGGCCTCACCTTCGCGTTCTCCGGGTTTGGTGGTGTCCTCGCGACCACACCGCTTGCGATACTCGTCGACAGCGCAGGCTGGCGAACGGCGATCGGTGGCTTTGGCGTGGTCGGCCTGCTGTTTACTGTCGTCGTCTTCGCGCTCGTCCGCGACACGCCAACACAAGCCGGTTTCGAGCCGCTCGAGGGGGTTCCGGGAGAGTCGACACTGACGAACGCACAGCTCAAGACGTCGCTTTCGGACATTCTTCGAGATCCGTTGGTCTGGGTCGTCAGCATCATGCTGTTTTGTGTTACCGGGGTGAACCTCACCCTGTTCGGACTCTGGGGAGTTCCTTACATCGTCCAGACATACGATGTCTCAGTCACGTACGCCTCCGTGTTTACGCTGTGTGGCAGCGTCGGCATCATGATCGGCCCGCCGGCGATCGGCTGGCTCTCCGATCGACTCGAACGGCGGGTCGAGTTGATCGTCGTCGGAGGGGGTCTGTTTACGGGCAGTCTGGGCATCATCGCCGTCGTTGGCGACCCACCGCTGCCGGTCGTTGGTCTCGTGTACTTTCTCAGTGGCCTGTTGATCGGGTCGTTCCTGCTTGCGTATGCAATCGTTAAGGACCGCCACCCGGCCAATGCAAGCGGTCTCTCGACGGGGACGATCAACGGCGCGAGCTTTTTCGGGGCAGCGATTCTTCCGACAGCGATGGGGTGGGCACTCGATGACTACTGGGCCGGAGAGCTCGTCGGCGGCACCCGAGTCTACACCGAAATCGGCTATCAGCTCGCGTTTGCTATTGCGACAGCCGCCGGCGCGATTGCGTTTCTCTGTGCGATCTGGCTCTATCGCCACGAACAGCGCTGATGATCCTGGAGACGAGGAACGGGGGAGAGTGTGTCCCGTTCGAACGGGGGCACGCTCGAGCAGTTCGAATCGGCGCGTCACATCGGCGGCCGTCTGAGTGGTCAGTACGACTCACGCTGTTTGGTCGTCCGTACTGGAAAGCAGGGTCCAGAAGCCAAGCAGCACGGCAAAGAAGACAGCCCCGATTATCACTCGAAGGACGAGGTCTTCCAGTCCGGTTGCCTCGGCGTGGACGAGAGCCGCTGCCCACCCGCCAGCGACGACGGCGAACCCAGTCGCAGCGACGAGCATCAGCAAGAGCCGGTCGGTTGGGACGTTCATGACAGCCACTCCGGTCGAGATGGGATTAAGCGAACAGCTTGAATTAGCCGACAAAAACGCACAAACGCCAGCAGGTGCCACAGCGGCGTCTGTCTGATCAGCCCTGATGGCCCGGATAATCCCGTTCGAACCGGTCTTCGATCTCCGTCTGATCGAACTGGACGAGCACTGGTCGGCCGTGTGGACACGAGTAAGGGTTCTCACAGCCGTCTAACGCCTCGAGCAGATCGACAACCGACCCTTCGGTCAGTGACGTGTTTCCGGTGATCGACGGATAGCAGGCCAGATCACCGAGGAACTCGTCGGCCAGCGCGTCGATCGTCTCGGCACCAGTCTCGCGGTCGCCCTCGACGAACGACGCGAGGACGTCTCTGAGCTGTTCGGGCTCGAGTGTCTCCTCGAGCACCGCGGGCACCGTCGTCACGGCGACCGTTCGGTCGTCGACCCGATCAGCATAAAATCCCAGCCGAGAGAGCGCCTCCCGGTAGCTCTCGAACGCCTCGGCTTCGACGGCAGTCAACTCGAGGTCAACCGGCGAGGCCAGCGCCTGTGCAGCGGGGTCGTCAGCAAACGCCTGCTGGAGGCGTTCGTAGTTCACCCGCTCGTCGGCGGCGTGCTGGTCGATGAGAACGAGCCCGTCGGCCGTCTCACAGACGAGGTAGGTGTCGGTGTACTGCCCCAACACGCGCAGCGACGGTAGCGAGTCGAACGCGGTTTCGTCGCCGGTCGCGACATCGCCGGTGAGTGTCTGCTGTTCGGTGCCGGCATCGAACTTGCGGTCCGGCTCACGAGTCGCGTTCGGGTCGTCTTCGGACGAGAAGGGGTCGTCGCTCGAGCGAGTCACGTCGCGGGTACTCGAGTCGCGTACCGAACTGGCTGCGGACGCCGTCGGGTCGTCACGACTGGTATCGGTCGTTGGCTGGCTGTCTGGCGTTCCGGACGTCGATTCGTCGCCGCGAGATGGGTGACTCGAGGACGATGTCGATGTCGTCGTCTCGCTCGTGTCTGCTGTCGCTGTCGTCCCATCCGACTCCGCAACCGCTGCCGTGTCGCCCGAATCGGTGCCAGCCGAGGTCTCGCTTGAATCGGTGCCAGCCGAGGCGGTGTTAGCCGTCGATTCCGGATGTGTGTCAGCAGTCACGTCGTCCGGACTCGAGAGCGGCTCCTGTGCAGGCTCGTCGCTCGCCGTCCCGTCACCGCCTCGAACAGCCCCGGGCTCGAGTCGCGCCTCACCAGGTGCCGACCGACCCCGAGGCGCACGCGACCGAAGGAGGCCGTGCTCGAGCAGCGCCGACTCGACGGCAGCGTCGACCTGTCGGCGGACGGCGTCGTCGTCGTCGAATCGAACCTCCCGCTTTCGTGGATGGACGTTGACGTCGACGGCGTCGCCGGGCACCTCGAGAAAGAGGGTGACGAAGGGGTAGCGATCGCCACCCAGTTGAGTGCCGTAGGCACCCATAATTCCCTCGCGAACCGCATCGGCAGTGACGGCGCGGCCGTTGACGTAGGTGGCGAGATACTCTCGACTCGAGCGGTTGGTTTCGGGGTGAGAGACAAGCCCGGAGACGGACTTGAGGGGGCCGGGTGGCAGTTCGTCTGTGTCGACGGGGATCATCGCCGACGCGACCTCGCGGCCGTAGACCGACAACACGGCGGCCTGCAGGTCGCCTTGTCCCGTCGTCGCAAACACCTCGCGGCCGTCGTGGGTCAGGGAGACGGCCACGTCGGGGTTTGCGAGCGCATACCGAGTGACCACGCGGTTGACGTGGGCGAACTCGGTCGCCGTCGTCTTGAGGAACTTTCGGCGTGCGGGCGTATTGTAAAAGAGATCGTCGACCTCGACGATGGTGCCCGTAGGACAGCCCGTCGGCTCGACGCTCGTCACCTCGCCGCCTTCGTAGACCAGTTTCGTGCCCGCGCCGTCGGCGTTTTGGGGCCGGGATCTGATCGTCAGCCGCGAGACGGAGCCGATGGTGTGCAGCGCCTCACCGCGAAAGCCGAGGGTCGCGACGCCCGTCTCGAGGTCCTCAAGCCCCTCGATCTTGCTCGTCGTGTGCTGGCGGACGGCGGCTCGGAGATCAGCCTCGCTCATGCCCGCGCCGTCGTCTGCGACACGGATCAGTTCGGTGCCGCCCTCCTCGACGGTGACGTCGACGCTCGAGGCGTCGGCATCGAGGCTGTTCTCGACGAGTTCTTTGACTGCGCTTGCGGGGCGTTCGACGACCTCGCCGGCGGCGATTCGGGCGACGGTGTCGTCATCAAGCTGGTGGATATCGGTCTCGGGTGACTGGTCGCCGGTCATAGCTCGGACTGCTCGTGACCGTCGGACCACAAGTAGGTGCGACGCTCTTGCAGTCGATCCGGGGCGGCAGTCAGCGGCCGCCCATCGATTCCGATCGTTCGGTGCATGCGTTGTGGCTTGCGTTCAAGCGAGGTTAAACTGTGGATTGGTGACCAGTGCATGCGATGGCAGTCACGGACCCGACTCGAGCAGCCCATCGACAGCGCTGGCGATCGCCGGGCGACCGGCTTCGGGAACTTCGACGAGCGGCGGCCGAAGGGCATCGGTAGGAACGACGCCACGGTGTTCGAGGGCAGCCTTCGTCGCCGGCGCGAAGCCATAGCTAGCACAGGCGTCGAACAGTGGGACGATTGCGTCCTGTAACGTCTCCCCGCGGCGCTCGTCGAACGTCTCGTACAGGTCGCCGTATGCCTCGGGCGCGACGTTCGAGAGGGCGTTGAGTCCGCCGTCGGCGCCCATCCGGAGTGCGGGAACGAGTAGCGCGTCGTAGCCCTGCAGCATGCAGAACTCATCGGGCGTCTGGCGCATGACCGACAGAAAGTACTCGAGGTCGCCACTCGAGTCTTTCAGCCCGACGATATTGTCGTGGGTCGCGACGGCCGCGAGCGTCTCGGGCTCCATCCGCCCGCCCGTACAGACCGGGATGTTGTAGAGCAACAGGG
Organism: Natronorubrum sp. A-ect3; assembly: GCF_041821125.1. NCBI lineage: Archaea > Methanobacteriati > Methanobacteriota > Halobacteria > Halobacteriales > Natrialbaceae > Natronorubrum > Natronorubrum sp. A-ect3. The sequence goes on along the minus strand of NZ_JBGUBB010000002.1, from coordinate 218,643 downwards.
GGAGCGGGGACCGGTCTGCGACCTGCTCGAGGAACTGCTGGTTCCCGGCGGGATCGTTCGCCGTGTGGAAGTACGGTGGTGTGACGACGGCGGCGTCGGCACCGACATCGGCCGCGTCTTCGGTGTAGGTGACCGCTTCGGCGACACTCGTCGCGGCCGCACCGGCGAGCACCGGCACCTCGCTGCCAGCGTGTTCGACCGCGAGGTCGTGGACGTGCCGGCGCTCCTCGCGTGTGAGGCTGGCGAACTCACCCGTCGTGCCGCAGGGAAAGAGTCCGTCGATGCCACCCTCGAGGAGCTGCTCGAGGACGTCAACGAACGCGTCGTCGTCGATCGCGCCAGCGTCGTCGAACGGCGTGACGACCGGACAGGTGATACCCGAGAGTGCGTGGTGGAGTTCCATACCATGGTGGTTTCGCGGCGACTGCAAAAACGTACCTGCTCGCCGTGACATGAGGAGACGGCAACCGCGTCGAGTCGGATCGGCTGCAGTGTGGTAGGAGGACAGCCGGTTTGCTCACGTGTCTTCTCACAGAGATGCACGGAGGAGCCCACGATTTCAGTCGTAAGAGGAATCTTTGGAACGACCGACGGTACTGAAGCCACCGTCTGAACAGTTCTCCAGATAGTGTCACAGAAATTACTGAACGGTCACATGAGAGGTGCGAATAGTTTTCTCGCTTCTTTGCGTATCTATCCTATGAGCCTCGATAGCGCTGCACATACACCCACCGATTCGCCGATTGGTGACGTCGGGTACCTCACACGGTCAGAACACCGCATTCCGGCACTCATCGCGCTGACAGAGCGGCCGCGGAGTCGCGCTGAACTCTGTGAGTTGACCGGGGTGTCCTCGTCGACGATGCGACGGACGTTGGACGAGTTCGATGACCGGGTCTGGATCCGCAAAGACGGACACCAGTACGTTGCAACCCGACTCGGAGAGGTGGTCGCATCCGGGACGGAGGACCTGCTCGAGCGGGTCAAAACGGAACGGAAGCTGCGTGATATCTGGCACTGGCTCCCTGATGAGATCAGCGAGTTCCCGATCGAGACGTGGTCGAAGATGAGCGTGACCGTCGCCGAGCCCGATTCTCCGTACTGTCCGGTGAACCGGTTCAAATCACTGCTCCAGCAGACGACCACGTTGCGATTTCTCCGCCCCGAGGTTGCCCTGATGGAGCCTTGCTTTTCGGTTCTGGGTCAACTGATCGACGACGGCGTAGACATCACGTTGATCGACCGAACACCCTGCCATACATACTTTCTTTCGACGTACCCGGAGCGCAGTGTCGCGATGCTGCAACAGGACAACTTCACGGTACTCACCCATGAGGACTTACCCGCGTACGGAATCGGGCTGCTCGATGAGCGCGTCATCATCAGCTGCTACGAGCAAGGCAGCGGAACGGTCCAAGCGTTGATCGTTACTGCCGCCCCCGACGTCCGCGAGTGGGCAGAATCGGTCTACGAGCGGTACGAATCCGACTCTCGACACGTCGATCCACGACGGATCGTGGAGTGAGACGGTCTGCCGAACCGATTGACCGGCGCAACCGCCGTCGCTTCTGGTCGCACCGGAACTGACGGACAGCAGACCGAATGACGGTCTCAGCGACGGTTCGTTTCTGCGCGGTCGTGTTCCCATCGCTGTTCGTTCGGTCTCGATGCAGCGTGCAAGGTGAGACGACGTTCGAGCACGGCGTCTCGAGAGCGCAGTTGCTGCTTCGCAGATATCCTGGCCGCCGGAGCCACTCGCTCACCCGTATGAGACTGATGCGCCTCGCTCACGAGATAGGTCTGGTCGTCAGCGCGGCGTAACCGACCATGTCGCAGTTCGATCCGGTTTACCCGGATCACACGGCACGGATTCGTCGAACACCACAATCCGACGCGGGCCACAGCAGTGCCGTGGATCGTCGGTGGAGGCGATGACCCTGTTACTCGAGGCCCAGATCCTGTGTCATCGAGTTGCCGGCCAGCGGGACCCCTTTGACGGTCACCGTCTCACCGGTCATGAAAGAGGCGGCGGGACTCGAGAGGAACTGGACGACGTCGGCGATCTCTTCAGCGTGGCCGATCCGGCGGTCGGTCTTCTCGCGTGGGGGCATGGATTCGCTGTCAACACCGAGTGTCTCGGCAACGCCGGGGGTCTGGATCAGACCGGGCGCGACGCAGTTGACGCGGATGCCGTCGTCGGCCCACTCGACGGCCAGCGTCTCGGTTAGGCGGATAATCGCGGCCTTCGCAGCCCCGTAGTGGCTCTCGCCGGGTGCTGCATGCTGGCCGTTGACACTCGAGAGCGTGATGATGACGCCGCCGTCGCCCTCGCGCATGACCTCGCCAGCGAGTTGGGCGCAGTGGACGGTGCTGGTGAGATTGAGATCGAGAATCGTCTCCCAGCCGTTCGCCGAGATGTCCTCGAAGTTGGCGACGAACTCGCCGCCGGCGTTGGTGACGAGGATGTCGACGTCGCCGAACGTCTCGACGGTTTCGTCGACCAGCTGCTGGACCTGCTCGCGCTCGCGAACGTTACACTCGACGGCGAGGGCCTCACCCGCATCCTCGGCAGCGTTGATCTCGTCGGCAACCGGGCCGATGCGATCCATCGATCGCGAGCAGATCGCTACGTTCGCACCGCCCGCAGCGAGTGTCTCCGCGATCGCCCGACCGATTCCTTGGCTTGCGCCTGTGACGATCGCAGTCTCGCCTGCCACGCTGTAGTCTGGTTCGTGCATTATGCTATCACTCGTCTATCAGATTATAATGTTACCGGTGGAAAGTAAACTCGTTGAATATTGAACGATATTCAGTAAATTCTGCGTGGAGAGAAACAGTCATCAACAGTAGCGGCCGACCGACGTGTGGCCCGACCGTTCGTCCGTCAGTACTCGACCGTCACGGCGACCTCGTTGCGGCGCAGAAACGGCGGTGTCCAGGGGTCGTTGTACTGCAACACCGTCGGCTCGTCACGCGCCTCGAGGCCGCGCTCCTCGAGGTGGGCAGCCAGCGCCTGTCGCGCGCGCTCGATGCGACGGTCCGTCGCGTACCAGGAGAACCGCCACACAGCGGCCGTCCGTGACGGTTCGGCGAGGAGGTGAACGGTCGGATCGGTTGGCATGGGTGCCGCCTCGAGCGAGACAGTCGACGGGAGATAGAACGCCATCGTCACACCCTCACTGGAGCGGGCGGTGCGGACAGGTGCGGTCATCGGCACGGACTCACCGTTGCTCGGCTGAGCTGGGGCAGGGATCGAACGCGTCTCATCGACCGTCGCGACGGGGGCAGTCGTCTCGAGTTCGTCGTCGGTTTCGTTTGCACCCGAAAGATAATCGAAGAGTCGTCGGAACGCCGTTCGCTGGTCCGGCGCCGTCGTCTCGACCAGAATCGTGGCTGGATAGCGCCGCCGTTCGAACGCACCGTCGCGCTCGAGCGTCTCGAACGGCACCCGCTCAGTTGTCCTGATTACGTAGAGCCCCCAGCCGACCCAGGCGGCAAGGAGACCAACGAGAACCGACACGGCTGCGGTAACTCGAGTTCGCATACGCCGTATACGCACCCAGACACCAAAAGCTCGCCAGTGGCTCGGTTCAGCCGTCGCCACCGGCCCGTCGAATCACAACGACCACCCGACGAAACAAAAATAGTATTCTTCAGACAGTTTTCCACATACGTACTCAGACATATATATCATGCTTCGAAAGTGATGAACAGAGTACTGGTCAAGGGAAATGATCGGGAATGAATGGGTCGTTGTTTTGAGGGGCCTAAGACGGGGAGACAACCAAAACTGAATCATAGCCGAGGATTCAAAAACGAGTTCGATGACTCAGCCAATATTTTTCTGAGTGATGAAATATCACAAGCGTAAGTTCCTATTTCTGCGCTTACTGAGATTTTAATTTTGCATTTGCTCACACTCTAACCTAAGATACGGTTTTTGTTCAGTTTCTGGGGAAGGGTGAGAGTATCAAAATGTCTATTTAGATAGATACAAAAGATAATGATAGGTGTTGACAGCAGCTAGCGACGTCCCAGCCGCCCCGCGACACCCATTGGACCAGCCACGTAGTTCCTCGAGTAACTCGCTCCAGATCAGTTCGGTTTCGAGCCAGCAACCGCTTGCCCCGATGGAAAAAGACCTGGTGTGGACGTCCCTGCAGGGCGTTTTCGAAATGCGAACGGATTGTGAATCGGTCGTGTAATGGCGCGAGAAATGGGCTCTACTTTACAATAATATTCTTGTAAAAGCACGTGTGTGAACGCCGATTTCAGAGCGACTGACTCGCGTTGGACATGTTGATGCTCGCTTCAGTGACGTTCGCACTCTCCATGACCTTCTTCGGGAGCGTTTCGTGGTATCGGTCATCATTGAGTCGACTCGTCGGTCCGGAGACACTGATCGCACCGAGAATCGCCCCGTTTGCATCACGGATCGGTGCCCCGACAGCCCGGATTCCTGCCACCTCCTCTTCGTCGTTCACCGCGTAGCCGCGCTCTCTGATGGTCTGGATCTCCTCGAAGAGAGCATCGCGGTCGGTGATCGTGTTCTCGGTCTTTCGGACGAGGCCGTACTCGTCGATGATCGCTTCGACTCGGGCGTCCGGGAGATAGGCGAGAACGGCTTTGCCAGTCGAGGTAAAATGGAGGAAATCGGCTTTTCGCTCTTTGGTCGTGTGGTAGGCGTCGCCGACGGCGTTCTCACCTGCGACCTTGTAGATATTCCGCTCGAGGCCATGTTGTTCGCACATGAGGTGGACGTACTCTCCAGTTTCCTCGGCCAGTCGGTCGATCTGCTGTTTGCCGTGTTCGAACAGCACGTGTCGGTGCCGAATCGTCTTCCCGAGATACAGAAACTCGAGGCTGAGTCGGTACGTGTCGTCGTCGTCTTTCACGACGAGCCGCTTCGTCCGCAGCGTCGAGAGATACGAATACGCCGAACTCTTCGAGATGTCGAGCGCGTCGGCCAGTTCCGTCACGCCAGCGCCGTCGAGTTCCTCGAGTGCGTCGATGACATCGCACGCTCGAGCGACCGTTTCGAGCTGCCTCGGCCCTTTGTCGTTTGTCTCACGCATACGCACACGTAGGCCGCGAGTAGAATAGCTGTTCGCATTTCGGGAACGCACGTCGCTGGCGTGGCACCTCGAGAACGACGTGCCGCAAGTGCCCGGAGGCGACGCCGAACACGCGGTGATCCCACGTCGGAAGCGAGTCACCACCGTCACTGCACGCCACACCGCATGACGGCTGTGCGATGCGTGTAACTCGTGTCAGCTGGTCCGATACCAGTCGCTCGAGTCCATGCGAAAAATGTTCACATTTCGGAAACCCATCGGTCGGTGATCGCGCAGTCGCGCTAATCGTGATTGGTCCTGGTGTTCCAGTTACAGTACCAACTGAAACGGGTTGCACAGCAATCGCATAGCCGTCGTGCGATCGGTTGCACACTGACGGTCAGTGGCTACGATCTGTGTCGCTGTCGATGTCGGGTCCGCTGCGAAGAACGTAAACACTTAACAAAGCGGACTTCCGATCACGCATCGGAATGCATGTCTCTGAGGGGAGGCTTCGGCGAGATATCGAAGCTAACGCGCAGTTTGGCGCACTATCCGACGTGGACGGCCACGGACGAACGACGCTCACCGGGACGGACGCGAACCGGCGTGCTCGAGAGCGATTCGTCGATCGACTCGAGCAGGCGGGGCTCGACGTTCGGATCGACGCGGTCGGAAACATCGTTGGCCGGTGGGTGCCAGAGGGTGTCGATCCGTCCGCCGCGCCGATCGCGACCGGCAGCCACTTGGACTCGGTCCCAGTCGGTGGGATCTTCGATGGCCCGCTCGGTGTCTACGGCGGCCTCGAGGCGGTCCGTGCGATACAGGAGTCTGATCGGACGCCCGAACGGCCGATAGACGTCGTCTGTTTCACTGAAGAGGAAGGCCAACGGTTCGGCAACGGACTGCTCGGCTCGTCCGTCGCCACCGGCCAGCGGTCGGTCGACGACGCGCTGGCGTTCGAAGCCGACGACGGAACGACGTTGGCGGACGCACTCGACGAAATCGGCTTTCGCGGCGAAGGACGGATCGACGCTGCCGAGTGGGACGCCTGGCTCGAGTTGCATCCCGAACAGGGGACGCGCCTGGAGGAGGAGAACGCAACTGCAGGCATCGTCACGAACGTCACGGGAATTACCCACTGCTATCTCGAGGTCAACGGCGAAGCCGACCACGCTGGATCGACGCCGATGCCCGGACGTGCGGACGCCCTCGCTGCAGCGAGTGAAGTCGTTCTGGATGTCGAGGAAGCCGCAAAGCAACTCGTCGACGACGAGTCTCCGTCTGCGGTGGGAACAGTCGGTAAGGCGGTCGTGGAGCCGAACGCGACGAACGTCATCCCAGGACAGGTCCGACTTGGAATCGACATCCGCGACGTGTCGGCGGGCTCGATCTCGATGCTCGTCGACGCACTCGAGGACAGTGCACAGCGAGTCGAACGGGAACGAGCTGTCGAGACGACCGTTTCGCGGCCGTACGACGTGCCGCCGGAACCCATGGCGGATCGCTGTCGTGAGACGTTAGTCGACGCCGGCACTGCAACGGGACTCAACACGTTGCTCATGCACTCAGGGGCAGCCCACGATACGATGAACGTTGCTCGAGTCACCGACGCGGGACTGCTGTTTGCACCGTCGCGTGACGGGATCTCCCATAATCCACGGGAGTGGACCGAGTGGTCGGACTGCGCTGGGGCAACCACTGTTCTCGCGGAGGGACTCGCGCGCCTCGCCGAGTCGTAATCCGAGACTGCTGGCTGGAGCCGACACCCGGGGCGACACGACGGTGACCGTTCCATCGGAAATACCGTACTGCAGACAGTATTCGAGCGGTTCTCGAACGGACAACGAGGAGAGTGACTGCTCGAGGTGAGTAACCCCATGTTCGTCGACCGGTAATCAGTCAAGACCGTCAGTGGCCACCCAGTCAACACTGCGGCACTATTCAAATAAGTGATATTACGGAAGGGAGGGTAACGACCCTTTAACACCAATAAGGACAAAGTTTATGTATCAGTATTTGCAACGCTGCAAGAGTACATGGGAGATACTGACAACCCAGCCGATGAACAGTCCGTAGACGGTCCGAGCCGCCGTCTTTTCATGAAAGCCGCTGCAGCAGGCGTTCCCATCGCGCTCGCAGGCTGTGCGGGCGACGTCGACGACATCGAAAGAAGTGGTGAACTGCTGTGGGGAGGCAGCGTCCCGGTCCAGAGTCTCGATCCGCACTTCGAAAGCGCCGCAGCAACCGCTCGCGTTCTCGAGAACATCACCCAGGGACTTGTCAGGGTCAACTGGGACTACGAACTCGAGCCGCTGCTCGCAGAATCCTGGGAGTTCTCCGAGGACAACACGGAGGTTTCGTTCTCGCTTCGCGAGGGCGTGTCGTTCCACGACGGATCGGAGTTTACGTCCGAGGACGTGCTGGCTTCCTTCGAGCGCATCGACGAGCGCGAGGGACTCGCCGCCGACTACATGTCTCGAGTCGAGTCGATGGACGCGCCGGACGACTACACGTTCGAGATGGTGCTGACCGAGCCGTTCGCGCCGTTGCTGTCGCGAATGGCGACGTCGCACATGCATATCCTTCCCGCAGAACAGGCCGAACAACAGCAGGGCGCGTTCAGCGAGCCGATCGGGACCGGCCCGTTCCAGTTCGAAAGTATGGAGATTGACTCCGAGTTCGTCATGGTGAAATACGACGACTACTGGGACGACGCCCTCCCGTATCTCGACAAGATCATCAAAAACGAGGTCCCGGACGACGACAACCGGCTTAATACGTTCCGCTCCGGCGAGCTTGATTTCATCAACGACGTGCCGCCGCGTCACGCCGAGAGCCTCGAGGACGACCCGGATATCGACTTCATCGAACGGTTCCCGAAATCGCTCGTCTACCTCGGTGTCAACTGCACCGAAGAGCCGTTCGACAGCCGCGACGCCCGACTCGCCCTCGAGTACGCAATCGACAAGGACGAGGTCATGGAGGCCGCGCTGTACGGGCAGGGACAGGTCGCCGCGAGTCCCGCCGCACCGGACAGTGAGTGGGAACATCCCGACCTCGAGCCGCGACCGCGAGACCTCGAGAAGGCCCAAGAACACCTGGACGCAGCGGGCTACCCGGACGGCTTCGAAGCGTCGTTCAAGATCCCCCAACAGTACAACGATCAGGTCACTGCCGCACAGGTGATCGAATCCCAGGCGTCGGAGGTCGGCATCGACCTCGACATCCAGATGATCACGTGGAGCAACTGGCTCAGCGACGTCTACACGGATCAGGATTTCCAGGCGACGACCAGTTCGTATCTCGGTCTCTGGTTCCCCGACGCCGGGTTCCACCGCCCGCTCCACTCCGAAGGGGCGTTTTTCTTCACCGGTTGGGAAGACGAGGAGTACAACGACCTCATCGACAGCGCACGACTGAGCTACGACATCGACGAACGAGCACCCATCTACCACGAGGCCGCCGAACTCCTCAAAGAGCGTCGGTCGGGCCACATCCTGCTGTACTGGATGCCGACGCTGATGGCTCGTGACACAGACGTGACGGGCGAGATCATGTCGCCCGACGGATCGACGTTCAGATTCGAAGAAGTTCAGTTCGAGTAGGTATCAGCTGGAACACCCGCACACGATCACCGAGACATGAAACACACACTCCCATCCTCGTTATGTATATAAATGGCGTTCGTTAATTACCTGCTCAAGCGGTTCGGCTTCATGCTCATCACGTTGTTCTTGGTGACGCTCATCACGTTCGGCCTCACCAAGATTTTGCCGGGCAACGTGGCGCTGTTGATTCTCGGACCGAACGCGACCGAGGCATCGATCGCACAGCTCGAGGCACAGCTTGGACTCGACCAACCACTGTATGTTCAGTACGTCGAGTGGGTCGCTGGGCTGTTCAGCGGTAATCTGGGGATGTCGCTCCGATACAACGTTCCCGTTGTCGACCTGATCGCACTGCGGTTGCCACGGTCGCTGCTGCTTGCTGTCTCCGCGACGATCATTTCGGTGACCCTCTCGATCCCGCTCGGAATCATCGCTGCAGTGAGAAAGAACACGCCGTCAGACCTCACGGCATCGATGCTCGCGTTCATCGGCCTCTCGCTGCCGATCTTCCTGTGGGGGCTCGTGTTCATCTACGTGTTCGCACTCACACTCGGTGGGTTCCCGACCCGCGGGTACGTCTCACCGATGGTGGACCCGATCGCGGCGATCCATCATCTCATTTTGCCCGCCAGTGCGATGGGGGTCGCGCTGACGGCCTACATTATGCGAATGACGCGCTCGAGTATGATCGACGAACTGAGCGAGGACTACGTCGAGTTCGCCCGCTCCAAGGGGCTGAACGAACGCGCGGTCGTCCTGCGCCACGCGCTGAAAAACGCCGCAATCCCCGTGATCACGGTTGTCGCGTTTCAGTTCAGCTACGCCTTCGGCGGCGTCGTCGTCCTCGAGGAAGTGTTCTCCTGGCCGGGTATCGGGCAACTAACGCTGACGGCGATCGAGAACCGTGACATCCCGTTGTTGCAGGGATGTATCATCATCATCGCGCTCATATACATGCTCTCGAACTTCATCGCGGACGCGTTCTATGCGTACGTTGATCCACGCATCCGCTACGGAGGGTCCGAATAATGTCGACGAACCGGTTCCAGCTGACGGACGAACGCAAGGCCCACTACGGGCGGTTCATCCGCCAGTTCCGCAACAACCAGAAGGCAGTGATCGGGCTTGGCATAATTGTCATGCTCTTTTTCGTGGCCATCTTTGCACAGAAGATCGTCGTTCCGCTCATCGACGTGACGATACAGCCGTTCTCGTTCGTCCCGCACGATCCCGAGGCCACGAACGTCCAGAACCGAGAACAGGCCCCGTCGATGGAGCATCTGATGGGGACCGACAATCTCGGTCGTGACATCTTCAGTCGCGTCCTTGCGGGGGCACGAATCTCTGTGTTGGTCGGCTTCACGTCGATCAGCATCGCGATGATCTTCGGGACGACGATCGGCATCGTCGCTGGCTATTACCAGGGACTGGTCGACGAGGGGCTGATGCGGGCGATGGACGCGATGATGTCGTTCCCGCCGATCCTGCTCGCGCTGACGATCGTCGCCGTGATGGAGCCGAATCTCACCAACCTGATCCTCGCGCTGGCGTTCGTCTACACGCCGTTTATCGCCAGGGTCGCACGGAGTGCCGCACTCTCCGTTCGCAACGAATCGTTCGTCGAAGCAGCCGTCGCCCGCGGTGAGAGTGACACCTACATCATCTTCAGAGAGGTGTTGCCCAACTGCGTCGGACCGTTGCTCGTCCAGGGGTCGATCAACATCGCGTTCACGATGTTGCTGGAAGCGAGTCTCTCGTTCCTTGGCCTCGGCGTCCAGCCACCGACGGCGTCGTGGGGGCTGATGATCAATCAGGGATGGGCGTTCATGGGCGATGCCCCGTGGCTCGTCTTCTTCCCTGCACTCGCTATCGCAACCGCGGTGATTGGCTTCAACTTACTCGGCGACGGCCTCCGTGACGTCCTCGACCCGAAGGGGGAGATCATCGAATGACCACCAACGCTACGACCGACCCACTGCTCGCAGTCGAATCGCTTCGCACACAGTTCAAAACCGAAAACGGCACCATCACTGCAGTCAACGACGTCTCGTTCACCCTCGACCGAGGAGAGGTGATGGGGATCGTCGGCGAGTCCGGCGCCGGAAAGAGCGTGACCGCGAAGTCGATCATGCGCCTTATCGACTACCCGGGCGAGATCGCCTCGGGTTCGGTCATCTTCGACGGCGAGGACCTCCTCGAGCACTCCGAAAAAGAGATGCAAAGCGTCCGTGGGAACAAGATCGCGTTGATCCCACAGGACCCGATGACGTCGCTCAACCCCGTGCTCACGGTCGGTCAGCAGATCACCGAGACGATCACGCTGCATCAGGACGTCAGCGAAAGCGAGGCTCGCGAGATCGCGATCGAGGCGATGGCAGAGGTCGAGATTCCGGATCCCGAATCGCGCATCGACGAGTATCCACACGAGTTCTCCGGTGGGATGCGCCAGCGTGTGCTCATCGCGATCGGCCTCGCCTGTGAGCCGGATCTCATCATCGCTGACGAGCCGACGACGGCACTCGACGTGACGACGCAGGCGAAGATCCTCGAGTTACTCAACGACCTCCGCGAGACGCGCAACGTCTCGATCCTGATGATCACGCACAACCTCGGTGTCGTCGCCCAGACCTGCGACCGCGTCGGGGTCATGTACGCCGGAAATCTCATCGAAACGGGCAGAGTCGAGGCCATCTTCGACCGGCCGAGACACCCCTACACTCGGACGCTCATCGACGCGATCCCGGAAGTTGGCGCGGATCGGAACCGCCTCTACGCTCTTGGCGGGTCGATGCCCAACCTGCAGTCGCTGCCGAATGGCTGTAACTTCGCCGACCGCTGTCCACACGCGACTGATGACTGTCACTCCGGCGGCGATCCGACACTCGATGCCGTACCGGATGCCCCGGCGGGTTCGCACGCGGCGTGTTTCCGGACGGCTGAACTCGACCTCTCTGACCCCGGCACTGAGACGGACGGCGAACGTCGCCACCGAAAGCAAACGACGGAGCCGCTACTCGAGGTCGCCAACCTCAAAAAGTACTTCTCGGCAGGAGACGGGCTGTTCGGCAACCTCTCGCTTGCCCGAACCGACGGCGGCGGGCTGACACTCGAGCGCCGATACGTCAAGGCAGTCGACGGCGTGAGCTTCAGCATCAACCGCGGCGAGACGGTCGGACTCGTCGGCGAGAGCGGCTGTGGGAAGTCGACCGTCGCCAGAACGGTCATGCAGCTGCTTGAGCCGACCGACGGCGAAGTGTACTTCGACGGCCATCCGCTCCACGAACTCGGCAAGTCCGAGATTCGCAGTCTCCGCCAGGAGATGCAGATCATCTTCCAGGACCCGAAGAGTTCGCTCAACCCGCGCAAAACCGTCGGCCAGATCATCGGCCGCGGGATGGAGAAACACAACATCGCAACCGGGAACGAAAAACGCGAACGGATCGAGGAGTTACTCGAGCGCGTCGGGCTGGCGGCGAGCGATATCGACAAGTATCCCCACCAGTTCTCGGGCGGGCAACAACAGCGGATCGCCATCGCGAACGCCCTCGCCGTCGAGCCGGATCTCATCGTCTGTGACGAACCCGTCTCGGCGCTGGACGTGAGCGTGCAGGCCCAGATCCTCAACCTGCTCGACGATATTCAGGACGAGTTCGACCTCTCGTATCTGTTTATCTCACACAACATCAGCGTCGTCCAGCACATCTGTGACCGCGTAGCCGTCATGTATCTCGGCAAGATCGCCGAGTTCGGCTCCGTCGAGCAGGTGTTCGAGCCGCCGTACCATCCGTACACGGAGAGTCTCCTCTCGGCCGTCCCCCACGCGAATCCGAACCGAGAGACGAAGCGGATTCTCCTCGAGGGCACAGTGCCCAGTCCGATGGACCCGCCTTCGGGCTGTCCGTTCCACACCCGCTGTCCGAAGAAAATCGGCGGAGAGTGTGAACGAGACGAACCGCGCGCGAAGCCGGTCGACGGGGACGACGACCACACGATCGCCTGTCACCTCTCCGAAGCCGAAATGTCAGAGCCACTCACCCACCAGCAGTCGGACACAGAGGTCAAACAGCCGTGACGTTCTCGCTCTGTGCGACAGTCGACGGCCGCCACGGGGCCGCCGTTGCGACGAAAGCGATCGGCGTCGGTTCGACGGCCCCGTTCGTCTGCCGTCACGGCGCGGTCTGTACGCAGGCGATGACGAACACCCCCATCGGCGTTCGGACGACGCGTCGACTCGCCGACGGCGAGTCGATCGACGACGCCGTCACCGCGCTACTCGAGGACGACCCAGATGCGTCGCTTCGGCAGGTCCACGGCGTCGATCACACGGGGACGACCGTCGCGATGACGGGCGACGCGTGCGATGCGTGGGCCGGCGACTGCGAGGGCGAGAGCTACACCGTCGCGGGGAACATGCTCGTCGGCGAGGGCGTCCTTGAGGCGGTCGCCGACGCCTTCGAAACCAACGCCGACCGGTCGCTCGACGAGCGTCTTCTCGTCGCGCTCCGGGCTGGCGAGGACGCAGGCGGCGACAAACGCCGTGACCACGCACAGAGCGCGGCGCTGTCGGTGTTCGATCCGGACGAGCCGCGGCTCGAGCACGACCTGCGCGTCGACGAACACGACGACGCCGTCACCGAACTCGAGCGACTCCACGAGGTCGCGAGTACGACGGGTGCCGACTGGGCGGAGCGATTCCCGGCGGTCGACCTCCAGCGCCATCCAGAGTAACACTCGAGACGGCTCCCACTCTCGAGTGCACATCGTCCGGGAGCACAGAGTGAAGCGCAGTCGAAGACAGAAATACCATATACCAAATACAAATATTGAGATAACATATTGTCTTTGTGATAGTTGCTCCCCTGTCTGAGTCAACCCCTCGATAATGCCTTCAAACATGGTTCAGGACCGGCCTGGACCGATGTGTCACGGAATTAGATGGGTTCAGAACTCGAGAGCCTATTCGACCCAGATAGGCATTTCAACCGTTTTTGGAGCACTTTGGTCGGCTTTCTCTCTCGGAGAGCCAATTTGACCACATAGTGTGCTCCAAATTATATGCTTTGGGAGCAGCCAGTATTGTTACAGTATGAACCCACAGACTCGAGTCACAGACGCCGCTGTGGGAGGGTGGTGTCGTCACTCGAGTGTCGGATCGAAAACGGAAACGGGAGAGTGGCAGCGTTACTCCTCTAACTGCGCTTGCCACTCCTGGACTTTCGCGATCAACTCGACTGGCGGCGTCGTGTTCACGTCGATTCCCTCGAGATCCTCGAGCACTGCCTTCGTCTCGGGATCGATCGACTCGCCGTCCTCGCCTGACTCGCCACCATCAGTGTTAGCCGGGCCGCGGAACTGGCCGCTCGAGACGTCGAACACCGCCTGGACGGGTTCGCTCGAGGTTCCGCCTTTCGCTTCGATGGCTTTCTCCTCGCGCAGGCGTTCTAACACGACCCTCGAGCGATCGACGACGGGTTCGGGCACGCCGGCGAGGTCGGCAACGTGAATGCCATAGGAGCGGTCGGTCGGGCCGTCCCGCACTGTGCGAAGGAAGGTGACGTCGCCGTCGCGTTCGTCCGCGGCGATATGGACGTTGGCGACGCGAGGCAGGTTCTCGGCGAGGCCGGTCAGTTCGTGGTAGTGAGTCGCGAACAGCGTCTTCGCCTGCACTTCGTTGTGGAGATACTCCGTGGCGGCCCACGCGATCGAGATGCCGTCGTAGGTCGCGGTGCCACGGCCGACCTCGTCTAAGATGACCAGTGACTCCTCGGTCGCCGTGTGGAGGATGTTCGAGAGTTCGCTCATCTCGACCATGAACGTCGAGCGACCCTGTGCGAGCTCGTCGAGTGCGCCCACCCGGGTGAAGATCCCGTCGACGAGGCCGATATCGGCGTCCTTGGCGGGGACGAAACTCCCGACCTGTGCGAGCAGGACGATACAGGCCACCTGGCGCATGTACGTCGACTTCCCGGACATGTTGGGGCCGGTGACGACCAGAAAACCCCGTTCTTCGTCTAAGCGGACGTCGTTCGGAACGAACTCCGTCGTCTGCTCGACGACCGGGTGGCGACCCTGGTCGATCTCGAGGCGATCCCCACCGTGCAGGTCGGGCTGGACCCACCGGTTTTCGGCCGCGTGGGTCGCCAAACTGGCGAGGGCGTCGACGGTCGCGAGCGTTCGGCCGACGTCCTGGAGCAGTTCGGCGTGGGCGGCGACCTCCTCACGGAGGTCCTCGAAGAGTTCGTACTCGAGGTCGCCGCGTCGTTCCTCGAGGCGCAGGATCTCGCGTTCTTTGTCCTCGAGTTCGTCGGTTGTGAACCGTTTCGAGTTTTTCAGCGTCTTGATCTGCTCGTAGTGGTCGGGGACGCCGTCGGCGGCGGACTTGCCGACCTGGATGTAGTAGCCGTCGGTTTTGTTGCGGTCGACCGTGACGTGAGAGAGGCCGTGGGCTTGTTTTTCGCGGTCTGCAAGCGTCTCGAGCCACTCGATGACCGCTTCGTGGCGCTCGATGAGCTCGTCGAGTTCCTCGTCGTACCCGTACTGGAACAGCCCGCCCTGTGTCACCGTCGACGGTGGCTCCTCGGCGATTGCGGTCGCGAGTGACTCCTGTAACTCCCGCGCGACATCGCGGTCGGGTCGATCAACGATTTCGGCGAGCGGCGAGGCCGCGAGGTCGGGACTCGAGTCGATGGCGTCTGCAAGCGCAGGGAGAACGGCGAGCGTGTCCCGGACCGAGAGGAAATCCCGCGCATCCGCGCTGCCGTGGGTCGCTTTCGACGCCAACCGGGCCAGATCGTACGCCTCGCTTAGTACGTCCTGAATCTGGTCGCGGGCGAGGGGAGCCGACGCCAGTGCCGCGACGCTCTCCTGGCGTCGCTCGAGGACCGAAAGCGAACGGCGAGGTCGCTGCAGCCACTCTTTCAGGCGGCGGCCGCCGGCGCTGGTTTCGGTGTGGTCGACCGTCTCGAACAGCGAGCCGTCGCTGTCGCCTTGCATCGTTTCGGTCAACTCGAGGTTGCGCTGGGTCGTCGCATCGAGGGTGACGTGGTCGTCGCCGTGATGGGCCTGAATGCGAGTCATGGAGGCGAGGACACCCGTGCCGGTCTCCTCGACGTAGTCGAGAATCGCTCCGGCGGCTGAAAGCGTTGGCTCGCCGACCGAGAGGCGATCGACTGTCTCCCGGCCAAACTGCTCGCGGACGGTGTGAGTCGCGCGTTTCGGGGCGAAGCTCTCCGTCTCGTGGAGTGTCAGCGCCGCGTCGATACGCTCGCGAATCAGCCCCAGCAGGTCGTCGTCGGTTCGCGTCTCCGGGCCGGGCAACACCTCGACAGGGTCGAATCGGTACAGTTCCGTCAGCGCGTCGTCGGCGTCGTCGGCCTCCGTGACGAGAAACCGGCCGGTGGTCACGTCGGCAACGGCGAGCCCGTAGGCGTCCGAGCCACTGCCGTCGACTACTGCAGCGAGATACTGTGCGTCGGCGTCGGTCGTCTCGAGGAGCGTTCCGGGCGTGACGACGCGGACGATCTCGCGTGCGTGGCCGGAGTCAGTTTCGTACTGGTCGGCGACGGCGACGCGGTAGCCGCGTTCGACCAGCGCCTTGAGATACGGCGTGAGATCGGCGAGTGGAACGCCGGCCATCGGGTACGACGAGCCATGGGAAGACTTCTGAGATACCTTGAGATCGAGTTCGTCGCTGACGGTCTCGGCGTCCTCGCCAAAGAACTCGTAGAAGTCACCACACTGCATCGCCAGCAGGTCGGCGTCGGTGGACTCTTTGATCGAAAAGAACTCCCCGACGATCCCCGTCGCCTCTGTCATACCCGGTGACTGTCCTTCCATCGCTAAAACCCTGCGGGATCCGTGTGATCGGCCACGATGACAGTCATCAACATCGCTACAGAGGACTATTACGCTCGCTGTCCTAGAGAAT
Source organism: Natronorubrum sp. A-ect3 (assembly GCF_041821125.1). NCBI lineage: Archaea > Methanobacteriati > Methanobacteriota > Halobacteria > Halobacteriales > Natrialbaceae > Natronorubrum > Natronorubrum sp. A-ect3. Next base: position 202,051 of record NZ_JBGUBB010000002.1, on the reverse strand, counting down.
CGTATCCGATAATGGCTGCTCCCCGCGACCATCGCGTGCTCATCCCGGTTGATGTCCTCGGTGGCGAATCCGTTCCCACGACAGTCATCGATGCGTTCGCATCGGTCCCGATCGTCTTGCTCGGGTATCGCGAACTGCCCGACCAGACTGGGACGGATCATGCCCGTGACCAGTACGGCGCGCGCGCTCGAGCCGGACTCGAGAAACTCCACACCGCGTTCGAAGACGCCGGCTGTCTCGACGTCACCTCCCGACTCGTCTTTACCCACGATCGCCTGCAGACGTTCGAACGCATCGCGGTCGAAGCGTCGTGTGATGCGGTCTTGCTGCTCAATCCCGCGCCCGTGCTCGAGTCGGTACTCGTCGCGATCCGCGGCGAGGTCAACCTCGACCACATTGCGATGCATCTCGAGACGCTGCTTGCTGGCACCGAGCTCACGGTGACGTTCTTCCACGTCGTCGCCGACGAGACGGATCGTGAGCGTGGCACCGAACTCCTCGATGCCGCCGTTGACGCGCTGGCCGACACCGGCGTCGACCGCGACCGGATCGACAGCTCGCTCATGGTCGACGGCTCACCGACGACGGCGATTCTCGATGCCACACGCGATTACGATCTGCTCGTCGTCGGCGAGAGTCGGCCATCGATTCGCCGGTTCATTTTCAGAGATCGGGCCAAAACGCTTGCCAAGGGGACGGTCAATCCAGTGCTGGTGATTCGTGGTGAGTATCTCGAGGCCGACAACACCGAGCTCACGGTCGACGATACTGAGCTCCCGATCGACGACGACGCGGGCAGAGATGGGGCGACAGCCGACGAAACGGAGAGCCCTGACAACGAGTCATGAGCGCGCTCGAGCCACCGTCCCGGTGACTCATGATGACCGACAGCGCAGGGATGTCTGCGACGTCAGTCAGGAGTCGTCGGTGACGTCGGACGGAGACGGGCGCTCGGCGGCTTCGACCGACTCGTCAGCATCCTCGATATTTCGGACGACGAGCACCGGGCCGATCGACTCGGCGGCAACGCGTTCGGTCTCCTCGCCGAAGATGAGCGAGCGAAGCGACGGGGCCTGTTCGCCCATGACGATCGCGTCGTGGCCGGTGGCGGCGTCGACGAGTGCCTCGAGTGGTGGTTCGTCGACCGCGAGTTCGGTCCGAACGTGGAGTCCCTCGTCGAAGAGAGTCACGGCGGCCGCCTCGAGAGCCTCCCGACCGGCGTGTTCGTCGTCGGTTGCGAGAAAGAGCGTGACACCGATATCGCGGCCGCCAACCAGTTCGGTGACGAACGAGACGATCCGTTCGACGGCGACGTCGCCGGTCAGCGCTACGAGGAGGTTCTCGACCGGGCCAGTCGCACCCGGGATGGCGTAGACGTCCGACGCCGTCTCCGCAGCGACCCGATCGAACGTCTGCTTTCGATCGTGTGTGAAGACGAGGCGATAGTCGGCGGTGCCCTCGTCGGCCCCGAACTCGGCTGCGAGGTCCTCGAGGGCGTCGGTCGCCCGCTCTTCGTACTGCAGCCGTGCCTGATCCGGTGGCGTCTGCTCTGGCAGGACGTGATAGCCGAGTACAGTCACGTGCATCGGCTCAAGCAACGTCGTGAGCCCGGCCGAGACCGATTCACCCTCGAGGATCGCCAGTGGAACGAGTATGCGTGTCATTACAGTTTCCCCTTGAGCGTCACGTCTCGGGCATAGTAGAAATACCACCCGGCGGTGACGATCATGATAGCGACGCCGATGAGCTGTGAGGCGGGCTGCATGAACCCGATCAGGGCGAAGCTAGCGAGCGCCCCGAGTGCCGGGACGATGGGGTAGCCCGGCACCCGAAAGTCGGGATCGTACCAGTCGGGCTCGTTGCGACGCAGCGCGATCAGCGCGACACAGATGAGCCCGTACATGATGAGATGCAGGAAAGAGGCGACTTCGGCGAGCAGTTCCACCTGCCCGGTCGCCGTCAGCACGAGGATCGGCCCGCCAGCCATCCCCAGCGCGACGTGTGGTGTGCCGTACCGAAGGTTGATCCGGCTCGCCCGTTTTGGCAGCAGGGCGTCTCTCGAGACGGCGTAGATCGACCGAGACGTACTTAAGATGGAGGCGTTAGCACTCGACATCGTTGCGAGCAGGCCGCCGAAGACGATCGCGAACGCGCCGGCTGCACCGAGATAGTGGCGGCCGACCTCGACCATCGCCGTCTCGCCGAGCCCTGCGAGGCGTTCGCTGCCGAGCGCGCTCGTCGCGACGAAGATCGTCACCACGTAGAGCACGCCGACTATCAGCACCGAGCCGACCATCGCCAGCGGGAGGTTCCGTCCAGGGTCTTTCATCTCGCCGGCGACGGTCGCCACCTGCGCGAAGCCGAGATACGACGTGAACACGAGCGCTGCCGTCGTCAGGATGGGCATCGTCCCGAACGGCGCGAACTGCTCGGGAGCAGATGGCTCGCCAACGATTCCCGCCGCATCGAGGCCGCCATAGCCGAGGAAGACGACCAGAATCGAGAGCAACAGGGCGACGATCCCGTTCTGGAGCTTCGCCGCGTTTTCCGTCCCCGTCACGTTCAAAACGGTAAACCCCGCGCCGAACAGCACCGCGATTGGGATCACGAGCTCGTTACCGACTGTGATCCCGAGTTCGGCGAGCGTATCGACGGCGTAGAAGCCGAAGCCGACGAGATAGAACGCCGTCGCGAACACCAGCCCGAACCACAGCGAGAGCCCGACGACGGCTCCCGCGAGCGTGCCCAGCCCGCGCGAAATGAAGTAGTAGCCACCGCCGCTTTTTGGCATCGCCGTCGCGAGTTCCGAAGCCGGTAACGCAACCAGCAGGGCGACGACGGCTCCGATCGCAAACGACAGCGAGGCGGCTGGGCCGGCGTTGCCCGCCGCGAGCCCGGGAAAGACGAAGATTCCGGCACCGATCATCGTCCCGATTCCGATCGCGAGTCCGCCAGTGAGCCCGATCGTTCGCTCGAGTTCAGCGTCGTCAGTGATCGTCGCCTCATCCGTTTCGACCGTCGGCTCGACCTGCGGCGACTCGCCTTCGATGTTGGTCCCGTCGGACGACGGCGACGTATCACCCATACTGGCCGTGATTCACGCCGGACGTATATTGTTACTGCTGACTACAGGCGGGTGGAAACGGGTCGCCGCCATCGGCGGCGATCAGAACAGGACTCCACCGAGGGGCACGTCCGTCTCCGGTTCGACGAGGACCGGATACCCCTCCTCGTCGGGAACGCCGACGGTCAACACCTCGGATTTGAAACCGGCGATCCGGACCGAGCCGAGCGTCGTCGCACAGAGCACCTGTCTGCCCTCGAGTTCCTCGGGCTCGTAATGGTGGTCCAACTGTCCCGCCGACTGGACCTCGCCGTGGTCCTCACCGAGGTCGATCCAGAGCTTGGTCATCTTGGGTTTGTTCGCCTCGGGGAACGATTTCGCCTCCAGTACCCTGCCGACACGGATCTCTGTCTCGAAAGGATTCTCGACCATGCGTCATGGCACTGTGTGCCACGAAAATGAGCCTTCCCGTTCCGGCATCCCGACGGAAGACGACCCGCGGCCCACCTCACGCGAGCAGTTCGTCGGCCAGCAGCGCCAAACTGTCGTCCGCGTCGTCGGCTGCGTTCGGTATTGCGAGCATGACGGTCTCGATACCGACGGCCGCGTACGCGTCGAGTCGCTCGCGAACCGCCTCGGGGGTCCCCGTCGGTGCCGTCTCGAGATAACCCCCGAGGAAGAACTCGCGTGGCTCGCTGGGTTCGTCGGGGAGAACCTCTCGTTTGAACTGCTCGCGCTTTTTCTCGGCCTCGGCGGTCGTCTCGCCGACGAAGACGAACAGCTCGGCTGATTTGCGAATCTCGTCGTAGCGCGCCTCGCTTTCGCAGTACTCGCGGAGCACGTCGAGTTTCCCGGCGAACCCCTCGGACTCGAGCGTCCCGTAGTTCCAGCCGTCGGCCAGCGCGGCCGTATATCGGAGCGTGAACTGCTCACCGCCACCGCCGATCCAGATTGGGGGGTGGGGCTCCTGGACGGGCTGGGGCTCACAGAAGGCGTCCTCGAGGTCGACCTCGAGATGTCGCCCCTCGTGGCTGTAGGTGTCGTTCGTCCACAGTCCCTGCAGGATTTCGACCGTCTCGGCGAGTCGGCGGAGTCGTTTGGCCGGCGGCTCCCGGAACTCGTAGCCAAAGCGGTCGTACTCGGATTCGTACCAGCCCGCGCCGAGGCCGAGTTCGAGTCGCCCGTCGCTTACGTGGTCGACTGTGGCCGCCATCTTCGCCAGCAGCGCGGGATGGCGATAGGACTGGCTCGTGACGAGTGTCCCGAGTCGGATTCGATCGGTTGCCTCGGCGACGGCACTGAGCGTCGTCCAGCATTCGTAGGTGTTTCGCCGCGGGTCGCCGATCCACGACTGGAAGTGGTCCTCGAGCCAGAGCGCATCGTACCCCAGCGACTCGGCCTCGAGGGCCGTCTTCCGAACCGTCTCGAAGGCGGTGCCGTACTGGGGGAGGATAACGCCAACGTCGAGGTCGGCTGCGGTCCCGTCTCTGGCCTCGGAAGCGGTCATTCGGTCACCTCACGGTCGAGCGCCAGCACACGCTCGGCGAGCGTCTCGTGATCGCTCGCAACGAGTTTCGTCATCGCTTCCTTCCCGACATCGCCGCGATCAATGATGGCAACCGGTGGCTCCGTACAGCCCTCGAAAACCTGGCGTGCGCCCCAGCCCATCGTACTCCCCTCTGTGGTTTTGACGTCCGTCGGCTCCGTCTCTCGGTCGTACTCGGCGACCGGCCACTCGAGGGCCTCGAGAGCGTCTTCGACATCCGGGCCAAAGCGACAGTTGACCGCGAATCGGAGGTCGGGAACGAACTCACGAGCCGACAGCAGGAATCGAGCGACATGGCTCGAGGCGCCGAATCGAACCCCACGATTGGGCTGGATGCCCGACAGCGTCCGGGTAATGCGACCCTCAACGCCAGCCGTCTCGATGATGGACTCGGCGTAGGGTGTCGCGCCGACGACGTTCATCCCGACTTCGGGAACGAGTGCGGAGACGTCGGCATCGACGAGTTGGTCCACGATCACCTGCACCGCTTCGGCTGTGGGTTCTCGGTGGGCCGCGTTCCGCAGTGCGACCGTGTGGTTGACCGCGCCTGGGCCTTCTCCGACGTCGGCGTAGTACCGCACTGCGCGGGCGAGGAACTCGGTGGCTCCTTCGACGGCGACCTCGAGCGACTCACCGGTCGCCAACCGGGCCGCGATCGCGGCGGCAAGCGTACAGCCGGAGCCGTGGGTCGCGTCGGTGTCGATTCGCGGGTGCTCGAACGTTCGGGTCCCATCGTCGGTGACGAGCAGGTCACGAACCGTCTCGCCAGGGACGTGGCCGCCTTTGAGCAACACCGCATCGACGCCCGTCTCGAGGATCGTCTCACCCGCCTCGCGAGCCGTCGCCTCGTCGGTGACGTCGATCCCGGTCAGAACCGCGGCTTCGTCAGTGTTTGGCGTCGCAAGCGTCGCCTCCCCCAGCAGGCTCTCGTAGGCGTGTTCGGCTTCGGGCTCGAGCAGCCGGTCACCAGTGGTCGCAACCATCACGGGGTCGACGACCAGCGGGAACTCGAACGCTGTGGCGTGGTCGGCGACCGTTTCGACGATCTCAGTCGTCGCGAGCATCCCCGTCTTCGCTGCGCCGACGTCGAAATCGTCCGTGACAGCCTCGAGTTGGGCCTCGATCTCTTCGAGTGGGAGGACATGTGAGGACTCGACGCCACGGGTGTGCTGGGCGGTAACAGCGGTGATCGCGGACGTTCCGAAGACGTCGTGGGCGGCCATCGTCTTGAGGTCGGCCTGAATCCCCGCGCCACCACCGGAGTCGCTGCCGGCGATCGTCAGCGCAACGGGTCGGCTGTCGGGTGCGGGCGTTCTCATGCAGAGATATATTCCGCGGTTATACTAAGCGGTGATGGTCGGCGAGTTGGAGAGTCACCATCACCGCTCGTTGATGCCGGTATCCACTCAAACTCATAGCGAGACTACTCCGGCTCGCTCGTCTGCGGTACACGCCAGAGATCTCGCTCTCGAAGTCCCAAAAGCAGTTGCGAGACGACGCTGAGTAGCGGCAGTTCAAGCAGTGGCCCGATCACTAACGCCAGTGGAATGAGTGGTTCGTGTGGAAATGCGACGACCGCGATTGCGAGTGCCGTCGGCGAGTTTCGTGAGAGAATCGTACAATTGAAGCAGACGACTTCCTCGTAGCTGAAGTCAGCGAGACGCCCGATCCCCAACCCGAGGACGAAATTGACGAGATAGAAGACGAGAACGGGGATCGCAAGGAGCCCCAGCAGACCGGGGTTGTCGAGGATAACAGTTCCCTGCGAGGCGAACATCGCCGCGATTGCAAGTGCGAGAAAGAGTATCTGTAGCGGTCCGAGTGCTGGCAAGAGCGTGCGGGTGAAGTAGGTATCGCCCAGTAGTTTCGGAAGGGTCACACGGCCAACTGCAGCCAACACGAGCGGGGTGACGAGGACAAGCACGACGCTTTCGAGCAAGGTCACAACCGGCAGCGCGACGAGTTCACCGGCGAACAGATAGAGATACACTGGCAGGAGAATCAGTTGGAGAAGAAGGTTGTACGGGAGCAACGATGTCGCGAGTGGGACATCACCGTCTGCGATGTCGGTGAAAATGAGATACCAGTCGGTACACGGCGTCACCATGAGCATGATCAGACCGACCCACAACGCCGGGTGATCACGGAGAAAGACGAAGCCGAGGCCGACGGCGAACAACGGGTTCCAGATGAAGTTAACCAGGACACTCAGACCGACGACGCGCCGATTCCGGAACGCGCCACGAAGCTGACGCAGCGGGATCTGAAGAAAGGCCCCCAGTAGCATAACCAGCAGAAACGGGAGGATCAGTCGTTCGGCGACGGCAGGGACTCCAGCAATCTGTCCGGCGAGGATGCCACCGATGATCGCGAGAAGAATAACGAGGGTCTGATACCGCTCGATGGCGTTCACGGATCCTCGTTCGGGGAGATAGCGGTTAAAACACTGGAAGTCGCTGTCGGAAGGACCCATGCGGACCAACTGGAACGGTTGACACGCCCATCGCACAACGGTCGTGCGATGAGGTCGTCACTCGTGTCAGTTGTCACGAGCGGATTTCAAAAGACAGTGGTAAAACAGTTCCCAGATCACCCGAATTTCAGGGTTAGAAGCAGTTCTGGTTACCCCCAAGCGCTTTAGCTCGATTCAGCCAACGGCCGTGTATGGGTGACGCGATCATTGTTTTAGACATGTTGAACGACTTCGTGACCGGCGAAATCGCCGCCGACCGCGCCGAGAACATCATTCCGACGCTCCGTGATGAGTTGCTGCCGGCGGCGCGCGAACACGACGTCCCGATCGTCTACGCCAATGACGCGCATCGGCCGGAGGACTTCGAACTCGAGGTCTGGGGCGAACACGCGATGCGCGGGACGGAGGGAGCCGAGGTGATCGACGACCTCGAGCCCGAAGCCGGCGACCACGTCTTCGAGAAGCGCTTCTACGATGCGTTCTTCGAGACGGGGCTCGACCAGCATCTCCGCAGTCTCGGCGTCGATCGGCTCGTGATGACCGGCCTCCATACGAACATGTGTGTCCGCCACACGTCCGCGACCGGGTTTTTCAACGGCTACGAGATCGTCGTCCCTGAGGATTGCACGGACGCGTTCACGGAAGACGAGTACGAGGACGGTCTCGACTACTTAGCGCGGGTCTACAACGCCGACCGCACGACCGCATCCGAGCTCATCGAGGAGTGGAAAGCCGGCGAGTAGCCGTCGGCGAAGCCGGACGCTGTCACTCATCAGCTGCGTCGGCCAGTTCGGCGTAGGCGTCCCACGACGGATCGACGTCCGGATGCTCGAGTGCCTCGCCGTCGACGACCACGCCCGAACCGGACTCGACGCGCCCGATCTCGGCGACCACGGTGTCGCGGTCCTCGAGCGCTGCGCAGACAGCGTCGACACCGTCGGAATCGACAGCGAGCAACAGTGAACCGCTGCTGGTCGCCGCCCACGGATCGATCTCGAGGGTGTCACACACCGCCTGCACGCCGGGGCGCATGGGGACGGCGTCACGGTCGATCGTGAACCGAGCGTCCGCGCCGGCGGCCATCTCGTTGAGTGCGCCAGCGAGGCCACCCTCGGTCACGTCGTGCATCGCCCTGACGGGACCAGCCGCGGCTGCAGTGAGCGCATCACGAACGCAGTAGACCTCCTCGAGTCGGGCCTGTGCGTCGGCGACGACGTCGGCAGGGAGCTCGAGTTGGTCGCCAAAGAGGGTGCTCAGGAGCCCAACGGACTCGACGGCGGGCCCGGTCGTCAGGAGCAGTCGATCACCCTCACGTGCACCATCAGGGCGGACGATTGCGTCGTGGTCGCCGACGCCCATCGCGGTCGCTGCGCCGACCCACGGATGAGAGGGGTCCGAATACCGGGCGGTGTGGCCCGTGACAACGGCGACACCGAGATCGGCACACTCCGCGTGGATCGTCTCCCAGACCGTCGCGAACTCGTCGTCGGTCATCGTTTCGGGGAGCGTAAAACAGATCGAGAGATGCGACGGCGCAATCCCGCTGACGGCCACATCCGCGAGAATGAGATCGAGAGCGAAACGGGCCGCCCGCTCGAAGCCAAGTGCCGGCAGGATCGAGACGGGATCGGTCGCGGTCACCAGTGCCTGTCCGCCGATATCAATGACGCCGAAGTCGACGCCGTGTTGCGGCCCGACGGCGACGTCACTGCGCGCTGCGCCGAGATTCGGCGCGACGTGGCGCTCGAAGAACGAACGATCGATTTTACCGAGATCACTCACAGTCGACAGGTTTAGCCGGGTAACCTTAGCGATGGTGATCCACGAGACAGACCGACTGGCCGGTCGTACGCGGCTGGATCGCCGTCAAGCGATGAACCGAAGTATCCTTTAGGAACCATTGTGAGGGTTTCACTCATGTACGGCACTGGCGTTCCGCTTGTGACCCCGTTTGACGATGCTGGAGCGATCGATCACGACCGACTCGCGATGGTTGCCGACTGGCTCGAGACGAACGGGGTCGATTTCCTGGTCCCCTGTGGCTCGACTGGTGAAGCACCGCTGCTGACGGCCGACGAACGCAGACATGTCATCGAAACCGTCGCTGAGACGACCGAGCTCCCTGTTCTCGCGGGAACGGGTCATGAGGGGTACGAGCCAACCCTCGACACGACCGAACGCGCTGCCGAGGCAGGTGCAGATGCAGCACTTGTCGTCACACCATCGTACTACGGATCGGACGACGCGGCGCTCGAGTCATACTATCGGGATCTCGCCGACGAGTCGCCGATTCCGATCGTGCTATACAGCGTGCCGAAGTTCACCGATCACACGCTCTCGCCACAGACCGCTGGCTCGCTGGCCACACACGACAACATCGCAGGGATCAAAGACTCGAGCGGGAGCCTCGAGTCAGTCCAGCGACTCGTCACGCTGACTGAAGACGAGGCGTTTTCGGTGCTCGTCGGCAGCGGAAGTACGTATGCGTCGGGGCTTGCAGTCGGCGCCGACGGTGGCGTGCTCGCGCTGGCAAACGTCGCTCCCGAACGGGCCAGTGCAATCTACCGCGCCCACGAGGAGGGGCGACTCGACGCAGCTCGAGCACAGAATACAGCCCTCGTCGAACTCAATCGTGCCGTGACAGGTACCTACGGCGTTGCTGGCGTCAAAGCAGCCCTCGAACTGCGCGGCCAGGACGTCGGCGAGCCGCGCCGCCCGCTCCAGGCGCTTCAGCAGGAAGCGCGAGCAACGCTCGAGTCGATTCTCGACGCCGCCCTCGAGTCGACAGCCGGTCGGTGAGGTCACTGTCAACGGGTTAGTGGGAAAACAGCTAAGATGGAGTGACAGAAATAGCCGGCAGATATCATAATGATTGATAGATCATTTTCGGTGAACGACTGGCGAGCCAACAGGAGGGCAGCTGCATGCACGGTATAATTCTGAAAACACTGCAAGCGTTCGTCGTCGACACCTACGGCGAGGACGCCTGGCTGTCGATTCAGCGAGAGGCCGACCTCGAGGAGAAAGTCTACGTTCCGGTAACGGTCTATCCAGACCGCGACGTCTACGAACTCGTGCACACGGCTGGGGAACTCACCGACCAGAGCCCGCGGACGATTCTGGCCCAGTACGGAAAGTGGGTCGTCCCGTCGCTGCTCGAGACCTACGATCTCCACATCGACGACGAGTGGGATGGACTGGAACTCATCGCGAACATCCAGCAGTTTCACACGTCGTTGCGGACACGGGATCTGACGACGCTGACGACACCTCGGATTCGGTCTGAACGGATCGACGAAAACCAGGTGAAGATCACGTACGACTCGGACCGAAAGCTGTGTGACATCGCTCGCGGCGCGATCGAGGGCGTCGCAGACCACTTCGACGAGAACCTGGTTTACGAAGAACAGACGTGTATGCACGACGGCGACGACGCCTGTCGGTTCGATATTCGACGGACCGCGACCGACACGGCCGCGCTCGACGCCGACACAACGGCCGAGTTCGAGTTCGAATCGACGGCTGACACACCAACTGGAGGCAACGATGACTGACACCACACCGGCGACCAGTTCATCAGCGCTTCCGAACGCGCTGCAGTCGAACCGGCCGTTTGGCTTTGCCATCACGATCATGCTCGTCGGCGTCGCCGCCGTCGCCCTCGCCGCCGTCGCCCTCGGCGATCTGACGCCGGAGCTACTCGGTGTTGGAGCTGTCGGCGTCGTTGCCACTGGCGCAACGGCCATGCTCATCGCTGCAGTCTCGGATGCCCGAACCGCACCGCGCCAGCGCGATGAGCTTCGCGAGACGATCGCCGACATCACCGATCGAACAGCCACGCTCGAGGACGGGACGTACGACGTCTCGTTTCAGACCGACGGCGACGGTGACAGCGCCGCTCTCGAGGCATCACTCGCGTCGATTCGGGATCAGCTGGCAGCGAGCGAACAAACGGATCAGTCGCTGACGAACCTCGAGCAGATGGTCGAAACACACGCGGAGACGACACGGTCGATCGCCGACGGAAATCTCACCCAGCGGTTCGATCACCCCGGAAGCCACGACGTGGTCGACGAACTGGCAGGCAACTCGAACGAGATGATTGCCGAAATCGAGGAGACGTTCGCGACACTGAAATCGTTCTCCGGCGAGGTCGTCACCTACAGCCACGAGCTGAACACGAGCATGGAGACGGTCCGCGAAGAGGGCGACCGCACGAGCGAGGCGTTGACTGCGGTCGTCGAAGACAACGAGGAGCAACACGAACAGCTTCAGACCGTCGCCGCGGAGATGGAGTCGTTCTCGACGACGATCGAAGAGATCGCCGCGACGGCCTCAGAAGTCGCTGATACGGCAGACCGAACCGCACGAGCCGGCCAAGAGGGAAGTCAAGCCGCAAGCGACGCGATCAACGGGATGGACGTGATCGATGCGGAGACCAAACGGACGCTCGAGGAGATCGAGCGACTGGAAGCTGAAGCAGAGCAGATCGACGATCTCGTCGATTCGATCAGTGATATCGCCGAGCAGACGAACATGCTGGCGTTGAACGCCAACATCGAAGCCTCGCGATCGATCGACAGCGGCGAGCAGGGATTCAGTGCTGTCGCTGACGAGATTCAGAACCTTTCCGAAGAGGTCTACGACTCGGTCAAATCGGTCGAGGAACGCCTCGAGACGCTCAGAGGACGAGCGATGTCGGCGGCCGAGGAGGTCCGAACCAGCCGCGAACGGATCGAGGAGAGCACCGACGACGTCGAAAACGCCGCAAGCGCACTCGAGGAAATTGCCAGCCTCGCCGAGCAGACGAACAACGGCGTCCAAGAGATCTCTGCGGCGACCCAACAGCAGGCGGCCGCGACCGAAGAGGTCGTTGTGCTGGTCGAAACTGCTGCCGAGACGAGCAACGAGACCGCGACGACATCAGCCAGAGCGGCCCGCCGTGCGTCCGCACAGGCCGATGCGCTCTCACACGTCGCCCACAGCGCGACTGTCCTCACCGAACACGCCGGGGAGTTGAACGCGCATCTCGAGCGCTATGATACCGAGAGCGGCTACGAACTGCCCGAGGCGAGAGCCGCCGACGACGTCGACCCTGAGGCAGTCTCGACAGCCACTCCAGTGCCGGATTCGATCGGCGACGCAGAGCCAGCATCGAGATAAGAACGGGCTGTGCCGTCTCGCCGGCGTTGCGTGACAGTTTTTCGAGCGACTCGAAGCAACCGAATCCACTATGACCACCTCGAGAATGTAATTGTTATCAGTTACAGCCAAGAGTGAAGTGGTCGCCGAGCATATCGGCCATTGATGGCGCACTCGCTCCGCTCAGAGACCGATTCTGGGCTCGAGATCTCTGCAAGCGAACTCACGGGTGCGCTAGGTGATTCGGTTACAGTACTCCCCCTGTTGGTTGCTCTCGCAGCGACGACGACTGTCTCCGTACCCCACGTTCTACTCGGGTTCGGTGTCTTCCAGATCATCTGGGGGGTGTACTACGGAATGCCGCTTTCTGTCGAACCGATGAAGGCCCTAATTGGGCTGGCGATCGTTGGCTCGCTTTCCTATCCTGAACTCGCCGCTGCCGGATTGCTCGCAGGCGGTGTCCTCCTAACTGTGGGGAACCTCGGCCTCGTCGGCCGTCTCCAGACGGTCGTCGGCGAGCCCGCGATCCGAGGTGTCCAGTTTGCCGTCGCCTTGCTCTTGCTCGAGGCAGCGGTCGGGCTCTCGACTGGAAACCTCCCGGTTGCAGCCGTCGGACTCGCCGTCGTCGGCCTGCTTGCGGTCGTTGGCTACCGACAGCCGAGCGTGTTGCTCGTCCTCGGTCTCGGCGGCGTCGTTGCCGTCGCGACGACGGGGATGCCGACACCTCGACTCCCCGATCCCACACTCTTTCCCGCAGGGACACCGACGCTGTCCGGCGCAGCTCTCGAGGGAACCGTGGCTCAGCTCGGCATGACCGTCGGGAACGCAGCGATTGCAACCGCCCTGCTCTGTGGCGATCTCTACGATCGAGACGTTTCGTCCGACACGCTCTCGACGAGCATGGGCGTAACCTGTCTCGCAGCGATCCCGATCGGTGGCGTCCCGATGTGTCACGGCAGCGGCGGGCTCGCGGGCAAGTACGCCTTCGGTGCCCGAACCGGGGGCGCGAACGTCATCCTTGGCGTGGGATATCTCGCACTCGCATTGGTCGCAACCGGCGCACTCCTCGCTGCGTTTCCGCTCTCCCTGCTCGGTGTCTTGCTCGTCGTCGTCGCCCTCGAGCTTGCTCGAGCCGCCATCGCCCCAATCGCCGGGTCTCGAGCGCTCGTCATCGTCATCGGCGTTGGCGTCGTCGGACTGGCGGTCAACGTCGGCGTCGCCTTCGTCCTCGGGACCGTCGCCTGCTGGCTCAGCTCCCGGTCGGAGTGACCGGCCAGTGAGTGCTGGGTGGTGAACACAGGACGAAACGAACGCCACACAGCGTGGGAGACACGCTGCTTTTCTCCCCGGGCATCGAAGAGCCAGCGATGACAGTGTCCTGGGAATCCCTCTTCGAACGCGCCGACACGTACGACGTCGACCTCGAGGAGATCCAGACGACGAACGATGACTGCTCGGGTTCGGAGGCAGCGACCGATGCCTGACCAGCCCAACCCCGCACGTGTCGTTGCGGACGCAGCTGTCCTCGCTGCCGATCTGCTCGTCGACGGTGACGCCCGCGACGCGCTCGATCACGTCCGCCGTCACTCGTGGGTCGAACTGGTCGCGAGCGATCCCTTGCTCGAGCAAACGGAACGGCTCGTCACGGCCCTTGCCGATCCGGAACTCGCAGCCGACCATCGGGTGCGACTCGAGGCCGACCGCGTCGCCGTCGACCATCCCGAAGGCGATCATCCGGCGCTCGCATCGGCCTATCGCGGTGGTGCAGCACACCTCCTGTCGTACGACGACGGACTGGGATCGGCACAGGCCGGGCTTTCCTTGCAGTCGCATGTCGCCGTCAGCGTTCGCCCACCGGATGCGTTCGCGCGGCTGTTCGATCCCGAAAGTCTGTACGAGGCCGTCGAAGGCGGCACGTATCCGGGCCCAGACTGCGATCCGCGAGAATAAGACGCAAGTCGAGCGCCGAGACTACGCCTCGTGGTCGGCGTGCCACTCCGCAAATTCGGCGAGCGCGCGGCCACGGTGCGAGATCGCGTTTTTCTCCTCGGTGCTCATCTCGGCCATCGTCTGCCCGTTGTACTCGAAGATCGGATCGTAGCCGAAGCCACCGTCGCCACGCGGGGCAACGAGCGTCCCGGCGACCGAGCCCTCGAACGTCTCGGTGCCAGTTGCATCCACGTACGCGAGCACCGTTTTGAAGCGTGCACGACGGTTGTCCTCCTCGCGTGCGAGTCGCCAAAGGCGCTCGACGCCGACGGTGTCTTCGACGTACGCCGAGTACGGCCCCGGAAACCCGCCCAGAGCGTCGACGAACAGCCCCGCGTCGTCGACAAGCACTGGCTGCTCAGAGCCGGATTCACGGAAGGCCTCGCGAGCGCCATGGGCGGCGATCTCGGAAAGCGAGTCGCTTTGAATCTCGGTGTAATCGTACTCGATCTGTTCGACTGGTTCGATTCCCGCGAGATACTCGCGTGCCTCACGGACTTTTCCCTCGTTGCCAGTGACGAATCGAATGGCCATGTACGAGGCGGGGGTCCCAGACGGAAAATAGGCGTCGGTTGACCGGTTCGAACGCTCGAGAGATCGCTCGCAGCGGCTCACAGTCTACACGAACGCGTCGAGAATGGGTCGCCGTGACCCGAGAAAACGTTAGTTGCCGTCGTCGTCAACGATGACTTCGACAGGTTCGTCGTCGGCGTCTTGTGACTCCTCGGCGGAGCCCTGTTCTTGCTGCCACAGGAGTGCGCCGGCGACGAGTACAACAACCCACGAGCGCCAGTTGGCGAGGTTCAGGGTGTAGCCAACACCGAACGGTTTCTCCACAAGCATCCCTTCGCCGGGTTGCCAGTGTGCGGAGAGCATGTTGCTGAAGTTCGGTCGTTCGAAGTTGTACGGGATCCCGAGAATCTCTCCGGAAGTCGGCTTGTCTGCCATGGGCGACAGTACGGTCTCCCGTGATATGAGTATTGGGTGCTCGTCTCCGTCCGCGCAGCCAGACCATCGCCGTCGCTGTCTTATGGCACACCCGAAGAGAGTTCTGCGGGCACGACGGTCTCAGTCGGTTACGTACCGACCACGCCCCTCCACGTCCTCGAGACGCTCGAGGACGCGGTGGTCGCCGATCTCGCGATACCCCTCTCGAACGGCCTCTCGGAGTGGGGTGGGGTCGGTGGCCGTGCCGACGAGACTCTGATCGAAGACGTGGAGATCCATCGCATAGTCTTCGACGTGATCTGTGTGGTAGCCGAGCCCGAAGTCGATGAGGAACGTTCGTTCGCGGTCGCCATCTCGAGACGGTCGTTCTGTCTGCCCGACTCTGACGTTCCGCGTCGTCGGATCGCCGTGGACGAACCCGGCCCCGTGGAGTCGTGCGAGATGACGGCCGACGTCGCGAACCCGCTCGACGGACAGCCCATCGCGGAGATCGGCCTCGCCGACGTACTCGAACTCGAGTCGGGCGTCGGTTGGGTCAACGTCGGTGAGGACAGGGGTCGGAACACCCGCACGACGAGCAAGACTCGTCAGTCGGGCCTCGAGAGTCGTGCGCTCACGGCGGAGGCGGTCGTCGAGGTCGGGGTGGCGGTAGCGCTTCGGTTCGCGGCGCTTCGTGACGCGGCCGGCGTCGGGCTCGAGATCGACGAGGGCTTCAGCGCCCTGTACCGTCTCGCGTCCGATCTCGAGGTCCTCGCTTCGCTCGGACTTCCCACGCCACGTAACAGCCACCTGATCAGGCCGGTAGTTCGGGTTCACGCGCGACTCAGCGAGCTCGAGGGTGTCACCAGCGTCGTACATCTTTGCGCCGAGCACGGCGATCATGCCCGCGTTGTCACCCAAAAACCGAGCAGCTGGGGCGTGAAAGCTGGCCCCGCGCTGGTCACACATCGCCGCAAGCATCTCGCGCAGCCGGGCGTTCTGTCCGACACCGCCGCCGAGGACGAGTTCGTCGCTGCCAGTCAGCGAGAGCGCACGTTCTGCGACCTCGGTGAGCATTCCGAAGATGTTCTCCTGGAGCGAAAAGCAGATGTCTGCAACAGGAGTCCCGTCATCGTAGCGCTGTTTGGCGGCGCTCATGATCCCCGAAAACGAGAAGTCCATCCCTTTGACGACGTAGGGAAGCTCCACGTACTCGCCGTCTTCGGCGGCCGCTTCGACTTTCGGGCCACCGGGATGTGACCAGCCAACGTGGCGTGTGAACTTGTCGATCGCGTTGCCGACGCCGGTGTCCATCGTCTCCCCAAGCACGCGATATCGGCCGTTGCGATACGCGAGGAGATGGGCGTTGGCCCCGCTTGCGTTCAGACAGACCGGCGAGTCGAAACCAGAGGTGTGGCGGCCAATCTCGAGGTGGGCGACCATGTGATTGACGCCAACGAGCGGGACCTCGAGCGTCTGACTCAGCGCTCGTGCGGCCGTCCCGACGATACGGAGACAGGGGCCGAGTCCGGGGCCCTGCGAGAATGCAATCGCGTCGACGGGCGGCTCCGTCGCCGGCCCATCGTGGGTTTTGCGGGCGTGCTCGAGGGCCGTTTCGACGACTCGAGGGATCGCCTCGTGCATGTGTTCGGCGGCCTCGCGAGGATGAATGCCGCCGCTTTCGGGTTCGTACGCGTCGCTCTCGATGGCGACGTCGTCGGTCGTAGAATCGTACACTGCTGCGCTGGCTGCCCAGGCAGTGCCTTCGATTCCAAGGATTCGGGTGTCAGAACTCACGTGTGGTGTCTACGTCTCGACACGAATGCGCGGCGAGTAGTGGAACTGGTCAGTACCGTTATGCCCACTCGGTGTAGCCGCACTTGCCACAGTGGGTGCGGTCGCCGTGGTCAGCAAGGAAAACGTCGCCACAGCGGGGACACATTTCTCGGTCGGTGGTGCCGTCGTCGTTGTAGAGTTCGTGTCGGGACATTTATGCTTCCTCCGCTTCGGCTTCCGCCTCAGCCTCTTCAGCGCCGATCTTGTTTCGCTCGAGCATGTGGTCCTGCTCGACCTCGCGGGCGTCGTCGGCCGTGTCGTAGACTTTGGCCTCGCCAACGGTCTTGCGCATCCCGAACTTGGTGTCGAGTTTGCGGACGACGACCTCGTCGGCGTCTTTGTTCAGTTTGGCCGCGAGACTGTCTCGAACCTGCAGACGAGAGGGCGTAGCGTCCTCGTGGGTCAGTTCGAAGGTAACGTCTGTTCGATGCAACATGGGGTTCTCCGATTCGGAGATGATGTCGACGTCCATGATATCACTCAGTTACTCTACTATGCCCGTGTAGCGCCTAAAAGGATTTCGAAGCATGCACCCGATTGCACGGACACTCGAGTCGGTCGCTCCGTCAGCCGGCGAGAACGCCGCTCAGGTGAGTGCGCCAAAGCGGACAGTCGCCGTTGAATTCAGCCCGAACGAATGAGAGTGTTTACATGTTCTGTGGGCGAACCCCTTCGGTGATGCCCTCCAGACGACATGTACTCGCCGGTGGCGGCTTCGCCCTCGCGGGCCTCGCTGGCGGCGCCCGGTTCCTTGATGGACCGATATCGGTCTCGAGTGTCTCCGAAATCGAGTGGCCAATGGCGCGGTACGATCCCGCGGGAACCGGGTACAACCCCGATTCGAGTGGGCCGAAAGACGGCGTCAAGGTCGCGTGGCAGCGAGACACGGACTCGAGCATGTACGGGCTGACGGCACCGATTCTCGTCGGGGAGACGCTGTACGCGGTCGGCCGGCAGTCGCTCGTCGCGTTCGATCGCGACACCGGCGAGATTCAGTTCACGCGAGACGGCCAGTACCGGTCGACGCCGGCTCGAGCCACGGCGAGCGCCTACCGAAGCGACACGCTCGCCGTCAGTGGCCGGGAGGGACTGCTCGGACTGAGCGCGGACGGCGGCTACGAGGTTTTCGGACGGTCGGTTGGCACCGAGCGCTGGTACAGCCACGGCCGAGAGACCCAGCGCTGGTCCAGTTCGTCCCCACAGGAACCGTCACCCGTCGCTGCGGATGGTGCGGTGTACGCGATCGTTCCCGACACCGATCGCGTCGTCGCCGTGGACGGAAGCAGTGGCCACGTCCAGTGGGAGCGAACGGTCGGCGACGAACGGTCGAGCGGTTCGAACCGACCGGCGGTCCGCGACGGGACCGTCTTCGTCTCGAGTCGTCCCGGCGACGTCGTCGCGTTCGACGCCGAGACGGGCGACACTCGCTGGAGCGACAGGCCCGAACCACACCCGGAGAGCCCCCTGAGATACCGCAATTTCGGGCCGCCGACAGCGACCGATGCGGGACTCGTCGTCCCCGACCAAGAGGGGCTCACGCTGCTCGATCCGGCCGACGGGAGCGTGCTGTGGGAGTACACTCACGACGGGAACGGCACCGACGGCAGCGCCGCCGTCGCCAACGGGACGGTGTTCGTCACCGATGGCGCGGAGTCGTTGCACGCGATCGACCTCGAGAGCGGCGAGCGAGAGTGGACCGCCGACTACCGTCCCGACACGGACCCGATCGTCGCCGACGGCGTCGTCTACCTCGGCTACCAGATCTCCGAACTGGTCGCGATCGACACCGAGACAGGCGACCGACGGTGGACCTACGAGGGGGCGACGTACTTCACGCAGCCGATCGTCGACGACGGCACGCTGTACGTCCTCACCGACGAAGGACTGCTGGCCCTCGAGGAGGCGAGCTAACAGTGGCGCGCAGCCGAAACGATGGGGCCGACCGTCGAGAGTCGTCCGTGGCGCACGTCCTCTCGGCGGCCGTCGGCCGGCTCCGTCGAAACCCGTCCCTGCTCGTTCCGTTCGCTGTCGCGGGGTTCGTCCTCGCCGTCGTCGACGCACTCCGGCGACGCGATCCGATCCCGACCTTCGAGCGGGAGATTCCCTGGGAGAACGGCCTCTCGATCGATCTCGAGTACGCCGGCTATCCGACCGGCGTGGCACAGACGATGACGCCGCTCGAGTCGCTGGTCGGCCTCCACCCGGAGTATCTCGCCTGGGGGCTCACACTGTATCTGCTTCCCCTGGTGGTGGTCGTCTTCGCGGGAGTCGTCACGATGGCCCGCGCGATGGATCGGGACGTACGGCTTGCGACCGTGGGCTCCGTCTTCGGGTTCGTTATCGTGTTCGACCTCGTCCAGCGGGGGCTCGGATCGATCGACGCGCTCCAGGAAATGGGGCTGTGGGGACTGCCGCTGCTGGTGTTGTATCTCGCCGTCACCGTCCGGCTCTTTGCCGTTCCGGGCTTGCTCGTCGCGGGCCGCAGTCCGAAGCGAGCGCTGGGCGAGAGCGTCCGCCGAACGCGTGGCCACGGCTGGACGGTCTTCGGCGTGATCCTCGTCGTCGGCCTCGCCGGGTGGGCGCTTGCGAGTCTTTCCGGCGGGACGGTCACGACGACCGCCCTCCTGGCACCAGTCCATGCCGTCGCGATCGTCGTCCTGCTCGAGCACTCGAGCGTCGACAACTGACGTAATCTTACTCGAGTGATTCGTTCGATCGTGTCACGACGGAAGGACCACGATCCCGCGAGGTGTCTGGCGCTCGAGTTCCTCGTCCCAGTCGATCCCGACGCGACCCCATTCGTCGCCGAAATCGTCGGTGACGAACAGACCTCGGTTGTTCAGGGCGTAGACGACGCCGTCCTCGTCCGTCGTCTCGAAGACAGCGCGAACGACGCCGTCGCCCGTCGGCAGCCCGTGGTCGTCGAGTCGCTCCCAGGGCACCTCACCGGTCCGCCGATAGACGTATGACTCGGCCGTCTCGGCTGTGTGCGCGCTCCGAGCGCCGCTCGCACTCGAGACGATGACCGCGTCCGGATCGGCGGGATCGACGGCCAGCCCCCAGCAGTAGGTGTGTGCGAGCCCGTCCTGTGGACGTGACCACGTCTTGGCGCCGTCGTCGCTTACAGCGTAGCCGTCGCCAGCAGCAGTGTAGACCCGCCCTTCCCGGCCGGCGTGAGTCGCCAGCGTGTGGTTGTCCCGACGGGAGCCGGCCGGTCGTCCCTGCCACGTCTCGCCACCATCAGTGCTCAGGACGAACGCGCCCGCCTCGATGCCGACGTACAGCCGCTCGGGATCGAACGGATCGACCTCGAGCCAGCGAACGTGGTGGGTGTGGGGCCGCGGCGGAAAGGACCACTCGTCGGCAGAAGGGAGATCGGTTAGCCCCGTGAGCTGCGTCCAGGTATCGCCACCGTCCGTCGAGCGATAGACGCGACTCGGCTCCGTTCCGGCATAGAGGACGTCCGGATCGTGCGGGCTGATGGTGAGCGACAGTACGGCGTCGCTGACAAACCCCGTCTCGAGGCGCTCGAACGAGTCGCCGCCCGTCTGGGACCGGAACAGGCCACCCTCGAACGTCCCGACGAACACCCGCTCCGGTCGGGCAGGCGACGCAGCGATACACTCGAGTGTGTGACCCTCGAGTCGAGTGACAGTGGTCCACACATTGGGGCGACGGTCGGCGCTCGTACAGACGAGCAGGCGATCCCGAAGTGCGGCGTAAACGGTCGGCATAGGAGTCTAGACGAAGCGGCGAGGCCTAACGATTCGGGGTCATATAGGTGGCGGCCCGCTGAAGGCGAACTGTCATCCGAGCCGGCGCACAACCGCTCGAGCAACCGTGACGAAGCAGCCACCCTCCCCAACGATCTCCGCTGGCCCCTCACTCGAGTCCGATGACGATCGCGTACTCGCGACGACCAGCCAGCTCGCCGCCCGCATTGAAGCGACGATCGACTATCAACTCGACGAGGCAGCGCTCGAGGACGTCTTGCTCGAGTTGGACCGCGGCGACTACGTCAGGTGGGTGACGGTCACCCAGACCGGCGACGTGGTCTGGGACCTGACCGAGTCACCCGACCGAATTGCCGAGACTGTGGCTGCAGCCCTCGTCGAACGGCTCCACTCGTGGCTTGCGAGCAAGCCAGCGCGGTAACGGCTTGGACGCACGGCACCGAGACGAACCAGAACTGCTCGAGCGCGTTTGACTGGCGAGATGACGACGGTTGTGACTCGAGCAGGCAACGCCACAGTAGACTCGAGCAGCCGTTCGAAAGCCGATGTTTGGTACCGGATATCGTGTGATTAAAGAACGTAGTTATCAAATCCGATATCGGGCTGGAAACGAACCACCACCTACCGTCCCAGCCCATTTTCATGGAATGTCAGTTCAGATATAGTATTTTTGGCCGACTGGCGGTGTCGGCAGCGACCGCTTTGGGGTGGTCATAGAACGGTGGCCGACGACCAACGCGAAATCGTCACGCCGACCATGACCACTCCCGGTTCCCTCCACGAACATCGCCAGCCAACGCGGGGGCAAATCCCGTACCGGCAACCACTCGATTTTGAGGGAGGGTCGAACCGCTGCTGCATACTGTAGTGTCAGTCGCTACGGATGCGACTATCGACATAACTCGAAACGGTACAAAATATTGCTGGGGTCGCTGGGGTTTGAGCCAGAAACCAGACGTGCTCGCTTTCGCTGCGCGCGACTGGGAGGGCTTCAAATCCCGTCGTCGACGACGATTCGCGCCGCTCGGGAATTTGCTTGCGGCGCAAAATAGTGGACTCGCTGGGATTTGAACCCAGGGCCTCTTCCTTGCGAAGGAAGCGATCTACCACTGATCTACGAGCCCTCGAGCATTCATACCCAGGGATTCTACTTGTAGCTTGTGTTTCGCAGCCGACGTGTGAGCCCGGTGGCGACGCAGTCTCTCACATCGCGGCGCGACGTGAGCCGACGGACAACAGGCGCACACGGCCAGCGAGCAGGCCGAGGAGAAAGCCCGTAAAGTGAGCGAGCAACGCGACACCGGGGGCTGCAGTTGCCAGCGTGACGGCAGTTGCGAGGCCGATGACGATGATGATGACCAGCCATCGTGGGATGTCGACAACGGAGCGCAGGCTACTCGAGAGCCGATTCGAGGCGATGAGATAGCCAAGCAGTGCGAAGACGGCGCCGCTGGCACCGAGGACGCCTTGGGTTCCGGCGACGCTGATCAGCGGTGCCGACGCCGCGGCGTTCGTCAGGAGGATCTGTGAAACGCCGGCGATCGCGCCCGTCACGAGAAAGAACGCGTGAAATCGCAGTCTCGTCGTTGCTCGAGCGACTGGCCAGCCGAAGACGACCAGCGCGAGGCTGTTCGAGAGTAGGTGCCCAACGCCGCCGTGGGCGTAGACGCTCGTGACGACTGTCCACGGATTGGTGGTCAACGGCGGTGCGAGGACGAACAGCCCGGCCATCACGCCGAGTCCGAGCAGCGCCGTGAACTGTTGGACCACAAATACGAGGGCGAAGACGACCAGCAGATCGAAGATCGGACTGCTCGAGTCGACTGTGTCTGTCCCGGATCGGCGTCTGCGTCCCGACCGCGACCGCGATCGATCCACCATGGCAGCTTAGTGGGCAGCGAAGAACAAAAGCCCCTCTGCCGGACTGCAGCAAGCGCGACCGTCACTCGAGCGCAGGTGCTCGTAACCAGATAAGAAAACGGTGAAAAACGGATTCCGGTCGCGATCGGCCGTTAGTCTTCGAGGACGATCTCGATGGAGACGTCGTTTGGCACCTGAATGCGCATGAGCTGGCGGAGTGCGCGTTCGTCGGCGTCCAGATCGATCAGGCGCTTGTGGACGCGCATCTCCCAGTGCTCCCACGTGGCGGTACCCTCGCCGTCAGGCGACTTCCGGGTCGGCACCTCGAGGGTCTTCGTCGGCAGCGGGATCGGACCGCTCAGGTTGACGCCGGTGTTGTTCGCAATCTCGCGGACGTCGTCGCAGATGTCGTCTAAGTCGTCTGGACTCGTGCCCGCGAGTCGAACGCGTGCCTGCTGCATTTATTTGTCGTGGACCTCGAGAACCTTTCCGGCCGCGATGGTCTGACCCATGTCGCGGATGGCG
This sequence comes from Natronorubrum sp. A-ect3, assembly GCF_041821125.1. Taxonomy (NCBI): domain Archaea; kingdom Methanobacteriati; phylum Methanobacteriota; class Halobacteria; order Halobacteriales; family Natrialbaceae; genus Natronorubrum; species Natronorubrum sp. A-ect3. Next base: position 178,955 of record NZ_JBGUBB010000002.1, on the reverse strand, counting down.
AAGCTCCCGAGTTCGGGGATCTCGCTCGATGGCTCGATGCTGAGGGGCTTTTGTGGTCGGATGGTGACCACAGCAGCGTCACCCGACTGGATGAAGTCTGGGTTCTCCTCGGCGACCTCGCCGCTTGCGGGGTCCATTTTCTTGTCGATGGATTCGATCGTACAGGCGACCTGAGCCGTGTGGGCGTGGAAGACCGGCGTGTAGCCGGCCGTGATCACGGATGGGTGCTGCATGACGACGACCTGGGCCTGGAACGTCTCGGCGACGCTTGGTGGGTCGTCGGCTGGGCCACAGACGTCACCACGGCGGATGTCGTCCTTACCGATGCCGCGGACGTTGAATCCAACGTTGTCACCGGGCTCGGCTTTTGGCACCTCTTCGTGGTGCATCTCGATCGTCTTGACTTCGCCACCGACGTCCGATGGCTGGAAGGAGACGTTGTCGCCGATGTTCATGACACCGGTCTCGATACGTCCGACTGGGACGGTACCGATGCCGGAGATCGTGTAGACGTCCTGAATTGGGAGTCGGAGCGGTGCGTCCGTTGGTGGCTGTGGTGCTGGCAGGCTGTTGAGTGCCTCGAGCAGGGTCTCGCCGTCGTACCACGGCGTGTTGTCGGAGGCCTCGGCGATGTTGTCGCCTTCGAACGCCGAGATCGGGATGAACGAGGCGTCCTCGGTGTTGAACTGGACCTGCTTGAGCAGCTGCGTAACCTCTTCGACGACGTCGTCGTAGGTCGACTCCTTGTAGTCGACAACGTCCATCTTGTTGACGCCGATGATGAGTTCGTCGATACCGAGGGTACGAGCCAGGAAGACGTGCTCCTGGGTCTGGGGCGCGACACCGTCGTCAGCGGCGACGACGAGGACGGCGTTGTCCGCCTGGGATGCGCCCGTGATCATGTTCTTCACGAAGTCGCGGTGGCCAGGACAGTCGACGATAGTGAAGTCGTACTCGTCGGTGGTGAACTCCTGGTGGGCGATGTCGATGGTGACACCACGCTCTCGCTCTTCTGCGAGGTTGTCCATGACGTAGGCGAACTCGAATCCGCCCTTGCCTTTCTCTTCTGCTTCTTCGCGGTGCTGTTCGATGACGTGCTCTGGTACGCTCCCCGTCTCGTAGAGGAGGCGTCCCACGAGCGTACTCTTCCCGTGGTCAACGTGGCCGATGACGGCCAGGTTCTGGTGTTGTTCGCTCATTGTTGTAGCTCACGCGCAAAGGCGCTTATATCGGTCTATTTTGCTCGTTGCGGTTAAAACCATTTCGAAAGCGTATTCTGTCGACCCCGACGCCTTCTTGCGGTTTGTCTAGTATTCACACGGTACAGGACGTTCAACCGGCGGAAACGAAACGCCAAATCTGGAGTCCTCACGGCGAACGACCGTCTGTTATACTGTGGGACAGCAGTCAGTGACACGTCGGTCGCGAATTCGCAACCGTCCCCGGAGGTGACGGCCGCAGTAGCGCAATCGAGCGTTGAATAGAGTAGCCACTGAACGTCAATACACACGCATCGCACGACGGCTGTGCGATGCGTGTGTCCGTCGGTTCAGTTGTTACTATACTGTTGATCCACCGCTCGCGCGCGGCGTTTCGAGAACGTCAAATTTCGAGTGAAAAGTGAACGGACGGAGCGTGTCGACCGACTACAGCGGTGGGAGTCGACCGACGTCGGAAAGCACTGCCGTCGCTGTCTCCGGGCCGCCAGCGCCGCGACCACTCGAGTGCAGCGAGCCGGCGTTTCGCGTCTCGATCTGGACGATGTTTCGCGTGCCGGTGACGGCAAGCGGGCCGTTTTCGGGGACGAGTCGCGGCCCAACGCGGACGCCGTCGCGGGTCGCTTCGCCGATGAGGCGGATCGTGCGGCCGTCTTCGGCGGCGAGGTCGAGTGCGCTGCCAGGAATCGACTGGATGCCCTCTACCGTGGCGTCCTCGAGCGAGAAGCCACCATCAGCGAGGACGTTCGCGAGGATGACGAACTTGAGCGCGGCGTCGGTGCCGTCGACGTCGAACGTCGGGTCAGCCTCAGCCACACCGAGGTCCTGGGCTTCCGCGAGGACGTGTTCGTAGTCGAGGCCTTCGGCGGCCATCCGCGTCAGGATGAAGTTCGCAGTCCCGTTCAGAACGCCGCGGGCCGCGGTGACGGCCTGTGGCGTCGAGTCTTCGATAGTCGATAACACCGGAATCGCGCCGCCGACGGTGGCCTCAAAGCGGATCGAGCCCGCGCTGTCGGCCTCGAGGGCGCGCAGTTCTTCGTAGCGTTCTGCGACGGGGCCTTTGTTGGCCAACACGACGTGGCGGTCGGCCTCGAGGGCGCGTTTGACGTGCGAGAAGCCGGGTTCGGCATCGTCCAGTGTGGTCGGCGTCGCCTCGACGAGGACGTCGTAGTCGGCGTCGAAGACGTCGTCGGGCTCGCTCGAGCCGAGTGCCTCGTCGCCGGCTTTTCGCTCGAGTGCGCCGGCGACATCGATCCCGTCGTCGTCGACTGTGGCGGTGGTCGAGTCAGCGAGCGCAACGACTTCGTGTCCGTACTCGCCGGCGAGGTCAGCAACCGAGCGGCCGACGTCTCCGGCACCGAGAATTGCGAGTTTCATGCGGCATCACCTCCAAGGAGTGGTTCGACGACAGTGAGTTCCTTCTCCGAGCCGATCGAGCGGATCGCTTCAAGTGCTGCATCGGAGCGACCGGAGTCGATCGCAAGCCGGACTCGAGCACTCGAGACGGCCTCCGTGCCGTCGGGTGCAGCAAGCGAGAGGTCGCGAACGACGGCGTTGGCCTCGTCTTCGATCCGCGAGAGCGTGTTCGAGAGGTCGCGCTCGACGAGATTGCCAACGAGGACAACGCTGATCTCCTCGCCGTAGTGTTCGGCACCGGCTTGAATGACGTTGACACCGGCGTCGCGAAGCGCGTCAACGATGCCATCGAATCGGTCCGGCGGGCATTCGAGGTCGACCTCGACGGGGATATGCCCGCGAGGGGTAATGTTCCCGCGCTCGTGGTGGATACTCAGGAGATTGCCACCGTTGTCGGCGATCGGCGAGAGCGCGCGAAGGAGCTCACCGGGTTCATCGACAAGCTCGAGACGGACAGTGTAGGCGCGAACGCCGCCATCTGTCTCCGTCTCGTCTTCGTCGACGGGGTCGTCACTCACTGCCGCCACCTCCTGCGTTCAGGCGTCCACGCGTCATCATGATATATGACTCTGTAGTGGGAGCGTAAAAGGATATAGGACTTCCCAAAACAGGCCATCTTCGTTACCGTGGCACACGTAACTCGCTGTCATGGGAGTCGAGACGCCACAACGAAATAGGTCCTTAGAGGTGGTCTTTGCCCGGGTTCGACGAACCCCAGTCACCGCGGCCGCCTTCGGTTCGGTCGACACCCATGATCGACTCGGCCTGGTCGGGACCGCCGAGACTCTCGCGAGCGTCGGGGACGCGGACCGTAATGTCGTCGATCTCGGGCCACGTGAGCAGTTCGGCCTCGATGTTGCTGGTCGTGATATCACTCACCGAACACCCCTTGCAGCCACCGCCGAGTTCGATGATCACTTCACCGGTCTCCGGGTCAGCCGCACGAACGGCACTCGTCCCACCGTGCATCTGGATGATCGGCATCTCGCGGCTGAGCCAGCGCTCGACACGCTCTTTGAGTGGTGCCTCGGTGTCGGCGTCAGAGACAGCGTTGGAATCCGTCATTACTGGAACTAGGAACTCGAGCGATCAATAAGGTTTTGACGTTTGCTATCGTCCATCACGGTTGTTCCTGAACGTTTCAGAGAGACACCAGCCCGTCAGCGCTCGTCGACACCGCGGCGTCGGCGCAGCCACTCGAGGGCGATGGCCCCGCTTGCGAGTCCAACAGCGGCTGTGGGTCCGGAGAGGCCGGGAATCGGGTCGGAAGAGTCCGCGCTCGCCTCGGACAGATCGTTCCTGAATGTGTACAGCGCCCCCTCGGTGTCCGCATTGGGGATCAACGGTGTGCTGCTCGCAACGAACGTTTCGCCGGGGTCGGCGACACGGGCAGTCCAGAACCCTGCCTCGTCGACGTCATGCCAGTGGGCGCGTTCGTCGGGTGCAGCGGGATCGCTCACGTCGTGGACTTTGACACCGCCTTGATACCACGAGGAGTAGAGTCGCCCGTCACGCAACTCGAAGTTGTGCGCTGTCGTCCACATCCCCCCGTAGTAGGATGCGTCGTCGGCTGCGGGTGCGTCAATCGTCGCCCGGAAGGCTGGCTCGCTCGGGGTGCTGATGTCGTAGAGATCGATCCCGCCCGGTCCGTCCGGGGCGTCACCACCCGTCTCCCAGGCTTCTCGACCGACCGCGAGAAGGTCACCACTGTCGTCTATCGCCGAGTAGTGGTCGTTGCCCGGCAGCCCCATCTGTGCATCCTCGTTCTCGAGTGCTCGTTGTGTCTCGAGATCGGTGTCTCGGACCCGCGAGAGCAGCTCCGGGTCGGTCGGGTCGCTCACGTCGAGCAGATAAGTGCCAGCGTTCCAGTGTGCGAGGGCAGCGACATCCTCGTGAACGTACACGTCGTGGAGATAGCGAGCGAGCCAGTAGATGGCCTCCCACTCGGGTTCGTGGTCGAGCAGCGACCAGCGACCGATCTCCGTCGGCTCGTCGCCGATGTCGAAAATAACGAGCGAGTGGGCATCGGTGTCGTTTTCGACGACATAGAGCAGGTCGTCCTCGAGAAAGCAGTTGTGGATGTGAGAGCCGGTTTCGTAGGGATCGCTGACGGTGACTGGATCAGCGGGGTCGCTCACGTCGTAGATCACGAAGCCGTGGAAGACGTCTGCAGACGTTCTGTTCGCCGGGCCGACGACAGCGAGTCGATCGCCGTCGACTTTCACATCGAGGATCTCGGTCATTCGAGTGCCATCGACCTCGAGGTCGAGTCGCTCGGCGAGCACGGTGGGATCTGCAGGGTCGCTGATGTCGACGGTGACGAAGCCGGTGGTAGCGGCGAGATACGCCGTCTCGCCGTCGTCGCCGACGACGGCTTCGGCAGCACCGTCGACCTCGACACGGCCGAGTGGGTCGCCGTCCGGAGTGGACTCGAGTGCAGTCGACGCGCTGGCTGCTGTCGACGCGACGACTGACTGCGGGAGGGCCACGGCGGTGCCGACGGCGCCGCCCGTTCGAAGGAACGCTCTCCGCTGCATACAGAACCCAACGTCCGGGCAGTCAAATAAAACGTGGTCAGCACCAGGTGCCGACACAGCCCGAGAACCCGTCGCGTGGCTCGTCTTACAGTCGGCGTCGATCGCCCGTCCCACCGGTCAGAGCGCTGGCGAGTGCGCCCTCGAGAACGACGTCATCGCCGAGATCGGTGACGCGAATCTCGGGCATGTTGGTCATCACCATCTCCGAGACGCGGTCGCGGATGGCGTCGACGACCAGTTCCTCGTTGTGCAGGGCAACGGCCCCGCCAAAGGAGACTACGATCGGTGCGAACGAGTGGATTACGTTCGTCACACCGATCGCGTTCCAGTGGGCGAGTTGCTCGATCACGTAGTCGGCCAGTTCGTCCTCACCGGCGAAGTCGAAGACGTCTTTGGCCGTAAAGTCAGGGTCCTCGAGGGGGAGGTCGGTCGTGATCGTCGGGTCGTCCTCGGCGAGCAGACGAGTGTAGTTCGGAATTCCGTTACCCGAGCAGTAGGCTTCCCAGTGGCCGTCGTGGCCACAGCCACAGGTCAGGCGCTCACGTGGATCGACGAGGTAGTGACCGACCTCACCCGCATTGCCGTCCCAGCCGCCCATAATGTCGCCGTCACAGCAGACGCCGGCACCGATCCCCGAGGAGATGGTGATGTAGACCATGTCGTCAGGATTGCGGTCGGCGTGAAACCGCTCGCCGATAACGCCCGCAGTGGTGTCGTTGTGCAGGTGGACCTCGTCGCTGTCGATCAGTTTTTCGACCGGCCCCGTCAGCGGGATGCGGTCGATCGAATCCGGCAGGTTGGCGGGATCGATCACCGTCCCCTCCGCGAGGTCAAACGGGCCGATCGAGCCGATGCCAGCAGCGACGATCGACTCAGGAGCGATCCCAGCATCACTACAGGCACGCCGAACCGTGCGAAGTACGCCCTCCGTGACGTCAATCCCCGTTGGACCGCGTGGTGTGGGCCGACGGTCTATGCCGACCGTCGTTCCATCGTCCGTCGCGACGGCGGCCCGAACGTTCGTCGCGCCGAGATCGACGCCCGCGTAGTAGTCCATCTTATCCTAAAGACGACCGTCACCGTACTTAACTACACAGATCGTACTCGACAACGAGTAACCGTTCCAATAGATCTGGCGTTCTGTTTACTCGAGTCGACGGTCATGCGTCGGACAGCGGTACACGTATGGTAGGTTGTGACATAGTTATATGTATGACCACCGACGATCCACCGACCGAGACGGAGACAGAGCCAGTGGCATCACTCAGTGAGACGGAGTGCGATGCGCTCCACGAGGTCGAGCTCGGCCTCGAGTGGATCCAGCGCGCGCACGGAAGCCTCCTCGAGTTCCACCACGCGACAGGCCACGGAATGGATCATCTTCGCGAGGCAGAAATACTGCTCAGAGCAACTGGCCACGACGAACTCGCCGACATGATCCGAGACGAACTCCTCCCCCAGGGCGTCGTCGACGAGCATCGCTGGTCGTACGACGTCCTCGAGAACTATCAGGAGACGTTGCTGGCGGAATCGAGGGCAGTCGAGCGACGGGTACGGCGTGAACTGGCTGACGGAGAGCGCCACGTCCGAGAACGTCGGCAAGAACGAGCGTGGAAAGAACGGGCCAGCAAGCCATAGTAGTCCGGCATCGTCGAACTGATCGAATGTGAAAAGCGTCGGTGTCAGCTGAGACAGTCTGCCTACTCCATCACGTCGAGATCACGGAAGTACGTGACCGGACACGGTGCCTGCAGGATGATCTCCTGAGAGACGGAGCCGAGGACGGCCTTTTCTGCGGGCGAGCGCCGTCGGCCGCCGACGACCATTCGGTCGGCATCGACATCGATCGCCATGTCGACGACCTTGCTGCTGACCTCGCCGAGTGCGCCACGGACCTCGTACTCGACGCCGGCATCGGCGAAGATTTCCTCGAGGTCGCCGACCGGTGAGCGTCTGGCAGCGACTTCGTCGGGGTCGACGTCGTCGACACGGGCGTCGAAGCCGAGGTCGTCGTGGATGTCCTCGTACTCGTCTTCCGTGAATGCGTGGCCGATCACGACCTTCGCATCGAGCGGTTCTGCGATCTCGAGGACGGTGTCGGCGAGTTCCTCGGCGCGGACGGTATCCATCGGCCCGACTGCAAGCAGTATCGTATCGATCGCCATGTCAGCACAGTGGTAGTGCCACCTGCTTAAGTATTCTTGTCGGCACAGTATTCCGGCGGTCGTCGGCGACGGTTATATGCGAGTATCCCGAACACGGGTCGAAACGAAGGACCGACCGAGCGCCGACTCAGACGGACTGTTGTCGTCACTGACCGCCGATCACCGACTCCATCGCGGGTGATCGGTACAGCAGACCGTCTCACTCATCATTTCTGACGAACGTCACTGGACACGGTGCCGACAGGAGGACTTCCTGTGCCGTCGAGCCGAAGACCGCCTTGCCGGTCGGCGAGCGCCGTCGGCCGCCAACGACGACTCGGTCCGCGTCGACGCTGGTGGCAAGGTCGACGATCGTCGGCCCGTGTTCGCCGATCGCCCCACTCACATCGTAGTCGATATCGTGCTCGTCGAACACTGCGGTGAGATCGTGGATCGTCGAATGTCGTCGTGCGACCTCGTTGGGGTCGATCGAGTCGTCTCCGGCGGCGAAGTCGAGCCGTGAGACCACCTCGTCGTACTCGTCGTTTGTAAAGACATGTGCAAGCGAGACGGTCGCGTCGGCCGGTTTGGCGACCTCGACGACGGCCGCGGCCAGTTCGTCGAGTCGATCAGCGTCACCGGGACCCACAGCAAGGAGAACAGTATCGAGTGACATGACCCGACTATACCCACCATCCTACTTAAAATCTGGACGTCCTATCAACTCAGTGTTTAATTGGTGGATGGACGCCTCGAGGTCCGGTCCCGAGTGCTTTTCCACCCAGTCGGCGATGGGGCTGTATGGACGGACCCGACCTCGAGGGACGGACAGTGCTCGTGACGGGCAGTGCGAAAGGCGTCGGCCGCGAACTCCTGCTTTCGACGGCTGACTGCGGCGCGAAGACGGCTGTTCACTATCACTCGAGTGCAGATGCAGCCAGCGAGGTGGCCGCGGAAGCAACAGCACGCGGCCCGAGCGACTCGATGACGGTTCAGGGAGACGTCACCGATCCCGAAAGCGTCGATGAGCTCTTTGCGGCCGTCGAAGCCGAACTCGGATCTGTCGACGTGCTCGTGAACAACGTCGGCGATTTTGCGCCCAGCCACTGGGCCGACCTCGAGTTCGACACCTGGAACCGGGTACTCGAGACCAACCTCAACGGCACCTATCTCTGTTCGAAGCGCGCACTGCCGGCGATGCGCGAGCAGTCGTACGGCCGGATCGTCAACATCGGCTACGCCTCGAGCGAGCAGGGTCTGGTCAGCCCGAAGAACTTCCCCTATTTCGTCGCGAAAGCAGGCGTGTTGATGTTTACGCGGATGCTCGCAGCCGACACGCAAGACGACGGGATCACCGTCAACGCCATCTCACCGTACGTCGTCGAAAACTCCGACGAGTTCCCCGCTGACCTTCCTCGAGGTCGACCTGCAAGCTTCGAGGACCTGATCGCTCCCCTGTATTTCTTCCTCGATCCGGAGAGTGGGTACATCAGCGGCGAAAACATCGAAGTCGACGGCGGCTGGTTACCTGAGACTGTGTGAGTGATCGAACCGCGGCGCTGTGCGCCGCGGGCTGTTTTTGGTCCAGATTTTTGCGAGGAGTGGGGCTCGAGCGCAGCGAGAGCCCCCGACGAAGTAAAACGGTGGGTGTAGAACATCGAAGTCGACGGCGGCTGGTTGCTCGAGACGGTTTGCGTCGGCATGACTCGTTTGGCAGCGGGTTGAAACCTCGGTGCGACCAACGTTGTGTATGGTACTTCCGATCGCGATGGGGTGGCGACACCTGTTGTTTGCCAACTGGCCGGTCGAACCCGACGTCGTCGCGACACGGCTTCCCGACGGTCTCAGCGTCGATACGTACGACGGTCAGGCGTGGCTCTCGGTCGTTCCGTACCTGAACGTCGACGTCCGTCCGCGCGGGGTTCCCGGCGGTGTTGGGTTCGAATTGCCCGAACTCAACCTCCGAACGTACGTCACGTGCGACGGCGAGCCTGGCATCTACTTCTTCAGTCTCGACGCCGAGGGCGTTCTCGGCGTCGTCGGCGCACGCCTCTTTCATCACCTGCCGTACTACGCCGCCGACATCGACCTGACCACAGCCGACGGCGCGATCGCGTTCGAAAGTGAGCGTCGCCATCCGGGTGCGTTCCCTGCGACGTTTTCGGGGATGTACGAGCCAGTCGGCGAACCGTTCGTTCCCGAACCTGACTCGCTCGCAGCGTTTCTCACCGAGCGCTATCGCTACTACACGACGGGGCGCGACGGATCGATCCGCTACGCCAATATCGACCACGAGCCGTGGACGCTCCGGAAGGCGTCGGTCGAGATCGAGGCGAACACGCTGTTCGAGGCCAACGGGTTCGAGCCACCCACGGGCTCCCCGATCTGTTACTACAGCCGCGGCGTCGACATCACCTCCTCGAGAAATCGTCGCTGGCGGTAAGCCACACAAGCGGTCTCGCGAGGAACGATCGATATACCATGCTCGCGGCCGTCGCTCCAACCGATGACGACTGGAACGATTCGCGCGATCCACGTCGCCGCCGAACAGGGCGCGCCGATGGAACCTCGTGAGGCAGTGCGTGCGGTCGCTGGCCGCGGTCTCGAGGACGATCGCTACTTCGACACCGAGGGAACGTTCGCCGACCGGGCGGGCAGCGACCTCACGCTGATCGAACGCGAGACGCTCGAGGCGGTCGAGTGCGACTACGACATCGGCCTCGAGGACGGCATCCATCGCCGGAATCTCACGACCGAGGGAGTCGCGCTGAACCACCTCGTCGGCGAGCAGTTTCGGGTCGGCGAAATTGTCTGTGAGGGAACCGAACTCTGCGAGCCGTGTTCGTATCTCGAGGGCCACCTCGAGCAACAGGGCGTTCGCCAGGCGCTGGTCCATCGCGGCGGACTTCGCGCACGGATTCTCGAGGGTGGCGTTGTCCGACCCGGGGCCGTTGTTGACCGAGTGTAGATTTCCGGCGATTATCCGGATATGTTCGGTGATCCAACTAGGGAGACAAACCTAAACATACATTCCTGCGAGCGCTAAGAGTCACAGCATGAACGAGCCGGGAGTCCAATCACTGATGGATCAGGAGACGCTCGACCAGCGGGTCCGCGATGGCGAAACCCCGGAGTGGGTCGCCGATCACTGGGCGTCGTTTCAGGAGGGATTGCTCGGCGAACGAAACGAGAGTCCGTTCCCGTGTTACTTCGGCGTCGAGTCGGTCCAGCAGGGTGAGCCGCTGTACACCGCTGTCCCCTCGATGAGCGACGCCGACGCGCTGTTGACGCTGCGGGATCGAATCCTCGAGTATCTTGAGGTCTATCAGGACCACTCCGAGCGGGCGTCGCTCGTCACGTTCTTCAAGCCGCCGGAAACACCGCTCTCGGAGCGAGCGTACCATGAGACGCTGTGGCACATCCTCCAGACGCTGCACCTGCACGACCCCGAGCCGTGGCCCGAGGAGATCCCAACCGATCCCGACGACCCACACTGGGAGTTCAGTCTCGGCGGCGAGCCGATGTTCCCCACCTGTCGAGCACCGTTTTACGACCAGCGAAAGAGCCGCTACTGTCCGATCGGCCTCGAGATCACGTTCCAGCCGCGGGCGCTGTTCGAGAACCTCGGTGTGACAGCTGACACCGACGCCGGCCAGAACGCTCGCGACGTTATCCAGGATCGGATCGAGGAGTACGACGGCGTCTGTCCACACGCCGATATCGGCGATTGGGGCGTCGAGGGCGACCGCGAGTGGCACCAGTATATGTTGTCAGCAGACGAGGAACAGGCACCGTCGGCGTGTCCGATGACGGTCACGCGAGAGCACCCGAAACCCGCCGCTCGGCTGCCATGACCGACGTCGAAAACGAGCACGACGCCGACCGCTTCGAGGACGCCGTGCTCGTGTTGATCGACTTCCAGACGGGGTTCGACGACCCGGCATGGGGAACACGGAACAATCCCGACGCCGAAGCGAACGCCGCGCGACTGCTCGAGCGCTGGCGGGAGACGGAGCGGCCAGTCGTCCACGTCCGTCACGACTCGACCGAGCCCGACTCGCCGCTTCGGGGCGACGGGGCTGGGTTCGCGTTCAAACCGGAGACGGCACCGCTCGAGAACGAGCCGACGATGGCAAAATCGGTCAACAGCGCATTCATCGGGACAGAGCTCGAGGAGTGGCTCCGAGACGAGGGCCACGAGACGCTCGTTATCGTGGGGCTGACGACTGACCACTGCGTCTCGACGAGCACCCGAATGGGGGAGAATCTCGGCTTCGACGTCACCGTCGTCGCCGACGCGACAGCGACGTTCGACCGGCGCTACGACGGCGACCACTTCGACGCGGAGACGGTCCACCGAACCGCGCTGGCCCACCTCGAGGGCGAGTTCGCGACAGTGATGACGACGGCCGACCTGCTCGAGTGAGCAGCGAAAACGAGTCCACTCAGACCGTCCCAATCCCGTCGACTGCGACGATGATCACCAGCGTCGCAGCGAACCCGACGCAGATACCCGAGACGAGCTCGGCTCGGCCCCGTTTGGGGAGTGCATCCCCCGCGTCGAGTCCGGCGGGGAGGAACTCGGTGAAGACGAGATAGAAGAGGGCACCGGCAGCGAACCCAAAGCTGATCGCTAACAGCCCTTCGAACGTACTGACGAAGGTGTAGGCGAGCACTGCACCGATCGGCTGTGGGAGTCCGGAGAAGACCGCCCAGCCGAGGACTTTCCATCGGTCCATCCCGTAGGCGATCAACGGAATCGCGATCGCAAGCCCCTCCGGGACGTTCAGTAGCGAGATCGCGATCCCCATGAAGACCGCCAGCGCGGGCAGTGCCAGGCCGGCAATTTCGACACTGGCGTCGGTTCCCAGATCGACGAACGCGACGCCGACGGCGATCCCCTCCGGAATGCTATGGATCGTCAACACGCCGACGGTCAGAATGACCGTTCTCGAGTCGACCGACGAGACCGCCCGCGGTGAGACCTCATAGCCCGCAACGACGCGGTCAGCGAGGAAAACGAACCCGACGCCGGCGAGCACACCGAACAGGACATGAACGGGCGCACCGTCAGCAAGCGCCTCACCGAGCAACCCGAACAGGGACGCCGAGAGCAAAATGCCGACGGCAAGCCCCCACAACACGACGAGCCAGCGGTCGCTGATTGTCTGAACGACGAAGAACGGAGCAACGCCAAGGCCCGTGGCGAGCCCAGTGATGAGGCCGACAACGAAGACGAGCGCCAGTTCGGTTCCGAAGGTCATCAAAACGCTATACTGCTGGATGACACCCGACGCTCATATATCCACGTTACTTGCGCTGAGACCGGCCATCAACGGCAGTGTCACAGCACTCGAAAGCGCATGACACAACTATACGCCTGCTCGGTGTCGGGTGCCGTATGCACGTCGCAGTCGCCGGCACGTTCGGGCCGATCCACGACGGGCATCGAACCCTCTTCGAGCACGCGCTTCGCTTTGGCGAGGACGGTGTCGTCGTCGCGCTGACGAGCGATGAACTCGCCGCCGAAACACGCGACAAGCCACGTCCGATTCCGTCCTTCGACGAGCGCGTTCGGGCCGTGACCGACGAGGTCGCCGCCCTCGACGAGTGGGGCCGCGGCGTCGAGATCCGGAAATTGGCCGGCGAACACGGTATCGCCGCTGAGGACCCTGTGATCGACGCGCTGGTCGTCTCCCCCGAGACAGCGCCCGAACTCGAGATCATCAACGACCGCCGGCGCGAGCGTGGATTCGAGCCGCTGTCAGGGATCGTCGCGCCGTACGTCCTCGCCGACGACGGCGAACGCATCTCCTCGACGCGAATCGTCAACGGCGAGATCGACGAGCACGGGACCGTCCTCGAGTGACGGCGACGCGGCTGCGCCTCGAGACCGGATGATGACACAATAGTAATGGATGCGGAGACAGTCAGTCAAGCTAATGAGTACAGATCGACGACCCTTGTTGCTCGTTCTTCTCGGCAGTGCGCTGCTCGTCACAGTAGTGATCCATCTCTCGTTTATCCCGCAGTATTTCCCCGATGATGTGTTCATGACTGGGCTGGCGCTCGTCGCCGGCTGGGTCACGTATACGCTCGTCTTTTACGTGGCTGGACGGCTTCAGTCGAGTCCTCGAGAGCTGCCAAGCATGCGGACCGCGGATATCGGTATTGCACTCTTTCTCGTCTCGCTGTTGCTCGGGGCTGCACTCGATTCGTTCGGCTTTACGCCCGAAGCAATCCTCGAGGCATACGTCGTGCCCGCGATCGGGATCTACGTCGGCCTCGCGCTGCTTGGCTGGTCGATCGGCCGCCGAACGGAAGCGATCAACGAGATCGTCAAGCAGTGAACGGCCAAGTGACGATCTGAGCCGTGGCGGTGGTCGAAACCGCCGGTCGCGACGAGTCGATGGCGACGGACTCGCTTGCAGTCGGGCACCACCATCCAGTCACCCTCGCGAGGGGGCGGGACAGACTGAGCGCTGACACCCAGCGTCGCTCCCCCTTTGCTTTGCTCAGTCACGAAATCGGATACCGTCGGACGATCCCCTCGGATGGCTACAGCTTAGTCCGACTCAGTCCCGGAGTTCGCCACGAAAACGGGGATGTCGCCGAATCGAACGATGTGGTCGGTGACACTCCCCATCGCCATCCGCTGGACACCGCCCCGGCCGCGGGTCGCCATGACGATGAGATCGACGCCGACATCGTCAGCGTACTCGAGCAGTTCGTGCTCCGGTGGCCCCTCGAGGACGGCCCCCGTTACCTCGAGATCGGCTGCCTCGGCCCGTTCGACGATCGTGTCGACGTACTCCTGGGCCTGACCGCGCATCGCGTCTTCGGCACTCGCGGCGTCGCCCGGGAGTCGGAGCTCTCCCAGTGGGCCGGTGTCGGCGACACAGACGACGTGCACCGTCGCGTCGTGGATAGTTGCGAGCTCAATAGCGGTTTCGGCGGCACTCTCAGCGTGTTCGCTGCCGTCGGTTGGGATCAGGATCGTCTCAAACATCGTACAGCCAGATACAGCGAGAGCCGTCAAATTCCTGCCGAATGACAGTGCGTCTCGGTCGAACACTGCACTATCAGTGTCGACGCGCCCGCAGATGGGGCGCAGTCACGCCAGACAGCCGGGACAGCACCGTCTCACTCCGTCGCTTCTAACACCGTCCGATACTGGGCAACGACATCGTCTTCCGGCGGCCCGTCGAACCGGAGGTCGCCATCGACGATGACGGTCAGTCGATCGAGACGATCGGCAAACGCAGCGACGTTGTGTGTCGAAACGACGACCGTTCGATCGTTCGTCTGGTAGGTCTCGAGAAACGACCGGATACGCCGTCGGGAGTAGTCGTCGACGTCGGCCAATGGCTCGTCGAGCAACAGAAACTGTGGACGATTGACCAGCGCAAGGGCGAGGTCGAGTTTCTTGCGAAACCCACCCGATAGCTCGCCAGCCCGTCGGTCGGCAGCGGGCTCGAGCCGCAGCTCCTCGAGCAGCGTCTCGAGCCATGTGTCCGGCGGCGGCTCGTCGGCAAAGCCACGGAAGATCTCGAGGTTTTCGCGGACGGTCAACGCGGGATAGAATCGCGGCTCCTGAAAGCTGTAGCCGACAGTCGCAGCGCTGTCGCGTTCGATCCGGCCACTCGAGGGACGGGTGAGTCCCGCAAGCAGCGCGAACAGCGTCGTCTTCCCGGAGCCGTTGGGCCCGATCAGGCCGTGGAACGTGCCCGGACGGAACGTAAGCGAGAGCGCCTCGAGTGCGGTCGTCTCCCCGTAGCGTTTCGTGACGTCGACGAGCGTGAGCCCGTCGGTGTCGGTGGCTTTCGCTCGGTCGTGGCCGGACGAACGTTCGGTGCGGTCGTCGGAGGGCGGATCACTGTCAGTCATGCGTTAGCGTCTCCGTTGATAGACCACCAGAGCGAGTTGCAGGACGACGAGCGAGACGAGCGCCGTCGCGGCGAGCCACAGCAGATAGTCAGCGTACAGCGAGGCCGATGTGTCCCGCAGCATCGTACTCCGGGTCGTGATTGCGGAGTAATGTGTCGGAAGCGCGCGTGCGATCGTCCGCTGGCTCGTCGAAAAGAAGCCGACCGGATAGACGAGACTCGAGAGCCCGAAGACGGCGAGTGCGAGCCCGAGATTGACGAACAGCGCCGACTGGCGGAGGCCGAGTGTGAAGAGGACGGCCAGTCCGATGGCTGCCAGATACCAGAACGTCAGCCCGAGGACGGCGAACGTCGCCGGTGAGAGAACAGCCACGTCGTAGCCGAACCACGTCGTTACGGCGGCGACAACCGCTGCTGGGATGATGAGCGCCCCGCCATAAAAAAGGAGTTTGCTCGCGACGACCGTCTCGAGTCGAGACTCGGTCTGTAAGCGATCGAGCACCAGTCGCTCGGAGCGAACCTGATACGGTAGATACACCAGTGCATAGAGAGTGACGAACGCGAACAGGCCGGTCGGTACGAGAAACTCAGAGAGGCTCCGTGGCTCGCCGACGCGCTCGTGGTCGACGGAGACGTCGGCTGGGACGGCCTGATCGAACTCGGACGCTGCGAGGCCGATACTCTCGTTGACCGGCTCTTCGAACGGGACGAATGCGTGATCGGAGACGACCGTCACGTTCGCCTCGTTACCCTCGACCATGACGTCACTTGGGACGGAAACCACCAGATACACCTCCTCACGCTGGAGCGCCTCGCGTGCATCAGCCGAGGAATCGTACTCGATCGGCGTCGCAAACGCGACCAGTCCGGCCTCGGCGATCGCGACATCGTCGTCGGTGGCGTCCCCTTCAGCGACGACACCAACCGGAACGTCACGCGGGATCGTCTGCTCGAAGACGGCGGTTCCAGCGACGATTCCGCCCGGAAGCACGACGAGCAAGACAAGGATCAACCCCAGATTTCGCCGGACCGTGATCGCCTCCTTGCGGAGCAACGCGAGGAGATCCATGCGACGTTACACCTCATCAAGCAACGCAAAGACGGCGTCGGCGTCGCCCTCGTAGGCCACTTCGACCACTGTCTCGTCCCGTGAGATCATAACGTCCTCGCGAGCCGCCTCGAGTTCAGCGTCGAGTTCACCGAGCACCGGCAGTGCACCGTTGAGAACCGTCTCGAGTTCCGTGGCATCGCGTTCGTCGCCGACGTGGAACCGAACCTCGAGTGCGACGCCCGCTTCAACGGCAGTGTAGCTTCGGCCGACGGCCTCGACTTCGTCAAAGATGTCGGTGTTTAGCCCGGCCAGTGACGCATACTCCGCAGGAATGGGTGAGCCGGCCGACTCCGAAGCGACGGCTATCTGTGCGCCACGAGCGTCATCGTATGCGTCACGGATTGGCCCAGCGACGGCAGCCGCGTCGTCGGAGTGAATCGCGAGTGAGGCCCGAACAGCGTCCACGTCGCCGATGATGAACCGTCCGTCGCCGTAGACGCCGAGCGCTGACGGTTCGAGGGCCGCCTCGCTCGAGTCCTCGGCCGGCGTCTGTGCTGGCTCGTAGCGGGCTGGCTCGTCCTCGTCGGTCACGCGTTCGTACTCGTGGCCCGTCGTCTCCTCGAGCGATTCGACGACGTGGGCTTCAGTCCAGTCACTCTCGAGGATGGCAGTGGTGTCGGACTCGGCGTCAGCCACGGCGAACACCAACACCTCGGCTGCCGCGAGCGGATCGAGCCCGGTTTGGGCGTCGATGGACGCCGTCACACCGTCGACGTGGTCCGGATCGACGGTCGCGAGGTCGTCGAGCACCTGCTGGGCGTCGTCGGCGGCCGCGATTGCACTCGTATCGAGGTGCGTGAGGACGGTCGAATCAGCGGGTGCGTGGGCGACGAGTTCGTCGGTTGTGTCGGTGTCCTCGTCGTCGAAGAAACGAGTACAGCCAGCCGTTGCAGTGACGAGCGCGACTCCAGCGGCAAGCACCGCTCGTCTCGAGAGGGCAGCGCCAGCAGCAGTGTGGCGTCGCGAGCGGGGTGACATCGTGTCATTTCTCAGAGTCGATGGTCATTAACCGTTTGGGTGTCTGCGACGACAGGGAGTCAACTACCCCGCCCTACTGCGCTTCTTGTCCGCTCACGCGGGCTGTAATGCGCTTTGAAGACGGAGACCCCGCCTGGGAAAGTTGAACCGGTTACAGGAAACTGCCGAGACTGAGCCGTTCTTTTGCGAACGTCGCGAGCAGTGGGATGTCGCGTGGCTCGAGCAGTTTCGCGATGGCAGGGATGTTACCGCGGTTTGCTTTCGTGAGTGTGTCGTCGTCGAGCCGACGGAGGTCGGCCATAAGCTGGTCGTATCGCTCGTTCGGCGCGAGATAGAGCAGTTGGGTCATCAGCAGCCGCTTTCGCTGATTCGGCGCAACGTCACGATGCCAGAGGGTGTCGTACACCTCGAGGTTCTCGGCGGTTGGCTCGAGGTCGCCGTGTTTGAGACAGGTGTCGGCGGCGGCGGCGGCCATGCGGCCGGACTGCATGCACTTGTTGATCCCTTCGCCCCACAGCGGGTCGACCGTCGGGACGGTGTCGCCGATCGCCATGAACCGGTCGGTGTGGAGTTTCCCCGGCGGCTGGATGTGTGCAGAGCCGCGGTGTTGTTTCCCCTCGAGTCGCTCGGCGTCCCGGAACCGCGGGTCGGTGTCGAGCCAGTGGGTGAGATAGTCGTCGATCGAGAAGTCGTCGCGTGCATACTGCTCGTGACTACCGTTCTGGATGTAACAGAGGCCGACCTTGGCGGTATCCTCGCCGGTGTGGAAGACCCACGAGTAGCCGCCGGGAGCGATCTCATGGTCCAGTCGAAGCATCATCGCGTCGTGGAGGTCCGCAAAGCCGGGACGGTCGATATCGATTCCCTCGAACTCGTACTCGATACCGATCGCGTGGTTCTCGCGTTTGAGGTCGACGACGCCGAGTTTCTTCGCGAGTGGTGCGGCCGGCCCCGTCGCGTCGATGATGATCTCGCCGTAGACCTCCTCGTCGCCGTTGTATCTGACGCCGATGATCTCACCGTTTTCCATGATCGGTGCGGTGACGCGCGCGTCGAAGCGATACTCCGCGCCATCGGCGCGGCTGTCTTCGACGAGGAACCGTTTGAAGTCGGCGAACTCGAGGACGGCACCAGGCTGTTCGCGAACGTAGTGGTTCGTCGGGGACTCGAGGACGACGCTATCGGTGTACTGCATCACGACATCGTCCGGAATCCCGAACGACGACATCATGGAGGGGAAGGTGCCAGCGGTCGATTTGTTGCTCTGGCGCGGGAACTCGTCTTCGGACTCGGTCTCGAGGACCACGACGTCGTAGCCCCGGGCAGCGAGGTCGCGTGCACACTGGCCGCCGGCCGGCCCGGCACCAGCGATGACCACATCGTAGCGGTTGTTCATAACGTCGAGACTATTTCGGAGCCACATTAGTTTATTCAGTCGCGACGGAATAACGGCTTCCAAACACATATTTTATATTCAACATTAACCATAATAGGTTGACACGGACAAGTGAAACGGTCGCCATATCGTGTCATCAACCCACATGGGCAAGACTATCGAACGATCGTGACGGGCGTCGGCGCCCGGCGGGCGATCCGTTCTGCGACGCTGCCGAGGAGCACCCGCGAGATGCCATCCCGGCCGTGACTGCCGACGACAATGCGATCGACCGCAGACTCAACAGCGTAGTCGACGATCGACGCCACAGGCTGGCCGACCAGAAGCTCCGTTTCGATCTCACAGCCGCGTTCAGCCGCGCGTTCGCGGGCGCCATCGAACAGTTCGTCTGCACGCTCTCGACGGCGCTCACGCATCGTCTCCGGGCCGAGATGGGCGAGCTCACCGTACTCGCTCCGGCTCAGATCGATGACGTGGACCACGGTGACGGCATCGTCGGGATGGTTCTCGAGGACGTACTCGAGGGCGTTCCACCCCGGTTCCGAGTCGTCGAGCGCGATCAGCAGTTCCATATCTGACCGTTAGGCGGGGAGCCACTTCACTCCCGGTCTCGGTGATCAGTCACTCGACGCAGCTGTGTGTGGAACGCTACCCGCAACTGATCGAAGCCACGCCGCTCGATCCGTGGCCTCGAGTGCCGCCGAGGCAGCCCCCGTCGCATCCACACCGCACGCGAAGGCCTGCTCAACGTCTGCAGCCGTCCGGATCCCGCCCCCAACGAACACCCTCGTCTGCGGGTTCTCGGTTGCGACCATGTCGACGAACGCCTCGATTCGCTCCGGGTGTGTTCGGACCATCCCTGACTCGCTGGCGATGTCGTCGGGTCGTTCGAAGAGCAGACAGTCGGGATCAAACGTCAGGGCGGCCCGACCTTGCTCGAGGCTGTTGACACAGACGATCGACTCGAGGCCGCGGTCGGCACAGCGACCGACTGCGCGGGCCACGTCGGCGAAGGTGGCCTCGTTCTGTGGATGGTTGATGAAGACGGCGTCAGCGCCGGCCGCTGCGACCGCCTCGTACGTCGTCGCTCCCATCACGGCGTTCTCAGCGAGCGTCGCAGCCTGAGCGACCACAGGGAGCGCCGTTCGCTCGGCGACGAGTCGGAGATCGGTAAGCTGTGGGGCAACAGCGAAGTGGCGCCCCGTGTCGTCTCGGACGCGCTCGATCGTCCGGGCGAACGCAAGCCCGTCCTCGCCGACCGTTTCCGTGGCCGTCTTGAAATTAATCAGAAAGTACGGATACTCGAGTACCATCGACTGCCGTCACTCGGAGTAGCCTTCCTGGAGAAACGCGCCTTCGGTCTCGTAGATCGAGACGAGTTCCTCGAGGAACTCTTCGTAGGTTTCGTCTTCCTCACAGTGGTCGTCGAGTCGATCCTTCAGGTCGTCGCTGATTTCGATCGTGTGGGTCATAGCGATCACGAAGCAGTACTTCGGTTGTATCCTCACCAACCAGCATCAAATAGGTCGGGGGCACACCGACAAGCACCCTGCCGATATCGGGCTCGAAACCGGCGACACCCGACGTGAGCGACGCCGCGGCCGTCTCGTGCCGGCCGAACAGGTATCGGCGTGGTTGTGAACGGATGGAGCATGAACGCAGCAGTAACCGACGACGACGTCGGCAAGACGGTCGTCGACGCAGCGGGGAAAGAACTTGGCATCGTCGCGAACGTCGACAATGGACGCGCTGCCGTCGATCCGAACCCCTCGATCGCAGAGCACGTGTTCGCGTCGCTGGGAATCGAAGGCGAGGACGAGGAAGACTACGTCGTCACGGAGTCGATGGTCGAGTCGATCGACGACGAGATCGTCCTTCAGGGAACGATCTGAGCCGGCAAAACCGACGCCAGAACACCAACCGCAACCGGCTAATGAGAGCGGGTCGCATGACTGAGTATGAACGTCACGCCAGGACCAACGGCGGTGCCACCTGCGGTCAGGGAAGCGATGGCCGACCCACAACCGAATCCGGATATCGAGGCCGCGTTCGCGGAGCGCTACGCCGACGTCTGTACGAAACTCGAGACGATCTATGACACGTCCCACGACATCGTCGTCCCCGGCGGCGAAGGCATCCTCGGCCTCGAGGCGGCGATCGCCTCGCTGGTCGCGCCCGGCGACCGCGTGCTCTGTATTTCCAACGGCCTCTACGGCGACGGCTTCGCCGACTTCGTCGAATCCTACGACGGCGACGCCGACCTCGTCGCTGTCCCATACGACGAGCCCTACGACCTCGAGGCCATCGCAGCGGCGCTCGAGGCGGCCGCCGTCGATGGCGAGCCGTACACGCTGGCGACGATGGTCCACTGCGAGACGCCGACGGGGACGCTCAACGACCTCGAGCCCGTGCTTGACTTGCTCGACGACCACGACGTGGTGAGCGTCGTCGACGCCGTCTCCTCGCTTGGCGGGACGCCGGTGCCGACCGACCGAATCGACGTCTGTCTCGGGGCCTCCCAGAAGTGTTTCAGCGCGCCGCCGGGGCTGACGACGGCGGCGATCAGCGACCGGGCGTGGGACGCGATGGACGCCCGCGAACCGTCGTCGCTCTATACGAACTTCCTGCCGTGGCGAGACATCTCCGATGGGTTCCCATATACGCATCTGAGTGCAAACGTCGCCGCACTCGACGTGGCCCTCGACTTGCTCCTCGAGGAAGGGCTCGAGGACGTCTACGCGCGCCACGAAGCGGCCGCCGAACGCTGTCGCGAGCGCGGCGCCGAACTCGGCCTCGAATGCTATCCCGACCCCGAGCGGCGTTCGCCGACCGTGACGGCGTTTTGGCTGCCGGGCGAGGCAAAACGGGTTCAACAGCGAGTTGCCGACGAAGAGGATGTCGTGCTGGCGACCGGGCTGGGTGACATGGCCGACGACATCCTTCGGATCGGCCATATGGGGTACAACGCCGACCTCGAGACGGTCGAGCGAGCGATGGACGCCCTCGACGCTGTGCTGGAGTGATACCACCGACGACACGACCGGGGAGCCGACGGTGATTTTTTACTTGGCTATGACACACGTCTACACATGGCAAAAGAAGGGCAGATCGCGGTCGTTCATTACACCGCCCGGCTGGTCGACGGCCCCGATTCAGGAGCGATCGTCGACACAACAGACGTCGACATCGCACGGGAAGAAGGGATCTACCACAACCACCGTGATTACAAACCGCTCGAGTTCCGTGTCGGGGACGGTGGCGTCGCCCCCGTCCTCGAGGACGTCGTTCAGGACCTCGAGCCGGGTGAGACACGGACCGAGGTCGCCGACCCCGAACGGGCCTTCGGTACGTACGACGAGCGTGAGGTCTACGAGCTCGAGTCCGACGCCGTCGCGGAGCTGGTCGGCGAGGTGCCCGAGGAAGGAAGCCTCGTGACGACCGAGGACAACCGGACCGGCTGGGTGACGGCCGTCGACGACGACCGCGTGGTGCTCGATTTCAACCACGAACTGGCAGGTGAACGACTCGAGGTCGAGGTCAGACTGCTCGACGTATACGGTGAGCCGGGTGACGACAGCGCGAAAACTTGGGAGAAAAAGTACGGAAAACGCCGGTCGAAGTGACTACATCTCGACGGTTACGTCGACGCCGTGTTCTTCGTAGGTGTTGAGACAGTAACCACCCATCTCGTAAGGGAACATGTCGTCTTCGACCGTGATCTGGCCCTCCTCGATGTCGGAGATGGTCCGTGGCTGGGAGCGGCCGAGTTCGTCGGTTGCTCGTGAGTAGAGGGTGTACTCACCTTCCTCTTCGGGGTCCCACATGTATCGGAACTGTCGCCAGGCGTAGGGGCCGTTGTCCTCGCCGAAGAACTCCGCGTTCTCCCAAGTCTCGCCGCCGTCGGCGGAGACCTCGACCTCGGCGACCTCGTCGTCACCGGCCCAGGCGACGCCGATGACCTCTATCATGCCGTCTTCCTCCCGTGGCTCGACCGTGTCGTCGATGCCGGGGTAGCCGATTAGCGACTTTACGTTCTGGTCGTAGATGTACGGCGGAACCTCCATCTCGCCGCTGGCTTCCATATCCATCTGTTCTCGCGTATCGAACTCGTCGATGGACTCGACGCGGATCGACTCCTGGCCCTCGGCGAGGATGCGGTAGGAGTTCTGTTGCCAGTGGAGATACTGCTCGTAGTCGTCGGTTTCGTAGTCCTCGTGGAAGAGCTCCTCGTCGTCACCCATCATCATCCGCTCCATCACTTCGATCTCTGCGATCCACTTGACGTTGTTGTTGCCGTACCAGCCCGGGACGACGAGGCGGACAGGGTGGCCGTGTTCGGCGGTCATCTGCTCGCCGTTCATCTCGTAGGCGAGGATGCAGTCTTCCATGACCTTCTGCATCGGGATCGACCGAGCGAACACGTCTTCGCCCTCGGGATGGTCGTCGCCGGCGAACATCACCCACATCCCGTCGCTCGTGTCCGCACCGTACTCCTCCATGATCTCGCTCATCGGCGCACCGGTCCACTCGGCGTTGCCGACCGCGCCGTATATCCACGGATTGCCGCCGATTTCTGGGTCGAAAAACGATCGCCCGTTACCTGAACACTGCATGACGTGGGTGACCGTCTCCGTCGAGAACTCCTCGCGGAGTTCTGCCATCGTGAGATCGGCCTCCTCGTCGATCATCCCGCCCAACGAAATTTCCCACTCCTCTTCCTCGATCCGAGGGGCGAGATAGTGGTTTCGGATGTAGTGTTCCTCGGATTGTGTGATGTACTCGGTGTACGTTTCCCGTTGGGCAGCCTCCGCGTTCTCCGGGTCCGCCGAATGAACCAGCAAGCCGGGGAACTTCTCCTCTAAGTACTCCCGATCACCGGGTTCGGGTTCGCCGTTGTCGTCATCGTCATCGTCGGTCTCGCCCTCGTCATCGGCTTCCTCCTCGCCGGCACAGCCGGCAAGTGCAACAGTCGCCGCGGTTCCAGTCGCCAACATAAACCGTCGCCGATCGAGAAACCGGCGGCGGCGGTCGTCGTCCGTTGATTCGTCGGCCTGTACGTCCCGTTCTCGTTCGGTTGTATGTTCTGATGACATTGTCACTCTTCGACGTATATTTCACCAACCATCTGTGGGGTGTGAGGTGTACAAACGTACACGTACTCCCCAGGCACCTCGAACGTGTGCTCGAATTCGCCCCCCTCCTCGATGACCGCATTGTGGTTATCCCCGTCGTAAGAAGTGAACGGCTCTGCTCCCTCCGGGTTTTCACAATCGTTGTCCGCGTCCGGATGGGACGTGACGTTGTGTCCCGGGCTGTCGAAGTACCAGGTCACAGTCTCACCGACGGTAATCGTGAGTTCCTCGGGATCGAACTCCCAGTCGCCGTCCGGTCCAACGATGACTTCGTGGTCGTCCGACTCATCCGACGCATCGTCCTCGTCATCATCTCCGTTTGACTCATCATCCGACGCATCGGCGTCGAGACATCCCGAAAGTGCAATCCAACTGATGGCACCGGCGTATTTCAGGTATCCCCGACGACTATGTGTCTCGTCAGCCATCTACATGATAGATGTTGTCATTTGTCAAAACAGCCGAGATAGCGGAAACATACTCCTCCAGATAACGTGATTTGGTGTTTTTCGCCGCGAGCGAAACCACTATCAGCTAGTATTCTGGCTATCTTTTCCTGTATCTATTACACAAGCACTTCAGAAAGACGGTCGAACTGGTGTCTCGGACTCGAGTCCCGAACAGTCTGCCGCCAGTCAGTTTCAGAGCGACCGCGAACCAGCGTACAGTCGCTTCGAGACGCAGTGACAGCAACCCGTCTCAGTCCAACGATTGTTCGCGCCAGGTCGTCCAGTCGTACAGTCGCTCGAGTTCACCGCCTTGCTGTCGAATGGCGACGGCGGTGTTGAAGAGGAATGCGGCGACGAGCGTCGTCCCGACGATCCAGACGGCGTCAGCGAGGGCGTCGTAGCCGGCGAGAGCGCCCGTCACGATATCGATGAAGACGACACCGGCAACACAGAGAATCGCCGGCAGCAGGTGTCGAGTGAGCGCCGCAAGCGTCGTTCCCTCGTGGACACGAACCGTCTGAACGCCGTAGAAAACTGCCCACGCGGAGGTGAGTATCCAGCCAGCCGCGACGACCGGACGCGTCCAGTCGGCACCGGTGAGGAAGGTTCCCCACCATGCCGCGATGAAGATCGCGATAACGGCGTAATCAGCCCACGCGGGAAGGAGCCGCGAGCGGCCACGTCCCGTCCGTTCGGCGTGATACATCGCCCGAATCGCCAGCGCAAGAAAGAGGATGAAAAACAACACTGCACCCTCGACGAACAGAGAGAGCCAGTTGCCCTCGAGCAACAGCGTCCCGATCCCGGCGACGGCGTAGACGATCGCCGCCCCAATCCCGACGAACAGATACCACTGTGCGTCGCTGACGTCGGCCGCGAGGACATCGCGAACGTAGACGGAGGTGTAGTAGAGGAGCACGATCGCAGCGAGTCCAATCGCGAGATACGCGAACAGCTGGCCGAGGGCGACCGTCGTGGCCGGGTCGGTCGCATCGAACGTGATCGACGGCGCGAAGTCGAACATTCCTAGCAGCGGCTGACAACTGCAACAGGTAAAATCCCATTCCCAAATTGCCGACCAACGGGAACTGAACGGAAGTCGAACGCAACGACGGCGTCGCCACAGCACACCCGCTGTGGCAGCCGACAGTATAACACGCCGGAACGCAAACGAGCAGGTGATGACGCCTACGGAACTGCGTGAGACGATCCCCGCACTCGAGACTGGTACCTATCTGAACTGGGGAGCTGGCGGCCCGAGTCCACGTCGTGTTGTCGAGGCAGCCGAAGCGAGCCTCGAGGCCCACGAGTACGAGTCGCCGACGACTGGCGGGATGTACCCCGCAGCGTTCGACATCTACGATGATGCGCGAGCGGCCGTCGCCAGCCTGCTCGACGTCGAGCCGACGGCAATCGCCCTCACGGAGAGTACGACCGACGGGATCAACCGCGTCGCCACGGCGTTCGACTGGGATGAAACCGACGTCGTCGTCCGAACGGACCTCGAGCACTCGTCGGGGATCCTCCCGTGGCAGCGTCTCGAACGCGAGTACGGCGTCGAGGTGCGGGTCCTCGAGACCGAGGGCGGTCGACTCGATCTCGAGGACGTCAAAACAGCGGTACGTGGGGCAACGCTGTGTTGTCTCAGCTCGCTCACTTGGACCCACGGCACTAGGCTCCCGATGGCAGACGTCGTCGATATCGCCCACGATTCGGGCGCGCACGTCCTCGTCGATGCCGTCCAGGCGCCCGGGCAGGTCCCGATCGACGTCGAGCAGTGGGGGGCCGACTTCGTCGTCGGCTCGGGTCACAAGTGGCTGGTCGGCCCGTTCGGCTCTGGCTTTCTCTACGTTCGACCGGGGCTCGAAGACGAGCAGGCACTCGTTCCCGCGGCGATCGGCTACCGAAGCGTCGTCGACGCGAACGCCCAAACGTACCGGTACGAGAGCGGTGCCCGTCGATTCGAGGTCGGGACGGCGAGCCCCGTCGCCCACGCCGGCCTGATCGAGGCGATCGAACTCTTCGAGGAGATCGGTCTCGAGCAGATCACGAGTCGGATCGAACTGCTCACAGATCAGCTCAAAGACGGCGTTCCCGAGGGGCAGTTGCTGAGTCCACGTGCGTACGAATCGGGGCTCGTCACGATCGGCGTCGACGAGCCGGAGACGACTGTCGAGCGACTCGCCGAGCAGAACATCGTCGTCCGCACGCTGCCTGGCCACGACGCGGTCCGAGCATCGATCCACGCGTACAACACTCGTACAGACGTCGAAACGCTGCTCGAGGCGCTCTCACTAGCCGAGTGAAGCGCGACCCATCGATCTCGACGAACCCGTCGCGCTCCGGTGCGTGCACAAACGCAGGTCGTGCGAACGCCGTAACCGACTGCGGGCGCTCGCTGCTTGAGGAGCGATCACCTGCACTACCCGTTCAGTGGGAACAGTGGGGAAGGGGTAAGTGACTCTGTGGCAACGATACGGTATGTTCGAACGGATCCTCGTTCCGACCGACGGGAGCGGCCCAGCGAACGCCGCCCTCGAGTACGCCGGCGAGATCGCTGCCAGAGAGAATCTGACCGTCCACATCTTGCATGTGATCGATACGGATGCCGATCCAGCCGACGCCAGCGAGCCGGTTACGGAGGGCCGCGAATGGGCGGGTGACACCGGTGCGCCCGTCATCGACGAAGTCCATACCGGCGAGCCACAGGAGGCGATCCTCGAGTACGCCGCAACTCACGATGTCGACGCGATCGTCATGGGGACACGGGGACGGCGTGGCGTCGGTCGACTCCTGCTCGGTAGCGTGACCGAAGCGGTCGTCCGTGATGCGGCCGTTCCCGTCCTCGTCGTCCGGGGTGCAGCCGAGGTCAGGCGGCGCTATCCACTCGAGACAGTCGTCGCCCCGATCGACGGGAGCAGGAACGCCGACGCCGCCCTCGAGCAGGCGCTCGCGATTGCGAGACACCACGACGCAACCGTTCACTGCCTCTCGGTCGTCGACGTCGCTCCCGTCGGGATCGATGACGGCAACGACCTCAGACTCGAGCGACTCGAACAGTACGCCCAACAGGTCGTCGACGACGGCGTACAGCAGGCCGAAGAGATGGGTGTCGACGCAGTGGGAGCGGTACAACACGGCTCGACACAGCGACAGATCAGAGCGTATACCGACGACGAAGATGCAGATCTGATCGTCATGGGGACACATGGCCGCAGCGGGCTCGATCGACTCCTCCTCGGCAGTGTCACGGAGCGTGTGTTGCGGACGGCGACGACGCCAGTGGTGACGGTTCGTGCACCTGTCGAAGAGTGACCCGTTCGCGAGGCGGCGGCGTCAGTCGACGACGTCCGAACGAATCTCGAAGCGCGCCCCACCTGCCTCGCTGTCGGTAATCTCGAGTGACCAGCCGTGGGAGTCGACGATCGTCTGGACGATCGAGAGCCCGAGTCCGGTCCCGTCGTCGGCCGTCGTATACCCCGTCTCGAGAATTCGCTCACGCTCAGCGTCGGGGATGCCGACGCCGGTATCGGCCACGTAGAACCCATCATCCGTGAGACCGACACGGATGGTCAACGCCGTGTCGTCTGCCGGTGGCCGACTGTGTGTCGAGTCGCACTTGACAGCGTCCTGTCGAGTGTGTGAGTCCGGGCGTACCAAGCCATGCTCGACACTGTTCCGAAACAGGTTCTCGAACAGCTGCTGGAGCCGCCCTGGATCGGCCAGCACGCGTCGATCACACGCGAGTTCGAGCGACACGCCGGCTGCGTCGACGGTATCCCAGGCGTTCGACGCAACGTCGGCGAGTGAGACTGGCTGTCGATCGTCGATCGCTCGACCTTCACGGGCGAGCAGAAGCAGATCGTCGATAATGTTTGCGATGCGTTCGTGGGCCTGCACGACGTGGTCGAAGGCCTCGTCGTTGGTGGTTTCTCTGGCCCGCTCGAGTTCACCTATCGCGACGGTCAGCGGATTTCGCAGGTCATGTGAGACGACGTGGGCAAACTTCTCGAAACGGTCTCTCTGCTGCTCGAGTGTCTGTTCGCGACAGATCCGGTCGAAGGTCGCCTCGAGACTCGAGGCGACGATTCGAAGTACCGTGTGGTCGGTTTCGTCGAACGCAGCCACCGTCTGGGAGGCGACGAACAACACGCCGTGGTCGCCGAGTGGCAGAACGATCTCGCTCCGGATCGGCGTCTCGGGGTTGTAGGCGTCGGCTGCCCGGCGCACATCGTCGTACATCGCTTCCGATCCGGTTTCGAAGACGCGCCAGGCGATCCCCTCATCTTCGTCGAATCGGGGATGCGTCTCGAACAGTTCGTCTGCAGCCGCCGACACGGCCGCGGGGCGGAGCTGGGCGCTCGCAGGGTCGTGCAGGAAGACCGCGGTGAGTTCGTGTTCGAGCAACTCCTCGAGATGAGCGATCGTCCGTGTCGCGACATCTTCACGCGTCGTCGCTTCGATCCACTCACGGACAGCGTGGTGAAGCTGCCGAAACTGGGCTTCTCGGCGCTTCTGGTCGGAAATATCGGCGTTGACGGCAACGAAGTTGACGATATCCCCATCCTCGTCGGTGATCGGGGCAATCGTCTGGTTGGCGGTGTACTCCGTCCCGTTCTTTCGACGGGTGACGATCTGATCGTTCCAGACATCACCGGCGTGAATCGTGTCCCACAGATCGCGATAGAACGCAGGTCCGTGGACGCCCGAGGTAAGCAGTTGAGGCGTCGCTCCGACTGCTTCGTCAGCACTGTAGCCGGTGTTCGCCTCAAACGCGGAATTGACATACTGAATCGTTCCATCGGGAGCCATGATGTAGATCGAATGCCCCGCCTGCTCGAGCGCTCTCTGGAAACGCCGAAGCCGGTGTCGTCGACGCTTGTAGGTCGAAATATCACGACAGATGGCGACCACATTCGGAGCCCCATCACGAAGGACACGCTCGAACGTGAGTTCGGCCCAGAACTCGTCGCCGTCGGTCGTTTGACACTGCCATTCGACCTGCTGGGCACCGTCCTCGAGTGTGCGGTCCACAATCGACTGCACTGTCCGGTCGCCACTGGCAGCATCTGGCGTATCGAGCGTACAGCGACGGGCATCCTGGAAGTGACAGCCGACGAACTCACACACCCGTTCGTTGATGTCGGTAGCCGTGCAACTGGACGGCTCAGAGATGATGACCGCGTCGTCGAGCGAATCAAGGACTGCACAGCAGTCGGGATCAGCGTGTACGTCTGTGTCATCAACTGCTCGCTCGAGGCGCGCAGCAAGTGTCTCGTAGCCGTCGACACGACGGACGTAGTCGGTGCCACCGGCACCCAGGACAGCACTCGCGAGTGCTTCCGAGCCATCTCGAGGGAAGACGACGACGGGAACGGCCGGGTGTCGATCCCGAAGCCGCTCGAGAACGGCAACGGCATCCAGGTCCGACTCGTCGTGACCAACCACGACACCGTCGATCGGCGCCGCCTCGAGCCTCGAGTGGAGTTGAGCAGGAGACGAGACGGCAGTGACCGAGCGATCGGTGAGTCGTTCAGTGAGCGACTCGACGAGCGCCCGTTGAACGGACGGTTCAGAAACGAGACAGCATATCTGGCCCGTCATCGATCGAAATGCAGTTTATCAGCGGTGGCCATCGAGTTGGGGCCGATACCAGAGATGGGGTCGAAAACACGCGTATCGACGCTCGGAGATGACTGCACCGTGTGGCGTAGAGACATGTTGGATGCGCTATGCAAATCAGGACGGCGTAATAACGCTTGTTGCTGTATCACGTCCGCAGCAGGCGATGAGGGGAACACCAGTTACTCGTCATCGGCCGACGAACGGGACTCGGTGACCGCTTCGACCATCGTCTGTCGATCCGCAAAGTACGCCGGTGCGTCGTTGTCCGCCTCGAAATGGACCACCCGTTCTAACGCCGCATCGCCGTCATCGACCGACGACTGTAACTCCGCGGCGAGGTCGGTGTAGCCCGCTGCCAGCTCCTGAAAGAGCTCCATCCGCGTCTGTTTGGCCTCGACGAGCAGCTGTTTTTCTTTGACCTCACGCTCGAGGGCCTCGAGTGCGTCGACGTCGAAGCTGTTGTCGGGACCGGGTGGCGTCGATGGGCCGTCGGTGCCCTCGACCGCCTTCGTGTGGTCCTCGAGCCGGCTCCGGAGTTCGGTCATCTCTGCGTCGATCTCGGAGAGCAAGTCGTTGGCTTCGGTACGCATCGTCTCGACGCGCCCGGAGAGGAGTCCGGCCTGGGTCTGACAGTAGTCGACGAATTCGTCGACCGAGAGCCCGGGTCCAGTGTCGTCGCTCATGACCACCCCTTGGAGCTTCCAGCCGAAGACACTTTGGACCGGTCGACACGCCGTGTCGCATCTCTGGAGCGCCACCAACGAAGTGCTACCAGATACCGTGCGGTTCGCCTTTCAGACTCGTTAAGTTCGTTCAGCCACTGATACATCCACAATGAACCGAGCCGTGAGTCACGAACTAACGCAGCCACCAGCCGATACCGAACCATGAGCAAGGAGTACATCACGGTTCGGGGTGCAGAGGAACACAACCTCAAGGACCTCGACGTGACGATCCCCCGTGAGGAGTTTACCGTCGTTACCGGCCTCTCGGGCTCGGGCAAATCCTCGCTGGCGTTCGAGACGATCTACGCCGAAGGCCAGCGCCGCTACATCGAGAGTCTCTCCGCCTACGCCCGCAACTTCCTCGGGCAGATGGACAAACCGCAGGTCGAGACCGTCGAAGGGCTCTCGCCAGCGATCTCGATCGACCAGAAAAACGCCGCGAACAACCCCCGATCGACGGTGGGAACGGTGACGGAACTCCACGACTACCTCCGGCTCCTCTACGCTCGCGTCGGCACTCCCCACTGCCCGGAGTGTGGCAGTGAGGTCGGCGAGCAGTCGGCCCAGAACATGGTCGAACGCATCCTCGAGCTCCCCGAGGGAACCAAGGCCAAACTCGCCGCCCCCGTCGTTCGCGACCAGAAGGGGGCGTTCGAGGATCTGTTCGACGAACTGGTCTCGGAGGGGTACGCCCGTGTCGAAGTCGACGGCGAGGAACACGACCTCACGCTCGAGAAACCCGACCTGGACGAGAACTTCGATCACACGGTAGACGTCATCGTCGACCGCGTGAAAGTCAGTGTCGAAGATCGCCCACGGATCATCGACAGCGTCGAGACGGCCCTCGAAGAGGCCGAAGGCGTTTTGAAAGTTATCCTTCCAGATGCCTCCGAGGAGATCGCCGCGGATCTGGGCGAGGAGGCCCGCCAGACGGGTGCGCTGGGCGACGAAACCGACGACGACGACCGCTTCGTCGTCGAGTTCTCGAAGGATCTGGCGTGTACCCACTGTGGGATCGACGTCCCCGAGATCGAGACGCGCTCGTTTTCGTTTAACTCGCCCCACGGCGCCTGTCCCGAGTGTGAGGGCTTAGGCGAGACCAAGGAGGTCGACGAGGACCTCGTCATCCAGGACGCATCCAAACCGCTGAAACACGTCTTCGAACCCTGGAGCTACAACCGGTCGTACTACCAGACCCGGCTGGATTCCGTCGCAGCGCATTTCGACATCCCGCTGTCGACACCCTTCGAGGAGATCGACGCGGACATCCAGCAAGCGTTTCTCTACGGCACGACCGACGAAGTCGTCTTCAAGCGACAGACGAAAAACGGCACCCGGCGCAAGCAAAAGCGCTTCGAGGGCGTTATCCCGAACTTAGAGCGGCGGTATCTCGAGACCGACTCCGACTCGACTCGCGAACACATCGAGGACTACATGTCGGTCACGGAGTGTCCGGCCTGTGATGGCACGCGGTTGAAGCCCGCGAGCCGGGCCGTGCTCGTCGACGACACCTCGATCACCGAGATCAACGCGATGAGCATCGGCGACGCCTTAGCGCACTTCGAGTCGATGGAAGCCGACCTCACCGAGCGCGAGAAGGTGATCGCCGAGGAGATCTTGAAAGAGATTCGCTCGCGACTCAGCTTCATGTGTGAGGTCGGCCTCGAGTATCTCACACTCGATCGAGAGGCCTCCACCCTGTCGGGCGGCGAGAGCCAGCGCATTCGACTGGCGACACAGATCGGTTCCGGACTCGTCGGCGTCCTCTACGTGCTCGACGAGCCGTCGATCGGGCTCCACCAGCGGGACAACGACCGGCTGCTCGACACGCTCGAGGAACTGCGCGACATCGGCAACACCCTGATCGTCGTCGAACACGACGAGGAGACGATGCGTCGTGCCGACCAAGTCGTCGACATGGGACCTGGTCCCGGCAAACGCGGCGGCGAGGTCGTCGTCAACGGCTCCGTCGAGGAGCTCAAAGCCTGCGAGGACTCCGTCACCGGCGACTATCTCTCTGGCCGCCGGCAGATCCCCGTGCCCGACGAACGTCGCGATCCCGACGGCGCGCTGACGATCCGCGGGGCACGCCAGCACAACTTAGACGACGTCGACGTCGACATCCCGCTTGGCAACTTCACCGCGATCACGGGCGTCTCGGGCTCCGGGAAATCGACGCTGATGCACGAGGTGCTGTATAAGGGCCTCGCCCGCAAGATGAACAACAACACGAGCGTGATTCCGGGCGACCACGACGCCCTCAAGGGACTCGAGGAGATCGAAACGGTTCGCCTGATCGATCAGTCACCGATCGGCCGCACGCCGCGATCGAACCCGGCGACGTACACGAACGTCTTCGACTACATCAGGGAGCTGTTCGCCTCGACCAAACTCGCGAAACAGCGCGGCTACGAGAAGGGGCGTTTCTCGTTTAACGTCAAGGGCGGACGCTGTGAGGAGTGTGGTGGGCAAGGAACGGTGAAAATCGAGATGAACTTCCTTTCGGACGTGTACGTCCCCTGTGAGGAGTGTGACGGCGCACGCTACAACGACGCCACACTCGACGTCACCTACAAGGGGAAGACCATCGCGGACGTCCTCGATATGGAAGTCGAAGAGGCCTACGACTTTTTCGAGTCCTCGAGTCAGATCCGTCGCCGACTCCAGCTGTTGAAAGACGTCGGGCTGGGCTATATGACGCTTGGCCAGCCCTCGACGACCCTCTCCGGCGGTGAGGCCCAGCGGATCAAACTCGCCGAAGAACTCGGAAAGAAAGATTCGGGTGAGACGCTCTACTTACTCGACGAGCCGACGACGGGACTTCACAGCGAGGACGAGCGCAAGCTGATCGACGTCCTCCACCGGTTGACCGACAACGGCAACACCATCGTCGTCATCGAACACGAACTCGATCTCGTGAAAAACGCCGACCACGTCATCGACCTCGGCCCCGAAGGCGGCGAGAACGGCGGCGAAATCGTCGCCACCGGCACACCCGAGGAGATCGCCCGCCTCGAGGACTCCCACACTGGTCGCTATCTGCGTGATCTGTTGCCGAAAGTGGATCTCGAGGGACCACGCGGCGAGCGTGTCGAACCCGTGACGGCGCCGATGGACGACGATTGAGACGGTCTGCTGTACGAGTTACCGCTGATCACCAGAGACGGAGCCGGTGATCGGCGGTCAGTGACGACAGCAGTCCGTATGAACAGCGTCCGGCACGGCTGTCGGTTCACTGCTGATCGGCTATAGGCTGCAGTTTCGTTCTCGACTCGTTGATCAGCAGTGGCACAACCACCCCCACTCCGATGAGGATTGCCAACCGAACGACCGGATTCGCCGTGACGCCCAGTGAAACGTACCAAATGAGGATGCCAAGCCCCATGAACGTGGTCATGGTTTGTGTGCCTTTTTCATTCATGGATGCTCACTTACCCTCGATCGCTAATAACGTCGCGGGCTACACTAGATAACCACCGCTCGAGACTCTCCGTCTCGAGGCGGATGCTGATCGACCGTTCGGGTAGCGATCCGAACCGTTAACGGCGGCCGAGGGCGAAACGCGACCCAATGAACAGCCAAAAGCGGGTCGTTCGCCACGGGCTCGCCGGTGGCGGCTTCGCTACGCTCTTGCTGGCGGCCAGTTTTCTCGTCCTCGGCGAGCCGACGCGTCCAACCACGGTCGCGCTGGTGGCGTGGCTCGTCGCCGTTGGCGGGTCGATGCTCGCCGCCGGCACGCGAGAGCGCGTCTCGATCGGCTCCGTGACCGTCGGCTGGCCCCGAATCGCCGCCGTCGCGATCGCGATGCTCGCCGTCGGCTGGGCCACCGTCAGCGCCGTGGGACTGCTCGAGGGCGACGGCATCACCGGGCTCGGAACGCTCGAGGCCGTCATCACCGCCCTTGTGGTGGGCTACTTCGCGTGGTTCGCTCGCGAGTGTTGGGTCGGCGGCGCGCTGCTCGAGGCAGAAACGTTCGCTGTCGACTGAAGCGGGTCCTGTCCCGAAGCTGACGGACAGGCGCCCGCACGAGACTATCATCAGTCTGTGTTCGGCCATACAGCCAAGGCAACTGCGGGCCAATCGGTATCTATGCAAGAGGACACCAGTGACGAGCAGCCCGAGGAGTCGGAGCCGACACGGATCACGGAGGATCCGACAGACTCGTTCGATCTCGAGCACCCGGAACGCGTCGAGGTGGGTGTCACCCGCGGCGAGACTGACCTCGAGTTCGGGCCGCCGCGGGACTACCCCGACCGAGCGGACGTCTCAGTTCGACCCGAAGATGACGGAGGCCATCGGCTCGTGTTGAGTATCGACGCGATGGCTGGCGATCACGGGACGGGGCACGCAGACGTGACGCTGACGCCGGCAGAAGCACGGGCGCTCCGGGACCACCTCGACGAGACTGTTCGCTGGATGACCGAAGCCGACGGAGCAGAACCCACTCAGGAAGACGAACGCTAAGCGGCGTCTTACTCCGGACTCGGCGTCTCTGCACGCGAGAGGTACGACGTCAGATCGGAGGTTGTGAGCATCCCGATAACGCCCTCGTCCTCGTCGACGACAGGGGTGTGGTGGAAGCCGTGTTCGACCATCACGTCCGCAGCGTCACGGATACCGTCCTGTGCGGAGACCGTGATCACGTCCTGAGTCATGTACGTCGAGACTGGCGTCTGATCTTTGGGCTTGCGTTCGGCGACGATCTGCACGAAGTCCGTCGTCGTCAGAATGCCCGCAAGTTGGTTGTCCTCGTCGACGACCATCACCGAGCCGATGTCCTCCTCGAGCATCAGGTTCCCGGCGTCCTCGACCAGCGTGTCCGGTGAGACCGTATGTACCGACGAAGACATGATTCGCGCAACGAAAATATCGTCCATGAATGGTTGTCTGGTGTATACATGATAAGGGTTGTCAATGCGGCAGGGCGTCGATCCGGCAGCCGCCGCAGGTTTAAATACCAACTCGGCCATACTGAGGGACAGATCAACTGATGGCGTCTCCTCCAGCCCCGCTCGAGGGTACCTGCAAACTCCTTTCCGAGCCCGTGCCCAGCGACGCCCTGTTCGAGCGGATTGCGTCCGAATACGCCGCCCTCGCCGACGAGTACGGCCCCCGGAACGTCCTCGTCCTGAAACGACACCCGGCGGGCCTCGAGTCACTGACCGACGCCCTTTCCGGGGTCGACGCGACCAGCGGCACCCCACGCTCGCCACGCGTCGAGTCGTTGCCCGAGCACGCCTCGAAAGTGCTCGAGGAGTACGATCCGACGCTGGATCGCCTCGAGTACGAAGAGCGGATCGAACTCATCTCGCTGGTGATCGACGGCGCCAGCCGCGACGTGCCGGACTACCTCGAGCGCGCGGCGAGCCACGAGAGCTTCGCTCGCGACGTCGGGCAACTGCTGCTCGAGGCGACCCGCCAGCGGCTTCGACGCGACGAGTTCGAGGCTGAGCCACACGACTGTCTGGCCTTCCTCTATGCAATGAACGATCGGTTCCACGCCGAACTCGAGGCTCGAGGCTACGTCGAGCGGGCAGACGTGATCCCGCGGACCGTCGACTTGCTCGAGGCGGACGCCGACGGGCTACAGACCAGAGTAACCGACGCAGTCGATGCTGTCCTGGCCGTCGAATTCGAGGAGTATCGGCGGCTCGACCGGCGCTATCTCGGGGCACTCACCCACGATTCGGAACTCGTCTGTCTGGGCGAGCGCCACGCCAGCGTCGAACGCACGCGTATCGAACCCGGCCGTATCGAGGACCACGTCGGCGACGGCCTCGCGGTGGAGGTGCTCGAGACAGGGCCCGAAGACAGCGAGAACAGCGAGCCGCCACACCGGGAGATAACGCGGTTTCTGGCAACGGGAACATCACCGTCGGCAGCGAGAGCGGATGAAACCACCGAGCAGGCACCGAGTCGGGCACGCCGAATCCGCGCTCGAACCGCACGTGGACAGGTCAAACGCGTCGCCACCGAGATCCAGGCCCTCCGGGGTCGCCACGACTGGACGTACGACGACGTCGCCGTCGCAGTGCCACGGATCGAACGCGTGCCCGAAACCAGAGCCCAACTTCGCGAGGCCGGGATCCCAACGGCGACGATCGGCACCCCCTCGCTTGCGGAGGATCCTGCCGTCAACGAACTGTACGCGTTCGTGACGCTGCAGTGTGCCCTTGAGCGTGGCTCCGGGCGACGTGATCTGTTCGACACAACCACGTCCGATCGAGACGCGGGCGATCCGCTCGACGTCTCGCTCGCTCGACTGCAGGCTCGCGTCGACGAGTTCTCGCCCGACCTACTCGAGTCGTGTGCCGGCTCGAGCGTCTCCCGATCGCTCGAGCGGTGGCTCCACCGGACGGATCTGAAAGGCCGCATCGCCCGCGACGAGGCGTGGGTCGACGCACGCGAACAGTACGAAGGCGTCCGTCGGGTGCTCGAGATTGCCCGGTTCGTCGAGGAGACGGATCTCGTCGGCCCGGACTGGCAGGGACTGCGACGGATGCTCCGACGAACCATCCAGTACGACGCTCCCTACGTCCACGCCGTCGAGACGCAGCCGCCGACCGGCGGCGTCACGGTCTGTGCCGTCGACGACCTCAAATACGACGCGCGGGAGGCCGTCTTCCTGCTCGATCTGATCGACGACAGCTACCCCGGCGAGCAGTTTCTCACCCAGCTGTTCCCGACGGCGTGGCTACGCGAGATGCCGACGTATCCGGCCGTCACCGATCCCACCAGAGCGGAGCTGACGGCGACGTTTTCCACCGTCGCGCCCGAGGGCGTCGGCGACCCCTTCGAAACGTACCACGCCCAGTGCTCTCGGCGACGGCTCGCCCTCGCATCTCGAGCCGCCCGCACGCAGCTCTACTGCTGTTCGTACGAACGCGGCGCCGGCGGCCTGCGCCGAACGTACGACGAGTCTCGCTACCTGCACCTACTCGACTCGACCCCTGGCCTCGAGCTGGCGAGCATCGACGACGAGCCGACGGCGGCGATCCACGGCGAGGCGAACGCCCTCGAGGCGCTGCTCGCCCAACCCCACGGCGAACTCGAGCGAATCCTCCGGGAGGCGAGTACGGGCGGCGAGGCCGACCTCGGAACGACTGAGGAGCTGTTCGAGGAGATCGCGGTCGTCCTCGAGGACGGCGACATCGACGACGACCTCGCCGAAGCAGTGCGCTCGCAGTTCGAGTTCGCCACAGGAGAAGTGATTCGCAATGAGTGAGCACGCCCGCAACGACGAGGCCGACGCGATGGAACTGGCTGTCGACGGCCTCGAGACGTATCTCCACTGTCCGCGCCGGTACGAGTTCGCCCACGACCACGGCCTCGCTGGCAGCGACGACGACACCACGGTCGACGACCGCGTTGCTCTCTTGCGGACGGCGATCTGTGACGGGCTTCGACGTGGCGACCTCGACCGTGAGGCCCTCGAAGACGCCATCAAAGCGCGACTCGAGACGCTATGGGACGGCCACGACGAGTCGTTTCACTCGCTGGCCCAGCGACGCCACGAACGGCGAGTGCTCGAGGCGACCGCGACAGCGTACGTCGACCGCGTCGGCGTCGACCACGCGGCCGGGATCGAACGACTGGCGTCGGAGGCGACCGAGGGAGCCGTGATCGGGCCGGGGCTTCCCCTCTCGAGTACGGTGTCGGTTCCGGAAACGGACGAAACCGACGAAATGACGGTGCCGATCGACGCGAGCGTCGACTACGTCTACGCCGACGGCTCCGCGGTCGTCGGCGTCCAGTTCGTCCCGACGCTCAGATCGCTCGGCCTGCTTCGTTACCGATCGGAGTGGGAGGGGGCCGTCGCCGAGCAGTTTACCGACCACTTCGACCCCGACGCGGACGTCTTCGAGCCGGCGTTCGTTGGCGCACTGTTCGAAACCGCCGTCGTCATCGACGGGCTTCGCAACTACTGTCGGCGGCTGGGCCTCGAGGGCCGAACCTGCCGGTACGTCCGGATTCCGCTCGCTGACCGCTCGCAAACGGCGGTCAACTGGGCTCGCAAAACCGTCGAAACGAGCCTCGAGGTCGCAGATCTGACCGACGTCTACATCGACCATCACACGTTTGGCATGACACACGAACACCGCAATCGAATCGTCGACGATCGGCTGGCGACTGTCGCCGGCCGCCTGGCCACAGGCGCGTTCGATCCGACCGACCGCTGGGAGTCGATTTCGAACCACGCCTGTCCGGACTGTTCGTACACGGTCTGCTGTCAAGAGTACATCGCCCAAGAGGTGCAGTTCGATGGGTGAACACCGAGCGCAGGCCGTCGACGAGCCGAAAGGGAACCAGCAGGCAGTCATCGACAGCCGGGCAGCCTGTACCTCCGTCGACGCCGGCGCGGGAACCGGGAAGACGACGACGATGCTCATGCGGATCGAGCACGCGATCGAACGCGGCGATGTCGATCCCGACGACATTCTGGTGTTGACGTTCGCAAACGAAGCCGCCGGCAGCATCCGTGATGCGGTCGCCGAGCGCCTCGACCCCGAGGCCGCCGCGGCGATCGACGTCTACACCTACCACTCGTTTTGTTACCGGCTGGTCCGGGAGTACGCCTACTATCTGGGCTACTCGCCCGAGTTCGACGTGATCACCGAACGCAAACGCCGGCGGATCGTCGGCCGACTGCTCGCTGAGAACGACTACGACTTCGCGGCCGCGTCAGTGCGTGGCGACGGCTCACCCGAGGAGTTCGCCGCCGACGTCGACCGGTTCATCCAGTCGATGAGCCAGGAAGACATCACCCCCGACGAGCTACAGACACAGCTGCCAGCTGTCCGCACCCTCGAGCTCTGCAACGAGTTCGTCCTCCGGCTTGAGCGACGAGCAAGCGCAGACCTCTCTTTTGACAACGAATCGCTGCGATATTTCAACGAAGATCACCACCTCGAGGCGACCACCGAGTCACTGGTCGGCTACGGCAAACTCCTCGAGTTCTGTCGCGAGCAGATCGCCGAAGCGCCGGCGACGTTCCGCGAAGACGACGTCGTTCGCGACGTCGAGCGCTATCTCCGGGTGCTCCAGGGCTGTGTGACGAACGCGATCGACGTGCTCGACCTCGATGATCCGACGACCAAACAGCTTCCACGAGCCCTGTTCGGCAACGAGATCTGGCGGACGGCGACAAATCGGATCGAACAGAGCCCGTTCGGGCGGCTGAAACACTACATCGAGTTCCTGCGTCTCGCGCGCCACTACACTGACGTGTACGCCGACTATCACGACCATCTCGAGCGCGAGCGGACGCTCGATTTCGACGAGCTGGTACGAACGGCGACGGAACTGCTCGACGATCCCGCGATCGCCGACGAGATCACGAGCCAGTGGACCGACGTCTACTGCGACGAGTTCCAGGATACCGACGAGACGCAGTTCGCGCTCATCACCGAACTGACCGACGGTCCCGACAGGCCCGACTTGCTGGCCATTGGTGACAAGGATCAAGCGATTTACGGCTGGCGGGGCACCGACCGGGAAGGGCTTGACAGGCTCGCCGACGCCTACGACGACCACGAGGCGATCGAACTCGAACTCAACTTCCGCTCGCGACAGGAGATCCTGGATCTGACGAATCACTGTGAGTACGGTCCCCAATCGACGAAGACACTGCGCGAAGACGGGCGCACGCCCGGCGAGTACGGGACTGACGACGAGGATAGCGCTGGAACGGAACGCCAGCCGCCGGATCGTGTCGTCAAAATCGAAAGCGACGAGATCGACCGCTCGACGGCCGAACAGGTCGCGACGACCGTCTCGCGGCTGCTCAACGACGACGCCGAAAACGTCCCCCAGCGTACGCTCGAGGACATCGCGGTCATCGTGCGAACGAACCGCCACGCACAGGCGGTCGCCGACGAACTGCGAGACCGCCAGATCCCATACGAGATTTCGGGGTCGCCACGCGGCGAGATCCAGCCCGGAATCCGGACACTGTTGTCGTATCTGCGCGTACTCGTCGATTCCGATGCCGACGCCCACCTCCGGCGTGTACTGCTCTATCGGTATCGCCTCTCCGAGGACGATCTCGCGACGCTCCAGCGACGGGAGGGGACGCTGTACGATGCCGTGATGACAATCGATTCAGCGACGCTTGAGGCTCCCGACCGGCTCGAGCGAGCGCGCGACCACCTCGAGACACTCGAAACGCTCTGTAACGTCTACCCACTCTCCGGCTTTTTCAGCCGCTTTCGTGAGCTGACGCGCCTCGAGTGGTTCCTTACAGCGGCGGAGCGCGAGGAACTCGAGCGCGTCGAGCGCTTCGTCGAGGCGTACACCGCCGACTCGGTGATCGAGACGCTGACGCCACGGTTTGTCGACGCACTGGAGGGAACGCTCGAGGGCGCCGGCACCGATCGGACGCGGGGCACGCAGTCGACCGATTCGGTCGACGTGATGACGGTCCACCAGGCCAAAGGCCTCGAGTTTGATACCGTCCTCGTCCCCTACCTCTCCGACGAGGAGTGGTGTGTCGAGCGCGATTACGCCGAGCGCGCCCAGTACCGCCTGCTCGCGGCAGCACTCGACGACGGGATCGACTCGCCGCTGTGTGCCGACCTCGCGACCGAGACGGTCGGCGAGGAGTGGCGCGTGTTACACGTCGCGCTCACCCGCGCCGAGAACCACCTGTTCGTCTTCGGTTCCGAGTACGACTACGACGGCGAGGAGGACGAACTCGCAGCGTCGACCGCCGAGGCGTGTCTGGCAAGCGAGATCGAGTGGTCCGTGACGGGCCAGCGGATGAACCTCTGGGCGTCGCTGCGGGCGAGTTTCGATCGCGTACAGGACACCTATCCAGAAACTGTCGTCGACCGAACCGACGAGATTGCGCTGTCGGCCACCCGTAGTCCGGGAACCATCACCTACTACGCCGGCTACGACGACCGCCCGCACGAACCCCTCGAGACGCGCGAGGCGATTCGGACGGTCCACAAACTCGGCCGGTTGCTTCGCAAGGGGGTGTTGCTACCAGCAGCCGACGCGGCGAGTTTCGGGGGACTCGAGCACGAACTCGAGGGAGTGACGCGATCGGTGCCGGGCGGTCGCCGGGCGTCCGCGCTGACGACTGAGACGGTTCGGTTCCCCGTCGAAACGCTCTCGAACGCGACCGAGCTGCCGGTCGCGATGCGCCACAGCTACACGGCGATGGAAACGCATGCCACCTGTCCGCGAAAGCACTACCTCGAGCACGTCGTGCGGGCGACCGACGATCCGCTGGCGTCGATACCTGGTGTCGGACCGACTGACGGGACTGGGTCACGCCTCGTCGGCACGCTCTTTCACGACATCGCCGAGGAAGCGTTCTACCGGGAGTACCGAACCCGCGAGGAGTGGCAGACGGCCGCCATCCGACAGCTGACCGCGCGTGATCTGCTCGAGCACCGCGAGGCCGTGATCGCCTGCATCAGGCGCTACTTCGAGGCGAGTGCGCCCGCGTTCGACGACCCGGTCGCCGACTGGGAGCCAGTCGCCGCGGAACTGCCGTTCATGCTCGAGGCAATCGACGGCGTCACCGGCAGCCTCGTGGGCTACATCGACTCGATCCGGCGGACGCCCGACGGCGACCTCGCCGTCCTCGATTACAAGGCAACGGCCGAGCGGATCGAACCCACCGACGCCACCCAGCTAGCGCTGTACGCCCGCGCCTGCGAGCAACGCTTCGACGAACCGATCTCGGTCGGCGGCTACGTCTACGTCGGCGACGTCGACGGACCGCGCGTCGACCTCATCGACCCCGACGACCTCCCGCCGTGGTCGGTCGTCCGCGAGACGCTCACGGCAGTCGACGACCCCTCGCTCGAGGAGACGACACCGGGCGAGCACTGTCAGTACTGCCCGCATCAGTCGCTTGGCTGTGCGCCTGAGGAATACACCGAACTGCCCATCTCGAGCGACGACTGACCGCACTCGAGAGCGAACACCCTTATCCCACCGCGAGCGAACGCTGGGATATGCGCGAGACGACGCTGTGTTTTCCGATGCGGGAAGGAAGTGAGGGTGAGACGGCGGTGCTCTTGATCGAGAAGCGACGCGGCCTCGGCGAAGGGTGGTACAACGGCCCCGGCGGGAAACTCGAGGGCGGCGAAACCCCACGCGAGTGTGCCGTCCGCGAGACCCGCGAGGAAGTCGGCCTCGAGGTCGAACCCAGCGCACTCGAGAAAGCGGGCGAACTCACCTTCTTGCTCGACGGCGAGCGACACACGTTCTGTCACGTCTACCGCACGGAGTCGTTTGCAGGCGAGCCGACCGCCTCGGACGAAGCGTATCCCGAGTGGGTCCCCGTCGACGACGTGCCCTACGAGCAGATGTGGGACGACGACTATCTCTGGCTCCCAGGCGTCCTCGAGGGGGAGACTGTCGCTGGTGAGTTCCGCTTCGAGGGTGGGAAACCGCTGGACGAGGCTGAATTCGTCGGGCACGACCTCGAGTGGGAGGTCTCGTTTGCGGCCGATCGTAAGTAGAAGGTGGGGCTTCGGTGGACGTTCTCGAGGGTGTAGGGTTGGCCAACTTGGACGATCAGTACAGGCGGAGCAGTGTGCACTCACCGCGAGCGACTGAAATGAGCGAGCGGGCCGACGACCGACCCGTAGGGGAGGGAGGAGTGCTTTTCATCGAAGTTTTGCCGAGGGCGCGATCCGTCGCGCCCGCAGCGCAAAAGTTCGGTCTGCATCTGTACTGAACGTGTGTTTCATGCGAAAACACATCTGTAGAATTGTATTCCAACAGAGTCGGCTGCCGAGTTAGGGTTTCAACACGACTTTGCCGGAGCTCTTGCGATCCTCGATATACTGGTGGGCCTCGGCTGCGTCCTCGAGTGCGAACGACTCGCCGACGATGAC
The DNA here is from genome assembly GCF_041821125.1 of Natronorubrum sp. A-ect3. NCBI lineage: Archaea > Methanobacteriati > Methanobacteriota > Halobacteria > Halobacteriales > Natrialbaceae > Natronorubrum > Natronorubrum sp. A-ect3. The sequence continues at coordinate 135,482 of NZ_JBGUBB010000002.1, read as the reverse complement.
CTCGAGGTCGCCGGTCGTCAGGCTCTCGGTGAGTTCGGGGACGGCTTTCATGATCCGACTCGGGTCGTGGGTGGCGGCTTGGCCGAGGTGGAAGCCGTTGACGGACTTGTTCTCGAACAGCAGGCGGCGGTTCTCGGCTGCGGCTGGAACGCCACTGGCGACGCCGTAGGTAACCATCCGGCCGAAATGAGCCATCGCGTCGAGGCTGCGCTCGAAGACGTCGTCGCCGACGCTCTCTAAGACGAGGTCGACGCCCTCGCCGTCTGTTTCGTCGTCGACGACCTCGCGGAAGTCAGTCTCGGTGTAGTTGATCGGATGCTCACAGCCCAACTCGGCGGCGAGGTCGAGTTTCTCCTGTGTGCTCGCGGTGCCGAAGACCTCCGCCCCATGGTTCGAAGCGAGCTGGACCGCGGCCGTGCCGACGCCGCCTGCGGCGGCCTGGATCAGGACCGATTCGCCTGCCTCGAGGCCGCCCCACTCGAACAGACAGCTGTGGGCGGTGAGAAACTGGACGGGGAAGCCGGCGGCTTCCTCGAAGCCCATCCCCTCAGGAATCGGGAAGAGCATCTGTGCGTTCGCGGTCGCGTACTCGGCGTAGCCGCCGCCGTTGAGCATCGCGACGACGCGGTCGCCCTCATCTAATCCGACGCCCTCCCCGGTCGCGTCAATCGTGCCCGCAGCCTCCATGCCGGGATGATACGGTGCGTCGGGACCGCCCGGATAGACGCCACGGCGTTGCATGATGTCCGCGAAGTTGATCCCCGCTGCCTCGACCTCGAGGCGGACCTCTCCCGGACCTGGCTCCGGCAGGTCGGCGTCGACGAGCTCGAGTTGGTCGCTGTCGCCGTAGTCGGCTACCTGAATCGCTTTCATGTCCAGTTCTGTGTCACACACCTGCATAAAGCTCCGAGAACCGGAATGAACTGACCGGCCGTTCTCGCCCCGTTTTCAGGGTGGATCTGCCTTCGCATGGTTTAAGCCCGCGCTGACTGCATATCGACACAATGAGCGACGAGAGTCAAGAACTCGGTATCACCGAGTCGAAATCGCACAAGCCCGGCGACTGGTACGCCGAAGTCGTCCAGAAGGCAGGTCTCGCGGATTACGCCCCGATGGGTGGCTTTATTGTCACGAAACCGCGCGGCTACGCGCTGTGGGAAGGCATTCAGGACGCCCTCGACAGCGAGTTCAAAGCAACTGGCGTCGACAACGTCTACTTCCCGATGTTCATCCCCGAGAGCTTCTTAGAACGCGAGAAGGACATCGTCGAAGGTTTCGACCCCGAGGTCGCGTGGGTGACCCACGGCGGCCACGACGAACTTGAGGAGCGCCTCGCCGTCCGACCGACCAGTGAGTCGATCATCGCGCCCTTCATGGCCGACTGGACCCGTAGCCACCGCGACCTGCCGCTGCGGCTCAACCAGTGGTGTTCGGTCGTTCGCTGGGAGGCGACGGAGACGAAGCCGTTCTTCCGGACGAAGGAGTTCATGTGGCAGGAAGGCCACACGGCCCACGCCTCGAACGAGGGTGCCTGGGATGAGGTCTGGACTCGACTCGGTCAGTACGAAAATCTCTACGAGGACGTGCTGGCGATCCCGGTCCTGCGCGGCAAGAAGCCAGAACATGACAAGTTCCCCGGCGCCGACACGACGACGACGGTCGAAGCGCTGATGCCCGACGGCAAGTCCGTTCAGGGGGCGACAAGTCACAATCTCGGCCAGAGCTTCGCCGAGGCGTTCGACATCACCTTCGCCGACGAAGACGAGGAAGAGCGGACGGCCTACACCACCTCGTGGGGCCTCTCCTGGCGAGCGATCGGCGCGCTGATCATGACTCACTCCGACGATCAGGGGCTCGTGCTCCCGCCGACGATCGCGCCGACGCAAGTCGTCATCGTCCCCATCTGGCAGGACGACACCAAAGACGACGTCCTCGAGTACTCCCAGAACATCGCCGACGACCTCGAGGCGGCCGGATTCCGCGTCGAACTCGACGACCGCGACGAGCGCAATCCCGGCTTCAAATTTAACGAACACGAGCTAAACGGCGTGCCGCTGCGCCTCGAGATCGGTCCCTACGAGGTCGAAGACGAGGAGGTCACGCTGGTTCATCGCCCCGACAACGAGGAGGCCGTCGAGGACCGCGACGAGATCGTCGAGAGCGTCGACGACCACCTCGAGACCGTCTATGCCAAACTGTACGCCACCGCCGAGGAGAACCTAGAGGAGAACATCCGGACGGCCGACAGCCCCGAGGATATCATGGGGACAATTGGCAAACACGGCGGATACGTGAAGGTGCCGTGGTGTGGCGACGAAGCGTGTGAGGAGGCGATCAAGGAGAAAGTCGCCGCCGAGATCGTCATGCAACCCCTCGAGGAAGAGGGCGGCCAGACAGCGGCCAAGCCGAAAGCCCCCGAGGACGACGACGCGACGTGTGCGGTCTGTGGCGAACCGGCGGAGGAAATCGCCTACTTCGCGAAGTCGTACTGAGACCGACATCCGGAGACCGAAGGAGAAATTCGTCGGTCTGTTTGACGGAGTGTATATGTGCGTTATTTGATATATAATCAGTTATCTAACAGGATCGAGAAACCACTAGCGCCGTCGTGGTCGAAACCGAGAGACAGAACGGCCCCGGAAGCACTCACATCAGATCCGCCCCTAAGGCGTTCATGATAGTTAGTTACAGACAAACCTAATTCTTTAACCGCATACTGCTTATGGATAGCAAGATAATGAGTTTGCGTGGTGTTCACTCTGGTGGGTGAGCACTACGTGCCTCTGACACTTCTGCCCTCTCCGGGCAGTTATCTCTACTCGACGACGCAGTGACACCGTCGGACACAGCTATGAGCTGACAGTATTACAAACGGCCCACGGACGTACGATATATTATTAACTTTCATTCCAGACAATACACCTTATATCTGATTATATGTGTCTATAATACACTTAGTCATTATGGATCAGCCTCTTATAGGTGTTTTCGCTATCTGTAGGTATGTCACAGCCACACATGTCTGCCAAGCGTTCGCGGGGGCTTGCAGACCCCACCGACGAGCGGTCGAACTGCGGTGTCGGCGTTGTCATGGATCTTGATGGAAACCGAGGACACGACATCGTCGCTGACGGACTCGAGCTTCTCGTCAATCTCGAGCATCGCGGGACGACTGGTGCGGAAAAAAACACCGGCGACGGTGCGGGGATCATGTTGCAGATGCCAGATGCGTTCTTCGAAGGCGTTCTCGAGGCCGATCTACCCGACACCTACGCCGTCGGCTCGATTTTTTTCCCACAGGACGAGGCGGCACGCGAGGAACTGATCTCGATCATCGAGGATTCGCTCGAGACCTACAACCTCGAGGCCCTCGAGTGGCGCGACGTGCCGACGAACAACGCGGACCTCGGCCAGACGGCCGTCGACGCCGAACCGGACGTCTGGCAGGTCGTCGTCACGCCGACTGACGACAGCACTGGCGACGCGTTCGACCGGCGGCTCTACGTCGCTCGCCGAGCACTCGAAAACGAGGTTGAGGCCGCCGATATCGACGGCGCAGAGCGCTTCTACGTCTGCTCGCTCGATTCGGAGACGCTCGTCTACAAGGGGCTACTCAAAGGCGAGCAGGTCGCCTCTTACTACCCTGATCTCACTGACTCCCGGATGGAGTCGACGTTCGCGATGGTCCACGAGCGGTTCTCAACGAACACACTCGGCGCGTGGCATCTCGCTCACCCATACCGGAACATCATCCACAACGGCGAGTTCAATACCATCCAGGGCAACATCAACTGGATGCGCGCCCGCGAGACCGACCTCGAGAGCGACGTGTTGGAGGATCTCGAGGCGGTCAAGCCGATCATCGACGACCCTGACCAGTCGGACACCGCAAGCGTCGACAACGCACTCGAACTGCTGATGCAGGACGGTCGGGACCTCGAGCACGCCCTGCGGATGCTCGTCCCCGAAGCCTGGCGCGGCGACGACGCGATGGACCAAGACCGCAAGGACTGGTACGACTTCCACGCCTCGCTGGTCGAGCCGTGGGACGGCCCCGCACTCGTCGCGGCGACCGACGGCGAACGCGTTGGTGCCGTTCTCGATCGGAACGGCCTCCGACCATGTCGGTACGACGTGACGACGGACAACCGTCTGATCATGGCCAGCGAGGCCGGCGCACTCGAGACCGACCCCGCGGAGATCGAAGAACGCGGCCGACTCAAGCCAGGACAGCTGTTCCTCGCCGATCCGAACGAGGGACGCGTCATCCCCGACGACGAGGTCTTCGAGGACCTCACTGACGACCGGTACGGCGAGTGGGTCGAGCAAGAACAGGTCCGACTCGGCGACATCCGGACGAGCGACGACAGTTCGCCCCGCCAGTCGGTCTCGAACCTGCGTACCCATCAGGCTGCCTTTGGCTACACCCACGACGAACTCGACAACATGATCGAGCCGATGGCGGAAAAGGGGAAAGACCCCGTCGGCTCGATGGGCGACGACACGCCGCTGTCGGTGCTCACCGAGTTCAACCGGCCGCTGTTTTCCTACTTCAAACAGCTGTTCGCCCAGGTTACCAACCCGCCACTGGACTACATCCGCGAGGAGCTGGTGACGTCGATGGAGAGCCGACTCGGCTACCAGCGCAATCTCCTCACCGAGTCGCCCGAACACGCTCGACAACTCGTCCTCGAGTCGCCGATTCTCACCGACGGCGACCTCGAGTCGATTCGTGACTGTTCGGCAAACGGTATCACGGCGGCGACGATCGATATTACCTACGAGCCCGCGAGCGAGGAGTTGGGAACTGGCCTCGAGACGGCGATCGAACGCGTCCGCGAGGACGCCGTCGACGCAATCGAAGCGGGCCACGACGTGCTGATCCTCTCCGACCGAGGCGTCAACGAGAACCGAGCCGCGATCCCGAGCCTGCTCGCGACCGGCGGCGTCCACCACCATCTCGTGCGAAACGGCCTGCGCAACCACGTCGGCCTCGTCGTCGAGTCCGCTGACCCCCGAACCGTCCACCACATGGCGACGCTCGTCGGCTACGGCGCCGGCGCGATCAACCCGTACCTCGCCTACCAGACGATCGCTGACATCACGGCTGGCTCCGACGGCGCAGATACGGCGACCGCAATCGACGCCTACGTCGGCGCACTCGAGGACGGCTTGCTGAAGATCATGGCCAAAATGGGGATCTCGACGGTCGAGAGCTACCAAGGAGCCCAGATCTTCGAGGCCGTCGGCCTCGATTCGGACCTCGTCGCCGAGTACTTCGACGGCACCGAGAACCGCACCGAAGGGATCGGTCTCGCCGAACTCGAGGCGGACGTCCGCGAGTGTCACGGCTCGGCCTTCGAAGACGACGACAGCGACCTCGACCGCCACGGCGAGTTCGAACACCGCTCGAGCGGGATCCACCACCAGTGGAATCCGGATACGGTCGGCACGCTCCAGCAGGCCGTCCGCTCGAACGACTACGAACGCTACGGGGAATTCGCCGAGCTGATCAACGACCAACAACAGAACCTCCAGACCCTGCGTGGACTCCTCGAGTTCGACTCCGATCGCGACCCGGTGCCGATCGAGGACGTCGAGCCGATCAAAGACATCGTCCAGCGCTTCTCGACGGCCGCGATGAGTCTGGGCTCGCTCTCGCCGGAAGCTCACGAGAACAACTCGATCGCCATGAACCGCATCGGCGGCAAGTCGAACTCGGGCGAAGGTGGCGAGCCGCCGGAGCGCTTTGGCACCGAGAAAGAGTGCAACGTCAAGCAGGTGGCTTCGGGCCGCTTCGGCGTCACCTCGACGTATCTCTCGAGTGCCGACGAGTTGCAGATCAAGATGGCACAGGGCTCGAAGCCCGGCGAAGGGGGCCATCTCCCCGGACAGAAGGTCAACGAGATGATCGCCCACGTCCGCAAGTCGACGCCGGGGGTCGGCCTCATCTCGCCGCCGCCACTGCACGACATCTACTCGATCGAGGACCTGAAACAGCTGATCTTCGATCTCAAAGCGGCAAACGAGGAGGCAGGCATCAACGTCAAACTCGTCTCCGAGGCTGGCATCGGCACGGTCGCAGCGGGTGTCGCGAAGGCAAACGCCGACGTGGTCCACATCTCGGGCCACTCCGGCGGGACGGGTGCCTCGCCACGAACGTCGATCAAAAACGCCGGTCTCCCCTGGGAACTCGGCCTCGCCGAAGCGAACCAGATGCTCTGTGCGACCGGGCTGCGCGACCGCATTCGCGTCTCCGCCGACGGTGGGATGAAAACCGGCCGCGACGTCGCCGTCGCCGCCTTGCTCGGTGCTGAGGAGTACGTTTTCGGTACCGCCAGCCTCGTCACCTCGGGCTGCGTGATGGCCCGGCAGTGTCACAACAACACCTGCCCAGTCGGGGTTGCTACCCAGCGTGAGGATCTGCGCAAGCGCTTCCCTGGCGAGCCGGAACACGTCATCAACTACATGACGTTCATCGCCCAGGAGCTGCGTGAGCTCATGGCCGAACTCGGCTTCGAGACGATCGACGAGATGATCGGCCAGGTCGACGTGCTCACCCAACGCGAGGACATCGACCATCCGAAAGCCCGCCGCGTCGACCTCTCGGGGGTGCTGGCCGAACCCGAGGGCGACGTTCGGCGCAAGATCCGCGAGCAGGACCACGAACTCGAGGCCCAACTCGATCGTGACCTCATCGAGGCCGCCGCCAACGCGATCGAAAGCGAGGAGCCGGTCATGCTCTCGGCCGACGTGACGAACGTCGACCGAACCGTCGGCGCGATGCTCTCGAATCGCATCACCAGCCGCTACGGCGAACCCGGCCTCCCCGAAGATACGATTTCGGTCGACCTCGAGGGGACAGCCGGCCAAAGCTTCGGAGCGTTTCTCGCAAGCGGCGTCTCGATGCATCTCGACGGCAGCGCCAACGACTACGTCGGCAAGGGGCTCTCGGGTGGAAAACTCACCGTTCGAACGCCCGAGACGGCGACCTACGATCCGACCGAAAACATCGCGATCGGCAACGTTGCGCTCTACGGTGCAACTGACGGACAGCTGTACGTCAACGGCGTCGCTGGCGAGCGATTTGCCGTCCGGAACTCCGGAGCCAAGGCCGTCGTCGAAGGCGTTGGTGACCACGGCTGTGAGTACATGACCGGTGGTGTCGTCGCTGTGCTCGGCGAGACCGGCAAGAACTTCGCGGCCGGCATGTCCGGCGGCGTCGCCTACGTCTACGACCCCGACGGCGAGTTCGCCGACCGCGCGAACACCGGGATGGTCTCGCTGTACGACGAACTCGAGGACCAGGACGAACAGATGCTGCGACGACTCGTCGAGAACCACGTCGCCTACACCGGCTCCGAGCGGGGCGAACACCTGCTCGAAAACTGGGAGCGCGAACTCGAGTGCTTCGTCAAAATCATGCCCGACGCCTACCACGAGGCGATCACCGAGCAGGGGAGCGACGACGTCCGTAACGAACTGCCCGGCGTGCCCGAGACCGAACTCGAGGCCGAGTCGGCAAGCGTCGCCACGAGTGACGACTGAAACGGCTGGCCGTAGTAGCCGAGTGAATCGAGCGACCGTCATCGGTTCCGGTCGCCACGTCGAACCGAACGGACGGCAGAGCGGCCACTGATACGAACGGCCCAGTATCAGTTTCCGTACACCGACGACTTGCCTCAGAGTTATGCCGGGACAGCAGTTCACGACCCGTTTCAGTTGATGACCACGTCTCTTGGAGGTCGCTCTACTATCACGAGGAGATGAGTGGCTACCGAATTAGTTAGATGTATCTAAACGATAGCACTGAAGAGATTGCGGCACGAATCACGTAATAGACCGTCAAGAAGTATGGTCGTGAGAGCGAAACAGCGGATTGTTACTGGGCTATAGGAGCGGGTTACGGACGGAAGTTACGAGACTGACCACCTGTCGAAACGCCGTGTCGTACCCACATACCGGCTTCCGCTGTGTACCGGGCCTGTGTCACCTGGCACGATCACGCCCGGTAATGGTGAATCGAAGCGATGTCAGTTCGTTTGCCGTTGTCTCATCACCTCCATTGACAGATTTGTCTTTTCGGGCGACTAACTTAATATTTAGTGATGGCTAAATTTCTGCCGTTTGTTTCACGCGACCGTGTCGATTACCAAGCCGTCGACCGCGACGATTCCACTACTCCCTGCCGAGCGTGTGGAACTCGTCGTTCGGTCGCATCCCGGCGAACATCGCGAGCCGGTTGCTCAGGTTGTAGAACGCGGTGACCGCCGCGATATCCCAGATCGCCTCCTCGCTGAAACCGGCCTCGCGCAGCGCCTCGAGGTCGTCCGGTTCGACCTCGGTCGGGTGCTCGGTCAGTGTCACGGCGACGTCGAGCATCGTTCGGTGGGCCTCGTTGATATCCGCCGTCCGGTAGTTGGCGACGAGTTGGTCGGCCAGTGTGGGGTCGTCGGCGTAGATCCGGACGAGCGCCCCGTGGGCCACGTTACAGTAATAACAGTGGTTGACACCCGAAACGGCGACGACGATCATCTCGATCTCCTCACGCTCTAAGGCGGCATCCTCAACGAGGGCGTCGTGGTACTGGAAGAAAGCGCGGAAGTGGGAGGGTTTGTACGCCATTGCCGAGAACACGTTCGGCGTGAAGCCGGCGCGGTCGGTTTCTGCGGCGATTCGTTCCTGTAGATCGTCGGGTAGTTCGTCGAACGCCGGAACGGGGAACTGGGCCATCGCGTCGTCGTTGAGCAGTGGATCGGTGCTGGAATCTGACTCACTCATAGCTACTGGTTCACACGCATTCGTAATAACTCAGAGGCCCAATTTCAACGGCTGGCGTCGACGACGCCGCCGGCGTCGGTCGCTGCCTCGCAGACGACATCAGCACCCGGTGACTCGAGCAGGTGTGCCTCACAGCCACAGTCCGACGCCCCGAAGTCGGGGACGTGATCGCCGGGAAGTGAGGCTACCAGCTCACACTCCCGGTCGGCGTCGGGGAATCTGATCACTGACTCGAGGGTCGTCTCCGGGTGGCCGAGCAGATAATCGATATGCCAATGGCGAGTCTCGCGCTCGCCGGCGGCGAGTTCGCGGTGGCGATCGACGCGGGCGAACCCGCCCGGGCCAAAGGCGCTGCCGACGTACGCGTAGGTTCCGGCGGGAAACGCACACGCACCCAACGCGCCGACGTCGAGAGTCGCCGCTCGAGCGAGATCAATGACGAGAACGTAGGTGCCGCCCATACTGGCTGTCAGAGACGAGCCGAAAAAACTGGTCTGGTTCGGAGCCACAGCCATGACACCCAACCGCGACACACGACGCACCACAGACCGCTGAACCTTTCCCCGGCAGCGACGACGAACGGACATGGACAACGCACTCGTCATCGGCGGCACGCGGTTTATCGGCCGCCATCTCGTCGAAGAGTTACTCGAGCACGAGTATGATGTAACGATTTTCAATCGAGGGAGCCACGACAACCCCTTCGAGACTGACGACCGCGTCAGCCACATCGAAGGCGACCGGACGAACGACTCGGCGCTCGAGGCTGCCGCAACCACGGTCGACCCCGACGCTGTCTTCGACTGTGTCGCCTACCACCCGAAAGACGTGCAGGCAGCGACGCGGATCTTCGACGACTGCGAGGCGTACGTCTACGTCTCGAGCGGTGCAGCCTACGGCCGTGAGGAACTCCCCAAACGCGAAGGCGAGACGCCACTCAAGTCCTGTACGACCGAGCAGGCGATCGACGACTCGAGTGACACCTACGGCAACCGCAAGGCCGAAGGCGATCGTGCGGTCTTTGCGGCCGCAGAGAAAGGACGCAACGCGATGAGCGTCCGGCCGTGTATCGTCTACGGGCCACATGACTACACCGAACGCCTCGACTGGTGGATCGACCGGGTGAACCGGTTCGATCGCGTGCTCGTTCCCGGCGACGGAACGAACATCTGGCATCGAGCCTACGTCGAGGACGTCGCCAGCGCGCTTCGGATCGTCGCCGAACGCGGCGAGCCTGGCGAGGCGTACAACGTCGGCGACCGGCGACTCACGACGCTCGAGGAACTGGTCGATGTAATTGCAGCGCAGCTAGAGACGGACGTCGAGATCGTCCACGCCGGCCAGCACGAACTCGAGGCAGGCGGGATCGATCTCGAGGACTACCTGCTGTACCGCGCATACCCACATATCCTCTCGACGGCGAAACTCACCGCACTCGGCTGGGAATCGACGCCGCTTGAGGAAGCCATGGAACGGGCCGTCGACTCCCATCTCGAGAGCGACCGCGACGGCAGCGAGCACGGCCCGGATCGAGAGGCAGAAGAGCGAGTGCTAGGGATTCTCGAGACGCTCTGACCGAGACAGTGGTGCGGGCATCGAGATCGTCGAGCGCTCGAGTAACGGGAAAAACACATGGCCCACGGGTGAGTGAGAGCACGTATGTTCGAAAAGTCGGCATGGATTCGCCTGCCGCGAAACGTCGTCGTCGGTCACGGAGTCATCGATCAGGTCGTCGACGTCATCGATGATCTGCATTTACACGGTCGGCCGCTGTTCGTGACCAGTCCGACGCCACGGGAGGTCGCCGCGGAGCCGATCGTCGCAGCGTTCGAAGCCACCGGCGTCGACCCCGCCGTCGTCACGATCGAGAAAGCGACGTTCGACGCCGTCGAGCGAGTGATCGAGACCGCCAACGCCGAGGACGTCTCCTATCTCGTCGGCATCGGTGGCGGAAAGGCCATCGACATCGCCAAGATGGCGAGCTATCACCTCGAGATGGGCTTTTGTTCGGTGCCGACAGCAGCCAGCCACGACGGGATCGTCAGTAATCGTGGCTCCGTTCCGGACGGAGACACCCGACACAGCGTCGCGGCCGAGCCACCGCTTGCAGTCATCGCAGACACCGAGATTCTGGCCGACGCGCCGTGGGAGCTCACGACGGCAGGCTGTGCAGACATCATTTCGAACTACACTGCCGTAATGGACTGGCGGCTCGCCCATCGGCTGAAAAACGTCGAGTACTCCGAGTACGCGGCCGCGCTCGCGGAGATGACTGCCGAGATTCTCGTGGACAACGCCGACCTCATCCGGCCGGGACTCGAGGAGTCGTCCTGGGTCGTCACGAAGGCGCTCATGTCGTCGGGCGTCGCGATGAGCATCGCCGGCTCGTCCCGACCGGCAAGTGGTGCAGAGCATCTCTTCTCACACCAGCTCGATCGACTCGCCCCCGGCGCAGCCTTACACGGCCATCAGGTCGGCGTTGGCTCGATCATGACCGCGTATCTCCACGGCGGCGAACGCGGCATCTGGCAGGACATTCGGAACGCGCTGGCCAGTATCGATGCGCCGACGACTGCCGACGGGCTTGGCATCGACGACGAAACCGTTATCGAAGCGCTGACTACCTGTCACGAAATCCGTGATCGGTACACGATCCTTGGTGACGGCATGGACGAGCGAGCGGCACGCGAAGTGGCGACAAAGACCGGCGTCATTTCCTGACACTGTCGGTTCGATCGGCTGGAACGGCAGCCCGTGTCAGCTGTCGTTGGTCGGCTCCGTCACCCTGTCGTGTGTGGGTGACTGCGAAACCGACGTTTTCTCATCGAAAACACCCTCCAGGTCCAGTCGGTTGCGGAGCTCCGCAGTCGGCCGACCCAGACGATCCCAGTCGCGTGCCGCATAGTACTGATCAAGCAACGCGTCGAACGTCGCCCGATCGATGGCAGTTCCCTCGCTCGAGCCGTCGCCGAGCGGTTCCGTCAACAGTTCCGGCAACTCGTCGTCCGCTCGAGTGAAGCCTTCACGGACATTGAACAGGCGGACGAGCGTCCAGATCCGTTCGCCGACCTGCTCGAGAGCGGCCGACTCGAGGTCGTAGCCGACGGCGGCGAGCCACTCTGCCCCGTGGTCCGTTTCGAACACCTCCGCGAGAAAGTCGTCCACGATCAGACTCCACAGCACTGCCCGGCGGTTCTGTTCGGCGATCACGGCATCGACTCGGGAGTCTCGATCCGGCGCATCGCCGACTGCCTCGAGTTCGACCGGCCGGGCACGGCGATGACAGCCGCCACGATCGCTCGTGGCGTACGCCAGCGCCATCGTCTCCGCCCCGCGCGGATCGTACGAAGAGAGTTCCATGCCTTTCACGGTCGGAATCAGGTCCTCGCCACCAAAGCGCCCGACCGCAGCCTCGACACCGTTTGCGAGCGCTTCGCCGAGCGGTGTTGACTGGGTGACGATCTCGTCGATAAGCGCTCGAGCAGCCGCCTCATCGCCAAAGGAGAGCTCACGGTCGATCACCCCCTGTTGGCTCGCCCGGATCGCCCACGCGATGGCGTTCCCGGCCGTGATGACGTCCATGGCGAGCCGATCGCAGATCGCACCCAGCGTCGCAACCGCGTCGAAGTCGTCGATCCCGAGCCCTGCGCCGAGGACGATCGGCGTCGCACCACGCGGAACGCTCTCTCCCTCGTCGCTATCGACCTGAAACCCACCCGGGACGTGGTCGTCAGGACGTTCTCGTCCATGGGCGTCTTCGCGAACGCGCTCGATGCCGATTTCGTCAGCCCCGTCGAACTGTCCCGCCTGCCAGCCACGGGTCGGAAGCACGCCCACCTCGTTGGCGAAGTCGACTGTCTCGAGCGTGTCACTCGCGGCGAGCCAGCGTCCTGCATCGCTCTCGGCGAACGCCTCGCCGTACCGATCTCGGAGGTCGGCGAGCCCGTTTGGCACCGCTCCATGGGCGACGACGGCCTTCAGATTCTTCGCCCCCATCACGGTCCCCGCACCGCCCCGTCCGGCGTGGTGGTCACCGCCGTCAGATGCGATCGTCGCATACCGGACGCCACACTCCCCGGCGAGGCCGATACAGGCGACCGCAGCGTCTGGGAATCGCGCACAGGTTTCCGTAGCATCGAGTCCCCAGAGCGCCGTGGCGGGCTCGAGTGTCGCCTCGCCGTCTGTGACCGAGAGCACGACCGGTTCGTCGGCCTCGCCTGTAACGAGGATTCCAAGGTGGTCACCAAGCGAGCCGGCCAGCCGACTGGGAAACGAGCCCCCGCCGTAGGAGTCCAGAAACGCTCCGGTCAACGGCGATTTCGTGATCGCCGCGTACCGCTGCTCGCCGGGCGTGTATCCGGTCAGCGGCCCCACCATGAACAGCAGGATATTCGCCGGTGCCTCCGGGTCCGTCCCCGGCTCGAGTTCCTCGTAGAGATAGCGCGCGCCCATTCCTTTGCCCCCGACGTAGTTCTCGAGCCACCGGTCGGGAATCTCGCTACTCGTCGTTCGTTCGGCAGAGAGGTCGACCCGCAGTATCCTGTCCACGTGGGGCATAACACGGTATTCGTGGTTGACACTAATTAGTGTCATGCCGTCTCAAGGGGAGTGTTATCGTCCGCGCTAGCCGAGGTGCTCGTCGAGGAAGTCCGCGATCGCTGAGTAGGCCTCGAGCCGGTTCTCGAGTTTCGAGAAGCCGTGGCCTTCGTCGTCGAAGATCAGCTTCCGGACTGGAACACCCTGCTGTTCGGCTTTCTCGGCGATCTGTTCAGCCTCGCCGACCGGCACACGCGGGTCGTTCTCACCGTGGAGGACGAACAGTGGGGCCTCGATCTGCTCGATGTTGTTCGTCGGCGAGATTTCTTCGAGGAATTCGCGGTCCTCGGCGAGACTTCCGTACTCGGCTTCGCGCAGTTCGCGCCGCCAGTCGCCGGTGTTCTCGAGGAACGTGACAAAGTTGGCGATGCCGACGACGTCGATGCCTGCCGCCCAGCGGTCGGGATACTCAGTCAGCGCCGCGAGCACCATGAACCCGCCGTAGGAGCCACCTTTGGCGGCGATTCGGTCGGGGTCGACGGCCGGATGGTCGTGAAGCCACTCGACGCAGGCGTTGATGTCGGCCACCGAATCCATCCGTTTCTCGACGTCGTCGAGAGCAGCGTAGTCGGCCCCATACCCGGCCGACCCGCGGACGTTCGGCTCGAAGTAAGCGTAGCCTCGATCGACGAAGTACTGTTTGACACTCGAGAACGACGGCCGACGCTGGCTTTCGGGGCCGCCGTGGATGTCGACGATGACCGGCGTGGCACCGTCCTCGGCGTCGTTGGGCAGCGTAAAGAAGGCCGGCACCTCGAGTCCATCAAAGCTCTCGACGTGGACGAGTTCGGATTCGTCGAACGACTCGTGGGGAATGCCAGCCGTCGGGGCATCGGTCCAGCGCTCGGCCTCGCCGCTTTCGATGTCGACCACGAAGACGTTCGTGTTGACCGTATCGCCGGTTGTCGACAGCGCAAATCGCTCGGCGTCGGGATCGAAGCTCACGCCGCCGGAGATGCCACCCGGCAGGTCGGGCTCGGGGAACGTCTCGAACGCAGTCGGGTCGTCAGCGTCGAACTCGCCAACGGTGAGTTCGGTGTAGCCCTCGACGTTTCGTGAGTAGACGAATCGGCCCGTCTCCTCGTCCAGCGCGATGCCGTCGACGTTCCATCCGTCTCCTTCAACCACAGTGTCAAACTCACCACTCTCGAGGTCGAGATACGCCAGATACAGCGTGTCCGAGTCGCCCTCGTCGGTGACGAGATAGACGCCCTCGCCGTCGGGGGCCCAACTGGCGCTACCGTAGCGGACGTCCCCCTCGTGGGGCGTGAGATGCTCGAGTTCAGGCTCGTCGGCCTCGAGGTCGAGCACGTACAGATCTTGATCGAAGTTCGAGTACGCCTGCGAGACCAGCAAGCGGGAGTCGTCAGGACCCCAGCCCGACAGCGAGAGCCAGCCGTCGCCCTCGCAGACGAGCGTTGCTTCGTCGCCGGACTCCTCGCGTTCCTGCACGTAGATATCGAAGACGGATTCGTCGCGGCGGTTCGAAGCGAACGCGAAGCGCTCGCCGTCGTGACTCCAGCCACCCCAGCGGTGTTTCGCGTCGGGCATCGCTGTCAGATTCTCGATCACGCCCGTTTCGGCGTCCAGCCGGAACAACTGGGCGCGTTCGTTGCCGCCTTCGTCCATCCCAAAAATCAGTTCGGGGTGTTCAGGTGACCACGAGGCGAACGTAACCCGCTCGTCGTCAAACGTTCGCTGCTCGGGCCACACCCGGGGGGCCTCGAGCGTCCAGACCTGTGCCGTGCCGGTCGTATCCATCAGAAACGAGAGCCGTTCGCCGTCGGGGCCAAACGACGCACCGTAGGCGCTTCGGATGTTGAGATAGCGGTCGATCTCGTAGCTCATACGCGCAGCTAGCCGCTCGAGGGCGTAGTCGTTTGGGTTACGGAGATTAGAAGCCGGTTTCACATCCAAATCACTCGAGCAGTCGGCACGTGGGACACGGGACTCACTGCCCGTCGGTGCACAGCTGGTCGCACAACGGGCATGTGATTCATCGCGCCCGCTCAGTCGAGACCCTAGGCAGGCCCTACATCGCCATCGGCCAGCAGCCAGCGCGTGGGTAGTCGTCTCGAGCGGGGTACAGAACCGTGTCAGGACAACCGGAAGACACTCGCGGACACCAGGGGACCGAATGCCCTGCGTAACAAAAACCGTCGAAACAGATCCATCCAGTAATGCAAGGGACAGGCGGGAGTAGCGACGATGGTCACGGCGGGACATCGACTGCAGCAGTCGTTGTGACGATTCTGGTTGTCCTCGTTGCGTTCGGAATGACGATCGCAGCCGTCGGCGCCGGATTCTCCACCGGCGAGTCCGAGACAGACGACAACGCCGACTCGATCGACATTGGTGACGACGAGCAGACAACCGAGACGGACACCGAAGAGACAGAGACGGACAATGACTCGATAGGTGGTGACGACGGCGATGATGCAGACGATGAAGGCAATGAAAGCGATGCGGATGCGGACGACGAGGGCGACGCGGATGACGAAGACGACGAGGACGCAGATGATGCGGATGACGAAGACGACGCGGATGACGAGGGTGACGAAGACGCAGATGACGAGGACGACGCGGATGATGAGGATGACGATGACGCAGATGACGAGGACGACGCGGATGACGAGGATGACGAAGACGCAGATGACGAGGACGACGCGGATGATGAAGACGACGACGGTGCAGATGACGCGGATGATGAAGACGACGGAGACGGCGATGGCGATGACGCGGACGATGGAGACGACGAAAGCGACGAGGATGACGATGATGCAGATGACGAAGACGACAGCATCATCGACGGAATCGCCGATTTTATCTCTGATTCGACGTCCAGCGATGACGACGAGTAGCGCCCGGTGACGACACGAGAGACGGCCGGAACAGCCGACTCGAGGAAAGAAGTGATTTTTTATCCCGGCACTACGTCCCGCGTCATATGCGTGTCGCGTTCGTCTCGTTCGAAACGGCTTCTCACCGCGATACCGAGACGAACCACCGGTTCCAGACTGCTCTCGAGTTGCTGGCTTCTCACGGTCACGACGTGCACTGCTACTGTGCCAAGTTCTGGGCCGGCGAAACGTCGACCCTCGAGCAGGATGGGATTACGTATCACGGCGTTGTCACTGGTCTCGAGGCCCGCAGGTCGTTTCTCGTCCGGTTGCCGTTCGTCCTCGCAGCCGCCGCCCCTGATATCGTTCACACGCGCGCACAGCCCTCTGCAGCGGTCCTCGCAGCCAGCTGGGGGGCAACGCTCGCGCGTGCACCACTGGTCGTCGAGTGGTACGGCGACGGCGGGATCGACAACGATCGGTGGATACAACTGGCAGCGAAACGCGGGGCTCGTCTCGTCACGCCGTCGGAACTCGTCGCAACGTGGGTCCGCGAACGGGGTGCTGACGGCGAACTCATCGAGACGATTCCGAACCCGGTCGACCTCGAGCGCATTCAGGACGTGCCGCCGGGCGAGCAGGTCGACGTGATCTACGCCCGCCGACTCGACGAGGCGGCAAACCTCGAGAGCCTGCTGCTCGCGCTGGCAGAGCTTCGCGACCGTGACTGGCAGACGACCGTCATCGGCGACGGTCCCGAACGAGCGATGTACGAACGCCTCGCGAGTGATCTCCGGATCGACGATCGAATTTCGTTCGCCGGCGACTGCTCGCTCGAGGAGCGCATCGCCGCCTACCGGGGCGCACACGTCTTCGCACAGACGGCCGAACACTGCGTGTTCCCGACGGAGATGCTGTGGGCGCTGGCATCGGGCTGTGTCGGCATCGTCGAGTACCACGTCGACTCGAGCGCCCACGAACTCGTCGAAGGCTGGGACCGGGGCTTTCGAACGACGAGCGAGGCGGAACTCGCCGATGCGATCCTCGCGGCCGGCGACCTCGAGCACCGCACGTTCGACGACCGGTTTGCCGACTACGACCGCTCGGCCGTCGCCGAGGCGTATCTCGAGCAGTATCGAACGCTCGAGGAAGCGTACGGTCTGTTGTAGGCGGTTCCGACGCCGGCGCGTCGGACGGGGACGGCACTGGCGGGGATGGCTATATATCTGTCCACGAGACAGTTCGAGTATGAGTGACGACTGTGAGTTCTGTCGGATCGTCGCCGGAGACCAGCCGGTTCACGTCCTCTACGAAGATGAACAAACGTGTGCGTTTCTCGATCGCAACCCGGCAGTAACGGGACACACGCTCGTCGTCCCGCGCGGCCACGAAGAAGACGTCCTGACGATCGACGAACCGACCGCGAGCGCGGTCTTCGAAACGGTTCGAACCGTCGCGACGGCACTGGAGACGGCGCTCGAGGCCGACGGGTTCAGCGTCTTTCACACCAGCGGGCCACTAGTTGGAGATATCGACCACGCCCACGTCCACCTCGTTCCCCGGAGCGAGGGCGACGGCGTGGCGCTGTCGCTGTCTCGTGGGCAGCTGACTGGCGACGAGGCGACACAGCTGGCGAAGCGTATTCGCTCGGCACTGTAGAACGGAGTTCGACTCGAGCGATGGTCGACGCCGATTAGAGGTCGAACTTCGACGCCGCGGTTTCCATATCCTTGTCGCCGCGTCCGGAGAGATTGACAAGGATCGTCTCGTGGTCGCCGGCTTCGGCGAGTTGGATCGCGCGGGCGATGCCGTGGCTGGACTCGAGAGCCGGGATGATCCCCTCGGTTTCGCTGAGTTCGCGGAAGGCAGCGAGCGCTTCCTCGTCGGTGACGCCAGTGTACTCACAGCGGCCGACCGCACGGTACATGGCGTGTTCGGGGCCGACGCCGGGGTAATCGAGCCCCGCCGAAACGGAGTGGACCTCGACATCGTCGTCGATCACGCGCGTTTTCATCCCGTGAATGACGTCGTCTTTCCCCGAATCGAGCGGGGCTGCGTGCCGACTCGAGTCAGCACCTTTGCCGCCGCCTTCGGCACCGTAGAAGTCGACATCATCGTCGTCACGGAACGCATGGAAAAGACCGATCGCGTTCGAGCCGCCCCCGACGCAGGCGACAGCTGCGTCGGGTAACTCGCCCGTTCGCTCCTGGAACTGCTCGCGGGCCTCGCGGCCGATAACGCTCTGGAAGTCCCGAACCATCCGCGGGAACGGGTCAGGGCCGACGACGCTGCCCACGAGATAGTGGGTGTTGTCGACGTTTTTCGCGAAGTCCTCGAGCGCCGCGTCGACGGCGTCGGCGAGGCCTTCGTCGCCGCGGGTCACTTCGTTGACCTCGGCACCCATCAGTCGCATCCGGAAGACGTTCATCTCCTGGCGGGCGACGTCTTTCGCGCCCATGTAGATCTCCGTCTCCAGATCGAGCAACGCACCGACCATCGCGGTCGCGGTGCCGTGTTGGCCCGCGCCGGTTTCGGCGATGATCCGGTCGCGGCCGCTCTGTTTGGCCAGCAAGGCCTGCCCGAGTGCGTTGTTGATCTTGTGGGCCCCGCCGTGGAGCAGGTCCTCTCGCTTGAGGTAGATGTCGGCTCCGTACCGGTCGCTTAGCGTGCTCGCATAGTACAGCGGCGTCGGTCGGCCAGCGAACGTCTCGAGCAGATCGCGCAGTTCCGCGCGGAACGCGTCGGTGTCGGCGACCTCATCGTACGCAGTTGCGAGTTGCTCGAGTGGTTCCTGCAGGGGGTCGGGAACGTGGCGTCCACCGTACCCTTCGAACGCGCCATTAGACATATGTCGGCCACTCGCACCCGGGCGCTAAATATATTCTGTCACCGGCCCGGCTGTCGAACGCGATGACAACTGGCGTGTCGTGTTATCGCTCGGCTGCGACCGTGTGCGGAGTCGATGCCGGCTCCGACTCCTCATCATCGTCGTCCCCGACCACGGTGTGTCCTGAGACGAACTCCGCGGTGCGGTCGTGCTGTGGGTTTTCGAAGAACGACCGCGTGTCGTTCGTCTCGATGCAGTCGCCGAGATAGAGGAAGACGACCTCGTCGGCGAGCCGTTTTGCCTGATCCATACTGTGGGTGACCATGATGATCGTATACTCGTCTTTGAGCGACTCGAGAGTCTCCTCGACGGTTTCGGCGGAGACGGGATCGAGCGCCGACGTCACCTCGTCACAGAGCAAGATTTCCGGCTCGACGGCCAGCGAGCGAGCGAGACAAAGTCGCTGGATCTGGCCGGTCGAGAGCTCCGCGCCGGGGGCGTCGAGCCGGTCTTTGACCTCGCTCCAGAGGTTGACCTTCCGCAGGTAGTGTTCAACCCGATCATCGAGTTCGGCTCTCGAGTCGTAGTCACCGTGGATTTTCAGCCCGTAGGCGACGTTCTCGTAGATCGACACGGGCAGTGCGGTCGGCGTCTGCGGGACGTAGCCGATCCGTCTGCGAAGCTCCGGCACCGGCTCGTCGGTGTCGTAGACCGACTGCTCGCCCAACAGGACGTCGCCCGAAATCTCGACGTTGGGCTGGATCTCGTGGAGTCGGTTCAGCGATTTGAGCAGCGTCGATTTCCCACAGCCCGAGGGGCCGATGATGGCCGTCAGCTGGTTCGCTGGGAACTCGATCGAGACGCCTTTCAGCGCCTCGACGTCGCGGTTTCCGGTGTACGTTACGGCGAGGTTGTCGGTGGTAAGTGCAGTGTCTGTCATGAGTGGCGGCCTCCTGGTGCGTAGCGTGCATAGCGTCCAGCGAGCAGTTTCGAGACGATGATCAACGCGAGGACGGCAACGATGAGGACGAACGACGCCGCGTAGGCGTGTGAGCGAACCTCGGCGTTGAACGACATCGCCTGATCGAAGATGAGAACCGGGAGCGTCGTTGCCCCTTCAAAGAGGCCACCCGGCATGTTCGTACTTCGACCAGTGGTGAACAACACCGTCGCAGCGTCACCGATGCCGCGGGCAAAGCCCATGATGATCCCGGCGATGATCCCCGGCAGCGCCGCGCGGAACGTCATCAGCGCGGCCTCGAATCGTGTCCCGCCGAGGCCGTAGGTTGCCTCCTTGACCGTCTCAGGAGCCGAGCGCAACGCCTCGTCGGTGTAGCGGGTCATGATCGGGTACTGGAAGATCGCGATCGCGATGATCCCGAAGAACAGACTCGTTCGGGCACCGATCGCGATGATGATCGTCAGGACGAACACCCCGTAGACGATCGGTGGCGTCCCCCAGAGCACGTTCAGGAACATGTTCACCACGTCCGAGAACCGCTCGCTCGAGTAATCGCTCTGGAGATAGATCGCCGTCGAGACGGCAAGCACCGCCGAGACGACCGTCGCCGGAACGACGATGAACAGACTGCCGAGGACGGCATGGAGGAAGCCGCCGTCGCCCTCGAGCATGTATCGAGAGCCCGGCGGCGTAATCGCGATTGCGGGATCCGTAAGGAAGACCCGGCCGCCACGGTAGATCGTCACGGCGACGACCAGCACCATCACGGCGACGACGAGCGCGGCTGCGCCACGAGCGAGGAGGCCGAACAACCGCCCTTTGGCGTGTCGGTCCATCAGTACTGCCACCTCCGCTGGAGTCGCCGGCGGACGAGCATCGCCGTGAAGTTGAACAGCCAGACGACGAGCACGAGCATGAGGCCGACGAAGATCAGCGCCGACTGTGTCAACGGCAGGCTCATCAGCTCACCGAAATCGTTGACGATCAGTGTCGGCAAGGTCTGGCCCGTCGCAAACGGTGAGCTCGGCAGGTGGGTCTGGCCGCCGATCAGCATCGCAGGCACGATCGTCGCGCCGAAGACACGACCGAAGCCGAGCAACACGGCCGAGAAGATGCCGGGGCCAGCAGCCCGCAACAGCACCGACCGGATCGTCTCCCACTTCGTCGCGCCGACGCCGAGCGAGGACTCCCGAAGCTCGTCGGGCAAGGCCTCGAGGGATTCGACGGACAGCGAGATCATGAAGGGGGTGACGACGATCGCCATCACGAGACTGACTGTGAAGATGCCAAGACCGGTCGCACTCGAGCCGACGGCCGGCGCAAGATAGTCGCCGACAAAGGGGACGACGACGATCAGTGCGACCAGCCCGAAGATCACACTCGGGATCGCCGCGAGCACGTCGATAAACGACGAGACGATCGTCTTCGCCCGTCCCTCGGCGTACTCGGCGATGTAGATCGCTGCGAGGATCGCGATCGGCGTCCCCATCGCCATCGTGAGCGCAGTGACGTAGATCGTGCCGACGATCGCTGGCAGGAAGCCGAACTCGTTCTGTGCGGGGTCCCAGTTCGAGGACGTCAGTGCCTGCACCAGCGAGTACTCCGACAGCAGCGGCAGCGACTGGTAGAGCAATGCCAGCACGATCAGGGCAAACAGCGCGATGGCGAAGTAGCCAGCTCCCTGCAGCCAGCGGCTGCTCAAACGTTCGATCAGGAGCCGCCGATCGAGTCGCCGTTGACTCCTGGACTCCGTCGACCCTGCCATCGTTCAGCTACGGCCCCTCGGCCAGATCGTCCTGTGCCTCTTCGAGTCTGTCCGCCTCGAGCGGGACGTAGCCGTTGTCTCGGACGTACTCCTGGCCCTCGGTCAACACCCACTCGACGAAGTCGTGAGCCTCCTCGTCGAACGGGCCGTCGGAAGCGAGGTACATCTCGCGTGCCGGCGGTGCCGGATATCGGCCCTCCTCGACGGCGGCGAGGAACTCCTCGCGGGTGTCATAGAAGTCTTCGTCCTCGGAGATCGTCCCGTCGCCGTCGTCGTCAAGTGGCACCGGCCGGATGTCGCCCTCGAGGTCGCCGCTTTCGAGATCGTAGACGTAGTTGATGTTGTTCAGCGAGATGGCAGTCTCGTTCGACCCGACGGCTTCGGCGACCGGCTGGTCGCCGTTGTGGTTGCCGTCCGAGAGATCCTCGAGTTCGCTCTCGGTGTAGGCGTCGTCCTCGCCGCCGAGGAAATCGCCCCACTGTTTGTAGGCTGCGGAGGCGTCCGAGCGCCCGTAGACTGTGATCTCCTCGTCGACGTCGGCGTCGACGACCTCGCCCCAGTTCGTGACCTCTTTCGTGAAGATGGCCTCGAGGTCCTCGCGGCTCAGTCCGTCTTCTTGGAGTTCCTCGAGAACGGGGTTGTCGGCGTTGACCGTCGCGACGACGGTGTCGATGAGCATGGGGACGGCGAACAGCCCTTGGTCGATCTCTTCCGGTTCGGGTTCGCGGCCCATCATCGCGATATCGACCTGGCCGCCTAAGACGTCGGAGACGCCGACGCCAGTGCCGCCGCCGGAGATGTCGAACGATGTGTCCGTGTTCGATTCGTAGCGATCCGCCCAGACTTCGACCATTGGCAGTGGGCCGACCCCACCCGAGATACGAACCGAAGAGCCGCCGCCAAGAACAGACGAACAGCCCGCAAGCGAAACAACCGAGCCAACTCCAGCAAGCTGTAGCGCAGAACGACGCGAATAGGTGCGTTCCATGAGTATCACCCCGTATTCGCTAGGGACTTGTACCACCTTGCTCCCCTGCAATTCTTTGGTGTGCAACCGAAAAGCAGCAAAGCTCTCGTTTTCATGCATATGTGTTACACACGGAATGGCCGTTCGGACGGTCCCGACCGCAGAACCGAGGCAGCAACCGCCCTACCGCAATGAAAGTCGGGTTTCGAACTGTCGCCGAACTCCCGAAGCGATGGAACTCGAGCCGGAAATCAGGTGTATCACGTGGAAGCGATCATCGAACCGTTCGATTCCACGGCAACGAGACAGCCACAGCCGTGTTCGCAAGTATTGCCGCGGTCTTCGACAAGCTCTCAGAATAACAGTACGAGCAGCGCAAGCGAGAACGCGCTGACGAGGAGCAGTGACACCAGAACAACAATCGCAGGTGTCACGCCAGTGTTCCGGAGTTCGGCGATCCGGATTTCTGTACCGAGTCCCACGAACGCGAGGAGAAACAGCCAGTTGTAGGCGTTTTCGATCGTGGCCTCCTGGGCTGGGGAGAAGACACCCGCACTCGCGAGGACGACGAGCGCAATAAAGCCGAGCACGAACTTCGGGAACTCCGCCCAGAGCAGTCCGATAGACGGGCGACCACCCTCTCCCTGCTGGGCGTAGTAGCTCGCATACGCGAGGACGACGACGCCGATCAAGGCGTTGCGTGAAAGTTTCGTCATCGTCGCCCACTGACCGGCGACCTCCGAATAGGCGAAGCCGACCGCGACGACCGGCCCCGTCGAAAACATACTGACACCAGCCCAGACCCCGAAGACGACGTCCGAGAGGCCGAGCAGTCCACCGACGATCGGATAGACGACGATCGTGATCGCGTCGAACAACAACACCGTCGCCGCCGCGTAGGCGATCTGATCTTCCCGTGCGCGGATCGCCCCCGCAACCGCGACGACGGCCGACACGCCACAGATACTGGCCCCAGCAGCAAGCAACGAGCCGAGCTGCTCGGCGAGCCCGAAAACGTTCCGTGAGAGCACTTCGACGACGACGATCGTCACGGCGATAACGAGCGCGACGACCAACAAGACAGTGGCCCCGACCTCGAGGATTGCCTCGAGCGTCAACGACGCGCCCATGAGGACGATGCCAGCACCTAACCAGAGCTTGTGGGTTTCGATCCCCGGTCTGAGACGGTCGGGGACGCCGGGGCCGTTCGCTAGCGCGAATCCGAGCGCGATGGCGACGAGCAGGTGGTTGAGCCCGACGGTGAGGCCGATGGCACGCGCAGCAAGCGCTCCGAGACAGAGAACGACGAGCCCCGGAAGCAGCCGGTAGGCGGACATCTCGCTACCAGGGGATCTGTATCTCGAAAACGACCGTCAGGACGACGATCACCGCCCCGACGGCGACGCTTTGCCAATCTCGCTCGAGAGCAGTCCAGTACGAGCGGATCGCCGCGAGAGACTGCTGGACGGCAGTCATAACCACGCATCGATCTGCGGGTCAGTCGGAACACTCTCCGTCGATGCAGCCGACGAGCGACCACGACTCCGTCCATCGGACGACATTCGTTCGATGTCTCCGGATCGAGACAGTTAATAATTGTCGATCGTGTCGGCGATACCAGAAAATTTTGCAGCAATCTGTGACGGTTCTGCGCTGGCAGTCGGGCAAATGACGTTACTGAGCGGTCCCACAGGTCTCGCTCGGACGAATGCTGGCAACGTGTCCGCACAACCGAACCCCTATGAACTCTGCGGGCAATACCTCGGAGTATGACAAAGCGGTACGTCTCGCTCCCCGACGAGGCGGAGGCGGGGATGCGTGAGTTCATCGACGAGGTCGACCAGCGACTGGCAAGCGACGAGAGCACCTGTTCGGTCGTTGAGGATGTCCTGATCGATCTCTCCGGCGACCGCGAGGCCTACGAACGCTGGCAGGATGGGGAGTCGACTACCCCAGCCGAGCGTGTCCGCTTGCAGAGTTACGATCCCTGTAACACCACCCTCGAAAGCGAGTACTACGCCGAGAAAGACGAAGCGCAGTTCCGTCGCTCGAAACACCTTCAGTGGCTCTGGCGACAGTTCGACAGTCTACCAATCGCAGACAACGTCGAGTTCGCCCTGCGATTTCGCCGAATGCTCGCCGACCATCTCTTCGAGGAGTGTGGTGACGACTGCCGATTTTTCAAGGGCGTGACGTTCACCTACGGACACAACATCACCATCGGCGACAACAGCGTCGTCCATGACGACGTTCACCTGGACGATCGCGGGAAACTCACCATCGGCGATCGAGTCTCGGTTTCAGACGGTGTCCATATCTACAGTCACGATCACGATGTCGTCGACCAGACCGAGGTCCGAAACTACCACACGATCGTCGAGGACGACGTTCGGCTCACCTACGACGCGATGGTCCGTGCCGGCTGTAAAGTCGGCGAAAACGCCATCGTCGGCGCTCGTGGAATCGTCCAGCACGACGTGCCTGCCCACCACATCGCCATCGGCGCACCGGCCAAGAGCGTCAAGATCAAACCGGGCTGGGAGGACGTCGCAACATCCCTCGACGACGCCGGCATCAACCGACAGGAGCAGCGACGCATCGAGTACGAGCTCCCCGACGACCTCGAGGTCTTCGACGAGTTCGGTCGCGACTTCTAGAAAGACCATACGTTCAGTTTCGCGCTATTTTCTTGGAATCCCGACGCAGGGAATACCCAAGTGGCTTGAGAACCTACAGCATACCAATGGAGCTCTGGGGATGGCTCATTGGGTACGTCGTCTTGTTTGCCCTTCTCCACCTGCTACTGTACTACGTCTATGTCCAGGGCGGGGACGGTGACAGCACGGGCTCTCCGTCGTTTGCCGATCCCAACCGTGCAAATCCGCGCACTTCGGCCGGTCGCGACCACTATCCAGGGCCATCCGGCGACGTCGACGACCCCGACGACCTCGAGGACGACCACGAACTCGAGTTCGAGGGGGAAACGATTCGTTGTCCACACTGTGGTGTCCGGAACGAGGCCGATCAGACGTTTACGTACTGTTGGAACTGTATTTCTTCACTCCGTCAGTGAAAACAGGATCCAACGGGCTCACGCGGACAGTCCATCCGCGATCGTCTCGAGGTGATCGACACCGATGACAGCGACGACGGCACCGTCAGTTGTCGCTCGAAGCGCCTCGAGGCGGTCGATCATGCAGTGTTCGCGGGTTTCGTCCCGATACGTGAGCGCGCTGTCGGCCGTCTGGACGCTGCCGAGCAGCGCCTGCACGCTGGCGACGTGTGAACGTTCGTGGGCGGCCTGTTCCGTCGGGGGATCAGTGTGTTCACAGCCGTACTCGATCGGGTCGTCGCAGGCAACGGTCATCGACGTCGCATGAGTCAGCGTCGCCGCGAGCCGGCAGGTCAGCGCCTCCCGTGTCGCTCCACCAAGACTCGAAATAACGCGTCGAGCCGTCGTCGTCGAGACACGGTCAGCGATCAGCCGCGTCACAAGCCGTCGCAGAAACGACCAGTTCGGAGCGTCGATGCCGACGGTGGTGGCGTCGGGTGCGGCACTGATCGCCGCGCTCATTTCGCCGCCGAACCGTGGCGGCGTCTCGTCCGTGCCCTCGCGAGCGTAGGCACGGTACAGCGGGAGCGCTGCTGTGGGGAGTTCGAGCGCGAGCGTGTCTGGGTCGACTGACTCGAGGACGCGTTCGACGCGGGCGACGCTTGCAGGATGGTCGTGAACGACGCCGAGAAGATAGTAATCGCCTGCCGCCCCGGTCACCCGTCGGCAGAACTGCGAGGTGATCCGCGGGTCGTCGAACGACGCGGCAAAAGACGGGGACTCGTCCATTGATCGAGTGGTAATACGTGACTACCAGCATAACCCTTCTGTTGTGCTCGGCTCGAGACGTGCTGACGACGTGGACTCACAGTGTAAGGACTGTCTACTCGATGGAAATCTGCTACCCGGGGCGTAACAGTATCGCGGCTGATGGAAACGATTTCCGCGCTTTATTGCTCGAGCAGACCTGCCGCCAGTACTTGCTCCGCTCACCGATGATAGTGTGTTGACAGCTGATCCGCCGAGCGAAAGCGAGCTCCGTCACAACTGATGACCAAGGACGCGCTCACCAAAGCCGACGAAGGGAAACTGGTCCTGAACACCGACGGCACCAGAGTCGGCCGTATCGTCGACGTTCGCGACGGCCACGGATACGTCGAACCCAATCCGAGTCTGACCGAGACGATTAAGGCAAAACTCGGCTGGGCGACGCGAAGCGAATCGGCATATCCGCTCGACGAAGGCAGTATCGAGAAAATCACCGACGATGCGGTCTATCTTCGGGGCACACTCTGAAAAGCAGGCAGGCTGTTCGATCGCTGCGGTTTCCACATCGCTCGAAAAACCGCTCAGTGATTCGGGTGTCTACTATGGGTCAGCCGTCCCCACCACGCGAACGGGACGCTCGGCCGATGCGTCGTCAGTTTCGATCCGGACCGGGAACGACTGTGTCCGTTCGACGGCTGCCGTCTCGAACGTCAGCGTGACCGTCTCGGTCGCACTCCCACCGACCGTCACCGACCGGGTCTCGACCACCTCGGGATCGTGGCCGACAATGAACTCGAGCGACCGTGTCGTTTCCTCACTGCCAGTGTTCTCGAGTTCGGCGGTCACGGTGAGCGTCTCACCGGCGTCGACCGGGTCGTTCGTCTCACGAATTGCGACGGCAACGCCTCGTCCACTGGTTTCACCGTCGTCACCACCGGAAACGAGCACACTGCGTTCTGCGGTGTCGTCCGCTCCCTCGACGCGTACCGGGAACTCGTCGTCCTGCTCGACGGGATACGTCTCGTACTCGAGGGTGACACGTTCTGTCTCGTTCCAGTCGACGGAGACGGTCTCCGTGTCGGCGACGACGGGATCCTCGCCGACAATGAACTCGAGTTGCTGTGTTGGGTCGCCAGCCATCATCATGTCACCCGTGTTCTCGGCCTCGGCGACGACCTCGAGTGTTTCACCAGCGTCGACCGGATCGTTCGTCTCGACGATATCGATCGTTAACGGTGGCCTGACCGCTGGCCCGTCGTCGTATTCGGGCTCGCTCATGAGTCCACGTTCGGAGACAGCCCTGGCACCGGTTGGATAGCCGGCGCTGATCCACCCCGCACTCGTGGTGAGTGTTGTGCGATCTTCCCGTCCCGCAAGGCTGGACACGTCGGGAACGGTCATGTTCTGCCCTTCGATCCAGATCACGTGCTCGAGACTCCCGTCTGTGGCAGTTGCACTCGCCGTAATTTCGATTGTCTCGTCAACCCCGACACGCTCATCTGCACCGGGGTCAGTGTCGAGGTCGATGGTTGGTGGACTCACACCGCCCGACTCGACGACCACCGTCCACTCGACCGTCCTCGTCCCAGTTCCACCCTGATACGTACACGTGATGTCGTACGTGCCGGTCGACTCGAACGTCCGAAACGTCGCCGGTCGACCGGTCGCGTATACGTAGTCGCCCGGGAGCGGAGCACTATCCACATCACCACCCCCATCCCACTCAACGTCGTTCGGTTCGATATCGGTCGGCGGCTCAGCCTCGAACAGCACCGTCGATCCCGGTTCGATCGTAATCTCCTCGCTGGCCGGATAGCGTCGCTCGAGGCCAGTCACGCCAGTCACACTGCCAGCACCGACGAGGGAGAGACCGATCCCTGTCGCAACCCCCTCGAGGATCGTCCGCCGATTTGGTACGCCCTCTCGCATAGTCGTCGCTACTGACACTCGAGCACAAAAGGCCCTCCAACGTTGCAGTCACAATCACGTCTTTCGGACAGCGTGTTGGCGAGCAGTGACTGCCGATCAGCCTGATTCGCTCGTCTGCTCGCGACCGAACTGATGCTCGTCAGGCAGTGCTGGTGGGATGGAATAGACTCGTGAAAGTGTGTCACGCGATGTGGCCGATTCACGCAAACAGGACACGCGCGAAGAGGAGATATGGTCCCGTTTACAGGCGGTCTAGGAGACTGTCCTGGGGTCGTTCAGCAATCAGAGATTTCCGTGACTGAGCAGAGCGAAGCTCCACGATGTCCGCGAGAGTCTTCGATTCTCGAGGGACTTGCCCTCGAGGCGATTCACACGCCGGTGCTGTATCGCAAGATACCAGCGAAGCCGCCGAATGCGTTGTAGAGCTGTTCACCTTTCTCGAAGTCCGTCGAGATGAACTTGGTCTCAGTACCGCGCTGTTCGGCAATCTCGATGAGGTGGTCGATCGCGTCCTCGCGGTCGTCGTCCGTGACGTCGACCTCGGCCCCACAGTCGCTGCAGGTGTGTGACGGCGTCGACTTGCGGCGGTCGAGCACCTCGTAGTCCGTGTTGCCACACTCCGCACAGTCGTAGACGATGACGTCCTTGCGGAGGTCCTCACTGATCAGGAGCCGGTCGACCGCACCCATCACGAGGTTTCGTCGGGTTTGCTCGAACCCGTAGGTTGCGAGGTCACCCGCGTTGAGTTGCTTGAAGAACTCCTCCATCTCGTTTTTGTCTTTCATCACCTCGGCGTCGGCCAACGCCTCCTCGGCGTTGTCGACCAGGTCTTTCAGACCGGACTCGTCGGTGTAGGCGACGTCGAACTTCCCGATGACGCTGTCTTGAATCTCGTGGTGGAGATAGTCGCCGTCGAGGAACTCGTCTTTCGTGGGCGAGGGACCACCGACGAGGATCCCGTCGAGTTCGTGGCGTTTGGCGACGAACAGATCGTTTGCCATTCCCGCGACCTCCTGATAGAAGTTGTCGATGGCCTCGAGGCGCAGGCGGGCGAAACGCTGGGCGGACTGGCCACCTTTGCGCTGTTTGCCAGGGACAAGCGACGAAGCGGACTTGACCGGCTCGATGCGTTTGCCTTTCAGCCAGCCGACGTTGGCCTCACGACGGTCGAGGACGATCAGGCCGTAGAGGCCCTGGTCCGCCAGCATGTGCTCGAGCGGCTCGGTGAGGAAATCCGAGTCACAGTGATAGCGGAAGGATTCGACGGGCTGCGGTGGGCTCTCCAAGACCTTCGTGACCATGTCGGTCCGGCCGCCGCCGGAGTCGACGGCCCCCGAAAACAGCACCATCCCTTTCTCCGGTGGGTAGACATCGTAGTACCGGAGTCGGTCTTTGATGCTCGTCAGTGCGTCCTGGACGGCCGTTCTGGTCTGCTTTGATTTGATGTTGGCCGCTTCGCTGTGTTCCTGGGTAACGTGAGTGACCACGTCACTGATCTGTCTGTCCTCGGGAACGTAGATCGACACGAGCTGTGTACCGGAGCCATCGAAATCTTTGAGATCCTCGATGACCTTCCGGAACTCGTATTTTTTCCGGTCGGACTGCTCCTGATCGCCCTCCTGGCTCATTGGTCGTACAGAACGGTGCTGTGGGTAAGAATCCTTTGACACACCTGTCGACCTGTCAACGGCTGTCGGTAAACAGCCACCGCAACGGTCCGTATCGGGGCTGAGACCGACGTGTCGGCCACATTCCATGGGCCGGGAGTTGAGGTGACGATTTAAGGTGCTCCCGTTCTACTGTCCGGACAGTACATCAGTATGTCTCACGAGACGGTCTATGCTATCGCGAGCGGGAAGGGGGGCGTCGGAAAAACGACGACGACGGTCAATCTCGGCACGGCGCTAGCACAGGCTGGTGAACGCGTCGCTATCGTTGACACTGATCTCGGGATGGCGAACCTCGCCGGGTTCGTCAGCCTGACTCCAGATTCGATGACGCTACACGACGTGTTGTCCGGAGCGGCATCGATCGATGATGCCATCTACAGTGTTACTGAGAATATTGTCGCCGTTCCAAGCGGCACCAGCCTCGATGAGTACGCCGACACCTCACCGGAAGGGCTCCGCGAGGTCGTTTCCGAGCTTCGAGATCGGTTCGACTACGTCTTTCTCGACGTCGGTGCCGGCGTCAATCACGAAACTGTTCTCCCGCTGGGGCTGGCCGATTCGGTCATCCTCGTCTCGACACCTGAACCAGCAGCCGTCCACGACTCGAAGAAAACCCTCGAGTTGACCGAACGGGCCGGCGGCACGGTCGCCGGACTCGTCGTCACTCGCACGTTGCCCGACAGCGACATCTCCCACGAAGAGATTGCCACACGCCTCGAGACAGACCTGTTGGCAACGATTCCAGAAGACGCCGCGGCTCGAGAGAGCGTCTACGCTGGCACGCCGCTGATCGTCTACGAACCCAATGGCCCTGCCGCCACCGCCTACCGACAACTCGCCGCGGACCTGGCTGGCATCGATATCCCCGACTCGAGCGAAACGGACGAGGAGGTGTCCGAACTCAGTGGCGAGTCCGAGTCCGAAAGCAGTTCAGCAGACAGTGACGGCGACCGCGGCGAGCGGGAAGCAGCACACGACGATGTCTCGAGTGCGATCACCGAAGCCGAATCCGGTTCCGAGTAGGAATCGCTGACCGTAATGCGATCCATACTGTCATCGAATTCGAAGTGAAACCGCTCTCCAGCGGTCAGTCTGCATCAAGGACGCACACTCAAGCGTCGAACTCCAGTCGGATCAAACAGTCATACTCGTGAGAGAGTAACAGCCTCATTACTAATCACCGACAGTGATGACGGAACGAGCATGGAGCGACGAAACGTACTCCTCGGCAGTGGTACCGCGCTCGCGACCCTCTTGGCCGGTTGTTCCAGCGAGGATACAAGCGACGAGAGCGGATCGAACACCGACGGATCCGAATCATCAACGAACGGAGACAGCGGCGACAACGGAGACAACGGAGACAACGGCGAGAAAGACGAACAGAAGACGGAAGACAAAGAGAAAACCGACGAGAAGGAGAAAGACAAAACGGACAAAAAACACGACGACGTTCCTGGGTACGATACAGATAAAGTCGACCTCAAAGGCGACTACGTGTCGATTTCGGCCATCAAACGCAAGGGCGACACGCTCGTCGTCGCCGTCGACAGCGAGACGACCGACCAGAAGAAACTGTACGCGGACCTCGAAACGATCGCCGATGATCTCGACCACGGGATCATCGACCACGAGGCGTTCGCCGACAGTATTGAGACCATCGAGCTGTTTATCACCCACAGCGGTGAGACGATGGCCGCATACTCGATCGACGTTGCATGGCTCGTCGACTACCACGAGGGCAAGCTATCGAGAGACGAGTTCGAATCGAAACTCAAAGCGGCGGAACTGTAGCGCCGATCGAACGTGGTGAGCAGGCCGACAGTATCGACTTTTTATACCAACCACCCGGTAGCGACGGGTGATTGGCGAACGCGCCTTGTTTACATCGACCGCGGCGGTTCCACGCCGAGGATCGAAAGTGCGTTCGCGACCGTATGTTTCGACGCGGCCACGAGCGCGAGGCGTGCCTCACGAACATCGGCGTCGACGTCGTCGGCGAGCACCGGACACTCCCGGTAGAACGCGTTGAATCGGTCAGCAAACTCGCGAGTGAACGTCGCAACCTGGTGTGGTTCGAGATCGTCGGCCGCCTCGTCGACGACCGCCGGGAATCGGGCGATCGTCTCGAGCAGGTCCCGTTCCGCGTCGGTTTCGAGCAGGTCGGCCTCGAGTGCCTCGAGTTCGACGTCTTGGGTCGCGAGGTCGACATCGGGGTCGAGACCGGCTTCCTCGAGGATGCCACAACAGCGCGCGTGGACGTACTGGACGTATGGCGCGGATTGGGCCTCGAAGTCGAGCGCTTGCTCCCACTCGAAGGTGATCGCTTTCGTCGGCTGCTTGGAGACGATGTCGTAGCGGACCGCACCGATTCCGACCTGGTGGGCGATGCGTTCGATGTCGTCCGCATCGAGGTCGTCGTCTCGGATACGATCGTCCAGTCGATCCTCGACCTCCTCGCGGGCGCGGTCGATCGCCTCATCTAACAGGTCGTCCAGATCGACACCGGTTCCTCGGCGGGTGGACATCTTCCCTTCGGGCAGGTTGACATAGGAGTAGAGCACCTGCTGGAGCCCGTCGGTGTCGTTGTCGAGCAACTCGAGCGTGCTCCGGACCTGTTTGGCTTGCAGCTTGTGATCCTCACCGAGGACCGTCACCGCGCGGTCGTAGGTATCGAACTTCCACTCGTGGTGGGCCAGGTCGCGGGTCGCGTACAGCGAGGTGCCGTCCGAGCGCAGGAAGACGAGGTTCTTGTCGATGCCGTGGTCGTCGAGTTCGAGCTGCCAGGCGTCTTCCTCGTAAACGGCCTCGTCGAGTGCTTTGAGTCGGGCAATGAGATCGTCGGTGTCGCCGTTGCGCATGAATCGGGTCTCCTTGACGAACTCGTCGAACTCCGCGGGCAGCCGGCCGAGACAGGCTTTCATGCCCGAGAGCACCTGGTCGACGACCTCGCTGACGCGCTCGTAGGCCTCCTCGTCGCCGGCCTCGAGTCCCTGCATGATCGACTCGATCTCGGCTTCGGCCGCCTCGACCTCGCTCTCGGAGGCGTTCTCGAGGTAGGCGTTGCCTTTGCGGTAGTAGCGGACGAGGTCGTACTCGATGCGGTCGCGTTCGGGCTCGTCCTCGAGATCAGCCGCGTCGAAGGTCTCGTAGGCCCAGGTGAAGACGGCCATCTGTCGGCCGGCGTCGTTGACGTAGTAGTGTCGGTCGACATCGTAGCCGGCCATAGCAAGCAGGTTCGCCACCGCATCACCGATGATGGGGTTTCGCGCGCGGCCGACGTGGACCGGGCCGGTTGGGTTCGCGCTCGTGTGTTCGACGACGACGGACTCCTCGCGGTCGTCGAGCGCGCCGTAACGCTCGTCGGTTGCCGTCTCGAGCGTCGCCGCGAAGTAGGCGTCACTCGGCAGGAAGTTGAGATACGGGCCCTGCGTCTGCACCTCGGAGACGTACGTCAGGTCGTCGGCGTCGATTTCGTCGGCGAGTTGGCCCGCGACCTGTGGCGGTGGGGCTCCGGCTTCGCCAGCGAGTCGGAAGGCGACGCTCGAGGCAAGCACGCTCGGCACGTCTTCCGGCGGTTCTTCGATTCCGAGGTCGTCCGTCGGGAAGTCGAGTGCTGCGAGTGCCTCCTCGAGGGCGGTCTCGACCTCCGCGCGTAGGGAGAGGAACATACCCGCTCGTATTCAGGGGGCAACTAAAGGAATGTCGGGTTTCGCCGCTCGTCGGTCGTCGAGTCGGTTGTCAGTCGAAGTACGTGGCCGCAGCCTGGAACCACGCCTCGTGAATCGGCCGGAACGTCTCGCCGGAGGCGGTGAACGTCGTCGGCGACCAGAACCGGGCCGTGTTCGCGTCACTGCCGGCCGTTGGCTTGCCGGTCGCGTCGGCCCAGTCGGCGACGTAGTGGATCGTCGTCACGTGCTTGCCATTCCGGGGCGGCATCGTCGTCGCATCGAGAATTTCGAGCGCGTCGGCGGCGAGTGCGACGCCGGTTTCTTCCTCGAGTTCACGGACGGCGGCGGCCGCAGGCTCCTCACCGACCTCCATGTGGCCGCCGGGGAGTGTCCACTCGCCGATACCTGGCGGAACGGCCCGTTCAACACAGAGCACTGCGGGCTCCGAACGCGACCGATCGACGACAGCGACGCTGGCACAGGGAACCGGGTTATGCCAGACCACGTCCTCACAGATCGGACAGTGGCTGCGCTCGCGACCGTCGAACGTGATCGTCTCGAGTGACTCGCCGCAGTGAGGACAGTAGTCGGCTGGACGGCTGACCATCTATCGCACCGTCAGTACTCGGTCCTCATAGGGTTTTCAATCCGCTTCCAGTCAGAGGAACGACGACATCGTCATCGTCGGTGATGGTTCCGGCCTCGCGGTAGGCCTCGAGTGCTGCGGGGGCAACCGCACAGGTAGGCTCGACGTAGAATCCGCCGCGGTGGAGTCTGTCGAGCGCGCTCTCGATCGGATCAGAGCCGAGTGCGATGGCGTCACCGTCGGTCTCGGCGATCGCCTCGAGGATCTCGGCTTTGCGGGCCGGTTCGGTGATCTGGATGCCGTCGGCGATATCGGTGTCAGAGTCGGTATCGGCGACCGTTCGGCCGCCGAGTTCGGCGACGATAGGGGCGTGTCCAGCCGCCTGGGCGCCGAGCAGTCGCGGCATTCCGTCGACGATACCGGCCTCGTTGAGCAGCGAAAAGCCACGATAAGCGCCGAGAAAGAGCGTGCCGTGACCGATCGGGAGCACGAGGACATCCGGCACGGTCCAGCCCTGTTGCGCTGCGATTTCGAACGCGAACGTCATCGTCCCCGCATAAAAGGCCGGGTTCCAGGCGTGGCTGGCGTACCAGCCCGAACCCGTCTGTCGCGGGGCAGCTCCGCTCTCGGCGTCTGGGATCTGCGAGGCCTCGCCCTCGACGGCCTCGAGACAGGCAGCCGTGACGGCCTGACGATCACCTTCGACCCGGACCGGTCGAGCGTCGGCTCGCTGGATGGCCATCAGCTTCGACTGTGTGACGTCCGCCGGGACGTAGATGTCCGCCTCGAGGCCCGCACGAGCGGCGTACGTCGCGATCGATGCCCCAGCGTTGCCCGAGGAGTCTTCGATGACTTTCTCGACGCCGAGTTCGAGCGCTCGAGAGAGCGTCGTCGTCGCACCGCGGTCTTTGAACGACCCCGTCGGAAAGACGTACTCGAGTTTGAACTGGACGTCCCATTCGGGAGCGTCGACGAGCGGGGTAAACCCCTCGTGGAACGTGACGCGTTTCTCGATCGGAAGGAACTCGAAGAACGTCCAGAGCCCCTCGCTGGTGTCGAGCCGATGGAGAGGGAGCGGCTCGCCCTGTGGACGTGGCCGATCCGCGAACTCGAGGGCGTGGCCACACGCACAGCGCCAGGGTTCGTCAGGTCCAGGGTCGTAGAGACGGTCACAAGCCGGACAGTGGAGGGCAGACGGCATTGTTAGTACTCGTCGATGTCGGTCGCCACAGAGCAGACGTACTCACCGGTCGCAACCTGTGGCAGCCGGCGGGTTCGCCAGAGAATTCCGTTGCTGTCTGCTGTGACCTCGGCTTTCGGCTCGCCAAAGGGGGTCGTGAGTTCGAACAGCGTCTCACCGGCGCGGACGCGGTCGCCCAGCTCTTTCTGGAACGTTACGAGTCCGCCGTTTGGTGCACCGAACTGTTCGAACCCGTGGGCGCGGGTCTGGGTCTCGAGTGTGACCTCGCCGTCGAGAAAGCCGTAGTAGGAAAGGACGTTGAACACGCCCTCGACACCTTTCCGAATGCTCGATTCGTCCCAGCCGACACAGCCGCCGAGTTCGGGGTCGACAGTCGGAATACCCTCGTTTGGTGCCGCACGGGCAAGCTGGCCATCAGGCCCTTTCTGGTCCAGGATGTAGCCACAGCCAAACGCCTTCGCCAGCTCGAGACACTTGTCGTGGATTCGGTGGCGTGTTCCACAGCGAACCCGAACCTCATCGATCATGCGGCTGGTCGACCCCTGATGGAGATCGAGGATCAGATCCGCCCGAGTCGCGGCCTCGAACGTCGCAGCCGCGATCCGCTCGCTCGAGGTTCCGTTCTCGTTGCCGGGGTAGGCCCGGTTCATCTTCGTGTCGTCGATCGGGTTGCGATGTTCGGCGACCTGAAAGGCGTGGTAGTTGACAATCCCAACGACCAGAATTGTGCCAGCGATCTCGGCTGGGTCGAGTTGGGGGACAACACGCTTGATAACACCGACACCGTTGAGTTCGTCACCATCGCTCGCCGCCTGCATGTAGAGCGTTTTTCCCGACCGCTCGCCGTTGATCACGGCAACGGGCAGACCGAACGAGCTTCCGTCCCGGGTTTCGCCAACCTCGAGACGGCCCGTATCGATCTCTCCGGGCCTTGCGCTCGCCGTTCCGAGCGTCGTCGTCATGTCCCTGACGACGGACCCGTTCATCTTTATTGGTTCGGTGTTCGCCAGCCAGCGGGGAGATCGAGTGGTCGACCAGCCGGCCAGCGGACGGACTCCCATCGAAGGGGAACGCAGAGTCGTCCGGATGATGATCGGGGGCAAACACCGAGGCACTCGCCCTGTTGACCTGTAGCCGTCGCCGTCAGGCCCACGTCGCTCGCGAGATCAGAGGAACAGCCGGAAGTAGTACGGACTGATGAAGCCCTCGATCACCGCCGCGATCGCCAGCAGGATGCCGACGCCGATAAGCACCCAGAACGCTCGCTCGAGGGCATCGGCCAACTCTGCTCGAGTCGCTCGCCCTCGCATCGTTCGCCAGCCCGCGAGCCCAAGGTGGACACCGAGCGCCGTGGCGATGAAAATCGCCGGAATCTCGAAGATCCCGTGCGGAATAACGAACGCGAGCAGTTCCATCGGAGCGACCTCAGTTCGTGCGTAGAGACCCATGACGAGCCCGTTAAACAGCAGCGAGGCGATTGCGGGGAGCACGAGCACCACACCAGAGACGGCTGTCGTGAGCGCGACCAGCCAGTTGTTGCCGAAGAACTCGAGGGCTGCGGCTGGGGCGATGTGGCCCTCGAGGCGGGCTGAAATCGACGTTTCGACGGGGCCAACGAGTGGCTCGGAAAGCTCCCAGCCAACCCAGAAGCTGGCGACGGCAAGGACAACGACGAGTGCGTGCGTGCCGAGTGTTCCCCGAACGAACACTGTCATCTCAGTCCAGCCACGACGAACGCCGTCACTGAACTGGCCGCGAAGCGATCGCTCAGGCATTGCCGGTGGGGAGAGTCGGCCTCGAGCGCCGCTGTAGAGGGCCGTTTTCAACAGATCGAGGGCGGGGAAGACGAGCACGACAGTCACCAGCGAGGGGAAGGCAGTGACGTCAACGAGCGTGAGCACGCCCGAGACGACCGAGAACGCAAGAAGCGTGCCGACGGCGACGAGATAGTAAAAGCCAGCCCGGACCGGGCGAGCGCGGATGAAAGAGACGGTGTTCGACAGCGATCCGACGACGGTCGCGTCGTCGACGACGACCGACACCGGCGCGAACGCGAACAGCGCCCGAACGGCGGCGAGTACGGCAACGAGGACGAGTCCCGCAAGCAGTGCCACGAGGCCGGCGACGAGCATCGATCCGGTGGCGACCGCGACGAGCGCGGCGACGAGTGCGACACCGATTCCAACCGTCAGGAACACGGCAAGCCACAGCAGGATCTCGAGGACATACAGGCCGAGAAATCGCAGCCAGTAGCGCCGGGCACCCGCAAGCCCAGCAGTCAGTCCACGCTCGTCGCGCAGCCGAGCGGCACAGGCCGTCAGCTGGCCGGCGGTGACAGCTGCATAGAGGACCACACCCACGAGCAGCGTCGCGACAATCGTCACGGCAACGAGGAGGATAAGCCCCGGCGTGAGCAGTTGTTCGACAACGGGTTCGAACTCGGTTAGCCACTCCTCGAACGCCTCCGGGTCGGCGTCTGGATCTGGTGGATCGGTCTCGAGTCCAGTCACCGCCTCCTGGGCCGCTGCGAGACGGCCAGTGACCTCGAGGTAGAGAAAGCCGATTGTGAGGGCGAGAAACGGGATCACACGAGCGACCGCGGGAACCGCAGCACCGAGGAGATACCACGGCAGGATGTCAGCCGGTCGGCGACGGAGTACGGCGACGACGGCAGTGATGGAATCGGAGAGGGCCATACCGAGGCTTCGGTCGGAAACCAGTTAAATCAGTTGAACGTTCGATCGTCGAACGTCTCCTCTGTCTCGTCGTCACCGCGTCCACCGGACAGCCGCGGCGTGAACCCGCCGGTGAGGATGACGGCGACGACGACCAGCGACGCCGAGAGGACAACGAAGTCTGCGCTGGGATCGTAGCCAGCGAGGCCGGCCCCGGTCGAGACCACAAAGATGGCGACCGTGAAGACAATGGTTGCGAGGAGTCCGATCACGAGGATACCGATGACGCTGGCGAGGAGCCCACGCAAGATGGAGCGAATCGATGACATCGTTACACTCGCGTTTTGGATGCGAGGACGTAGGTATTGTGACATCGGCCCCGCTCGAGGAGTGATTTGAATCGAATCTCAAAGGGAAGAGCGCGTTCAGCCGAGTAGGTCTCGGAGCTGTGGGACGCATTCGACGGGCGAGGGGGGCGGATGTCGCTCGAGCGTAACGTCTCCGAGGTGACCAACCCGAGTCATCGTCGGTCACCGCTACAGCTGGGGGCTCTAGATCGGAGTTGGGTTCCTCGGGAAATCAGATCACGAACTCGAGGACAGTGCCGGAAAATGGGTCGACAGGAGAGGCGGCGAACCACTAGGCGTCCTCGATGAGGACGGGATCCTATTCGTCGTCTTCGCGAGCGTCGACGACCAACACCGGAATCCGTGTCGTTCTAAGCGTGCGTTCGGCGACACTGCCGAGAATGGCCCGGCGGACGCCACCACGTCCGGCCGATCCCATCACGATGAGGTCGACGTCGTTGTCCTCGGCGTACTCGCTGATAACTGCGTGGGGTCGGCCAGCCTCGATTGACTGCACGACCTCGAGGTCGTCTCCGGCCCGCTCGGTGACGACATCGGTCGCCTCGGTAGCACGCGCTTTCAGTTCGGACATCTCACCGAACTTCCCGTCTTTGATGCGCTGGACTTGTTCGGTGCCGAGACCGATATCGATCGCATCAGTGTCGACGACATACAGCGCGTGGAGCGTTGCGTCGTACTGTTCGGCGAGATCGATCGCGTGATCGATCGCGTTCTCGGCGACATCGCTTCCGTCGGTCGGGATGAGTATGGTATCGTACATCGTTAGTCGTCTTGTGGGGTGCCGCCGTCAGTGGCGACGTCTTCTGCCGAATCCATCTTCTCCATCGGCTTGGGGCTGTGACACTGTCGGACGAGGCGCTTGACGTCCTCCGGCGGGTCCTCGGTGAACATCGAGACGACGATGATCGTGAGCATGACCGCTGGGACACCGACGAGCGACGAGGACGTCGCAGGGACGACCGTCGCGAACGCCGGGACAATCGCGTCACCGGAGATCGCGCTGACATACTGCGGGAGGATCTCGTTGACGATCGAGCCGAAGCCGAAGAACAGCCCGACGAACATGCCGGCGATCGCACCCTCACGCGTGGCGTCTTCCCACCAGAGACCGAGGAAGAACACCGGGAAGAGGACGGTGCCAGCGAGTGCGAAGGACATCCCGACGACTTCGGCAATGAGCGCTGGCGGGTTGAGCGCCAGATACGTGACGACTGCACCGAGTCCGAGGATGGTCAGTCGACCGACGATCATCTGTTCGCGCTGGCTTGCGTCTTCTTTGTAGAGGTTCGTGTAGATGTCGTGGGCGGCGGCCGAGGACGCGGAGATGAACAGTCCGGCCGTCGTCGCCAGTCCGGCTGCAACTGCACCGGCGGCGACGATGCCGACGAGCCACTCCGGAAGTTCGGCAAGATGGACCGTGAGCACGACGAGCGTGTCGGCCTCCGTGCCGGTCATGTCGGTGTATTCGCCGACGTTCTCTTGGTAGAGCAGGGTCCCGTAGGCGGCGTAGGCGGTCGTGCCAAGGAACAGCAGGAGCGTGAAGACCAGTCCCCAGACGGTTCCCCAGCGGGCGTTGCGCTCGTTGTCAGCGGTGTAGAAACGCACGAGGACGTGTGGGAGGCCACACGTACCGGCAATCAGGCTGACACAGAGGGCGATCCAGTGGTAGTAGCCCGCGTCTTGGAACGGCTCGGTGAACTGTCGGTCGATCTCCGTCGCGACCTCCGTCGCTTGTGACCCGTACTCAATAAACGGCAGGACCGTCGACCATCCCTGCGTCCAGCCGGTCGCGTACAGACCGAGCAGGAACGCGCTGATAAGGATGATGTACTGAAAGGTCATGTTCTTGGTCGCACCCAGCATGCCCGAGAGCGCGACGTAGCCGATCGTGATCGTCATCAGCAAGACGACGCCGACCTCATACGGGACGCCGAAGATGTACTGGGCCATCAGCCCGAGGCCGTTCCCCTGAGCGATGATGTAGACGAACGCGATCAACAGCGTCGTCGTTGCCGCGATCGCCCGCCCGAGATCGGAGTAGTAGCGGTCACCGACAAAGTCGGGCGCGGTGTACTTCCCGAACCGGCGGAACTGCGCGGCCAGGAAGATCAGCAGGATGAAATACCCCGTTGTCCAGCCGACGACGTACGCCAGCCCGAAGTAGCCGAGGAAGGCAACGGTCGAAGCAACACCGAGATAGGCGGCGACGCTCATCCAGTTTGCGGCGATCGCCATCCCGTTCTCGATGCTCCCGATCGATCGACCAGCGACCCACATGTCGTCAACCGATGCGACACGGAAGAACCAACCGACGCCCAGGAACAGCGCGAGCATCGCCGCGAGCGTCAACGCCGGAATGAGTTTGAACCCGCCGTCGAAGAGGCCGGTCACGGACTCGAGCAGAACTGGCTCGATCACGCCTGTTCACCACCGTCGGCGGCGACAGCCTTGCCGGCTTCGGCCTCGGCTTCAGCCTCGGTCTCGTGGTCGATGCCGTACTGTGCATCGAGGCGGTCACGCTGCCAGGCGTACGCTGCACACAGGACGAGCGCGCCAATCGGCGAGCCGATCGCAGTCAGGAAGTAGTGCAACTGGAAGCCAAGCACTTGGGTACTCGTCATGAAATCCGTCGCGACCCACGTCGCGGTCACGGGTCCGAACGTAAACAGCATCCAGACGGCAAACAGCCCCCAGATCACCTTCAGGTGATCTTTCATAAACGGCGTTGCGGGCTTGAACATGTGGATCTTCTCGTCGAGATAGTCGACAGTGTCGTGGCCACCATCGGTCTCGAGGCGGCGCTCTTCCGTCTCAGTCGCAGCTGACTCATCAGCAGTCATCGGCTGCACTCACCCGAAATCTCGCGTGTCATGCCAGCCGACTGTGGGCCGAGCGGCCCACCCGGAGACCATAACAATTGTATACGATATTTCACTTCGTGAGATTTGTTGCCACGAATGTCACTCATGCAGGTCAGTATAGAATTATCATGATAGTTAAGTCCGTATATGCCCGCAAGACTTGCCACCAAAGCGCAGGAGGGAACAAGGGTATTGATAACTTCCCACACAAAAATATACATGATTGATTATTTTGATAATCAGTAGCACAGGCCGGCAATATCTGTTCAATCGCTCAGCTCGATTGTTCTATCATAAGTAGTATGATGGTTCCACTCATGTGAGGGTGTCTCTATGATAGGGCAACACAGATGTGCCAAACTGTAGGATCAGTAACAGCAATTCAATCGCACAGTCGTCGTTCGGTCAGATGGACACTGCCGCTCAGTGACGTCACTACCCATCTTCGTCGCACCAGTCGCCGGTGGAGCGCTCAGTAGCCGTGGGGAGACTTACGGCGATGTAAACCGAGTAGATTGTATGGTCACCACGCTCTCTGCGGACCGACTCGCAGCGCTCCAGGACGAAGAGGCTCAGTTTACGCTCGTTGACACACGTCCCGAGGAAAGTTACGAGTCGTGGCACATTTCAGGCGCAGTCCACTTCCCGTTCGGTCCTGAGGAGGAACTCGACGGACGACTCGAGGAGTTCGAAGCCCTGGTGGGCGACACCGACCGAGTGATCACCATCTGTGCGAAAGGCATCTCCTCGGGGAATCTGGCAACACAGCTCGAGTCAGCCACCGATGCGTACGACGTCCAGACAGTCGGCGATGGAATGGAAGGCTGGAGTGGCGTCTACGACCACGTCGAACTCGCAGGCGACGGGCTCAGTATCATCCAGATACAGCGTCGTGCGAAGGGATGTCTCGGCTACGTCGTCGGCTGCGAGACGACTGGCGACGCCGTCGCGGTCGACCCGACCGCAGACGTTGCGGAGTACGAGGTCGCCGCCGAAGAGAACGGGCTCACGCTGACAGGCGTCATCGATACACACGTTCACGCGGATCACATCTCCGGCGGTCCCGAACTCGCCGCTCGACTCGACGTGCCCTACTATCTCAGCGAGCGGGCCGAAGAACGCGATGTCGAACTCGAGTTCACGCCCCTCGGGCGAAACGAAGTCCTCGCGGTCGGCGAACGTGAACTCAAGGCACTGGCCACACCGGGTCACACGAGCGAGATACTCTCCATCCTGGTCGATGACGAGGCGCTGTTGACCGCCGATACGCTCCATGTCAACTCGACCGGCCGAACGGAACTCGAGTTCAGCGAGGACAAGGGGAAGCGAGGGGCGAAGCTGCTCTACGAGACCCTCCACCGGACGGTGCTTGCCGAACCCGAAAGTATCACCGTCCTCCCGGGCCACGTCACGGTCACCGCCGACGGCGAGTTCGAACATGGCGCGCCCGGCGAGGCAATTACGACGACGATCCGAGAGGCACGCACCGAGATCGATCTGCTCAGCCTCGAGCAGTCCGCGTTCGTCGACCGGATGGCCGACGCTGGCGAGAAACCAGCGAACTACAAGGAGATTATCGACCAGAACCGTGGCGCAACCGAACTGCCACCCGAAGAGCGGACGGAACTCGAGTTAGGGCCGAACAACTGTTCGGCCTGAGCCGAGTGCGAACACCGGCGCGGGTTACCGCGAATACGTCTCGAGGCGAACGATTCGGCCGCCCTCGAGGGCGAAGAAATCCGCGAAGCCAAACAGTTCTGTGCCACCATCGACCACCCGACCACGGACCGCGACGCCGGTTTCGTCGGCGATCACCGTCTCGAGGTCGTGGTTGGTGTCCGGGTTCGGCCGCCCGTCGCGCATGAACTGCACGAACGCGTCACGCCCCTCGAACGTCCGGTCGGGACGACGTTGCGTGAACTGGGGGGCGAGCAGCTCCTCGAGTGCGTCGTACTCGTGGTCGTCGAGTGCGGCGTAGTATCGTCGA
Source organism: Natronorubrum sp. A-ect3 (assembly GCF_041821125.1). Taxonomy (NCBI): domain Archaea; kingdom Methanobacteriati; phylum Methanobacteriota; class Halobacteria; order Halobacteriales; family Natrialbaceae; genus Natronorubrum; species Natronorubrum sp. A-ect3. Next base: position 91,980 of record NZ_JBGUBB010000002.1, on the reverse strand, counting down.
GCAATGGCGGCCCCATCGCCAGGGTCTGCAGCCGTATTCGGCTCCGTGTCCATATCGGTATCTTCGTCGCCACCGACAAAAGCATCCGACTCTCGTGGACCACTCGCGTAGTCAGCCCCATTGCAGCCGTTTCGGACCCCTTTTCTCCCGCCTGCACGTATGCCTGCTCGTGGAGTGTCACGTCTACTACGAAGGCGACGACGATCCGAAGAAATGCACCGCGCGTCGCCTCGAGAAGTTCGATAAAGCAACCCTCTATCGACGAATGGAGCAAGTCCCCTACGGCGTCGTGCTCAACCCACACGCCGAGCAAGCGCTCTCGCCGGCCGACGCCGAGGATGGTCTCGGGACACTCGTCGCCCTCGACTGTTCGTGGGAGTCCGCCGAAGCGGCCTCGTTCCGGATGAACGGCGTCCACCGGGCGCTTCCGTTTCTCGTCGCCGCCAACCCCGTCAACTACGGCCGTCCGTTCCAGCTGACTACCGTCGAGGCGCTCGCCGCCGCCTGCTGTATCTTCGACGAGTACGAGGCGGCCGAGGACCTCCTCGAGCCGTTCCGCTGGGGCGAGACCTTCCTGACGCTCAACGAAGAGCCGCTGCGACGCTACAGCGAGTGTGTGGACTCGAGTGAGATCGTCGCGGTCCAGGATGACTACTTGGCTGCCGAAGACGAACAGGAGCGGGCTGACGACGCTGGCGAAACGCAGTGAGCACGACAGCAGCGACCACTGCCTGCAGTTTCGTCTGCGTCACCGGTCGGTCCCAAGACCACAGCGATTATATGCACCACGGGCTAACGGAGCGATATGGCCAGTTTCGAAGAAGCCGAGAAACGGACGCTCGAAAAAATGATCTGCATGCGCTGTAACGCTCGTAACTCCAAGGACGCAAACCGCTGTCGGAAATGCGGCTACAAGAAGCTTCGCCCAAAGGCGAAGGAAGCACGAGCCACGTAACCAACCGTCTGCGTCCGTTCTCTCGACTTTCTACAGCAAAACAGCCGGCTAGTGAGTGTGCCGTTCGGCCGACGGTTCGTCCGCGAGGCGAGCGTCGAGCGTTCGCGGAGAGACAGACGTGCTGAACGGCACGTTGACATCGAGAGCACAGCCACCCAGACGGTCCGCGGTCTCGAGTTCCCGGTACACCCCACGAAGCAGTCTGCAGTCCTGAGTTCCCGGTACACCCCACGAAGCAGTCTGCAGTCCTGAGTTCCCGGTACACCCCACGAAGCAGTCTGCAGTCCTGAGTTCTCGGTACACCCCGGGCAGGTCGCGGATACACTGACACAGACTGACTGCAGTCTGTCTCAGCCGTCGACAAGTGGGCGCGCGCTACTCGTCGGGGTATTTCGGTTCTCGCTTTTCTGCCCGCCCGAGTGCCGTCTCAACGACATCCCGAACGTCGCCGTGGAAGACACCGCCGTGGCCCGCGTACATGTGCTCGACACCGGCAGACTCGCTTCGCTCGTCTCCCGAGGTCGCACTCGCACCGCTCGCGCGACCGCCGTCGGGCAGTCGCTCGAGAAGGGTCTCGATGCTCTCGATGAGTCGCTCACGGGACTGGCCGGCCATGTCAGTACGGCCGAAACTCCCGTAGTCGAACGCGCCATCGTCGTGGACGACGACGTCGCCCGAAAACAGCGATGTCTCGGAGACAAACGAGACGTGGTCGTCGGCATGGCCCGGCGTGTAGACGACGTCGAACGCCTCGTCACCGATCGTGACCGTGTCGCCGTCATCGATCGTGTGTGTTCGAAGCGGATGCTCAGCGTAGGCGTAGACGTCGGGATCGAACGCCTCACAGACCGCCTCGAGTTGGGCGACGTGATCGCCGTGTTGATGCGTCACAACGACGGCGTCGAGTTCGTCGGTATAGGTTCGAATCTCGTCGACGACGCCGTCCCACGCGCCAGCATCGACCAGTGTCGTCTCCTCGCCAACTGCCAGAAACGCGTTACAGGTGAACGTCTCTGCAGGTTCGGTGACGTGATGGATGTCCATACACGACGGCTCGAGGCCCGGACTCAAAATGGTGCCGTCCCGCTGTCTGGTACCGTCGTCCTGCCGGGGCTCATGTCCAGACCGGCGTTCACAGGCCCGCACGAATGAAAAGAAGGGAGACGACATGGTAAATGGTATTGGTTGACACACGAGATTTTTTAGCTCCAAGCACGAGGGTACTACTGTATGGGATTCGGGAGCTACGACGAATCCGAACAGCAAGAAGTCGACGCAGATTTTGACGACGACGACGCGGTACAATCTAGCGAAAACAGCCACGACGGAGAGATCGAGTTCGAAAACGGCGCCTCAAGCGACGAGTTGCTCGATCGGCTCCAAGAGATCAAAGACGAGAGCTGAGCAGATGAAGCCCGGAGCGCGGGCGCTGGGAATTGCCGAGTCGTTCGGTCGCGACGACGAACGGAGCACGCTCGCCGGTGCCGTCGTCCGTGCCGACCGTGTCCTCGACGGGCTCGCATACCGTGCGTGTACCGTTGGCGGCACCGACGCGACCGACGCCGTCGCCGGGCTCGTCGGCGATCTCGGACGTCCCGACGTCCAGTACGTGCTGGTCGGCGCCGTCGCCCCCGCGTGGTACAACCTTCTCGATGTTCCGACGATACACGAGCGTGCCGACCGTCCAGTGATTGCCGTCACGTTCGAGGCAAGCGACGGCCTCGAGACCGGCCTTCGGGAGGCGTTTTCCGGCTCCGCGCTCGAGGCCCGCCTCGAGCGCTATCGCTCGCTGCCCGACCGCCAGGCCGTGTCGGTCAACGACGAGACCGTCTACATCAGACACATCGGCTGTGAGGCCGACGAGGCAGCTGCAGTCGTCCGCGCGTTTACACCCGAAGGCGGCCGCCCGGAGCCGATTCGGGTGGCTCGGCAGGCCGCTCGAGCCGGTGATTCGTACGCTCGGTCGCTCGCGTGATCCTGACGGCACCTAGACACTGTGACCCGAAAGACGTAGGAGGCGGCCGTCTGTGCCACCAGTATGGAAGAGATGGATGGACTCTGTGTCGGCGAATGTACGCGGTGTCCGGCGCTCGTCGATTCACGGAGCCGGATCGTCAACGGAACCGGGCCCGAGGACGCCGACATGCTGTTTATCGGCGAAGGGCCAGGTGCACAGGAAGACAAAAAGGGCGAACCGTTCGTCGGTCGCAGCGGCACCGTCCTCGACGACGGCCTTCGGAACGTCGGCCTCGCGCGTGCGGACGTCAGGATTACGAACTGCGTCCGCTGTCGACCGCCGGAGAATCGCGATCCGACAACCGACGAACTCGAGCACTGTCGAGGCTACCTCGATCAGGAGATTGACCGCCTCGATCCGGACGTGATTATCACGCTGGGAAAAGTCCCCAGCGAGCACTTGCTCGACCGCTCCGTGGCGATCACGAACGAGGCAGGTTCGCTCGAGGAAGTTCGTATCGAGGGGACGCCACGACGTGTCTTGCTCTGTGTCCACCCAGCAGCGACGCTGTACGACCGCAGTCAGGAGGAAACGTTCGCAAACGCCCTCGAGCGGGCAGCAGAACTCGCAGACGTGGGCGATAGCGACAGTGGACAGACACGGCTCGACGGATTCTAGCTCCGTTCGTCGCTCGTGGGGGCTACCTCCGTTCGTCGCTCGATGGAACCACCTCTGTTCATCGCCAATGAGGGGTAGTTCCGTTCGCTGAAGCCATCGTTCGAGCGTCGCGGTCTCGCGTGTCGTCGTCTCCACCACCTACTGCACGACTGTCGTCGTCTACTCACTCCCGGTTGCACGAAAGGTAATTGACTTCAACACGCCACCACGAGTAGGCGTATGAGCAGCGCTTCGTCTTCACAGGAGCAGTCGGTTGCGTCCGTCGTCGTCGTCGACTACGGGCTGGGGAACCTACGCAGTGTCACCCGTGGCTTAGAACGCGCGGGTGCAGACGTCGAAATCACCGACGATCCGAACGCCTTCGCCGATGCCGATGGTGTTGTCTTACCGGGCGTCGGCGCGTTCCGCGAGGGGGTCGAGAACGCCGATCCGCTTCGAGAGGACCTCCTCGAGGTCGCAGCCGACGGCACCCCCCTGTTCGGGATCTGTCTCGGCATGCAGATGCTGTTGACGACGAGCGAGGAAGGCGAAACCGACGGCGACTCAGCCGTCCAGGGGCTCGATCTGATTCCGGGCACTAACGTCCGATTCGCCGAAGGCCAGAAGGTCCCACACATGGGCTGGAACGAACTCAACGTCGAACGCGATCACCCGCTGGTCGAGGGCGTCGACGGACAGTACGCCTACTTCGTCCACTCCTACTACGCCGTTCCCGACGACGAGGGCGCGACGGTTGCGACGACCGACTACGAACTCGAGTTCCCCTCGATCATCGCCAACGACGATGGGACCGTCTTCGGGACGCAGTTCCACCCCGAAAAAAGCGGCGAGACGGGACTGCAGATCCTGCGGAACTTCGTCGACATCTGCGCTGCGGAGTAAGCCGCGCAGAAGGTGACCGGTCGGGAGCAGTCTTCTTTCACCCTGATTTTGAGATCCGTTTCACCGTCGTGCTAGCTGTGACTGGACGCCGAAAAAACGTACGACAGGGCGACGATGTCTCGAAGTCGACGGCCAACCGGCGGTGGAAAAACAGTGGAGAGACACACCCCGGAGTGCCGCTGTATAGCGTCGAGAGAGGGAGTGGATACTCAGTCGGGTAGAGCGAATCGGTTAGAATAAGGAGAGAAGTAACATCAATCTAGTAGCTTCGTTTAATCAAATACAAAACTACTAAATACAGCACCTGTGTCAAAGTCCATTGGCTATAGTGAACGTTATTAGTTCACGGATCGTGAACGATAGCTCCGGTCTCGAGTCGATTTGAACCCACAGTTTTCTTTTTGTGCTCTGCTCTTGAGGGTGGGTAACTCACCATCCCGAAAGCCGTATTACTGCCCTGACACGCTGGTCGATGGTTCCGGACAGCGCTAATCAATCCATCACCAGTCCAGCAGAACCCCCGTTTCAGATCGATACCTCCCCTCGGATCGATACAGCGGCACCGCGGGGTGTGTGTGTCTATATACAGCGGCACCGAGGGGTGTCAAACGACGGGCTGGATTCCTATAGAAATCCTTTTGAATCCATACAGCGGAATTACGGTATCTCCGCTTGAGCGACCCTGGGATGCTTGCTTCTCCCCAGTGACAATCGACCTCACGATACAGCGGCACTCCGGGGTCTGTCGGCTATACAGCGGAAATCCGGGGTCCACCGTCATCTATACAGCGGAAACTCGGGGTCTCCTTTTGTCTATACAGCGGCACTAAGGGGTGTCGTTTGCGCGCCTCAGACACTCACACGCCGGAATCCTGTCTAATACAGCGGCAGTCAGGTTCCGAACGCTTAAGACACCTCCGAATAGTATTCACGACAATTGAATGTCGGACGCCACGGACTACTTCGGGAGCGAAAACGAGATTTTCCAGAACAAAGAGCTCCTGCAGGTTTCACACCTTCCCGACGGCGACCGGATCATCGGTCGTGAAGACGAACTCACGAACCTCGCGAACGCAATCAAACCGGCGACTCGAGGCAACACGCCGAACAACGTCCTCGTCTACGGGAAGACAGGAACCGGAAAGTCGCTGTGCTCGAAGTTCATCACGAATCAGGCGATCGAGCGCGCGAAGAACAACGAGGTTTCGATCGGGGTCGCCTACGTCGACTGCCTACAGGAGTCGACGGAGACCCAGGCCGTCCAGTCGACCGGCCATCAGCTCAACGACCAGGACGAAACGGGGATTTCGATCCCCCACTCGGGGCTGAGTACGTCCGAATACTATCGTCGGCTGTGGCGGATTGTCGACAGCCGCTACGACGTCGCCCTGATCATTTTAGACGAGGTCGACAAAATCGAAGACGACGATATCCTGATGCAGCTCTCGCGTGCGGTCGAATCCGGCAAACTCACCGAGAGCACGGTCGGTGTCATCGGCATCTCGAACAAGGTCCGGTACAAAGACTCGCTGGACGAGCGAATCAAATCGAGTCTCTGTGAACGCGAGTACGTCTTCTCGCCGTACGACGCAAACCAGATCCGGGAGATCCTGCGCTCTCGTTCGGATGCGTTCCACGAGGGTGTCCTCGAGGACGGCGTCGTCCCGCGCGTGGCGGCGCTTGCGGCGCGCGAACACGGTGACGCGCGAAAGGCGATCGACATCCTGCGGTTTGCCGGCGAGATCGCCGAGGAGAACGACCTCGAGTCGGTCACCGAGGCCTGCGTCGATCAGGCCCACGAACGCGAGGAGACCAGCCGCCTCGCCGAACTCATCTCGAAAAGTCCGAGTCACGCGAAACTCGTTCTCGAGGCGATGGCGCTGCTCACCCAGCAAAAGGAGGGTGACGACGTCCCGGTCAAAACCAACGAAGCGTACGACCTCTACAAACGGCTCTGTGATCGCGACCAGTCGGACCACCTCAAGCTCCGCCGGGTACGGGACATCCTCTCGGAACTCGAGTTCCTCTCGATCATCGAACAGGAGCGCAAGTGGGCCGGCAAAGGGAAAGGCAACTATATGGAAAACCGGCTGATCGACGATCCAGAGGTCATCATCGCAGCCTGCAACGAGTCCGACTGACGGCAGCCGTTCATCCACTATCGGCTGTCGGCGCGCAAGTCCATCGACAGCGCAGGTCAGGTTTTATACTGATTCACCCGGTGTACACAGGTATGCACGGCATTCTCACAGCAGATCGGGACCTCGCTCGAGCCGACCTCGGTGATGTCACACACTTTTTCGCCGACTCCGTCGACGGCACACGCCGCGAGCCGCTTGCGGGCGCGGCCAACTCCATCGCCTGCTGGGGCGACACGGCAACCGTCCGTGACGAACCAGCGCGCGCCGCCGTGACGGCCGACGGAACGCGTGCGACGCCCGATGCGGAGGGACACGACTGGGGCACCGTCTGCCCGACCGATCCTGACTACCGCGCCGCGTTACTCGAGCGAATCGAGCGAGTCGGCGCGGTGGGTGACGTCCGACTCACGACACCTGGATTCCCCGGCGCGTCGTTCTGTCACTGCGAGCGCTGTGATCGGGAGTTCGCCGCGAGCGACCACGAGGAGCGCGACGCGTGGCGAACCGCGGTCATCACTGATTTCGTCGCCGCCGCGGCGGAGTGCGTCGAGGGTGACCTCCTCGCGACACTCTACCCAGATCCCTACCCCGGAAACCTTCGGGAACGCGCCGGCCTCGAGCCCAGCGCGCTCGCTCCGTTCGTCGACGAGTTCGTCGTCCCCCTCTGTGATGTCGGCTACGGGACGACCTACTGGGTGGAGTCGTTGGCGCGTGGTTTCGCTCACGAGCTCGAGGACCTTGAGGTGGACCTCACGATCCAGCTCTCGGCGGACGGCGTCGACGCCGATCGACTCGTGGGACTGACACAGCAGCTCGAGGCTCACGCGGATACCATCGTCTACGGCACGTACCCGGACGATGCAGATACTGTCCGAGACGTTATTCGGCGCGTTCGCGAGGCAGACACACCAGCGCTCACCGTCTGATACGGTCTGCTGTACCGATCACGGGCGGCGGGGCTGGTGAGCAGCGGTCACTGACTCCAGCAGTCCGTCTGAGCGCGAAAACACGGCACTGTTCGATTACAATAGCTCGCGCACGTCTGAGTACCACATATCGTGGTAGTCGACGTGACCGACCCGGCGGGCGATCGCGACGGCGAGGGCGTGCCAACAGCGGTCAGTTGGGTCGTCGGGATCGAGATTGTACTCGCTGTCCTTGCAGGTACAGCCGCCGTCTTCGACGATATACTCATCGTCGTAGCCGACGACGATCGTAAAATCGCGGTAGGCCTTCACTCGGTTCTCGCTGACGGCCTCGATCGCGCGCACCCCACGGTCGCCGTGGATGCGCGTGATCTGCTCGACGATCTCGGGCGTGAGTTTCCCCGTCTCCTCGAGCTCCGCCTGCCATCGCTCGACTGGGTTGGCCTTCGGCACGACCGGAACTGTGTCCCGAACTGTAAAATCGGTTTGGTTGTGCGAACGATTCCGTTCGAGACCACACTGCTTTTCGCTCGCTACCGACGAGGGAGTGTATGCGCGTCACCGAGGGCGGGGTCGAACTCGAGGTCCCCGGCGAACAGACCGAGGGCGTCGAGGAATCAGTATTTTACAACCCGCGACAGGAACTGAACCGGGATCTGACGATCGCAACGCTGCGGGCCTATCGTGACCGTGAGGACCGCGCCGAGACGTATCTCGATGCGATGACAGCAAGCGGCATCCGTGGTGTTCGGGCGGCCGCCGACGGCTGGGACGTGACCTGCTGTGACGTCAACGAGGAGGCAGTCGACCTCGCACGAGCGAACCTCGTGCGAAACGATCTCGAGGCAACCGTCGAACACCGGAACGTCAACGCGCTCATGCACGATGGGGTGTACGACGTGATCGATCTCGATCCGTACGGGACGCCGATGCCGTTCGCCGATGCGGCGTTTTCGAACTGCCGAGACCTGCTCTGTGTTACCGCGACCGATACCGCGCCGATGTGTGGCGCTCACTTCAACAGCGGTGTCCGATCGTACTCTGCGGTACCCCAGAACACCGATTACCACGCCGAAATGGGCGCCCGAATTCTCATCTCTGCGCTCGCCCGCAGTGGCGCTCGCTTCGACGTCGGCGTCGAGCCGATCCTGACTCATGCGACCAGCCACTACGTCCGCACCTATCTCGAACTCGAGCACAAACCCACCGCTGCGGATGCAGCGATCGACGAACTGGGCTACATCTACCACTGTGAGGACTGTCTCTACCGCGAGACAGACGTGGGGATGATCGCCGACCCGCTCGAGACGTGTCCACACTGTGGCGGCAGCCGACTGCTCACCGCCGGACCGGTCTGGCTTGGCCCGATTCAGGAGCCGGAGTTCGTCACCGCAGTCCGTAATGAAATCCCCTATACGTTCGACACCGCACCAGCGGCTCGCGAACTCTGTGACACGCTCGCGGCCGAACTCGAGGAGCCGACCCACTATGACCAGCACAAACTCTGTCGCAACTGGGGGCTGCCGGCCAATGCGATGGACGAGTTCCTCGCGGATCTACAGGCCGCTGGCTTCGAGGCGTCGAAAGCCCACTACGGCGGGACGACGTTCAAAACCGACGCCAGCGTCGGCGAAATTCGCGCAGCGACTGAACACAACCTCGTCTAACACTCCGCTTTCTCTCCCGCATCTGCTCACAGTTTCAGATAACGATTCCGACACGACCGCATATTGCCCTGGCCGCCGATATGGACGGACGTGATCGACTACAGACAGGGTCTTAAGATCGCGCGTGACGTCGCCATCCTCGCGCGCAACGAGCAGCTGACGCTGTTGGCGGCCGGCGTCGCCTTCTATGGGTTCATCTCGCTCATTCCGTTAGCCCTCCTCGGGCTGGGGATCACCGCCTCGATCGGCGGGGAGGCGCTTGCGGAGCAGCTGACCGACGCCGTCAGCGACGTGCTCACGCCGTCAGCACAGGAACTGCTCGCCGAGACGGTCCTCGATGAGACTGGACGACAGAGCGCGACCGTGTTCGGGGCACTTGGCCTGTTGTGGGGAGCAAGTCGGGTGCTCCGTGGGATCGATCGGGCGTTCTCAGAAGTGTACGGCACTGCTGGATCAAAATCGCTGCTCGACACGATCTGGGACGCGACGATCGTCTTCGTCGTGATCGGGTTCGGGCTGACCATCGTCGCCATCCTCGAGGTGGTGATCCGATTCGTGCCGTTTGTCGGCGTCAGCGTTCTCGGACCAATCTTCGTCGTGGTCGGGCTCATCGTGACGTTCCTGCCGCTGTACGTCATTTTCCCGGACTCGGGTATCGATGTCCGTGAGGCGCTGCCCGGGACGGTCGTGGCCGCGATTGGCTGGTTCGTACTGAGCCGAACGTTCTCGCTGTATACGACGTTTGCGACCGAGTACGCCGTCTATGGCGCACTGGGAGCGGTCTTTCTGGTGCTCATCTGGCTCTACATCGGCGCGATCATTCTCGTCTTCGGGGCGATCCTCAACGCAGTCCTTGCCAGCCGTGACATGGATCGGCAGCTACAAAGTCCCGGCGTGCGACAGGTTCCAACAGAAGCGATGACCGACGACGCCACGGGTGACGACGAGGGGGCGACGGAGGACCACGCAGCAACGGGTGCAGAAACCGGGACGAGCGCCCGCGTAAGCGCCCGAACGCGGGACCGATCCGACGATCCCGAAGCACTCCGCGAAGAGATCGAGCGGCTGCGCGACCGCGTCGAGTCGTTCGAAGACAACGTCGAGCGCCGGACTGTCAAGAAAGAGTCGCTCCAGAGCGAGCTCAAACGCTACGTCCGCCGCCGGGTCCGCCACGGTCACGCCCGCGACTGGGGGCCGTATCTCGTCTTGTTGTACGGGACAGCGATGTCCATCGCGGCGTTTTATTTCCTTTCGGGCGGCTGGGCGATCCTTGCGCTGCTCGTCGTCTGGACGTCAACGCTCGGCGTCTACGTGCTGATGGTGCTGTTCGGGTTCGGGATCTCCCTGCTCGATATCCCCGGCCGCGTCCGTGATCTCGTCGGCGAGCGCCGCTCCTGAGCCAGCACTGTTTTGCTCACCTGTCTCTGTTTTGCACTCATTACGGCAGGGTGAAACCGTTGCCCGGGACATCTGACCCCGCTCTCGAACTGTTGTGAGAGTGACCATCAGCGAGCGCAATCAGTATATCCGAGCCAATCTAATGACGGACAACTGATGGTCGTTTCACGGGCAGAAATCGAACGACTGCGGACCGAGGCCGACACCATTTTCACGCGTCTCGAGCGAGTCACTGCGGCCCTCGAGCGGGCCCGTTCGGAAGCCGGCGACCACTGGGACCGGCGGGAACTCGACCTTGACCTCGAGACGCCGACCGGCGAGACGATCGGCGTGACGCTCGATCTCGACTGCAGTGCGGCCGAAAACGCTCAAAAGCGGTACGAACGCGCGAGTGAACTCGAGTCAGCACTCGAGCGACGCGAAGCCGTCGCGGGGAAGCTGGCGCCGGTTCCCGCGGAGCCACTCGCCTATCTCGTCCTCTATCACCTCGCGGCGATCGACGGCGACGGCTCGCGGTCGATGGCGGGCGATCTGGACGCTGACCACGACCGCGTCGCCGATCACTGTACCGAACTCGTCTCGAGTGGGCTCGTCGCTGTCGATCGCGAGCAGACGCCGACGACGTATCGACTCACGGATGACGGGCGAGGCGTACTCGACTTTCTCGCCGACCGTGACGGGAAGGAAACGTTCCTTCGGTGGCTTGACGACCCGCGAACGCTCGCTCGCCGTCTCTCTCGCGGTGGACCCGACTATCCACGGATGACCGCCGCCGAACTCGGGCTGGAGCTGGCACACGTCCGCCACTGCTACCGGGCGATGGAGGCGATTGGGCTCGTAAGAATATACGAGGGATCGATCATCAAGGGAACTGAACGGAAACTCAAACCAAAAACCGAGACCCACCGAAAACACACGTACTACGTGACCACGGACGTGACAGACCGGATTCTGCGCGACCTCGAGGACGCGTGAGCTTCGAACGGGCGGCCCCGATCGCAAAGCGGTGGCCAGCCCAGCACACGGCCCCAGTCACTCCGTCTCGTCTCGATTGTCGGCCTCAGGGTCGGTTTTGGATCCGCGATCGGCGTCGCGGACGGCGTCCGGGTCGACGGCTGCGTCGGTCTGGGTACCGACCGTCTGATTCGCTCCTGCCAGTTTCGTTGGATCGACCTCGAGTCCGCGGTCCATCGTCTCCTCGTCGGCCCCGGTTCTGGTTGCGCCGTGTTGGGTATCCGTGGCGTCTCTAGCGCCCGGTTCGGCCTCGGTGTCGGTCGCGAAATCGTTTGCTGGGAGTCCGCCCTCGAGCCGAACCACCTCGTCGGTAATCTCGCAAACGGCGTCGGGGTCGAGTGGATAGGTGACGTCGCCAACGTCATCCCAGCCAATCGAGGAGTTGATCGATTTGATCGCGTCTGCAGCGGGCCTGACGTGCGCCCCGTCGTCGTCAATCGTCGTAATGACGCCGACGTCTTCGCCGGCAGCGTTCTCGACGCGCTTGCCGATATCGTCGGCTGTAATCACTCTACACATACGCGGTGTTACCAGTAGCCGAAAAGAAGACAGTGATGCCTGCAGTCGTCAGGGACGACTCGAGTGTTACTGATCGAAGCCAGGTTCCATGTAGAACGCGGCAACGAGTGCAACGACGCCGACGAACCCGGCGAGCATCAGGCCAGCCATTCCGGCGACGATGTTGAGTTCTGGCCCGACGGCGAGCAGCGCCATTTCCTGATACCCTGTCCAGGCAAACACCAGTGCAAAGAGGAAGCTGAGTCCCGAGACAACGGCGGCTCCAATCTGAAAGCGGCTGTTGAACGGACCGACACCGCTCGAGTCCGCAGCCGAGTTGGCAACCGATCCCGTCCCACCGTTAGTTCGATTCGGGTCCTCCGGGTCGGTTTCGGGAGCGGGCTCATCGTCGCCGTCGGCGTCCGCGTGGTCCGCCGATTCATCTGCCGTCGGGGTCGGCGCGTTCGCTCTCGAGAATCCGTCGGCGAGGTGGACGCGCGTCTCGGAAATCTCGCGGACGTCAGCTTCGTGGAGGATGAACGGACCACCGATCTCCTCCCATCCGAAGCGGGCTTTGATCGCATCAACGACGTCGGGTGCGGGTTCGACGCGAGCCGTTGCCGTGTCGAGTGACGCAACGGTTCCGATTACCTTTCCGTCGGCACGCTCGACTGGCTTTCCGACATCGTCGTCTGTAAACGTTGCACACATAGATAATCCGACCGGTTTAGCGGGAAAGGCCGTAAACCCTCTGGTTCGTCGTGGGTTCGGGAACGCTTCGGCGACCGTCACATAGCCCGCCACCTCGACGGAGTGAAAGCCTCGATTTCAATCGGACCGGAAGCCTCGAGGCTCCTCAGCGACCGACGTTCGTTCATCGGCAACCGGCGTCTCGACGACCGTCTCGGGGAGCCACGATCGAACGTCGATGGAGTTGCTCCCCAGCACGGCGAAGCCGGTGAAGATCAGCAGGAACCCGACGACGGCAAGCGGTGCGATGGCCTCTCCCAGTAGCGCCCAGCCGCCCAGCGTTGCGACGACCGGGACGACATAGAAGATCAGGTTCGCCTGAATCGCGCCCGTCGACTCGAGGAGCCCGAAGTAGGCGATGTAGGCGAGGACACCGGCGACGAGGCTGACGTATGCGAGTGCGATGAGCGCGTTCGAGGACCACGTGATCGCAGTCATCGACTCGCCGGCCGACAGCGCAAAGCCGTGCGAGAGCGCCGCGGCGATGGGCAGCCCCCACGCAACCCGAACCGTACTCGAGAGCGTTGCACTCGAGCCGACACGGCGGATGAGGACGGCTCCAAGCGCCGCACTGACTGCGCCGGCAAACAGGATCGCACGGCCGATGGCGTCACCACCAAGTAGGTTCGCGGGGTCTGGGCTGACCACGAGCGCGACGCCGATGAGCCCGAGGACAAGTCCGACCGCACCGCGAGGAGAGAGGCGCTCGTCGGAGAGGAGAACGGCTGCAAACACCGGCGTCAGGATCGGGTTGAGGCTGAAGACGATCGCGCCGACAGCGCTGGTCGCGTACTGCTGGCCGACGAAGATGAGTGCGTTCGCCAGCCCGATCACGAGCACACCGGTCGCGAGAATGCCGACGACGTCACCCCGCGTCTTGGGTCGCAGTTCCTCACGCGAGGCGGTTACGGCGACATAACCCAGCATGACGAGCGCCGCGATGTCGAACCGCAGTGCGACGAACAAAAGCGGTGGGAAGTACTCGAGACCAGCTTTTGCAGCGACGAACGTCCCGCCAAAGAACAGACTCGAGAGGATGAAAAACCCGAGCGTACGACGGTCGATCACGGACTCACCTCGGTTCGGCGTTCGTACAACAATTTTGCTGATCGGTGACCGATCAACATGGAGGAAGCGGGTTGCATCTTAGAAACAAATATGGGTGCTAGGGTTATAGTTTCGTTCAGAAAATGTGTTGCAGCGAGAAACGCTTCCGTACCCAGACAGGAGTTGATCGGCGTCGTACACTCGCACACTATGAAAGTATTTCACGGTGCGAAAGCACTATGATGCAACAGTGACCAGCAATCATATGGAATCGGCACTCGAGGAGATCGAGTTTCTCGCCCTCTCGGCGAATCGTGTCGACGTGCTCAGGTTGCTCGCAGAGCGTGGCCACACACGCACCGAACTGGCCTCGGAGACGGGTGCCTCCCAGGCGACGCTTGGCCGAATCCTCAGTGATTTTCAGGAACGGTCGTGGATCCGACGCGTGGACAGCGAGTATACGGCGACTGCGACAGGAGAGCTCGTCGCGACAGGGTTTACCGATCTCCAAGCGATCATCGAGACCGAACGCCGGCTCCGAGATGTCGTCGACTTCTTGCCGGCCGCGTCGATGACCTTCGACCTGAAGCGACTGGCCAACGCGACGATCACGACCCCGAGCCAGACCCGACCGAACGCACCGCTCTCCCGGCTGCTCGAGTTGCTCGAAGACGCCGATGAGGTCCAGACGGTCTCCCATGCGTTCAATGAGCAGACGATTACCGTCGTGCAAGAACAGACCGCGACTGATTCACAGCTGTTCAACGGCGTTTTCTCGCGGCGCGCAATCAAGGCGCTGGCGGCCGACACAGAGCTTCGTGGCCGGCTCGAGGCGCTGCTTGGAACTGACGACGCCTCGGTACGGGTTCTCGATGGCGACGTCCCGCTCGCGGTCATGATCCTCGATGACGTCGTCTATCTACTCTTGCGAGACGAGTACGGTGTCTTGCGAGCGTCGATCGATACCGACGATGAGGTGGTCCGCTCGTGGGCACAGGACGCAGTCGACGACTACTGGGCGGATGCGACGCCACTCGACCTCGAGGACGACGAGTTTTCGGAGTGACTGGCGGGCCAGTCCGTGAAACGGCAGTTGGGGCCACGACGTGGCGGTCGTCGCTACTCGAACGCCGATGGTGGCCCAACGTCTTTTGGCTCGTTGTCGCCACAGCCGTGTGTGTAGAGCTGTCTCGCCGTGCTGTCACGCTCTGCGGGCGTCTGGGCCGTCTCGAGGGTCACGGTTTCTTCGACGAGATACATGTTCACGTGCGTGAGCTCGTCACTCCGTGCCGTGTTCCACTCTGTGCAGATGTGCTCGGCCAGCTCAGTCGGCGCGTCAGGTGGCTCTGCAGCGCTGACGCTATTCATATAAAACCGCTCTCGATACGTGTCATACTGTTTCTGGAGCTCGCCGTCTGGTCGCTCGTACGTCAGCGGCCGATCGTTGTAGACATCGACCTTGTCACCCGCTTCGGTTTCCGCCGGGAACACGTAGTATCTGGCCGACGTTCTGGGAGTTGGCGCGAAAATGCTCCATTCGGTTTGATGATCGACGAACGCAGCCACACCGCGTTCTGCCCCATCGATCGACGCGGCGTCGTCGTCGACGAGGCCGCCAGCCGAGAGGATCGAAACGAGCGCGACCAGTGTGAAGACGGCAACGGCTACTGTGACCGCGATTTTGCGTGGCTCTCGTGGGATCCACGCGCTGGTATCGATCCCGAGTCGCCATCGTGGAACTGAGGTCGCGATCGCATCCAGTCTCGAGCGATAGGCGCTGTCAGCAGCGGCTGGCACACCAATCCGCTTCGAGAGCGCCTCGAGGTCGTTCCAGAACGACGACTGCAAGAACAAACACAGGCCAGCGATTGCGACGAAAGCAAATGCGCCGATCCGGACTGTGACGGCAAATGAGAGGTGTGCGAACATAAATACCGAGACGAGAGCCGTCCGTGTGCGTCCCTGAGCGAGCACGAGCAGCCACGAGAACAGCAGCATGTAGTACCACGCTAGCCCACCGTACTGCAGCAGCGACGGGACCGAGCCGACGAGGTCGGCGAGTAGAAACGTCATGTCGTCGAGTCCGAGCACGAGGACGGCTGCCTCGCCGCTCGTCCACAGCTCGGACTGCGATTTGTGATAGCCGTTGACGACGTACATCGTGATCATCTGCAGCAGGATCAGTGCAGATGCGGGGTTTGCAACGGCGTCTCTCGGCTGGCGGTCAGCGTGGGCGGCGTCGATCGACCACCGTTCGCCAAGCGGGAGAAAGATCGCCCAGAACAGCAGCCACCAGAACAGCACGTCGGCATAGCTCAACACGAGCGGGTTCCGCAGATCGAGCGAGACGACAAACACGAGCGAGAGAACCGTCGCGATCCTGGTTCTGTAGCCCACAAGCAACTGCACCGCGAGCAGCCCCTGCAAGACGAACAACGCCGCGGTCACCGCTGGCTCCGTCGAAACGAAATAGACCGACCACACGTCGATCGGTGCAGCTTCCTTTGCAAGCGACTGGGGGACGACACCCTGGTCCGTATAAAACAGCGAGAAGTTCCGTGCACGGAGAAACAGATCAGCGAGGATCAACATCGCGACGCCGATACGGAACACAGCCAGCGTCCGTGTGTCGATCCGTACACGCGCCCGCAAAGCAGCACACAGACTGCGGACCGTTGTGGACGGGTCGATCACGTTCGCCCCCTTCATCTGTTAGAAACGTTCACAGAACGGGCATATGTCTTCTTGTTACAGCGTGCTCGAGCGAGTGCCAACCGATCTGCCGACGGTCGTTGGGGGAGTCCCGTGCCGTGTGGGAGTGACTGCGCTCAACCAGTATGGGCGGTGGGACCGTCGTCTCCCGGCCGAGGTATTTTATCAGCCGGCAGTGTCGTCTGTGACAGTCGATGAGCGATGGAGAGTCAGCTGATGAGTCAGATGGGCAGGAAAGACTCGGTGGGGCCCGTCTGTGGCTCCTACTGCGACTGAACCGCTGGGCGTTTACGGGCATTATCCTCGGGATCGTGTACGTCGTCCTCGTCGCGTCCAGTGTGGTCGACCTCACGCCATTACGTGTGATCGTCGACAACCAGGACGGCATCGAGTTCCTCTTTTCGGCGTTTATCGGCGCGATCATCACCGGGACCTCGATCGTCGTCACGATCAACCAGCTGGTGCTCTCACAAGAACTCGGCGCAATCGGTGACCAGCGCAACCGGATGCAGGAGGCGATGACGTTTCGACAGGATGTCGAAGAGACGATCGAGGAGGATGTGAGTCCACCCGAGCCCGCCGCCTTCCTCTACGAACTCGTCGACGGCGTTCACGAGCGAGCAATCGAACTTGAGGACGTGATGCAAGACGAACGCGACGAGGAGCTCCGAGAGAAGGTCAGCGACTACGTCGAGGACGCCACCGGAAACGCTGAGACCGTCAAGAAAGACCTCGAAAACGCTCAGTTCGGCACTTTCGGGGTGATCTGGAACGCGCTCAACTTCAACTACTCACGGAAGATCTACGATGCACGCAGGATCAGATCCGACCACGAGGACTCACTTTCCGACGAGGCAAACGAGAAGCTCGATCACACGATCGAGACGTTGAAGCTGTTCGGCCCGGCTCGCGAGCATTTCAAGACGCTGTACTTCCAGTGGGAGCTGATCAACCTCTCACGAGCGCTGCTGTACATCTCAATTCCATCGCTGACCGTAATGGGACTCATGATCATGTACATCGACGGCAACGCCCTGCTCGGCACGACGTTCGGCATCGACAACCTCGTCTGGGTGGCGAGCGCCGGCTTCGTCGTCGGACTTTCGCCGTTCGTGATTTTCATTGCGTACATTCTCAGAATCGCGACTATCGCAAAGCGAACCCTCGCGATGGGGCCCTTTATTCTCCGGGAGTCCGAACGCGACGAGGATCTCGGCTAGCGTGGTGCGCCGACTAATACGAGTTTCGCGCGCTCGTCGCCGCGATTGAAAATCTGTCGTGACTCGTCCGGATCGAGTCGGATCAGGTCGTCTGTCTCGAGTGCCACCGTCTCGTCCCGGTCGGCCAACTCGATTTCGGCGCTTCCGCTGACGACGCAATAGATCTCCTCCTGACCGGTGTGGGTCTCGTCGTGTGCTTTGCCCTTGCCACCGGGCTCGAGTTCGAGGATCGAAATGCCGAGATGGTCAGTTTCGAGTTCGTCTTTGAGAAACCACATCCCACCCCACTCTTCGGGAACGACTGACTCCGGATCGGTCTTGGTCGCGGTATCGTAGCCCATACCTCAACGTTCGAACGCGACTGTGAAACCGATGGGGGTGCCGGAATCCACCCACGCTGTCCGCAGTCGAACCCGACGACTGTTTTATCCCCAGCCCCTACCAGCGCTCGTGATCGGTGCGTGATCCTCGTCATCTGCGGGCCACCCGGTGCGGGCAAAACCACGATCGCGACAGCGCTCGCCGAGCGACTCGAGGCCCGCGGCGAAGCCGTCACCCTCCATCACTCCGACGAGTTCTCGAGTCGGACCTACGAACAACTGTACGAACGGGCACGCGAAGACCCCGAAGACGCGCTCACTATCGTCGACGGCACCTTCTACAAGCGCCGATGGCAGACCCAGTTTCACACCCTCGAGGACGTTCGGTTCGTCCACGTCACCGCGAGCCTCGAGACCTGCCTCGAGCGGAATCGATCGCGAGCCGACCCGATCGACGAGCAGGGCGTCCACGTCGTCTACCGGGAGTTCGACGAGCCCGACGCTGCCCTCGAGATCGATACCGACGACTGTGACGTCGAGACGGCTGTCGGTCGCCTCGAGCGTGCCCTCGAGGCGTGGGGCTGGCTCGCGGACGAGACGTGAGACAGGGAGCGTGGTATCGAACCGGTCTCGCGCAATCGGTCGATCGCTTGCAGGCAGTGATCCCCATGCATCGGTTGCACAGCAGTCAGTAGCTGCCAGGCTGTCACCGGCTAGCTACTTTGCTTCTGCAGTGGGACTTTCTTTGACTCGGTGACACGACGCGAGTTACTGAGGCGAAATAGCTGCTCTCCAGAACGGAGAACGAGAGGAAATAATCCATGACGACAACAGACGGCGACGTGGCGCTCGAGCAGTTGGAGGGAACGCACCGAGGCGAGTTGATCCGCCCCGATGACCCCGAGTTCGACGACGCGCGTACGATATACAACGCAATGATCGACAAGCATCCGCGGCTAATCGCTCGGTGCGCTGACGTCGCAGATGTACTCACAGCCGTAACGTTCGGTCGCGAACACGATCTCGAAACGGCGATCCGCAGCGGTGGCCACAACGGAGCCGGACTGTCCTCGGTTGACGACGGACTGGTCATCGATCTATCGAACATGACCGGCATCCGCGTCGAACCTGAAGCCGAGACCGTCCGCGTCGAACCCGGCTGTACCTGGGGCGACGTCGATCACGCCACTCACGCTTTCGGATTGGCAACAGTCAGCGGGGTCGTCTCCACGACCGGCGTCGGGGGGCTGACCCTGGGCGGCGGCCACGGCTATCTGACCCGCAAATACGGCCTGACCATCGATAATCTGGTGAGCGCAGACGTCGTGCTGGCCGACGGTCGCCTGGTTAGCGCAAGCGAGGACGAGAACGAGGACCTGTTCTGGGCGCTACGCGGCGGAGGCGGCAACTTCGGCGTGGTCACGTCCTTCGAGTTCCAGTTACATCCCGTCGAAACGGTCGTCGCCGGCCCGCTGTTCTGGCCGATCGACGAGCTTGAGGAGACGATGCGCTGGTACCGTGAGTGGCTCCCAGACGCACCAGATGACGTCTACGCCTTCTACCTGGTCGCCGAGGTCCCGGGAGATCCCTTCCCTGAAGAGATCCACGGCAAGAAGGTTTGTGGACTCCTCTGGTGTTATCTGGGGCCGGAAGACCAGGCCGCGGACGCGATCCAACCGGCGCGAGACGTTGCCGAGCCGCTGTTCGAACACATCGACCCGATTCCGTATCCAGCGCTGCAGAGCATGTTCGACGATCTCTACCCATCAGGCGACCAGTGGCACTGGAAGGGCGATTTCGTACATGAACTGACCGACGACACCATCGCCGAACACCTGCGCTTTGGGGAGGTTCCGACGCCGAAATCGACGATGCATCTCTATCCGATCGATGGTGCTGTCCACCGCGTCGACGAACACGACACTGCCTGGGGACACCGTGACGCTACCTGGTCTATGGTCATTGCGGGTGTCGATTCGGACCCTGCAACTCGAGACCTGATCACGGACTGGGCCCGCGACTACTGGGAAGCAGTCCACCCACACACGGCAGGTGGGTCGTACGTTAACTTCATGATGGATGAAGGACAGGACCGGATACAAGCCACCTACGCCGACAACTACGAGCGGTTGCAAGAGATCAAGGCGACGTACGATCCGGACAACTTCTTCAACGTGAACCAGAACATCAAGCCAGCACAATGAGTCACGTCAGGGGGATCGATCCACTCGCAGCTCGTCGGTCTACAGTGACGACGCGATCGCGGCGCTTCGAGCGCGGGGACTCAAATGTCGAGGGGAACTACAACTCGGGAGTCAGCGCCGCAAGCTCGTCGGGGCGCTGTTCGGGAACGAGGTCGCTCGGGAGCGCGTCCCAATCGAGGGTGTCGGTTCCGGGTTTGGCACCGGTTTCGAAGCCGGGGTCGTCGGCAGGCTCTTGATCCCGATACTCCCGCGGCGGTCCGTCGTGGGCGTAGACACCCTCGGGGTGGTCGACCGTCCAGACGTGCATCATACAGGGCGTCCGACAGGGCAGTGTTACGTCGCCGTCTTCGAAATCGCGTTCGTAGGCCTGCCGGTAGTACCACCATGCGAATCGGCCGGGGAGGCCGGCGTGGTAGTGCCAGGGCGAACACAGATCCTCGGTGTCGTCGCCGTAGACTGCGGGCGGCTCGATCGGCTCGCCGTCTTCCGTCGCGATGAACATGACACCGATCGAGCGCCACGTCTCGTTGTCGACGAGCACGGATTCTGGTCGTTCGGGGTCGAGAACGGCGTCGTCGCCGACGTATTCCGGGTTGATCCAGTGTGACCAGCCGTCGGCATCCCGGTCGAGCGTGTCGAAGTACGGTTTAAACCCTGCCTCGACCAGCGCGCCCGCATCTGAATACTGCTCCTCGAGCGTCTCCTGGACCGCCGCTCGCAGTTCGACCGTCGCTGGATGGTCGTCCGTACAGCCAGCCATCCCGTCATCTACGCAGTGACCCATACTCGGCTCGAGCGTTGCGTCGGGACAGTGACTGTTGAACCAGCTGGTCGAGACGCTTCCCTCCGCGCTCGCCTGTCCTGTCCCAACTGCTGCAATAGTGACCGTTCCCGCTGCAGCCCGCAAGAGTGACCGACGTGACACGTGTCGATGGCCGTTACTGTCGTCCATACGACCACTGTCCACACCAACGACTCTCATAAACCCCTGCTGGTGGGTATCGTGACTGTCCAGTTGCGTGACTACTCGAGGGCCGCGCCGGTGCCCGGTCGCTCGAGAGCCGCGAGGTCGACCCGGCCGTCAGGCATCGGGACGCCGTCGTAGGGGTCGTCGGCGAGCAACAGCGAGCCGTCGATGTCGGCGTAGTCGAGCAGCGGCGCGAGGTGGGCAGCCGCCGCAATAGAGGCGTTAGACTCGGTCATACAGCCACACATGACCTCGAGGCCGTGGGCGCGGGCGGTGTGGATCATCCGTTTCGCTTCCCGAAGACCGCCACACTTCATCAGTTTCAGATTCGCGATGTCACAGCGGTCGGCGATCTGTGGGATGTCCTCGAGGGTCACGCAGGATTCGTCGGCGGCGATCGGCAACGCCGAGCGCTCGTAGACGAATCGCAGTCCCTCGCGATTCTCGGCGGGCACGGGCTGTTCGACGAACTCGAGGTCGAACTCGGTCAACCGCTCGATCTTCCGGACCGCCTCGCGAGGGGCCCAGGCCTCGTTGGCGTCGACGAAGAGGTCGACGTTGGGGGCGACCGATCGGATCGTCCGGATGATCTCGATATCCCGATCCGTGCCGAGTTTGACTTTCAGGCGGCCGTAGCCGCGCTCGAGTGCCGTCTCCGTCTTCTCGCGCATCGACTCCGTATCGTCGATCCCGATGGTGTAGGAGGTCTCGAGCGTGTCGGCAGGGTCGAGTCCCCAGTACTGATAGAGTGGAACGTCGAGGCGTTTCGCCGCGAGATCGTGGCAGGCGATGCTGACCGCAGTTCGGGCGGCCGGGTTGCGCTCGACCGTCTCGCGCATGCGACGTTCGATCCGCGCGAGGTTGTGCGGGTCGTCGACCGCTTCGACGACGGCGAGCAGGTCCGGCAGGACGGCTTCGACGGTGGCCGGCGTTTCACCGTAATGTGGAGCCGGCCCTGCGCCGCCGATGCCGACCCGTCCGTCTTCGTCTTCGACGTGAACCGTCACGACTTCCGATTCGGTCTGTGTCCCACGAGCGATCGTAAACGGATACTCGAGCGGGAGCGAGCGCCGTTCGAACGATGTTTCAAGGCTCATAGCAGGGCGTCGAGGACCGTCTCACTGTCGAACCGAACGACGTCGGTCGCAGGAACGTCGATCGCGTCGGCGTACTCATCAGCCGCCTTACGGGCTTCGTCGTCCTCGAGGTCGGACGTGTTGAGCGCGCCGGCAACAATCTCGCTGTCGGCGACGGGCGCGGCAAGGCTCTCATAGAGGTCGATATACGTCGAGAGGTCGGGAAGCGGGAACGACTCGTAGCCGTGGACGACCTCACGGCCGGCGTCGTGACAGAGCACGAGTTTGTCCGCCATCGCGCCATGGAGGATACCACAGGTCACGGCGGAGTAAGCCGGGTGGACGATGCTGCCTTGCCCTTCGACGAAGAGGTAGTCGTGCTCGTCACCTTTCTCGAGGATCATCTCCTCGACGGCCCCCGCGGTGAAGTCGCTGACGACCCGGTCGATCGGGTTCCCCCAGCCCTCGATCATGATCCCCGTCTGGCCAGTCGGGATTACGGCAGCGTCGTAGCCGGCCTCGCGAGCGTCACGGGCGAGTTCCATCGAGACGGTCATCTTCCCGACCGAGCAGTCGGTACCGACAGTGAGGATAACCTCGGCGTCGACCTCGTTGGCGACACCCTGACTGACCGTCAGGTCGTCGCTCGGTTTTCGGACGTCTCGAAGCTCACAGTCGTTCTCGGCGGCGAGCTGGACGAACTCTTCGTCCTCGTCGAGAAAGTAGTGCAGTCCCGAAATAACGTCACAGCCACGCTCGAGGGCCGTGCGGACGTCCACACGCCAGCTCTCCTCGAAGCCGCCCCCGATCGGCGCGATACCGATCAGCAGGGCGTCGACCTCGTCGGCCTCGAGGTCGGCCATCGATTCACGAATTGGTGCATCCTGGACGTCCGAAACGAAGTCGTTGACTCGCTGTCCGGCCGTCTCGCGGTCGAGGACGGCGACGGCTTCGTAGTCGGCGTACCGAAGCACACCAAGTGCTGTTTTCGCACGGTCGGGGAACTTCTCATGTGCAAGAATTGCGACGCGCATACACGAGCATTGTCGACGGCCTATTTAACCGTACAGATCACAAGAGAATGGCAGCCGGTAGTCGGCTCCCGCGACGCTCAGCACACCAGTCCTCGAGGAGTCTCCTGTCGCGTGCCAGCCTCAGAGCACTCGCAGATCCGTCGTCCAGAACGACCGGTGAGCATCCTCGAGTGCGGGTTTCGGATCGCCGGTTGCATCGACAGCCGCAGTGCCCGCGGGCTCGAGGCCGGCGTCGTCGACGAGCGTCCCGACGACGCCGCGCTGGCCGACGACGAACAGGCGCTCGACGTCGTCGGGGACGTACTCGAGAGCGTCGACACAGCGCTCGAGGTGGGCGTCGATCTGATCGTCGCGGATGCGTTCGAACCGAGCCTGCGAGAAGCCGCCTTTCGAGTGACTGCCTTTGACGTCGCTGTCGAACCCGCGATAGTCGACGCGCTCGTCGCCGTCGTAGATCCCAAGCGCGAACAGATCGGCCCGCACGAGCGCAAGCGCATAGCGGCCGGTCGGCAGGAACCACTCGCGTTCGAGTGCGAACTGATCTCCCCAGCCGACTCGGTGGTCACCGTCGAGATGCACCGGCGGCTCGAGCGTGACACTAATGAGGCCAGCATCGTCAGCACACACCACGCAGGGGGCGGCGTCATCGACAAGCGCGACTCGCTCGCCGAGGACGTCCTCGAGGTCGACATCGACCTCGTCTTGAAGCCCCGCGAGGCCGTCCTCGCCGACGACTGCCGTCAACGCGCCTTCGGGACCCGTCCGGAACGAGGTGAGCCGGTCGACCACCTCGGCGAGTCGGCTGCCGCGAAGCTGTTCGCGGCGGCGCACCTCCAGGCCAGTTTCGTCGTCACCGACCCGCTCGAGTTCGCCTTCGAGTTGGGCGATGCGGTCCTCGAGCCGGTTCACCTCCGCTTCGACGTCCTGTCTGGCCGTGGCAGCCTCCGCGCGGCGGTCGGATTCGGCCTCGTAGCGCTTTTGCAGGCGCTCGTTTTCTTCCTCGAGTTCGTCGATACGCGCTTTCAGCGAGGCGCGGCCGAGCAACTCATCGAGCATCTGACTGAACAGGCGAAGCGAAAATACTTCTAGGTTCCGGCGTCCGGCAGGTCGTTTCCGGGACCCGACCAGTCGCCAGTGAACGCGAGCAACTGCTGGGCACGTTCGCGGCGGGCAAGCAACACCTCACGAAGCGAGGGCGGATTTCGAACGTCAGTTCCCTCGAGTACCGGTTCGGGGAGGGCAAGCGTGTTCGTCGGGACGGCATCGTTTCCATGAACCGAGAAGTGCTGGGACTCGAGTTTCATCACCAGTGGCGCATCGAGCCGTTCAATGCCGTCACCGCGTGCATAGAGCTCCTCGTTTAGTCGTTCGTGTTGCTTGCTATCCATGAGGGCGTGATCCCCGTCGGTTGGGGTCACGTAGAGTCGTCCGAGATAGTAGCTCCGCGAAAACACCTCGAACATGGTATGTCATACCAAGGGATGGCGAGATATAACTATTTTCGAACAGAGTTAAGTTGGAGGACTATCAGGGCAGAAGATCGGTACAGGATTCGGACACAACGAGACACATGTTCGGCTCTCGAGGTCGTTGCGCGTCGAACAAGCATTTTATAAACGGTTAAACAGCCACTGTGAACGATGATCACGAGGTGAGACCGTTGGCGAGGGCCATCGCTGGTCTCCAACGCAGTGGTATAGTAGCCACTGCAAGTCAATGCACACCTGATCGCACGACGGCTGTGCGATCAGTGTGTAAATCGTTGCAGTTGTTACTATAGGATCGACTCGGTTACAGCGGCCCCACACTCGAGGTTCAGGCACCGGTTGGACTTCCGTGAACGTGGGTGAAGCTGGTGTAAACGCTTCGAACGGATTTTCAACAGTCGTGGACCGATTGAACGGTTC
The DNA here is from genome assembly GCF_041821125.1 of Natronorubrum sp. A-ect3. Taxonomy (NCBI): domain Archaea; kingdom Methanobacteriati; phylum Methanobacteriota; class Halobacteria; order Halobacteriales; family Natrialbaceae; genus Natronorubrum; species Natronorubrum sp. A-ect3. The sequence goes on along the minus strand of NZ_JBGUBB010000002.1, from coordinate 66,627 downwards.
AAACGAAGGTCTGTCTTTTTAGTATGTTCGAAAGTACAGAAGGGTAATGACCACCACTCGGTCGGTTGCACTTCTCGTGTTGGTCGCCACCGTTGGGTTGATGATTGCCCCCATTGCAAGCGGTGCCGTCGCAGGAGTGTTAACGGATGAGACGACAACCGAGACCGAAACCACCGACTCGGCGACAAACACCTCCGTGTCGATGTTTATGCAGTCCAGTGCAGCCGAGACTGAAAACGCGGTTGACGACGGGATGTTCGAAGCGAAGTATAGCGCTGCAGACAACGACAGTCAGACAGCTCTCGTCCACGATCGAACGGCTGATCTCGAGGACAAACTCGAGGCGCTCGAGGCCGAACGCGAAGCGCTTCGTGAGCAACAGGACGACCTCCACCCCGGGGAGTATCAGGCGCGGATGACGCGACTCACTGTCGAAATTCAGTCGCTCGACCGATCAGCAGGACAGATCGAACACCGGGCTGACGAGGCCGGTGTTGGCGACCGGGTCGCTCACCTCCAGGCAAACGCATCAGCGTTGACCGGCCCCGAAGTGTCCGAGTTCGCACGGAGTCTCGCTGGCGGGGGGCCATCCAACGGCTCCGGCCCACCGGCGGAGACACCAGGCAACGAGTCGACTGCAACTACGGGAGCCGAGGCCGGCCCACCGGCGGAGACACCAGGCGCCAGTTCGGATTCCGAGCAGGAGTCTGACACTGCACCGCCGACAAACGGCTCGGATGCCGACTCGAGTCCCGGCTCAGAAGCCGGGGCTGGCTCCGACAGTAGCCCGAACACCGACAGTTGAGCCGATCGGAAAGCTGCCAGTCTGTCACCCACGTCGGCATCTGACGGCTCTGTGAGACGGTAACGGCCCTGAACTGGGCGAAAACGGTAGTGGCGAGCAGACACTCTTTTTAGCGGCGACTCCCAACCATCTCATGATGGATTCCGCCGAACTGCTGGATTTGTTGGGAAACGAAAACCGGAGGCGTATTCTCCGGCTTCTCGCCCGCAAACCCTGTTATGTCACTGAAATATCCGACTATCTCGGCGTGAGTCCCAAGGCAGTCATCGAACACCTTCGAAAGCTCGAGGACGCGGGGTTGATCGAGAGCCGCGTCGACGATCAACGCCGGAAATATTTTCATATCGCCCGTCACGTCCGTCTCGAGGTCAACGTCTCGCCGTATGGCTTTGCGAGCAAGAGCGCCTACCCTGCAAACAGTAGCCTCGATATCACGTCCTGGCGGCATCTCACACTCGACGTCTTTCCCGACGAGATGGACGACCTCGACGGCCTGTTGCGTGCACTCGAGGAGTTAGAGCAACTCGAAAACGAACTCTCACTGGCCCAACGGTGGGTGCAGGGGCAACTCTGTGACGTACTCGACCAGATTTCTGAAACCGCCGGTACCGGACCCGAAAGTCGAATCTACGCTGACGTACTGGCAAGTATTCGAACGGAACCGAAGTCGGTGGGTGAACTCAGCAGAGACGTCGAGGCCCCTCGAGAAGTCGTCGCCGAACTGCTCGAGTCGATGGCTGACGAGGGAATCGTTCGCCGAGCCGAGCGTGGCTGGGAGCTGACGTCGGAGTAGCGTTCAAACGCCACTGACAGCCGTCGGACAGCCTTTCGGAGCAAGCACAACGCCTCGCCGTTCACGGCATGGCGAGAGCAGAGCTCTCGCTGTCGGTCGAAAGACGGCCGTCTTTCGTGAGGACGAGACGCGTACCATCTCGAACCACAGCCGAACCGCATCGCTTTTCGAGGACAGGGAGACGCGCCGTCGAAGGACAAACGTACCGTTTCACGGAACCTCGCGGGTCAACCCGTTTCGCAAGTCGCGACCGAAGTAGTAGCCGATGAGCGAGGCGACCAGTCCGACGGCAACGCCAACGGCGACAACGGTCTCGAACGAGCCAGCGGCGGCGAGAAACGCGTTACTGGCCACCGCAGACACCCCACCGACCGTGGTCCCGGCAGCCGTCAACTCGAGATAGCGCCGTCTGGACGTCAGCAACCCGACAGCAAACGCAACGCCGAGGATGCCGATGATCCGTCCAGCGATCGGGATCGTCATCCCGCCAGCGAGCAGCCCAGCGCCGATGAGGAGGACGAACGCGAGAAACGCCCGCGGTGAGAAATAGGAGTCGGCCGAGAGCCACGATCGGACCCCTTCGAGCCGCGAGGAATCCGTTTTCGTGTCGTCGGACGGCATCTCGTGGGTCGATTCGGCCGACAGATCAGCACTCGTGTCGGACAGCCGATCAGCCGATGCCGACGACTCGTCACCACCGGACTCGAGGCCAGCATCCGAGAGCAGTCGATCCGTCTCCTCGAGGAGGTCCTCGGTGTCGCGGCTCTCGGTCACCTCGTCCGAGCGGTCGCTCATACGAAACCGTTGCGTCGCCGAGAGCATGGGCTTTTCCCTGCCCATTCGAGTCCGCCACCGTGTTCGACAGCCGACACGAGGCTCCCGTTTTTTCACGACGGAACCGGTACCAGTGATCGATGAACGCCGAGTTGTTGGCGTTCGGCGCCAGCGCACTCGCCCTGGGAGTTGGGGTGTTGGTCGCCGCCCGCCGCCTCTATCCACGACTCGAGTTGCCCGACGACGCCGAGTCCTCGCTACAGCTTCTGACCGCGATGATCGCCGGCATCCTCCTCCTGGCCGGACTGGGCCTGGTCCTGCTCGGTCTGTTCGGCTGAGACCGGCAGACGGCACTCAAGAGACAGCCAGTCACGAACGCGTGGTCATCACGACGGCGATGGTCGCAGTGACAGACTCGATCTGCACGTCGCTCTGTCCGGCCACCCGCATGACTCCCCGGCAGACGCGCTCGAGTCGCCGCTGGAGCCACTGGCCACAGAAAGCGTGCCTTCAAGTCCGATGCCGCGCAACGCCCACCCATGAATCCAGGCGATCGCGTTCGCGTCGACCGCGCGGATCGCACGTACGAAGGCGTGTTACTCCCATCGAGCACCGACGAGCATCTCGTCGTGAAACTCGAGGGCGGCTACAACATCGGGATCGACCGCACCGAAGCCGATGTCGAACAGCTCGAATCGGATGTCTACGAGATCGACGGCACGGACGCGACGGGCGACGACGGGGCCTCTGAGATCGAGTTCGACGACGATCTGCCGACGATCTCGCTGATCTCGACAGGTGGCACGATCGCGTCGACGGTCGACTACCGTACGGGTGCCGTGACGGCACAGTTCGACGCCGAGGACGTCCTGCGGGCGGTGCCGGATCTGGCGGGACGAGCGAACTACCGCGGAAGAGTCGTCGCCAACATCCTGTCGGAGAACATGGAACCGCCGCTCTGGCAGGAGCTCGCTGATGCCGTCGCCGAGGAGATCGAAGCCGGCGCCGACGGCGTCGTCGTCATGCACGGCACCGACACGATGCAGTACTCGGCTGCTGCGCTTTCGTTTATGCTCGAGACGCCGGTGCCGATCGTCTTTACGGGCTCCCAGCGATCGGCCGACCGGCCTTCTTCCGATAACGTCATGAACGCCGTTTCGGCCGTCGAAGCCGCGAAAAGCGACTGCGCGGAGGTGCTGGTCTGTATGCACGGGACCGAAAGCGACGATGTCTGTGCACTCCACCGCGGCACGCGGGTCCGGAAAAACCACACCTCGCGCCGAAACGCCTTCGAGACCGTCGGGGCGGAGCCGCTGGGCGAAGTGGATTACGAGAGCGAAGCGATCGAATTCCGGCGACCGTACCAGCAGCGAGACGCCGTCGACCTCGAGCGAGCCACGGCCCTCGAGAGCGACGTCGAACTACTGAAGTTCACGCCCGGGATGGATCCCGCGTTCCTCGACGTTGTCGAGGGCTCGGCAGGCCTGATCATCGAGGGCACCGGCCTCGGCCACATCCACACCGATCTTATTCCCCGGATCGAAGCCCTCGTTGACGACGGCACGACGGTCGTCATGACCAGCCAATGTCTCGAGGGGCGGGTCTGTGACCGCGTTTACGATACGGGTCGGGACTTACTCGAGGCCGGCGTCGTCGAAGCCGGCGACACGCTCCCCGGGACGGCGAAAGTGAAACTGATGTGGGCACTTGAGCACAGCGAGGACGTCGAAGAAGCGATGAGCACGTCACTGGCCGGCGAGATTCAACAGCGCTCGGTTCCCTGGGAGTAGTCGGCTCGCTGTTCGTCGCTGTTGGCGAACCACGCGCTAACTGAGGGGGAGGCCTTTCCTGCTACGGCCCGAACAATTGGGTTATGAGCGACGCGACAGACGCTGCTCTCGACCTCGAGATTCGCCGCGCGACTCACGACGACTACGACGCTGTCGTCGACTTTACAAGCGACATCTGGGCTGACCGCGGCGGTGACTACATTCCCGACATCTACCACGACTGGCTCGAGGCCGACAACGAGACGGGCAAGAAAACGTTCCTCGCGGCGGTCGATGGCGAGGCCGCAGGCATCGTGCAGGCGGTGATGCTCACACCCGACGAGGCCTGGTTTCAGGGCATTCGCGTCGCGGCCGACTACCGGGGACGGGGTGTCAGCCACCGACTCAATGAGGCCTGCTTCGAGTGGGCGCGAGCGCAGGGGGCCACGGTCGCCCGCGTGATGATCTTCTCGTGGAACACGGTTTCGGTCGGTGCAGCGCGAGCCAGCGGCTACGAGCCGATCACCGAGTTTCGGTTCGCCCATCCAACCCCCGACTCGGACGCCGAGGGGCCACAGTCAGTCTCGAGCGATCCGACAGCCACGTGGCGTTACTGGACCCACAGCGACACTCGCACCCAGCTCTCGGGACTCGGGCTTGCCCCGGAGGAGCCGTGGGCGATCAGAGAGATCACACGCGACGATTTCGAACGGTTCGCGGACGAGACGGCCGTCTTCGCAGTCGAGAGCGAGGACGGACTTGCAGGCGCGGCCTACCGCTCACGAACGTTCGAGCGGGACGTCGAGGACGAGTCGGGCGACTCGAGCACTGAAACGTGGGCCGAGTACGGCGTCGGTGCGTGGGACGACGCCGCGGCTGGGCGCTCGCTGTTCGCGGCGATTGCCCGCGACGCTGCCGCCTGTGGGGCTGACCAGACGCGCGTCCTGATCCCCGAGACTGCTCGTGCGGTCAGCGACGCCGCTTACGCGGGCGTCGAACTCGCCGAAGAGCCCGACTTCGTCCTTGGCATTGATCTCACAGTCCACTGAGACGGGCCGCCGTCCCGGGTTGTGATCTCGCACGCGTCGCGGATGCACGACACTGACGGACACGTCCGACGACTCGAGGGCGGCTATCCGCCGCTAACCGGTGGAAACAGCGCCAACTCGTCGTCACCCTCGAGCTCCGTCTCGAGGCCCTTCGCCTCGACTAACACGTTGGTTCCGTTCCGAAGCACGTTGATCTGGGATCGCAACTCGCCGTCGTCGTCGAGGACGCGCTCCTCGAGAGCAGGACGGTCGTCAAGGAGGTCCTCGAGAGCGTCACCAACGGTATCACCGGCAGCCGCGTCGACGGTGACGTGTTTGTCGCCCGCATGTTCGGCGAGGTCAGCAAAGAGCTTCCATTCCGTGGACATACGTGGCGGTATCGGTGCCGGAGGCAAGTAGCTACCGCTCCTGAGGATGTGCTGTCGGCGACGGCTCGCCCGATCGGTCCTCGCGTTCCAGCTCGGCAAGCCGACGCAGAGCCTCCGGTCGGCCCAGCACGTAGGCGACGTCGCCAGCCTCGAGTCGGGTCTCGCCCGCTGGCAGTGCGAGCTGGCCGCTCTCATCCAAGCCGCCGCGGTCGATGGCGATAACGAGCACTGGAAGCGAGTCGATAGTTGCGCCGTCGAGCGCGTCGCCGGCTGTGATCGGCCGCGTGATCACGGTCTCGGGTGCCGCTCGAAGCACGGAGACGAGCTCTCGTTCCGTCCCGGGGCTTCGCGGGAGCGTCACGAGCCGATACGTGTCGTCGGCCTCGAGGCGCCGAGCGTCGTCAGCGTCGACAGCGACGGTTGCGACGTCGCCTGCGACGCCACGAAGTTCCCCACCGGCCACCCGGCGAAGCGAGTCCCCCTCGCGACACCAGATCCGAACGGCATCGCCGGGGCTGGCATCGGGTGCAGGGTCGGCACGGATCGCAACGGCGACACTGCCCGGTGCGAGCGTCGGGCCGATCCCCGCTGGACGGCTCCCGACCGCGAGATACTCGATCGTCCCGTCGGCCGCGAATTCGACGTCGACGTGACCGATCCCGTAATCGTGTTTGAGGCGGTCGAGCAGCCGCGTTCGACGTTGCTCGATGGAGAGTCGCCGTGGGAGGAGCATCGTCTGGCCCGCCAGTTCGGTTTTCGTCGAGTCGTCGACGGAGTCGTAGCCATCGACGTCCGCGATCGTCTCGGGAAGGTCGACGCTGACGACGCGGCCGGCCGAACGGACCAGTTGCCCGACTTCGGTCATCGTCTGGGGTGCCGTCATCGAGAAGACGTCCGTTGCGAGGTAGTCGCCCAGCCGACGGCCGCCGTCGGCAGCGATTGCACTTGCGACGAACGCGCCGACGGTGTAGACGGCGGTCGCGGGCTCGAGCATTCCCGTATCGCCGATGATCGCCTGTTGGAGTGCCGACTTGGTGTTCAGCCAGAGCGCGACCGTCGAAACCCCAAGCAAGATGGCGATCCCTTCGGGAATCTCCTCAGCGCTGTACCAGCGAAAGACGAACGCGACGCCGGCGCCGGTCCCAGCCGCGAGGAAACTAAAGCCGAGAAGACGGATGATCGCGTCCAGCAGCGTCTCCGAGGTGATCAGCTGGCCGACGAGAAGGTCACTCATCGACCGACCACCGCCACGAACTCGTCGATCGCTGCTTCCGGCCCCGCGATGAACACCTCATCACCGCTCTCGAGTGCGCGTTTGATGCCGGGCCCGAACACCCAGCCGTGTCGACGGCCGCCCGTCTCACTTCCCTGACGGCGAACGGCAAGCATTGTCACGTCTGTCTCCGACGCCGGATCGTCGACCGCATCGGTCGAGCCGACAGTGAGCCGTCGGATCACGTACCCGGACCGTCTGATCAGCGCGAAGGCCTCGAACTCCTGGCTCGTGCCTCGCGATCGGACGACGAGTCGTGGTGACTCCGCCTCGAGTAGCGAGGTGACCGCTCGGCGGGCGACGGCAATGGTCACACGGCCGACGCCGCCGGCAGTCGATGCAGTCGGTCGTTCGGTTGGTTCCGGGTCCGACTCGGGTTCGCCGTCGGGAGACACGGCTGTTCCGTCCTCGGTTGGTGGCTTGGTGGTCGCTGTGTCGGCCTGTTCTGCGTCGATTTCGGTTCCAGCGCTCAGTACCGTTCCAGTGATCGTTCGCTCACCTGTCCGGACGAGTACCTCGTCCCCGCGGGCGACCCCCGTCGGCACCAGCGTTGCGATCGTGACAGCACGTTGGCCCTCGGGAACGCGCCGCGAGAGTCCGCCCGACGGCGGTGCCGCAGTGATCGTTGCCCGCGCCTGCTCGTCGATCGTCACATCGATGTCGGCCAGATCATGATCCGTGCGCAGGCGTTCCTCGAGGCGGAGCTCGAGCTCCGAGAGCGGAATATCGGCGGGCAGTTTCCACGACCCGTTTTGTAGTGTCTCCCGGAGAGCCGGCGACAGTGGCGGATACCCCTCCATATCGCGGATCTCTCCGGTTGGTCGGACCGTGACCTGTCCCATCGTGCCGACGAGTTCGACGACGTCGGCCGACAGCGTTCGCTGGCGAATCGAGGTCAGCGAGAGCCGGCGGGGAAGTTCAGCGCCGAGTTTGTCGCCCTGATTGTGGGCATACAGTGCAAGCATGAGCACGACGAGGACGGCGACCAGGAGCCGCGGCGATTGGGCGATGTCGGGCTCGACGAGGCCGAGTAACCCTCCCTGCACGCTGGCGATCGAGAGCGCCAGAACGACGACACCGAACCCAGGGAGGGTAACACCGGTAAAGTAGCGGACGAGAAATCCGAGCGAACCGGCGACGAAGGCGGGGACGATGCCGGTCAGGAGTCCGAGATAGAGCCCGAGCAGTATCTCGACCGGAAGTGTCATTGTGGGCGACAGGCCCGGGAATGATAAAGGAGTACCGACGCGGCAGCCCGTCGCAGGATCGACAGCCCGAGAGCGGTGGCAAGCGAGCAAGGTGGCTGAGCCAAAGGGCGTTTCTCGGCAGTGGCCACGATGGTCGAGGATTGCTAGCCGCAGATTCATCCCGAGACGGAGGCGTTAACTAATGCCGTCTCCGACCCGGTGTATGGTCGGTGAGGCCCTGTTCGAGCGGCTCCCGGACAACTGGAAGCGACTGGTGACTGTCCGCGCAGCCATCGGTCTCGCGCTGATCGTTGCACTCCTCTCGGTGGCCACGGGCGTGATCCACATCAGTCAGGACACCGTCGCCGAGGGGCCGCTCGTCGGAATGGTCCCCGATGCCGTCCAGCAGGCGGTCGGCTTCACTGGCGCGCTGACCGGGTTTCTAATGGTCGGCAGTGCACTCGCTTTGCGCCGGGGGCTGCGAGCCGGCTGGTGGGCGACACTGATCCTCATGCCCGTAACGGCGGTTCAGGGGCTGTTGCAGGTAAGCCAGTACTCGCTACCGCTCATCGTCCTCTCGCTGCTCTCGATTCCGCTCCTCCTGTTTACCCGCAAGCGGTTCGATCAGGCATTGGCGCTGACCACGACACAGCTCGCGGCCGGGGGCGCACTCGTCGGTGTCCAGGCCTACGGCACCTTCGGCGCGTACGCGCTTCGGGAGGATTTCGACGGGATCGAGAACATCCTCGACGCCTTCTATTTTACGCTGATCACCTCGAGCACCGTTGGTTACGGCGACATCGGCCCGGAGACGCACGAAGCGATGCTGTTTACGATGTCCGTCGTCGTCCTCGGCGTGGCCAGTTTCGGTATCGCGATCGGGGCACTCGTCGGCCCGGCAATTCAGACGAGAATCACGAAAACACTCGGAAAGATGACCGACTCACAACTCGAACTGCTCGAGGATCACATCCTCGTCCTCGGCTACGGCGAACTGACGGAACCGATCGTCGACGAACTCGCGAGCAGCGGCCGAGAGTTCGTCGTCGTGACGAACAACCGCGAAGTCGCACCGGAACTGACCGATCGCGGGATCGCAGTGATCACTGCCAACCCAAGCGACGAGGAGCCGTTACAACGGGGGAAAATCGACCGTGCGAGCGCGATCCTCGTCGCGACCAACCGTGACGCCGAAGACGCACTTGCGATCATCACCGCACGCCAGCTCGCGCCTGACACTCGCATCGTCGCCGCCGCAACTGATCGCGAGAATACCCGAAAGCTCGAGCACGCCGGTGCGGATTCGGTGATCAGCCCCTCCGTGCTGGGCGGCCACCTGCTGGTGCGGTCGGCACTCGGCAGCGACGACAGCGACCTGATCCAGCAGCTTATCGACGGTGACCAGCAGTCACGCTGAGCGTGCTACTCTGGCGCACCGTCGAGAATCTCGACCCCGCTCGAGGCACCGATCCGTGTTGCACCGGCCTCGAGCATAGCGATCGCCTCGTCGTAGCTGCCGATTCCGCCGCTTGCCTTGACGGGCAGATACTCGCGCATGCGCTCGACGTCTGCGATCGTCGCCCCGCCATCGGCGAAACCCGTTGACGTCTTGACCATCGCGGCGTCGGCTGCAACGGCCGCGTCACAGGCCCGTTCGATCTCGGCGTCGGTCAACAGTGCGGTCTCGAGGATCACTTTGACCGGGATCGGCACCGCGGCGACGAGCTCGGCGAGTTCGGCTCTGATGGCGTCGTCCTCGCCTGCTTGCAACCGACCGACGTTGATGACGACATCGAGTTCGTCCGCGCCGGCCTTCCAGGCGAGGACGCCTTCCCGCCGTTTCACGTCGTGGTCGTTCTGCCCGTGTGGGAATCCGATAACGGTGACGAGCGTGACCTCGGGTGCGTACTCGGTTGCCAGCTCGAGGGCATAGGGTGGGATACAGGCGTTCATCCCGTGCTCGCGGGCCTCCTCGAGGACCTGCCGGACGTCAGCAGGTGTGGTTTCGGGGCCGAGAACGGTGTGATCGATTACGGGAGCGAGTTCGCTGCGGTTCATACGGGAACGAGTCGTCGAACGGGCAAAAACCCGCCCGATCACTTTTGTCTGCTGGCATGCATCGTATCCACATGGAAAACCGCCAGCCCGACGTCGATCCAGCTGTCGTGGCGACTGCTGACGACATCGCTGCGATGCGAACCCGAGGGGCGGCGACGATCGCCGATGCGGCCGCGAAGGCGCTTGCGACACAGGCAGAGCGAGCCGAGACAACGCAGCCAGCGGCGTTCGAGCGCCAGCTGCGAGCCGCCGCAGAAACGCTCTACGAGACTCGACCGACTGCAGTGAGCCTGCCGAACGCGCTTCGGTACGTGCTTCGCGGGATGGACGGCGAGACAGTCTCGGAGCTGCGAGCCACGACGATCGCCCGCGCCGAGGAGTTCCGGGCGGAACTGGCACAGGCACAGCAACAACTGGGCGAGGTCGGTTCGAACCGACTCCGCGACGGTGATGTCGTCATGACTCACTGTCACTCGACGGACGCCCTCTCGTGTCTCGAGGCCGCTCTCGAGGACGGCAAGGAGATCGAGGCAATCGTCAAGGAGACGCGTCCGCGAAAGCAGGGACACATCACGGCCCAACAGCTACGCGAGTGGGGGGTGCCGGTGACACTGATCGTCGACAACGCGGCTCGGCGATATCTCGACGAGGCAGATCACGTGCTGGTCGGCGCCGACAGCATCGCCGCCGACGGGAGCGTGGTCAACAAAATCGGGACCAGCGGGCTGGCGGTCAACGCCCGCGAGCGAGGTGTGCCAGTGATGGTTGCTGCCCAGACACTCAAGCTCCATCCGGACACGATGACGGGCCACACCGTCGAAATCGAGATGCGAGACGAAACCGAGGTCCTTGCAGACGACCAACGGGCTGATATCACTGGTGAGCGCGACGACGATGGGCTCGTCGTCGAAAACCCTGCCTTCGATGTCACGCCACCACGGCACGTCGACGCCATCGTCACCGAGCGCGGCCAGTTTCCGCCCGAAAGCATCGTGACGCTGATGCGAGAGCTGTTCGGCGAGACGACTGGCGAACCGTGGGAGCCGTAGGACACACAACCACTCCTCGCGTCGACGTCGACGGTCGTCGACGCGAACGGCGAGAAAATTTCATCCATCAAAATCGTTGTCGATCGGAAACTGTTAGTCGCTGGTCTGTGCCAATACCTGTATGGTATTACCCGAGGGGTTCGTGCTTCCGCCGTGGTACCTCCTCGTTCCGTTACTCGTGGTGCTGGCGGGAGTCATCGCACTGCTGTGGGCACTCGATCCACCGGTGACCGATCGAACCGTGCTGGCGTTTGCGCCGTGGATGATGTTCGGTGCTACGTTGCACGTCCTCCACCGAATCGAAGCCTATCCGGACCACATCGAAGTGTTGTTCGCATCACCAAGCGTGTATCTGGTGACGGCAGTCATCGCCGGCGCCGCGTGGATCATCGCGAGTCTCCTGTATGCCGGCGGCCTCCAGTCGACGATTTCGCGGTTCGTCGGCATCTCTGGAACCGCCTTTTTCGCCGTCTTCGCGATGATCGCATTCAACATCGGCTGGGAGCGCGGAACGATCGACCCGTTCTGGCCGGTCATCGCCGTCGTCGTCACCGGCATCGTCACCGCGATCGCCTGGGTCGCACTCAGTCTCTCGTTTACCGACGTCGCTGCGACAACAGGGCTCACTGGTGCACTCGTCGTCTTCGGCCACACCTTAGACGGCGTTTCGACAGCGATCGGCTACGACATCCTCGGAGCCAGCGAGGAAGTCCCCCTCTCGCGTCTGCTCCTCGAGGCCGGCGAAGCGCTGCCAACCGAGGCGTACATCGGCGCTGGCTGGCTGTTCATCCTCGTGAAAGTCGCCCTTGCGATGGTCATTCTCGGGCTGTTCAGAGAGTACGTCGAGGAACAACCACAGCAAGCCCGACTGCTTCTCGCACTGGTCGCTGCAGTCGGACTCGGGCCGGGCACACACAACGTCTTGCTCTTTCTCATCACCTAGATTTTTTTTGACCCCCGCCGTTTTGCTGTAGCATCGAATGGGACCCTCCGTACTCACTGCTGGTCACGTCAACTGGGACGTGACGCTTCGTGTCGATCGCCTCCCCGAAGCCGACGGTGAGGCGACGATCCGCTCTCAACGCCAGTCCGGTGGTGGAAGTGCTGCAAACGTCGCCGCCGCACTCGCCGGCCTCGAGGTCGAAACCGGGCTGATCGGCAGCATTGGCGACGACGACAACGGCCTGCTGGCCAGACGCGACCTCGAGGATGCAGGGGTCTCGCTGTCGGGACTGCGTGTCATCGAGGGAGCCGAAACGGCCGTCAAGTATCTGCTCGTCGACGACGCCGGCGAGGTCTCGATACTGGGCACCGACGGCGTTAACGAAGCCATCCAGCCGGCAGACCTCGAGCCGCCACGCATCTGTGCGGCCGATCACGTTCATCTCACGAGCCAGCAGCCGGAGACCGCTGCGGCCATCGCAGAGATTGCGACAGCGGCCGGCGTGACGGTTAGTTTCGACCCCGGTCGTCGCGTTGGCGACCGCGAGTACGACGCGACGGTTTCGGCCGCTGACATCCTGTTTGTCACCGAGCGCGAGGCGACCGCGCTGGCCGGAGACGTCATCGATCACGGCGACGAACGGATCGTCGTCGTCACTGCCGGCGACGATGGCGCGGAACTCTGGGCTCCCGACGGAACGTACACGCATCCCGGATTCGACATCGATCCCGTCGACACGGCCGGTGCGGGAGATGCGTTCGCCGCGGGCTTTCTCCGAACCCGACTCGAGGGTGGCGACCTCGAGGACGCACTCGCGTACGCAAACGCCTGTGGAGCGCTCACAGCCGGCCGAGACGGCGCACGGAGCGCGCCAACGCGAGCCGAGGTCGAAACGTTTCTCGCAGACAGATCATAGCCAACACATATTTACGATGACGAGTTTTGGCCGAATCCGGCGCAGTCTGGCGGTTCTCACCGGACGTTGTCTGACGGTAGTTATATACACGACGCCGTTGCCCACTCGAGTAGAGAGTCACGGAGACGTGACGGAGAGACATGACGGAAGGAAGGATTAGGGAGTCCCATGGGTGTGAGTTTAAACGCCACATCCAGTACGAGCGAGGTGCGGAGGAATCGCCAAGTATCGCCGTTGCAACGGCGCTGGCACAGTACCACGGAGAACGCGTCGAGGAAACCGATACGTGCCTGTACGACTACATCGACCCTGATGCACTCGATGCCCTCTTTGCGGACACGCAAACGGGGCGGCGCCGGGAAGCGGGGACCATCGAGTTCGCGGTCGAAGACGTGCTGGTGACGGTTCGGGCAGGTCGAATCGACGTGCGTCAGATGAACTGACAGCGCGGAATCCGCCGCGCTCTCAGATAGAGTGGGATGTGAGTGACGAGCGCCGAACGCACGATTTCGGGGCTCGTCCTCGAACCTTTTTTCTCGCCACCACGGGAATCAGAGCGTATGGCAACCCAACCACACCTGCTGGTCGACGACGGAGATCTGACCGATCGCGTACTCATCCCGGGTGACCCCGGCCGCGTCGACCGAATCGCCAGCCACTGTGACGACGCCGAGACGGTCGCCGAAAACCGCGAGTACAAGGTCGTCAACGCAACGTATGAGGGGCAAGAGCTGACGATCTGCTCGACCGGGATCGGCTGTCCGTCCGCAGCCATCGCGATCGAGGAACTGGCAAACGTCGGCGTCGAGACGTTCATCCGCGTCGGCACGACCGGCGCACTCCAGTCCGACATCGAGATCGGCGACATGGTCGTCGCAACCGGCGCTGCCAAAAACGAGGGGACCACGAAACGGTACGAAGCCGTCGAATACCCCGCCGTCCCGGATTACGACGTGCTGTCGGCGCTGGTCGACTCTGCGGAAGCAAACGATGAAGACGTTCACGTCGGCCCCATCGCCTCTGATGACGCCTACTACGCCGAATCCGAGGCGGCCGTCGCCGACTGGGAGGCTGCCGGTCTCCTCGCAGTCGAGATGGAAGCCGCTGCCGTCTTCTCGCTGGCCCGCCGCAAAGGCCTTCGTGCCGGCGCGATCTGTACCGTCGACGGCAACCTCGTCGAGGGCACCCAGAAAGGCACCGACACCGAAGACGACGAACTCCCCGATAAGGCCAAAAACAACGTCGGCCGCGCGATCGATATCGCACTCGAGGCCGTCATCGAACTGTAACCTGACCTCCTGGAACGACGGCGGCGTCTCGAGACGCACACTGATTTTCGGACTGGTGCCTTTCAACTGCGTTGTGTACGCCCGGGCTGGCTGAGCAAGCGAGCACCGCAGACATCGAGAACGTAACAGGACCAGCGTGGCCTCACACTACAGTTCTGGCCCCAGATTTATCCGTCACTTCGTGGAGACGCTTACTGTGAATCTGAGTAAGGGATATCTTTTGGCACTCGTCGTCCTTTTCGCGTATCTTTCGTGGCAACTAGTCACACCGTTTTTGCAGTTCGTCCTCGGAGCCGTGCTCATCGCCTTCGTCTGCTATCCGCTACAGGCTCGACTCGAGAGCTACGTTTCGCCGACGATTGCGGCGTTAACGCTGGTCTTGCTTTCGATCATCGCGTTCATCATTCCGTTCGTGCTGGTCGCCCTTGTCGTCGCCGACGACGCCGCCGCACTCGTCCAGGAACTCGATCCTGAAACACTACAGGTAGCCGAGTTCGAGGCATGGCTCGAAGACGAGACGGGGTTCGAGATCGATCTGACGGAGACGCTTGTCGACTCCGCAGAGCAGATCGGGACCATCATCATCGAACAGACAACGGCCTGGTTCAGCGTGGTCACCCACGCGCTGATCGGCCTTGGGCTGGCGCTATTTCTCCTCTACTACCTGCTCAAGGATGGCGACAATCTGATGGCTTGGCTCCGAGAGACGACCCCACTTCCCGAGGACGTTCAGAACGACCTCTACGGCGAACTGAACGAAGTCATGTGGGCTGTCCTGGCCGGCCACGTCCTGATTGCGATCGTCGAAGGCGTCATCGCCGGTCTGGGGCTATTCGCGACCGGCATCCCCAACGCCACGTTCTGGACGTTCATCATGGTTATCCTCTCGCTCGTCCCGTTGATCGGGGCGCCGCTGGTGTGGATCCCCGCTTCAATCTACCTCCTGTTGACCGGCGAACCGCTTCTCGCACTGGGGCTTGCCGTCTACAGCGCTATCGTCGTCGGAGTTGCAGACGATTACCTACGGCCGATCGTCGTCGATCGCTACGCCGAAATCAATCCGGCAGTCATCATCCTCGGCGTCCTCGGCGGGATCTACGCCTTCGGCATCATGGGGCTGTTCTTCGGTCCCGTGCTCCTCGGTGCCCTGCTCGCGACGCTCAAGGTCGTCAACGAGAACTACGATCGACTCGAGGATGGGTCCGAGTCGACCTGAGACGTGATCGAGGTGCGTCGTCGTTCAGTGCCGGTGTCGCCTATTTGTGGCTCGAGGATGTCGGATATCCACCGATGGCCGATGGTGACTCTGCCCTGCAGTCTCTCCGCGACCGTATCGGTACCTCTCGCGGTCGACTCGACCGCTCGAGCGAAAACCGACTCAAACGGTGGCTCCTGTTCGACGGCAGTCGCGAGCGGGTGGCGACTGCACTCCTCGCAACCGTCTTCACGATCCTGCTGGCGATGGGCGGTATCTGGCCGATCGAGTATCAGGAACTGCTGGCCGAGACGACGATGGTCCAGACCGTGTTTAACACCCTACTCAGCGGGACGATACTGCTGGTCTCGATCGTCGTCTCGATCGCGGCCGTCGGAATCTCTCAAGAACTAACCTCGCTTGGCAACCAGTCGGAACGGGTCGACACGATCATCGACTTCCAGGAGGAGATCGAGGAGCACGACATCGTAGACGTGAGTCCGGCGCGACCGGGGCAGTTCATGGCTGTCGTCCTCCGGTCGATCAAGGGCCGGGCCAACGACCTGCAGTCGATCGACGGAACGAGCGACCGGGAGTACCGTAGCGAGATCGAGCGCCTCCAGCAAGACATCCAAGTGAACACCGAAGAGGTGCTGACGACGCTCTCCCGCGTTCCCGACGGCTCTACGGACGAACTGCTGACGGGACTGAACTATGACTCGTCGTGGCAGCTCTATCAGTCACGGCGCATCCGCACCGAGTACGGGGACGAACTCACTTCGGCCGAACGAGCGGCTATCGACGATATCGTGAGAATGCTCCGCAGGCAGATGGTGAGCAGGGAGTACTTCAAGACGCTCTATTACAAACTCGAGCTCTCGGACCTCTCGACGACGCTGCTGACCGTCTCCCTGCCGATTATCGTCTTCATCACCTACGTGTTGCTCGCCCTCGACACCGGGCTTTTTCCAGATGTCACCGTCTTTGGCTACACCCCACTGACGGTTTTCATTAGCCTCGCGTACACCATCGCACTCGCCCCGTACGCCGTGCTCACCGCCTACGTCCTGCGTGCTGCAAACGTGACGAGGCGGACGCCGGAAGAGGGACCGTTCGTTCTGGACGAGGACCGGGAAACCGCCTACGACGAGCGATCCTGATCGGTCTGCTGTACCGGTGTACCACCGATCACCCGCGGTGGGGTCCGTGATTGGCGGTAATTGACCACAACAGTCCATATGAAACCACTCACTCGCCTAGTCCGCCGTCCGTCCGTATGCGTCCGAACTGCCATCGATCCGTGACGTGGGCGGATATGCCGGCGAAACTATATGTGTGTGAGCATACAGACGGACAGTAGGTGTTTGTTCGATGGCTCTCTCGCGTGTGCAGTTGCTCCTAGTGATCGCTTTTCTGATCGTGGTGCTCGTCGAACTGCGAACAGTACTCGGGTTTTTCGGCATCGAACTCTCGGCGATGGCAGCGGCAGCCATCGGCATCGTCATTATCGGAGCGCTCGTGCTCTGGTCGCTGGCCTCGAGTGGTGATCGAGCGGACGAGTGATACTACCGGACAACAGTCAGTAACCGCCCGATCGCGTCTCACGACTCGTCGGCGACGGCGACGAGCGTTCGTGTGCGATCGGTGCGTGGATCGTGCTGTCCGGCAGTATGAACAGCCACACGAGCGCGGGAATCCGTCGCGCTTTTGCCCGACGAGCGCGGAGAAGCGGATACGCGAATGGCCCGCTATCACATCGAAACCTACGGCTGTACGTCGAATCGCGGAGAGAGCCGTGAGATCGAGCGACGGCTCCGCGATGCGGGCCACTACCGGGTCGATGGACTGGACGACGCTGACGTCGCCATTTTGAACACCTGTACTGTCGTCGAGAAGACCGAACGGAACATGCTCCGTCGAGCTGAAGAGCTCTCCGAAGAAACTGCAGACCTCTTCATTACGGGCTGTATGGCCCTCGCACAGGGCGAAGAGTTCGCTCAGGCAGATATCGACGGGCAAGTGCTCCACTGGGACGAAGTTCCCGAAGCCGTCACCAACGGCGAGTGTCCAACCACGACTCCCGACGCCGAGCCGATCCTCGACGGCGTCGTCGGCATTCTGCCCATCGCTCGCGGCTGTATGTCCGACTGTTCGTACTGTATCACCAAACACGCAACAGGGAAGATCGACTCGCCATCGATCGAGGAAAACGTCGCGAAAGCCCGCGCACTGATCCACGCCGGCGCAAAGGAGATTCGCATTACGGGCCAGGATACCGGTGTCTACGGCTGGGACGAAGGCGAACGCAAACTCCACCGGCTGCTCGAGCGCATCTGCGAGATTGAGGGCGAGTTCCGCGTCCGTGTCGGGATGGCCAACCCGAAAGGCGTCCACGGCATCCGCGAGGAACTCGCTGCGGTCTTCGCCGAACACGACGAGCTGTACGACTTCCTCCACGCGCCGGTTCAGTCGGGATCGAACGACGTCCTCGGAGATATGCGCCGCCAACACCAGGTCAGTGAGTATCTCGAGGTCGTCGACACGTTCGACGACGCACTCGAGTACTGGACGCTCTCGACGGACTTCATCGTCGGCTTCCCGACCGAGACCGATGACGACCACGCCCAGTCGATGGCCTTGCTCCGAGAGACCCGACCGGAGAAGATCAACGTCACCCGATTCTCCAAGCGGCCGGGCACCGACGCCGCCGACATGAAAGGACTGGGTGGGACGATCAAAAAGGAGCGCTCGAAGGAGATGAGCGCCGCAAAACGGGAGCTCGTCGCCGACGCCTACGCCGATATGGTCGGCGAGACACGCGAAGACGTGCTCGTTGTCGAGGAGGGGACTGCCGACTCCGTGAAGTGTCGAGACTCGGCCTACCGACAGGTTATTGTCCAGAACGCCAGCGAGTACGGCCTCGAGCCCGGCGATTTCGTCGATCTCGAAATCACGGCCCACGAGACGATGTACGCGTTCGGCAAGCCGATCTAGCGACTCGATCTCAACTGTTTTGACGTCAGTTCGGAACTCGATTTCGCCGACAGTATTTCAGTGCCGGAGTGGTGAGAAACAGCTGACCGACCAACGTCAGCTACAGCGAGCAGTCTTCGTGTCTCGAGTCGCGGTGGAAAAACTCAAACGGACCATGGATCGTCCAGAGTAATCGACAGTGACGGTCGGTTCGGACGGGTCACCGGTCTGGGCAAGCGACATAACTGACAGGAAGAGAGCGGCTTAGACGAACGGAACCGGGTCCGGAAGCGGCAGGATCGTGACCATGAACAGGCTAGCGAGCGTGACCAGCCCGATGAGCACCGGGAAGAGGATCAGCGGGAGGTTCGTCTCACCGAGCACGCCGCCGAGGTCACCGACCATGTTCGAGAGCGACGGCGTCGTGCTCTTTCGCAGGATCGCCAACTCGAGGGCGAACAGGATAACCGTCGCGCCCGCGGACATCATACAGAACGGGCAGATCTCACCGATGACGCCCAGCTGGAGGTAGACGAAGTACGACGAGAACGCCACGCCACTGGCCGTAATCGGCGTCAAGATCTTAATGATCAGGGGGTGGCGTGTGTCGAACCACCAGAGGGAGAGCCCGATGGTCGTCAGGTAGTAGAACCCGCCCAGCGTTGCGAGCGGGACGCCGAAGACGTACGCCCACTGACTCGTGATAACTTCGATACTACCCTGTACTGGCGCGTCGGCGGGGATCGCCGGAATGGCGAAGAAGTGGATCGCTGTGAGGGCAACGGACACTAACCAGCCCATCACGGCGACAAGCGTGAAGACGCCGAACAGGATCGACACGCGTGGCGAGTACTCCCACTCGTAATCGAACGCCAGCATTCTCGGGTTTTCGGTTGACATGCAATACTGGCTTGGTGGACAACTGCCATAAGTATTGCGGCTTCTTCCCAATTCTATACAATCAGTGTGGGGAGAAGGCGCCTAGCAGCTTTGCATACCGATGTGAAAGCATAGCTCAGCCTGTTTTGCGTCGAATATTAGGGGTCTCCCTCGATGCAGGCGCCTCTACACCCCACTTTGTATTGTGTCTTTAGGGCAAGACAGACATGGCGTACGTCACAAACGAGCCTCTCGCAATCTGGGCTGGCGGCGCCCGCATCGCCGACGCTATCCGATCCACGTTCGAGCGGCCCCGGCTTCGGTTCCCTTCGTTTCGACGATGCGACATTCCTTCACTGCACTCGTCACTCGAAGACGACGGCGCTGTTCTCATCGGAGACGATGGCCCCGTCCTGTTCGGCGAACGCCTCGTGGACGAGCGCATACGTTTCCTCGAGCGCTTCGACGATCACCGTCGTGTCACTGATGACGGGCATGAAATTGGTGTCGCCCTGCCAGCGCGGGACGACGTGGGTGTGAAGGTGGTCGTCGATGGAGCCACCGGCCCCGTCACCGAGGTTCAAGCCGGCGTTGAACCCGTCTGGCTTGAGGGCAGCCTCGAGTGCGTCGAAGGTTCGCTGTTTCAAGCGGGCATGATCGAGCAGTTGGTCATCGGTAAGTTCGCTGTAGTCGCCAGTGTGTGCATATGGGATCACCATCACGTGGCCCGGGTTGTATGGATAGTTGTTCAGCATGACGAACGCGTGATCGCTGCGTGCGACGAGGAGATTCTCTCTGTCTGTGTCCTGTTCAGGCAGTTCACAGAACACACAGTCCTCGATATCGGGGTTTTCCTTGTCCCGTCTGATCCACTCGATCCGCCACGGGGCAAACACCTGCTCCATACCGGATACCACTCGAGAGCACGTATAGTACCCATTGAAACTCCCTGCCGAACTGCACAGGTTCTCAGATACCGAGTACAAGTGCTGCTTGTACGCAGCCAGCCGCGTGCAACCAGTCGCTGATTCGAGCTGGCTCGGCCAGTTGGTTGCTGGCTTTTGCTGAGCCGAACGCGAATTCGTAACGTCTGGCTAACAGAAAACGGTTTAAACTAAAGAGAATGTCTTATGAACTGTCTAGACTGATCTCAGACAGTCTGATAAGAATAGTAATTACGTCTTTCGATTCTTTCTTGACAGTCCTCGAAATGAAACAGGGATTTAAGAGTACACTATGGAAAGATTTCGCCAATGGCAACGACAGATGACTCCGTCAATGGGATGACTGAGCACTGCGATGACTGTGATCTCGAAACACTTCACGAAGTGTCCGTGCAGATTCGAACTGAAAGCCGAAAAGAAGAGAACGCGCAGTTTTCGCGTGAGCCCTACCGCGTGGCTGAATGCCAGCGGTGTGGCAATCGCACAAGCCAGCGGATGAACAACGCCTAGTGTGTTTCCCGGCCCCACGACAGGAACATTCGGTCATGGGTAACTGTCTGACCCTACAGCCGACACCTGGCTGGGTATCGTCCCCGCTCAGCCACGATCGTCTCCATCGTATGTAAACGCCCTCGTTGCCCGGTCGCCCGCTGTCATTTGCACTATAGACGTCGACGCTCGAGGACGCTACGCTCCTGGTCGATACGGTCTGTGATCACAGTCGAAAGACGGTGACTCGAAAACAACCCTCATCTTCGATCTATCGGGGGGATTGCCTACGCTGTCGTTATCTCACAGCCGTCTTCCGTGATGATGATCGTGTGTTCTTTCTGGCTGACGAGGAACCCATCGTCTTCTTTGAGCACTGGGTAGCCGTGGACGATGTTGTTGCGCTTGAGCCGACGCAGTGCCATCTCCGCGCGGTCGGTCTCGAGCCATCGGGTGGCAAACGGCAGCGTGCGGAACTCCTCGGTGATCTGTTCTAACGCCTTGCGAGCCTGTCGATCTCGAACGGACCCCTCACGCTGGAGGGAGAAGATTTCCTCGCTTGCGCCTTCGGTGACCTTGCCGCCGCCGTCGGTCGCGAACGGCTCGATGGCAACGACGTCGCCGACCTCGAGCGTCGTTCCTTGGGAGACGGCACGGTTCGGGATGTTCGGGCTGGTGTGTTGTTCCCAGTGACCTAGTCCGTGTCCAGTGAGGTTGACCACGGGGTTGAAGCCGTAGCCGTCGATGACGTCCTCGATTTCGGCCCCGATATCGCTGGTGTTGACGCCGGGTTCGATGATATCGATCGCAGCCTCAAGGGCCTGCTCGGATGCTTCGGCGAGCTCTGGGTTCCCTGAGAGATCGACAGTGATCGCAGTGTCGGCGAGCCAGCCGTCGACATGGACGCCGATGTCGAGGTTGATCATCTCCTCGCCGAACGTCGAGTCGTCATCGATCGATGGCGTCGCGTGGGCAGCCTCCTCGTCGATCGAGATGTTGACGGGGAACGCCGGTTTGCCGCCGAGTTCGCGAATACGATCCTCGGCGTATTCGGCGATCTCGAGGTGGCTCGCGCCTACCTCGACGCGTTCGGCGGTCTCTGTGCGCACCTGTGCGAGAATCTCGCCAGCTTCGCGGTGCTTTTCGTACTTCTCG
Source organism: Natronorubrum sp. A-ect3 (assembly GCF_041821125.1). Lineage (NCBI taxonomy): Archaea > Methanobacteriati > Methanobacteriota > Halobacteria > Halobacteriales > Natrialbaceae > Natronorubrum > Natronorubrum sp. A-ect3. The sequence goes on along the minus strand of NZ_JBGUBB010000002.1, from coordinate 44,719 downwards.
GACGTCAGGTCCACCTCGGATTCGGCCATGCACCGGGGTTGTACCGGTCGACAAAAAGAGGTTCCGCCTCCAGTCGACCCCCACTGGAACCGACCATCGCTTTTCCATCGAGAGAAACGAGTGGGTAGTGTTGCCCAGTTAACCGACTGGACACGTGTTCTGTCGACGCCCGGAGCCAGTCGGTGCAGTGCTCGTGGGAGTTAGGGGAGAAATGCGCCATAATATACGCAGACTGTCTGAAACAGTCACCGGCGTTTTATGGCCAGCACAAGTCGGTGTATCCGGCGTGAGAGACGCCACGTCCGAGTGAGCTCCGACTGGCTCCCGGCAAGCGATGGACACACCCTCGAGATCGACGGCGAACGTGCCCGGCGGGTTGAATCCGGCGGTTTCGAGGGTGGTTACCGTTATCGAACGGCTCGAGCGGTTTGCATCGCGACACTGTTGTACGCCGAGCCGAGGGTCCCACGCGCGTCGAGCGCGATCACGCCAGCAGTTGCGCCAGTGAGCTCCGCGAACTCCTCGATCGCGAGTGTCGTCGCCGTCTCGGCATCGCAGCCACGTTCGATGTGGCGAGCGGTCCGTCGTGAGAGCGTCACGCGAGCGATGTCTTCGCCGGCACCCGTCGCGCTGACCGCCGCTGCGGGTGAACAGTAGAAGCCGGCGCCAACCTGTGGCACGTCTCCGACACGGCCGGCGAGTGCGAGCCACCGACCACCCGTCGACGTTGCTGCGGCGAGAGCGTCGCCATCGAGTGCAACCGCGCCAACGGTATCGTGATCGCGAGTCGTGGCCGGATCTCCCGCTGTCTCGTCGCTACTGGAACCTGCAGGATCCGACTGGCCGTACCGCTCGTGGACCCACTCGAGTTGTGGCTTGGGCCCACCGGAGGGGACCGCAAGCGAAGCCCACTTCTCGCGTGTGCGTGACGACCAGAGGTCGACGTCTGTCTCGATGCCGTACGCATCGGCCAGTGCAACGGCGTGTTCACCCGAAACGAACCCGTGTGGCGTCTCCTCCATGACGAGGCGAGCGACGCTGATCGCGTGTTCGACGCCTGGCATCGAGCAGACGGCTCCGACCGTCCGATCGTCGGTCATTATCCCTGCGTCGGTCCGAATCTCGCCGTCGCTCTGGACGGCGCTGCCAACACCGGCGTTGAACCGTGGATCTGACTCGAGGACAGTTACTGCCGTCTCGACTGCTGCAACGGGAGTCGATCGTTCGACACCGGCACCGGCGGCTTGCTCGAGGACCGCTTGTCTGGCGTCGGGATCAGCGGGGTCACTGCCAGCACCACCATGGACGAGAAGCTGCATACGCATCCAACGGCCTGGTCACACGAATGGATTTCGAGTGCCAACCGGTGGCGCCCAAATCCGCACACTTACCATACCGGCCTGTGTACCGTTGCCGACAATGACGCCAGTGGCGCTCCTCGTCCTCTTCTGTGCGGCGATGGCAGCGATCGCTGTCGGGCGACTGGTAGTCAGCGAGCAGCGAGAGTACGTCGATATCGGCACGGCGCTCGTTGTCGTCGGGATCACGCTGTTGACCACGCTGTGGGTTGCACTCGAGGAGTCCATGCTGACGACGGTCGAACGACTGTTGTTGGCTGCCGTCGGTGTCGGTGTTGTCGCCGCCGGCGTCGTGATAATTGTCCGCTACTGGGATCAGTCAGCCAGTCCAACCATCGCACGCGAGTGAGTCGACACGGCCGCTGTGCTGGTCTCCTCGAGCTCGCCAGTGGCGTATTCTACACGATTGTTTGCTAAACACTTCTCACAAGGTCTCGAAAGTAAGATAAGTCTACAAATCCAAATATTATGAGACATATGTCCATTTCGGCCTGCAGGCGATTTCACCCGTCTCGGTCAGCAAAAACCCGCTTATACATCGCGTAGCACGCATAATTCGGTTGGGTATCGTCCCAACTTTTGCCGCCCGTGGATGGAAAAGGTAGACCTTTTACCCCCGTCGCAGAACCGTATAGACGAGATGAGTTACGACAAGATCGAGGTTCCTGAAGACGGGGAGAAAATCACGCTGAAAGACGGTTCCGAAACCGAACTCGAGGTTCCGGACAACCCAATTATTCCGATTCTCTACGGTGACGGTGTCGGGAGCGACGTCGGTCCTGCCGCACAGAAGGTCCTCGAGGCCGCCGCAGACGCAACCGGCCGCGACATCAACTGGATGCGTGTCTACGCCGGCGAGTCCGCCCGCGAAAAGTACGGCGAGAACCTGCCTGACGAGACCGTTGAAGCGATCAAAGAACACCGTGTCGCCATCAAGGGTCCGCTGACGACGCCCGTCGGCGCCGGCTTCCGCTCGCTCAACGTCGGCCTGCGCAAGCTGCTCGACCTCTATGCGAACGTTCGACCGACCTATCACCTCGACGGTGTCCCATCGCCAGTCAAGAACCCTGGCGAGATGGACATGGTCACCTTCCGTGAGAACACCGAAGACGTCTACGCCGGCATCGAGTGGGAAGCTGGCTCCGACGAAGTCGAGCAGGTCAAGGAGTTCGTCGAAGACGAGATGGGCGCAACGGGCGTCATCCACGACGGCCCCGTCGGCATCGGCGTCAAGCCGATTACGGAGTTCGGTACGAAACGACTCGTCCGCGAGGCCATCGACTACGCACTCGAGAACGATCGTGACTCCGTGACCCTCGTCCACAAGGGGAACATCATGAAGTTCACCGAGGGTCAGTTCCGCGACTGGGGCTACGAGGTCGCAGAAGAGGAGTACGGTGACGAAGTCATCACCGAGGACACCCTCTGGGAGGAGAAAGACGGCGAGGCCGACGACGACACGCTCGTCGTCAACGACCGCATCGCGGACAACATGCTCCAGCAGATTCTCACCCGAACCGACGAGTACGACGTCGTCGCGACGATGAACCTCAACGGTGACTACATGTCCGACGCCTGTGGTGCCCAGATCGGTGGCCTCGGCATCGCACCCGGTGGCAACTTCGGTGAGGGCCTGATGCTCGCCGAGCCCGTCCACGGCTCCGCACCAAAGTACGAGGGTCAGGACAAGGTCAACCCGACCGCCATGATCCTCTCCGGTCGCATGATGCTCGAGTACATGGGCTGGAACGACGCCGCAGACCTCGTCCGTGACGCCGTCGAGGAGACCATCTCCTCCGGCAAAGTCACCTACGACCTCGAACGCCAGCTCGAGGACGCCGAGAAACTCGCCACCAGCGAGTTCGCTGAGGAAGTCGTCGACAATATCGAAAAACTGGCATAAAGCCAGTTTTTCGGACAGTCAGGCCGCGAAGCGGTCTGACGCTTTCGAAAAGCTCGCATAAACGAGCTTCTCGAGCGGTCGTTTCTCTTTCCTTCATTTTTCTGGACCAGCGAACCGGGACCGCGCTTGCCACCCATCACAAACGAACCTACGGGCCTCGAGTCCAACCAGTAGCTTTTCGACGCGCTGTCCACGCGTCTCACGTATGGAGACTCCCGACCCGGAAACGCTGTGCGAGCGCGAGGACATCGAGTGTGAAACCGAGACGCGGCCCGTCACGCGCGGTGAACTCGAGGCGGCACGCGACATCGAGACCCACGTGACGGTCGGCGTCGTCAACGGCGGCGGCGACGTGTTGGTGAGCAACGACGGGAGCCGTGGCTGGACCCTGCCGGCTGCACCCGTCGACCACGACGACCACTGGACAGCGACTGCCAGTCGGGTCGCCGAGGCGGTCACCGGCGTCGACGTCACGCTCGACACGCCAGTTCGCATCCGCCGCATCGAGTTCCGCACCGACAGCGGCCAGACGCACACGACGTACAACATCGTCGTTCGGACGGCACCAGTCTCCGGACGGCCGGTCGGAGATGAGTCGATCGCTACCGCAGCGACCGAAGGGTCCGTCGGCGGGACCGACGAACCGACCGCTCCACGACCGGCACTCGAGGAACGGCTCTGGGTTGATCGCGTTCCTGACGGGCAGGCGGACGGGATCGAAGCCGACGTTTGGGCGGTGCTCGAGTGAGCGGCGACGTGTGACGCATACGCACGCTCATTTTTGGTATCGCCTCGAGACCGTCTCAGGAACCGATCCAACTGTTCTCGAAACGATCAATTATCGTTATCCGTCGTCTCGAGGTGGGTATCGTGTTGACATATGTCAAATAAAAACAACCCGCCGGCGTCGAGGCGATCATTCCTTGCAGGGACAGTTGGGACGGCCATTGTCGGAACGACCGCCACAGCTGTGGCAACGACAGACGACGATCAAAGCGAGGCAACGGCAAAGTCGACGGCGACGTGGAAGCCAACTGCCCACGACCTGACGATGGACGATGGCCACCGGCTTCGGGTCTGGGAACGAACACCTGACGATCCAGACGAGGCCGTTATCTTCGTCCACGGGATGACCTACGGCGCGGTACCAATGTTCGATCCGCCGGTTGCCGAGGACTTCGGCTGGCTGCGGTACGCCACGGAACAGGGGCAAGCGGCCTATGCACCCGACATGCGCGGATACGGCGAGACCGAACTTCCCGAGGAGTATACGGAGCCGCCGGAGGCGAACACGCCGCCACTGTCGTTCGAACGCGAAGCGCGTGACATTCTTGAGCTTACACGCTGGATCCGCGACGAACAGGGGTTCGATCGGATTCACTACGTCGGCCTGTCGGGTGGGACGTGGCGTGGACGTGCAGTGTACGAACTCGGCGATCCAGACTATACGACGGTCACGCTCGCCGGCGGCTCGTTCGAGACCCTCGAGGTGGGTGCAGACCCTGATGGACCTGCATACCTGCCGCACACGCGCGAGGAGTTTTACAGCGCGTGGACCGGCGAAGTTCCAGCGGATGCGGACGTAGACCGGTGGATCGGCGGCGATGAGTTCACGGTAGCAGAGGTTTTCTCCGCGGTCTGGCAGGCGATCGTCGAGAGCAATCAGGCACGTGCCGAACCCGGGACGATTGCAGCGCCACTCGTCCGGCAAGCACGGACGTACCACCCGAAACGTATCGACGACCCAACGTTCGTGATTCGCGCAACGAGCGACGAAACCATCTCTCGAGAAGGTGCGTTGAACCTGTACGATGCGGCCGGTGCCGACGACGACCAGAAACGGTACACGGAGATCGCCGGCGGCACGCACTTTATTTTCCTTGAACGCAAACGCCGCGAGTTCTTCGACGCGGTTCGACAGTTCCAGACGCAATACTGACGTCCACCGCGCCGGCGAAACGCTCTCAATCTGGCGTTTCCTATCCCCCCACGATGGCCGAGGTACGCACAGTCGACTCCGAGGTGGAACGGGCGGATGCTTTTGCGGTCCGACAGACCGTGTTCGTCGAGGAACAGGGCGTTGACGAAGCTCTCGAGTACGACGAGCACGAGGATGAAGCGACTCATTTCGTCGCCTACGACGGCGACGAGCCGATCGGAGCCGCCCGACTGCGAGAGCCCAAATCAGGGCTCGGAAAGGTCGAACGCGTCGCGGTGCTGGAGTCACGCCGCGACGCGGGCGTTGGCCGCGACCTGATGCTCGCCATCGAAGACCGAGCGTTCGAACAGGGACTCGAGTCGCTCAAACTCCACTCACAGACCCGTGCCGCCGAGTTCTACCGCGGATTGGGGTATGAACAGTACGGCGAGGAGTTCATGGAAGCCGACATTCCGCACGTGAAGATGCGAAAATCGCTGGACGAACGCGTCTAACAGCGACGGTCATGCCGGTAACCACGGTATGAACCCGATTACACGCGACATAACTACCGCCGAAAGCGAGACGTGTTGACCCATGTGGCCATGGGGACACCTCGGCGTCGCGTACCTCCTGTATTCGCTGTACTCTCGCGGGCGATTTCGGCGGCCACCACGGCCGGAACCCACACTGGCAGTGGTGTTCGGTTCGCAGTTCGCCGATCTGGTCGACAAACCGCTCGCCTGGGGGCTCGGCGTCCTCCCCGGCGGTCGAACGCTCGCACACTCGCTGCTGTTTGCGGCCGGACTGATCGTTATCGTCTACGCCGCGGCGTTCGCCCGCAACCGGGTCGAAACGGCCACCGCGTTCGTCATCGCGCATCTGTCCCACCTCCTGGCCGACCTCCCGCCGCGGCTCTTGCTCGGCTATCCCTTCGGCTCCGAGTTCCTGCTCTGGCCAATCCTCACCCACCCCACGTTCGGGTACAACGAGCGACTGTTCGAACCGCCCGCGGTCGTCGAATTGATTGTGACTCCCTTCACCGATCCGCTCGTGTTCTTCGCGTTCGACGTCTCGCTGTTCGTCCTGGCGCTCGGTCTCTGGTACGTCGACGGCTGTCCGGGACTTCGGTACGTTACGGACCTGTTCGGCCGAGGTCGCGATAGTAGCCACTGAACGTCAGTGCGCACTCACCCCAGCCGCTGTTCCCATTCCTCGGCTGCCATCGACTCCCCGGTGACGCCGTCGGGACCCTGTGCGGCCAGTAAGACGGCCGCATCGTTCATCACGTCCGGTTGCAGAATCTCCTCGCGTTCGGCCGCCGGGAGATGCGCCCAGATGTCGGTGTTGACCCGACCGCCCGGATCGAGTCCGTTGACGGTGACGCCGTACGGTTCGCTCTCGAGGGCGGTCGCCCGGGTGAGCCCCTCGAGGCCCCACTTCGAACTCACGTACGCGGCTGCCCCGGGGATCGCACGCCGGCCAAGGCCGGAGGAGATGTTGATGATGGTCCCGTGGCCCTGTTCGTACAGGTGGGGGACGGCCGCACGGGTGAACAGGAAGACGCCTTTGAGGTTGACCTCGAGCACCCTATCCCACTCGTCTTCGGTGATATCACTGAGTTCGTCGTGGTCCGATTTGTGAAGCAGGCTCACGCCCGCGTTGTTGACGAGGGTGTCGAGTCGGCCGAACCGCTCGAGGGTGCGGTCGATCACCCGCGCCACGTCGTCGCTGTCGCGGACGTCCGCCGGAACGACGAGTGAGTCGCCAGGGAGGTCGGCAGCGACGGCGTCGAGCTGTTCGCCATCACGTGCAGTGAGCACGACCCGTGCGCCTTCCTCGGCGAACCGTTCGGCCATCGCCCGTCCGAGTCCGCGGCTCGCGCCCGTGACGACGATCACGTCGTCTTCGAGTGCTGTCATCAAGTGGTGGTTGGTGCCATGGTGCTTGAAGCTTCGTTCGGCAGGACGCTCAACGCGGGTGTCAAACAGTTATCAGTCGGCATCGAGTCGATCGCGTCCGTACTTGGCGACGAGACCGACGATTGCAAGCGCCATCGCAACCGCGAAGGCGACGACGAACGCAGACATCGGCTCCGTGATCGTCTCGAGTTCGTCCAGCACGAACTCGGTCGCGAGGATGGTCGCGATCGCGAACAGCACGACGCCACCGAGGTTCGCGAGGTGGGAGTTCGTCTCGGGGACGACGTCGGGATCGTTCAGCAAGTAGAGGATCACTGCGAGCGCAAAGGGGGTGCCGACGAGGCCGAAGGCGAGCACGAGCACGAGCAGTTGGAAGAACGCGCCCTCGAGAAACGCGCCGCCGGCCGAGGCGAGGGCGACGACGACGAGGGCGGCCCGGTACCGCGAATCGTCGACAGACTGCTCCCAGCCGAGTTTGTCGGCGACGAGATACGGCGGCACGATCGTGTTCCCGCCGAGCGTCGAGACGGCGGCGCCCCAGAGACCGGCGAGGAACAGCCAAGTCGCGTACTCGCCGGCGACGGGGCCGAGCGCTTCGGCGGCCTGAATCTCGTTGATCGTCGCGGGGTCGACACCAGCGGCGGGGAGGACACTCGCCGCAACGAGGAAGATCGCGAGACTGTAGACCCCGAACGCGACGAGCATCGAACTCACGACGTCGATGGTGGCGAGATCGCGATCACCTTCTGTCCAGCCACGCGCGCGCATCGTGTAGCTTTGCATCGTCAGGAGCGTGATGTGGACTGCGCCACCGAGGACGCCTGCGGCGACGACGGCACCGCCGACACCGGCTGGCATTTCGGGGGCCAGCCCGGAGACGGCCGCAGCCGGATCGATCGGGACGACGAACGCCGACGCGACGAACGTGAGGACGACCAGCGAGACGAGCACTTTCGCACCGAGTTCGGCGAACCGATAGCCACCACCCGCCAGCCCCAGCGCGAGGATTACCGCCCAGGTGATCCCCCAGAGCCGAGGATCGGCCAGCGCAGCGATGCCGATGCCCGCGCTTCCAACGATCGTCGCGCTCACATCGGCAAGCGTTTTCATAATCACAAGCTGGGCAAGCCCCGCAGCCAACACGACGTCGACGACGAGCACCCAGGCCCAAAACGAGCCGAGATGGTCTTCGACGACGGCGACGATCCCAGACTCGGTGAGTAGCCCCAGCCGCATCGCGAGATACTGGCCGACGGTTCCGAGGATCGCCGAGAGAACGACGACCCACAGCAGTGCGTAGCCAAAGCTCGCTCCGGCGACGAGCAGGCTGACCATCGTCGCCGGACCGGCGGCGATCGCGCCGGCTAGCCACGCCGGCCCCAATCGGCTGAACACCCTCCCGAACGTACTCCCCTCCTGTGACCGTGTCTCCGTTGCCATCGTGCCCCCTTATCGATAGGGCGTTATAACGCCATGGTATTACTAACTATTTCCCGTCGAGACAGCGCCATCGGCTCGAGCCGTCGCGCTTGTCATCTCCCAACGACGGCGGTGAACGGAGTGACGTGAGTCGGCTCCCGAGACGGGTGAGCGCTGGAAAAGCGACTAGTCGTCGGCCGATGTCGCGAGTCGATCGGTCGACTCGAGGGTGGAGAGTCGATCGACACCCGTCCCAGCGGCGACGGCGGCGGCGACAATCCCGAGCATGACGAGGGCAATCGCGCCGGTCGTCTCACCGTAGCCGCCGGGTTCGACGCCGAGGGCGGCACCGATCGAGACGAACACGACGGCGACACCGAGTGCGGGAGCACCGACGGCTGCCGGCAGGTTCGGTGGCGTCACGTCTCGTCCGGCGACCGCGTCGAGGCTCACGTACCGGCCGCCGATCGTCGCCGCGACGATCGTTCCCATGAGCAACAACGGCGCGAGTCGGACGAACCCAAGCGAGATGAGACCGAGCAGATAGCCGACCGCAACGGCACCCGCGAGTCGAGTGCGCCAGCCGACGAGGAGGGCTAGTCCCGTCGCCGTCTGGACGATGGCAAAGACCACTACCCAGACACCGATCGCCGGAAGCACCAGCGTCTCGATGACGAAACTGACCGGAGCGACGTGTGTCGCTGCGATTGCTTCGAACACCGCTGCTTGGGCGTCAGCACTCGCCCAGCCGGGAAGCGCGTTCAGTCCGGGATCGACTCGAACGAAGATTTCGTGAAGGAACCGGTAGCCAACGAAGATGCGGATCATATCCGCTGCGACGGGAACCGGCTCCCGACCGCGGAAGACCAGCACGAGTCCGAGTGCAGTGAGACCAGCGAAAACGGCCAACTCGAGGCCGACGAGGGCGATTCGCGTTTCCTCCATCATCGGCACCGAGAGATAGTAGTAGACCGCGATCGCGCCAAGGGCGGCCGCCGCGCCCGGATACCACCGTTTCGGGAACACGCCGGTGGCGTTGACAAGTCGTGTCACTCGGCCGAGGGCATCGCTTCGCCGTGTGAGGATCGCATCGAGTCCGGAGTATCGACCGGCGTTGGCGACGAAGGCGAACGCAATCGGGACCGCAAACAGCGGTGAGGTACGGATCGTGCCGAAATGAAACACTGGCAGGAAATAGAGAAGCCCGATGATCGCTGCCGGGCGAGTCCACAGCCCGAGCACGAGTGCGATCCCAGCGGCGACCTGTGCGAGCGTCGCAAGCGAGCTCCACAGCGGCGCATACGGGATGACGACGGCCTCGAGCAGGGTGGCGTACCAGCCGTACGTTCCCTGCTCGATCGCCTGTTCAGCGGTCGAGACGATCGCTGCACCGGCCTCATCGCCCAGCCATTCGGGATTTGGGCCGCTCGAGATCGTCCCGACTTTCCACCAGCCGCCGACGACTGCTTCGTACAACAACAACAGTCCGACGAACACTCGAGTGAGTGCGATCCACGGACCCGCTTGTTGTTCGAATTCCGATACATCTTCAGTGCCGCGCCTGTTTAACATCATCATGTCTGAGGTTATGATATATTATTAAATCTATCCAAATCCTATTATTTCTTGTCTCTCATCTAACTCGTAGTCGCGTCGCGCTGGCGAGCAGTGCCAGTGCGATAAACTTCATTCGCGTGTTTCGCCGTCGCGTCGGTTGCGCGTTCATCTGCTCTAGGTACAACCATTGTTGTGCAAGCACAGTTGTAGTATTGAAATCTACATTGTAAATATTCTGATGCTGTCTCGGTGCACGCGGCGTGCGAACACCGTCGGCTCAGCGCCTGACGAGTCGCGTCATCGAGACATGAAAAATCGGCTTCCCTCGAGTGCGTTACTCGGCTTGCCAACTCGGCTGTTCCCGCGGTGGACTGAAGATGTCGACGCCGCGGACCGTCTCCTCACCGCGGTTCTCGGCTGCGTGGGGTTGGTCGCCCGGGATCGCGTACGAATCTCCCGACCCGCAGACGACCTCCTCACCGTCCGAGCGGAAGACGAGTTCACCCTCGTAGATGAACCCCGTCTGTTCGTGGGGATGGCTGTGTTCGTCGACGACCGCGCCGGGTTCGATCTCAAAGTGTTGGATATTCATTTCACCAGCGCCGGCAAGCAGCGCCAGGTGGACGCCGTCGGCGGCTTCGGACGGTTCACAGTCGGACAGTGACACGCGTTCCATACGACCCAGGAGTACGCGCTGGCGCATAATACCGGGTGGCGACGATACGTTCGGCGGTTTCAGTTTCACCACGCGTGGCGAAGGTTGAACTATCGGCCGCTGCCATCTCGAGGTATGTACGCTGTCGTCGGCTGTAGCGAGTGTTCGAACCTCTGGATCATCGAAGGTCGCTCGGAGACGACCCAGTGTCCCCGCTGTGGCTCGCGGCGGGCCTACGAGAAACGCAAGAAATTCGTCGAGACCGAGGACGCGAGTCACGCTCGCGACGTGCGCGCGTCGATGCTTGCGAACCGACAGGGCGAGGGAGAGGCGTTTGCCAAACTGGACTCCTACGACGCCCTCGAGGACGAGGTAGCCGACGGTGTCGTCGACGACGAGGCGTACCTCGAGGAATCGGGCCTCGACGTTGACGAGGTCGCGGCGGCCGGCGAGCGTGATCCGCGCGGGCCGACACGCAGCGGGAGCAAGAAGGAGATCGTGAAAGCGGCGCTCGCGGAACTCGACCGACCGACAGAAGACGAGGTGATCGACTACGCCAGCGAGCGCGGCGTCTCGGCGGGGTACGTCGAAAACGCGCTCGAGAAACTCACGAGACGCGGTGCGGTCAGCGAGAGCCGTGGCCGCTATCGGCTGCTGTAGGGACGTGAGATCGGACAAACGTCAGGGCTTTCCACCGCGGGCCGCAATGAGAGGGAAATGGATGAGACGGTGGACGTACAGGGGACGGCGATCGGTGTCGGCACACTCGTCGCGCTTGCGTTCTTTGGGTACAGTCGGTACATCAACGAGACGATACTCGGCCTCGATGCCGCAATGTTGGCGACGGGAGCGTTCGCGGCGACGTTCGCCGCTGTCGGGCTCCTCCACGGCGCATACGGGCGTCGTGACCTCGCGCTTGCACACGGCGTCGCGGCGGTCGGACTGGCGCTCGTGACGCTGGCTATCAACGGCCCGCAGGTACTGGGCGGGCTGGTCCTGCTCGTCGCCAGCGGCTCCTACATTGCACTCGTCACGATTCGAGCGCGCAACGCAGAGACACAGGCTGCCGGCTAGCGCCCGAGGTCTTCGTGTGCGCTCGCCAGATGCCGGGAGGCAAGCGCCGCGAGCAAGGAGAGTTCGCCGGCAAGCGCGCCGACGGCGATGATCTCGGCCAGCGCGTCGGCGTTCGACCCGGCTGGCTCGCCGCCGCCACGGAGGCCGAGGACCTCGAGCGCTTCGGCTTGGGTCGGCAGTTTCGTCCCGCCACCGACGGTGCCGACCTCGAGGGAGGCAAGCGAGACGCTGGCATACAGATCGGTGGTGCCGTCCTCGCGCTCGCGGGCGTCCATGGTCGTGATCGTGTTTGCGGCTTCGACGACCTGGGCTTCGTCTTGGCCGGTCGCGAGGAAGGCGGCGGCGACGACGTTTGCCGCGTGGGCGTTAAAGCCGAGACTGCCGGCTTTGGCGCTGCCAGTGAGGTTCTTGCGCGTGTTCGCCTCGGCAATAGCGTCGGCGGTCGTATGGAGCCGTTGCTCGACGAGTTCACCGGGGATCAGGACGTCGGCCGTGACCGAGCGCCCGCGTCCTTCGACGGCGTTGATGGCGGCGGGTTTCTTATCCGAACAGAGGTTGCCCGAGAGCGCGACGAGCGAGGCGGGCGTCTCCGACTCGACGATTTCACAGGCTTCGCCGGTTGCGATGGTGGCCATGTTCATTCCCATCGCGTCTTTGGTGTCGTAGGCGAATCGGAGGTAGACGGAGTCGCCGACGACGTAGGGTTCGACATCGATCAGTTCGCCGTGGCTCGTCGTCGATTCGGCAGCCTCGCGAAGTGCCTCGACATTGTCGGTGACCCATTCGACCGTTTCAGCGGCTTCTGCGACGCCGGCGACCCGAAACACCGGGGCGCGGGTCATTCCGTTTTTCGTCACCCGAGCGTCAGCGCCGCCAGCAGCGTCGATGACGCTGAGCCCGCGGTTGACCGACGCGAGTAGCGCGCCTTCGGTCGTCGCCAGCGGGAGATAGTGCTCGCCGTTGGCTGCGCCGCCATCGACGGCGACCGGGCCGACGACGCCCATCGGAATCTGGGCTGCACCGATCATGTTCTCGATGTTCGGCTCCGCCTGCTCGGCTGGGAACGTGTAGTCGCCGATCGTCTCGAGATCGGTGTCGGTCTCGCGTTCGATCAGCAGCCGACGGGCCGTCGCTGCCGTGTCGGCGTCAGCGTGATCCTCGAGTTCGTGAAGCCGAAGGTCGCCCTCGCGCACCTGTGCGACGAGGTTCTCGGGGTCTGTCATGGATTGGCCAAGACAGCGGCCGGTCCTAAGGATTGCTGATTTCTCTCGCGCGGACATCGCCCACGACTCACGGTGCCCTCGTCGGGGACTCATCGCCTGTCGCTCGGTAGCCGATGAGGACCTCATAGCTGATGAGTCCGAAGAGCGCACACGTGCCGATGGCTGCGATCAGCAGCGAGCGAACGCCATCTGCGATACCAGCGAACACGATCGCAAAGACTGCTGTGGTGACCGCCGCGAACTGAATCCGACTCCGGGGTGGGACGTGGTCGTCGGTCATGGCGAGATACAGCTGTGGCGCGACCACGGCGACGCCGGCAAACAGCAGAAACGACAGGAGTGGGTAGTCGGAAAGCTCGATACCGTACTGGAATTCGGCGATGGCCGACACGGTGAGGATGAGCACGAGCACCAGAAGCGCCCCGAAGACGATGCGGCCGTTGCGATCGATCATACGGACGAATCCACGGGCGGTGTGGTCAACCTTGTGCTCAGATGCAGTTTCAGAGGCTACCGACGACGACTGGACCAAACTGTTTTGTCGGTTGCCCATCGCCTCTCAGCTATGACTGACGCTGCAGATCGCCTGCTCGTGAACGCGGTGGTTCACACGCTCACCGATCCCGATACCGTCTTCGAGGCCGTCGCAATCCGCGACGGTGAGATCATCCGCCTCGGAGATAGTTACGAACTCGAGTTTCTCGAGGGCGTCGAAACCGACGTGATCGACTGCGACGGCCGGGTCGTCCTGCCGGGCTTTATCGACGCGCACACACACATGGAACAGCTTGGCCAGCATCTGGTCCACGCCGACCTATCGACCGCCGACAGCGCCGCCGACTGTCTCGAGGCGCTCTCGGCACAGGCCGACCGTGATCCGGACCGCGAGTGGGTGCTCGGCTTCGGCTACGACGACAGCGCGTGGGAGAGCGGCCCGCTGACACGGGCAGACCTCGATGCCGTCAGCGAGGACCGCCCCGTTGTCGCGATGCGCGTCGATCTGCATACCGCCTCGCTGAACTCGGTCGCACTCGAACGGTTCGCAGACGACCTCCCCGCCGACGACCTCCGCACGGCAGACGGCGAGCCGACTGGCGTCGCTGTCGAGGATGCTGCCGAAGCTGTCAGGCGGCAGTTGACGGCAGACCGCGACGAGCTTCGGGAGGTGCTGTCGGCAGCGACACAGTACGCGGTCGAACACGGCGTCACTGGCGTCCACGACAAGGTTCGTGGCTCGAGTGCACCCCGAGTCTACCGCGAGCTGGCAGCCAACGACGAACTGCCGATTCGCGTTCGGATCGATTACTGGAGCGACCACCTCGAGAGCCTCGTCGACGTCGGGTTGACGACGAACGCGGGCAGCGATCGCGTGCAGACGGGCGCGATCAAGTCTTTTTCGGACGGGAGCATCGGCAGCCGGACGGCGAAACTCCAGGAGCCGTACGCGGCTGTCGCTGCGGAGCCCGACGCTGAGTGCGAATCGGCCGACCACGAACGAGGCCAGTGGGTCGTCGATCCCGACGAACTCGGCACGCTCGTCGCCCGCGCCGACGGCGAGGGGTATCAGCTCTGTATCCACGCCATCGGCGACGAGGCCATCGAAGAGACGCTGTCGGCGCTCGAGGAGACCAGCGATCCCGGCGGCCGCCGTCATCGGATCGAACACGCCGAACTGCTGACCGATGGGCAGATAGACCGCATGGCCGAGGCCGGCATCGTCGCGTCGATGCAGCCGAACTTCCATCGCTGGGCCGGCGAGGGAGGGCTCTACGACCAGCGACTTGGCGAGGAGCGCCGACTCCGGACGAATCGCTTCCGCCGAGTGCTCGAGGCCGGCGTTCCCCTCGCGTTTGGCTCGGACTGTATGCCACTCGACCCGCTGTTGGGTGTTCAACACGCAGTTACCGCCCCAACTGATGCCCAGCGGCTGTCGGTCACCGAAGCGTTGCGGGCGTACACCCACGGCGCGGCCGCCGCTGGCTTCGATGACGATCGGCTCGGAACGCTTGCAGTCGGCAAACGGGCGGATCTCGTGGTGCTCGAGGCGTCCCCGTGGACGCAAGCGGAGCGAATCGACGAGATCGACGTGGCGATGACGATCGTCGACGGCGAGGTCGTTTTCGACGGACGCGAGGCCTAACGCGCCTCGAGCGAGTCGTCTCGGCCCGCTCGTTCCCATCGGCTGTCGGTGTGACCGCCCCGTTCCATGGGTGGATGCGAGACCTGTTCGTGCTCGAACCAGTACCTGTAACTGTTAACTGACCAACCGGAGTAGCGAATGCTAACGTATGTCGTCCAGCAGCAAACCAACTACGGCAGCGGTCACCGCAGCGAACGTCCGCCGAACGTACCAGCTTGCCGAGCCAGTGCATGCAGTCGACGGCATTTCGCTGTCGCTTGGTGACGGGTCGTTTACCGCAGTCATGGGGCCGAGCGGGTCGGGGAAAAGCACCTTGATGAACCTGATCGGCTGTCTGGACACGCCGACTGAGGGGCGCGTTACGGTCAGTGGCGAAGCGATCGGCGCACTTTCCGACGCCGAGCGAGCACGGCTCCGGGGCACCGAGATCGGGTTCGTCTTCCAGACGTTCAATCTCATGCCACGGCTGACTGCCGCCGAGAACGTCACGCTGCCGCTGGTCTTTCACGACGCTGTCGAGGCGAGCCGGCGTGAACGGGCCGAACAGTTGCTCGAGCGCGTCGGGCTCGGTGACAGACTCGAGCACACGCCGAGTGAGCTCTCGGGCGGCCAGCGCCAGCGGGTCGCCATCGCTCGGGCGCTCGCAAACGATCCGACGCTCGTGTTAGCTGATGAGCCGACGGGGAACCTCGATACGGAAACGGGTGCCGAGGTTATGGACCTGTTTGCCGAACTCAACCGTGAGGGGACGACGATACTGCTGGTTTCCCACGAACGACAGGTCGCGGAGTACGCCGATCACATCGTCCACCTCGTCGACGGCCAACTCGAGGAGATCGAACATCTCGGCGAGCGTCGAGACGTGGCGGTCGGCCACCAAGCACTCACTGCGGCGCAGCCGTCCGACGAGGAGGTGCAAACGGACCCATGAATCTGCGGGAGAGTCTGCGAATCAGCTGGCGTTCGATCCGTTCGCACAAGCTTCGGTCGACGCTGACGACGATTGGCGTTATCATCGGTATCGCTGCCGTGATCACGTTCATGGTGCTCGGTGGTGGGTTCTCGGAGAGCGTTGTCGGCGATATCGAGGCCGAACAGGAGCCAGTGATGACCGTTCAGACCCAGACAGAGCCGGAGGCGGGTGTCGGCATCATGCTCGTCGATACGCCGATCTATACGGAACGCGATGTCGAGGCGCTCGAGGCGCTCGACGACGTCGAGTTCGTCGCCCCGGACGGCTCGCTTGAACTCGCCCAGACGGACACCGGCGACGAGCAGGTAACCGGTGTGATCGACGCACAGGCGACGACGGCTGATCGGTTCGAGCATATGACGTTCGTCGAGGGAGAGTCGTTCGAGGGAGAGGACGAAGCCGTGATCAACGAACAGACCAGCCAGCTATTCGACGACAACGTCTCGGCTGGTGATGAGCTCTCGCTGACGTTCGAAGACGGCGAAACGGCGGACGTCACCGTCACCGGTGTCGTCGAGACCGAAATGGGTGAGCAGACGCCGCCGCAGCTGTTCGTGTCCGTCGACGCCTACTATACGACCACGGTCGAGACGCCACGTGGCGAGGAAACACGGGCGTATCCATCGCTGGTGGTCGGCACCGAACACATCAACGACGTCGATCCAGCCCAGGACGCAGTTACCGAGTACCTCGAGGACGACTCCGATGCAGCCGAGTTGAAACAGGACGACCACGAGATGCAGGTCCAGACCGTCGAGGATACGATCGAGCAGTTCACCGATATCGTCGATCAGCTGACGGTGTTCATCGGTGCCGTCGCCGCGATCGCGCTCGTGGTCGGCTCGATCGGAATCGCCAACATCATGATCGTCAGCGTCACCGAACGAACCCGCCAGATCGGGATCATGAAAGCCGTCGGGGCGACCAAACGCGACGTGATGCAGCTGTTTCTCGTTGAGTCAGTCATCCTCGGTGTGATCGGTTCGATCGTCGGCGTCGCCGCCGGGCTCGGTGCCGGCTACCTCGGCGTGTGGCTGCTCGAGTGGCCGATGGCATACCCGCTTGACTGGGTCGTCATCGCGATCGTCGTCGGCATCGGTGTGGGTGTCGTCTCCGGACTCTATCCCGCCTGGCGGGGTGCCCGTGTCGACCCGATCGAAGCGCTACGCCACGAGTAGTGCCGTCGGAAGGCCGACAGCCAACGCCGACCAACACGTCGCTGTCGTGTTCGTCTCGATCACGAGTGTTCGAGAACCAACAGTATTACCAGTTGGAATCGAAATCATCGACCGATGATCGGACCACTGCTCGTCCTCGCCGGACTCGGCGCGATCGGCGTTGGCTGCTGGAAGCTCCGGCCAGCCTATCACGTGTCTCGCGGCGACACCGACGACGTCGTCGCGATCGAGCGAGCCACGGGACCCGTCGAACTCGAGGGCACCGCGAGCGTTGTCGATGGGACCGTGACAGCACCGCTGACCAAGCGCGACTGTCTCGCCTACGAGTACGCGGTCGAGGAGTACCAGTCCAGCGGCAAGCACTCGTCGTGGAACACGGTCGAGACGGGGTCCGGCGCGGTCCGGTTCCGACTCGAGGACGAGACGGCAAGCGTTCAGGTCGATCCTGACGGGGCCACGCTGGCGCTGACGACGGCAACCACGGTCGAGGTCGACGGCGGCGAGCCCGAACCGGACCCCATCAAGGAGTTTCTCGAGACCGAGTCGGATCTCGAGTCGGAGAACACCGCGCTCGATCTCCGCGTCGTCGAAATCGCGACCGGCAACGATCGACGGTATCACGAACGGCGGCTCGAGGCGGGTGACGACGTCTACGTCCTCGGCCACTCGCGGTACGATGTCGACGCACGAGAGACGATGCGAGACGTGAGTGCAGTGATCGAAGATGGGCCAGAGACGCCGGCGTTCGTCGTCTCCGACTCCTCGCAGGACGGCGCAGCACGACTCCTCGTCAAACCCATCCTTCCGTGGCTGGCTGGAGGGCTCGTCGTCACTCTTCTTGGCGGCTGGCTGGCCACACCGACAGGGCTCTTCTAGCGGTTCGGCTGCACCACCACCTGCAGTAGCCACTGTTCGTCACTGCACACTGATCGCACGACGGGAGCGCGGTTCGGAGCGTACGCGGTTCGGAGCGTACGCGGTTCGGAGCGTACGCGGTTCGGAACGTACGCGGTTCGGAACGAACGAAGTGAGTGAGAACCGCGGGAAAGCGAACGGGGAGGAACGATCCGTGAGCAAACGACGTGAGCGAGAACCGCGGGACAGCGAACGGGGAGGAACGACCCGTGAGTGAACGACGTGAGCGAGAACCGCGGGACAGCGAACGGGGAGGAACGACCCGTGAGCGAACGACATGAGTGAGAACCGCGGAAAGCGAACGGAGAGGAACGACCCGTGAGCGAACGACGTGAGCGAGAACCGCGGACAGTGCGAGCAGTGTGTCACTCGGGTCAGTTGTTCCGCGAGAGACGGCTTCCAGATGACACCTCGTCGCAGGCCGGCATCCGCTTTCGGGAGTTGGAACGACCTGTCGCAAGCACCCTCGAGTTACGTCCGCTCCCGTTCGTTCGCACCCGGCTGGAGTTCGGCCTCGAGATCGCAGTCGCGGTGCTCAGACGATGTCACCGGAGAGTCGTACTGGCACCACCGATGCGCTACGGTCGGTGAGTGTCTGTGCACAGGAGACGTAGCTATCGGGTTGATAGGAGACTGATAAAAGCCTAGGCCGGGATTTGAACCCGGGCTCTCGTCCTTACCAAGGACGCGCTTTACCGCTAAGCTACCCAGGCGCGCATCTCTTCGTTGTCGCGAGTTAACTTTATGAGTTTCGATTCGACACCGGGAGTGGGGTGGTATGGCTCACCTCGATTCGAGCGTCCGTGTCAGTGGTCCGTCGCCGACGTCGCTCGGTCGGTCGTGTGTTCATCGAGCGAGTGGTCCGAAAGCGACGGCTCGTGACCATCGAGACACTCGGTTGCGGGCGGGAAGACAGTGCCGGCGTCATCGGCAATCGTCTCCGCAGTGGCGAGCAGGTGTGGCGAGGGTGTGGTCCCGACGGCGGCAGTCCCGGTGAGGACGGCGAGTTCGAGGATGTCGTGTTCTAAGTTGGCATCGATCGTCGCCGGATCGGTGGCCGTCTCGCGGCGGGCTTGATCGCGACCGAACGTCTGGACCGTCCGAACGGCTTTCCCGGCCGCATCGGTTCGGGCGAGCAGATGAAAGCCGCGGGCGACGAGGATGTCGGCGGCGAGAATCGCGAGGTCGCCGGTGTTGCTCTCGGCGGCGTCGCTTTCGTTCGCCCAGGGCTCGTCGTGGGCGAGCAACCGTGTGAGACGCAAGCCTTCGTAAATGAGCTGGACGCCGGCAGCCTGTGTGGCAAGCGGTTCGTGGTTGATCGGCGTGTCGTCGGCTGTGGTGTGGCCGTCCTCGTGGTCCGACACCGATCGACCGGCCGGCAGATCGGACTCGAGATCGGGGATGTCGCTTCCGTCGGACGCTGCCGCGGTGGCACTCTCGAGGGTGAGAACACCAGGAACCATCGATGCCTCGTCAAGGACCGCCTCAATGTAGTCGTGTAGCTGCGGCGGTTCGACGTCTGCGATTGCCTCGGAGGCGGCCCGCCGACAGCTGTCGGCTTTTTCCATTGGCAGGGGGTTACGACGGAGGAGGCAAAGACCTTTGGAAACGTCGGGTAGACTGGCGTATATGATTGATGTCGAGATCGATGCTGACCGTTCTATCCGGACCGTGACGATCGACCGCCCCGAGGCACGCAACGCCCTGACAGTCGAGGCGCTCGAGGCGCTCGAGACAGCGATCGACGATGCCGACGAGGCCGTCATCTATCTCCGTGGGAACGGCCCTGCGTTCTGTGCAGGGGCTGATCTCACGGCTGTCAGCGGGCTGGATGGCGACCGCGAGCGAGCCGTCGAGTTCGCTCGGCTGGGCCAGCGAGTCGCCCGGGCCATCGAAGACTCGCCGGCTGTCGTCGTCGCCGGCATCGACGGTCCAGCACGCGGAGGCGGCCTCGAGTTCGCATTGGCTTGTGACGTCCGTGTCGGCACGCCCGACTCGACATACGGCGAGCCCGGCGTCACCTTCGGCTTGTTCGGTGCCTGGGGTGGCACTGTTCGTCTCCCCCGCGTGATCGGCGAGGGCGACGCCCTCGAGTTCGCGCTCTCGGGGCGAGCCGTCGACGCCGAGGAAGCGCGTCGAATGGGATTGATCTCGCGGATCGAAGCCGAGCCACGAACGGTCGCCGAAGAGATCGCAGCGAACGCTTCCGACACCCTCACCGTGCTGAAACGCCGGATTCGGGACGACAGCGAACGAGCCACACAGGAGCGACTCGAGGCACAGGCCTTTGGCGACCTCGTCGAGAGCCACGCCGACGATATCGACGCGTTGCTCGAGTAAGGAGCCGACAGCACCGCCCAATGTGTCCGCGACACAACCATTATTCATCGGTCGACCGTAGGAACTGTCGATGCCCGAACCGGTGTTTCTCTCCGGCGACTGCGTGGCTCTCCGGCCCATCGAAGAGGATGACCTCGAGTTCCTTCAGCAACACGTCAACGATCCGCAAGTCTGGCGGGCGATCGGTCGTTCGAAGCCACTCAATCGCGTGCAGGAACGGGCGTTCTTCGAGGATGTCGTCTGCAGTGAGGAGTCGATCCAGCTGTTGATCGTTGCCGAGTCGACGCCGGTGGGAACGGTCGGGCTGAAATCGATCGACTGGCCCTCGAATCGAGCGGAACTCGGCTACTGGATCGCACCCGATCACTGGCGCAGCGGCTACGCGTCCGATGCGGTCGAGCGGGTCGTCGCGTACGCGTTCGACCAACTCGGTCTCCACCGGATCGCTGCCCGCGTCTTCGCGTTCAATGAGCCTTCACGACGGCTCCTCGAGTCGATCGGGTTCACACAGGAGGGCGTTCATCGGGACGTCGAGTTCATCGATGGAGAGTATCAAGACGCCTACTGGTACGGGCTGCTCGAGGACGAGTGGCGTTCGGAGACGGACTGATACGGTCTGCTGTACCATCGCGGGCGGCGAGGTCGATGATCAGCAGGAGATAACAGTCTGCGAGCGACAGTTCAGACGGCCCATCGAGGGCGTCACGTGTGGCCCCGACGACTGCCGCGCGGTCAGTGCAGCGGTTCCGGCGCCGGTGGCACCTGTCGTTTGTGCTCGCTTCGCTCGTACATTCCGCGGACTTTCTCGACGGTCGCTTCGTCGACCTCGAGCAGCCGGCAGGTCGCAGCGACCGACAACGGGCCATCGATGTGTGTCACGAGGATCGAATCGAGCGTCTCGTAGCTGATTCCGAGCTCGTCTTCGTCGGTCTGGTCGGCCCACAGTTCTGCCGTCGCCGTCTTCGAGACGAGGTCTTCAGGCACGTCCATATGGCGTGCGAGCTGGCGAACCTGTGCTTTGTAGAGATTCCCGATCGGGTGACAGTCGACGGCTCCGTCGCCGTACTTGGTGAAGTAACCGACTGCCGCCTCGCTTCGGTTGCCGGTGCCGATGACCAGCCGGTTTTCGTGGTTCGCAACGAGGTAGTTCAGGACGGCTCGAACTCGCGCCCGAGCGTTGCCGACGGCCATGTGATCGCCTTCGGCGTCGGGGTAAGCCGCAAGCAGCGAGTCGATCACTGGCTCGAGTTCGATGACGTCGTAGCTAATCTCGAGGTCCTGGGCGACTCGTTCGGCGTCGCTCATGTTCTCGTCGCTGCTGACGGTTCCCGGGAGAACGAGGCCGTGTACGTTCTCGACACCGAGTGCGTCGACGAGAAGGTAGGCAGTGAGCGTGCTGTCGATGCCACCGGAGAGGCCGAGGACAGCACCGTCGGCTCCGGCAGCGTCGACCTGACTCCTGATGAAGTCGGTGATATGGTCGCGCCGCTGCTCCAGTTCCGCGTCCGAAAAGTGAACGTCGGGCATATAAATGAGTATGAGTGGCTGAGCTTAATACCCACCCCTTACGCCCAATAGCTGGACGAATGTTGCGTTTTCGATCCGAAAAAGGTGTTTGAAACGACAGTACGCGCAACGAAGCGTGTGTACACTGACAGATGAACACAACCTCGTCTCATCCACATTCATGGGGGCGTTGCGGTCGCCTCGAGTAGTAGCGACGAAAACGTCTCGAGAGATGTGACAGTCGATACGGATCGCGTTGGCTGTATTTCGGGCCCGATCACCCGGCGACTGCCTGTTGTCGGCCCACCGAATCGACAGCTGGGAGCGTTTGAGTGGCCCGGATGATCGAGGACTGTCGCTGGCTATGAATCGGCGACTCGGACGGGCTACTGTCTCGAGTTCCTGCGGTCGCGCTAGGAACTCGAGCAGACCGTATCAGGGTTCGACGTCCGGCCCGACAGTGAGAACGGGGGCGGGTGCCTGGCGAACGACTCGCTGGGAGACGCTCCCGACGACGTTGCGCTCGTACTCGTCACCGCTCGTTCCCATCACGATTAGGTCGATCTCGTGTCCGTCGGCGTAGTCGACGATACACTCAGCGGGGTTGCCCGTATCGATCGCTGTCTCGACCTCGAGGCCGTGGTCGAGTATCTCCGTCGCGAGCTCGTCAACGGCGTTGTGTGCGTTCGCCTGGAGGTCATCACGGACCGCCTCGACTCGGTCGTCATCGAGGACCAGAAAGGCGCGATCGTCGACGACTGAGAGGATGTGGACTGTCGCTTCTCGCGTCGCTGCAATCTCGGCTGCGTGTGCAGCAACGACTGCTGCGTGGTCGCTTCCGTCAGTGGGAACGAGGATTCGGTCGTACATCAGGGGCTATCTAGACGACTCGAGTGGATAAAAAAAGCGGTTTTCGTGGTTCTCCCCGCGTGGGAATAGCCTCCGACCACAACTCCTCGAGATCGTTCAGTTGGGTTACACTGGCTGCCAGTATCGCCCGGCGGCGGGCGCCGTCGACTCCGACCGCGAGCAGCTCCGATCAGGGCCTCCAGCTGAGTTCGATCGCGATTGTTTCACGACTCCCGCGGAGCAACGAAGACCGCTCGACGACATCGATAGAGAAATCGACCGCTTCTGGTGGGCTGAGCGTTACTGTCTTGTTGCCGACGTCGACGTGAATCTCGTCATCGTCCTCGTCGAACTCCGATGCGAGGGCCTCGAGATATGCTGCGAGCTCAGAGCGCGGGAGCTTTTCGTCTGCGGTCGTCCGTTCGGTCATGTGGGTACATGACAGTGATGGCGACAAAAGTATGCACATCGAACGACTCACAATACCGTCTTACACTCATCGACGATCCAGCTTGACGCACGGGCGACACATGGCTTTTTTACTCCGGGATGGGTAGCCGCCGACGATGGACGTCGCCGTCGGAATCGTTGCCCAACGGAACAACGAGCGCGCACAGGACCTCGCTGCGACACTCGCCGAGACGCTCGAGTGCGAAGGCGAACACGAGCAGACGGCTGTCTCAGTCGTCGTCGATGAACTGACCGGCGAGGTGATCGATGTGCCTGCCGTCCCGGTCGCGTCGATGGCTACTCGTGACCTCGTCGTGAGTATCGGCGGCGATGGCACGCTGCTGTTCGTTGCCCGCGAAGTCGGCTCCACACCGATTCTCGGGGTCAATCTCGGCGAAGTCGGCTTTCTCAACGCCGTCGCGCCCGACGATGCTCGTGCTGTCGCCACCGACCTCGTCACGACGCTCCGTGAAACCGGTTCGCTCGAGGGTTGCGAACGCTTTCGACTCGAGGCGACCAGTGACGACGACTGGACACTCGAGCCGGCACTCAACGAAATCGTCGTCCACGGGCCACGCCGGGGCCACGGTGGCGGCGCGACCATCGAGGTCCGGATCGACGGCGACTGCTACGCCGAGAGTCACGCCGACGGCGTGCTCGTCGCAACGTCGGCGGGCTCGACTGCGTACAATCTGAGTGAGGGCGGGCCGCTGGTCCACCCGGCGACGAACGCGCTGGTCGTCACCCAGATGGCCGCAACCGATTCGATGCCGCCGCTGGTCGTCGACCCCGAGACTGAACTCACGATCTCAGTCTCAGGTACTGACACCGCCTACGTAATCAGCGACGGCCGAAACCGACGGCGACTCGAGCCGCCGGCGACGGTTACGGTCTCGCTTGCGGCCGAGCCGGTTCGGCTCGTCGGACCGCGAGGAAACTTCGTTGCCAGCCTCGACAAACTCGACTCCTGACGAATCGTCTATCTGGCGACCCGTTATCACTGATTTTCGATCACTCGAGGAGGCGCTCGAACCGTGCCGGTGGAACGGCTCCACGGGCGATCTGGCCGTCGTACATAAACGTCGGCACACCGGTGATTCCCCGTTGCTGAGCCATCGAAAATCGATCCTCGAGTGCCGTCCGGACGCCGTCGTCGTCGATCGCCGATCGAATCTCATCGACTGGAAGCCCGACAGTGGCTGCGATGTCAGCTAGTACATCGACCTCGCCAATATCACGCCCGTCCTGCCAGAGCGCGGCATAAATCTCGTCATCGAAGGCGGCCCACTGGTCGGGATACTCCTGTTTGACGTACCACGCTGCCTGTTGGGCAGGCAGCGAGTCGACCTCAATCGCCAGCTCTTGGACCATCTCGACGTCGTACGCCGCCTGGAGTCGGCGGACGTTCTGTTTCGCCTGCTCGAAATATGCCTCGTCTTTGCCGTCGTCGACATCGTGGTCGATCGAGCCGTCTGCCCTGCGCTTCCCGCTTCGGAGGTCGAACGGCTGCCAGTCGATCTCGAGTGGGTCGGCACGCGTCTCGCGGTACTGCTCGAGGGACTGGGTGCCAAGATAACAGAACGGGCAGACGTAATCGGCGTAGCACTCGAGTTGGTCGACTGTCTCGGACATACGACTGCTAACGCGCCGGGACAGAAAAGTCGATATGCTGAGTCATGACACAATTCGGATTGTCGTTGACTGATATCTGAGACGCTGGTTGCCGAAATCCCGCTTTCGGGGGTACGAAAACCCGGTTAGCGTCCGTTTGAACGCTCGCCCGCTGGTACGCCCCCACTGTCGCCGCTTTCGGCCGTTCCGGTCACGTTCGGCAGATTTGGATCTCGGTACGGGTTCCGACCGTAGGCTGGGAGCTCGTCCTCGAGTTGGGCTTTGAGCACGCGTCGAAGCCGGTTCAGACTCGTCGTATCGAGGCCGTAGTCGGCTGCGAGGCGTTTGAACGTCTCCTCGTCGGTAATATCGTGGGCACGGTACTGGCCGAACAGATCGTCCATTCGCTCGGCAGACAGCGCCTGGGCGTCGATATCGTCGAGCCCGAAGTACGCTTGCCGGTCGACGTCGACGACGTGGCGGATCACCACCAGCGCGACTTTTTCGATTGCGCGCTGGCTGCCAAACTCTCGAAGGTCGATCTCATCCATGACTCCGAGAGCGAGATCACGCTGCCACGGCGTCACGTCGAGGGCGTTACACAGCGCCTGGGTCGTTCGGAGGCGGTCGAGTCGGTGGGCGCGCTCGCTGTAGCCCGGCGTCGCCGCGTGCTGTTCGTCGTGGAGGCGACGAACGCTGTCGGAGAGATCCCCGTCGGGCGACTCCGCGCGGCCGATGACGGTCGCACTCGGCGTGACGACGCCCCACTGACGAACCGTCGAATCGCGCTGGACATCCGCTCGAGAGAGCGAGCCAGAGCCGGGTCGTGTCTCGAGGCGCCGGTCCGCCTCGTACGCTGATTGCGGGCTGTCGCCGACGGCCACGGACTGGCTGGCGTCCGGACCGGGTTCAGCACCGTCGTCTCTCATTACGTCTCGCTCGGACAGGCAGACAGAAAAAGGCTCGCTCGTCTCGAACTGCCTCCAACGAGGACTGTTCTTTCAGATAACAAGTCCTCGAACCATCGCCAGCGCTGATGCTCTCGAGGAGATGGTGTCCGCGAAAAGCCCTTCGTAGCTTCACCTTATGACCAGAGACACTTAAAGAACGTCGGCGATCAACAGCGAGCCGATCGAACGTCGTAACTGGCGAATATGAGCACTCGAGAAGCGACCGTTCTCCCGTCATAGCTCCACCTTGTGACGAGAAGTACTTAAATGGGACACGGATCGTGACTGGAGAGACGCAGAACGAGCTACTGAACCGCAGCGATCAGGCCGTCGATATACTCGTCTAGCTGTCCGATATCGGGACCATCGCGTGCGTGTATCGCGGGATCGATCTCCTGTGGTGGGTGGGCAAAGTCGCGACCGACGGCGTCGCCGATCGTGGCGGCACCCTCGCCCGCGCGCTTGCGCTCGAGCAGCTCACGAGCGCGCTCGATCCGTTTGGCATCGAACACCGCGGGTGCCTGCTCGGTCAGGAACCGTTCGAACTCGAGGGCCGGCAGCTCGTGGCCGTCACGCTCTCCAGTGGCCTGCAGGTAGCGGGCCGACATCGCCGCGCGAGTGATCGTCAGATTCCGTTTCACCGTCGGTTTGGTCTGGGTTTCGGTGAATCGCTCGTCGCCGGCTGCGACCGTCATCGTCCCATCGTCAGTTTCGACGAGGTATGCATCCTCGAGCACGTCGATGATCGGGACGCATTCGTCGTCGTTGCGAACCAGATGGTGCGAGATGTACTTTCGGTAGTTGCTCGTCGCGATGCCGCGCCACGTGTGATAGAGCTCCATCGGGTTGTACGTCCGTTCGATGTACGCTGCGAGGTCGGCTGGATCGTATGCGGCTCGATAGCGGATCGGACTGCGAAGGATGTCGATCGCACCCTCGTTGGAGTCGGCAAGCAGGCCTGCGAACGTGCGGATGTCCCAGCCCTGAACGTCGATCTCGCCGTATTCGCGGTTGATGACCTCCGTGGGGCCGCGGAGGTGGGCGTACTGGCGCAGGTCTGTCGGTACGAAGACGACGCCGACGTCGTAGTCGCTGTCGGGACCAGCCGCCCCCCAGGCGTAACTGCCGCGGGCGACGGCCAACGCGACGGTCACGTCATACTCGGACTCGAGTGTCTCCAGTGTGTCGTCGACCGCGTCAAAGACGTGTGTCGGAACCGATTCCATAGCTGCTGTCTGCGAGTTGGACGGAGAAAGCGGTGGACCAGGTCCAAATGCCCTTCGTAGCTTCACCTTGTGACCAGAGGCACTTAAAGCCAGAGCGGCATGGTCGCAGTCGTCACTCGAGTCGTTCGATGGTCGTTGAGAACGGCAATCGTAGTGGTGACTTGCTGGTTGTGAGTCCTCGAGAACGGCGACGTCCCGTCATAGCTCCACCTTGTGACGAGAGTAACTTAAAGGCGGATCGGGACCGGAGCAACACTGCCGGTCGGCGGACACACCGGTCGCTGTGTGGGTAGTAACGCGTCAAGAAGTAACCGTTCTCCCGTCGTATCTCTACCTTGTGACTAGAAGTACTTAAAGTACCTCGAGCGTTGCAGGCCATCGTACCGAGCGGCCGGCAGTTGCCGTTGCTCGGGCCCAGCTTGCTGCTGGTGCAGTCCCGGCACTGGAGTCGATGACTGCTCATCCCGAGAATGTCGTCTTCCGAAAGGTTGAATCACATCCTGCTCTGAATGCGCACAATGAGTCACCAGTTGCCGGACGTGCAGGCGTCGTCTCCCGACGTCACCGTCGGACTGAGTCAGGTTGGCGTCACTGGCGTCGACAAACTCGTCAAGATCGCCCGCGAAGACAAGCGCCCGATCGTTCTCACTGCCGAATTCGAGGTCTTCGTCGATCTCCCTGGCTGGCGAAAGGGCGCGGACATGAGCCGCAACATGGAGGTCATCGACGAGATTCTCGAGGATGCAACTCGCGAAGAGGCCTACCGCGTCGAAGAAGTCTGTGGAGAGGCCGCAGAGCGACTCCTCGAGAAACACGACTACACCTCGAAAGCCGAGGTGTCGATGGAAGCAGAGTTCATGCGCCGCGAGCAGACACCCGCAAGCGACCGTGAGACCCAACACACCGTCGATATCATCGCCTCGGCGACGGCGACCGAAGACGGCACGCGCGAGGAGATCGGCGCAGAGGTCACCGGGATGACCGTCTGTCCGTGTTCGCAGGGGATGTCCACCTCACGCGCGAAAGAGACGCTGCAGAATCTGGGCGTCGAAGACGAGACGATCACGGCGTTCTTGGACGAAGTCCCTCAGCCCGGCCACTCGCAGCGAGGGCATGCAACGCTGACCGTCGAATCTAGCGGCGACCCGCAGATTGATCTGAACGATATCATCGACGTCGCCCGCGACTCGATGAGTGCCCGGATCTACAACCTCGCGAAACGACCCGACGAGGATCACATGACCTACGCGGCCCACGCCGACGCGAAGTTCGTCGAGGACTGTGTGCGCGCGCTGGCCGACGGCGTCGTCGACGAGTTCGATCATCTGCCAGACGACGCAGTGATCACGATGGCCCAGTCCAACGACGAGTCGATCCACCAGCACAACGCCCACGCCGAACGCATCGTCGAGATGGCGACGCTACGCAAGGAAGTCAACGGCGACAACTGAGACCGATCTGTCTGCCCGACTCGAGATGCTCAGAACTCGAGCGGCTCTGCCTCGTCCCACCGGGGGGCGAACTCCTTGTGGACGTTCGCAGCGAACTCGGGGTCTTTGAGGTCGATCATACCGAACGCCTCGCTCGAGGCGAGTGGGTTCGGGACCTGAATGCAGACCTCGACACCATCGATAATGTTGAACGAGCCCGTGACGTCATCGTTCGTCCGCACGTCGAAATCAGACCGTTGCTGTAAGGTTTCTCGGTACCGCGTGCCCACATCTTCGGAAAGCGACGCCACCATCTCGCGAGTCAACAGGAGATCGACCGAGACACCCCGGTCGAGGGCGTCTTCGAGTTGCGCGTTAACTTGCTCGCTGACGGTCTGGAGATCCCATTGGGGGGCCGGATCTGCAGAGACCATCACGATGTGATCGTCGGCGGCTGCAAGCCGCTCGAGCAGCAGGTCGATCGTCTCTTCAGGACCGACAGCAGCGGTCCAGAACTGATCTTCGACCGGCTCTGCGGCGTCGAGTTCGTCGGCCAGTTCGTCGACGATCGACGCATACTGGTCTGCCTTCTCCTCGAGTTCGCGTTTCTTGTCGTCGAGCAGCCGATCGAGCGCCGTCGCAGGCTCGACGGCGACGTACTTTTTCGGCCGGCTTGCGGTCTGGCTCCGGACGAGATTGTACTGCTCGATGCTGTTAAGGACGTCATAGATCCGACCCATCGGCACGTCGCTCGCGCGTGACAACTCCTTGGCTGTTGTGGGGCCGGTGTTGAGCAATGCCCGATATGCTCGAGCTTCGTACTCCGAGAGCCCGAGATCCCTGAGACTGGCCATGTGATGACCGACCAACTGAAGAAACATAAACGCTGTGGTGGTTTGATTGCCGTTCAGTTTTCCATCGCAGCAGCGCCTGGTGGCGTTACTCGAGGATCGACTGAACGCGGTTACTCAACTCGGCGGGGGTTTCGGCACGGTCGGAGACGAACTCGCCGCGTTCGGCTCGGGCTGTTCCGGCCTCGAGGGAGTCGGCAGCCGGGACGACGACCTTCTCGTGGTCGGCGAGTCGCAGGGCAGCTCGGTGGAGGTCGGTGCCGGGCTCGTCACCGACCGTGATCACGAGCGGGCCTTCGAGCAGCCGCGAGACAGTCGTTGCGTAGCCGGCGATCTGGACGCCAAAGCGATCGCTCGCACCGGCGAACGCCTCGAGTGTTTCCCGGGCGAGATCACGATACCGCTGTGTCTCCGTCAGGACCGAGAGCTCGAGCAACGCGTCTGCGATTGCGACGTTTGCGTCGAGTGGCCGGAGCGGTCGGTCAAGCAGCCCGGCACCAATCGCAGGGCCGTCAAAAAACGAGTCTTCGTCATGCAGCTGCTCGATCGTCGCGTCTGCGACCGCAGTTGCGTCCGCAAGGACGGCCGGTTCGAGCGTACTCGCGGCAGTCGTCAGCGCCGCCAGCGTACGAGCCTGATTGAGCAACAGCGGGATCGGCTCGCCGTTCTGTTCGCGTTCCGTGCTGCCCTCGAGCGTGTGAGCGACGATGCCGTCAGTAAGCAGGTCTTCCCGAAGTGTCTCGAGTGCACGCTCGGCGTACCGCCGCGCACGTTCGTCGTCGGTGTAGGCGTAGTACGTACACAGCCCCTCGATCGCCAGCGCGTTGGGGCCGGCGAAGACGCCCGTGTCGACCGGCGGCTCGGCTGCACTGGCGCGGTCGGTCGCATCGAGGGTATGTGCATTGTCCTCACCGGGAGCCTGGCTGTTCCCAAAGGCGTCGGCATCGTCGTTCCACAGCGTTGTCGTGAGATACTCGATCGTCCGGTCGGCGGGCTCGCGATACACGTCGTTGCCCGTGTGCAGATAGGCGTTTGCGAACGCCCGAACGAGCGCGCCGTTGGAATCAAGCAGTTTCTCGTGGTGGAGCCCAGACCAGTTCGATTCGCTTGCAAAGCGATAGAAGCCGCCGTCGTACTCGTCTAACAGATTCGCGCTGACTGCATCGAACGACCGCAGAGCCATCTCTCGGTCGCGTTTGAGCGCAAACTCGAGGGCGTCAGGGAGCGGGAACTTCGGACTGTCTCCCCAGCCACCGGCGACTTCGTCGTACGTTTCGGTAAGCTGGCCGAGCATCGCGGCTTCGACGTCGGCTGTCAGTTCGCCCGCGGGTGGGCTGTCTTCTCTGAGTGGCCGCGGGATCCGTCCGGCACCGCTTCCTTTGGTGTCCCACATGGTGCGAACGCTGTCGAGTACCTGACGCATTCCATCCGTTCCGAGATAGCCCGCGCCGGTCAGCACGGAACCGTCGGGGGCGAGAAACACCGTCGACGGAAAGCCGCCCATGTTGTACCGATCACGCACGCGCGGGTGACGGTCGGCGTCGACCCGAACCGGCACGAAACTATCGTTGATGTTGGCCGCGATTCGTGGCTCGGCGTAGGTCGTGCGGTCCATCTCGTGACAGTGATCACACCACGTCGCAGTGAGCGAGAGCAAGACGGGCATATCTGCCTCCGCCGCCTCATCGAAGGCTTCCTGTCCCCACTCGCGCCACTCGACACGCGTCGGATCGTTCATATCGGTGTCTCGGCTGTCGCGGGCGTAAGCCCTTCGTTCGATGCTAGATCGACATCTCCGGGACTCGAGGGACTAAGCGCGATCGAGATCGTTTCGCTCATCCTGTAAAACACGAGAGTAAAGCGTTTTCACTCTCCACCGGCTATACTGGGGCATGCTCCGGTGGATCTTCGCGCTCCTGCTCATCCCATTTCTCGATGCGGTGATTCTCGCAATCGTCGTCAGTCAGACGACGTACATCGGCTGGGTGGGAATGGTGTTGCTCGTTGTCCTGACCGG
Source organism: Natronorubrum sp. A-ect3 (assembly GCF_041821125.1). NCBI lineage: Archaea > Methanobacteriati > Methanobacteriota > Halobacteria > Halobacteriales > Natrialbaceae > Natronorubrum > Natronorubrum sp. A-ect3. The sequence goes on along the minus strand of NZ_JBGUBB010000002.1, from coordinate 13,254 downwards.
ACTCGTTGGCATGTTACTCGTTCGTGCCGAGGGTCGTCGAACCATCCGGAAAATGCAGCGGTCGATGGCCCAGGGCAAACCGCCGACGAACGAACTGCTCGATGGGGGCCTGCTGATCGCCGCTGGTGCCTTCCTGCTCACACCCGGACTGGTCACCGACATTATCGGGTTCCTACTCGTCGTTCCGCTGACGCGGCTCCCGATTCGGGCCGCGCTCAAACGCTTCGTGATCGTCCCCTACGCGGACAAGAAAACCGGCGGCTTCGCCAGCGGGAAGGTCTGGACTTTCGGCTTCCCTGACGAGGGGATGGCTCGAGAGAGCACCCAGACTAGCTCGGCCGACGGCGGAACGTACGACCTCGGTGCCGATGACTACTCCGTCGACGCCAACAACGGTGAGGAGTCGTATACGATCGACTTCGGGAACGAGTCCACGACGGATGAACTGGACGACGACACCGACGATCCCTCCGCTCGGTAGCGATTCTCACGGCACTCGAAGAAAGAAACCCTTAAACATACCAGCCAACAACTACTGAATGCGAACGCGGGCCAATAGCTCAATCAGGTTGAGCGCCACTCTGATAAGGTGGAGGCTCTCGGTTCAAATCCGAGTTGGCCCATACTTTTGCTGCGAACAACTTCGTGAGCAGCAAATTCTGTATCTAACTCGGTTTGAGCCCTGGAAGTCGCACGCTCGCGAGCGAAGCGAGTGAGACCGTCTTCCTCCGGTTCAAATCCGAGTTGGCCCATATTCTCGTGGCGAGCAAACTCGCGAGTCTCACGCATGAATTCCGAGTGGATCGACTGCTTTTCCGTTGAGTTGCGTTCTGAGACGCCGACTCAGCCGCTCATATCGGCTCATCTCGAGCGAGCGAACGATGAACGACCCGACTGCTCGAGTTCGGCGTCGCTCCTCCGTCAGATACCGAACTATCAGTAACGGAGAGTGAGCGCTGGAACCGCTCCGAGGCGGCTGTCAGTTCTGCTCCGTGGCGTTCGCTGTGAGGGGAGCGAGCGAACGGTCTCGAGCGTCGCGAACACTGCTTCCTGGTCGCTCTGACAGGTGCGTGTAGCTCAGCAGCGAGCCGTCTTTGAGCACGACGTGTAGGATGTCCCGTTCTGCGATCTCGTCGAACGTGGCTCTGGGTTCGACATGTTGGTCGACGAGTTCGCCATCCTTCTCGAGCAGCAAGACGACGTGTTGTCCGTCGACGATTCGGTCGACGACGGCGACGTACTGTGTCGCGCCATCCGGGATGTCGTCTGCCGTCACGCCGGTCGGGTGGACAGCGGTGTCTGCTGACTGGTGCTCATCAGCACCAGGCTGTGCACCGGCGACTGCTGATGCAAGGCCTGTTGCCGTTCCAAGGGCGCCAAGTGTTTGGAGAACGGTTCGCCGCGATGGCCGTTGTCGGTGAGACATGCCCCCGTTGGCCGCGGTATGACTGATAAACCTACGGACGGATCGGCGAGCGCTGCGACAGGTCGTCGACCGGAGCACGCCGGCCAGGTGGGCAGCAACTCGGTGTCATCGAAACATCGCCTCTCGGTCGCACTCGAGAGTCGTGTGACTGAACAGCCATCACCCGGGCTATCCGGCAGTCGATGCGATTACAACCGACTGCTCTGCGGGCCGCTCCAGATGAATCCTAACTGGTTAGGCATATTTCTTGTTGCAATTCTATCCGTACTACGGTGTGCCGTCTTACGCAGACGGCGGCCCCTGGGGCGCACGTGGGAAAACAACGGGGCCACTTTTCGGCTCGCGTACACCGGTTCGCTCTCACGTGTTGATCGACGGATCCGAGATCCGTTCGTCGATCACCCACCCCAGCCACCACTCGGGTGAGCTACACCACGAGAACGAACCACGCGACTCCGACGCCACCGCCACCGAGGATGAGTGCCGCGGCGTGGATCCCACGAACGAACAGCCAGCAGGTCACGGCGGCTAAGAGCACGGTGAAGGGATCAACGAACGACTCCATGGCGAGCGTGACTGTCGCACCGAGGATCGCACCGACGACGGCGGCGTTGACGCCGACGAGCGCCGACTGGACGATGTCGTTCTCCCGAACGTTCGCGAAGTACGGAAAAAAGCCCATAATAAACGCGAAAGAGGGACCGAACGCGCCGACCATCGCGACGAGTGCGCCGACAACGGCGATCGTGACCAGGCCATAGGTATCGAGCATGAGCTTGTAGCCAACGAACGCCGTCGTCATCACGACCGGCCCGGGAGAGAGCTGCCCGATTGCGATGCCGTCGACGAACTCGCGACCGGTCATCCAGCCGAACTCGCTGACGACGTAGAGTTCGATAAACGGAATCAGTACGAGCCCGCCGCCGTAGATGAACGAGCCAGTGTAAACCATGAACGCGAACAGCTGCACCCATGGGTTCGCCCAGACCGCGAGCAACAAGCCCCATAGCGGACTCGCTTCGATGATCCGACGTGTCGCTGGGCCGAGAAGCGCAAACAGGCGATCACGGATCGCGAATGTGATCCCGGCGAGGAGTCCGACGATCGACCACAGCGAGACTCGCTGCCAGTTCTGCCGGACCCACCCCGATCGGTAGATCCCGACCGCGATCGCTCCGGCGACAACGAACTGCACGACAGGATTCATCCCGATGGTGGCTGTCACGACGACGGCGGCAGCGAGCAGCCCGACCAGCAGATAATCGATCGACCACGTCTCATCGCCAAACTGGAACTCGACGTCTGCCCGTCCCTCCGCGAACGCACTTTGTGCCATCGACCACGATGCCCCGACGATGAGGCCGATCACAACCGGGTTGATGCCGTAAAACAGCGCTACAACCGACGGCAGCTCCTGGTAGGCGAAGTACAGCCATGAGAAGAAGACGACGATGACGAACGTCGGGAGCATGAAAAAGAACCCAGCGACGATCGCTCCGAGATTTCCAGCGTAGAGCCACCCCATAAAAATCCCAAGCTGTGTCGATGCGGGGCCGGGAAGCATATTACAGATCGCAAGCCCCTCCATGAACGTCGATTCATCCGCCCACTCACGGCTATTCTCACCGACGAGATCGGCTTCCATCATCGCGATGTGGACGAGTGGCCCGCCAAAGCCGACGATGCCGATGAACAGAAAGTATCTCGCGATTTCGAGCAGTTTTCGCCGCGACGGCTCACCGCGATAGACGTCAGCAGAAGACGCCGTCTCCGTCGTCTCGCTCACAGTGTGAGACTCTCCTCGAGGCCCGATAAGCGTACACCTGTCCATCGCTGTGTTACGGTCGAGTAGCGTCGATCGTCGTCCATCGAGACGGCGTGTTCGACTGCGTGCGGGCCACGCGGCCCGATCAGCGTGCTGTGATTCGTCTCTGTCTCGTGCAGACGGTCGAGAACGGTCGCGTCCCCCGTGTTTGCTCCCGGAAGCGGGAAGCTTTTGACTGGCCCCTCCAAACCGCCATCCATGACTCATCCGTCCCAGGAATTCGGCGACTGGCCGCTCAAACGGCTGCTAACGGCCGTCGTCGGCTCCGGCCCCAAGTCTGCCGACGACATGAGCCACGCACAGGCTCGAGAGGCCTTCCAGCGCATTCTGGCCGGCGAACCCGACGAGACAACGCTCGGTGCGTTCTGGCTGGCAAATCGCTGGAAGCGAAACACCCCCGAAGAGCTGGCAGCCTACACCGACGTCATGCGCGAGGAGTCGGTCGTGACTGCAGAACCCGACGCCGACCCTGTCGACTGTGGAGCAAACTACGACGGGAAACACTCCTCTGCCGTCCTTGGCGTTGGTGCCGGAATCGTCGCTGCGGCCGCGGGCACGCCAGTCGTCGTCCACTCCGGTGACCGTGTTCCCACGCAGAAAGCGACGGCGTACAAACACGTCCTGGACGAACTCGACGTTCGAACAGAGCTCGAGCCGGCCGAGAGCGCCGAGATGGTCGACGAGACCGGCTTCGGCTTCTACTACCAGCCCGCGTTCAACCCAGGTATTCAGGACCTCTACGAGCGACGCGATGAGATGGGCGTTCGCACGTTCGTCAACACCATCGAAACCGTCGCCAACCCCGCAAACGCCGATGTCCACCTCGGCTCGTTCTATCACCTCGCGTTCGCGAAGAAGCTGACCGACCTCCTCAACGAAAGCGACCAACTCGAGTTCTCCCGGGCGATTTTCTTCCAGGGCATGGAAGGCTACGACGACATCCGACCCGGCTACACGAAAGTCGCCGAATGGAACGAGGAGGACGACGAACTCGAGGACTACGAGATCGAAACCGCCGAGTACGGCATGGCAATGGAAAGCGACGACCTCGCAGTCGACGACGTCACCGCGGAGTCGGCGTCGATCACCGAGGCCGTTCTCGCTGGCGAGCGCGATGACGCGTTCGCCGACGCAATTGCACTCAACGGCGCGTTTCGGATGTACGCTCGCCAAGACGTCGACACGCTCGAGGAGGGGTTAGCGCTAGCCCGTGAGGTCATTGCAGACGGTCGCGCTGAAGCGGTCCTCGAGGAACTGCAGGCGTTCTAACCCGTTTCAGCGGGCGTTGCATAGCTGCCGGCCGAGACGTTTCGTTAAATACCAATTTATCGATAGCTAACGTGAATACTTTCCACTGTTCAGGATGGTTCGCCAAATCCCAAACAGCTTCGAGCCAACGTCCGAAAACGATGAACGAAGTTATGTGATGGCGGTCCGATGACAGCTGTATGCGACTCAAAAGCAAGACAGTTGTTATCACAGGTGCAGCGTCGGGGATCGGGCAGGAAACAGCCAAACGGTGTGCCGAGGAGGGTGCGCGAGTGATCGTGACGGATATCGACACGAGTGGTGGCGAGGAGACGGTGGCTTCAATCGAAGACGCCGGCGGCGAGGCGTCGTTCGCCGAACTCGACGTCACCGACAGCGAGGCCGTCCACGCCGTCGTCGACGAGATCGCCGAGAACGACGGCCTCGACGTGCTGGTCAACAACGCCGGCATCGGTCACCCCGGTTGCAGCCTCGAGGAGATCGACGACGAGATTCGGGATTTCGTGGTCGACGTCAACATCAACGGCGTCTGGAACGGCTGTCATGCCGCACTGTCACACATGAAAGCACAGGGCCACGGCTCGATCGTCAACATCGGCTCGCTAGCAAGTCTTCTCGGGCTGCCAAAACAGGCCGCCTACTCGACGACCAAAGCCGCCGTGTTGAACATGACTCGGGCGATCGCCGCCGAGGCAGGCCCGTACGGCGTCCGTGCCAACGCCGTCTGTCCGGGTTTTACCGAGACGCAGCTGCTCGAGCAGTATCTGGCAGGACAGGACGATCCAGATCACGCCCGCCAAGAGATGGTCGAGCAGTATCCGCTCAAGCGGTTGGGGACGCCCGAAGAGATCGCGAACGCAGTCCTCTTTCTTGCGAGCGATGAGTCCTCGTTCGTCAGCGGCCACGGACTGGTTGTCGACGGTGGCTTTTCGACCTGCTGAGACGGATGGCAAACCCCGTCTCCCAGCACACCACACTGTTCGTGGTCCACCACTGGATAGCCGACCGTCTGCCATCGCGTTCGTGGCGGTTCACCGGTTGCGGACCAGCGCGACGCTTGCGAGTTGATCGCCCGCGACGACGGTCGCCTCTTGGGTGAGCACGTAGAGCAGCCCGCTCCGGTCTGCCGACGCCTCGTAGAGTGGTTCGTACGTCGTCGGATCGTACACCGTTCCGACCGTCGTCCCCTCACTGACGAACTGGCCGACCTCGAGTGTCGGCTCCGGGCGGAACAGCCCAGAATCGGTGGCACTGACCTGTCCGAGATGGTTTCGGGCGACCGTCTGCTCTCGCTCGGGGACGTCCCCGGGAAGCATCCCGAGGTGGCGACAGACGTCGAGCAGCCCGTCGACACCGATCTCGACGACGGCTTCGACGATCTGCTTGTTGTGTGCGAGTTCGGGCGTGATCGCCGGAATCCCCTCCTCGGCGGCGACGACACGAAGTTTGCCCGCGAACCCGCGTTGGTGCCACTCCTCTTTTGCGTCGTCGTCAGCCTGTTCAGAGAGCAAGAGACCGGTTCCGAACGCTTCCGCGAGTTGTCGCGCGTCCTCGTCACCCTCCTGATAGACGACGTGGGGGAGCATATCTGGGCTGCCCGTATGGAGGTCGACGACGGCGTCTGCCTGACTGATCTCCGCCCAGAGTCGGGCTGCCATGCGCTGATGGAGACTCCCCTCGGCGTCGCCGGGCCAGATCCGGTTCATGTTTGGGTTGACGCTGTCGAGCACCTCCGGCGTCGTATAGGAGACGCGATCGAACGTCAGCGGGTTCGCGACGGGAACGGTGATGACGGTTCCCGACAACTCCTCGAGCGGCAGCCGATCGTGAAACCGTCGGAGCGCTTCGGTTCCGTTGATCTCGCGGCCATGCTGGGCCCCCTGGACGTAACAGGTCGGACCATCCTCCGCACCTCGATACCGGTGGATCGTCGTCGTCACCGCCATGCCGGAGGGGAGCCGCGCGAGCGTCACCTCTTCGGACGTATGCGTTCCAGTGGTCATACGGTGTCGTTCCACGTCCGGGTGTATGTAGCTGCGGCCGCCTCGTGCCACCTGCGACTGCTGTCTCCACGCGATGGTGTCGTGATCGCCGCCGCGACTCGAGACCACTATCGTTTTCTGTCGGCCCGCCGTCGCTGACGCTATGGGAGACGTTACTGCGACCCTCCACACTAACAAGGGAGACATCGATGTCGAACTGTACGACGACCGCGCACCACGGACCGTCGATAACTTCGTCGGCCTCGCAACTGGTGGCAAAACCTGGACCGACCCCGAGTCGGGCGAGGACGTCGAGGGCGAGCCGCTGTACGACGACGTCGCCTTCCACCGCGTCATCGAGGGCTTCATGATTCAGGGTGGCGACCCAACCGAAACCGGTCGCGGCGGCCCCGGCTATCAGTTCGACGACGAGTTCCACGAGGAGCTGCGCCACGACGACGCTGGCGTTCTGAGCATGGCAAACTCCGGCCCGAACACCAACGGCTCGCAGTTTTTCATCACGCTCGCCGCCCAACCTCACCTCGACGACCGCCACTCCGTCTTCGGCAAGGTCACTGACGGCATGGACGTCGTCCGTGAGATCGGCTCCGTCGACACCGACCGAAACGACAAGCCACGAGACGAGGTCGTCCTCGAGTCGGTCTCCGTCAACTACGAGTAACGCCACCGCTTGGCGTTTCGAGCGAGTCCCGTTTTTCTATTGATAACAGCGCGTCTCGAGCAGTCAATCTCGTGAATGAATGACTACTCGACCGATTTCGCCCGGTTGTGGAAATCACCGCCACAGGCCTCGCATTCGCCGGGATTGGTCTCGGCTGTGACGATCTTTCCACACTGGAGACACTCGTACTCGGATGTGATATCTGACGTGTCGTTTTCGACGTCTTGACCGTGTGGCATACTCTGACATTGGTTCGCTAGACACAAAAGGCTACGTGTCATGTACAGCAACCGTCACGAACACTGTCCTGAGACGGGCTGTGTCACTGTGTCTACAACGGTTGTTGCTATCCGGACCAGACAGCGCTGAGTTCCTGCCCGCCGTCGTGGAGTACCGCGAACAGTATGTTTAGTTGTGTCGCACCTGTTCGAACAGGTATGGGCTGGACTGCCGCCGACATTCCGGAGCAACGAGGTCACACCGTTGTCGTGACGGGTGCAAACAGCGGTATCGGCCTCGAGACCACCCGAAAACTCGCCCGAAACGGTGCGACAGTGGTCATGGCCTGCCGGGATACCGACCGTGGCGAGAACGCAGCACGGGACATTCGGGTGGATATCCCCGATGCAGATCTCCGCGTCGAAACGTGTGATCTGGCGAGTCTCGAGTCGCTTCGTGCGTTTGCAGACCGTCTCGGCGACGAATCGATCGACGTGCTGATCAACAACGCCGGGACGATGGCGATCCCGCGCCGGGAGACCGCCGACGGGTTCGAGACCCAGTTCGGCGTCAACCATCTGGGCCACTTCGCGCTCACGGGGCTGGTGCTCGACGACCTGCGGACCGACGGCCCGGAACCGGCACGCGTCGTCACCGTTTCAAGCGGCCTTCACGAACGCGGCGAGATCGTGTTTGACGACCTTCACGGCGAGCGTAGCTACGACAGGTGGGACGCCTACAGTCAGTCGAAACTCGCGAACGTGCTCTTTGCGTACGAACTCGAGCGACGGTTTCGCGCAGGCGGCGTCAACGCGGTAAGCGTCGCGGTCCACCCCGGATACGCCGATACGAAACTGCAGTCGCGCGGCGTCGAGGACCGTGGCCGTGTGATTCGAGCGGCAACGCGGCTTGCGAACACGGTGCTGGCACAGCCTGCCGAACAGGGTGCACTGCCGACGCTGTACGCCGCGACCGCGCCGGACGTCGAGGGTGGGGCGTACTACGGTCCCGGTGGTCTCATGAACATGCGCGGCCCGCCAGAGCGACAGGCGTCGTCCGATCGCTCGTACGACCGCGAGACGGCCCGCCGGCTGTGGGCCGTCTCGAGCGACCTCACCGGTGTCAGTTACGATCTCCCCGAACCGATGCCGGAAACGCGGTCGTCCTGAGCGACGGCGTCGACCGCTGGGCGCAAGCGAGCACCCGCAACCGGCGCGCGACCGTAACGCGAAAGACCACAGCAACGAATCTCTCTCCAATGAGCGACGACGGTATCCAGCGTGCGAGCGACATCGGCTCGTCGGAGACGCCACCGATCGAGGAAAAGCCCTACAAGCTCATCTTCGAGGCCAACAAATGCTTTGGCGCTGGCAAATGCGCTGAGGTCAGTGACAACTGGGAGATGTCGATCACATCCGGAATCGCCCAGCCGAAGACGTACTTCTTCGGCGAGGACGACCTCGAGCACAACGTTCGTGCAGCGGATGTCTGTCCGGCAAAAAAAGACGACGGCTGTATCCATATCATCGATCGTCGAACCGACGAAGAGATCGCGCCCGATCCACACGGCGACGGGACGTTAAGTGTTGACTGGTGACACGAACGCGGACTTCGCACTGCGTGCTACGCGACAGCAACATCGAAACGCACATTCCACGTGGGGTACTACCCTCGAGTGCACTTCTGTGCGAGGGTAGCCAAGCAGGCCAACGGCGGTGGGCTTAAGACCCGCTCCTGTAGAGGTCCCTGGGTTCAAATCCCAGCCCTCGCATGTTGCCACGAACAACTCGTGAGTGGCAACTGCAGCATCTGGATTTGAATCAGACCAGTCGCAGCCCGGGAAACGAGCGAAGTGAGTGACTCGGACCGTCTGGGCGTGGTTCAAATCCCAGCCCTCGCATGTCGCCACGAACAACTCGTGAGTGGCGACTGCGGTATCTGGATTTGAAGTAGAGAAGTCGCAGCACCGAGCGAAGCGAGGTGATCGTCTTCGCGTAGTTCAAATCCCAGCCCTCGCATGGCTGTCGCGAGCAGTCACGACCGACAGCCCTCGTAGACCGCCTCGAGGTGAGTGTCTGTCTCTCGAGCAGTCGCTGCTCGAGCCATCGCTACTCGCCGGTCCGGAACGAACAATCGAGCGCCGGCGCCGAATGGGTAAGCGATCCCATCGAGATCACGTCGACACCCGTCGCGGCGTAGTCGGCGACGGTTTCACAGGTAATGCCGCCGCTGGCTTCGGCGAGAACGCCCTCGTACTCCGCGAGCAACGAGACGGCGTCGCTCGTCTCGGCGGGTGTCATGTTGTCAAGGAGGACGATATCCGCACCGGCTTCGGCAGCCCGCGGTGCATCGTTGACGGTCTCGACTTCGACGTCGAGTTTCGTCGCGAACGACGTTCGCTCCTCGAAGTGATCGATCGCTTCCTCGAGGCCCATCTCGGCGATGTGGTTGTCTTTGACCATCACCATATGCGAGAGGTCGAGTCGGTGGGTGTCGCCGCCGCCGGCGACGACGGCGCGTTTCTCGAGCCCACGGAGACCGGGGGTCGTCTTTCGGGTCGCGGCGATTCGGACAGCGTCGGATTCGGCTCGCGCCGCCTCGACTGCCTGACGCGTTCGCGTTGCGATGCCCGAGGCGTGGCCAGCGAGGTTTACCGCCACCCGTTCGCCCCGAAGCACCGCTCGTGTGGGCCCCTCAACGCGGAGGAGTTCGTCGCCGGGTTCGATCACGGTGCCGTCCTCGAGACACGCACAGATGTCGACGTCGAGATACTCGAAGACGGCTGTTGCGGCCTCGAGGCCCGCGACGACGCCGGGTTCCGTCGCGACGAGCCGCCCCGTCGTGTCGCCGGGAACCTGATTCGTCACATCGTGGTGGCCGAGGTCCTCACGCAGCCAGCGTTCGAGCTGTGTGTCAGTGAGCATGAGTGTGGTCAACCGTCTCACTCGAGTCGGCAACGACGTAGTGACAGCCTTTCGAATCGGGGTTCTCGCTCGCTGCCCGTGCGATCAGCAAGGCGGTGACACAGGCGTGCCGAAGTTCGTACAGTTCGCGAGCCGTCCGCGTGCGAATGTAGGCGTCGAGTTCGCCTTTGAGCCGCCGGAGAACGGCGCTCGCGCGGGCGATTTCGTCCGGGTCACGCTCGAGACCCAGATACTCGTCCATCGTCCGCTTCAGTCGGATCGACTTCTCGGCGGCGAAGCGCTCCGGAAGGTCGGGGTCGCTGTTGCGGAGCTCGGGTGCCTCGACGATCTGCGGTTCAGCGCCGGACTCTGCAGCGTCTGCACCCGCACGCAGTCCCCAGACCAGCCCCTCGAGCAGGCTCGTACTTGCGAGTCGGTTCGCGCCGTGGACGCCCGTGCGGGCGCACTCGCCGACGGCGTACAGGCGATCGAGCGACGTTTGCCCGCGGTCGTCGACGTCGATCCCGCCACAGAGGAAATGTTCGCAGGGAGCGACCGGGATTTCCTCGCCCTCAATCCCGCGGTCGCGACACGTCTCGGCGATGGCGGGGTACGCTTCCTCGAACTCGCCCTCGAGCGTACTGACATCCAGCACGACCGCTCCCGTCGCCTCGCGTTCGATTTCGACAGCGCGGGCGACGACGTCCCGCGGCGCGAGGTCGCCCTGCGGGTGGTAGTCGTCCATGAATCGGTCGCCGTCACCGTTTCGTAACACGGCGCCCTCGCCGCGCAGCGCTTCGGAGAGGAGGAACGGATCATCGCCATCGTATGCAGTAGGGTGAAACTGCACGTACTCGAGGTCTGCGACGTTTGCACCCGAAAGCGCGGCCATAGCGATCCCGTCTCCGGTCGCGTCGTCGGGGTTGGTCGAGCGTGTATAGAGTGCACCGATCCCGCCGGTTGCGAGGATCGTCGTGCCCGCGAAGATGGGGTGGCCAGTGGGTGCGGCGTCGCTGACGACACCGTGGACGCGCCCTTCATGGGTAATCAACTCGAGTGCGGCGGTGTCCTGTCGGATCTCGATCCGGTCGTGATCGTCGATGTAGCGCAGAAACGGCCGCAGGATGTGGGTCCCCGTCGCGGCATCGACGTGGAGGATGCGGGATTCGGAGTGGGCAGCCTCGCGTGTGTAGTCGAACTCGCCGGTATCGGTTTCGTCGAACGCGATGTCCAGCGTTTCGAGTAGCACGTCTTCGACGGCGTCGTCGGCGTTCTCGACGAGCACCTCGACAGCGTCGGGATCGGCCGTGCCGTCGCTGGCTGCGAGGATGTCTTGTTTGAAGCGCTCGGGATCGTCTCGAGTCGTCGAGATGCCTCCCTGGGCCCAGTCAGTGCTTGTGCCGTCGGGGCGTTCGGCCTTGGTGAGCAACAGAACGTCGCTGCCGTTGCGGGCGGCCGACAGGGCAGCCGCACAGCCCGCGATGCCGCTGCCGACGACGAGGACGTCTGCAGTGTCGTGGTCTGGTGTCTCTGTCATTAGTGGTTAGATCTCGAGCATTCGCTCGAGGGCGAGTCCGGCGAGTTCTTTCTCCTCGGGGGCGACTTCGATCACGTTGCGTTCGCGGCCCGCAACGAGTTCCTCGAGCACCCACGTGAGGTAGTTGGGGTCGATCTGGCGCATCGCGTTACAGTCCATACAGGCGTCCCCACATAGCGGGAGGACGTTCACCTCGGGATGCCAGCGCTTCAGGTGCTCGGTGAGGTGGATCTCGGTGCCGATCGCCCACGTCTCGCCGGGGTCGGCGGTTTCGATCGTTTCACAGATCGTCGCGGTCGAGCCCGCTTTGTCGGCGGCTTCGACGACTTCGCGCCGACATTCGGGGTGGACGATGACCTGTGCGTCTGGGTTCGCCTCTCGAACCTGCTCGATATGATCGGTCGTGAACCGTTCGTGGACCTGGCAGTAGCCATCCCAGAGGATAATATCGCTCTCGGCGACCTCCGCGGCAGCTTTCCCCTCGGGATCCCACGGATCCCACTCGGCGATTGCGTCTTCCATCCCCAGTCTGTGGGCGGTGTTCTCTCCGAGATGTTTGTCCGGCAAGAACAGGACCTTATCACCCTTCTCGAAGGCGTACTCGAACGCCTTGTGGGCGTTCGAGGAGGTACAGACCAGTCCACCCTGACTCGCACAGAACGCCTTCAGGTCCGCATAGGAGTTCATGTACGTGATCGGAATGATGTTCGCGTCGGGTGCGGCGGCCGTAATCTCTGCCCATGCAGCGTCAACCTGCAGCGCCTCGGCCATGCCCGCCATCGGACAGGAGGCCTCCATGCTCGGGAGGATCACCGTCTGGTCGTCGTCGGTGATGATGTCCGCGCTCTCGGCCATGAACGTCACGCCGCCGAAGATCACGTACTCGGCGTCCGCGTTGGCAGCCTCCTTCGAGAGCTGATAGGAGTCACCGATGAAATCGGCGTGTTCGACGATCTCCTGGCGCTGATAGTTGTGGCCCAGAATCACGACGTCGTCGCCGAGTTCCTCGAGTGCCGCTTCGATGCGTTCGGTTCGTTCGGACGTCTCGAGGTCCCGATACTGGGGCGGCAACTGCTCGAGGGAGTCGTATTTGAACAAACTTAGATCGGTTTCCAGCTCTGCCGTTTCCATTTTGACCATATCACGTCACCTGTGGTTGCTAGACATCAGCGGGGACTATTGAATAACTTTTTCCTTCGATAGCTGATTATGGGTGATAACCACCGATTGGTGCGCCGATCGAAAGCGCTGGCGCTGTTGGTCTGTTTCAACAACAGGTTTTGTGTCCTAATGGAACCGATGACACACCCATCGCACTGTCCGCGGTTCTCGCTCACGTCGTTTGCTCACGGGTCGTTCCTCCCCGTTCGCTTTCCCGCGGTTCTCACTCACTTCGTTCGCTCACGGGTCG